>CAWIII010000017.1:0-164116 GCA_963836065.1 uncultured Solirubrobacterales bacterium
TGGAGGTAGCCGGTGGGAGCCAGGTGTTCGGCCCCGACAGTGAGAGTGGCTTCGGCGCGGTCCGCCGATGCCTCGGTCAACCTGATACCGAGAAGCCCAGGCAATCCGGGCAGGGACTTCGGTCGCAGACCCATCATTCGCCACTACTTTCGACTAGAAGAGGTCCGCCTTCGTGGGACCAGCTCAGTTCCGGCCCGATCACCGCTGGGCACCCACGTTCGTTCGCCCGGCCGGACGATCGTCGATGGCCGTGTAGAAGCATGGTCGGTGCAGCACGCCTTTCAGCTCGCCGGTCGCGAACGGCGCCCAACGAAATCCGGAGGGCGCCCGATCGCGGATTGGCCTGACTCACGACAACCGTGCCCGCATCGGCCGCCTTGGTGATTCGGCTTGCGAGGTTCACGTTGTCGCCGTACCAGTCGCCGCTGCGCTCGTGGGCCTCACCGTAGGTAACACCGGCTCGAATCGGCGGGAACCCGTCGAATTCGCCGGCTGCCTCGACAAGGTCCACGACTGCTGTGAGTAGAGGTTCGAGATCCTCGCCCGCGAGCATGACCGCATCACCCAGGGTCTTGACCAGAACCGTCGGTGGGCGCACGAGGCGCGCCGCCAGGTCCTGGAGCTGCCGTGCGATGCGGCCGAGCTCTTCAGCTGCCAGGAGCTGCCCGAGCCGTGTGAATCCGACGATGTCGACGAACGCGACCGCTACGGCGCGCGCCCCGGGCAGCCTCGCGGCCTCGATTTCGGCGACGCCGACCACCTCCCGTTCGACCGCCCTACGCAGATGCGCTTCGAACGCCAACACGATTAGGCGCGTCGCAGTCGGGACCAGCTGACTGGCCGCCGCCGCCCAAACCTGTGCCGCCTCATGCTCGGTCATTCCGGGTCGAAGCGTCGCCTCGATCACCACCGTTCGCGATGCAGCCACGATCCGCGCGATGCCGCGCGCGATGATCCGGTCCACCTCGGCCACCGCTTCGACGGACAGTCCCGCCGCGAGCGCTACCGCCAGCAAACGGCCAAGCTCCACGTCGGCCTCGGTGTGAACACGGACTCCCGGGTCAGCGAGAGGTATCCCGAGCGCTGCGTTGGTGTATCGCAGATCCTCCACGTTCACGCCCCCCAGCTCGGCAACTTCCTCCGTCGTGTAGCGCGGGATGTGACGGTCGCCGTTTCCCAACAGTTGCTCGCTCGGGAGCCACGCGACGCGGTCCCTGGCTACGGCATCGCCGAGTTCCTCGAGCGTGAAGCCGTCGTCGAGCAGCTCACGAAGGAGGCGTTCGCGTGCGGCTCGTGCTCGCCCCTCAACGCCGTCGAGCAGGCCAGCGGCCTCGAAGTTGACGGACGCGGCAGCGGTGGGACTGTTGACGCTCTCACGGGTCGCTAGCCCGTGGTCCGGCTTTGCTGGCCGCGACTTGGGGCGCCGCATCCGCGGTCCGGGGCGACGACCGCGGTCCCTTGAACGTTGCCTGGTCATGCCGACCTGCGCGCGGTTGCGGCGCTTGCGCGGGCAGCGTGGTCGGCCCGTTGCGAGCGTTCGTTGACCGCGACGCTGGCGGCAGCGCCGTCGGTCGCGGCGACCGAGCGGGTGAGCCGGCGCTTGAGCAGCGCGTAGCCCCAGAGCCCGCCGAGGCTGGGGATCCAGAACGCGATTGCGTGGTAGACGAGCACAGCAGCGGCAGCTTGGGTGGCGTGCGCGCCGTATGCGATCAACGCTGCGGTGAGGCCGCCGTCGAGGACGCCGATGCTGCCGGGAATCGGGAGCAGGTTGGCGATGTAGCCGATCATGTAGCCGAGCGCCAGCGCCGCTACCGGCGGTGGCCGCCCGGCGGCGGTGAAGGCAGCCCACAGGACGGCAATGTCGAGCCCGAGGTAGCCGGCCGCACCGAGCAGCCGCCACGTTGGCCGTATCAGCGCGTTGAGCGCGGTGTCAATGCCGTCGATGAGGTCTCCCAGCCAGCGCTGCTTCGCTCCGTGGTGCGAGCGCTGCCGGGCGGCTGGAACTGCCAGCACGGCCGCGGTGACCGCTATGCCGGCGAGGATTGGTACGCCCGCTCGGAGCAGGTCGTGAGGCCCGGAGACCGCGCCGGTGAGCAGTAGCCCGCCGGCGGCGACCATCGCGCCCACGCTCGCAGCGCTTGTGAGAAAGAACAGGCCGCTGGAGCGCTCGAGGATTCTTCGCCTCGACATTCCGGCCTGGTGCAGCAGCCAGCGGCCGACGGCGAGCGAACCAATGCCGCCGCCAGGGAGCAATGCCCCGGCCCCCATCTCGGTCCAGGCGAGCCGACGTGCGGTGGCGCGGGGCAAGCGGTCGAAGAACAGCCTGAACACGACGACGAACGAGCAACAGGAGGCGACCTCCAACACGACCGCCACGCAAAGCCAACCAGGTCGCATCCGGCCGATCTCATCGACCACACGGCGCAGCGGCGGGACCGCGACCAGCAACGAGACCATCACCGCCATCAGCACGGCCGCGCTCGCGAGCCGCAGTCCAAGCCTGCGTCCATCGTCCGCCGGCGATCCACCCGCCGGCAGCGATGCTCCCCTGAACGCATTCGCCGGGACGGCCCGAGCAGCGCATGACGCCGCGGGCAGTGCGTGTGACCGAGGACACGGTGCGCCCCCCGTTCGCGCCGAAGCGGCATTGACGCCCGGTGCGCGCGTTGTCTCGTTGACCGGCCTCACGCGGCCTCCTGGTGCCGAGTCCCAGGGTGTGATCGGTTTGCCGCTGCTGTCAGGGATGCCCGGTCACCGCTGGCGGTGGTTGATCCCACGGGTTGGCCGGTGATCAGGCGCGCGCCGCGGCCGTGCGCGATGAAGCTGAACGCCCAGCGGATCAGGACGAGGATCCGGTTCTCGAAGCCGATCAGGTACCACAGGTGCACGGTTAGCCATGTGACCCATGCGGCGAAGCCGCTGAGCCGGACGCCTTTGATCTCAGCGACGGCGCTTGCTCGCCCGATCGTGGCGAGGTTGCCCTTGTCGCGGTAGCGGAAGCGCCGGGCGGGGCGGCCGTTCATACGGTCGCGCACGACGCGGGCGGCGTGGCGGCCCTCCTGCATCGCAACCGGCGCAAGCCCCGGCAGCGCAATCGCGGTCCCGTCCGCCTGTCTGATGCGGACCATGTCCCCGATCGCGAGCACCTCGGGGTGACCTGGGAGCGAGAGGTCCTCCAACACTTCGATGCGCCCCGCGTGGTCGACCTCGAGTCCGGCGCGCTGAGCGAGCACACCGGCGAGGCTCGACGCGATCACGCCGGCCGCCCAGATCACGTCCGTGCCGAGATCCGTTCGGGCGCATCGTTCGGTCCCTGGAGGGTGACCGAGTGACGGTCGAGGTCGGTCACGGCGTGGCCGAGGCGGGTTCTCACCCCGAGGCGCTCGAGCGAGCGCAGCGCCTTTGCCGAGAGCGACGGAGGGAACGCGTTGAGGATCCGGTCGCCGGCTTCGACGAGCAGGATCCGTGCCTCACTGGGGTTGAACGACCGGAAGTCTGAGCGTAGGTCGCGCGCGATCTCGGCGATCTGGCCCGCCATCTCAACGCCGGTCGGGCCGCCGCCGACGACCACGAACGTCAGCCACGCCGCGCGCCGCTCGACGTCCGGCTCGAGCTCGGCTGCCTCGAATGCTGCGAGGAGGCGGCGCCGGAGCGTAAGCGCGCCCTCGAGCGTCTTCAGGTCGGCCGCCGGCTCGCGCCACTGATCGTGCCCGAAGTAGTTGTACTGCGCGCCGCCCGAGACGATCAGCGTGTCGTATGCCACATCGTCCGGCGCGTGCTCGCCAGCGACCGGTCGCAGCTTGACCTGCTGGGCGTCGAGGTCGATGTCAACGACCTCGGCAAGCACGATCCGCACGTTGCGGTGCGAGCGAAAGATGCGCCGCAGCGGATAGGCGATTTCCGCGGGCGACAACGCGCCCGTCGCGACCTGGTAGGCCAGCGGCTGAAACAGGTGGAAATTCCGTCGATCTATGAGCGTGACCTCGACCGGCATGGGCGCGAGCTTCAACGCCGCCTGAACCCCACCGAAGCCGCCGCCGACGACGATCACACGGTGCCGGCTGTTCGACGCGTGATCTCGATCGACCCGCGAGACGAGCGGCACCGGGAGCTGATGCCTCATCGGTGTTCCTCGTGGGGGGCGTCGACGGCCGGGCGCCAAGCGGCAGTCGCAGGCCGGCGGTCTTCGGTCGTCGCTCCCGCTGCCGTAAGCGACGCGGCGCGCTCGCGCAGCTGCTCGACGAGCGCCACCGTTGGCCGGAACGGATCCGCGATCACCTCGGAGCTCATGAGCGACAGCGCGGCGCGCAGCTCCCCGTCGAGCTCGGCGACGAGCAGTGGCGCCGCGGGAAAGGCGGCGCTGTCCAGCGCGGCCAGGCGGCCGAGCGCAGCGTCGTCGTCTGGACGCGCGTAGCGGATGCGAGCGTCGCTGTCAGCCGACGGCTCGGCGCTACGCACACGGCCCCTGAACAGCGTCGCGCTCACGATCGCGCCGACGGCGAAGATCGCGGCGGCCCATGAGAGCCCGACGTCGTATCCGTGCACGGTGGCGTGGGCGATCAGGCCGGGGACGTGGTGGCCGCCCGCGAGGTAGTGCGTGACCGCGCTCGCCGCGATCGTCGACAGCAGCGACGTGCCGAGCGACGCGCCGATCTGCTGAGAAGCGCTGACGGTCGCCGACGCGACCCCGGCGTCGGTCGACTCGACGCCGAGCGTGGCGTTGCTGATCGACGTCGAGATCACGAGTCCGAGCCCTACGCCGGTCACGACCAGCGCCGGAAGGATGTCGCCGGCGTAGGAGGAGCTGACCCCGATCTCGGTCAGGTAGAGCATCCCCACGCTTCCCAGTGTCATCCCAGTGACGACCAGCGGGCGTTGCCCGAACCGTGCCTGGAGCTTGGTCTGGCCGAGGATCGCGGCGCTCATGATCGCCGCGCTCATCGGCAGGAACCCGAGCCCGGTGGCGATCGGCGAGAAGCCGCGGACGTCCTGCAGGTAGTAGGTCAGGAACAGGAGCACGCCGTAGATCGCCGCGCCGGAGATTGCGATCGACAGGAACGACGCGCCGCGGTTACGGTCCGCGAGCACGCGCAGCGGCAACAGCGGGCTCTTGGTTTTCGCCTCGAGCGTGACGAACACCGCGAGCAGTAGCGCGCCGGTGACCAGCATCCCGATCGTGAGGTGGCTGCTCCAACTCGTGGTCTGCGCGTGCGAGAAGCCGAACACGAGCGCGAACAGGCCGCAGGAGACTGCGAGGGTGCCGGGGATGTCGACTCGCGGCCGCGTCTGCGGGCGCGAGTTGTGCACAAGGGTCAGCGCCCCTGCGACCGCCACGAACGCGAACGCGAGGTTGACGTACATGCAGTAGCGCCAGTTCAGCGACTGCGTCAGGATGCCGCCGAGCAGCAGTCCGATCGAAGCGCCGCTGCCGGCGATCGCGGAGAAGATGCCGAATGCCTTGGCGCGCTCGGACGGCTCGGTGAACGTCGTCGTCAGCAGCGACAGCGCCGAGGGAGCGAGCAGCGCGCCGAACGCGCCTTGGAACGCACGGGCCGCGGCGAGCATCCCGAATGACTGGGCAGCGCCGCCGACGGCGGATGCGATCGCAAACCCGGACAGCCCGGCGATGAAGGTCCACTTGCGTCCGAACAGGTCGCTCAGCCGGCCGCCCAGCAACAGCAGGCTTCCGAACGCGAGCGCGTATGCCGTGACGATCCATTGGCGGTCGCTGTTGGTGAAATGAAGTGCCCGCTGAGCTGATGGAAGCGCGATCGTCACGATCGTCGCATCGAGCACGACCATCAGCTGGGCGACGCCGAGAACCGCGAGGATCGCCCACCGGCGGGCGTGGTTTGGGGAATGGGCGCTCATCGGCAAGACTCCAACGAGTGACGGGGATGCGGGTAGTCACGCTCAGCGGGGTGAGCGGCGGCCAGCTCGTGGCGTCGTGCATCGAAGGTGTGGCGCCTGGTGCGGTGAGCGAACCGGTGCGTTCCCGCGGCCGCGCTTGCCGCGCCGAGCTGCGCGGAGCGGACGCGCAGCAGCTCCACGAGCGCAACCGTCGGGCGAAACGGGTCCGCGATGACCGCCGAGTCGACGAGGGACGTTGCTGCGCGCAGCTCGCCGTCGACCTCGGCGACGAGCAACGGCGCCGCGGGAACCGATGCGCTGTCGAGCGCGGCGAGCCGGCGCAGGGCAGCGTCGTCGTGCTGACGCGCGTAGCGGATCCGAACATCGGCATCTGCGGTCGTCGCGGGCCGGGGCCGTCCGTCCGCCGAGCCACGCACGGGGCGCGTGGCGCGGCCGACGGCCGCTGACAGCCACGAGCGCTGCGCTTGGGCGTCGAGGACACGGCGTCGGTCTGCGGCTTGGCGCAGAAGCTCGTCCGTTCTGGTCTGTGCGAGATATGGGTGTAGTTGGGAATTCATTGGTGATTGGGGGGGTCGTGAAGGTCGGGGGGCGAGCTGCGTCGCGCATCGATGACGGTGCCAGCGCTCGGCTGTGGTCGAATCTGCGGAGTCGCCGGTCGACTCGCCGGTTCATCGCGCGCAGTCGCGATTTCTCACACTTGAGACAACACAGCCGAGCGTCATGTGACACCGCCTGACTCTTCAGAGTTGGAGTGCAGGCATACGGATTCCTGTGTCAGGCGCTGTTCAGTCGGCGGTCAGCTTGCCGGCGGTGCCCCAGCTGTCGGTCGGCACCTCTTGGATCCACACTTGAACGGCCTCCGGCGGGATCTCGTAGGCCTCGACAAACGCGCGGGTGATGCCAGACACGAGCTCGCGCTTGAGCTCGGCATTGCGGGGGGATTGCAGGACAGATACGACGGGCATGGCGACCTCCATCTGGTCGGTAATCGGGTCTCGCCAGGCTAGGTCGCCGCGCCCGGGATGTGAAAGACCGGTTCGCGCTCTCTTCAGCGCAGAGTGGCATCACCGACCTGATTGCCGCCAGGTCTTGATCGCGATGTCCGGCCTCAACACAACCGGACACGAGGTCGGCGGCCCAAGCTTCGGCTCGCACCACGCGTCGCAGTCCCAGGAGTGCTGTGACTGACCAGCACGTCCGTCCGCTGACGGCACGACCCGTGTCCCCAAAATGTCCGGCACAGTGAAGATCAAGTCTGCGTCTGGCTCTGGGTCTGACCTCGTCGCGAACTGACCTGTGTGTCTTAGACCTGTCGGCTTGGGGCTGGCCGCTGGTGATCGCCCAACTGGGTGGTCGGGTCGGGCAGGTGACCTGATAGGACCTGCTCGGGACGAGTGCCTCGTCACTGTTCTGTCCGCCGTTCGCGACTGGGCCGCGCCCGACTCACCCGATATCACGCTGGTGGCAATTCAAGCTGCGCCCGGGCAGCGGACGAGTCCCGTGCTCGTGCAAGCACCGGGTTCGTAATGGCCGCGGCGAGCTCGAGGGCGACCGATTCGTTGAAGGACGGACGGGCTGGCGAGCATCTCGTCATACCGCTCGGCTTGCCGCGGCTAATCCGGAAGTGGGCTCGCAGTCAGTGTTGGGCCCTCAGTTGACCCGGTAGATCTCGTAGGCGATTGCCTTTGGTCCTGTTAGCCGCCCGCGGCCGAGGAACAGGCTCTCGCCGAGCCATGCGTAGCGGCCGGCGCCGACCTCGAACTGCGGCGCGATCCGCATGTACTGGTCATTGAACGTAGTGGCCTCGCCGGACGCGAGGGCGGCGAGGAATCGCTCGGGCGGATCAGGGCGAGGTCGTACCGGAAGAGGATCAGCTCGCCGTCGTCGGTTGTGAGTTGCGCGCGCAGGTCCTGGCGGCGGATGCCGTCGGTGCCGAGCCGAATCCAGTCGGTCGCGGGCATTGCGAGGGTGGCGTTGATCCGCGACCCGTGTAGCGTCGCGCTGGTGACCTGCCAGCACAACCGCTCGCCGAGCGGTGAGCCGGTGGTCGGGCCGAGCGGTCCGTCGATCGTCTCGGCGTAGGTCATCTCGTACTCGAGCTCGATCATCGCGAACCCCTGGTGCTTGTGGCTTGGAACAGCGGACTCGGCATCATCCGTCAGTGGCGTGGATGCCAGCCCGCAGCGTGCGTGAAGCGACTGTTCGACACGCGTTCGCCGTCGCGGCAGACGTTGTATATCCCGCTGGGGAGGGTGAGAGCCGAGAGCAGCGCGCGGGCCGCGTCGGCGACGTGGAGGGTGGCGCCGAGCGCGCCCACCGGTGCGTCGTGGCCGGTTCCAGGGCCATCGAGGAGTCCGAAGCGCAGGACGACTCCCCGGTGGCCGGCGTGCGCGAACCGGTCGGCCTCGTGCTCGGCGGCGAGCGCGGATCGCAGGATCGCCGAGACGTCGGTGATCGGGGTGTCCTCGGAGACCGGACCCTCCCCGGGATAGACGAATGTGACGGTCGGTTGCACGTAGGTGGCGACGCCGGCGTCGAGCGCGGCGTCGACCAGGACTCTGGACGCATCCGCGCGAAGTCGGTCGTTGTCGCGCCAGGCTTCTGGGTTCCCGAGCTGATCGAGGGGCTGGATCCGGCTGGCCAGGTGGAACACGGCGTCGGCTCCTCGTATGGCGTGCGCAACGGCGACGGGATCGAACAGGTCAAGCTCGTCCGGTCTCGGCGCGAGCAACTCGTGCCCGGCGGAACGCGCGGGCGGCGCGAGCGCCCGGCCGAGGACTCCGGTTCCGCCAGTCACCAGCAGGCGCATCGAGCCGCTGGCCGCTCGCGGCTCGACTGCGGCACCCGGCATCTCATCGGTGGTGTTCATCTGCGGTTCCTCCGTTTCCGGCTTGCGTGATCGTTTTGTTCGGCGAGCCGCTACTCGATCAGTTCGACGATGCCCGGGGGCGCGTCCAGAATCGGCGCGGTGCGCGTTGCCGCGTCGTCGATCTGAATCCGGGGCGGCGGCGGCGTCTCGGTCTCGAAGTACGTACCGGGGCCGTAGAGCTGTCCGTAGCGGACCACCACGCCGCCGGCATCAAGCACGGCGGTTTCGTGCTCGCGGTAGCTGGCGCCGCGCTTCCCGGGCGGCTCCCAGGCGATGCTCTGAGCCAAGATCCGCGGCGCGCCGGCGGCCTCGGCGGCGCGCAAGAGGTTCCGAGTCCCTGCACCAAGCATTCGATCGATCTGCGGGGCCAGGTCCGGGATCTTGGCCGCGTCGTCGGGCAGATCGGTGAGCTGATCGATCACGATGTCCGGGCCGAACCCGACCACGGCGGTGGAGCTGTTTGCAAACCCAGACGGGTTCATCGAGGAGGTCCGGATCCTCTGCAAGCCGTGGGACATCACGCCCGGGGCGGTCCGCGCCTCTCTCTGGACCGGTGAGTTCGACCGCATGCACCCACCGTCGCACGCCCGTCGCGTCGCCGAACTGCTCGGCGGAGACCCGCCGGTAACGGTCGTAGCAGGAGTCGAGCAGATCGGGCTGCTCGTGATCTTCGACGAAGCACTGCGATTCGCGACATCCAGCGGTCCTTGAAATACCCGCAGTTCGTCACCTGCGGGTCTCGCCACGCCGTCGGCCTGGACGTCGTCGTCACCGTCGGCCCGAGCGCCCCGCTCTTCTCCTCGCGCGGGTACGCGGACCCGGCGCCGCAGACCTGTTTGGCGCCCCGCTCGCGAGACGTCTCTTGGCCGAAATTGGCTCAGACCCGCTCGTCGCCGTGGCTGTCGGGCAAAGGTTGTCGTCCGGAGCGGTTAATTCAATTCAGGGATGCCGCAGAACTTCATCGCTTGTGACCGGGGGCAGACGATGTTGTTGCCGCCGGATCTGACGGATTGGGTGCCGGACGACCACGTGGTGTGGTCGATCCTTGGCGCGGTCGACCAGATGGACCTGAGCGCGTTCTATGGCGCGTACCGCGACAACGGCCAGGGGCGCGCGGCGTACGAGCCGTCGATGCTGGTCGCGCTGCTGCTCTACGCGTATGCGCGCGGGAATAGGTCGTCTCGGGGGATCGAGCGGGCGTGCCGTGAGGATGTGGTCTACAAGCTGATCACGGCGATGCGGGTGCCGGATCACTCGACGATCGCGGAGTTTCGTCGCCGGCACGAGCGGGCGCCCGGCGAGCTGTTCACCGGGGTGCTGGCGTTGTGTGACGAGGCGGGGCTGGTGGAGGTCGGGGTGATCTCGATCGATGGGATGAAGATCCGCGCGAACGCGTCGCGGGGCGCCAACCGCACCTACGAGAAGCTGGTGGCGGACATCCTCAAGGAGGCGGAGGAGACCGATCGCTGGGAGGACCGCCTGTTCGGCGCAGATCGCGGCGATGAGGTGCCCGAGCATCTGCGGAGCGAGGAGGGTCGCCGGGCCGCGTTCAAGGCGGCAAAGGAGCGACTGGCGCAGAAGGCGGGTCGCGGCGAGGAGCCGCAGGTGGCGCGGATCGAGCCTGATCCCGAGCAGTTTCAGTCGACGCGTGGCTGGGGTCGCCGCACGTGGCATCGGGAGGCTCGCAAGGAGCTGTTGCGCCGGCGCGAGCAGGACGCGAAGCCGGTCGCGCGCTCGCGAGCCGAGCGGCTGCTCGAGGCGCTCCACCGTCTGGAGGAGAACCAGCAGGTCGAGATCCAGGCCAGCGAGGCCTATGAGCGCTGGCAGGCGCAGCGGCGTGCGGGCAATGTCCCGGGGCAGCGACTTGGGATGCCGCCCAAGCCCTACGCCCCGTCGCCGGTGCCCGAGGGTGTGATGAACAAGACCGACGCGGACTCGCGGATGATGCGCGCCCAGGGACAGCCGACCGTGCAGGGATACAACGCGCAGGCCGCGGTCACCCGTGGGCAGATCATCGTCGCCGCGGAGATCGCGGTCGAGAGCCCTGACTTTGGTCACCTCGAACCGGCCGTCCGCGCCACGCTGCGCGAGCTCGAGGACGCGGGGGTGACACAGCGCCCAGAGACCGTTCTGGCCGACGCGGGCTACTGGCACACCAGGCAGATGGAGAACATCGTCAGCGACGGGATCCAAGTGCTGGTCCCGCCCGATGCCGGGCTACGAGAGGGCACCCGGCCAGGATGGGACAAAGGCCCCTACGCGTTCATGCGCCGGGTGCTCTCAACCCGGATCCACCGATCCGCTGGGTGCGAAGCGGCGTGGAGCGGGCCGCTGGGGCGCGGATGGGTTGTTGGGGCCGGTTGTGACCGTCGATCGGTGCATCGGAGGCCGAGGGACGGTTCACGGAGTGGCTTGGCGGGTGTTCTCGCGCAGCGCTACTCGCGCCCGGCGGTCGGGCAGCCTGCTGAGTGTCGGTGAGGTTGTCGGCGCCGGTTGGTCAGGCGGCGGGGAGCGCCCTGATCCGTGCCAGTGCGCTGATGTAGTCGCCGTGCCAGGGCCAGCGGGCGGGGAGGTGAAGGGTCCAGGAGCGGCCGTGGCGGGTGAGGCGGCCGGCGATCGTGATCAGCCGGCGGCGCAGGGTCCGGGCGGCGCGGACAGTGCTGTCGGGCAGGCCGATCAGTTGTGTCCATCGGAGCAGGTTGTGCGCGAGCGCGCCGAGCACGGTCCAGGCGCCGTTGGCGTTGAACTCGCCGGAGGGGAAGTGCGCCAGCGCCTGGTCTTTGAGGTCGGCGATGACCTGCTCGACGACGGCGTGGTCGCGATGCTCAGCCTCGACGATGGCGATGTCCTCGGTGCGGTTGGTGATGAACGCGAAGTGACGCCAATCAGGCCACAGCTGCGCTTGCGGGCCGATCAGTCGGGTGCGTCTGACAATCAGCCGCCTGCCGCCGTAGGTGGTCTCCGCGATCTGCGCCTCGCCCTCCTCGGGGTATTCGATCGGCTGCCAGGCGTCCTCGTCGATCACATCCACGGCCTTGCGGACGGCGGGGATCATCCGCACCCCGATCGAGTACTGCCAGCCGGCTTTCTCCAGGCGCTTGAACACCTTGACGTTCCAGAACCCCGAGTCGGGCCCGGAGCAGTTTCACGCCGGTGGCGCGGGCGCGGGTGACACGTGCGATCAACTCGTCGGTGAAGCGCAGCATCCCCTTCTGCGTGTTCGCCGACCCTTTCCGCAGGCGGATGTGTAACACCTCGCGGGTATCCGCCCGGGTAGCCAGGATCGGGTGATACCCAGCAGCTTCGTGTACCCGTAGGCGGCGCCCTGCTTCAACCGTCCGCACACCTCCCCGACGAAACTGTCCACATCGATCACCAACCGCTCGTCGCCGGGACCAGCGCCGGCCTGCCACGCGCGGATCAGCGCCTCACCAAGGAGCGCATCGAGCTGACGCACATGCCCGAACGTGAACGCGCGCAGAAACGTCCCCAGCGTCGAAGGCGCCGGGAGCCAGCCACCGAGCAGCCGCCGTGTGCGGCCTGCTCGCAGCACTTCGCAGTCATCGATGCTGTCCGCGCCCAACACCATCGCGAAGATCAGTGCCATCACCTTGCGCCCAGCGTTCGCCGCACCGGGCCGATCGCGCCGCAGTCGCACCAGCCGCCCCGCCAAACCCTCGACACCGAGCCGCTTGGCGAGCGTCGCGACCAGCATCACCCCCGCGTCTGAGACGGCCCGCTCGTCATCGAACTTCACCCGCAGACCGTCCAGTCCGACCGGCTCGTCATCATGCACCACGAAGGTGACCTCCTGTCTGCAGGCCCCGGCTGCTCCATTCAGCCGTTAAAGCCCTGCACAGGAGGTCATTCTTCTCTCCAGACCGGACGGTACCGACCTACCGACCCGGTGGATCCAGGCTCAAGCGACGCCGGACACGAGCTCTACAAGCACCGCAAGGCCACGGTCGAGCCGGTATTCGCCCAGAACAAGTTCAACCGGGGCTTCCGCCGCTTCCAACGACGAGGCAGAGCCGCGGTGCGCTCGGAGTGGCGCCTGCAGGCGGCAGTCCACAACCTATTCAAGCTCCACACCCACTGGATCAGCCCGGCGATCGCCTGACGCCTCGGGGGATGCCAGTTCACACTCGTGGCTTCAAGCCGAAGGCACGATGGGGCTGCCTCGCGGAACTTTGCCCGACAGCCACCGCCAGACGCGAGTCTGTCCGCGTGGTCGACCGTCGGGTCCTCGGGCGGGACCGGCCGGCAGGCTCGCTTTGGGGCGATTGCAGGGTAACCGTGCCGTGCTTGCTGGCGGAGCGATCCGCAGCGACCTGCAAGCGCACCTGACCGTCGTTCGCGCGGCGAAGCCGCCGGCCGCTTGGCGCCGAGCCGCTTCCGGTGCGGTCGAAGCTCGTCACATTGGTGACGTCGATCTTCTCTCTGTTTGTTTCGCGGTCGCGGAAGTCGTGTCCGACGACGACGTTCGACTCCGCGACGGTCGGCAGAGTTGTGCGAGTCGTGGGACCGGACGGTGTCGACGGAGCGGGTGAAGTCGCTGCGGGCGGCTTCCCTATGGATGCTGGCCTCGGAACCTGATGTCGATCCGGCGAGGGTCCCAGAGGCGACTGGGGCGCCCATCCGCCGTCATGGCGGGCGCGACCGTGACTGACTCGACGGTGTCGGTGATCAGCCGTCGCCAAGCCGCTAACCGCGTCGCGGGGTCGTGGAGCTTGTCGATGTCGTCAGGACCGATGACATTGCTTTCGCCCGCATCGCCGAGTCGGGCCCGGGCGCTGTGCGCGTGATCGAGCGCCGTGGTCAGGTTCTGCAGGGTCTGCTGGCTCGCGGGCCGGCCTAACAAGCCAAGGTCGCCGAGCTGCCGGATCGTGTCATCGAGATCCGCGTTGGCGCGTTCGATGGCCTCGTCCGCCGCGCGGATCTGCTGCTTGCGCGACGCGCGTCCGTACGCGTCGGCCGTGGCCGAGTACGCCCGGACCGCGTGCAGCACGATCTCCTCGACTCGGTCGGCCTTGACCGCCGCTCGTCGCTGGCAGCGGTCAGCGCTCGTGTCGCCGCAGCGGTAGTTGCCGGTGGAGCTGTTGATCACCATCCGAGAGGCGCAGGTCCCGCAGCGCAGCACACCGAGACGCGCGAAAAGCCGCTCGGACTTGGCCTGGCGCCCGCGCAAGACCGTCCGCCGCTGCACGCGCTCGAACAGGCCGCGATCGGTGATGATCGGCTCATGAGCGCTCGGGTTGTGCAGCTCACCGAAATGGATCTCGCCGAGGTACATCCGCGAGCGCAACATCGACGCCACACCTGCGACCGACCGCTCGATCCCGCGCTCGAGCAGGAACGCCTGCAGCTCGACGATCGTGGCGCCCCGGTCGCGGCGCTGGAATACCTCGCGCACGACCGCCGCCAGCTCAGGCACGACCACCAGCACACCGTCCTCGCCGCGCAGGTACCCAGGCACGATCCGCGAGTTCGGCAGCACCCCGCGCGCCACCGCGCACGCCTGCGCGGCCGTCACCTTCTCGCCGGTCACCTCGGCGAAGTACTGGAACACCGCACCCATCATGTTCGTCGACAGCCGCGTGGCGGCGGTCCCGTTAGTCAGCTTGCCGTGGTCCAGCGCGAAGATCTCGCCACCGGCCCTCTCGACCCGCTCGATCACCTCCAGCTGCACCTTCAGCGACCGCACCAGCCGGTCGAAATAGGCGACGACGATGTGGTCAGCCTGACCGGCCTCGACCATCTCGACGGCCTTGAGCAGGCCGGGGCGCTTGACGAGCGGGCGCTTGCCCGAGACGTCGATCTCGGGGAAGTGCGCGACGAACCGCTCGCGGCGCTTGCGCGCCCACCGCTTGGCGCTGTCGAGCTGCACATCAGGAGAGTGGAAGTGCTCCTCTGCGCGGTCGCCCTGGGCGCTGACACGGACGACGGCCACGGCGCGGGGCTTGCTGGTCACGGCGGGCTCCTCTCGGTCGGCGGGCACGTTACGCCCTTTAGAGGCATTAGATCCCACCGGGGAGAAGGCCCGCGCGGTCAAAGCGCGCTACCGCGGTGTGTGCCGAGGCTGCGGGGCACCCACCCAGGCGCGCAACGGCAAGGGCAACGCCTACGAGTACGGCAAGCGGTGCCGTCCGGGGGCGATCGCGCGGGAATGGACACGCGAGCGAGTTCGCGACGCGATGCGAGCGTGGCAGGGGCGCTACGGAAGTCAGCCGACGTCGTATGACTGGTCGCGCACGCACGCGCGAGCGCGCGGCGGTGACGCGCTGGTGCGGCTGGGGCAAGGTGATTGGCCGGCGGCCGGCACGGTCACCGATGTGTACGGAACGTGGGCAGCGGCCCGCACCGACGCGTTCCGCGACAGCTGAGCGACTCCGGTCACGTCTGCGAGCTGTTGGCTTACGCCCGGACCGGCTTAGAGCATGCGAACATGTGTTCGGGTATGACGAGCCAAGGCTCAGCGGTAACGAGGTTTGAGCGTGCGCTGGCGATCGGAAAGCCGTCGATCGTGCTCGCCGCCGCGCACGAGCTGCCCCAACCGGTGCAGCTTCGCGACGCGCTCAGAATCCTGCTTGTGCTCGCCGGGGGAGATCCGGAGCGGTTCCCGACGGCCGCGGCACGGTTCGGAGCGAGGCTCGTCAAGGAGCACCGGCTGTCGGTCACTGAGGCGCAGCTGGCGTTCGCGGCGTTGGCGACGTTGGTCACACCAGAGCCGGTGGCAGGCGCAGAAGCGCTGAGCGCGCTGCTCGAGCGCCACGATCAGCGCGAAGCGTCACGGTATCTCGAACAGTGGCTAACGGCACGCAGCGACTAGCCGGGTTCGCGACCGGGTGGGCACGCCGGGGACACGGCGTCAGGGTGGTTGGTGCGTGACCCTGTCCGGAAAGGCGATCGCAAAGCCCAACTGTGTCCGGAGTCGCTGCCACGATTGATGAATGGACGTACAACAGAGCGGTCAGCTCGGCCCGACGATCCAGGTGGACGCCGCGCTCGAGGCAGGCGAGCTGCGCGACCGGGCGCTGCGACTGCTCGCGATCGGTGTCGGAGACCACACGCCGGTTGAGGTACAAGAGCAGGTCGCCGCGATCGCCCGCCGGCTCGCGCAACTCGAGCCACTCGCACACCACTGGCCGTGAGTGCGCTCCCTGCCAGCCGCATCAACTACCCCCGCCGGCAGCAATACCGTCGCGTTCGGCGCGCCGCCGCAGCCGGCGCAGCCGGTGTCCTCGCGACCGGGCTCGCGCTGCTCGCCGCCAGCCTGGGCGCTGTTCCGGTCGCTGCCGTGCTGCTGCTCGTCGCGGTCGCCCTGGGCGGCTACGCGCGCCACTGGGCGCGTCTCGCGGGCCGCAGCCGGGTGGGCGCCCGTTCCGAGGACCGTTCAGCGCACGCTCGCGCCGCTTCATCCGGAGGGATGGCGGCTGCGCCACTCACTTCCGTGGCAGGGCCACGGGGACATCGACAGCGTGGCGATCGCGCCGACCGGCATCGCGTTCGCGATCGAGACGAAAGCCCAAAGGTTCGAGGCGCAGCACGTCGCGCTGGTCATGGAGATGGCCGCATGGCTGCGCAGACGCCGGCGGCGCTGGTGTCCTCACGGCGCGCTCGCCGTCCTATGCGTAGTCCACGCCAGCCGACTCCAGCGGGTCGAAGCCGGAGTGCTGATCGTTTCACTGGACCGACTGCTCGCAGCGCTGCGCACCGCGGCGGGCACACAGAAGCGCCCCGCCTTCCTCTCCCCCGTTCCCCAACAGGCCGGTTACCTCACCTTGAGAAGCGAAGAGACGAGTTAAGCGTTTCGACCCGAGCACGGGTGTCCGTCCGGTGAGCTTCAATAACGCCCAGGCGAATCGACCATTCGACGCGAAGGAGCTTTGTTGCCACTAAACCCAGACACAACTCGCGGCCACCGTCGCCGACCGCGCCGAGATCAGCAGGAACGACGCAACGCGGACGCTCGCAGCGCTCGAGGAGACCGTGCTCGAGGAACTCGGGAACGCGCAGAAGGTGCGTGTAGGCGGTCTCGTGCAGCTGACCGTCCGGGTAAAGCCGGCGCAGAAGAAACGCACGGGCCGAAACCCGGCCACCGGCGAGGAAATCACGATCACAGCCAAACCAGCGAGCGTCGACGTTCGCGCGCGACCGCTAGCCCCGTTTTCCGTGTAACGAAGCGGTAAGTCGGCGGTTCTCAGCGGCTCGGCTGGGTCGCTTTGCGCGGTATTTGCTGGCATCGTCCGCGCGATGCTTGGTTGCTTGCGTATCTCACAAGCTGGAGTGTAGGGCCAACATGACTGCTCGTGACCGCGGCTGTTCGTGGGCGCAGCCCTTATTCTCAGCGCTTTGGGTCCGTCCGACGGTGGCGTTAGTGTAGGGCCAACATGTATGTCAAGCGTCATGCGGTGCGCCGAGGCAGCCGCCGCTACGTGTATCTGCGGCTGGTGCAGGCCTATCGCGACGAGCACGGGCGGGTGCGCCACCGCGTGCTCAAGACGCTCGGGCGCGAGGACGAGCTCAAGGCGTCGGGCCAACTCGAGCAGCTGATGGGCTCCTTCGCGCGGCTGGACCCGCCGATCGCGGGGGTGCGTCGCGAGGTCGGGCCGCTGCTCTTGGCGTGGCACTTCATCACCGCGCTTGACCTGGTCGCGACGGTCGACCGTGCGCTGCCGCAGCGCGGGCGCCAGCAGCTCTCAGTCGGGGAGGCCGTCGCGGCGCTGTGCTGCAGCCGGCTGTGCTCCCCGTCGCCGTTGTATGACATCGCGGGGTGGGCCTCAGGCTCGGCGTTGCAGGAGCTCCTCGGGATCCCGGCGGCCCTTTTGAACGACGACCGCCTCGGGCGGGCGCTGGAGATCCTCGCGGTGTACGCCGAGACGCTGCGGGGCACGCTCGCGGCTCGCGCGATCGAGCGGTTCGGGATCGACGCCGGCCGGCTGCACGTCGATCTGACCGCGCTGCGGGTGTGCGGCGCGTATGAGCACTCGGCGCTCATCGCCAACGGCTGGGCGCAAGGCCAAGGCGTCGGACGCCAGGTCCGCGCGCTGCAGGCCAGCACCGCCGACGGGGTGTCGCTGTACGTGCGCCCGGAGCCGGGCAACGCGGCCGAGGTGTCACTGATCGCCCAGAGCCTGGAACGGCTCAGAGAGATCTCGGGACCGGGCGGGCTGTTGATCCTGGACTCCGCCTGCGGGCATCCCAAGACGCTGTGTGAGATCGCCCGCGCCGGCCTGCGGTTCATCGTGCCGCTCCGCGCGCAGACCGGGTTTCGCGAGCGGTTTATCGCTGATGTCGGCCACGACCGGCTGACCGCGGTGCGCTATCTCTCACAACGCGAACAGAAGCTCCCGGCAGAGCTACGTACCACGTACCGCGCGGCGCTCAGAGATTGGGAGCTGACCGATCCCGAGACGGGCGAGACGCACTGCTTCCGCGTGGCCTACATCCACTCCTTCGAGGAGCACCGCGAAACCGCCGCCGCCCGCGAGCGGGCGCTCAAGAAAGCCGAAGCGCAGCTGCAGCACGTCAAGAACGGGCTCGGCGGGCGCTACTACAAGACCCGCAAGCAGGTCGAAACACGCGTCGCCCGGATCATCACACCCAACATCGAAGGGCTGATCAGCACCACGACCGCCACCCGCAACGCCAAGCCGACGCTCACCTGGGCACGCGATCAAGAGGCGATCGCTGCCGCCGGCCAGACCGACGGGATCTACGCGCTAGCGACCAACCTCCCCGCCAAGCGCCTCACCGCCGGTCAGATCCTGCGCACCTACAAAGGCCAACAGATCGTCGAGCGCCGCCACCGCGACTACAAGCAGACACTCAAGGTCCGCCCGATCTTCCTGCACAACGACGACCGCATCTACGCGCTGACCAGCATCATCGGGATCGCGCTGCTGATCTTCGGACTGATCGAAACCGAGCTACGCAAACAACTACACGACAACGAACGGCTGCCCGGGCTGCTGCCCGAGAACCGCGCCGCGAAACCCACCGGACGCAACATCCTCGGAGCCTTCCAAGGACTCAGCCTCACCTACACACAAGCAGGCGTCGAACTGGACCGCCTCACCCACACCCAACGCCGGATCCTCGAACTACTCGACATCACACCACCCTGGCCCGAGCAAAAGCCAGGACACCCAGCCACTCCGTAGTGCGGAAAATGGGGCTAGCGCGGGCCAAGGCCGCGCTGCCATCCGTGCAGAAGGCGCGCCGACGACTCGCCACCTGACACTCGGCCCGCGCGCGCTGCCCGCGCTCAGAACACAGACCCGAAGGCTCGTGCCGCGACCACAGGTAGGTAATGCATCAGCTTGTGACGCGCCTCGCCAGCAGGTTCCGGCTCCGCCAACACCGATCGCCGCCATCGATTGACAGCGAGCCAGAACCAGCGAGACTTCCGCGCATGTACCTGCTGTTCGTCGACGAATCCGGCAGACCCGACGAGCGAGCGTTCGCGGTGGGCGGGGTCACCGTCCGCGCGGACGAATGGGGTGTGCTGCGAGATCACTGGCTCGCCACGTTAGAAGCGCACGGCTGGCCGCCCAACGAAGAGCTCAAGTGGCACGGCATCCGAACAGGAGCGGTGCCACCCCCACTCGCTGACGCGATCTACTCGACGATCGCCGCGAGCCCAATTACCTGCTTCGTCGTGATCGTCAAGCCGCTCGGCGCCAAGCAACGGCGGCCGGACCTGTTCGGTACGAGCGAGGACGTCTACACCCAGTCACTGATGTGGCTGGCCGAGCGATACCAGCGCTTCCTGTCCCGAAACGACACCCACGGCGCGATCGTGGTCGACAGCCGTCGTCCCGAGATGGATGAGCGCCTGCGGCGATTCTTCGAGCGACTGCAGCGCGACGGCACGCCGTACCTGAGGCTCGAGCGGATCGTCGACGCGCTCCTACTCGGCCCATCCAGTCACTCAATCGGCCTCCAGACCGCCGACCTGGTCGTGGCGAGCGCGCTGGCCGCGCAGCGGGCCCCAGGCAACGCCTCCCGCTATCACAAGCAGCTCCTCCCCCGGTTCGCGCGCCACCCCGACACCGGCGCTCTGGACGGCGTCGGCCTTGTCATCTACCCGCGCAAGGCGAACATGCAAGAGCCAGCACCCGCGAAACTGTTCACGACATAGCAAACATCAAACCCAACGGGCCAGATTCGGCATTGCTCGCCCGGTCGAGTGAATCCTCCAGCCGCAGGGACGGACCCAGGCGTACCCGGACCGGAGATGAGGCGGCCCGATGGATCGAAAACGTGATCACCTCCATCGCCAGGCCTGCCTGCCCCGGCGTCGTAAGCGATCGTGGGCTCGCGGGCGCCGAGGCTGACGTCCTCGTCGTTTCGATCGACCCCCTCCTCATCGCGCTCCGAACCGCCGGACACAGTCGTCAGCGCCCCGTCCTTCTCCCGCGGCCTCGCCGAATGGCCAGCCGGTGACGCCGGCGAGCATCAACGCGTGACGATCGCGAGCGTTCGACCGGCGTGGCGCAACATTTTTTCTTCGCCAGGCGAGGCTTGCGCGTCCCCATGCACTACTTAGCTCGTGCCGCAATTTCCGAGCCTTTCATCACGGTGTCTCCGAGAAGACCCTCATCGCTGGTTTGTGCCCCAATAGGTGACCACTACGGTGCCGAACACGAGCATCGAGACGTTCGGGGGGCCCCATCGGGCCACGCGCCAGCACGATGCGGATGCTCGGCACCATCGCCTGGTTGCCCTACGTCGAGAGACAGACCTTGGACTGGCTGCTGACAGCTGAGGAGATCGCCGAGTGTCTCGGCATGAAGACCCAGTGGGTCTGGGCTCAAGCGCGGGCCGGTCGGATTCCGCACGTTCGCCTCGGCCGATACCGGCGCTTCAGGGAATCCGCGGTCGAAGCCTGGCTGAGCGATCTCGAGACCGGCGGCACTAGGCCGGCCGCCACCACGCCCACGCGCCCCGTGCCGCTCCGCCGGCGCGCGTGAGGCGAAGCGTCGCTGTCTCTGGCCCGGTCAGAGGCGGCCACGATTCGCATCGGCTGACGGTGGAGGCGCCGACGACCGCAGCGGGGAAACCGACGTCTAGGTGAGAAGCCTATCCCCAGACCTTGCGCTCAAGGCCTGCGTGGTCTCTGGACTCGCGAGCCATGGGGCCGTCTCCCGCCTACGTGTGCGCACCGTTCCGCATGCCGACGTTTCCGTTGGCGGCGTACGCGGTCAACCCGGCGAGCAAGGTGCACACGGTGCCAGGATCACATGAGCGTCGTCGCGATTCGGGTCGTCAGATCCAGCTGGGCGCCATCTCACCGTCAAGGCGGGACTGCGCGGTGCGGGCCGCTGAGCGGCGCGCGCGGCTGGTTCTGAGCTGCCCTGGGTTTCGCGGAGGCTCTGAAACGAGGATTCGGTCCTCGAGCAAGGAACTGCAAGTTCATGCCCAGAGCCAGGAAGTATTCAGAGGAGCTGATCGAGCGTGGTGTCCGGCTGGCGCTCGAGTCGGGGCGTCCGGTCGCGGCGGTCGCGCGTGATCTCGGTGTCGGTCACGAGGTGCTGCGCAAACGGGTTCGGCAGGCCGAGGCCGACGGCGGTCTGCGGCCGGATCTGCCCACGACCGAGGAGCGCGAGGAGATCAAGAAGCTGCGCAAGGAGAACCATGAGCTGCGCCGCGCGAATGAGATCCTGAAGGCCGCCAGCGTGTTTTTCGCGACCGAGCTCGACGCAGACCGTCCGAGGTGAGCGCGTTCATCGACATGCATCGCGACCAGCTCGGCGTCGAGCCGATCTGTCAGACCCTGGACGTGTCGGCGTCCGCGTACTATCAGCGTGCGACCGGCGAGCGGTCGGAGCGAGCGGTCGAGGACGAGCGGCTGACCGGTCGCATCCGCGAGGTTCATGGGGCCAACTACGAGTGCTACGGCTACCGGCGCGTGCACGCCCAGCTGGTCCGCGAGGGCGAGGCTGCGGGGCGCGACCAGGTCGCGCGGCTGATGGGCTCAGCGGGCATCCAGGGCGCGAAGCGGCGCGGGAAGCCGTGGCGGACCACGATCCCCGATCCCCAGGCGCAGCGGGCGTCTGACCTCGTCAACCGTGACTTCACCGCGCCGGCGCCGGACCGCTTGTGGGTCGGGGACTTCACCTACCTGCGCACGTGGGAGGGCCGGCTGTTCTTCGCGTTCGTGATCGACGTGTACTCACGGATGATCGTCGGCTGGCAGCTGGCCGGCCACATGCGAACCACGCTGGTTCTCGACGCGCTGCGGATGGCGCTCGGGCTCCGAGCGCCGGGCGCTGACTTTCAGCTGGTGGCGCATACCGACCAGGGCTCGCAGTACACCTCAGAGGACTACATCCAGCAGCTCGACGACGCCCGCGTGCTGGCGTCGGTCGGCACGGTCGGCGATGCGTATGACAACGCGCTCGCCGAGTCGTTCGTGGACTCATTCAAGACCGAGCTGATTGCCGACCGCGTGTGGCGCACCCACACCCAGCTCGAGCTCGCCGTCGTCGAGTACGTCGCATGGTTCAACCACGTCCGGCTGCACTCCTCGCTCGGCAACCGACCGCCTGACGAGCACGAGCAGCGATACGTCGCGGCGCTCGCCACTCACCCTGAAGGCGTGCCTCGCCCCACCGGTACTGGCACCTTGAGCGTGTCGGGGGTGTACGACCCCTTCGGGGTCGTCTCCGACCTACAGTAGTAGCAACTCGCACTAACTTGGTATAATTACTTGAAAGACCTACAAACCCGGTCTCCGTCAAACCCAGGGCATTCCATTCCGGCACGCCCGTTCTCGCGGGGAAGCCCGCTGGGCGGTGCTGGCGGTTTGCGGGGACAGCTAACGTCGGTTGGAGAATCGGCCGTCACCCTCAGGCGCCCGGTCAACGCGCTCAGCAAACACAACACAAAAAGAAATTTGGACCCTAATTGGACCCCGCCGCCTCGTCGGAGGATCCGGGACGGGGACAAGAAAAACGCCTATACGCAGGCTATTCGTTGAGTCGGGGAGACAGGATTTGAACCTGCGACCGCCCGGCCCCCAGCCGGGGAGAGGGGATTGCGCTCAGTTGTCTACCCTGGGATTTGCAGGGTTTTCTTGTTCTGAGTCGTGTTGAGTTTCGCTCAGTTTGTCGTCCGTTTTGTCGTCCGCCGGCCTGAACGCAGCGTTGACCATCGCAGCCTCATTCGGGTTCGGGGCGTAGTGGGCGTAGATCAACGTCGTCTTGATGTCCCCGTGGCCCATCCACTCCTGCAGGGTTCGCATCGGCACTCCGGCCGCGGCCATCCGCGTGCCGAACGTGTGCCGCAGATCATGGAAGCGGACTTCCCGCACGCCGGCGCGCTTCAGCGCGGCCTTGAAGCGCCTGCTGACCTCGTGGCGGTCGAGCGGCGCGCCGGTGATCGGGTGTCCGAACACAACGTCATCGTCTCCCTGGAACGCGGACGCCTTGTAATGCCGGTCGAGCTCGCCGCCGACGCGGTCGGCCATCGGCACTGTCCGCGAAGAGTGCGCCGACTTTGGGGACCGCTTGCGACGCTCCTTCGCAGGGAACAGGTCGTCGTACGTCGGGGAGTTTTTGCGGCGGACGTGTGGGTATACGACGCGGATCTTCTGCGCGAGCCAGTCGATGTCGCGCCAGCGCAGGCCGAGCAGTTCGCCTTGCCTCAGCCCGGTCATCGCCGCGACGAGGTACAGCACTCGCTCCACCGGAGCGAGGTCGTGGTCAACCAGCGCGTCTGGCGCGGCGCGGGACAGGTACATGGCGGTGGCTGCCGAGACGCCTAATGCCGCTCCGACTTGCTTCCAGGTCATGTTCTGCGTTCTAAGCGCTCGCGCGCGAGCGCCGCGCGCGAGCGTGGCCGCCGAATGACGACACGGCCCCTTGTCCGCAAGGAGCGCGTCGAGCTCTGCATGGTCGAGGAATCGGATCTCCTCCTTGGCGTCGTCAGACGCGGGTTTCTCGACCTCCCTGCACGGGTTCGCGTGGGTCCACCGCTTGCGGCGGGCGAACTCGAAGATGCCGCTTAGTAGGACTTTGGTAGCTGCGTGCAGGAGTTCTGTGGGGGTGCGGCGAATGCTGTGTTATGGGCAGCACCGTGATGGAGCGCGAGGACGAGGCGGCGGGCGTGGTCGTGGTTGCTCCGGAGGTCAAGGAGCGTTTGGCGGCGTTTATGGCAGATGTTGCTCAGGGCTTGGGCCGCTCCGAGCAGCGTTGTTGCGCGGAGCGGTACGCGCGGGGGCTGTTGGAGGCCGGGCAGCGCAAGTCGCTTGAGCCGCTCGTCTCCAGGCTTGGAGAGGACGGCGACTATGAGGCGCTGCAGCACTTCTTGGCCGACAGCCCGTGGGATCCGGTGGTGATCCAGCAGGCGGTCGCCGAGCGGGTCGTTCCCGAGATCGGGGTCGAGGCGTGGGTGATCGATGACACCGGGATTCCGAAGGACGGCAAGCATTCGCCGGGGGTCAAGCGCCAGTACTCCGGGACGCTAGGGAAGATCGGTAACTGTCAGATCGCGGTGTCGGTGCACGCGGTCGGCGAGCAGGGGACGGTGCCGCTTGACTGGGCGCTGTATCTGCCGGAGGAGTGGTGCTCGGATCTTGAGCGTCGTCGCAAGGCGAAGATCCCCGACGACGTTGAGTTTCAGACCAAGCCCGAGCTGGCTGGGGGGTTGATCGTGCGGGCCGCGGGCTGGGAGATTCCGAGGGCGCCGGTGCTTGGCGATGAGGCGTACGGCAAGAACACCGAGCTGCGCGCGCGTCTTCACGAGTGCGAGTTCGAGTATCTGCTCAGCATCAACTCAGACGCCCGTGTGTATGAGCCGAACACGGTCTTCAGCGTGCCCGCGCGCAAGCCAGGCTCGCGCGGGCCGGCGCCCAGCGCGCTGGTCGCCGACCGCGAACCGCGCCAGCTCACCGAGCTCGCCGCATCACTCAGACCGCAGGATTTCCAGACGCTCGTCTACACGACTCGCGACGGCGAGGAGGTTCACTCTCGGTTCGCGATGCTGCGGGTGATCGCTGCGCACCCCGTCGAGCGGGACCGCGGTCAGCCGCGCGAGGAATGGCTGATCATCGAATGGCCCGAAGGCGACGAGCAGCCCAGCGACTACTGGATCTCCAACCTGCCCGCGGACACGACGCCCGAGCGGCTCGCGCGGTTGGCGCGATTACGCTGGATGATCGAGCTGGACTACCGCCAGCTCAAGGGCGAGCTCGGGCTGGATCACTACGAGGGCCGCAGTTACCTCGGGTTCCATCACCACTGCGCGATCGTCACCGCCGCTCACGGCTTCCTGACCCTGGAGCGGCAGAACCCAAATCGCCAGCGGCCGGCCTGACCCTCCCACAGGCAGTCCACCTGTTCCAGCCCCTCCTGCGCCGCTGGACCGGCCGCTGCTCCACCCGCCAACAGACGATCGACCTCGCCAACTTACCCCTCCGCCGCCCACCACAACGCGAGTGACCACCTACCAAAGTACTATTAGGTGCGTGTAGAGGTTGCGGACCGTCTTGGCTGCCAGCCCGGCGTTGAAGCACTCGTCGAGGAATGCCTCGACGTCGTCCCCGTCAAGCTGCGCGATCGGCGTATGGCCGAAGTGCGGCTCGAAGTGGACGCGGATCTCGGACTCGTAATTGGCTAGCGTCGTGTCGACCTTGCGTCCTTTGCGAGCCAGCTCCTTGATCCGCCGTCTGCCGGCGTCCCCGACCGTTGTCCGCTCGGTTACCCGCGGCGGCGCTTTCACGGTCTCTGACATCTGGTCGCGCAGGCGCGCCTCGGCCATCGCGCGCGTAAGGCCCTCGCGGCTACCGGGGGCGCGGACCGGGCCGAGCTTGCGGGTGAGGCCGTGCCACTGGCCGTACCAGCTGCCGTGCTTGTGGAAGATGCGGCCCGTTCCGCGGGGGCGGCGGTTACTCTTGGGGTCCGGCATGGGGAGCTTGTCCTAGTGTGTCGCGGCCCGAGACGTGCGAGCGGCGCCGGGCCATCCTATTGACCGTTTGCACCGCTCGTCGCTGACGTACCACTCGCCCATCCACGTCTTGTCCTTCGCGTACACCATGTCGTACCACATGGGCCCGGGTTATGTGGTGGCTGCATCTGAGATCTGTCCAGTAGGGACATCGATGGACTTGCCGTGGCCGTAGGGGAGTAGGTAGTGCTCCTGGCGCTCGATGTACGGGTATCCGAGCAGCCCGATTCGCGCCTCGGAGTTCGCTCGCTGGCGAGTGCCGTTGAGGACGTCGACGATCCGGCCCTGCAGGGTCCGGTCGCTGAGATCCTTCTCCGCTGCCGAGAGCAGGGCGTTGCACTTGCGTCCGTCCCTGGTGATCTGGATTGGACAGTTCTGGATGATGCCGGCGGAGTCGATGTCATCGCCGCCGACCGTGAGGAAGATGATGTCGTACCCCTTGTTGACGGCATCCAGCTGCGGCCGCCGACCGTGTGTCCAGTGGGCGAACGCATGGGTCGTGTCGCCGCTGCAGGCGACGTTGTCAAGCACCGTCGGCTGGTCATACGGGGCGCCCTCGAGGGCACGTGCGAACGCGCCGGCGTAGTTGTTCGGCGAACGCCAGCAGCCCTTGGCTCCGAAGTAGGCGCCAGCACCGTTGCCGGCCGAATAGGAGTCGCCGATCACCAGGATCGGCAGTATCCGTGCGGCCGCCAACGACGCGGAAGTGGCGTGCGGCGCGATCAGCGCGCACACCACAGCGAGACCCCATAGCACGACGGCGACTTAGCTCGAACGCGGTGCCCCATCTCGGCCTTGCCCCCGGGCGATTCATAGCTGCGCCGAGCGGCAAGACTGTGTCGCATGCGAGCCGGGCCCTCGGATCCGCTGGGATTGAGAGGCGCTCTCCGTTTGACGCCAGTGGGCGGGAAGCTGGCGAGTTCGAGCGTGCGTCGCAGGGCGCTGGCGCCCGCGCGCGTTCCGTGGAGACCAGGAGAAGCCACTGGAGCGCTGATTTCTGAGCGCCCCCCATCCCGATCTTCGGCCTCGTTGGCTGCGAAAATGATCGAGAAGCCGCACCTCCAGCTTGAGCGGGGATGTCGTGGCGTCACGGCCATATCTGAGTCCGGCTGCGAGACCGCGCAGAAATGGGCTCTTCCGCCAGGCAGCTCTGGTCGAGCGGGTGCGCTCAAGCCGCCAGCCGACGCGGCCGATACAGATTCGGGGACGTATTCCAACGAGCGGAAGAGACGACCAATGCGTAGACGAAAACGACCCTTTCGCACCACCACCCGAGCAGCCTTGGCAACCGCCATGCTCGCAGTTCCCGCCTTGGTCCCCGCGACGAGCGCGGCGTCCGCGCGATGCGCGCCACCGCGCGGGCCCGGCGACCACCTAGTCCACAGCGGCGACGTCCGGGCGCGCAACATCGACTGCCGCCGCGCCCGGCTCGTGATCATCGGTTGCGCGCCCTTCAGCTTCGGCCACAGCGGCACGTGCCGAGCCGTTGGCTACCGCTGGTTCTGCACCTCGCGGCGCCCGTCGACGGGAACCATGTCTCCGAGTCGTGCGTCGCCAGCAGAAGGGCCGTCAGCTGGGTCTGGCTGGACTGACGCGGCAGCCGCTGTGCCCCGTCACGCACGAAGCGCGGTGAGACGACGACCGACGAGGCGCACGGCCAGGTGCGCGACGACTGCTATGGCCCGCGGTCGAGATCAACAGTCTTGACGCCGCCGCTGCGTCTGAGCAGAGACCGCCGCCCCCGCGGCGAGCAGCGTCGGTAAGGGCGTCAAGCACCTCGTCAAGTCGCCGTTCCTTGATCGACCAGCACCCCTCGCCGGGAAGCATGTGCCTCGTCGCTCCTGGCACGTTTGCCATGAGCCACTCCGCGTGCGACCGTGGAACGAAGTTGTCATCCTCGCCGTACCAGATGGAGACCGGCACTTTGATAGAGGCGATCTCAAAGCCCCACGGCTTCATTTCGCTCAGATCGTCATCGAACCAGCCTCAGATGCTTGCGCTGATCGAATGCCACCGGCGCGCCGCGTTAAACGCGGACGTCGCGCGCAGCCGCGCGCGAAGGTCCTCGAGCGCCGCGAGGCCGGTCTGCGGGGCGAACGGCTCGGGGTGGGGCGGGCCGTCCGGCATAGGACGCATCCTACGGCCGCGCCGCGCCGCACGACCCCTCCGGAGCCGCCCAAATGCGAGCGGACCGAGAGCTCGCCGGTCGCCGGAAGCGGGGCTCACACAAGGCATAACTGGAGCGATACCTATGCAGCGCCACGGGTGGCCTAGCGCCTGTCGGCTCGCCGGCGGCCGCCGTCGCGCTCGGAATTGGGCGAAGGGAGAAGCCGGGCCGACCGCCTTCACGGGCGCCCTCGGCGCAACGAGAGCGGGCGGGAAGTCGTCCCACGATCGTCAAAGCGGTCGTCTGCGGACCCGTGGCGGAACGCGCTTCTCGCCGAGAGCAGGGCGCGCGCGACGGCATGCCGCACGTGTGCGATACCTACGCAGCTTGCCCGCGTGGCCTGGGGCAGCCTGTCGTGTCTCCGGTGGCCGCCGTCGCGCTCGGATTTGGGCGATTGCAGAAGTGGCGCAGTGTTTGCTCGACCATCGATCTGATCTGAGCAAGCCCGAAAGGATCGTGCTTAGGCATGAAGGCGTTCCTCGGTCGACGTGGCGCCCCTCGATTGCGGCTGTCGCCTCCTCAGGGCGAAGCGGCTGTCTGCCGCCGACGAGCTCGCCGACGATCGCTTGTCGTCCTTTGCGATCACGGCGCCGCCGCACCGGCCGGCTCCTGCTCCGCGCTGAGGGCAGAACCGATTCCGACCGCGGCCGAGAGGTTGCCCCGTCTGTCGTGGAATTTCAGTGACGGCGATCCGGGTGTGATGGTTACACAGTGAGGGCTGTAATGTCCTCGGTGGGGGTGTGAGTGACGCTTTGACGGTGACGGAGTAGGTCGTGTTCGATCGCGACGGCGAGGTTGGCGAGCCCGCGGTAGCCCTGGACTTTGCGGAACCGGGTCTCGGCTTCGAGCATGCCGGCGGCGGTCCACCGCAGGCACATCTCGCCGCTGGTCCAGTTCTTGACGTTGCGGTTGATGACCCGGACGGTTGAGATCATCGACTCAATTGGGTTGGTGGACTGGAGGGTGAGCTTGAGCTTGCCGGTGATCCCGAGCCTGGTGACGGTCAGCGTCTCCTCCATCCCTTCGCGGAGCGAAGCGGCAGCGCCGGGGTGGGCGCGGTCGAGCTCGAGCACCAGCGTGTTGAGCTGCTCGAGCGCTGTGTCGTGGTCGGTCTCCTTCCACGCCCGGCGCAGCCGCATCTTGACCGTGTCGCGGTCGCGCTCGGGGAGGTGGTCGAGGACGTTTCGCTCTTTGTGCTGTACGCAGCGCTGGACCGGGACGTCGTTGCCGAACACCTGCCGGACGGCTTTCCTGAGGGCTTTCGATCCGTCGATCACGAACAGCATGCCCTGCTCGACATCGAGCCCGCGATCGACGAGGTCGGCGAGCAGCGCAGCCGCTACGGTCCCGTTCTCGGTGGAGCCGTCCCAGAGGCCGAGCGCGAGCTTGTCACCTTCGGTGCTGATCCCAAGGGCGACGATGTTCACGCGGCCGTGAAGCTCGATCCCGTCGAGCATGATCACCGCGAGGCGCAGGTCGGTGAGCGGCCGGTTCATCAACTTCCACAGCAGGTCGCGGGTGCGCTGCACGAACGTTCGCGACACCGCCGACTTCGACGTGGACCGGGCGTCGGTCTCGACCTGCTCGCCGACCGGCTACTGCGCGCGGCGGTACTGGCGGGTCGAGACGCCGGCGAGCATCCGCTCCAGCACAACGTCGGCGAGCTGGTCGCGGTCGGCGAAATGGTCATAGGTCTGAAGCGTCACCTCCGACTCGCCGTCCGCCGTCCGTGCCCGCGGTCGCTTGACCGACACGCGCCGGCCACCGAGCGTCACCTCACCGTCCTCATGGCCGTGTCTCACCGCGGTTCGGTCCCGGTTCCACTCCCCCTTCGGCCCGACGAGCTCGCCGACCTCCTGCTCCAACAGCTCCCTGAGCACACCGAGCCCCACCTCGACCGACAGCGCCAACAGCCCCTGCTTCGCTGCCCCTACCAACTGGCCGAGCGCTTCCTGCACGCGCTCCGGGAGCACGGCCTCATCAATCATCGCCTGAGCGACCGGTACGTTGCACTTCACGGCGGTTCCTCCTTCGATCTTGCCGGATCGCCCATCACGCTCCCATCAAGAGCGGACGGGCCGGAGGGACCGCCGTCACCTAAAAGTTCTACGAGCCTCGGGGCAACCTCGCGGCCGAGAGCGTCTGCTTGCTCGTCGGCGGCTAGCACTGCGTCCTCGCAAAGTTGCGCTTCGTCGCCAATCCGATCGTCGGCTCCGGGTATCCCCGGTTGACAAAAGGAGTCGTGAGCGGCGCCGCGGCCGGGCGTCTGCATGACGCTTACAGGAGTCACGCCGCGCGCGTGACCCTTGCTTCCGAGAGCAGACCAGAGCTTTCCCGCCTTCTGCGGAGTGGCCGGTCGCGGCCCAGAAGAAACGATCGTGCAGCCACCAGCGCGAGCGACGGCAGTGAATGCTCAGGTATGCCGCGGCGAGTTCAAGACCCCGGTCGCGGGGCTCGCGCGGACGCGCCGAGCGGATTCAGCTTGGGCGCTCGAACTGCGCCCACAGCGGGTAGTGGTCGGACATCCGCCATGATTTCGCTGTGTTTGACAGGTCGGTAAGGACGTACTTCGTCCATTCGACGCGACCGGCCCGCTTGGTGTAGTGAAGCGTGAGTTCCTCCCGGTCGCCGCTGGTGAACCACGCGATCTGATCGAAGTGGTGCTGGGTCGTCGCGTCGTCGAAGATCGATCGCGGTTGGTCGAGAAGCTCCTGTGGAGGGGTTAGGCCAGCGGACACGAACGCCTGACCGTTCGGATCGTCCCAGCGGTCGATGTTGAAGTCGCCCAGGGCGATCAGGTTGCGCGAGAACTCATCAGGGTCGGCCGCGTCGTCCTTCAAGCGCTTGGCGAACGTGATGATCTCGGGTGTCCGGTCGGCGGGTTTCTTGCCGTAGTCGATGTGCAGCGTCATCAGCGTGAACGCGATGCTTGCGTCGAGCGACGTGAAGCTGACGAGATACGGGGTGCGAGCGAACTGGTGGCGAAGCGGGGTGGCGGCGTCGCCGAACCTCGCCTCGTCGATGACGAGCTCGCCGACTGGGTGTTGGCCGATGTGGCAGTCCGCGCTGACTCGTTGGACGTCAAGGAGACGTCGGTTGGCTTGAAAGCCGATGTGTCGCAGCGCGGGGAGGTTATGGAGGCGTTTGCCGATACCGAAGTCGCGAGTGTCGTTAATCGTGGTCTCGGTTCGTAGAGCCTGGTTCTGCTTGTGGTACTGCTTGATCCGGGAATGTTTGTAGTCGACGTGCAGCGATGGCGTCACTCCTTCGGTGATCACCCGGGTGCGGAACCGGCTTTGGGTACGCCGGTTGATCCGCCGGTTGAAGATCAACGAGACCTTGTCAGGGCGGCCGAGGTCCAGGTTCTCACGAATGACGTCTTCAAAGAACACGCGTCCGGTCAGCGGCCGGTCGAGCACCTGGGTGAGGGAGAACTCGGCCTGCAGGATCGAGATGTCATAGCGATACCCTGCTCGGCGGTCGCGACCAGTGAACGGGTGCGGCAGAATCCCGAACCACTTGCGGGCCAGCGCGTCGATCTTGCGGGCGCTCAGCCGATCACAGATCATTTGCAGACCCCGCGGGTCCTCGCACGCAGCGAAGCCGTTATCCAGCGCTTCGAACGCGATCCCCGCGTGGGCGGCCTGGCGTTTAGCCCACTCGTTGCCGTTGATGCACAGCTTGGCGTTGTAGGGAAAGTAGGAGCTGAACTTGATGAAGAACGGCCCGAAGTCGCGATCAACGCAGTACATGTAGTACTGGTTGACCATCGCGGTCGCCCGCACGATCCAGGGATAGCTCGCGCCCGTCACGGCGTTGCGGCGCTTCTCGGTCCGGAACGTCGTCGTCTTCTCCTGCGCCTTGCCGACAAACAGCACCCCTTCCTCAGCCGCGAACCCGGCCAAGTAGTCCAGCGCGACGTCGTCCTTGCGCTGCCCCTTCTCAAACGTGACGAGGTCCACGCCCTCCCGCTCAGCGAACCGCTCGATCTCGCTCACGAACCGCCTGGTCATCGGAGCCATCAGCGCCGAAGACGCAAACGTAGCCTAGCCCTGAGGGGCGAAGCGTGCGTCGATCGAAGAGGTACGTGAGCCGCTCGTCATTGCCGTGCTGTCCCGCGGTGACATCGGTGACCAGGAACTCCCAGTCCGATCCCAGCCGGCGCATGAGCGTCCGCAGCGCTGTCAGGTCGCCGCGCACCTCCTGGATCGCGACGACGTCGAAGCGCTTCACGATCTCGGCGATCGCACAGACATCCGCCAGGTTGCGCTTCGGGCTGTCGTGAGCACCGGTCTGCCACGCCGCCGTTAGGCCAGCGAAGTCGCGGATGTTCCACGTCCCGATCAGCATCGTGTCGGCGGTCCGCGCCGGAAGCTCCGCGTGCAGACCGGCGCGCAGCGGCGCGAGCTCGACCCTCAGGGAGCTCGGCGGCTGGTCGATCTCGCTGAGGACGGGCACGTGCCGACTCTATCCTGGGCCCGCACACGGGATGCGCCTCTTTCGTCGCCGTCGCGTACGGACGCGGCTGGGTCGTCGGTCGGCGCACTCACCGCCCTGTGGCTTGAGGAGGCGAGGGTCGCCGCGTGAGCGGGGGTTGTCCTGGCGCGACCTGTCCGCCGGCATGGGCATCTCGGCAAGCACATTGCAATGCCACGTGCCCGCGCGGCGAATCGGTGTTGAGAGGTCGTGCTCACGCGCTTCTGGGCGCCGAGCTAGGCTGCCCGTGCGATCGCGGGGAGGTGATCGAGGCGCCGCAACTGACTCCCCCGCCTCGCTTCACCGGGAACTCTCGGGCGTTTATGGGGGCGTGGGATCATCTGGTCGCGGTCAGAACCGATGCGTGCGCGGATGCCCATCCCGTTTAGAGGTTCCACATACGACAACCGGTTGTCGGTCCGGTGCATCCGGGGCCAGCGCACAAGCTCCATCCACCCTCCCGAGCCTGACGCTGACAGGCTGACGTCGTCGCATCGCCGGCACCGGCGCACATAGCATCGGCGCCGTACGACACCGACGGCGCGCTCCGCTCGTATCGGCCGCGAAGCGACCGCTGGCACCCGACCCGAGTCAGCCCCTCCGCCGCGCCTGTGCGAGGGCGAGTCCCGCGACCCAGAACGGCACGAGCACCCATACCTGAGCGCGGGTGTAGTGGCGCAGCTCGGCGCCCAGGTCGGCGCCCGCAAGCTCGGCTTCCAGCGCTCCCGGGTGCCACAGCGCAAGCACGTGCGCCGTAAGCGGCAGGTAGTTGGCGGCCAACCCCAACAGCCAGATCCCAAGAATGAGGCCCCACACGCCGCCCCAGGTCAGCGCCCAGACCCCGAGCGCGACGCCGCCGATCGTTCCCAGCGCGAACTCGGCGAGGATCATCCGCCGGCGGCGGCGGGTGCCGCGCGTGCCGTGCATGTCAAGCGCGGCAAGCCGCCGAACGTTCAACCCCGCGGCTTCACCTACCACCCTCGGCGCTCCCTGACATCCGGCCGCGCCGCGGCCGGATGACGACCGCCCTGCTCAACAGTCCGCATCGTGCGTCGCGGGCGAGCCGATTCACGTGCAAGGGCTTGACCCTTGGCTGCGGAATCCACGTGACCGAGGCTAGGAGCGGACCATAAACCCGCTCTTAATCGTGAAGGACCGGCGTCCAGGGAGATCTTCTACCGGACGGGCAGGGAACCAACCGTTGCCGGACCACCGACGCTCCACGACAGGAACCACGGGGAGCCGTCGGCGGCAGCGGCTTCACTTTCTGGTCCGGAGCGGACGCAACGGTGTCGCGTAGTTCGACCAGCCCACACTCCTGCGTACGCCCGACCAAAGCGGGCGGCAACAACGAGCCTGTACCCGGCTTCCGCTATCGCGCGAAGCGGGCGTCCGCCGTCACTGGCGAGACTGCCGCAATCGATGTGAAACGGCCACGACGTCAGAGCCGAAATTGCCGGCACGCCTGTCTGTTTACGGACAGCTGGAGTCAGGCGAAAAGGACGCCCAGGAGTGACCGCTTCGATGTGAGACCAGCACCGGCCACGGGTCGGGATGCAAGTCCGGTGGGATGATCCCGGTCGTGAAGCGCGTTTCAGATTGGTTCGCCGAGCGCAGCGTCAGGGGAATGCTGACCAGGATGGTCGGCGCCTGGCTGGTCGTTGGCCTCCCCGTCATCGCAGCCAGAATCTGGTGGTCCGTCACAGTGGCCATCGTGGTGTTCGTCGGCACGGTGTCGGCGTACGTCACGTTCGCGGTCCGCTACATGCGCCGCCACAGCCGACCGGCGTGACGCAGCCGACAGGAGCGACGCCGCCCTTCCGCGGAACTGCGAACGCTCACCGGCGAATGCGTGTCGAGCTTCGAGGCCTCTGCGGCACCGCGATTCGGTCCCGACAGGCACGGTGGTGCCTTCATCTCGCGGACGAGCGCTTTCACTTCGAAGGCAGCCGCAAGCCTGCGATCGCCTTGGCGACGAAGCGCAACTTCGCGAGGACGCAGTGCTAGCCGCCGACGAGCAAGCAGACGCTCTCGGGCGCGGTCGGAATCAGTTCTGCCCTCACCCGCCGAGCAGGAGCCGACCGGTGCGGCGGCGACGTGATCGCAAAGGACGAATGGGAGCACTCTTGGATGCGGTCCGCTGCGGCCGTCCGGACACGCCTCGTTTTCGTTCAACGGGAGAGCGAGATCAGTGACGCGGCGACGACCGCTCGCCGGAGCGGAGCGGTAGCCAGTGGAATCGGGTCCTTAACCGCGGATTCTCGTGCTGGGGAGGAATTTGACGTTAGGCTAGCCGGCATGAGACGGGGCCTGCTGTTAGCATTCGTGCTGCTCGCCGTCCTCGCTGCGCCCGCGCACGCCGCCGCCGGTCCGTTGCCCGGCTCCGCGGGACTCGGCGACCGCCTATTCCCGGGGCTCGGAAACGGCGGCTACGACGCGCTGCACTACGACGTCGACCTGCGCTACGCGACGTCGGCGCCGACGCAGCCGATCGACGGCACGGTGACGATCGTGGCGCGGGCGACGCAGGCGCTCTCCCGCTTCGATCTCGACTTCGCGGGCGCGAGCGTCGGGGCGGTCGCGGTGAACGGGCAGAACGCATCGTTCCGGCGCGCCGACGCGGAGCTCGTGATCACGCCGCGCCAGCCGATCCGCGACGGCGACACGTTCATCGTCACGGTTTCGCACTATGTCGCGGTGCCGACCGCGCCGGACAACAGCGACTTCTCGACGGAGGCGTTCTTCTTCACGCCGGACGGCTCGGCGACGGCCGGGCAACCGAACTTCGCCAACTACTTCCTGCCGTCCAACGACCATCCGAGTGACAAGGCGACGTTCGACTTCCGCTTCGACGTCCCGGCTGGCGAGACGGCCGTGGCCAACGGCGTGCTGGCGGCGAAGTGGACCTCCGGCGGTCGCGCGCACTGGGTCTACGTCCAGCGCCAGCCGATGGCCACCGAGCTCGTCCAGCTCGCGGTCGGCAACTACGACGTCACGCCGGACGGGGTCCAGTCGGGCGTGTTGGTGCGCGACGTCACCGCCAAGCCGATCACCGGGCGCATCCTGCCGGACCTGCAGCCCTTCACCGGGCCGCAGCTCGCCTGGCTGCAGGCGCGCGTCGGCCAGTACCCGTTCGACCTCTACGGCTCGCTCGTTGTCCAGGCCGACCTCGGCTTCGCTCTGGAGACCCAGACGCTCGAGCTGATCGACACGTCCTGGTTCGACGACTTCGGGCAAGGCGTGTGGGAGCCGACTGAGCTGCACGAGCTGACGCACATGTGGTTCGGCGACTCGGTGTCGCCGGAGAAATGGAGCGATCTGTGGCTCAACGAGGGTCACGCGAGCTGGTACGAGTTCCTCTACGCGGAGCAGAAGGGCGAGCTCGCCGCCGACACCGAGGACTACCCCGACCCCACCGGCTACGCCACGTTCGACGAGCTGATGAAGGCCGTCTACGCACACGGCGACCAGTGGCGCCATGACAGCGGGCCGGTCGCGGCGCCGTCGAGCGCCGACAGGCTGTTCGACCTCCAGCGCTACCACGGTGGCGCGCTCGTGCTCTATGCGCTGCGTCAGGTCGTCGGCGCAGCGACGTTCCAGCGGATCGAGCGCTCCTGGGTCCAGCGCTACCAGGGCCAGTCGGCGTCCACCGACGACTTCATCGCGCTCGCCTCGCAGGTCTCCGGCCGCAACGTGACCGGATTCCTGCGCGACTGGCTCTATGGGACCAAGACGCCGCCGATGCCGGGTCATCCGGACTGGAAGGTCGATCCGGTCGTGGACAACCAGCCGCAGGCGCTGTCCGTCCCGGTCCCCCACCGGGGCCGCAGCTAGAGATGCCCTACCCGCAGCTCGACGCGCCGTTCGCGCTCCCGGACCGGCCGCGAGTCCGCCGCAGTCGAGCGCGTGAGGCTCCAGTACGACAGACATGCGCGCGCCAGGATTCGAACCTGGACCTACGGATTTCTGAGAGCGGTCCGGGCTCGGGCGCGGAGTTCTCGTTGGGGGAGAACCACGAACCACATCTGGAAGGTGCGCGACGGACTCGTCGTCGAGCTGCGCGAGTACCCCACGCTCGATGAAGCCCTCGAAGCTACGCCCTTGCACGGCGTAGGGAAGCCGTTACGAGGGCGGCCCTCACCGAGTAGCGGTCAGGTGCCGGTGTCTGGCGACGATTGCTTCGGTGGCCAAAACGTTCGTCCCAACCGACACCCTCGGCGCTGTCGCAAGGGACGACGACGAGCGATCGTCGGCGAGCTCGTCGGCGGCAGACAGCCGCTTCGCCCTGAGGAGGCGACAGCCGCAATCGAGGGGCGCCACGTCGACCGAGGATCGCCTCCATGCCTACGCACGATCCTTTCGTGCTTGCTCAGATCGATGGTCGAGCAAACACTGCGCCACTTCTGCAATCGCCCAATCTCGACAGTCGACAGCCGCCGATCCTAACGATCGCATTCATTCTCTGGACCGCGAGAGCCGCGCTATCGCAAAGGCGACGAGGGAGTCGCTCGATCGCGCGGCCGCGCGACGCCTACTACTGGGTGATCACGAGAGCCAGTTCGGCCGTCGTGAGCGTCACAGCGGCCGCCCGTGTTTAGCTTTTAGCGGTCGACGGCGGTGAGATGGGATGTGCCCGGACCCGCCGGCTCATTTGGCCCCGTTGGGCGGCGGGCTCGCCTTCGTGGCCGAAAACTGCTCAGAGAGTGGAAGCGGCTTGGGCTGAACCGCCACTCGGACTTCGGCTGGGAGGCTGAGATCGCCGCCGGTGTGCATGACGCTGAACTCGCGCTCGGAACGCCCGCGGCCTACGAAGGAACGGGTCCACTTGAGCACGGTGTTCAGCCGGTTGCCGAACCCGCTGAGGAAGGCGAGATGGACGAAGGCCCAGATGACCCAGCCAGCGAAGCCGCTGAGTCGCAGCCCTTTGAAGTTGACCACGGATCGGAATCGCCCGATCGTGGCTGCGCTTCCGAGGTCGCGGTACGTGAACGGGACCGCAGGCTTGTCCTTCAGCCGTCGGACGATGGTGTTGGCAGCGTGAAGGCCGCCTTGCATGGCGACCTCTGCTACGCCGGGGAGCTTGTCAAGGGCCATCATATCGCCGACCACGAACACTTCGGGATGTCCGGGGAGGGTGAGGTCGGGCTCGACCATGATACGGCCGGCTCTGTCCAGGCGCGCGCCGGCTGCCGTCGCCAACTCCTTGGCCAGCGGCGACGCCTCCACTCCAGCCGCCCAGACCGTCGTGTAGGTGGGCAGGCGACTTGAATTGCCTTCGCCGTCACTGATGTCGACGCCGGAAGCGTCGACGCCTACCACCCGGGCCCCCATCCGCAGCTCAACGCCGAGATGCTCGAGCTCTTTGGTTGCCTTGCCCGCCAGCTGGTCACCGAAGTTGGCCAGCGGCTCCTTGCCACCGTCGAGCAGGATGACCCGCACCGAGGATGGGTCGAAGGAGCGGAACTCGCCCCGAAGGCTGCGTGTTGCCAGCTCCCGAACTTGGCCGGCAAGCTCCACCCCGGTCGGCCCCGCCCCTACGATCGCGACGGTCAGCCAGCGCTCACGCTCGGCCGGGTCGTGGGTCATCTCCGCTATCTCGAAGGCGCCGAAGATTCGGCGCCGCAACTCCAACGCATCGTCGATCGTTTTCATGCCGGGCGCGTACAAGGCGAACTCGGGGTGACCGAAGTACGACTGGTTGACGCCGGCGGCGACGATCAGGCTGTCGTATGGCAGCTCGAGCTTCGCGAGTCCAAAGACGCTTGCGTGCACGACGTGCCGCTCCAGATCGAACCCGGTGACCTCCGCAAGCTTCACCCGCACGTTCTTGTGCTTGCGTACCACGTGCCGAATTGGCGGCGCGATCTGACCGGCAGGAAGCAGGCCCGTTGCCACCTGATACAGAAGGGGCTGGAACAGGTGGTGGTTACGCCGGTCGATCAGCGTGACATCGACCGGCTTGCGCCCCAGCCACCTGGCGGCGGGCAGGCCACCGAACCCTCCACCAACGATCACGACCCGATGACGTGAATCGTCGTTTGAGTTCACTAGTGACGCTCCATCTTGCGCTCTGTGCCGACAGCCGTCCTGCTACGCCACCGGCTCCGCCGAGCACAATCAAATGCTCGCATCGACGGCCCGCATCACCCATATCGGATGACCGCGTCAATCTCGGATGCGTGGCGCCAGCGATCGCCGTGGTCACACGACCCATCCCTCCGCGCGCCATCAGCGTCAAACAATGCGGACGGGTCCCCACAGACGACCGGTTTCGCCCAGCAGCGGAGGCGCGGCCGCCGACAACGAGACGATCGCAATCGTCGTGTAGCCACATCGCATGGTGCTACCGCTTCGGCGACATTCCGATCACCAAGGATCACGCTGCGGACGTGGCCGGCGGGGCCTTCGTGCGGGGGCGGCCGAGGCGGCTCTGCATAGGCAGCCAGGCGTTCTTGTACCCTGCCGTGCCGGCCCTGCATTCGGCGATCAGCGGGTGATTCCAGCCGCATGGGGACGCGCCCGGCATGGCCGCGCGGCGTGGCCGGTTCTGTCCGATCTGAGCAGCGTTAACCTGCCGCTCCGGCGCCGACACCGTGGCCGCTTCGCTCCCGACACGATGGCGTGACCGCCGAAGCGGCGGGGGCGCTACGCGCTTGCAACCGCTGCCGACTCGGCTGGCACCGGATCGGCCGAGGCGGACCTTGAAGATCCCTGCCAGGCGCATCTACTCGCGAACGGCAGGCGCTCCTTTCCGCGCGGAGCAGGGGCGCCAGGGACACAATCGGATACGCGCTGCAAGTGCGAAAAGAGGTCTCCGCCCGTGGCTGTACGCGCGGCGGTGCCTCGGCGAGCCACCGGTTCAGTGTCGGCTGGAGCTAACCGGGGCGCGTCCGGAGACGGCGCCGACGGTCCCGGGCTTGTCCTGTTCCCGCACGAGCGGGAGCGCCGTCGATGTCCTTGCGGGCTGCCCGCCGCGCTGGCGGCAAGCAGTAGCCGACGCTCGATGGCGGGTGCGTTTGGGGGTGATACCGGATGGCCGGCGCGGATCATCCCTTTTGGATGATGCGTGTTCTGGCCGCGGACCACAAGCTTTTGGTTTGGTGGCTATGGCGCGAGGCCAGAGACATCTGACCGCGGCAGGTCGTACCCGGCGTGGGTTGCTGTGGCCGTCGTGACCGAACGCACCCACGAAGGAGCAAGCCGATGAGCGATGACCCGGTGTTTGTGTATGCGGCGGTGTATGCGGATCGCGAGGATGCCGATGCCGATTACGACACGCTGCTTGATCTGCATTCCGCTGATTTGGTGGGCAGCTATGACGTCGCGTTGATGTACAAGGACGATGAGTGCAAGGTGCACCTGACCAAGCACGAGAAGCCGACCCAGCACGGCGCTTGGACGGGCGCTGCCGTCGGCGCGCTCGTGGGGATCATCTTTCCGCCGTCGATCCTCGGTGCGGCGCTCGTCGGCGCCGCCGCGGGCGGCGGGATCGGGCATGTACTCGGCGGCATCTCGCGGGGTGACGCCAAGGAGCTCGGCGAGCAGCTCGACGAGGGCCAAGCCGCGCTGGTCGTGATCGGCAAGTCGCGCGTCCAGGAGCAGCTCGACAAGGCGCTCACGCGCGCGCAGAAGAGCGAGGAGCGCGAAATCGAAGCCGACGGCAAGGAGCTCGCGAAGGAACTCAACGCGCTACCCAGTTAGCCGCGCTTCGACCTACCCACCGCGGTTTCCAACGACGAAGGAGCCGACTGTGCTCGACAGACACACGAACAACATGAGCCGGGAGGGGTCGCGAGCACAGGCGGGTCGCGCTTGGATGCGCGTGGCGGTGGCGATGGTTGCGGCTGTCGCGCTGATCGCGCTAGCGGGTTGCGGCAGCAGCAAACCGTCGTACTGCTCGGACCGCACCACTCTCGAGAACTCGATCAAGAATCTGCCGAGCGTCACCTCCAGCAGCGGTATCAGCGGTCTGAAGACGCAGATCACAACGATCCAGAGTGACGCGACGTCGTTGGTCAGCGCGGCCAAGAGCGACTTCCCCACCCAGACCAGTGCGGTGAAGTCGTCGGTCGACGCGCTCCAGAGTGCCCTCAAGGCGCTCCCGTCGAGCCCTTCGGCTACCCAGATCGCCGCGCTCGCCGCCGACGCCAGCAGCGTCGTGAGCTCGGTCAAGAGCTTCGTCGACACCAGCAAATCGAAATGCAGCTGAAGTTGAGTGAATGACCGGCGGTGGAGCCTGCGATCGCGCACAGAATCGCCAGCCGATACCACGCCTGGGCGCGCAACCAACTGCTCGGAGGGATTTCCTGTCCTTACACGCTTCGAGGGTGAGATGCGCGACGTCGGCGCGTGGGGGTACGCGAAATCAGTTGCGATGGAGCAGTTCCCAGAAGGCATCGATCCGGCCGAGCGGCGTCGGATCGATGCCTGGCTCACGGACTCGATCAGCCTTCCAACCAACGAGCGCGACGCAGCTCCCGGGTCGGTTGAAGGGCTCACGAGATCGCCGGCTGCGAGCGCTTCAACGCCGAACGCTTCAAAGCGCGCGAAGCGGCGTTCGACGCGCCAAGCACGCAAACGCAACCGACGCTGACCCCGCTGCCGCTCCGTTCTGGTTGAGCGAGATCCAGACCCGACCCCGCGACATGTTCCATAATCGCTTTCGCGGTCGTTCCCATCCGGCGGTCCGGGCGGCGCCGATCGCGCGACCTGCGACTGCTGCTACCCAAAGCGACAGCGTCGGCAGGCATGGACGAAGCGCGGCTCGAGGGTTGGCTAGTCGAGAGCTGAGAGCTGGAAACCACCGCTGAATGTCGATGGTGAGACGCCCGGCAGAGTCGTCCCGTGGGCGTCAGCGTCCTGGCGGATGCGCACCGTGCCCGGGCGGCGGGCGCGAAGGTCGTGATCGTGAATGTTCACTGGGGCGATGAGAACGTCGCCGAGCCGAGCAGCTTCAGCTGGCGCGCGCGCAGACTCACTCGCGCACCCGACATCACCGCGATCGTCGGGCAGCACGAGAATGTGGTTCAGCCGATCCGCACGATCAACGGAAGCTTGTCGTGTTCGGCGAAGGGAACCTGATCTCAAATCCCGGTGTTGAATTGAGCGCGTGCTGGCCCACGGCATCGCAGGACGGGATGATCGCACTGCTGACGATCATGATCGGCAGCCGAGGTGCTCGCCTGACGTCCGTTCACTACGTTCCGATCTGGGTACGGCACCCGGATGCTTCCCGCTGGCGCCGCCTGGCGCAGCGACCACGCCGACGCCGCTGCACTGCGCGCCTCGTATCTTCGGACGGTTGCCGTCGTCGGTCGCACCGGTCGTGTGCAGCCCATCCCGACTCACCTTGGCTGACCAGCTGTTGAGCTGAAACGCGTCGGTTCGATCCCCGGCCGCATGGAGGAAAACCGCTCACCACTTGTCCACCCCGTTAGGGAAGGAGCCGACCTAACGCGGAGTGCGGGACCAACCGCTCCCTTGGCCCAACTCGATCACGAACTCCAGGACAGGTCCCGCGAGTCGGGGCTTGCCGCCACCAGCCCTTCCGAACAGTGCCACAGCGGCGCGGTTGTCGGCTCGAACGACTGCGACGAAGCGACGGAACCCCTCGTGCTGGGCACGAGCGCTCAGCTCCGCCAGCAGCACGCGGGCGATGCCGCGTCGGTGCCAGGCATCGATGACCGCGACCGCCACCTCAGCCGCCTCGGGATCCTCGCTCAACCGCCCATAACGCGCGACACCGAGCGCTTGGCCCGAGCTCGACTCGATCGCAATGACCGCTTCATGGTTCGAGTGATCGACCTCAGTGAAGTTCACAAGCATGGCAGGGGTCAGCCCGCGCAGGTTCATGAAGAAGCGCCAGTAGCGAGACTCCTCGCTCAGCGCGCCGAAGACGTCGACCAGCAGTTGCTTGTCCTCCGGCGCGATCGGGCGCACCGTGATCGAAATACCGTCGCGCAGGTTCATCGCGAGTCCAGTACCAATGGCGATCATATCCGCGGGCGAGCGGGAGGACACCAAGCCATCGTCCGTAGGCGAATGGTGCGGACGCGGTGTCGGCGGTGGCTGCCCAGGGTGCCATGGCCCGGCGTCGTAGTTTGCACGCGCGCATTCCGTAGAGAACGCGCATGCAGGCGTCATGACCGCGGCGAGCGCTGATAGCGGATCGAGATTAAGCGATCGCTCCAACCGAGCAGCGCGACAAGGACGGACGGCACGCTGGCCCCTTTGATCGATTTCCACCAGTCTGGCCTACGCTGAGCACCTGGGAGAGCGCGCCGAGGTCGAGCCGCGAGAGGCTCCCTTCGTGGCGGAGCGGTAGCCGCCACCGGCGGCCGTTAGCTCGGCGCCAGCAAACGATCGGGTTGAAGCAGAAGTCCGAGGTGTGTCGCTCGGTACTTTCCCAATTGAGCAGACCGAGCAGTGACTACTTGGCGTCCGGATCGGACCTTGCATACGCAGACGTTCGTGTGCCGGGGGCCCACAACCAGCACGAAGCGGCTTCCCCTTCCGGACAGAACCGGCCACGCCGGCCGGCCATGCCGGCCGTGTCCCGAGGCGGCCGGGATCACCCGCCGATCGCCGAAACCAGGGCGCACACGACGGGCGCCAGATCCGTGCCCGTGGATATGCACGCTACGTGGCCGGGCCTCAACTTGGAGAGCAGAGATCCCGGTATCGGTCCCGCGTTGCCGGAGCCGCTGGCTCGCTCCTAGGTCCGCTCCTGGTGTCGGCGGCGAGCGGCAGTTAGATCGAGAGTGCCCCAACGGCGACAAAGCGGCACTGTGCGGACCGCGGATGAGCTGCTCGGTGGCAGCTCGAGTGGCCGCGCCGGATGTCGAGCGCGGCTGCCGAGATCCCGTCGCTGGGAAGGATTCAAGGCGTCACTGGACATCATCACCCGACTGCGCCGACTCCATCAGCGCGATCGTCGCCCCGGATCTAGAGTCCTAGCTCATGATGGGCGAACAAGTCCAACGGGCCCTGACGCACGATCGGACGGTCGACATCACGACCATCGGGCGGCGATCCGGGCAACCCCGGCGAGTCGAGATCTGGTTCCACAACCTCGACGGCCGCATCTACATCAGCGGCCTGCCGGGCCGGCGGGGCTGGTACGCGAACGTCGTTGCGCACCCCGACTTTGTGTTCCATCTCAAGGAGACCGCTCAGGCGGGCATCCCGGCGCATGCCCATCCCGTCACCGATCCGGCCGAACGCCGACGGGTGCTGTCTGGACTCCTCGCCAGGATCGGACGCGAGGGCGCGCTCGAAGACTGGGTCGATCGCAGCCCGCTCATCGAGGTGGAACTGCTGGGGCGCGAAGACGCGCCGTAGCGCTTGAGCCGCCGGCCGGATTCGGCACTAGCGCCACGAGCGTCAGCGGTCGCCTCCGCGGCGAGGGCCAAACCCCGGCTGGTTGTCCTCGAGCCTCCGTCGAGTGTCACTAGGCTTCCTGCGTGCCCGACCTGCGCGAACGCTGGCGCACGAGCTTTATCGAGGCGACCACCTACGACTGGGCGGTCGAGCACGAGCACGTGGCCGGCGTGCTGGGGCGCCTGATCTGGGGCACGGACACGTCCGCCTTCTACCGCGACATCGCCCGCCTCTCGGACCTGCCGGCGGGCACGAAGGTGCTCGACATCCCGTGCGGCGGCGGCGTCGCCTTCCGCGGCCTCCGGCCTCAGCAGAAGCTGGACTACGTCGCGGCCGACCTCTCGCCGGTGATGTTGCGGCGGGCCCGCTCCGAGGCCGACCGCCGTGGCCTTGACTGGATCGGGTTCACCGAGGCGGACGTCGAGTCGCTGCCGTTCGAAGACCGCAGCTTCGACCTCGTGCTCACCTACACGGGCCTTCACTGCTTCCCGGACCCGCCGGCCGCGATCGCCGAGATGGCGCGCGTGCTCCAGCCGGGCGGCGAGCTGCGCGGCACATCGGTGATCAAGCGGGCCGGCCTCCGCCAGGACGCGTTCGTCCGTCTGATGCAGATCGGCGGGGTGTTCGGCCCCGGGCAGACGCTCGCCGAGGTCGAGACCTCGCTCGCCGACGCCGGACTGGTCAAGGTCACCGTGTCTCGCATCGGAGCCCTGGCCTACTTCTCGGCTCGCAGACGTGGTGGGAGCAGAGCCGGGACCGCGACACCATCTGCAGGTCGAGACCGACTCGACACTGACCCAGACAGCTCGCAGCACGCGACACGATGAGGGGAGCACGCGATGGCAGACGCGACGTGTAAGAAGGTGTTTTGGAAGGGGTCATTGGCGCTTCTTCTTGGATGTCCAGGGTCTGGGGCCGGGTGGTGGTGCGAGGCGGTTGAGCATCATCCCTACCATTGCCCACTTGATCATCGCTTCGTGCGTTTCGGATAGGCGTTCGTAGTCGCGGACGAGTCGGCGCCAGCGCATCAGCCAGGAGAAGGTGCGTTCGACCACCCAGCGGCGAGGGAGGACCGCGAAGCCGATCTGATCAGCGGGCTTCTTGACGACCTCGACGACGATGTTCCAGGCGCTCTTTGCGATCGCGACGAGCTGTCCTTGGTAGCCGCCGTCGGCGAAGATGTGGCGGACCGAGTCGAGCGCCGAGTGCAGCCGCTTGAGGATTCCGCGTCCACCATCGCGATCCTGGACCGAGGCGGCGGTGACCATCACGACCAGCAGCAGACCGATCGTGTCTACGACGATGTGACGCTTGCGGCCGTTGATCTTCTTGCCCGCGTCATACCCGCGCGTCTCCGCGGAAACGGTGTCCGCGCCCTTCACCGACTGGGAGTCAACGATCCCCGCCGACGGCGCCGGGTTGCGCCGCTCTTCCTTGACGCGCACCCGCTCGCGCAGAGCGTCGTGAACACGATCAAGGGTGCCGTCCTTGCGCCAGTCACGAAAGTACCCGTACACGGTCTGCCACGGCGGGAAGTCCTTGGGCAGCATCCGCCACGATCCGCCCGCCCGCACGTGATAAAGGATCGCGTTGACGACCTCGCGCTTGGGGTGCTCGACAGGACGACCCCCGGTGCCCGGCTCAGGCAGCAACGGTTCGATCAGCTCCCACTGCCGATCGGTCAAATCCGTCGGGTAGCGCCGTTTGGCCGACACACCCCACAGTTCGACATAAGAACCTCAAACCCTGACTTTCAAAACACCTTCTAAGCGCATCGATGAGATGGAAGCCACCTTCCGAGGCTCGATGCGAAAGGTCCGCGCCGAACTCGGACTCACGAGCTTCGGCGTACAGACAATCGATCTCCCGCCCGATTCCACTCGGCATCCGTGGCACGACCACGCCGAGGACGGTCAGGAAGAGATGTACATCGCGCTCGAGGGCAGCGGCGTGCTCGAACTTGAATCGGGCGAGCGCTTCCCGCTCGAGCGCGACTGCGTGATTCGCGTCGGGCCGGGCGAACGTCGCCGTGTGCTCGCCGGGCCCGATGGGATCCGCATGCTGATCGTCGGAGGCATCCCCGGCCGACCCTACGAGCCCTGGCACCGAACCGAGCTCGGGGCGCCTGACCCCATGGCAGATTGACGCGGGACAGCCGGCACGCGGGGCGCGCCCGAGGGAAGATGGCTCCCCGAGATCCGCAGGGTCCTCGCCGACGACCCGCGCCGCGGCCATAACCTACCGCAGACTCTCCCTTCGCAGGGATGTTGAGCGAGCCGGAGCGCCGCAGAATCCTCGAGGAGGTCCGCTAACCCCGGCTGACGGCACGCTTCGTCCGGACCAGTCGGATGATCAGGCAGGCACAAGCCGACATCGAGTTCATCGAGCAGCTGATCGACGAGATACACGCGATTGTTTAGCGCCTCGTGAGCGCTACCGCACGGGCACGAATCGCCCGGTGCGCAGCATCTCCGCGATCCGCGCTTATGTTGATCCCTCTTGTGGCCTTGTCACCCATCAAGCCTGAAGGAGAGAACCGGCAATGAGTACCCACAAACCCGGAGATCGCTACATAGAGTGGCTGAATGTGGCAGACCATGGCGATCAAATGCTTAGGGCATCGCGCGAGGCATACGAAGCAACCGGGCGAGGGTTCTGGGTGACGAGTGACGAAGAGCAGGTCAAGGCGTTGGGAAAGAGCGAGGCGATGTACTACGCCGCTGCTCGGATGCCAGACCTGCTGCGTCGCTTTGTTGACGACGGACTGGTCGGCGCTGGAGACTCGGCAAGTGGCAACTTCAAGGCGATGGTCGATACCTACGATCCGACCACGCAGTTTGTAGTTGTCGGTTGTGACTCGGGTTTCGCAGTTCATAGACCGGCGGCTGCCCATGCCTGCTGGACTTGCGCTATTTCCGCTGGTTTGGGGGCGCGGGGTTGACCTGGGTGAAATTGCGTGGCGATGATCACGCGGCGCAGCTTGGCGTGCATGTCCGCGAACGATGGGGTGGTCTTGGTCAGGTACCAGGGAGAGCGTTGGCGGTGTTCGGTGACGTCGTCGGGGTGGTGTCCGTGCAGCGCGTACCAGATGATTGTCAGTGTCATCGCCAGGAACTGGAACGGGACGGTTCGCTTCACGGCTTTCTCGGCACGGTTGCGCGCTTCGCCGACCCCGAAGTGCTCCTTGCCTTCTTCGTAGGCGACCTCAGTCGGCCAGCGGTCGGCGTAGCGTTCGATCAGCTGCGCGGGAGTGGCCTCGAGATCGGTCGAGATCAGCGCCAGCTCGTACCCGGAGGGCCGCTCGGCGTGCTGGATCATTACAACCTGCACGGGCTGGGCGCCGAACGCCTCGTACCACAGGCAGCGAAACGCGTGGGCCATGACCTGCTCTGTGTTGCCGTAGCGACGGACGGTCGTGTTGACCCATCGGGTGCTGGGGTCGGTCGCCATCTCGGAGAGCTTGGGCAGCCGCGCGCCTTTCTTCGGCGGGCGGCCTTGCTTGCGCTGCCCCTTCGGCGGTCTGGGCGACGGCAGCTCGTTCAGCGCGGCGTCAGCGCGCAGCCGGGAGGTGATCGTGACGTTCTGCGGCAGGCCGGCGAACGCGCCGCTGGCATAGGCGGCATCGCCCACGCCGTGAATCTTGCGGGACGGGAAGCGCTTGGCCAGCAGGCACAGCAGCTCTCTCGCCAACCTGGGTTTCGAGGGCCGCTCGGGGTCGGGCTTGCCTTTCGGGATCTCCTTGCGCCGCGGGCGCCAGAGCCGGAAGAGCACCAGCAGGCAGACGGTCCGCTCAAGGAACGGCAGCGTGACGTTGATCCCGGCGGTGACCCAGTTGTTGCCCCACGCGAGCGATCCCTTGCTGCTGTTGGCGGTCGCGTCGTGATGCCAGAAGCAGCCGAACACCCTCCTTCCCCTGCGCTTGGCCAACGTGTCGTCGATCGGGACAACCAGCGGTTGTCCTGGCCCGAGCAGACGCGAGACGATCACCTCGGCGATCCGCAGCCCCAGCTCATCGGCGCACCAGCGGGCGTGGCTGAAGAACCGGTGCGTGCGAGCGTGATGCCAGACACCGGACAGCCGCGCGCCGATCAACATCCCGGTCACGCACCGCAACCGGGTTTGTGAGATCTGGCCGACCACCAGCGCCCGGAACGTCTGAAAGGTCGGTTTCGTGAAACACGGCGCGAAAAGGAGCAACAGCTCATCCAGCGAAGTAGGCAGGCAGAGCATCGGCGGCAAACCTCCACAGGCAGCCGCGAACGGGCCTCCCACCCAGCCGCGGACATCGATTGACAACCGCCGCCTTCGAGAAAGCCGCCGATGCTCCTTCCAACCGCCCCGCCGCTCAGCCACCCCAAGCCGCGCGGCACCCCCACATCACCCCACCGCGGGCGTCAAGTCAGATCGCCGCGATCAACGGAAAAGTGCGAAACCCGAGTTGTGAGGACGACCAGCTATTCGTTCACATCGTGACGGGACACGAGGCGGGAGAATGAGCTGCGCTCGTGGCCCAATAATGGCCAAACGTCGCGAGAGCGACCTCAGCAGCTACGGGCCTTGGAACCTAAGTTAGATCGAAAACGTGGTAACCGTTCAGTCGTCGGGGCCGGTGGCGAGGATTCCTGCTTGTTGCAGCGAATCTTGCGGGCATGGACCGCGCGGAGGCGGAGGCGATCTATGAATCGGGGCGTGAGGCCTGTGTGCTGTTCATCGTTGATCTCGCTTCCCGGGTGCAGCAGCTCGATGAGCGGTTAGCGCGACTGGAGGCGCAGGCCCGCCAGGACTCACGGACGAGCTCCAAGCCGCCGTCGACGGATCCACCCAGGACGCGTGCTGAGCGGCGGGCGGCGGCGCGGGCGAAGCGCGCACGGGCCGGGGTCGAGACACGCTGATCATTCCTCCGGACACCGTCCACACTCCCGTGGCAGGTGAGTCGCCTCCCGATCGGCGGGGGTCAGAGAGTTCTGCTGCGGCCCAGCTAGCGGACGGAGCAGCAGTCGGGAGCCCGGAGCCGGTCGGGCGAGAAGACGTCCTGTGTCAACCCCCCGAGCGAAGAATTGTTTGAGCCGCCTGGTGAGCGTGCTCGTGCTCGGGCATGTTAGGACCCCTGTCGGGCGGAGGAGGGCTGCGCTGCGCGCAGCTCCTCTCAGCAGGGCATTTGCTGGCCCTGTGAGCGCTACGTGTTATGTGGCGCCCCCCAGTCGCATCTCCGAGAGCACTTTGAGAGGGAGATTGCTCTCTTAGATGCGATGCCCGTCCGGCGTGCCGTCTATGTTGGCGCGCCAGATGTCGTCGCAGGGCATGAGCTGGAGTAGCGCGAGGGCGGTCTGCCCGAGGCCGGAGCATGCTGGGTCGCGGGTGCGGTTCGACGGCCACTACGGCCCGCCGGAGCACCGGCGGCAGTACTACAGGTGTCTGCCGGCCAACGGCGATCCCCCGCATCGCTTCACCGAGATGCTGCCGCGCGAGGAGTCCTGGGCGGACGCGTGCGAGATGTGCGAGCGCGACGTCGACCTCCACGAGGGTCCGCACGCGGCGCGCAAGTATCAGTTCGTCGCGCTGGGGATCGCCGAGGCGTTGCAGATGGTCGGGGCCGGCTCGACCTACCGGGACGCGGCGCTGGTGGCGCGGGAGCGCGCGAAGCGGCTGCGGTCGGACCCTGGTAGCGGGGAGCTGCGGTTCTCGCGGCATGGGTCGCTGGTGTCTGACTGGGTCGAGGTGTTCGCGCCGGTGGTGTTCGAGCCTTACCGCCTGCGCGCGTGGCCCGCCAGCGGGTCGCTGCTGCTGGATGACTTGCCGTTCAGGGTCCGGGACCCTGACACCGGCCGCCACCGGATCGCGTTCCGGATCTTCTCCGCGCTGGGGTATGAGGGCGGCCGCCCGAAGCTGTGGCGCGTGGAGGCGTTCACGAGCAAGTCCCAGGCTGACTGGGAGGCGTTCCTCGGTGCCCTCGACGGGGCGCCGCCGCGGGTCGTGTGCGACAACGACCACGGCCTCACGAACGCGGTTGGTGCGCGCTTCCCCGACGCCGAGCTGCACCTGTGCGAGTGGCATCTGCGCCACGCGCTGGAGCGGCTGATGGGCAAGCTCCGGACCGAAGAGCCCCAGCACCAGGAGGCGATCGACGAGCTGCTCCCCGACGCCGAGGCGGCGTTCACCGGCCCCTCGTTCTGGACGCCGTTTCAAGAGCGGTGCCACGCCGCCGGCATCCCCCGACTGAGCGAGTGGCTGAACACCACCGGCCAGATCGTCGAGGACCAGTTCAACCGACGCGGACTCCGCTGGAAGCGGCCCGCCGACATGCCGCTGTCAACCTCGCCGCTGGACGCGTTCATCAACCCGATCCGCGCCTCGATCAAGCCGCGCGCCTACGGGCTGAAGAACCGCGAGCGCACCAACCGGATGCTGATGCTGATGCAGCTGCACGCCAACCGCCACGACGACGAGCGCGCCTACGTCCGGCACATCCGCGCCTGGCTTGAGGCCAACCACGGCCGCCCCAGCATCGGCCGCCGCGCGATTGTCGACGTCGGCGGCATCGCCTCGTTGCGCTGACGAACCCTTCCGCCACGAAGCATCGCATCTGCGAGAGCGATCTGGTCATCAGAGTGCTCTTCGAGATGCGACTGGGGGTGTGGCGCTACCGGCTAGCGAAGCGCGTTCGGCCCGTCAAGGGCCGCCGCTACGCGGCTCGCTGCGCTCGGCCCTGACGGGCCACCTTTGACTGCCCGCCCTTGCTCCGCTCTTTTGGCGGTGAAGGTTGCGCTGCGCGCGGGCTGCCCTGCACAGGGCCAACGTCCACGCCGGCGCTGAGAGCGTCGCCGGCCATCCGCTGGGTGGCGGGAACGTCAAGGCGGCTTCCACATGGGGTCGGGATGAGAACCGCGATGTGCTGCTGCGCGCCGTGGTGCAGGGCGATGTCATACGGCACGGCGTCTTGCCAGCAGCGCCACAGGATGCGGCTCCAAGCGCGCCCGAGGGTGCGGATCGCGCGCTGGTGGTCCTGGCCGCGGGCGCGGGCGGCGGCGTAGCGGTCAGCGGCCCAGGAGTGCCAGTGACAGGTGCTGTCAGCAAGCGTGCAGAACGCGTCGCGGAGCCGCTTGTTGCACGCCCAGCGGTAGCGAGCGACCTTGTGCTTGCCGGACTCGACCGCCACAGGCGCTTGGCCGGCGTCGCCCGCAAGCGACTCGCGGGTGGGGTAGCGAGCGCGGCAGTCGCCGATCTCGGCGAGCAGCGTGGCGGCCGTCAGAACGCTGTCGGGGCCCTTGAACAGCGAGAGGAAGATCTCGCCGTCCGGATGAGCGCGCACTGCGACCGCGATCTGGCGGTCGAGCTGCTTTACCTGTTCGCCGAGCGTGCTCAGCGTTGCGACGAGCGCGAGCGCGATCTCACGGCCAGCGTGCATCTCGGTCTCACCGGCGCAGCCGACGGCCGCGGCCCTGAGCTTCTCCAGCAGCTCGGCGGGCGCCTTGCCGCCGCTGTAACGCTGGTTGCGCAGGAACGTTGCGAGCCTCTGCACGCCGAGCTTGCGCGCGTCAAGCGGGCTCGGGTAGCGCTTCAAGAAGGCCAGCGAGATCGGGCTGTCCAGACTGCTGAACAGGCCGACCGGCCCGGGCCAAAACCGCTCAAGCTCTGAGCGCAACTGGTTGGCGAGCGCCACGCGAGTCCGCACGAGGTCCTCCCGCGCGCGGGTCAGCGCCTTGATCGCCTTGGTCTGATCGCTGTCAGGCTCAAGCACCCTGAAGCGATGGCTGTCAGTACGCGCCAGCTCGCAGATCACGAACGCGTCAAAGCGGTCAGACTTCCCGCCTGAGGCGCGGAAGCGCGCACGGGCAGCGGCCACCTGGTTGGGATGCAGCGCCAGCACCCGCAGCCCCACGTCCAGGAGCCGGTCCACCAGCACTCCGTTCGGCCGCTCGATCGCGACCAGCTCAACCCTCGCCCGCACCAGCGCCCGGCACAACGACCGCAGCCCCGCCTCATCGTGCGCGAACGTGGCAGCCAGAAGCTCCTCGCCCGCCTCGTCGCAGACCAACACATCATTCTTCTCCGACGCCCAATCAACGCCGGCGTAATTGCCCATCTCGATCCTCCCGTGATCATCAGACAACCTAGACATCGCCCCCGGCCAAGAGGTACCGTTGCGGACGCTCATAGACAGGCCCTCAACGGGGCTACGTCCTGTTGCCGCTTGCGGCACCTCACCCCACCGAGGCGAGCTGGTCTTCTCGTGGCCCTCTAACGGGCAAGCGAAAGCAGGCTCTCCCTCGGCGGCGGTCGAGGCTCCAACACAGAAGAGGATGCCCTATGAGCGGAGGCGAATCCCCGCGCTCAGACTGGACTCAGCGAGTCGTCCGGCGATCGTCACCTGGGGGCCCGTCTCCGGACCGCCCCTGCATGCGGAAGGACATCCGCTCCAGCAGGTCGGAGTGCTCCTGCTAAGCGGTGGAAATGACTCGGCCAGCGCTACGGGCGTCGAGGCGCCCGGGTGCTCGCCGCCTGGCTGTCAGGTGATCAGAGGACTCGGGTGGCTTGGCTGGTAGAGCAAGATCTGGCCGCCTCCCGGCAGCTTGAGCGTGGTCGACAGTCCCCACGCCTGCTCCACAACGCCGTCCGTGAACTCCGCGCCTTTGGCGGCTAACTCTGCGACCGTGGCGTGGATGTCGTCGCACATCAGGTAGACCTCGTGATGCAGCTGCCCGCCCGCAGGATGCGCAGCCAGCTCGGTGGACGAGCCGGCGAAAATGAGCCATCCGCCTCCGGCATCGACTGAGTCGAGGCCAAGCGTGTCCCGAAGGAACGCGCGCGTTGCGTCGGCGTCGTCGGTGAACAGGATCGCATGCAGGCCGATGATCATCTCGCCGGGAGGCTACTGGCGCAGGACTCCCTCGACCTACACCGGTCAAACAAGCCCCGGCGCTGTGCTCTTCACGCGCTGCCTTCGCCTCTTTACTTGCGCTTCCGCATGCAAGGCGTGGTCCTGGACACGGGCGCTCGTGACAGGACGAACAGCGTCGGCTCGGCGCCAACATGTGCGACTGCTGCTCGTACGAAGGCCGAGGCACCTAAGCCGCTCGCGTGTGGCCGACTCCGGGCTTCTGCTCCCAGTCGGCGACGCGCCCGAGCGGCAGTCACTGGCTGAGTTCTCCGCCGGCGACTTTGCGGCAGTGTGGCGTGCCCGAGGTGTCGGAGTCGATTCGTCTGCTCGCGCCGCGCTATCGTGCGCGCGGGGCTGCAAGCGCCTTCGGCCCCATCCCATGCGGCTCGGGCAGGCAGCCGACGAGGGTTACGGCGCGCTGGGCGTTCAGTCGGGCGTGATGCTGCGCCACGTCGCTGTACTGATGCTGAGCAGGGTTATGATCGCGGCCGTTTAGATCGTGTGTTGCGCGATGTGAAGGAGCGGTGACGTTGAGCGAGACGAGCTACAAGTTCGAGCGGGGCTTCCCGACGGCCGAGACCGTTCAGCGCGCTTCTGACGACGCGGACGACTGCCGGGCGGTGCAGGCGTATAAGTTCTCAGATCCCGACGGGACCGAAATCACCGTGATGCGGTGATGACGTCTCACCCGAACCTTGGTGAATGTTCGTCGGGTGATTGGACCCCAAGGACACGTTGCCCGAGCCGACGGCCGGGCGAAGCTCTACCCGGAGGCGGCATATGCCCGAGTCTGTTGACCCTCGTCACCTTCTGCTGATCGGGGCCGGACCCGGCGTCGGCGCCAGTGTCGTTCGGCGCTTCGGCCGCGAAGGCTTCCGCAGCACACTCATCTTCCGCGGCGAAACGCTCGAGCAACTCGCCCCTGAGCTGCGTAGCGACGGGCTTGAGATCGAGGCGGTGGGCGCAGACATCGAAGATCTGGACGGCTATCGTGCGACGCTCGAGCGGATCTTCCGCGCCCCAGGCGCCCCCGGCGTCGCCGTGTACAACGCTGCCCTGCCGGATCCCTGGCGAGATCCTCGACGCGACGGTCGGACGTCTCCGGACCGCGTATGACGTCGATGTCCTCGGCGCCGTCGTCGCGGCACAGGTCGCCGCACCCGTCCTGCGGACCGCCGGCATCGGGACAGTGCTGTTCACCAGCGGCGGCTTCGCTGACCATCCGGTGCCCGCACTGGCGAGCCTCTCTATGGGGAAGGCCGCCCTGCGCTCGGCGGCGACCCTGATCGCCGCCGGTGTCACGGAGGACGGCATCCATGCCGCAACAATCACGATCGCCGGCTCGGTCGTGCGTGGGACGGCGTTCGATCCGGACAACATCGCAGAACTCTTTTGGACCGCCCACACCGACCCGACCGACGCCTGGCAGACCGAGTATCGATTCACGGGCGCGTAACGGGTCCACGAAACCGAGACACGACGGACCGTGATCCACACGGCGTGGGCTCCGGGAGAGGCGTGGGCTCCGGGCGACCAGGCGGACCATCTGGCAATCCGTGGGTTCGGGCCGAGGAGCTTACGTCGATGAATCCGTCCGATGCGACGCATTTCACCGGACTGCTGTCCAAAAGGCGCGCGGCTCCGCGATGAGGACCGACGTCGAGTGACGAGACGGCGCCGTCGTGGCGGTACCGTGCGTCACGCGGGGTTCGTCTAGGACAGCATGAGGCTGGACTCTGCCCCCGGTCGCTGGGTGCTCGCTGTGGCGGTGCTGGGCTCCGGAATCGCCTTCCTGGACGCCACCGTCGTCAGTGTCGCGTTGCCGGATATCGGCCGTGACCTGCACGCATCGACCAGCACCCTCCAATGGATCCTCAACGGCTATGTGCTGACGCTTGCCTCGCTGATCCTGCTCGGTGGGTCGCTTGGCGACCGCTATGGGCGTCGTCGCATCTTCGTATTGGGCACCGGCGTGTTCACGATCGCCTCGCTGCTCTGTGCGGTTGCGCCGAATGCGGAGCTGCTGGTGGTGGCGAGGCTCGTGCAGGGGGTCGGCGGGGCTCTTCTGACACCGGGCAGCCTGGCGATGATCGAGTCGGGCTTTCGCCCCGCTGACCGGGCCCAAGCGATCGGCGCCTGGTCGGGGCTGGGCGGCGTGGCGGGCGCTCTGGGCCCGCTGGTCGGCGGCCTGCTGGTAGGGGCGGTGTCATGGCGGGCGGTGTTCCTGATCAACCTTCCGCTCGGCATCTTCATTGTCGTGATGGCAGGCCGCCACGTGCCCGAGACCCGTGACGCCACGGCCGGCGGGCGGCTCGACTTCCGCGGCGTGATCCTGGCGGCCGTCAGTTTGGCCGGGACCACCTACGCGCTGATCGAGGCCCCCGCTCACGGCGCCTCGCTACTGGTCCCGGTGATGGCGATCGGGGGCGGGCTTGCGCTGATCGCATTCCTTCTCGCCGAGCGGCGTTCCGCCAACCCGATGATGCCACTCTCAATGTTCTCCTCGCGCCAATTTAGCGCCGCCAACGCGGTGACGTTCGTCGTCTTCGGAGCGTTCAGCGGAGTGTTCTTCCTGCTCGTGGCGTTCTTGCAGATCTCGCTCGGCTACTCGCCGCTAGCGGCCGGTGCCGCCTCGCTGCCGATCACGGCTCTGATGCTGCTTCTCTCCGCCCCCGCGGGAGCCCTTGCCCAACGAATCGGGCCGAGGATCCCGTTGACCGTACGACCGCTCATCACTGCTCTGGGCCTGCTGTTGATCACGCGGATCAATCCAGGCGACAGCTATCTGTCCGCCGTGCTCCCGGCGGTGATCTTGTTTGGTTTGGGCGTGACCTTGGTCGTGGCGCCGGTCACGGCAACGGTGATGGCTGCCGCGGATGAGCGGCACTCCGGCATCGCCTCGGGAATCAACACCGCTGTTTCGCGTCTCGCCGGCCTGATCGTCGTCGCCGTCCTGGCTTTGGTCGCCGGGCTGACCGGGAAGAAGTTCTACGACCCAGCGGCAATGGATCACGGCTTCCACGTGGCGATGCTGGCCTGCGCCGCTCTTTCGGCAGCGGGTGGGGTACTGGCCTGGTTGACGATCAGCTCTGAAGTCCTCGAATCCGAGCCCTCGCCGGGCGGGGACCTGCCGACCGGGGCACTGCACGACTACTCGTGCGCCGTCGCGGGTCCCCCGTTAAGACCGGGGCGCGAGGCTAAATGCCATCCCATCGCCGCCGACTCGGCGGCGGGGTAAACCCAGCGCTACGCAAACCACAGCGCGGAAGCGCTGGAGCGGCATCTCGATAGCGGCTGGCGTACGGCCGACAAGGCCGGCGCCCGGCTCCGCGTTCGGGGCGTGGAGCCAGCCGTGATGGTGGCGCCCAGCTGATCGTCAGTCACACTCCTGGGTTCACGCACGACGAGCACCGCTGGAGGCGTCTAGTGCACGGTCGTTCGCTTCTCCTTCGGCTTCACGGGCTTCGAGAGCAGACGTCCTGACGTCGTGGCCGCAGCGGCGACATAGGAGGAGCGCTGGGTCCGCGCGCTCCTGGGAGTCACCGCTGTTCTCCGCCGCGGGCTCAGTCGACCGCGTCATGGTCTCGATGCTCAGATGGCGCTCCCGCCTTCGTCCTCCGTCAGGCCAAAGTGCTGCTCCAGCCTGGCGATCGTGTCGGTGTCGCGACGGCGGGCCGCGGTGTTCTGGTTGGCAAAGAGGTTGGGTTCCCAGAAGCTGCTCTCGCGGGCCACGGTCTTGATCCAGTTGACCGGCACAACGTACTCACACTTGTCCGGGTTCCCGAGGTCGTGATCCATGCTCGGCGCCGCGAGGCCGGCTTCGAGAAGCGGCACCTCGCGCCCGTTCTCGGTGACCATGAATTCCTTGACCGGCCGCGCAGTTCCGGTCACCTCACCGACGCCGACGTAGCCCTCACCAGGGATATGAACGAACACGCGGTGCCCCTCCTTGAGCGCGTTGATCGTCCGTGAATACCACGGGTCGCCTCCACCGGCTACAAAGCCATACTGCCGAGCATCTTCCCACCGGCGCGAGTCGCCTCGCCCAAAGGAGATGTAGAAGTCGCGCTGGTTCCAGGGCCGGCGCTTCTTCGGTGTGCTCTTGACTTCGACCTCGCCAGGATCGATCAACCAGCTGCGAGCCAGATACTCGTCCTCGCCATCTTTGAAGTACCGAAAGAACACGGCATTGATCGGGATTTCGAAGTCAGAGAGATAGTCGATGATCCGCTCGGTGCTCGGGTCAAGCTCGGAGGCGACAACGATCAACCTGTGGTTCTGGTTGATCTCATCGGGCACCGGCTGACCGAAGCGTTCCTCAAACGCCGTCTCGAAGTCCTCCACCGGTTTGTAGGCGCTGAAGATCTCGACAAGATCCGCATGCCCGAGGTCCTTGACCCAAGAACCGTAGTCCAGCGCTTGCGCGACAACCTCGCGCGGGGTCCGGTCACGCTTGAGCTCGATGACAAACAGATCGCCCTGAGCATCGATGCACAGCAGGTCAACCAGCTTGCCCCAACTCGTGCGGACCTGACGTCCCACAATGAGCAGAATGGCGAGGCCGAGGATCGTGATATCGCGCTCGAGGATCTCCTCCAACCGGCCCTCCCTATCCAGGCTCGACGATGCGACCGGGGACGCCTCCCCGCCATCAATCTTCCAGAGACCAATCTCGATCGGCATGTCGCGCGTAGCGTAGAACGGCGATCGCGTTCCCGAGGCCCGTGGAACCCCCGTTGCATAGCTGATGGCATCGCACAACTGACAAAGCAGAACTTGGCAGACCTCGGGCTCGTGCCCGCTCCTCGCCACGAGCAGGGCGGCAGACACGGAGCCCCACACGGTTGTTCGTCACAGGGAGCTGCATACGCAGACCCATGCGGCTGCTCGCTCCGCGAGAGGTCGGTCGGCTTGTCCTTTGTGCGAGAAACAAGCGTCGGGTCGGTCAGGAAGCTCACTTCTCGTTTCATGAAGGCACGGCAGTTTGTCCGGTTCCTACGGCGGAAAGCCGCACTTCTCGTTCGGCCTGACCAGCATCTAGAGCAGCAGACTCGCGCTCGCGGCCCGTGCGGCGACGAACCAGCAGTCAGGAAGTCTGAACTGGGCCTGAATCAACTGCTGCGAGAAAGACATGTCCGCGTTGTCGTTCTGTAGGCGGCTGGCGCGATCCGTCCAACTGTTGAGCGAAGCTCAGATCCGGCATGGTGGCGCGGCTGGAAGTCGGCATCAGGGGGTGGGGTACGAAAGAAGAAGTAACCCGGGAGGGTTGCGTGGGCCGGAACGTCAAAGGCTTGCGATGAAGGGGACGCGGGTCGGGGGAGCGCGCGGGGTGCGTCGCGCGTTGAGACCGCTTCGCTCTCGCGTTGATCGCTCGCCACGAAGGGGTTGGTTGAGGCTCGCGAGACGTGCGGTCGTGCGAGCGGTGCTGGGCGAGCGATGCGACCCACTCGCGCGTAGTGGTAGTGGCATGGTTCCGCGGGCAGGCCGTGCCGGCAGTTGCTCGCTGCGGCTGGGGGCGGCTGGGTTCTAGCTGCTGGTGGCGGTCCAGAGTTGCGCTGGGCGTCCGCCGGTGGGGATCTGGGTGGCGGTGACACGGCCGGCGGCGTGCAGGGCGTGCAGAGCGGTCTCGATCTGGCCGGCGGGCTGGTTGTGGTTCAGCGTCTGGCTGATCTGGCTGCGGGTCAGCCCGCCCGGATGGTCGTGGAGGGCGGCGTGGATCTGCTCGGCGAGCGGATCGCCGGTCGCGCCGGCGAGTGCCCAGGCGGCGGATCGGGCGGCGTACTGTTGGAGCGCGAGCGCGGCCTGGAGGTGCGCGGTGCCGATCTGGCGTTTGCCGTCGGTGAGGGTGTAGAGCAGTGCGAGCCGGACGACGTGCGCTTCGGCGCGGGCGGTGATCTGCGCGACGATCGGGTCGTGCGGTTCGGTCGCGAGCGTGCGGTAGGCGTGATGCCACAGCTCGCGCGCGTCGGGATCGAGCCGGACCTGCCCGACGGTGCGTGCGTGGTGCAGGGCGGCGGCGAGCAGGCGATCGAGACCGGTGTTCTTCAGCGGGTCGGGGTCGCCGCCTTCGGGCAACAGCCGCTGCCGGCGGCAGGCGATCAGCAGCAGGCGGTTGAGGTACCCATTGGCGAGCTCGATGCTGGTGGTGTGGCGGCGCAGCTCGTGCTGGGTGATGTGCCCGATCACCGTGATGTGCGCGGTGCTGGCGCGCGCCGGGCTGGTGCGGGTCAGGATCGCCAGCGGCCGGCCGTCCCAGCCGGAGCGTAGTGTCGGCGACAGCGTCGAGAGCTCGCGGCCGGCGGCCTTCAGGGCGGACGCGTATTCGGGCTCGATCACCAACAGCCGCTGATCGGTGATGCCGGGGTCCTGGCCGGCAGGGTCGCGGACCGCCCAGATCACCCCCTCTCCTGACGAGAGGCCGGTCAGGATCCGTGGCGCGAGCGACGGGTCAGCGTCGAGGATCAGCCGGCTCACGTGATCCCAGGCCGTGCCCTTGCGTGCGCGCGCACTTTCGCCCACCAGGCACATGTACTCGTTGGGATGATGGCGGGTCGCTTCGACCTGGAACCATGCGCCGCGGCCGACCGCGGCGCCGAAGCTAACCAGCAGCTGGGCGAGGATCGCGACCGGGTCGGCCTCGGTATGCGGCGCGATCGTGTTGACGATCTCGCCGGGCAGCTCGTGATAGACCGCCCGGTCCGGTGGGGCCGGCCACCCCGCCGGCGCCGCCAGCAGCTCGCCGCCGGCGGGATGATCGTCATCCGGCGGCGGGTTAAGCAGCGACAGAGTCATTCGGCTGAGATCTCCGCGACCGCGGCGCGGGCGGCGGACTCGTCCACGATCGCCTTCTTGGCGGCGAACGCGGCGATCAACGACGCGACGGCGAGGTTGTTCACCTGCCTGGGCAGGCCGCGAGAGACCTCGTGAATCAGGCCGACCGCGTCGTCGCTGAAGATCGTGTCCGAGCGGCCCGCGAGCGCGAGGTGATGCGCGATATAGCTCATCGTCTCGGCGGCGTCGAGACCGTTGAGCGCGTACCGCAGACCGATCCTCTGGTCGAGCGCGGCGAACGCGCCGTGGCGCAACATGCGACGCAACGTCGGCTGGCCGAGCAACAACAGACCGAACGGGGCGACCTGGTCCATCCCCATGTTCGACAGGCAACGGACACCCTCCAGGCTCTCAGCGTCGAGGAGGTGACTCTCGTCGATCACGAGCAGAACCCGCTTGCCGCGCTCTGAGCTCTCCGCAGCGAGCAGCTCCTGGGTCTGGGGGATCAGGGCGGCGTGATGAAACCGCGGGGTGCCACCCAACCCGGTCACGATCATGCCGTAGATCCCGCGCAACCCGACACCCGGCGTGCCCAGGTAGAGCACCGTGTGCCGGGACGCGTCCAGCCCCGCGACCGCCGCCCGGGCAGCGACCGTCTTCCCCGCCCCGCACTCGCCGCTGACCACGCCGATCGCCTGCTCACTGATGCACCACTGGATCCGGGCGACCGCCTCAGTATGCGCGCGATGGGAATGCAACATCCCCGGTGCGAGGTCTTTCCCGAACGGCATGCGGGTGAACCCGTAATGCGATTGCAGCCTCTCGATACTCACCGGTCACGTCCTTCCTGGTCATTGTCACGATCCTCGCCGTCGCCGTCGCCGTCGCCGTCGCCGTCGCCGTCGCCGTCGGGTTGGGCGAGGCTGGCGAAGTCGATCGGATGCCCTGGGATCTCGGCGTCGCGCTGGTCGGCGAGCAGCTTGAGGTAGTCGATCCCGGTGGCGATCGGTGGCGGTGGGACCTCGCGCGCGGCTTGCGGGTGGGTGTCGCGGCCGATCACGAGCGGCACCGCGACCCCCATTGGCCGGTGCTGGAAGCGAACCTCGATCCGGGTCAGGTCGAACGGGTCGAACACCAACTCGATCTTCCGACCGACCAGCGCCGCGTCGACCTCATACTGGTTGCCGTGCAACGACACCGTCGCGGTCTTGGTGACCGTCCGTTCCACCGACCACAGGAACGCCTCTCTGAGCAACGCCGGGGTCGGCAACAGCGGCGCGCCGGCAGCGTCGAACCGCTCCAGCGGCGTCGCCTTCGTTTCGCAGCAGTTATGCCGACATCGGCATAACCGCTTTCATGCCGCGCGGCTGGTTATGCCGCGTAGAGGTGGGACGAGGCGCGTTTTGGCTGCTCAGCGCGATATAGCGCGGTGAGCTACGCCGCATAAACGTCGTTGGTTCGCCGAGGCTTCCTGTGTTCGGGTTCTTCGATTCACGGGAGGCATTTATGGGCGGTCGGTTGTGGGTGCCGGTGACGTCTGGGCCGCTGGCGCCGTTCGCGGCGGGGTACGGGTCGTGGTTGGCAGCTCGCGGCTATTCGCGGTGGACGATCAGCCACCGGCTCTGGCAGCTGGATCTGCTGAGCCGCTGGCTCGAGCGTGAAGGGCTGCTGCCGGATGAGTTGATGTCAGAGCGGGTGGAGGGCTTCTTGCAAGCCCGACGCGCGGCGAGCTGTTCGACGTGGCTGTCGGTACGGAGCATGGCGTTGCCGCTCTCCTATCTGCGCGAGCTGGGAGTCGTGCCGGCCGCGACGCGGGCCGTCGACGACGATCCGCTTGAGCGGCTGCTGGAGAGCTATCGCCGGTATCTGTTCGACGAGCGCGGGCTGACCGGCCACACCGTGTTCGGTCGCTACGAGCCGACCGCCCGGTTGTTCCTGGCAGGGAGGCTGGCGCCGGACGGGTCGGGGCTTGAGCGGTTGAGCGCCGCGGACGTGAGCCTGTTCCTGGCGGCGGAGTGCCCGAAGCGGAGCATTTCCGCGGCGAGGGATGTGGTCAGCGGGCTGCGGTCGCTTCTGCGGTATCTGCACATCACTGGCCAGATCCCAGTCGCGCTGCAGTGGGCGGTGCCCGGAGTCGCTGACCTGCGCGACCGGTCGCTGCCGCGTGGCCTTGAGCCCGCGGTCGTCAAGAAGCTGTTGGCGAGCTGCGATCGGCGCGGGCTGGTGGGTCGGCGCGATTACGCGATCTTGGTGGTGTTGGCGCGGCTGGGGTTGCGCGCGGGCGAGGTTGCCGCGATCGAGCTCGATGACATCGACTGGCGCAGCGGCGAGCTGCTCGTGCGCGGGAAGGGAGGAATGTTTGACCAGCTGCCGCTGGCGACCGATGTCGGCGAGGCGATCGTCTCGTATCTGCGCCGTCGCCCGCGGGTGCAGAGCCGGGTGATGTTCTTGCGGGTGCTCGCACCGATCGGACCGCTGACCGGTGACGCGATCGGCGGGCTGGTGAAGGCCGCTTGTCGCCGGGCGGGGCTGCCGTTGGTGCGCTCGCACGCCCTGCGGCACACCGTTGCCACTGAAATGCTGAAGCAGGGCGCGTCGTTGCCGGAGATCGGGCAGGTACTCAGGCACCGCGAGCAGAAGACGACGGCGCGCTATGCGAAGGTCGACCGCAAGGCGCTGCGCGCGCTTGCACGGCCGTGGCCGGACGGCGGTGCGGCATGACTCCGCTGCGCGTTGCCCTGGGTGACTACTTGCGAATCCGCCGACGGCTCGGCTTCAAGCTCAAAGCGGACGAGCGACTGCTGGAGAACTTCGTCGCCTTCTTGGAGCGGGCTGGCGCGGTGCGGGTCACGACCGAGCTGGCGGTGATGTGGGCAAGGCTGCCGGTTGACGCCCGCCCGCCCCGCTGGCGTCAGCGGCTGGGGATCGTGCGCGGCTTTGCGCGCTACCTGTCGACGATCGACCCCTCAAGCGAGGTGCCGTCCAAGGACCTGCTGCCCGGCCGATATCAGCGCGTGGTGCCATACATCTACTCGCCCGCCGAGATCGCGGCACTGATGACCGCGGCCGGAGCGTTGACGCCGCCTTTGCGCGCTGCGAGCTACCAAGCGGTGATCGGGCTGATGGCCACAACCGGCGTGCGGATCGGGGAAGCGCTTGGCCTCGACCGCCAAGACGTCGATCTCGCCGACGGGGCGCTGCACGTGCGGGCAAGGCAGACCAAGCAGCGCGAGGTGCCGCTGCACCACACCACCACCAGAGCGCTGCGCGACTACGCCCGCCGGCGCGACCGTCGCTGCCCCGAGCCTCAGACATCAGCGTTCTTCCTCAACACGCGCGGAGGGCGGTTCACCAAGTCCGAGTTCAACCACACCTTCGCCAAGCTCATCCGGCAGATCGGTCTGGAGGGATGCGGTGAACGCGTCCGCCCCAGACCACATGACGTGCGCCACACCTTTGCTGTGCGAACACTGTTGGACTGGTATCAGGCCGGCGAGGACCTCGGGTTTCGCACTTTTGGGGGTGCTGGGGGTTGGCTGGCGGTGGTGGTGACGTGCCGTGGTAGGGCGCTGGGTTTGGGGTTCTGAGCAGGCGTAGAGCGGTCGCGCTGGGGAGGAGCATCGGCGGGTTCCCCGAAGTCGTGGGCGTCCATAGTCGATGCCGCGGGCGGGTTGCTGCCCGGTCCGCGGCGCCCACGGGGGTCCCCGCCGATGCTCTGCTTACCAGTTTCGCTGGATCAGGTGCTCGTCCTGTTCGCGGATTGTTTTTCTCGCCCGACGTTTCGGACGTTCCGGGCGCTGGTCGTGGGCCAGGTCTCCCAGACCGGTCTGCGGACGGTCACGGGGATGCTCGTGGGTGCGAGGTTGTCGGGGGTCTGGCATCACGCTCGTGCGCATCGCTTCTTCAGTCACGCGCGCTGGTCAGTCGATCAGCTCGGGCTGCGGATCGCGGTGCTGATCGTCGAGCGGCTGACCGAGCCTGGCGCACCGGTGCTGGTCGCGGTCGATGACACGCTGCTGCACCGTCTGGGACGCAAGATCCATGGCACGCATTGGCATCACGACGCGACGGCCAACAGTGAGCAGGACGCGGTCGCGTGGGGCAACAACTGGGTTGTGATCGGCCTGGTCGTGCGGCTGCCGTTTCTCGAGCGCTCGGTCTGCCTGCACGTGCTGTTTCGGCTCTGGCAGCCCAAGCGCAAGGAGATCCCCAAGAAGAAGCCCGACCCGCTGCGCCCCGCAAAGCCCGTTCTGGCCAGGGAGCTGCTCGACATGCTCGCCGCGCGCCTGCCGGGCCGCGCGATCCACTTGGTCGGTGACGCCGCGTACGCCACGGCCGCGTGGCGTGGCCTTCCCGGCCACGTTACCCTGACCTCCCGCCTCCGCTCCAACGGCGTCATCTTCGCGCCCGCGCCACCGAAGACCGGCAAGCAAGGACGGCCCGCGACCTGGGGCAAACGGCTACCGACGCTCACGCAGATCGCCCGCGACGCAGCGACGGAATGGACCGCCGCGAGCGTCCGGCGTTACGGCAAGACCGAAACGCTGATGCTCCACACGATCGACTGCCTGTGGGGACCCTTGGGCGCCGAGACCCCCGTCCGCGTGATCCTCGTCCAAGACGCCAAGAAGAGCAACGGCTATCAGATCGCGCTGATCACCACCGACCGTGACGCCACCCCAGCCGAGATCGTCGAGCGCTACGCCGACCGCTGGCCGATCGAAGTCGCCTACGAAGAAGGCAAAGAACTATTCGGCGTCGGCCACGCCCGCAACCGAACCCGCAAAGCAGTCCAGCGCACCGTTCCGTTCCAGTTTCTCTGCATGACCCTCGCGATCATCTGGTACGCCGCCTCAGGCCACCACCCCGACGTCGTCGCCGAGCACCGCCAACGCGCCCCCTGGTACCTGACCAAGACCACACCGTCATTCGCCGACATGCTCGCCAAGCTCCGCCGCGTGATCATCGCCGCACAATTTCACCCAGGACAGACCCGCACCCCCACACCAGCAGAAATCCATCAAGTCCAACACGCATGGGCCGCCGCCGGGCTATGAACTGCGAAAGTCGAGGAGGACATCAACCGGCGGATGCCACTGCTCTCCACGTTCCTCGGACATGCCGATCCCGCTTCGACATTTTGGTATCTGGAGGCGGTCCCGGAACTGATGGCGCTGATCAGCAGGCGCCTCGAGCGGCTGCCGGAGGTGCTCTCATGAGCCTGCTCGCGCCGACGCTGCAGGCGTGGTTCACCGAACGGCTGATCACCCAGCGGAACTCCAGCCCGCACACCGTGGCGTCCTATCGCGACACGTTCAGGCTGCTGCTCGCGTTCGCCGCCGAGCGGACCGGCAAGCCCCCCTGCCAGCTGGACATCGACGACCTCGACGCGCCGCTGATCGGCGCGTTCCTCAACTACCTCGAAGCAGGGCGAGGCAACAGCGCCCGGACGCGCAACAACAGGCTCGCCGCGATCCACGCGCTCTACCGGTTCGCCGCGCTCAGACACCCCGAGCACCTTCAGACGATCGGACGCGTGATCGCGATCCCGTTCAAACGCCACCAGCGCCACGACGTCTCATACCTCAACCTCGACGAGATCAAGGCGCTGCTCGCCGCGCCAGACAGCAGCACCTGGCTCGGCCGGCGCGACCACGCCATCCTGCTCACCGCCGTGCTGACCGGCGTGCGGGTCACAGAGCTCATCACGCTCCGCATCGACGACGTGAGCCTGAGCACCGGCGCTCACGCGAGCGTGACCGGAAAAGGACGCAAGAAGCGCACCGTGACCCTAACCCGCGAGACCGTCGCGATCCTGCGCCAATGGGTCGCGGTAGGGACAGCCCTTCGGTCGGGTCGGGACCTTCGTCCACACCGGCCTCGGGCTGCCCCCCGCGCAGATCCCAGCGTGCGGGACTACCGCACTGGGCTCCTGCCTTGGGTGGTAGCGGCGAAGCGCTGCTCGGGCCAGGGATGCAGGATCTGGGGCAGGGGTAGCCATCGGTCAGCCAGGCGCCTCATCCGCTCCCAGGTAAGCCGGTCGTGCTGGCTGCGACGCCGAAGCGTCAACAGCCAGTTCCGGGTGATCTGGTCGCGGAAGGCGGAGAGCGCCTTGCTGTTGTCGGGGTCGGGTGGCCGGGGGCATCGCAGCCCCCGGCTCCCACAGATCCCGGCGTGACACTCTCGCGTCACCGGGCTCTTCTCACCAGCCAGTCAGACCGAGCGAACCCACTGCCATTGGGCGAACAGACGGGGCTCTCTTTCGAGTAGCCCGGTCCACCACCGCTTGAACCGCTTGTAGGTCCGCAACCGTCGATACTTCTTCCCAGCCCAGCGCATCAGGCAAGTGTTGACGCGCCGTAGGATGGGATACATCTCCGTCCGGTAGTACCGGCCGTAGTAGTGCATCCACCCAGCGACGATGGGGTTCAGCCATCGCACCAGGTCGTCCAGCGTCAGGTCGGTGCGCCGGTGAATCCGCAACTCGCGGAGCCGGTCGCCTTTGGCTTTGAGCGCCTCGGGACTGATCGCAGGCAAGAACGAGGTGAAACTCACGCCGCGCTTGTTGCGCGCCTCCCGTGGCCGGAAGGCGAACCCGAGGAAGGTGAAACTGGTGTGCTCGTGCTTTCCCCGACGGTTGCTGTCCTTGCAATAGACGACGTGCGTCTTGTCGGGGTGAAGCCGTAGGCCCACATGTTCCATCCGCGTAGCGATCCCGGCAAGCACGACCTCAGCTTGCCGCCTGCTCTTGCAATGCACGACAACATCATCGGCATAGCGCTCAAAGGGACAATCCGGATGATTCCGGGCCATCCATGTATCGAACGCGTGGTGCATGAACAGATTCACCAGGATCGGCGAGACCGCCGACCCTTGCGGAGTTCCCTTGCCCCGCTCGACAAGGATGCCGTCCGGGTACTGAAGCGGGGCAGCCAGCCACCGCTTCACATACAACAGCACCCAGCGGCAGTCGGTGACCGCCTGCACCGCCTTGACGATGAGGTCCCACGGCACTTCGTCGAAGAACTTCTGGACGTCGAGATCGATCGCCCAGTCGTGCTTCCAGCACCGCGCCCGGCATACCTCCACCGCATCCAACTGCGAGCGTCCCGGCCGATAGCCATAGGAGTCAGGGTGAAACCGCGGTTCCGCCCTCTCCCCCAAACGCATGGCCACGACCGTCTGCGCGACCCTGTCTGCAATAGTCGGCACACCTAGCAAACGGACCCCGCCGCCATGCGGCTTTGGGACCTCGACCGCCCTGACCGGAGGTGGAAAGTAAGAACCAGAGCTCATCCTGTTCCAGATCTTGTACAGGTTGTCCTTCAGATCGGCTTCGAACTCGTCCAGGTCCTGCCCATCCACACCGGGGGCGCCCTTGTTCGCCTTGACCTGCCGCCACGCCTCCCACACCATCAGCTTGGGAATCAGGAACGGCTTGTCTTCGGGCTTTGGCATGTCTTCTCGCTTCCTCCCAGGACCCAAGGGCCCCGGTTGATCGAAACAACATTCCTGGTGAGCCGGCCCCTTCGCTCCACCCCCACCCCAGCAAGCAGGGACTTCACAGCTAATACGAGCCGGTCCGCCAGCGAGCGCCGCATCGGTACTCAGTGCCTACGGTTTCTGCCTCGGCACGCTCCCTCCAGCGACCTTTAGGGCCTGCGACCCCGATCGTCATATCGACGCTCGCCTTCTCACGTTCCGTGCAAGAGCCGCAGACCAGGATCACGCCGCCTCTACGCCGGACACCGCCTGGCCAGGAACGCGGGCACCCGCCAAGCTCATCCCGAGGATGCAGTGGCTCCCCGGTTTCGATGCCGTCTGTCTACTATTTCGACGCCTCAACGACGACACCCGACCCGAGCATCCGCCCGAACCAGGCGCTTCTGGAACGTCTTCCTGGTCCCCACCTGACCGGGTCAAGCCCAGCCTTTTCCCTGGACGCTCACCACGACAGTCTTTAGCTAACGCAGCTCCAAGGCGGTTTGGCGCCTACCCCCGCAGGGCCGACGCCGGAGGGCCGAAAGCCTCCATCTCTTGCACAGCACCGCTTTCTAGAGTACCTACATGGATCCTCCTTCAGCGTTCGTGACACACCACCGCGTAGTACTGGTAGTGCCCGCGCAGGACACTGGCTAGCCAGCGCCCCTGTTCGGGGATGGGCTGATGCATGCGTCGCCTCATTTCGAGCCGTTTGGCCCGCAGCTTCGCGCGCACCCGTTTGGAGTCGGTAATCCGCTTCAGCTTGAACCGCCCCTTCTTGGTCTTCGCGCACACGTGCGTGAAGCCGAGAAACTGGAACGTCTCAGGCCTACCGAGTCCGCACGCCTCTCGATTCCGGGCGGCGCACCGTCCGAACTCGATCAGCCGCGTCTTCTCGGCGTTCAGCTCCAGGGAGAACTGCGCGAGTCGTTCGCGCAGATCAGCCCAGAACCGCTCCGCGTCATCCCGGTGCTCGAAACCCACCACGAAGTCATCGGCAAACCGCACGATCACCACATCACCATGCGCGTGCCGAGTCCTCCACTGATGCGCCCAGAGGTCGAAGACGTAGTGCAAGTAGACGTTCGCAAGCAGCGGTGAAGCTGAAGCCCCTTGCGGCACGCCGTCCTCGAACGCCGTCCACGTCCCCTCCTCGATGACCCCCGCGGCCAACCATTTCTGGATCAGCCGCAGGACCCTCCGGTCCGCGATCCGGTGCTCCAAGAACCGCTCAAGCCACCGATGGTCGAGGCTTGAGAAGTAGTCGCGGAAATCCGCGTCGAGCACCCAGTTCACGCGCTTTCGATTGATCCCGTACGCGAGCGCGTCAAGCGCATCGTGCGGCTTGCGCCCCGGCCGGAACCCATACGAGAAACCGACGAAATCCTGCTCGTAGATCGCGTTCAGCACCTCCACCACCGCCCGCTGCAGGATCTTGTCCTCCAAGCTGGCGACCCCGAGCGGCCGCAGCCGCCCGTCGGGCTTCGGGATGAACACTCTCCGAGACGGCTTCGCCCGGTAGCCCCCGCGATGCACGCGCGCGTGCAGGTCCTCGAGGTTTTCCTCCAGGTTCTGCCCGTACTCGTGCCACGTCACGCCATCCACCCCCGGTGCGGCCTTCGGCCGAAGCGCGAAGTACGCCGCCCGCAAGCGATCGACGTCGACATGATGCAGGAGCGCCGTGAACCGCGCTTCCTTATCCGTTGCTGCCACTCGGCGCACGCGACCAAGCTCACTGAGCGCGCCCTGCCCGGCACCGGGTCCGGGACGCGTTTCGCCAGCCGCGTTCCCCTTGGCCGATCCCCTTCCCTCCACCGACTCCGCCACCCCGCCCTGGGCGTTGTTCGCCGGTTTCGCAGGTACTACGGGACCGTCCGACTTCTCACGATCGTGCATCACGGGATTACGGCCTTGACCTTCCCCGCACGACCCGCCCATTCCATCACCACGGGCGGGTGACCGTGAGACCTCCCGGTTCTCAGCATGGAGAGATCACGCGCATGCTGGGTTCTCCGACCCCGCGGGGCCCAATGGCGACTCGCGATAACGCCACCACCGGTGTTGCCTTCCGACGTTTGAGACCGCGTCGGCACCCCCGGACCGCTGATTTCGAGGCTCAATAGCCCGCCTGCGCGCACCCCGATACCAACGCTTCGCTGCGCCCTCACGGGTCGCCAACGCATGGTCGGGGTCGTCTGACTCGCTAGATCTTCGACGTAGGACTCTTTCATTCCCTTCTCTCATGCCGGTTGTCCGGCGCTTTCCTCAAAGAACGCCAAGGCCAGCCCGACGATCCGCTGTTCCCCACCCGCCGAGGAGCCCAGCTAAGCCGCGACGCGGTCGAGCGGCTCGTGACCAAACACGCCACCGCCGCGGCGCGCGACTGCCGGTCCCTGAAGAACAAGCGAGTCACCCCGCACACGCTGCGGCATTACGTGGACGGCTGGGTTATGTGGCCGGCTGGCGTGTTTCCCTTGCTGGGCCTGTCGCCGGGGCCGGTTCCGGCCACATAATCCGGGCGGTTATCGGCAGATCTGGTCGAGCCATTCGAGGAGATCTCGGTCGGCCGTCCAGCTGGGCAGGAGTTCGGGGGTGAGTGACTCGTAGGCGTTCTCGATGGCTTTGCGTTTGGTCTCCGGGTCGGCGCGGGCGTAGATCTCGGTTGTTGAGACGTCGGCGTGGCCGAGCAGGTCGCGGATGTAGATCACGTTCACTCCGGCTTTCAGCAGGTGCATCGCTCGGGTCCTTCTGATCACGTGCGGGGTGATGTTCAGCCCGGGCGCGTAGCCGGGGTCGCGGCCGCGTAGGGATTGGACGTGCCGGGCGAGAATCTTGGTGACGCCCCAGCGGGTCAATCGGGTCTGTTCGGGTCCTTGGAACAGCGGGTCGGCGTCTGCGCCGACGCCGGGATGACGGGTGCGCCGGTGCAGGTAGTCCTGCAGCAGTCGGGCGGTGGGGTCCATCAGCGGGACGCGCCTGGTTTTGGAGCCTTTGCCGTGCAGCGTGATGAGCATCGGGCGGGCCGCGCGGACGTCGGCGGTGTTCAGGTCGCAGATCTCTTGGACGCGGGCGGCGGTGTCGTAGAGCGTGGAGAGCAGGACGGTGTCCCGCAGCCCGCGCCGGGTGGCCGGGTCTGGCTGGGCGAGGAGGGCTTTGACCTCGTCGCCGGTGAGGTAGCCCATGTCGGTGGCCGGCGTCTTCTTCTGCTTGACGGCGAGGATCTGGGTGGCTTGGTCGAGGAACTCTGGACGCTCGATCGCGGTGTACCGGGCGAACGACTTGATCACGGCGAGGCGCTGGTTGCGGGTCGCCGGCGAGTTACCGCGGTCGGCCTCCAGCCAGTCCGGGAACGCGAGCACCCTGGTCCGGTCGAGGTCGGCGAGACGCAGCTTTTCGGGTGGGGTTGCCTGCACGTCGCGGAACCAGGTGAGCAGCAGTTTGATCGCGTCTCGGTAAGACGCGATCGTCTGGGGGGACAGGTCCCGCTCGCCGGCGAGGTGCTCAGTGAGGAACTTCGACAGCCAGCGGCCGGCCAGATCCCCGCCGACAGGGCTAACGCGGCTCACTGCTCGGCTCCTTCCCGCGCGACCGGGTCCGGGATGACGTACCCGAACCTGGCTTGGACCATCTCGGCGACATCTGGGTACGCGTCGGCGGTCAACTGCAGGTAGTACTGGGTTCCCCGCAGGTCGCTGTGGCCCATGTATGCCGACAGGTAGGGCAGCATCACCGCCAGGTCGGTGCCGTCGGCCGCCCAGCGGCGCAGGTTCTGGACGGCGAACCCGTGACGCAGCGAATGGATGTGCGGGCCACCCGGGAAATGCGGAATGTCCGCATCAGCGAGGTAGCGACGCAACCGGTTGTAGATCGTGGACTTGTCGACCGGTCTGGCCGGATCGCCGGTGTGGAACAGATGGTGAGCGGGTTCCGGGTCGGGGTGCGCGGCCGCGATATATGCCTCCAGCGTGTCGGCGAGGCGCCGGGTGACGGGCACGATCCGGTTCTCACGGTTCTTGCCGTCGCGGACCTCGAGCGTCGCGCGGGCAGCGTCGAGATCGCGCAGTTGCAGGTTGAGCGCTTCTGAGATCCGCAGCCCGGTGGCGTAGAGGACCCGGAACAGCACCGGGTCCACCAGCGGCCGGTTGGACATCTCCGACAGCGGCTGGGTATCGATCGCGTCAAACAGGCGACAGATCTCCTCGTCGCTGAACACATAAGGCGGCGGCCGGTGCCGCGTCTTCACTCGGGTCAGCGTCGGCGGCGCCCACGCCGGCCAGCCGAACTGGCGGGCGTGTTCTGCCAGGTCGCGCAGGACGATCTCCTCGCGCCGGATCGTCGACGCCTTGAGGTGGCGGCCGTAGAGGAACCCCTCGACCGCTTCTTGGATGATTGACCCGTCCGCGTACCCCTCACGGCGGCAGTGCTCGGCGAACTGCGCCAGCACCCGTGCTTGGCGGTCATACCGAAACCCGCCGGCGCGGCGCACCGCGACGAGCGTGTCGATCAGTTCGGGCAGCGTCGACGCTGTCATGACCGCGCCCCTGCGTCGAGGACATCTTCGACATCGAGCGCGCAGCGACGCAGGTGCAGGGTGTCGAGCCTGAGGTAATACGCGGCGGTCGTGGCGCCCGCCGCGTGACCCAGGACCGCGGTCACGACCGGCGGCGGCGTGTCGGTCTGCAGCATCGCGACCGCCAGCGCGCCGCGTAGCGAGTGCAGGCCGTGCGACCGCCCGGCCGCGAACACGATCCCGGCGCGCCGCGCGTAATAGCCAAGCCGGCACCCCGCCGACGTGGACGAGCCGAACGCGGTGAACGGGTAGCGATGTTTGACGAACACCTGCCGGCAGGCCGCCTCAGGCCGACCGTGCCGGATGTAGTCGATCACCGCCCATCCGACGTCGCCCGGCAGCGCCAGCGTCAACGGCACACCGGTCTTGTGTTGCGTGAACGCCAGCGTCTTGGCGCGCCAGTCGAACCACCCGAACTCCAAACGGCGCAGGTCCCCGACCCGCAAACCGAGCCTGACGGTCAGCAACACCATCGCGTAGTCGCGTTTCCCGATCGCGGACTGCCGATCGATCTGCTCCAACACCAAGCGGACCTCGTCAGCCGTCCACGGGTGCGGAGCCGACTGGCCGCGTCGGGGATAGCGCTGCGGCGGGAGCCGCCGGGCCAGGTCCTCCCGGATCTGCCCGTTCCGGTGCAGGTAGCGCAGAAAGTCAGCCAACCCCGTACGCAGCAACCCGGTCGTCTTCGGGGCGTAGCGCTGGCGTTGGCGCCGAGCCCAAAACCCGGCCAAGTCCCGGGCCTGCGCCTGCTCGAGGGTTTCCCGACCAACCTCCTCGAGATAGGCGAGGAACTGGTCCGCAGCGCGCTGCTTCGTCACGACGGTGGCTTCGGCGTTACCTCGCCGCCGGCACGCCCCCAGGTACTCGTCCCTGGCCGCCCGGAAACGCGCTGGACAGCGCTCAACCGGCGGCGTTGTCGCCTGCCCCACCACCGGGACGCCTCCAGCCAAGGTCTCCATCAGCAGGATCAACGGCCGGCGTGCGAGCTGGGCCCGTCTGGCACTGGTCGGCTCGCGCAAACCCGCGAGCCTGCACCCGGACCGCTCGAAGATGAAATCAAGGCAGTCCACCTCGGTCGGGACCGCCCGGCCGCGAGCCTCGAGAAACCCAGCGAACGCATTGAACTCCGCCTGGTGACGCTTGATCGTCGCTCTCGATCGACCCGCCGTCATCAACGCGACGATCACCCGCCCCGACGCGTCGCGGACGACTGTTGCCTGCATGAGAATCGCCTCCCTGATCGTGGTGAACAGGGGCGCGATTCTTCGCCGCGCTCAAGGCGTCAGCGGGCGGCCTCCCACACGCACGACCCCCACGTTATGTGGCCGGAACCGGCCCCGGCGACAGGCCCAGCAAGGGAAACACGCCAGCCGGCCACATAACCCAGCCGTCCACGTAATGCCGCTTACGTGGAATTCCACGTAACCGACACACCAACGCCATGCTCCTCCGAGCCCGCGACACCGACACCGCGACGATCGCACTGTGGCTCGGACACGAGAGCACCAAGACCACCAGCATCTACGAACACGCCGACTCAGCACTCAAGGAACAAGCCATCGCCCGAATCGCGCCGCTCGGGACCAAGCCCGGTAGATACCGACCATCCGACGCGCTACTCGCGTTCCTCGAAGGGCTCTGATTATGCCGCGCAGCTAACCAGCCAGAATCGCGCTGAGCAGCAGAAACGCGCGGCGGAATCAGGGGGTCGGCGCACCACCTGAAACGTCCGGGCGGCTTGCTTGGCTGCCCGGCTGATGAAGGTGGTCGCCACGATGAGACGGTTCGGGCTCGCCGAGAGCGAGCAGGAACGCGTGTGGGAGCTGTGGGGCGAGGGCACGTCGTTGCGGGCGGTCGCGCGCAAGCTCGGCGCCAGGCCGGAGTACGTGCGTCGGTATGTGACTTCGACGGGCGGGGTGAAACCGGCAGCGAGAGAGCGCTCGAAGCGATGCCTGTCTGAGCAGGAGCGCGAGGAGATCTCGCGTGGTCTCGCGCGCGGTGAGAGCTGTCAGGTGATCGGGGCGCGGATCGGGCGCAGTCACACCACGATCTCGCGAGAGGTCAACCGCAACGGTGGCCGCGAGCGCTATCGGGCGCGCGACGCCGATGAGGCGGCGTGGGGGCGGGCGCGGCGGCCGAAGCGCTCCAAGCTCGCCGCGTGTGCGCGGTTGCGTGAGGTCGTGGAGGAGAAGCTCGGGGAGCGCTGGTCGCCGCAGCAGATCTCGGGCTGGCTGGGCCGTACGTATGCTGATGAGCCGGAGATGCGGGTGTCGCACGAGACGATCTACTTGTCGCTGTTCGTGCAGACACGTGGTGCGTTGCGCCGTGAGTTGTGCGCGCAGTTGCGCAGCGGTCGGCGCACGCGCCAGCCGCGGGGTCGTCGGGCTCCGCAGGGCCAGGGGCGGGTGCGGGAGATGCTGATGATCAGCGAGCGGCCGGCCGAGGTCGAGGATCGCGCTGTGCCCGGTCACTGGGAGGGCGATCTGTTGCTGGGCAAGCGCCCGACGGGGATCGCGACGCTGGTGGAGCGCACGAGCCGCTTCGCGCAGCTGGTGGCGCTGCCGGACGGCTATCGGGCAGAGCCTGTGCGTCTGGCGCTGACGCAGAGCATCCGCTCGCTGCCGGCGCAGCTGCGTCGCTCGCTGACCTGGGATCAGGGCAAGGAGATGGCTGAGCACGCCCGGTTCACTGTCGACAGCGGCGTGCAGGTGTACTTCTGCGATCCGCGCAGTCCGTGGCAGCGGGGCAGCAACGAGAACACCAACGGCCTGCTGCGCCAGTACTTCCCCAAGCGCGGCGATCTTGGCGGGATCGCCCAGGAGCAGCTCGACGCGGTCGCTGCCCAGCTCAACGGCCGGCCGCGCAAGACGCTCGGGTGGATGACACCAGCGGAGCGGTTCGCCGAACTGGTGGCGAGCGGTCCTGGCTAAACCGGCGCGGGCCTGCCGCTAACATCGACGAGGTGTGTTGGTAGCCACCCGGTGAGATTGACACTGACAACGTGTCACGTTCGGCACTAACAATGTGTCACCATTCAGTGACACCCACATACATAAGAGGTTACCGCCACGCACGGTGACAACACGTCACCCCACCCGCGCGGGTCGAACGGGCGCACAGCAACCCCCCCTCCGGGTACCGCGTCGGCGACGGCCTCGACTCCACCGAGACCCGCCGGGTAAGGTCGCCGATGCAGCGCAAGCGGTTGGGCGCTCCGTGTGAGAAGCTTCAGTCGTCCGAGGTGGTGCGGTGACCCCTTGAGCCTAAGAACGTTCGACGCACGGCGGCCGCCACGCTCGCTACCGCGACAGCGATCGTGGCCGTCCACACCTCGACGCCCCCGAGGTAGGACCACCATGCGCCGGACGCAAAGCCGACCCGCTGCTCCTCGTCTGGCGCAATACAGAAGAGTCGGCCCTTGCTGTTGCCAATGAGCAATCCTCGCCGCCTACCCGGCGGGTTGCGCCCCTGCTCTTGCACCACGACGAGCATCTTGCTCGCGTCGTCGAGAAACCCCCAATGCGCGAAAAGCGCGGCCCTCGATCATCCCCTCGAGCGCTAGACGAATCGATCGTGCTGTCGATCACCTTGATCTGGTGGGCGACGCCGGCCGAGTAGTTGCCAGTCAGCTGGCGCGTCGCGTGCATCGGTTAGGGCTCACGAAAGAATTAGTGGCCCCTTTTGGGAACCTACTGACGTATCCGTGGGTAGTGTCACCGTCCGGGGAGGGGTGGGCAGAGCCCGGCGAGTGAGAGCATCGCGAGGGCGATGACGGCGCTTGGTGAGTGGTAGCCGAAGCCGCGGCGGATGATCAGGCGGATTTGGGTGTTGATCTGCTCGACGCGGGCGTTTGAGAGTCCATTGGTGAACGCCGCCTCGACGCGTTCGCGCTGTTCTGTGATCCGGCGGGCGAGCTTTCGGAATGGCTCTAGGCGTGATCGTCGGGCCCACTTCAGCCACGCTTCGAGCAGCGCGAGGCCGTCGTTTGCGTCGACGCGGTAGATCTGGCGCAGTTGCTGGGCGAGGAGGTAGGCGCGGTACAGCCGCTGGTTGGTCTGCTGGATGCTCGAGAGCTGTCGCTGCTGGCGTTCGCTCAGGTTGCCTGGGTTCTTCCACAGCGCGAACCGGGCGCCTTTGAGATCCTTGGCGAGCTGCTTGTTGCCGGCGCGTCTGGCTTCGTTCCAGATCTCGCGGCGGATCTCGTCCAGCGCGTCGGTCGCGGCCTTGACGATATGAAACGGGTCCAGCGCGATCACGGCGTCCGGGCAGCGCTCGGAGACCGGCCGGGTGATCCACTCGGCGTCATCGCATGACACGAATTCGATCTGCTCGCAGCGTTCTTTCCCCAGCAGATCCAGGAACTTCTCGACCGTCTTGCGGTCCCGGCCGTACGCCGCCCAGACCAGCCGGCCGGTGTGATGATCGACGACCACGGTCAGGTACTTCTGCCCTTTGCGGATCGAGATCTCATCGAACCCGAGGGCCTTCAGGCCCGCGAACAGGTCACGTCCTTGCTTGGCCTCCGCGCTGACGCGCGCGCAGATACGCCCGACGGTCCGCCACGCGATCCGCATCAGCACGCAGATCGCCGTCTTTGACGTGTTGACCGTCAACCATGCGATTTGATCGTCGAAGCTGCGCGTGAACCTGGCGTCGTGGCGCGCCCATGGGACCGCCGCGACGACCACCTCGTGCACCTTGCACTGCACGCGCGGCGCGTCGGCCTCCACGTAGCACAACGTGGTCCCGAGATCCAGCGCCCGCCAGCGCCGGCGCCCCTCGCCGAGGTCATACCCCGGGCAGCGCCGGCGACAGTGCGGGCAACGATCCCGCTGGCTGTAACCCGGGCGGACCGACACCACGATCGTGCCGTCTGATTCGACATCGACCGCTTCGACCACCGTCTTCTCAAGCCCCAAAAGCCGCGCCCACGCGCGGACGCCTACGCTTGCCTTGCGCACGTCGCCACCGTTCCTTCCCAAGGGTTTCTGACATCGCTAAACCAGAGCCTAGGAGCACCGCGGCGTGCGCACCCTCAACCCGCCCTTCCGGGCGGTCCCCGCCCGGAACTCCCCAGCCCACCAGCGCCAGCGACCCGGGCGCAGTCAAGCAGCGCAAAACCCCTGCTAACAGCAGAAACGACTCGCGTCCCACGACCAACCATCAAGGCGCTGCTTGACGGCAACCGGGCGATGGCGCTACCCCCGCCCGAACCCTCTCACCCCACCCACGGAAACAGCAGTAGCGCCCCTTTTGGGTTGGGTGGATCGTGTAGTTCCAGTCTGGATGGAACTGGTCGCGGGCGATGTCCACGGCGGCAAGCTCTTGGTCGGTGACCTTGATCCCTTTCTCGTAGTGGCCGGGGTCCAGGCGCGCGTAGACCTTCAGGCCGGTGCTGGTCGTGGTCGCGCCGATCAGGTCGATGATCACCTGCAGGCTCTCAAGCGGCCGTCCGCGCCAGTTGAGGCTGACGTAGCTGAACATGCGATGCTCGATTTTGTTGCACTTCGACGTCCCGGGCGGAAAGTGGCAGACGCGGATCGGCAGCGCGAGCTCGTTGGCGAGCTTCTGCAGCTCGGTCTTCCACAGGCGCGTGCGGCTGGAGTTGCTGCCGCCGCCGTCAGCAGTGATCGTCAGGCACGTCGCTTTGGGGTAACGCTTCTGGCCGAGGTACTGCCACCACACGCGGATCGAGTTGACCGCGAACGCGCTTGTGTCATGGGTGACACCAACGCTGACCATCCCCTCGTTGGCTTTGATGTCGAGCACGCCGTACGGGATCGCGTGCCCCAGATCCTTGTCTTTGAAGTCGTGGCAGCGAACCTCGACCGGCCGCCCAGTCGGCTCGTATTCCCGCCCGACAGCCTTGAAATCCCCGACCAGCTCGCGCTTTTTCGCGTCTACGGATATCACCGGCTGATCCGCGGCGAGCGCCGAGCGTGTCGTCTCGTTGATATGCCGAAACTGCGCGTCACGATCAGGATGATCCTTCCCCTCCCGCGTCTTGGAGTTCGCGTGCAACCGAAACCCAAGCCCCCGCAAGAGCTTCCCGGACGTCCGATCGGACACCTGATGTCCTGCCGCCTGAAGCGCACTCGCGATGTTCTGCAAGCTCTTCGAGCACCACCGCAACGGCGAGCACGGATCCCCACGCGTATCCGGATCCACCAACGCCTCCAACGCTCCCACCAGCTCCGGATCAGACTCCGTCAACCGCGGCCGCCCCGCACCCGGCCGACGGACACGACCCGCCTCGAGCCGTGTCCCCTCCCGCAGCTCTGCGATCCCACGCTGCACAGTGTTCTTGCTGATCCCCGTCGCACGCACGACAGCCGCGATCCCGCCCGGCCCACACGACCGAGCCTCCGACGCCGCCCACAACCTGCGCTGACGCTCGTTCAACTCCGGCCCCAACCCCCGATAACGCTCAACAATCTGCGATTCATCGATCATGCCCCCGCGATACGCCACCACAACCCAACATCCTGCCACAGCCCACTAATTCATTCGTGAGCCCTTACACCTGTCACTCACGCTCAAACCAACAGCTCTCAAAGATTCGCCCTTGACACGGGCTGAAAACGATCTTAGGCTCAAGGGGTCACCGCACCACCTCGGACGACTGAAGCTTCTCACACGGAGCGCCCAACCGCTTGCGCTGCATCGGCGACCTTACCCGGCGGGTCTCGGTGGAGTCGAGGCCGTCGCCGACGCGGTACCCGGAGGGGGGGTTGCTGTGCGCCCGTTCGACCCGCGCGGGTGGGGTGACGTGTTGTCACCGTGCGTGGCGGTAACCTCTTATGTATGTGGGTGTCACTGAATGGTGACACATTGTTAGTGCCGAACGTGACACGTTGTCAGTGTCAATCTCACCGGGTGGCTACCAACACACCTCGTCGATGTTAGCGGCAGGCCCGCGCCGGTTTAGCCAGGACCGCTCGCCACCAGTTCGGCGAACCGCTCCGCTGGTGTCATCCACCCGAGCGTCTTGCGCGGCCGGCCGTTGAGCTGGGCAGCGACCGCGTCGAGCTGCTCCTGGGCGATCCCGCCAAGATCGCCGCGCTTGGGGAAGTACTGGCGCAGCAGGCCGTTGGTGTTCTCGTTGCTGCCCCGCTGCCACGGACTGCGCGGATCGCAGAAGTACACCTGCACGCCGCTGTCGACAGTGAACCGGGCGTGCTCAGCCATCTCCTTGCCCTGATCCCAGGTCAGCGAGCGACGCAGCTGCGCCGGCAGCGAGCGGATGCTCTGCGTCAGCGCCAGACGCACAGGCTCTGCCCGATAGCCGTCCGGCAGCGCCACCAGCTGCGCGAAGCGGCTCGTGCGCTCCACCAGCGTCGCGATCCCCGTCGGGCGCTTGCCCAGCAACAGATCGCCCTCCCAGTGACCGGGCACAGCGCGATCCTCGACCTCGGCCGGCCGCTCGCTGATCATCAGCATCTCCCGCACCCGCCCCTGGCCCTGCGGAGCCCGACGACCCCGCGGCTGGCGCGTGCGCCGACCGCTGCGCAACTGCGCGCACAACTCACGGCGCAACGCACCACGTGTCTGCACGAACAGCGACAAGTAGATCGTCTCGTGCGACACCCGCATCTCCGGCTCATCAGCATACGTACGGCCCAGCCAGCCCGAGATCTGCTGCGGCGACCAGCGCTCCCCGAGCTTCTCCTCCACGACCTCACGCAACCGCGCACACGCGGCGAGCTTGGAGCGCTTCGGCCGCCGCGCCCGCCCCCACGCCGCCTCATCGGCGTCGCGCGCCCGATAGCGCTCGCGGCCACCGTTGCGGTTGACCTCTCGTCGGAACGACGACCTGCACTGGCCCCAGCGCGACGGGGCGGATTCCACTTGACGTTGCAACACCAACGCGGTTTTGGAGGTTGCGATGCGGGACAGACGACGGAAGCGCGCAGGGTTTCAGGCGGAGAAGCAGCAGCGGTATCTGCAGCTGATCGCGCAAGGGGTCAGCAACAGCGAGGCGTGCCGACTGGTGGGGATCAATCGCAAGACCGGGACCCGGTGGCGGTATGGCCGGTCAGTTCGGAATTCCGTCGGGGAGGTCTTGCACTATCCGCCGGTGAAAGCCAAGGAAGTCAGGCCGCGCAGCCCGCGGTATCTCTCAGAGCACGAACGGATCCGGATCGCTGACCTGCTCGCCGCGGGCATGACGGTGCGCGGCATCGCTGCGGAGCTGGGACGCGCGCCGTCGACGATCAGCCGCGAGATCCGTCGCAACGGCGATCCGGACGGGCGGTATCGCCCGCACCACGCAGAGCACGCCGCCAGGCTCCGAGCGTGCAAGCCGCGCAAGCGGCGGGTCGCTGTCGATGCCGTGCTGGCCGACGCTGTCAGGCGACTGTTGGCGAAGCGCTGGAGCCCGGAGCAGGTCGCGCACGAGCTGCGCGTGCTGTTTGTCGATCAGCCGTTGCGCTGGCTATGCAAGGAGTCGATCTACCAGGCGATCTGTGACCCTGCGGTCGCGCTCACGCGGCCGGTGCGGCGTCGCCGCCGCAGACGGCGGCTCCTGGGGCTGCAGCGGCGTGGACGGTTGACTGCGATGCGAATGATCGCCGAGCGGCCAGCCGAGGTGGAGGACCGTCTGGAGGCCGGCCACTGGGAGGGCGATCTGATCATGGGCGCCGGGAACCGCTCGGCGATCGGGACGCTCGTGGAGCGCACCACCAGGTTCCTGATCCTGCTGCCGTTCAGCGAGGGCATGGCGAGCACCGAAGGTGTCCGCCACGCGATCACTGCCGCGCTGGCGGACCTGCCGGCCGGGTTGCGGCGGACGCTGACCTGGGATCAAGGCAAGGAGCTTGCGCTGCACCCGCAGATCACGGCTGCGACCGGCACGGACGTGTTCTTCTGCGACGCGCACTCACCGTGGCAGCGAGGCAGCAACGAGAACATGAACGGGCTGCTGCGCGACTACTTCCCGAAGGGCACCGACCTGAGCGCCCACGCCGTCGAGGACGTCGTGCGAATCGCCTCAGAGGTCAACGACCGGCCACGCAAGACGCTCGGCTGGCAGCGCCCAGCGGAGCTGTTCGCCGCCGCCGCGGCCGCCTGACGGGGCCCCCAAACGAGCCGCGCACGCGCGCGGGGATCGACTCCGGCTCGGCCCTCGCGCCTCGCCTCCGTCGAACCCCGCGCGCGTCAGCTACCCGCGCTGGCGGCCTGGGGAACTTCTCGCGATCAACCCTCCAGGGAGGGAGGGGGCGCCTTCGCCTGCTCGCCATGCCGGTCGCTCAACTCTTCCATGCCGACACCCGATGGGACTACGATCACAGCGTTCATCTGTTGCGACGTTGACTGGCTTTCCCACGGCCTGAACTGGCCCCAGCTCGCGTCGGTGGTTGTTGATGTTGATGTTGCCTGATCGCCCGGTCGGACGGCATGCCGCGGCTGTCGTCGCGAAGGCCTGAGCGCGTAGCGCGAAGGGCTTTGCGACGACAGCCGCGGGCGCGTCCTCGGGGCGGGGGTCATGCTCGTTTGCGTCCTTGGCGTTGCAGGCCGTGGCGGAATCGCCAGCTTTCGGTGCCGGTGTCGATGATCGGAACGCAGGTCTGAACTACCGCAGCGTTCTGGCGCGTGAGGTGAGCCGACGGGATGTCGAGTTGTACCGCGATCCGGGGCGGCGCGGGAGTTCTCGGCGGGGACTATGGGGTGCGGGGAGGGCTAGAGGTGTGTAGGGGTGAGCGCCGCAGCGTCCAGCGATGTTCGCCGCAGGATCCGTCTTGTCTGCGTGGAAATAGCCGTTATGTGGTGTTCATCGATGGGCGAACGGGCCGATATGATCGTCGCGGCGGTCATGGCTGGACGGCTACCGATCTCCTTAGAGACGTGTCGTGCGACGCGTCGCGGACGATCGTTGCGGGGCGGGTGAGCGGCGGTGGCCGAGTCGGCGCGTTACCGGGCTCTGGAGCAGGCGGGCTTGTTGCACCCGACGCCCGACGCGGTGGTTGCCGAGCCGTTTCGCTCGGACCCGCGGTTCTTTGTCTGCTTCGACAAGGTGCAGGTCAAGTACGAGATGCTGCGCGCGCATGTGCTCGACGGGCAGACGGCGAGTGCCGCGGCGAGCGCGCACGGTTACTCGCGGGCGGCGTTGTATCTGGTGGCGGCGGCGTTCGAGCGGTCTGGGATGGTCGGGCTGTTGGACGAGCGGCCCGGACGGCGTGGCCCGTTGCGGCTCTCGCCCGAGGTGCTGGCGTTTTTGGAGTCGCGTCGCCGCGAGATGCCGGACGCTTCTGGCGCGCAGTTGGCGCGCGAGTTGGAGGCGGCGTTGGGGGTGAGGCTGCACCGCCGCACGGTGGAGAAGGCGTTGGGGGGTCGCGGGTGAGCTCGCGGTTTTGGCCCGTGGACGAGCCAGCGCAGGCCGACTATGAGCGGCTGCGCGCGCTGGTGCTGGCTGGAGAGCGGTGTGGTGAGTTGCTGGCAGCGCGGCGGTTTGAGCGGCGCGGCTTGGCGGGGTTGATCAGCTGGCCTGTAGCCGTTCACGTGGTGTCGGTACGTGAGCGAGGATTCCTTCTGTAACTCGGGACGCCCGGTTCGGGGTTCGGGTGACGGTGCTGCGTCAGCCAGGAACCAGTGTGGGGATCGGCCGGGAGTGGAGGCTGGCGTCGATTGCGTCGTGTAGGTACTCGGATGCGGATCGGCCTTGGCGGCGGCAGGTTTCGAGGGTGGAGAGGATCCGTTCGATCCAGCGGTTGCCGCGCTCGGATTGGGTGCCGCCGGAGATCCGGCGCAGGATGACCGGGCCGCGCATCGCGCGCTCCGCGTCGTTGTTGGTCGGGGTGATGCCGGGCACCTCGCTGAACGTCCAGAGCGCGGGGTATTCCTCCAGCAGTCCGGCGCAGAAGCGGGCGGTCTTGGGGTGGCGGCCGCGTGCGCCTTGATCGAGCAGGCCGCGGAACCGCTCGCGCAACGGCGCGAGTTGCTCACGCAGCGCGACCAGCGCCGGGTGCTCGGGATCGTCGGCGCCGGCGAGCGCGGCGGCATGCTCGCGGTGGATCGCGAACACCTGGCCGGCGATGTCGAGCAGCCGAGCGCCGAGCTTGCCGGGCGCGCCCGGACGTTCGGAGAGCTCGGTCAGCTGGCGCACGGCGTGCGCCCAGCACAGCTGCTGTTGCAGAACGTCGAGCCAGTGGTAGCCGACGTAGCGGTCGGAGGTGACGAACCCGCCGAAGTTCTCGCCCAACAGCTTCTTCGCTGCTTGCTGGGTGCGTCGCGGGTCGATCCGGTAGCAGACCAGCGCGGCGGTGGTAGCCGTCCACAGCCAGCACGGATCGGCCTTGCACAGCCACGTCGTCTCATCGGCATGCACGGCCTCGGCGAGCTTGATCGCTTCGTGCAGCTCGCGCCACGGGTCGTGCAGCACGCGGCTGACGCGCCGCAGCATCCCATCGACCGCACCAGTGCTGAGCTCGATTCCGTAGCACTCGCCGAGCAGCTCGACGATCTTCTCGCGCGAGAGCCGGCAGACCCCGGCCAGCACCGCGACATGCGCGTGCAACCGCGGCCCGAACGCGCTCAACGACACGCCCGCCGGCAGCTCCGCCAGCGCCGGCTTGCCGCAATCGGGGCACTCGAGCCGCAGCCGCCGCCACTCGCGCACCTCCGCCACGACCACCGGCAGCTCCCACTGCTGATGGCCGACTGGATCGCCGACGCGTTCCTCGCCGCCGGTGAACCGGTGCCCGCACCCACACCGCCCCGGCACACAGTCAAACGGCCCGGCGGTCAGCTGCTCCGGCTCGGCCGGCGGCCGGCTGGAACCCTCATGACCCGGCTGCCCGCCCTGACTGCGCGCTTCGCGCCGCTCGCGCTCCAGCTGCTTCTTCGCGCGCTCCCGCGCCAACTGACGGCGCTGCTGTCGCGTCAACGGCGAATCCGACGACGGCGCCACCGAACTGTTGCGCGAGGTGCGGTTCACCTGCCGCTCAAGCTCCTCGAACCGCTTCTGCAACCCAGCCACCTCGTCCAACGCATCAAGCAGCCGGACAACCAGCGCCCGTGCAGGCTCCCCACCAGCCACCGCGATCGCTTCCGCCTCGATCCGATCCACGACCGCAGGATTCCATCCATCCAGAAGGAATCCTGCTCACCACCACGACACCACCTGAACGCCTGCGCTGGCCTCAGGCTGAGCCTGACTATCTGGGGTCGCTGATCGGCGCGTGTCGTCCGGCCTGGTGCGGTAGTGAAGATCCGCGCGAGCAGCAGTTGCGTGACGCCTATGGCTTCCTGCTCGCTGATGCTGACAGTAACTTGTTGCGGGCGGTGAACGAGTGAGAGTCGGTTTGTATGCCCGCGTGTCGACCGAGCGCCAGCAGGAGCGCGGCACGATCAGCTCACAGCTGGAGGCATTGCGCGCGGCGGCTGAGGCCGACGGGCACGAGGTGGTCGAGGAGTTTGTCGATGATGGTTACTCGGGCGCGCGGTTGGATCGCCCGGCGCTTGACCGCTTGCGCGATGCGGCCGAGGCGGGCGTGCTCGACGGCGTGTTGTGCTTGTGCGCCGATCGCCTGGCGCGCGCGTATGCCTACCAGGTGCTGATCCTCGAGGAGCTGGAGCGCTTCGGGGTCAGCGTGCGGTTCCTCGAGGGCCCCGCGCACGGCGATGACCCGCAGGCGACGCTGCTGGTGCAGATGCAGGGCGTGATCGCCGAGTATGAGAAGGCCAAGATCGCCGAGCGCTATCGGCGCGGCAAGCTGTATCGCGCCCGCGCGGGCGAGATTCTGTTCTGGAGGATCTCTTATGGGTATCGGCGCGTGGTCAGCGGCGACGGCGGGCCGGCGCGGGTCGAGGTCTTCGAACCCGAGGCGCAGGTCGTGCGCGAGATCTTCCACGGGTATGTCGAGCGAGGACTGTCGGTTCGCCAGATCGCTTTTTGGCTGCGTGACCGCGGGATCCCTTCCCCGACCGGCAAGCCGATCTGGGGAACCTCTACGATCGACCGGCTACTGCGCAACGAGGCGTACATCGGCACCATGTACTACAACCGCTATGAGTCACTGGAGGGCGGCGGTCCGCGCGGGGCGCGCAACCGCAAGACCCGCCAGCGGGAGCGTCCGCGTGAGGAGTGGATCGCGATCGCGGTGCCGGCGATCATCGATCGTGACACGTTTGAGCGCGTCAAACACGTCACCCGTGACAACTCACAGTGGAGCCCACGCGGTGCCGAGCCGGGCGCGTGGCTGCTGCGGGGTCTGGTCCAGTGCGGTCACTGTCACGTCACCTGTCACTGCCAACGCATGCGCGGCCGCAAGGACACCTTTCACCGTTACTATCATTGTCCCAACCACGACGTGCTACGCGCCGGCTCCAACGACCGCCGCTGTCCGGAGCGCAACATCCGCGCCAACGAGCTTGACCAGTACGTCTTTGAGCAGGTCCGCCAAGCGCTGCTTGACCCCCAACAGCTGATCGCCGCCGAGCGCGCCCTGATCGCCGGCGCACCCGACCCAAACGAGCTCATCGCCACGCAGCTCAAGCGCCTGGACACGGCGATCGACGCAAACGGGCGCGAGCGCACCCGGCTGCTTGACGCCTACCAAGCGGGGCTGATCGAGCTCGGCGAGCTCACCCGACGCACCGCCACGCTGACCGCCCGCCGCGACCGGCTGCGCCAAGAGAAGGACGCGCTGACCAAGCGCAGCGCCGAGCTTGCCACCGAGAACCGGCTCCGCCGCAGGCTCGCCGGCTTCGCCGAACGCGTCGCTGCGTCACTGGACGACCTCGACTTCGAAGGCCGCCAGCGACTACTACGACTCGTCGTCGAGAAGGTTCGCGTCACCGGCTGGCGGGTCGAGATCCACCTCAAGATCCCCCTCGCCGACGAGCCACCACTCGACGACCACCGACCCAACGACGGGCCGCCCGACGACGATCCACGCGAACCGGGACCCGGGCGCGCCCAGCCACCGTCAAGCGATGTCCGCCTGCGTTCCGTTGGTGTCGATGATGTGCGCCTTGTGGGTGATCCGGTCCACGACGGCCTTCGCGAGCCGTGGGTCGGGGAACACCTTGGTCCATTCTCCGAACGGTAGGTTGGTGGTCACGATCAGCGATCCGCGTTCGTTGCGCTCGCTGATGACTTGGAAGACGAGCTCGGCGGCGCCCTCGGGCAGGGCCAGATAGCCAAGCTCGTCAAGGATGACGAGCTCGGTGCGGGCGTAGCGGCCGACGACTCGTCCGAGCTCGCGGCGGGACTCGGCTTCCTGCAGTTCGGTCGCGAGGCCAGCGAGTGTGGTGAAGCGGACCCGTCGGCCTTGCTGGCAGGCGCACACGCCGAGCGCGGTCGCGAGCATCGTCTTCCCGGTCCCGCTCTCGCCGATCACAATGATCGACTCGCGGTCGTCGATCCACGAACCTTCGGCGAGCGCGGCGATCGTGGCTTGCGGGACCTTCGGATTCTCGTCGAAGCGGAAGTCCTCCAGTCGCTTGAGGATCGGGAAGCGTGCGTCGAGCAGTCGTCGTCGTTCGCGTCGCTCGGCGCGTTCCTGGACTTCGGCTTCGAGGAGCGCGGCGAGGTAGGCGAGCGGGGTCTGCTGTTCACGGGTTGCTTCGGCCGCGAGCGCCCGGAACCGTCCGCGGATCGCGGGGAGGTGCAGCTCTTTGGCGTGCGCCTCGACGAGCGCTTCGAGCGCCTGGGTCTTCGCCGGGACGCTCACCTGCTCATCTCCCAGAACCCGGCCTGATCGCTTTGCCACTCGGCGTCCTGTGCCGCGGCGAGCAGCTCGAGCGCGAGGTGACGCGCGCTCGAAGGTCGCAGGTCGATGTATGCGTCAGGCTGCGGGTTCTCGACGCCCTCGTCGAACAGGCGCACGCGGACCAGCAGCTGCGCGCCGCCACCGACGAGTCCCTCGCGGGCGGGCCCGGCGGACGCTTCGATCTCCCAGCGATAGCCGGTCACTGTCCCACCCCCTCGCCGTCGATCAGCTCGTTGTATTCGCCCAGGTCCGGGGCGGGCCGGTCGAGCTCGGCGAGCCGGTCTGGCAGCTCTAGCCGCTCGGGCTCGGGCCGCGCTCGCCGATCGATCAGCACAGCGACCGCGCGTCCGTCGATCGCGCCGGCCGCGAGCGCGCCGCGAACCGCGAGCTCGACCACCGAGGGGTCGTGCTCTCGGCAGAGCAGCAGCACGTCGACGATCTGCCGGGCCGCTTCCGAGGCGCCGACCCGCTGCGCGAGCGCCTGCCAGAGCTGATCGAAACTGTCCGGCCAGCGGCCCTGCTCGCGCTGCTGGCGCAACGCCAGCGAGTGCTCAAGCGCGCCGGGCTTACGCACAAGCAGCTCGAGATAGTGATCGAGCTGCGCGGAGCGCAGCTGGCTGCCCCGCAACCGCGGATGGCTCGCGATCACCTCACCGGCGGACAGAACCTCGATCTCCCGCGCGCCCACCCGCGCCGTCACACGCGCGCCGACGAGCCGGACGGGAACCGAATAGTGATTGCGCCGCACCGTGATCATCGACTTCTGACTAACGCGGTGCGAGCTGTCCTCCCAGGTCGGGAACGGCCCGGCCAGCAACGGTCTGAGCAGATCGATCTCGCGCGAGAGCGCCGCTCCGACAGTCTCTCGGCACCCGACGATCGTGCGATGCAGACCCTCGATGCAGAACGCCAGCAGCCGCTCGTTGAGCTCAGCGAGCGACGCGACCTCCGGCACCGGCACCAGATGATTGCGGCGAAACCGGCCGACCTCGCCCTCCACGCCACCCTTCTCGCGTGCCCCTTCGACGCCTGAGAGCGTGAACCACGACTCGAACAGGTAATGCGAGCGCAACGCGACAAACCGCTCGTTCTCGACCCGCCGGCGGCCCTTCAGCGTCTTCTTCGCCGCTGACTTCAGGTTGTCATAACGGATAGTCGCGAATGCCCCGCCATACCAGTCCAGCGCGTGCACGTGCCCTTCGAAGAACGCCTGCTGGCTCTGGGACTCGAACGCCATCACGAAGCACGCGCCCGAAAAACACGACCGCATCAAAAACAAGCCAACGGTCATCAAAACGCCAGCGATCAGCACCCTCGCCTCGCCCCAGTCGACCTCCGCGGTCACCCCCGGGTCATGCACCTGCGGACAGAACGCCTCCGCCGCCAACCCCAGCTCCCGGCGCCGGCGACGCACGTAGTCCCTCACCGTCGTCTCCGCGATGACCGCGCCGTGCTCCTCGACCAGCCGATCATGGATCCGCTTCGCGGTGTGCCGCTGCTTGCGCGGCGCGTCCCGATCAGCCAGAAGCCACGAGTCGATCAGCTCGCGATACGCCCCCATCGCCGGCGCCGGGCGACCCTCCGGACGCTTGCGCTCCGGCGGCACCGCCGACCCAAGCGCCTGCCGGACCGTCCGCCTGTGCACCCCATGCCGGCGCGCCAACGCGTGCACCGACAGCCCCTCAAACTCCCGATCCCTACGGATCCTCTCAAACAGCTCCACTCTGGAACCCATCCCTTCTGCGCCCTCCGATCCATGCTCCGAAAAGCACGGACCCTCCGGTCACGCTCGGACGGAAGGTGGGGCCAAATCAAGCCGTCGCACTGGGGCCAAATGAGCCCGTCGTTCCCATCTCGCGAGATCGTGGTGTGACTGCGCCCGATCCGCGCCCCGATCACCTGACAGCTCTCACCGCGCGCGAGACCACGCGAGATCTCCTCGCGCTCCTGCTCAGACAGGCATCGCTTCGAGCGCTCTCTCGCTGCCGGTTTCACCCCGCCCGTCGAAGTCACATACCGACGCACGTACTCCGGCCTGGCGCCGAGCTTGCGCGCGACCGCCCGCAACGACGTGCCCTCGCCCCACAGCTCCCACACGCGTTCCTGCTCGCTCTCGGCGAGCCCGAACCGTCTCATCGTGGCGACCACCTTCATGAGCCGGGCAGCCAAGCAGGCCGCCCGGACGTTTCAGGTGGTGCGCCGACCCCCTGATTCCGCCTTCGTTTTGGATCAAACGGCGGACGTTCGACGCGCATCCGGTGGCGGGGTGCCGCTGGGGCGGTCGGGGCGCTCGTGGTTGAATGGCCGCGATGGCACGTGGGCTTGATGCTGACTACCTGGTCGTCGGAGCTGGCGCGTCGGGTATGGCTTTCGCGGACGCCCTGACCACGCATGCGGATGTGCGGGTCGCCCTGGTCGATCGCCGGCATGGGACCGGCGGCCATTGGTTGGACGCGTATCCGTTCGTGCGGCTGCACCAGGCTTCGGCGTTCTACGGCGTTGCCTCGACGATGTTGGGCTCCGGATCGATCCAGCGTGAGGGCCCCGAGGCCGGTCTGCACGAGCGGGCCGGCGCTTCGGAGATATGCGCGTACTACCAGCGGGTGCTCAACGCCCGACTGGTGCCATCGGGCCGGGTGGAGTTCTACCCCAACTGCGAGTACGTGGGTGACGGCTCGTTCGCCTCGCGCTTGTCCGGGGAGCGCTACCAAGCCGGGCCGGAATGCCGGATAGTCGACGCCCGCTACGTCGCCCCGGAGATCCCCGCGACCACCCCGCCACCGTTCGGCGTCGCCGACGGGGTCTGCGCGGTGCCGGTCCACGAGCTGCCGAGGCTGGACACCCCACCCGCGGAGTTTGTGGTCGTCGGGTCCGGGAAGACGGCAACCGACACCTGTGTATGGCTGCTCGAACGCGGGGTCGACCCGGACTCGATCTGCTGGATTCGCCCGCGCGAGCCGTGGATGCTCAACCGCGCGGTCGTCCAGCCCGACCCCGCGGTGTTCACCGGGATGGCTGCCGACACCATGGAGGCGGCAACCGCGGCCTCCTCCCCGGATGAGCTCTTCCTGAGACTCGAAGCCGCGGGGGTGATGCTTCGCATCGACCGCTCGATCACACCCACGATGGCGAAGACACCGACGCTCGCCCAGTGGGAGCTCGACCTCTTGCGGAGCATCGAGCGGGTGGTCCGGCTCGGACACGTCCGCAGGGTCCAGCCAACGCGGATCGAACTGGAGGGCGGCGATGCCGCGATCCACCGGAACGCCGTGGTCGTTCACTGCGCCGCCTCCGGGTTGCAATATCCGCCGCTGATCCCGGTCTGGGGCGATTCCGTGATCACGATTCAGCCGGTCCGGGCGGGGTTCCCGTGCCTGGCGGCGGCCCTGATCGGGTACGTCGAGGCAACCCGCGAAGACGATGCTGAGAAGAATCGAGTGTGCCCCCCGTCGCCGCTGTCGGACACACCGGCCGACTGGGCGCTGATGCAGACACTGGGCGGCCACGCGGCGCTCGCCTTCAACGCTGAGGCCGACATCAAGGAGTGGGCCGACGGCGTGGCGCTGAACCCCGCGCGCGTCCCTCTAGAACGACCCATCGATCCCGCTTTGGCGGCCGCGATAGAGCGCTTGCGCGCCATCGCGAGCCCGGGCATCGCCGCGATGGCGAAGCTTGCGGGCCTCGGCACCCGCGCTGGCGGGCCTCGCGAGCAGTCCCGCCCAGGCGGCAACGGGCTCGATTCCCCGGCGGCGCGTTCGCAACGCTGAGCGCCGTCTCGGTCTGGCAAACCCGAGGCGCGCTTCTTCTACGCGCGTGATCGCAGCCGTCGTGCTGACAACGCGACGTGTTCGCAGTTGACGAGGAACTGGCCCGTCATCGGCGTGGCTCTCAGCTCAGTGTCGGTCCTCGGCGGGCGGAAGCACCGAACGACCGGTTTGGTGCCGCCGGCGCTGTCGCTGTCATGCCGCGCGGCTGGTTATGCCGCGTAGAGGTTCAGCAACGCGCGTTTCTGCTGCTCAGCGCGATTCTGGCTGGTTAGCTGCGCGGCATAATCAGAGCCCTTCGAGGAACGCGAGTAGCGCGTCGGATGGTCGGTATCTACCGGGCTTGGTCCCGAGCGGCGCGATTCGGGCGATGGCTTATTCCTTGAGTGCTGAGTCGGCGTGTTCGTAGATGCTGGTGGTCTTGGTGCTCTCGTGTCCGAGCCACAGTGCGATCGTCGCGGTGTCGGTGTCGCGGGCGCGGAGGAGCATCGCGTTGGTGTGCCGCTTACGTGGAATTCCACGTAAGCGGCATTACGTGGACGGCTGGGTTATGTGGCCGGCTGGCGTGTTTCCCTTGCTGGGCCTGTCGCCGGGGCCGGTTCCGGCCACATAATCCGGGCGGTTATCGGCAGATCTGGTCGAGCCATTCGAGGAGATCTCGGTCGGCCGTCCAGCTGGGCAGGAGTTCGGGGGTGAGTGACTCGTAGGCGTTCTCGATGGCTTTGCGTTTGGTCTCCGGGTCGGCGCGGGCGTAGATCTCGGTTGTTGAGATGTCGGCGTGGCCGAGCAGGTCGCGGATGTAGATCACGTTCACTCCGGCTTTCAGCAGGTGCATCGCTCGGGTCCTTCTGATCACGTGCGGGGTGATGTTCAGCCCGGGCGCGTAGCCGGGGTCGCGGCCGCGTAGGGATTGGACGTGCCGGGCGAGAATCTTGGTGACGCCCCAGCGGGTCAATCGGGTCTGTTCGGGTCCTTGGAACAGCGGGTCGGCGTCTGCGCCGACGCCGGGATGACGGGTGCGCCGGTGCAGGTAGTCCTGCAGCAGTCGGGCGGTGGGGTCCATCAGCGGGACGCGCCTGGTTTTGGAGCCTTTGCCGTGCAGCGTGATGAGCATCGGGCGGGCCGCGCGGACGTCGGCGGTGTTCAGGTCGCAGATCTCTTGGACGCGGGCGGCGGTGTCGTAGAGCGTGGAGAGCAGGACGGTGTCCCGCAGCCCGCGCCGGGTGGCCGGGTCTGGCTGGGCGAGGAGGGCTTTGACCTCGTCGCCGGTGAGGTAGCCCATGTCGGTGGCCGGCGTCTTCTTCTGCTTGACGGCGAGGATCTGGGTGGCTTGGTCGAGGAACTCTGGACGCTCGATCGCGGTGTACCGGGCGAACGACTTGATCACGGCGAGGCGCTGGTTGCGGGTCGCCGGCGAGTTACCGCGGTCGGCCTCCAGCCAGTCCGGGAACGCGAGCACCCTGGTCCGGTCGAGGTCGGCGAGACGCAGCTTTTCGGGTGGGGTTGCCTGCACGTCGCGGAACCAGGTGAGCAGCAGTTTGATCGCGTCTCGGTAAGACGCGATCGTCTGGGGGGACAGGTCCCGCTCGCCGGCGAGGTGCTCAGTGAGGAACTTCGACAGCCAGCGGCCGGCCAGATCCCCGCCGACAGGGCTAACGCGGCTCACTGCTCGGCTCCTTCCCGCGCGACCGGGTCCGGGATGACGTACCCGAACCTGGCTTGGACCATCTCGGCGACATCTGGGTACGCGTCGGCGGTCAACTGCAGGTAGTACTGGGTTCCCCGCAGGTCGCTGTGGCCCATGTATGCCGACAGGTAGGGCAGCATCACCGCCAGGTCGGTGCCGTCGGCCGCCCAGCGGCGCAGGTTCTGGACGGCGAACCCGTGACGCAGCGAATGGATGTGCGGGCCACCCGGGAAATGCGGAATGTCCGCATCAGCGAGGTAGCGACGCAACCGGTTGTAGATCGTGGACTTGTCGACCGGTCTGGCCGGATCGCCAGTGTGGAACAGATGGTGAGCGGGTTCCGGGTCGGGGTGCGCGGCCGCGATATATGCCTCCAGCGTGTCGGCGAGGCGCCGGGTGACGGGCACGATCCGGTTCTCACGGTTCTTGCCGTCGCGGACCTCGAGCGTCGCGCGGGCAGCGTCGAGATCGCGCAGTTGCAGGTTGAGCGCTTCTGAGATCCGCAGCCCGGTGGCGTAGAGGACCCGGAACAGCACCGGGTCCACCAGCGGCCGGTTGGACATCTCCGACAGCGGCTGGGTATCGATCGCGTCAAACAGGCGACAGATCTCCTCGTCGCTGAACACATAAGGCGGCGGCCGGTGCCGCGTCTTCACTCGGGTCAGCGTCGGCGGCGCCCACGCCGGCCAGCCGAACTGGCGGGCGTGTTCTGCCAGGTCGCGCAGGACGATCTCCTCGCGCCGGATCGTCGACGCCTTGAGGTGGCGGCCGTAGAGGAACCCCTCGACCGCTTCTTGGATGATTGACCCGTCCGCGTACCCCTCACGGCGGCAGTGCTCGGCGAACTGCGCCAGCACCCGTGCTTGGCGGTCATACCGAAACCCGCCGGCGCGGCGCACCGCGACGAGCGTGTCGATCAGTTCGGGCAGCGTCGACGCTGTCATGACCGCGCCCCTGCGTCGAGGACATCTTCGACATCGAGCGCGCAGCGACGCAGGTGCAGGGTGTCGAGCCTGAGGTAATACGCGGCGGTCGTGGCGCCCGCCGCGTGACCCAGGACCGCGGTCACGACCGGCGGCGGCGTGTCGGTCTGCAGCATCGCGACCGCCAGCGCGCCGCGTAGCGAGTGCAGGCCGTGCGACCGCCCGGCCGCGAACACGATCCCGGCGCGCCGCGCGTAATAGCCAAGCCGGCACCCCGCCGACGTGGACGAGCCGAACGCGGTGAACGGGTAGCGATGTTTGACGAACACCTGCCGGCAGGCCGCCTCAGGCCGACCGTGCCGGATGTAGTCGATCACCGCCCATCCGACGTCGCCCGGCAGCGCCAGCGTCAACGGCACACCGGTCTTGTGTTGCGTGAACGCCAGCGTCTTGGCGCGCCAGTCGAACCACCCGAACTCCAAACGGCGCAGGTCCCCGACCCGCAAACCGAGCCTGACGGTCAGCAACACCATCGCGTAGTCGCGTTTCCCGATCGCGGACTGCCGATCGATCTGCTCCAACACCAAGCGGACCTCGTCAGCCGTCCACGGGTGCGGAGCCGACTGGCCGCGTCGGGGATAGCGCTGCGGCGGGAGCCGCCGGGCCAGGTCCTCCCGGATCTGCCCGTTCCGGTGCAGGTAGCGCAGAAAGTCAGCCAACCCCGTACGCAGCAACCCGGTCGTCTTCGGGGCGTAGCGCTGGCGTTGGCGCCGAGCCCAAAACCCGGCCAAGTCCCGGGCCTGCGCCTGCTCGAGGGTTTCCCGACCAACCTCCTCGAGATAGGCGAGGAACTGGTCCGCAGCGCGCTGCTTCGTCACGACGGTGGCTTCGGCGTTACCTCGCCGCCGGCACGCCCCCAGGTACTCGTCCCTGGCCGCCCGGAAACGCGCTGGACAGCGCTCAACCGGCGGCGTTGTCGCCTGCCCCACCACCGGGACGCCTCCAGCCAAGGTCTCCATCAGCAGGATCAACGGCCGGCGTGCGAGCTGGGCCCGTCTGGCACTGGTCGGCTCGCGCAAACCCGCGAGCCTGCACCCGGACCGCTCGAAGATGAAATCAAGGCAGTCCACCTCGGTCGGGACCGCCCGGCCGCGAGCCTCGAGAAACCCAGCGAACGCATTGAACTCCGCCTGGTGACGCTTGATCGTCGCTCTCGATCGACCCGCCGTCATCAACGCGACGATCACCCGCCCCGACGCGTCGCGGACGACTGTTGCCTGCATGAGAATCGCCTCCCTGATCGTGGTGAACAGGGGCGCGATTCTTCGCCGCGCTCAAGGCGTCAGCGGGCGGCCTCCCACACGCACGACCCCCACGTTATGTGGCCGGAACCGGCCCCGGCGACAGGCCCAGCAAGGGAAACACGCCAGCCAGCCACATAACCCAGCCGTCCACGTAATGCCGCAGCGTGTGCGGGGTGACTCGCTTGTTCTTCAGGGACCGGCAGTCGCGCGCCGCGGCGGTGGCGTGTTTGGTCACGAGCCGCTCGACCGCGTCGCGGCTTAGCTGGGCTCCTCGGCGGGTGGGGAACAGCGGATCGTCGGGCTGGCCTTGGCGTTCTTTGAGCCATTGGCGCAGGATCGCGACGGTCTCGCGGGTTAGGGTCACGGTGCGCTTCTTGCGTCCTTTTCCGGTCACGCTCGCGTGAGCGCCGGTGCTCAGGCTCACGTCGTCGATGCGGAGCGTGATGAGCTCTGTGACCCGCACGCCGGTCAGCACGGCGGTGAGCAGGATGGCGTGGTCGCGCCGGCCGAGCCAGGTGCTGCTGTCTGGCGCGGCGAGCAGCGCCTTGATCTCGTCGAGGTTGAGGTATGAGACGTCGTGGCGCTGGTGGCGTTTGAACGGGATCGCGATCACGCGTCCGATCGTCTGAAGGTGCTCGGGGTGTCTGAGCGCGGCGAACCGGTAGAGCGCGTGGATCGCGGCGAGCCTGTTGTTGCGCGTCCGGGCGCTGTTGCCTCGCCCTGCTTCGAGGTAGTTGAGGAACGCGCCGATCAGCGGCGCGTCGAGGTCGTCGATGTCCAGCTGGCAGGGGGGCTTGCCGGTCCGCTCGGCGGCGAACGCGAGCAGCAGCCTGAACGTGTCGCGATAGGACGCCACGGTGTGCGGGCTGGAGTTCCGCTGGGTGATCCACCGTTCGGTGAACCACGCCTGCAGCGTCGGCGCGAGCAGGCTCATGAGAGCACCTCCGGCAGCCGCTCGAGGCGCCTGCTGATCAGCGCCATCAGTTCCGGGACCGCCTCCAGATACCAAAATGTCGAAGCGGGATCGGCATGTCCGAGGAACGTGGAGAGCAGTGGCATCCGCCGGTTGATGTCCTCGCCGGCCTGATACCAGTCCAACAGTGTTCGCACAGCAAAGGTGTGGCGCACGTCATGTGGTCTGGGGCGGACGCGTTCACCGCATCCCTCCAGACCGATCTGCCGGATGAGCTTGGCGAAGGTGTGGTTGAACTCGGACTTGGTGAACCGCCCTCCGCGCGTGTTGAGGAAGAACGCTGATGTCTGAGGCTCGGGGCAGCGACGGTCGCGCCGGCGGGCGTAGTCGCGCAGCGCTCTGGTGGTGGTGTGGTGCAGCGGCACCTCGCGCTGCTTGGTCTGCCTTGCCCGCACGTGCAGCGCCCCGTCGGCGAGATCGACGTCTTGGCGGTCGAGGCCAAGCGCTTCCCCGATCCGCACGCCGGTTGTGGCCATCAGCCCGATCACCGCTTGGTAGCTCGCAGCGCGCAAAGGCGGCGTCAACGCTCCGGCCGCGGTCATCAGTGCCGCGATCTCGGCGGGCGAGTAGATGTATGGCACCACGCGCTGATATCGGCCGGGCAGCAGGTCCTTGGACGGCACCTCGCTTGAGGGGTCGATCGTCGACAGGTAGCGCGCAAAGCCGCGCACGATCCCCAGCCGCTGACGCCAGCGGGGCGGGCCGGCGTCAACCGGCAGCCTTGCCCACATCACCGCCAGCTCGGTCGTGACCCGCACCGCGCCAGCCCGCTCCAAGAAGGCGACGAAGTTCTCCAGCAGTCGCTCGTCCGCTTTGAGCTTGAAGCCGAGCCGTCGGCGGATTCGCAAGTAGTCACCCAGGGCAACGCGCAGCGGAGTCATGCCGCACCGCCGTCCGGCCACGGCCGTGCAAGCGCGCGCAGCGCCTTGCGGTCGACCTTCGCATAGCGCGCCGTCGTCTTCTGCTCGCGGTGCCTGAGTACCTGCCCGATCTCCGGCAACGACGCGCCCTGCTTCAGCATTTCAGTGGCAACGGTGTGCCGCAGGGCGTGCGAGCGCACCAACGGCAGCCCCGCCCGGCGACAAGCGGCCTTCACCAGCCCGCCGATCGCGTCACCGGTCAGCGGTCCGATCGGTGCGAGCACCCGCAAGAACATCACCCGGCTCTGCACCCGCGGGCGACGGCGCAGATACGAGACGATCGCCTCGCCGACATCGGTCGCCAGCGGCAGCTGGTCAAACATTCCTCCCTTCCCGCGCACGAGCAGCTCGCCGCTGCGCCAGTCGATGTCATCGAGCTCGATCGCGGCAACCTCGCCCGCGCGCAACCCCAGCCGCGCCAACACCACCAAGATCGCGTAATCGCGCCGACCCACCAGCCCGCGCCGATCGCAGCTCGCCAACAGCTTCTTGACGACCGCGGGCTCAAGGCCACGCGGCAGCGACCGGTCGCGCAGGTCAGCGACTCCGGGCACCGCCCACTGCAACGCGACTGGGATCTGGCCAGTGATGTGCAGATACCGCAGAAGCGACCGCAGCCCGCTGACCACATCCCTCGCCGCGGAAATGCTCCGCTTCGGGCACTCCGCCGCCAGGAACAGGCTCACGTCCGCGGCGCTCAACCGCTCAAGCCCCGGCCCGTCCGGCGCCAGCCTCCCTGCCAGGAACAACCGGGCGGTCGGCTCGTAGCGACCGAACACGGTGTGGCCGGTCAGCCCGCGCTCGTCGAACAGATACCGGCGATAGCTCTCCAGCAGCCGCTCAAGCGGATCGTCGTCGACGGCCCGCGTCGCGGCCGGCACGACTCCCAGCTCGCGCAGATAGGAGAGCGGCAACGCCACGCTCCGTACCGACAGCCACGTCGAACAGCTCGCCGCGCGTCGGGCTTGCAAGAAGCCCTCCACCCGCTCTGACATCAACTCATCCGGCAGCAGCCCTTCACGCTCGAGCCAGCGGCTCAGCAGATCCAGCCGCCAGAGCCGGTGGCTGATCGTCCACCGCGAATAGCCGCGAGCTGCCAACCACGACCCGTACCCCGCCGCGAACGGCGCCAGCGGCCCAGACGTCACCGGCACCCACAACCGACCGCCCATAAATGCCTCCCGTGAATCGAAGAACCCGAACACAGGAAGCCTCGGCGAACCAACGACGTTTATGCGGCGTAGCTCACCGCGCTATATCGCGCTGAGCAGCCAAAACGCGCCTCGTCCCACCTCTACGCGGCATAACCAGCCGCGCGGCATGAAAGCGGTTATGCCGATGTCGGCATAACTGCTGCGAAACGAGGGCGAGCACGTCGACCGCGTTCGCATTGAGTACCGCGATCCAAACGATGCAGGTGTCGCGCCGGCGCGTGGCCCGGCCCTCGTATTCGCCAGAAGCAAGGCGCCAAGACCCGCAACTGCCTTACGCCGGTGCTATTGAAACCTCGGCTGCGCCCGACATCCCCACTGCGCGCTTGATCGCGTCTGAGCTGGCGCCCGCGGGCCTGGCCGTCTGATTGTCGCACCCTGGCGGGTGCGGTTTGGACGGCACAGGCCCGCAGCCGACGGGCCCGGACGCCAGGAGGCGATCATGGCCAAGCAGTCATCGCGGCGGTTGAGCCAGCAGGAGCGCGCCGAGCGCCGTCGTCAGGATCGCGAGCGGTTGCAGCAGGCGCCCCGGGAGCTGCTCAGTTCGGATGGGTGGGCGCGCTGGGTCAAGACCCGCGCGATGTTCCACTCCTATTCGGCGAGCAACTGCATGCTCTTGGCGGCGCAATGCCACCATCGGGGGATCGTTCCGACGCGGATCGCTGGGTTCAGGACGTGGCTGAAGCTGGGGCGCTGCGTCCGCAAGGGCGAGGCCGCGCTGTGCATCCTGGCGCCGGTCACGGTCAAGGAGCGCGACCAGGTGACGGGCGAGGAGCGCGACGAGCGGCGGGTCTTCTTCAAGACCGCGTGCGTGTTCGACAGGTTATCTCGTGTTCGAGCGGGTGCGGGCATGCGAGCGTGAGGAATGGGAGGCGCTGCTGCACGCCGCAAACTGTTGGCGGGATCGGTTTCTGCTGGTGCTGTTGTGGTTCTCGGGATTGCGGATCGGCGAGGCGCTGGGGTTGCGACGATCGGACATGCACCTAATGGCATCGGCGAGTGAGCTGGGCTGCTCGGTGGCGGGCGCGCATCTGCACGTGGTGCCACGCGAGAACGTCAACGGGGCGCGGGCGAAGGGCCGACGGGAGCGGGTGGTGCCGCTGGCGCACTAAGGCGTCCTACTACGACCTATATCTCGATGAGCGCGATGGCTGCCGACACGCGCGTGGGCGCGATTTTGTGTTCGTGAACCTGTTCGCAGCGCCGTTGGGCGCGCCGGTGCGCTACGGCCGGGTCGCGCAGCTGTTTCGATCGCTGTCACGCCGGGCCGGCCTGGGCAGGTTGATCACGCCACACATGTTGCGTCACGCGGCCGGGTCGGCGCTGACCGCGTCTGGCGGATTGGATGTCGCGCAGGAGATCCTCGGGCACGCCAGCATCCTCAGCACCCAGATCTATGTCCACGCGAGCGCGCAGCGCCAGCGCGAGGCGGTCGAGCGACTCGCCCGCGGTCGGGGTCGATCGAGCACGGGAGGATCGCAGTGAGCGCGCTCGCGTTGGCGAGCCCGCCGCCGGTCGAGGGCTACGCCGCGCGGCTTGCCGGGCTGCTCGACATGCCAGCGCTGATCGCACGCGGGTGGGATCCATGGCGCCGCCGGTTCGTTCCGGCGCCGAGTGACCCGTTGTTCGGTTACTCGCGCTGTCCCGTGCGCGGCTGTCAGAACCTCACCGAGCACACCGCCACGACGCTCTGCAGACGCTGTCAGCACCGCTACGGCCGCTGGAACCGCGAGCGATCCGACGGGACGCTGGACGGGTTCTTGGCGACGGTCACGCAGGTGCGCTCCGAAAACCTCGAGCGGCTGTGCCTGGTCTGCCGCGCTCCGGGGCATGAGCGGCCCGACGCGGCAAACGGGCTGTGCTACAGCTGCAATCGCCAGGCGGCCAACCGAGGCCAGAGCGTCGAGTGTTATGTCAATGGCGATGAGCGGTGGCCGCCAGCGCGGCCACAGGAGACGTTCGGGATGTGCCGGATGGCCTGCGATGCTCTCGCGGTCGGCAGCGACGAGCTGTGCGGCGATCATCTACGCCACTGGCGAGGCGCCGGACGTCCTGCCGGATCTGAGTTTGCGGCGTGGCGCGACCAGCGCGGCGAGCCGCTGTCAGCCTCGCGGTTTGTTGACTTCAGTGGACTCTCGAATGTCGTACAGGCTGAGTTGCTTGTTGGGATCTCGGTCGCGATCGCCGCTCACCGCCGCACGAGGGTCACTGACATCAGGCGGATCGTGCTGCTGATCGGCGAGACCGGCCCCGCGTCGATCATGGGCCTCGACCTAGCCCCATTTTCCGCACTACGAGAGTGCTAGTCCTCCGGGCCTTTGTTCTGGCCAGGGTGGCGTGATCTGGAGTAGTTCGAGGATGCGGCGTTGGGTGTGGGTGAGGCGGTCGAGCTCGATGCCGGTGCGGGTGTAGGTAAGGCCGAGTCCTTGGAAGGTTGAGAGCACGTTGCGGCCGGTGGGTTTGGCGGCGCGGTGCTCGGGCAGCAGCCCGGGCAGCAGCTCGTTCTCGTGCAGTTGTTTGCGTAGTTCGGTTTCGATTAGCCCGAGGATCAGTAGCGCGATTCCGGTGATGCTGGTGAGCGCGTAGATGCGGTCGTCGTTGTGGAGGAAGATCGGGCGGACTTTGAGTGTCTGCTTGATGTCGCGGTGGCGGCGTTCGACGATCTGCTGGCCTTTGTACGGGTTCGGGGAAGAATGGAACAGGATTTAGCGCTAAGACCGGGGTTGTGGGGTGCTGATGCCGTGTCTGGCGGCGTAGGGTCGTCGGTCGGTGCCGGTCGAGTTTCTGTCGGGGGAGCAGGTCGCGCGTTTCGGGCGGTTCGCGGCTGATCCGTCGCCGCTTGAGCTGGAGCGCTTCTTCCGGCTGAACGGCGAGGCGCTGAGCCTGCTTCGGGGCAAGCGCCGGGATGAGAATCGGCTCGGGTTCGCGGTGCAATGGGGGACGGTGCGGATGCTGGGTGCGTTCCTGGCTGAGGATCCGACCGCCGTCCCGTCTGGGGTGGCGGCGTTCGTCGCGGAGCAGCTCGCGATCCCGGACCCGGGGTGTTTGCGGGTTTATGCGGAGCGTCCGATGACCGCGTACGAGCATCAATGGGAGATCCGCCAGGAGTGCGGCTACCGGGAGTTCGCCGTCGGCGAGGCGGAACTACGCGAGTTCGTCGCCGCTCGGGTGTGGGCGCTTGAGGAGGGGCCACGGGCGTTGTTCGACCGGGCGGTTGTGGCTGATCGAGCAGCGGGTGCTGTTGCCGGGGATCACGGTGCTGGCGAGGCTGGTCGCCGAGGTGCGCGCGGTCGAGCATGCGCGGATCGACGCGCTGCTCGCCAGCGCGCTGACGGCGGTGCAGCTAGAGGGGTTCGACCGGCTGTTGATCGTGCCCGGGGGCGCTCGCACTTCCGAGCTTGATCAGCTGCGCGGTGGCACGGTGAGCATCTCGGGCCGGGGCTTCCAGGGAGCGCTTGAGCGGGCGTTAGCGATCGAGGCGCTGGGAGCCGGCCGCGTCGAGTTGCCGGATGTGCCGCCAGCGAAGTTCGCCGCGCTCGCCCGCTATGGGCTGTCGGCGAAGGCGCCGGCGCTGCGGGAGCTTTCCCCGAAGCGCCGTGCGGCTACGCTGCTGGCGACGATCCGCCAGCTGGAGATCGACTCGGTCGATGACGCGCTTGACCTGTTCGACTTGTTGATGGCCACGAAGCTGCTGGCGCGCGCTGAGCGGCAGAGCGACAAGGCCAAGCTCAAATCCCTGCCGGCACTGCGGCGCGCGGCAGCGAAGATCGCCCGGGCGCTCGGCGTGCTGTTGGAGATACCCGAGAACACGGGCGAGACGGTCTCGCTGGCAGAGGCGTGGGACCGGATCGAGCAGACGGTCCCGCGGGATGAGCTGACAGGCGCGCTCGAGGAGCTCGAGAAGTTGATCCCCGATCAGGACGACGGTGACAGTAATGCGGAATGGCGCGCTGAGCTGATCAAGCGCTATGGCTCGGTGACCAGCTTCCTCGGGTTGCTCGCGCAGCTTGAGCTCGGCGCGGTCGGAGCGCGCACGCCGGTTCTGGCTGCACTCAGGAGCCTGCCGGCGTTGGTGCACCGCAAGAAGGTGTTCTCCAATGAGCTGGATGCGACGCTGATCACCGGCTCCTGGCGCCGGCTGGTGTTCGGAAACCCCGAGCTCCCGGCGGGCGTGGCCGATCACCGCGCGTACACCTTCTGCGTGCTCGAGCAGCTGCATCGCGGTCTGCGCCACCGCGAGATCTACGCCTACGGAGGCGATCGGTGGGGCGACCCACGCGCCCGGCTGCTGGACGGCGAGCAGTGGGAGTCGGCCAAGCCGAGGGTGCTCAAGGCGCTCGATCTTCCCGCCGAGCCCGAGGCGCACCTTCAGGCGCTCGCGGTGACGCTCGATGACGCCTACCGGCAGGTCGCGTCCGAGATCGCCGCTGCGAATGGCAACGCGGTGGTCGAGGACGGGAAGATCCGCCTCGACCGGCTCGGGTCGGCGCCCGATCCACCTGATCTTGAGAACGAACGGCAGCAGCTGCGGGCGGTAATGCCGCGCGCGGACATCCCCGACGTCCTGCTCGAGATCTTCGCCAGAACCGGAGGAGTCGACTGCTTCCCGCACATCTCAGGCGCGACCACCCGGATGGACGATCTCGACGTGTCAGTCTGCGGTGTGCTGCTCGCCGAGGCGGCGAACATCGGCCTCACGCCAGTCGTCAACCCGGCCGTCAGGACGCTCACCCGCGCCCGGCTCCGGCACGTGGACGCCGCATATAAACGGGTTGAGACGATGCGCGCTTTCAACGCGCGGCTGATCGAGACGCAGGCGGGAATTCCGATCGTCGAGCACTGGGGTGGTGGGTTGGTCGTCTCGGTCGACGGGCTGCGGTTCGTGGTGCCGGTCAAGTCGCTGTGGGCCGGTCCGAACCCGCGCTACTTCGGGCTGCGCCACCGCGGCGCGACCTGGCTGAACGTCGTCAACGACCAGGTGATGGGCATCGGCGGGCTTGTGGTCCCCGGCACGCTGCGCGACTCGCTGTTCATCCTCGATGCGATCCACAACCGCGACGGCGGGCCGAAGCCGGAGGTCGTGATCACCGACACCGCCTCCTACTCGGACATCGTTTTCGGCCTGTTCGCGATCTGCGGTTATCAGTTCTCGCCCCTGCTTGCGGACATCACCGACACCCGCCTATGGCGGATCGATCTGGCCGCCAGCTACGGCCCGTTCGACCAGCTCTCGCGCCACCGCATCCAGCTTGCGCGGATCCTCGCGCACTGGCCCGACATGCTCCGCGTCGCCGGGTCGCTCACGACGGGGGTGGCGAGGGCGTATGACCTGATCCGGATGATCTCTCGCGACGGCCACCCGACCGGCCTCGGTGAGGCGTTCGCCCACTACGGGCGGATCTTCAAGACGCTCCACGTCCTCCAAGTGCTGCACGACGAAACCTACCGGCGGATGATCGTCTCTCAGAAGAACCTGCACGAGTCCCGGCATGCGCTTGCGCGCAAGATCCGCCACGGCGACCACGGCCTGCTGCGGGAGCGCTACCGGGAAGGGATGGAGGACCAACTCGGCGCGCTCGGGCTGGTGCTCAACTGCGTCGTGCTCTGGAACACGATCTACATGGACAAGGCCCGCGCGCAAAGCCAAGCGGCCGGGCGGCCGATCCCGGATGAGATCCTCGCCGGCCTCAGCCACCTGATCCACGAGCATCTCAACTTCTCAGGCCGCTACCCATTCAACGTGCCCGTCCTCGACCGCCAGCTACGCGACCCCGACGCGCCGGAAGACGACGAGAGCTGAGTCATTCGGCCAGGGATTTGCGAATAACCGGGGTTAGTAGTACTTTGGTAGGTGGTCACTCGCGTTGTGGTGGGCGGCGGAGGGGTAAGTTGGCGAGGTCGATCGTCTGTTGGCGGGTGGAGCAGCGGCCGGTCCAGCGGCGCAGGAGGGGCTGGAACAGGTGGACTGCCTGTGGGAGGGTCAGGCCGGCCGCTGGCGATTTGGGTTCTGCCGCTCCAGGGTCAGGAAGCCGTGAGCGGCGGTGACGATCGCGCAGTGGTGATGGAACCCGAGGTAACTGCGGCCCTCGTAGTGATCCAGCCCGAGCTCGCCCTTGAGCTGGCGGTAGTCCAGCTCGATCATCCAGCGTAATCGCGCCAACCGCGCGAGCCGCTCGGGCGTCGTGTCCGCGGGCAGGTTGGAGATCCAGTAGTCGCTGGGCTGCTCGTCGCCTTCGGGCCATTCGATGATCAGCCATTCCTCGCGCGGCTGACCGCGGTCCCGCTCGACGGGGTGCGCAGCGATCACCCGCAGCATCGCGAACCGAGAGTGAACCTCCTCGCCGTCGCGAGTCGTGTAGACGAGCGTCTGGAAATCCTGCGGTCTGAGTGATGCGGCGAGCTCGGTGAGCTGGCGCGGTTCGCGGTCGGCGACCAGCGCGCTGGGCGCCGGCCCGCGCGAGCCTGGCTTGCGCGCGGGCACGCTGAAGACCGTGTTCGGCTCATACACACGGGCGTCTGAGTTGATGCTGAGCAGGTACTCGAACTCGCACTCGTGAAGACGCGCGCGCAGCTCGGTGTTCTTGCCGTACGCCTCATCGCCAAGCACCGGCGCCCTCGGAATCTCCCAGCCCGCGGCCCGCACGATCAACCCCCCAGCCAGCTCGGGCTTGGTCTGAAACTCAACGTCGTCGGGGATCTTCGCCTTGCGACGACGCTCAAGATCCGAGCACCACTCCTCCGGCAGATACAGCGCCCAGTCAAGCGGCACCGTCCCCTGCTCGCCGACCGCGTGCACCGACACCGCGATCTGACAGTTACCGATCTTCCCTAGCGTCCCGGAGTACTGGCGCTTGACCCCCGGCGAATGCTTGCCGTCCTTCGGAATCCCGGTGTCATCGATCACCCACGCCTCGACCCCGATCTCGGGAACGACCCGCTCGGCGACCGCCTGCTGGATCACCACCGGATCCCACGGGCTGTCGGCCAAGAAGTGCTGCAGCGCCTCATAGTCGCCGTCCTCTCCAAGCCTGGAGACGAGCGGCTCAAGCGACTTGCGCTGCCCGGCCTCCAACAGCCCCCGCGCGTACCGCTCCGCGCAACAACGCTGCTCGGAGCGGCCCAAGCCCTGAGCAACATCTGCCATAAACGCCGCCAAACGCTCCTTGACCTCCGGAGCAACCACGACCACGCCCGCCGCCTCGTCCTCGCGCTCCATCACGGTGCTGCCCATAACACAGCATTCGCCGCACCCCCACAGAACTCCTGCACGCAGCTACCAAAGTCCTATTAGAAGCTTGTCGAGAAGCACCTTCCGCTTGGGCGCTGCAGCTGCACGCGGAAGCCTGCCCTCGGCAGCCGACCGGCAGGCCGCGATGGACGCGCTCGAGATCGAGGACTGACGGCGACCCGCTTAGCGCTAATTCCTGTTCCGATCTTCCCCAAACCCGTGCTCGGCGAGCTCGTTGCCGAGCTTCGGCGCCGCCGGATCGACCGTCCGGCCGTCGACCGACTCATGCGGCTCGTCGCGTCCGCGCGAGAGCGCGCGCACGAGCAGACCTTCCAGCGTCTCGCCTCGCAGCTCGGCCCAACCGTCCGGAAGGTCCTTGGCGGGCTGCTCGTGCCAGATCCGGTGATCGCCGGGCGCACGCGGCAATCATGGCTGCGGTCGCGCCCCACGACTGTCAGCGCCAAGGCGATGCACCACGAGCTCGACAAGCGCGCCTTCTTGGTCGAGAAGGTCCTTGGCGACCGGTTCGATCTGTCCGGGCTGCCTCCGAATCGGCGGGCGTGGCTCGCGCAGACCGGACGCCAGCAGACCAACCAGGCGCTCGCGAGGATGATCCCCGAGCGGCGCTATCCGGTGTTGATGGCGTTCTGCGTCGAGGCGCTCGAGCGGGCGACCGATGATGCAATCGAGGTGTTCGACCGGGCGCTCGGTGGCGCTGACCGCGCCGCGCAGCGCAAGCGGGAGGAGCTCGACCGCCGCGGCCGCCGCGACATCCAGACTACGGTCCGCCGGTTCATCGACCTCTCGCAGCTCGTGTTGGACGCCCATGACTCCGGAACCGACGTGCTGCGGCTGGTCGAGCGACGGATCGGGATCGAGCGTTTGCGCGCAGACCTCAACCGCGCGCAGGGCGTCGCGCGCCCGGCCGATACAGGACACATCGATCTGCTGATTGTTGACAGCGGCGCCGCGGGCCGGAAGCTGCTGGCCGGCATGATCGGCAGCGTCAAGCTGCGCCCGACCGGCGTCGACGAGGACGAGCTGCTCGCCGCTCTGCGGTTGATCGGCCAGCTGACCGATGACAAGCGGCGGTGGTTGCCAGGCTTCTCACCGAGCGCCTTCATCGACAAGCAGTGGCGCCCACACGTCGTGGACGCCGCTCGTGGCCGGCTCGACCGCCGCGCCTCCGAACTGTCCGCCGCTTACGAGCTGCGCTCGGCGCTCAGGGCGGGCCGGGTATGGGTGCCGGGCAGTCGGAGGCACGCCGACCCGTCGAGTCTGCTGCTGCCCGACGAGCAATGGCACCAGACCCGAGCCTCGTTCGTCCAGACGGTCGAGCGGCCCGTTGACGGTACCGAGCGGCTCGAGGCGCTCGCCGGCGAACAGACCGACCCTTCTACAGCGCCTCGAAAATGAACGCGACGAGACCGCCGAGGCTCGGCTCGCGGACGGCGACCTGGTCGTCGACGCCGCCAAGGACGCGGACGCCGGGCGGCTGCGAAAGCTGATCGAGCCCAGGCTGCCGGAGGTCGACCTGCCCGAGCTCTTGATCGAGATTGACGGCTGGACCGGCTTCACCGAGCACCTCGTCCTGCTGTCGGGCAACCGGCGCCGCTCGCCGGACATGCCGTGCCTGCTCTACGCCGTGATCCTGGCGCAGGCGACGAACCTCGGCCTTACCGGCATGGCTAAAGCCTGCCAGTTCAGCTACCAGCAGCTCGAATGGGCTTGGGAGCAGCTCTGCCGCGAAGACACCCTCACAGCGGCGAGCGCGAACCTGGTCGACTTTCACCACGGGCTGCCGCTCGCTCATGCTTGGGGCACGGGCCGGCTCTCCTCCTCCGACGGACAACGGTTCGCCGCCCGTACCCGAGGGCCTGGCACCGCGTCGCTGCCGCGGTACTTCGGGCACCGTCGCCGCGGCCTGCAGATCTACTCGTGGACCTCTGATCAGTACAGCCAGTACGCGAGCAAGGTAGTCACCGCGACCGTGCGCGATGCGACGCACACATTGGACGGGATCCTCGACAACCAGACGGTGCTGCCGGTCGAGGAGCACACGACCGACACCGCCGGCTACACAGTTATGTGGACAGTTGGTTGTGTCAAGGGTCGCGGCCATCAGTTGTCTGCTGGGTTGATCGGTTCGCCGAGCTCGTCGAGGAGGTGCGCGAGGCGCGCCGCGGTGCAGCGGTGGCGGTCGACTTCGCGTGGCCAGCCGCGCTGCTCGGCGTCTTCGGCGAGGCGCAGCTCGGTCTCGCGGCGGGTGCGGAGTCTCGGGGCGTAGTCGGGTGTCGTGACGAACTTGGCGCAGGTCAGGTAGAGGTCGCATTCGCAGGGGCCTTCGCTTGGCAGGCGCAGGCAGTGGCCGAGCTCGAGCTCGGTCTTGAAGAAGTTGGTCTTCAGCCAATCGATCGCGGCGCTGGGGAGTTCGCCCGCTTTGAGCGCGGCGGCGCAGGGCCCGGCGATCGTGGCGCCGGGACCGAGCACGGCTTGGTAGTCGCGGAGAACTTCGGGGTCGCTGATCTGGGCATAGACGAGCGACATCGAGACGCTGCGGTGACCGAGGACGCTCATGATCGTCTGGAGCCGGGCGCCTCGTTCGGCGAGCTGGGTGCCGACGGTGTGGCGGAAGCGGTGGCTGCTGACGGTCGGGCGGCCGGCGGCGTCGATGAGGTTGGCTTCGGTGCACGCGCGGGCGAGCGGCGCCTGGAAGAGGTAGGCGATCGACAGCAGCTTGCCGTGGCTCATGAACAGGTAGCGCGTGTCGTTACCGGTGAGCTCGACGGTGAAGGCACGCTCGCCGCCGGCGGTTCGCAGCGCGATCACTTCGCGCAGCGCTTCGGCGGCTTGGTCGTGGAGCGGCACGATGCGCTCGCGGTAGGTCTTTCCGGCGGGAAGACGCAGCCGCGGTGTGGCGTCGGGGTAGCGGTCGAGGCAGTCGACTGCGAGGCGACGGATCTCGCCTTGGCGGGCGCCGCACCAGCGCGCGACGAGCAGCGCGGCGCGCTGCTGGGGGCACTCGAGGGTGGTGATCACGGCCATCAGCCGCTCGAGTTCGTCCGCGGGGATGAAGCGCGGCACGCGACACGGCGCTTTGGGGCGGTCGCCCACGCCGAGCAATGGGTGACCGGGAACGTCGGGCCACTGCCACGCTGCGGTGTCGCGGAAGAACATCGACAGCGCGGAGGCGCGCCCGATGCGCGAGAGCGCCCCGAGTGGCCGTCCGGTTCGCGGGTCGGGGTCCTCCGCCAGCGCAGTCAGGAATCCGAGCGCGTGCTCGCGGGTCACCGCTGCGAAGCTTTCGAGCGTCGGGTCGATCTGCGTCAGCCAGATCACGAAGCGGCGCAGCGCGAGCTCGAGCTTCGCGACGGTGGCGGGGCGATCAGTCAGCCGCCGCGCGGCGAGCCAGCGGTCGACCGTGGCCTGCATCCGCGGCGGGACGGGCGGGCGATCGGCGTAGCTGGGCATCAGCTTGCGCGGTTGCACGGCGAGCTGCCCGCGGTGAAAGAGGACGACCTGGAGCTGGTGGATGTGCGTGGTCCAGTTCTTCGCGCGGCCGCGGTAACGCTCGGACGAGCCGTGAAAGAGGTCGCGGTCGGGGCGGTCATTGAAGCGCCGCACCGCCTCCAGCAGCTCATCGATGTGCTCGTCGGTGATCGCCGCCGGCGTCGGGTGACCCGTGTGCAGGAGGATCCGCCCGAGCGTCCAGCGCAGCCCCTGCTGCGCTCCGCCGCGCTCGAACCCGAGCCGGACGGCGTCCTTGATGAGTCCTTTCAGGCCAAGCGCGATCCCGAGTTGGGCGGCGAGCTCGCAGGCATAGAGGTGCCCGCTGGCCAGCATCCACGCATAGTCAAACCGGGCGTGGCCGGCCAGCCCGAGGAACAGCAGGTAGCTGCGGGCGTCATACGAGGTGCGGTGGGAGATCGCGCCGCGCTGCTCGCCGGCCAGACGCCCAACTCGTCGTGCCAGCGGCTCGCGGAACCAGTCGCTCAGATCTGGGTACGCCGCGACGAACCGTCGGCGGGCAGCCAGTCGCTGGCGGCGGTAGGCGCCGTTGATGTTGAGCGTCGTGAGGATCGCCGCGTACTCGGCCTCGGCGCAGTGACCGCCGCCATCTGCCTGGCACCTCGCCGGCGCGAGCCGGACTGGCGCGCGTGCCGCTACGACGTTCACCGGCCCTGCTCCTCGTCAACGCGGACATCATCGGACGGTTGCCCGAGTGCTCGGCGGTAGTCGGCAAGAACCTCCGGGTCAGAAACGCGGGTGTACGTCCTGGTGGCCTCCGGCGAGGCGTGGCCCAGGCGCTTTTGCAGCGTCAGCTCGCGCATCCCGCCCTCCCACATCCGCGTCGCATGGGTGTGGCGCAGCGCGTGCGCAGTGACCCACGGGGCGCGGATCCCCGCGCGCTCGCAGGCCCGCGCGAACAACTTCGCCAACGCGTCATACCCCAGCGGCTCAAGTCGACGCGAACCGCGACCGCCGACCAGAAACAGATACGACGACTCGGCATCAGCCGGACGCTCGGTCATCACGTAGTCGCTGACCGCAGCGAGCGTCGCGGGATCGTGCAGATCCCACCACGCGCTCGCGCCGCGACTTGGAACGCACACCCTTGGGATGGTCCTCGTGGCAGCGCACCACCACACGCCGGCGGCCGTAGGCAACGTCCTCGAGGCAAACCCCGAGCGCCTCGCCCGGCCGCAAACCGCCATCGAGCATCAACAGCAGCAGCGCACGATCACGCCGGCAGCGCAGCGCGCCGAACAGCGCCGCGACCTGCTCGTCATCGAGCGGTCTCGGGACCGCCTGGACGGTCTTCACCCGCACCGTGCGGCGCACCGGGCGCTGGCGACTGGCGCCGTCCATGAACGGCCGGTGGCGATCCGACACGCGCTCGCTCGCACGGTCCGGGCGCTGCTCGATCGGGTTCTCGCGCTCAACGCGCCCAGACAACACCGCGTACTCATAGAACGACGAGACGGCCGCAAGCACCCGGTTGACCGTCGCGGGAGCGAGGCGGACCGTTGGCCTGCCGTCGACCGTCGTCGCCACGCTCAAACCAAGTCGCTGAACACGCCTGCCGCTCGGGGTGACCCGCAGCGCCTCCAACAGCTCAAGCGCGTGCGCCGGCCGAAAGTCCTCCCACGACAGCCCCCGCACCGCCAGGAAACGCCAGAAATGCCCGAGGTCGTACGCGTAGGCCTCGACCGTGTTCGGTGAGCAACCCCGCGCCGCAAGATGGCGTAGAAAGTCTGAGACGACGGAAACCTGCTCACCGACGTCATCCAGCAACTCGACCCCGAGATCTCCCGCGCCCTGCCCGGCACCGCGACGTACCCTCATCGAGGACTCCCTCGGATCGCTGACCCTCTCCCATCGTGAAGCGCCCGCCGGACGGGATCGTCGCCCCTCCGGGGCTTCTCCCGCCCGGCGCGCCCAGGCATCCCGCTGGCCCCACGCAACCAACTGTCCACATAAGAATTGAGATGATCTTCGGCACCTTCGATCTTCTCGGCCTGCGATTCGCGCCCAGGATCCGCGACCTCGACCGCCAGCGCCTCTACCGATACGGCACCTCGCCATCCACCGACATCGACGAGCTGCTCAAGCACAAGCTCAGGCCGGAGCTCATCACGCCCTACTGGGATGAGCTACTTCGCCTCGCCGCATCACTGCAACACGGATGGGCCCCCGCGTCGCTGCTGCTCACCCGCCTGCAGGCCGGCAGCCGCCGCAACCCGCTCGCCCGAGCGCTGCAGGAATACGGCCGGCTGATCAAGACGAACTTCGTGCTTGCCTGGCTCGTCGACGAAGAGGAGGTTGTCCGGAAGTTCGTAGAAGTTTGAGGCGGTCCTCCCGGCCCCGTCCGCTCCTGTTGGGAGCGTTCGTGGTCGCCAAACCAAGTCCGTCAGGGACAGGAGGACCGCCATGAAGAAGGTATCCGGCTCGAAGGTCGTCACGATCGAGGAGGCGTCGGAGTTGCCGCTGCCTGCGGAGATTCAGGAGGCACTCGGCGAACTCGTCGGGGCAGCGAGGGAGGGATTGCTCGCGCTGAGTGTCGGTCTTGGTCTCAGCGTCGTGCATCAGCTGATGGAGCGCGAAGTCGACGAGGTCGTCGGCCCGAAGCACAAGCACAACCGGGATCGGACGGCGAAGCGTCACGGCCACGAGGACGGGTCGATGACGCTCGGCGGCCGCCGCGTTGCGGTCAACCGCCCGCGGATCCGGACGGCCGACGACGAGCACGAGTTGCCCGTTGCCAGCTACGAGTACTTCGCTGATCGTGACCCACTCACGCGGGCAGTGATGGACCGCCATGCTCGCCGGTGTCTCGACCCGCAAGTACGCGGTCGTCGGCGAGCCGGTCGGCGAGGACGTCGAGCAGGAAGCGAGCTCGACATCGAAGTCAACGGTGTCAGAGCTGTTCATCGACCGGACCCGCACCGCGTTGGGTGAGCTGATGGGTCGCCGGCTGGACGACATGCGCCTGGCGGTGATGATGCTCGACGGGCTCGAGATCGCCGAGCGCACGCACGTCGTCGCGCTCGGGATCTCAACCGAGGGTGTGAAGATCCCGCTCGGGCTCTGGGAAGGGAGCACGGAGAACGCGACGCTGGTCTCGATGCTGCTCGCCGACCTCGTCGATCGCGGCCTTGATCCCGACCAGGCGATCCTGTTCGTGATCGACGGCGGCAAGGCGCTGCGCAAGGCGATCAAGGACGTGTTCGGCGAGCACGCGCTCGTGCATCGCTGTCACCGTCACAAGGAGCGGAATGTCACCGATCTGCTGCCCGAGCGCGACCGCCCGCAGATCCTCGTTCGGATCCGCGGCGCGTGGGCGCTCACTGACCATCACCTCGCTCGTGAGCGGCTCGAGTTGCTCGCCTCAGAGCTGGAGCACACCTGGCCGGACGCCGCCGGGTCGCTACGCGAAGGGATGGACGACACGCTGACGCTGATGCAGCTCGGGATCGACGGGCAACTCGCCAAGACATTGTCCTCGACGAACCCGTGCGAGTCGATGATCGAGATCGTCCGCTACACGCAGCGCAACGTGAAACGCTGGCAGCAAGGTGACATGCGCAAGCGCTGGACCGCCGCCGGCATGCTCGTCGCCGAACAGCAGTTCCGCAGGATCATCGGCTACAAGGATCTCGCCAAGCTCGTGATCGCGATCGAGCGCCACGCCCTCTTCGTTGCCAACAACAACCGCGACCGCCAGGAGACTCACCAGCCCGTTACCGTGTGTGACTGTCAACCCGTGAGGATCGTCACCGAAGTTCCACGACGATCCGGACAACCTCCTCGCGGCGACTGACGAGAGCTGGGGGACAGCCCTCGGGAGCACAGCGCCGTGATGCGTGCGCGGGCGGCCGGGCGCCTAGCGCGCGGCGCTCGCTAGTTCGACTTGGTAGCCGCGTAGGACATGATCAGCCGGCCGGTGACCGTCTCGACGGTGAACGCGATCTTCGAGATCCGCTTGTTCGAGGAGCGCTGCGAACGCATCTCTTCGAGATGGTCAAGCAGGAGTCGTGCACGAACACGATCGCCTTCGGCTTTGCTTGCCAGAAGAATCGAGTCCGTCGTCCGCACGAGATGCGATATCCGCTTGGGGGGCATGTCGACTCTCTCGATCCGCGCGACGACCTTCTCGATCCGGTTGAGCGCACTGGAATAGCTGCCAGTGGCGACCAGGATCTCTGCGGCCTGATTGGCGGCGCTCACTGCTAAGTCGAGTTCGTACTCCGATATGGCGGTTCCATAGACCCAGTCGAACTCTCGCACAAGGCGCTGGACGACTTCCTCATCAACATCGACTCGCCGATTATCCGAGCGCCAAAGCCATTCGGCTACGGTGGCCGAGTAGACGGTCCCAGCCCTGAGCATCGGATCTAGGTTTCGCTCAAGGGCCGCCCACTCCAGTGTCTGCTGCCCCTCCTCCCAAGCCCTCTCGTAGTCCGTCCGAGATCGAAGGAGGTCTCCGCGATCAATGTACGCCCACAGGCGAGACGTGCGGGCCATCAGCTCATTCTCGAAGACGTGCAGACGACTACTCAGCGCGACACTCTCGTCCAATAGCTCGATGCCGCGCGCAGGATCGCGTGTTCGAAGGAGAATTCCGAGCTGTAGGAGCGCCATCGCTCGGTAGACGTCGTCACCTCTACTTTCGATCACGACCTCAAAGCCCTGATGCGCCCCGGTCCAGTCGCCCATCTTGTATTGACGAAACGCTCGGAAGAAACCAACCTCCCGCGCGTGATCGGAAAGCAGCGGCTCTTGGCGGAGTACCAAGGAGCTGATCCAGATTCGGCACGCCGCCCGATCGGTCGCCGGCGCAGCGGCAAAAAGCTTCCCGAACTCCGCAGCTGCTAGATCCGGCTTGGTGCCCGCTAGGTAGAACGCAACCCGTCCGCGCGTAAACCACGACGCGTACGGGTCGTCTTCGGAATCCCGGCTCTCCTCCATCGCAGCCAATAGCTTGTGAGCGTTGACGAAGACCTCCGGCTCCTCACGGGCGAATTGCCGAGCCAGTGCGCTGCGGGCGGCTTCGATGACGTGAAGCTTGCCTTCGGCCCGCTGCACAATTGAGCGGGTCGAAAGCGTCGCGACCGCATCCCGAACGTCGCCTGACGCAGGCCAGAGGCGAGCGAGGAGGTCGGCGAGATCCTCTTCCGCGAGCCCGACCGTGATCGAAAGTAAGCACGCGGCACGGCGCAGCTCCTCGTTCGCCGTGCGCAGGAGCACGAGAGCCTCCACGCTTTCGTGCTGCTCGCGTGCAGTTTCAATGGCCTCTGTCAGCAGTTCGCTCACGCCTAGATCCAGTCTTCCAGCAGCGCGTATGCCTCAGTGGGCCGGACGGGCCCGGCTCTGTTCGCCACGATCAAGGATACGCGCTCGTCGATCTCGTCAACCGTCCTATCGGCACATTCCGGCGCGCTGCGCAAGCATCGAGTCAGGTCTTCGGCACCGAAGCCTCCTAGAGGGATCGACCCTCCCCGACTCAATTGTGACCACTCGGAGTCGGCTTCGGCGTGGCTCGTCGCTACGACCGGCCAACGCGTTTGAGCGGCAAGCTCGTCCAATAGCCGGATCTCGTGAGACGGAATGGTGCCGGCGGCATCGACGGCTTCAAGCAGGATGGCGGTCCTCGCCTGAGTTCCTGCCAGACTGACGATCTCCTCCACGCAGCGGCGTGGCGTCAAGCTGGCCGCAGCCAGGGTCCAGGGTGCGATCTGTCCTCGCGCCAAGGGGCCTACGAGCGTTTGCCAAACCGCGCGCAGAGGAGGTTTGAGTCCTGGCGGTTGACTCAGGGTGCTAACTCGAACGACCGTGTAGCCGAAGCTGTTCAGGAACTCCTCGGCAAGATTGGCCATCTGTTCCCTACCAGACGACGCAGTCCCCTCGTACACCAAGCAGCCGCCACTCGGAATGAGCGATCTCATCTCCAAGACTTCATCCACTCGGTCAATGCGCGCCCACCACATCATTTTCTCGCCCACCAACTGGAACGACGCTCAGCAACCGCGCGAGCGGGAGGGACGGCTGCGATGATCTCGTCGAGCCCCTCTGTAGAAAATCGGCGGGCTTCGGCTTGAAAAGCCGCTTGCACGTCGGCATCGGTCGATAGGTTCGCTGTCTGCAGGTACATAGGCACCTGTGCAGCCAGATAGTTGGCAGCCTCAGTACTGCGATATAGCTCGTAGAGGGTGGCCGCATCCGGCGAGCTTAGGCGGCTGAGATCTCCTGAGCCAATGACCTGCTGCCAGACGGGAGTAGACAACGCAGCGGACTGGACCAAACCGCCCACTGCCGGCGGCTGCCGTCGATTCGTTGCCTCCAGACCGACCCGATCGATCTCGCCAACCAGGGACCCCATGCGAGAGGTGTCAATGGCCATCGGTTTCTCCCCAAGTACGGCCATCGGTTCTCCCCACCGGCGGCCATCTTTTCTCCCCGCTGGTGGCCATGAGTTCTCCCCACGACCGGGTGGGAGAGCGACCGTCGTCGCGGGGGCCGAGCCGGGAGGGCGAGGCGCCGCGGCGATGGTCGCTTAAAGTCCGTCTCAGGTCAGGGGCCTCACCCCCTTGCCGGCGGTCGCCTGGGCGAGTCGGTAGCTGTCGGTGCCGTCGGTGATCAGCACGTGCGCGTGATGCAGCAGCCGCTCGACCGTCGCGGTCGCGAGCGTCTTGGGCATCAGCTCGTCAAACCCGGAAGGGTGAATGTTCGACGAGATCGCGAGCGATCGTTTCTCATAGGCGGCGTCAACGACTCGGAACAGCGCCTCGGCCGCGTCGGCCGAGACCGGCAACAGCCCGACGTCATCGACGATGATCAGATCGGCGCGGATCAGCTTGCTGATCGCTTTGCTGACGCTGTCATCGGCGCGGTGGCGGCGGAACAGGACCGCGAGCGTCTCGAGCGTGTGCCACGCGACGGTCTTGCCCTTGTCGATCGCCAAATGCCCGAGCGCCTCGACGAAGTGGCTCTTGCCGGTGCCGCTGGGCCCGCAAACGCACAGCACCTCCGCGCGGTCGATCCATTCGAGCGTGCGCAGCGCTTGCTGGGTGGGTTTCGGGATCGCCGACGCCTGGGGTTCCCACGCATCGAACGTCTTGCCGGCGGGCAGCCCGGAAGCGCGCCTGCGGGTAGTGATCGTGGCGTGGTCGCGGCCGGCTGCCTCCTCGGCGAGCAGCACCCTGAGGACTTCGGCGTGTTCCCAGCGTTGTGAGTTGGCGGTCGCGAGCACGTCCGGCGCCGCCCGCCGAACGTATGGCAGCCGCAGTCGTCTGAGCAGCCGGTCGAGCTCGTCGGGCAGCGGCGGCGGGGCTGGTAGCTTGACGGTCATAGCCGTGCCCGATCCGATCCGCCTGCGCGGCGAACTCCAGCAGCTCTGACGCGAACTCGCGCGCCTCATTGGGTGTGAGCGTGCAGATCGCCGGCGGCAACCAGCAGCGCTCCCGCCGGCAGTCGAAGCGGTGATCGTCGGTCATGATCACGCTGATCTCCTGCACCGGCCGCCCGCCGTCTGGTTGCCAGACCTGCTCGGGATCGATCCGGCAGTGGACGCTGTCGCGGTAATCGCTCATCGCGCGGCCTCCTGCTTCCACCAGTTCGCTTGGAGCGTTTGCCGCTCGGCGTCCTCGGCCGCCTGCAGCAACGCCAGCGCGAGCTGGCGCGCCTGCTCGGGCCGCAGATCGGTATACGCGTCCGGCAGGTTGGTCGGCCGGCCGTGATCATCGACGGCGCCCGGCCCGTCGTGAAGCCGCACGCGCACCAACAGCTGCCGGGCTCCGTAGAGCAGCCGTTCGCGTGCCGGGCCCGCGAACGCCTCCGCCTCGCATCGATAGCCGCTCATCGCCCGAACCCCTCCCAGCTGCGAGTCGAGCGCTGCAACGAGGAGTCCTCCGACGCGCGGGCGGGGAACGGGATCACCGTCCCCGCCCGCTGATGCGCGAGGATCGCGGCCAGGTCACCGTCGCTGAAGCGGCCCGCCTCAGCGCATACCTTCAGCGCATGCTCGACCTGCTCGGCGCCGTGCAGCTTGGCGAGGTCGACCGCCTCAGCCATCTTCCGTCTGACCCGCGTCGCGCCCGCCGCGGCCGCCTTGATCAGCCACTGCTCGCCGCCCGGTCCGAGCGCCAAGAACGCCGCCTCCTCCCGCGAACGGGCCCGTGGGCGACGCTCCAGCGCGCCCGCCGGGCGGGGCGGATAGTGCTCATCCTTGATGCTCGGCCGGCCCGGCGTCGTCAACTCGTGCCGGGCGACCTCACGCGGCCCCTCCGGCGAGTCGACATGCACCACGATCAACTCCGACCCATGCGCCCTGGCCCACACCCGCTCCTCCACCAGCGAGCTCGGGACTGAGTAGATCGCGCTGCCGACACTGATCGTCGACTGCCGGTCGACCTTCCGCGTCTGCCCGAAGCACACCGTGTGCGCCACCTTCGGCAACGGGTGCATCCGCTCGCGCTCCTCGGCGAGCATCACCACCGGCGCCCGGCGCGTGATCCGGTGCTCGCGCGCGTTCACCCGCTCGCAGAACCGCTCGCACTCGGACTCCAGCTCGGCGAAATCCCGATACGCCGAGCGGAGGTTATGGTCGGTCGGGACCAGATCCGCCGTGGCGATCCTGACCGTCGCTTCTGACCCGCCCTTGCTCTCAGGATCCGCCGGCACGCAGGTCGCGACCGTCAACCCGTAATGGCGACCCACCGACACGATCTGCGGGTTGCGGACCGCGATCCCGCACACCTGATCCACGCTCACGGTCTTCTCGTTATCGGTCAACGCGTACGTCGGCGCGGACGCGAACCGTCTCAGCGTCCGATCAAGCGCCATCACGACGCTCGGCATCGTCTTGTCCCACAACGGCAACACGACCCGGAAGCGCGACCACGCCAACCACGCGCAGAACAACACCGTCGAGCGGCCGCCAACCTCGGGCCCGTCGCCATAGTCCCACTGCATCCACAGCCCCGGCTCCGGGATCCACGGCCGGTACCGACGCCCATTCCCCTGCCGCCAGCGGCGCTTCGCGTCCGCGACCGCCCGACGCGTCGTTCGCTCCGACCCCATATAGCCCATCGCGACCAGCGTCTCGTGCGCCTTATCCGCCCGGATCTTCCCGCGCGAACGATCGACCAACTCCTCGACCTTCGCCGCGAACCGGTCGACCATCGGCCGCGGCCTGACCGACACCGGCAGCCCGCCACCAGCAGCGTCCCGGACCGCTACCCAATGCGCGACCGTCTTGTGATCACACCCGCACAACTCCGCCGCTCCCCGCAGCGAACCAGCCAAATCGAACGCCTCCAGAATCTCCATGACTTCCTCTGCTTTCTTCAAGCCCGCCTCCTCGACGCGCCTCGATGACGAAGCGCCGGGAGCTACAGGCCGCTCAGGACAGAACGCTCGTCGTGGGGAGATCCGATGGCCACCCATGGGGAGATCCGATGGCCATCAGTGGGGACTTTCGATGGCCGCCTACGGGGAGATTCCCATGGCCGCCGTCAAGAGGTGAAACTCCTGCGTCGCGCTAGCCACCCGATGCTCGCGGTCAAGAGAGCACCCAAGAGCACAGATCCAAGTGCCACGGCGATCTGCTCTATTTGTGTGAGCGATGGAGTGGGAACCGTGCACGTGGTTACGTGCTTAGCAATCTTGCTCACGCACACGATCTGCGAGGTCGCAACCACGGGTACCACCAGCTCGGCTAGGTCCGCTGACTAGCTCGACGCACCGGATGAGCCTACCCAACTCCAACCGATCCCAGGCCGCCGGTTCTACGCACCCACCGAGGAGGAGCGGCCCTTGAGGAGCATCGGAACGAAATCCGGCGCTGAGCGTCCTCGCGGCAGGCAGGCTGCCCCGTTTCCTTGGAAGTGGGACGGCCCAGTCGGTGCTTTCCGCTGCTCCGTGAATGTTGGCCGTTGGGCATCCCAGAGGTTAGTCCCGAAAAACCGTGCCATATCTCACGTTCGATCGGAACATCCAGTACGGTCAGGAGTGTGGAGCTTGGGTACGCGCGCGTGTCGACGGTGAAGCAGGACCTCGATCGGCAGATCGACGCGCTCGAACAGGTCGGGATCCCGCGCGATCGGATCTACGTCGATAGGAAGTCCGGCGCGACGACGGACCGACCCGGGCTGCGAGCGGTCATCGCCTACGCGCGCGCGAGTGACGTGATCGTCGTGCATACGCTCGACCGGCTCGGTCGGACGGTCCGTGACACCTTGAACTTGATCCACGAACTCGTCGAGCGCGGGATCGGCGTGCGGAACCTCGCTGACCCGATCAAGGTCGACTCGAGCAATCCTGAGGATCCGATGGCGCAGCTCGCGGTCGTGTTGCTGGCGCTGTTCGGTCAGATGGAGCGGACGTACACGATGGAGCGCGCCGCGCATGCTCGGGCGGTCGCGACCGCGAAGGGCCGTCGTGTCGGCCGGCCGGTGCTGGTCGACCCAGGGAAACTGGAATGGGCAGCTCATCCTGCGCGAGACGGGGAGCACGATCGCTGAGATCATCGAGAAGACCGGCATCCCGCGCACGAGCTTGTACCGCCATCTCCCGCCGCGCCCTGAACCGGCGATCACTGCAGACGGAGGTCCGGCGGTCGATCGAGACGCTGGGTCGTGAGCTGGCATCACATGGCCGGCGGTGAGGCGGGGCCGTGCCGATCGATTTCCTGAGCCCCGGCCAGCTCACGACCTACGGCCGCTACGCCGAGGCACCGTCGGTGGCTCAGCTTGAGCGGTTCTTTCACTTCGACGAGCGAGACCGGGCGCTGATCGCGCGACGCCGCGGAGATCACAACCGACTCGGGTTCGCCGTCCAGCTGGGCACGGTGCGGTTCCTCGGCACGTTCCTCGCGCGACCCACCGAGGTGCCGGAGATCGTCGCCGGCAGGGTCGCCGAGGAGCTCGGTGTCGAGGATCCGGGCCGCCTGGCGGAGTATGGCCGGCGGGATCCGACGCACCGCGAGCACGCTGGGGAGATTCAGCGCGAGTACGGGTACCGCGACTTCTCGGATGCCTCCGCGCAGGCTGAGCTGCTTGGGTGGCTTGATGTGCGGGCGTGGGCGACCGCGGAGCGCCCGAGTGTGCTGTTCGATCTCGCGACCGCTCGCCTGATCGAGGGGAAGGTGTTGTTGCCCGGAGCGAGCGTGCTGGCGCGGGCGGTCACCGCGGCGCGCGATCGTGCCGCCGCCCGGCTGCACCGATCGCTCTCCGAAGCCGCCGCCGCGTACCGCGGGCCTCGCTTTGACGGATTGTTGGACGTTCCCGAGGGCGAGCAGCTCTCGCGTTGGGAGGAGCTTCGCGCGGGCCCGCGCAAGTTGACCGCGAATGAGGTCGCCGAGTCGTTCGAGCGTCTGGCGGCGATCCGCGCGGTCGGCGTCGGCGACCTGACCGTCGATGTTCCCCCCGGCCGGCTGCGCTCGCTCGCGCGATACGGCTTGAGCGCGAAAGCGCAGACGCTGCGTCGCTTGAGCCCGCAGAGGCGGACCGCGACGCTGCTCGCGGCGTTGTGGCAGCTGGAGCTCGACGCGACCGACGACGCGCTGATCCTGCTCGACCAGGTCACCGACGTGCTGCTCTCCCAGGCCACCCGCGAACACCAGGGCCGCCGCTACAGGCAGCTCCCGGAACTCGACCGAGCCGCCCGCGCGCTACGGGCCGCCGTGCTCGTCCTGCTCGACCCTCCGCCCGGAGGCATCGAGGAGCTGTGGAAGGCGATCGCCGTCCACGTCCCCCGCAGCGAGTTGGAGCTCGCCACCGACACGGTGCACCGCCTCGCCTCGCAGCCCGATCCGCAGGACGGACAGGACGCCGCGTTCCGCGAGGAGCTGCTGCGTCGCTACCAGAGCCTCAGGCGCTTCATGCCGATCCTGCTCGATGCCGTCTCGTTCGAAGCCGCGCCCGGAGGACGACCGGTCCTCGAGGCGATGGCGTCGCTGCGGGCGCTGGAGGGCCGCGCGGGCCGCGTCAGCGCCGCCACGGTGTCGCTGAAGGTCGTCAGCGGCCGGTGGCGCCGACTCGTGCTGGCGAACCCGCAGCTCGGGGAGAACGAGGTCGACCGGCGCGCATACGCCTTCTGCGTGCTGGAAGCGCTCCAGGCGGCGCTGAACCGACGCGACGTGTTCGTTTCCCGCTCCGGCCGTTTCACCGACCCGAGAGCGAAGCTGCTCCAGGGACCCGCGTGGACCGCGGCGCGCCCGGAGATCTGCGCCGGACTGAACCTCGATGCCGCGCCGCAGCGAGCGCTCGAGCAGCTCGGCGCTAAATTGGACAGCGCCTACCGACAGACCGCGGAGCAGCTCGACGCCAACCTCGCGCTCGAGATCGCCGAGATCGCCGAGATCGCCGGCGACGACCGACCCGACCTCAGCAAACTCGAAGCGCTCGATCAACCCGAACAGCTGACCGCGCTCCGCGCGACCACCACCGGGATGCTGCCCGATCGCGTCGCGTTCTCCGAAGTGCTCCTGGAAGTCTGCCGCTGGACCGGCTTCGCCGACGCGTTCACCCACCTCAGCGAAGGCCGCGCCCGCGCCAAAGACCTCCACATCAGCGTCTGCGCCGTGCTGATTGCCGAGGCATGCAACATCAGCCTGACCGAGGTCGCCCAACCCAGCGTCCCAGCGCTCTCCTACAACCGGCTCTCGTGGGTCATCCACGAGCGCGAGGTGACCGATCGGGGCGCGCGCGGGCAGCCGCTCGCCCGGGTATGACCCCCGTGCGGGGTCGGCCTCGAACTCGCTGGTCAGGACCGGCGCGCCGGTGATCGCCTCGAATGACGCCTTGCCGACGAATCGCTGGCCGGCCGGTGTCTGGATCACGCGGACGGCGTGACCGGACGTGACCGCGAGCCGCGCCGTCTCGAGCGCCTTATAGGCCGCGATCCCGCCGCTCACGCCGAGAAGCAACCGAGCCACGGGCGCGTCCCTACCGGTAGTGGTACTTCAGCTAGCCGTGAGCGGCTTCCTCCAGGGCAAGCGTTCAGGAAGTTCCTCGAGCGCGTGTCGACCATCGGCGGCGGGAACTCGTCGGACGTGCCCTCGCCTAGATCAGGTGTGAGCAATCACAGTCTAAAGCGTCCGCGGCGTCGCGCCAGAGCAGGCTTGGGAACTTGGTCGGGCGCGGCCGAGCGCGACTGCTGGACCTGCGCACAGAGCTCGAGCGCCGCCGCGACCGGATGGCCGCCACGCGCGCCGCGCGTTTTCGCTCGCGCGGCACATCGCCTGGCCCGGCGGTCCGGACACGATCTACCTTTGCCAGCATGCAAATCGCTCATGGTTCACGGCGGTGCGAGGCGCAGGTCACAGGCGGCTGGCCCACCAGGAAGGAAGCGGGGCTGCCGATCGAACGGACCCAACCGAAATGAGAGGGCCGCTGCCCCAGGAGGAGTTCGACCACATCTTCAGCCGGGTTCCGCGCCTCACCGTCGAGCTCGTGATCGCTTCAGACGATCGAGGCGTCCTGCTCGCGTTGCGCGACGATCTGCCCGACGAGCGCGAGCTCCGATCTGACTGCGCATGGTTCACAGTCCTCCCCGACAACATGCACGACGAGCAAAAGGAGTTCCTCGCTCGCCATCTGGACATCGCCCCGGCATGACGACGGCGCGAACCTGCGCTCAGTCGGTACGGCGCCTCGGGCCCTACAAGCCGAGGCTCCCTACGAGCGGGCCGTGGAGATCCTGACCAAGGAAGCCCGACGCGAGGCGCTCGCCACCGACCTAGCCGCGAGAGCACAATCGGTAGGGGAATCGAGCGGCTCAGCCGCCGAACGCGGCGGGGTCTCGTAGCTCGATCCAGAGTGAGTCGGCGACCGCGAGGACGCGTCCCGTCGCGTCGTAGAGAGCAGAAGCCGAGTGGTGCTTCCGGCCGTTGCTGCTGATCGGCCACGCGGCGACGACGTGTCGCTCCCCGGCGCGCGGGCGCTCACGGAGCTCGACGGTGAGCGAGGCGAGGACAACGATCTGAGCGCGGTGGTCGACAGATTCGATCGCGTACGCGCTTGGGCAGTCGAGCACTGCCCACACAAACAGGGGATCGTCGGACTCCGGCGTCCACGGGGAGGCGATCAGCGGGCTGTCCCCGACCTGACCGGCGTAAATCCGCAGGCCGTCCTCGCGTGCGGTCCCGCAGACGAAGCAGGTCGGGAAGCGGTGGTGCGCGAAGCCCACGTACCTGAGCGTCGCGATCTCGGCCTGCTCGACCGTCGGCGCGGGCGGGGCCTGCGCCTCTACGGCGCCCGGCACGGCCGTGGCGATGACGTCGTCGCCGCGCAGCAGCGACACAGAGCCGTCGTCCGCGCGCTGGCGGAGTAGCGGCACGTCCAACGGTGGCGGCTTGAGCAGCGACACGCGTACCGCGGGCGCCTTGACCGCCGTGCCCGCCAGACCACACGTGTAGCCCCCATTCGCGGAGTTCGGCGGGCCATTGAAGCGCCGATCGATGACGACCCGGTCGTTCACGCCTTTACCCCGTCTCGCTGCAGGCTGCGCGACGCGTGCAGCGCGCTGTGCCGGCCGCTTTGACGCGCTTCGGGGCGACCATCGTGAACTCACTCATGCGCCATCCGCAACCTCAGATCGGGGTCGGCGAGCCTGCCATCCAACGAGCAGACTACGCCTCTGCCCGACACCGGCTTCGACGACGAGCTCGCCGTGAGTGCGCCCAAGCTCCTCGCGGGTTCCTGTCCCGGGGGCAGAGTGTGGCTCGCGCGGCTGGGCTGCGGAGTGATCGCCGGCTCCGTGTCAACGGGTGCGATGTCCCCTCTCTGGGATAGGACCCCCACCAGAAGGCGCGCACGCGCGTGTCGGCGCTCACCCTCGCCCTCGGGGCTCGGCCAACGCCTCGCCCCTCGGCCTCGGCCTCGCGCCGACACGCGCGTATTCCCTTAAGCGAACGAAGCAGCGAGGAGATGACCATCCTCCGACCGGCCTGGGACGCCACCCCCACCGACGAGCTCAACCCGTTACACCACTAGAAAAGACTTGACTTCTCAGCGCTGTGGGAAACCACAGCGGACGCTGCGGGGTTCACCCGATGCGCCACCCCGCGGGTGCAGGTACGGTCGCGATCGACCAGACTATCCGAAGGAGTGACGATCAATGGGACGCCTGACCGGCAAGATCGCGATCATCACCGGCGCTGCCAACGGGCTCGGGGAGGCCATCGCCACCCGCATGGCCGAGGAGGGCGCCGGTGTCGGTGTGCTCGACCGTGACAAGGATGGCGCAGCGAAGGTCGCGGACAAGCTGACCTCCACTGGGGGTCAGGCGTCCTTCTTCGCTTGCGACGTGACACGCGAGGACGAGGTGTCGTCGACCATTGCCGCCATCGCGACGCAGTTTGGACGCGTCGACATCCTCGTCAACAACGCTGGCATTGAGGGTGCCAACAAGCCCACCCACGAGCTCACGCTCAAGGAGTGGGATCAGGTGATGACCTTGAACGTCACAGGCGTGTTCCTGTGCACGAAGCACACGATTCCGCACCTCAAGCAGGCGGGAGGCGGCAGCATCATCAACATCTCGTCGATCTACGGTCTCGTGGGCGGCGCGGACCTCCCGCCGTACCACGCATCGAAGGGCGCTGTCCGGTTGATGAGCAAGACGGACGCGCTCATCTACGCCCCCGACAGAATCCGGGTCAACTCCGTCCACCCCGGCTTCATCTGGACCTCTATGGTACACCGCTATGTGCACGATGCGGGGCTCGACCAGGAGGAAGCCCGCGTGATGCTGGACGCCCTGCATCCGCTTGGCGGCACGGGCGAGCCGGACGACATCGCCTGGGGCGCGGTCTACCTCGCCTCCGACCAGGCTAAGTGGGTCACCGGGTCCGAGCTCGTCATCGACGGCGGCTACACGGCCCGATAGCGGCTGTTGACCTGCGTGGTGTGCCTCAGCACTCCGTGCGTCCCGTGTTTCGCCGCCACGACCGACGCCCTCGTGAGAGAAGCGACTGCATCGGTGCCCGACGACAGCCCGACACGCTGCTGCCCTGGACCGCCGGCAGAAGTGATCCAGGCGGCGTGCTCGGCTCCTCTGCTTTGGGCTTGGCGAAGCGGAAGTGCTGGAGGCGGCGCGCTTGGAGGGGGACCGGTGGCGGCGACCGCGCGGTGTGGGTAAGCAACCACTACGGGGGGACCGTTTCGGCTGGCTCGCATGGCTTCGAGGCCCGCGGAGAGGTAGGCCCGGACGAGCCCGTCACCGCGATCGCCGACGAGCTGCGCGACTTCGGCGCTGAGGCGATGCTCATCGTCACAGACGGCTCGCGCGCGACGCGGTGGGCCGAGCAGCTCGAGTTCGAGCGCGCTCGTGCGGAGCTCGACATCCCCGTTGCGCGGGTCGTGGTCTCGTCGGGCGGAGGCCGCTGACATGTCTGGAGATCAGTGGCCGTTCAGATCGGTCGGGCTCCTGCTGGCGATCGTCACGTCGGTGCTCGTGGTCGTTGCCGCGATCGTCGCGCTGGCGACGAGCACCTGGCAGATCGTGCCGGTCGCTGTGGTGCTCGAAGTAGCGCTGCTGGTTGGCCTCGTCATCTACATGTATTGGCTGATGCGACCCGGCCCGCAGGGCCTGCGATCCGCCGCTGAGTCGACGCTGCATCTCGGGGACGAGGTCGCTCCCGGTCGCGTCACGTCGGCGCTCACGGCGACCCTGCGGGACGCGCACGCCCAGGCGCGGGGCGCCCAGCGCTTCCTCGCCGGCTGCATCCGGCGCTTGGCGGACGCTCCCGGCGGCGAGGAGGCGCGTGCGCTGAAGGGCATCATCGAGCGTCAGCGCGAGCTGGCCGCCGCACACGAGCGGCTGCTCGATGAGCGCCTTCGCGCACTCGGTCACGAGCCCTCGCGGCTCACCGACGACGAGGCCGTCGTCGCGGCGTGGCTGTTCGAGCGCCTCCTCGACCCCAATTGCGCCACGAGCGCTCGTCACGGGTTCGCGCTGGCGCAGCTCGCCGCCACCTCATACACGATCGGAGAGCGTCTCGCGCGGACGATCGGCGATAGCGAGAGTGAGCAGCTGATGGCGCGCTGTCGCTCTGATGCGCACGGGATCGTCAGCGCATGGAAGGACTCGTGGGAGGCCGTGCTGGAGCTGACCGAGCGCATGACCGGCGTGAACCACGGGCGCGTCACCGCCGAGCTGCTCGAGCAAGCCCGCGAGATGGAGGAGATGCGCGCGAGCCTGCTAACGCTCACGTCGTCGCACGAGAACGCGGCCGGCATCGCCTCGGGCTCCGAGGACGCCGGACTCCCACGGCTGCTCAACCTCGTCGACGAGGAGCGCGCCGCCACCGATGACCGTCTGGAGAAGCTGAGGCGCCGCATCCGCGACGTCGGCGCTGAACCGCTTGAGGCGCATCCTTGGGAGACCTTCGCCGCGGCCCGCGCCACTGCGCTGGTCGAGAGCATCCGCAGCTACAAGGTGATCCGCGACGTCCGGGACGTCATCGCCGCCGATCACCTCGCGAGCGCGACCTACGGCCTGCTCGAGCAGGCTGCGCTCCGCTCGGGCGACCGGGACACAGCCGAGCTCGCCCGGCGCTTCAGCCAGCGCGAGCACGGTGCCACCGAACGCCTTGAGAGCAGCCTCGACGAGACGCTCGAGGTCGCGCTGCTCGCCGAGTAGACGCGCCGGTCGCTGCCAGGCTTGTCGGTCTACCTTGCCGACACACGGAGGCCTCATGCACGTCAGCTGCCAGTTCTCGCTCTATCAGCTCGGTGTCGAGCACCTCGGCCCGGCGATCGAGGCCGCGCTCTCGGCGTTGCGAGATCGCGGGCTCGACGTGGAGGCCGGCCCAATGAGCAGCATGGTCAGCGGCCCGCTCGACGCAGTGTTCGCCGGCTTGTCGGAGATGCTCGCAGCGGCCGGCGCAGATCGCCGGCTCGTCCTCGTGGCGACCGTCTCCAACGCCTGCCCGGTCAGCTGACCGCCGGCCGCAAGAGGTCAGGAGGAGGGCGCCTCCGCGCGCGCGAGGACGAACGCGGCCCCAACCGGCCCAAGCGGCCGGGCCAGCCGCTCGACCAGATCAGCCCGAGCGGTGAGCGGCGTCCAGTCGACGGGCAGCAGGTACAGCGCATGTCGGGTACGCACCCGAACCGCTCCGGCGCCGACCAGCAGCCGGCGAAGCTCGCGGGCCGCGATGAATCGGGCCGAGCGCCACGTCGCTGAGCCGCGCCATGCCTTGATGCGCCGCTGCACCGCCCAGACACTCAGGGGAGGGGGGTCGGTGATGGCCAGAGAGCAGCCGTTGGAGACGTTGGGCGTCGCGATCGAGGCGTTTCTCGCGCGTGCTGATCTGGCGGCTTCGAGCCGCCGTTCCTACACCCAAACACTGGTCTCGCGCGGGGCACAGCTGCCCTTCGTCTCGCGACCGACCAGCGCCGAAACCGAAGCCGGTGGCCGGTAGCATCAGCGCGTGGTCGACGATACCGAAAGCAGGGACCCCCGCTGGAAGATGATCGTCTGCGTTCCCGTCACCCCGGAAGGTCTAGTCGACCCCCGCTGGGGGCGGGCGGATCGGGTCGTGATCGCGACGGTAGGCGAAGCCGGAATCGAGGACTGGCAGGAGTTCGACGTCGGCTGGGACAGCCTCCACGACTCCGGCAGTGAGGGCTCGCACCATGCCCGCGTTGCGCGTTTCCTGCGCGACCACGAGGTCGAAGTCGTGGTCGCTCATCACATGGGCGACGGTATGAGACGTATGCTCGAGAAGATGGGGCTCACCGTGCGGCTCGGGGAGGCGGGCAGCGCGAGGGAGTCCGCGACCACAGCGGTCGGCGTCGATCCGGACAATGGTTTCCCCCCGCGGTGATAGGTCGGCCCAGGTCCGGCGCGAGCGTGTCGCAGGCGATCGTCGACGGCTGCGGACACCGGCAACGAGGGCAGCCGTTGGCGTCATAACCGCTGTCATCGGAGGCGCTCAACGGCCGCGCGACGCGGCTGGATCGCTTCGCCGTGATCCGCCGCTTGGTCGAGCGGCACGTGGAGGATGCTCACGCGCGAGCCGATGCTGCCCAGCCGCATCTACCGCCGCGTGGGCGTGCAACCGCTCAGCCGCCGTGACGTGCTCGGCGCGATTTGCCGCCTACCACCCGCTCTACCGCGACGCCAGACCCGGAGCCGGTGGCGCTGATCGACGACGTGTTCGCGCACGGCAGCAGTAGGACGGCGACCACGCTCCTCACACCGCTCCCCCGCTCGACAGAAGCGCGCGACCCTACACGTCCTCTCAGGACAGCTTCGGGAGCAGAGGGCCCAAGAGCGGCGAAGCTCCTGCATGAAGGCGCTACGCTAATGACATCATGGCGAGCGTTGCAAGCGGCGTCGAGCTGCGAACGGTGGAGGTCGACGCTGACGGCGCGGCGGCCCGGGTGACGCTTAACCGGCCGGAGAGGCGCAACGCGCTGTCGCTCGAGCTGATGCAGGAGCTGGTTGGCGTCCTGACGAGCCTTGGCGCGCGTTCCGATGTTCGGGCGATCGTGATCGAGGGCGCCGGCGTCGCTTTCTCGGCAGGCCACGACCTGAGCGAGATGGTCCAGCGCGATCTGCCGTTCTACCAGCGCGTGTTCGACATTTGCACCGAGCTAATGGAGACGATCCACCGGGTACCACAGCCAGTCATCGCCAAGGTCCACGGGATCGCGACCGCGGCGGGCTGTCAGCTCGTAGCCGCGTGCGATCTCGCAGTGGCTGCCGATGGCGCGCGGTTCGCCACTCCCGGGGTGAAGATCGGACTGTTCTGCTCGACGCCGATGGTTCCATTGTCACGGGCGGTAGGGCGCAAGCGTGCGCTGGAGATGCTGCTGACAGGCGAGCCGATCTCCGCCGCCACCGCGCTCGACTGGGGTCTTGTGAACCGTGTGGTGCCCACACCAGAGCTCGATGCAACCGTCGATGAGTTGGTGGCCGCGATATCTCGCTCCAGCCCCCTGATCGTTGGGATCGGCAAGGAAGCGTTCTACAGCCAGATAGAGCTCGACGAGCACCGCGCATATGACCTCACGAAGTCGGTGATGACGATGAACTCGATGGCGGCCGACGCGCAAGAGGGGATCTGCGCGTTTCTGGAGAAGCGCCCGCCGACCTGGACCAACGCTTAGCCTTAGCGTCACCCCGGAGGCGGCGAACGATCCCGGCTCCTCGCGCGAAGGACGACGAAGCCGTCACCCCCGGTGTGAACCTCGCGACCGTCGTACTCGTCGAATGCCGCTCGAGGCACGCGCTGAGTGCTCGGCAAGCACCTCGGCGCAGCGGCCGCATAGTCGCGTCAACAGCCGCGTCGAACCCTCGATCTCGGTGCACAGAAACGTGACGGTCCCGCTCGGAAGCTCCGCATACGGCCCAGCTACGCTCAATCACCGCGGCAAGTCAAGGGAGCCCGCCGACCGGGCTCACCCGGCCGGGGACGAAGAGGTGTGGTTCCGCGTGAAGGGAGAAGCCAGCCAGGCGGCTCCCTGTCGAGGGCTGCAGCGGTCTGTGTGAGCCGTCGAATGGTGACTCGGTCGGCACGCCGCGAGAGCACCGCGGCGACCGGGTCATCGCGGATCGGATGATGTCCAGCGTGCGCGGCGCCGCCACGGTCCGGGCGCCGCGGAGGCGTCGTGATCGTCGCACGTCAGGTGCCTTCCGTGCCTGCGGGCCTGTCGCGGTTACACCGTCGACGCGCACGACACTCAACTTGACCGGTGCGGAGGTTGTCCCGGTTCGCGATGGATCTGGGCGGCGGTCGGGGGGGAGTGAGATGCTGGGTGGCAACGAGGCGGCACGGCCGCCGCCACGTGTCTCTCCGCAACGGGGGGTGCCGTTAAGGAACGTGGCAGCAGCCGCCAAGTAGCGTGACGGCAGGGTGGCCGCCCCGTCAGCTTGCCCGCTGGATCGCCCGGTAGACCGTCGAGCGGGCGACCGAGAACAGTTCGGCCAGCTCGGCGCTGGCATGGGTTCCGGCGTTGTGGAGCGTGACGAGGTGGGCCTACTGGCGGGGGCTGAGCTTCGGCTGCTTGCCACGTAGTCGGCCCTTGGCGCGGGCGACCTTCATGCCCTCACGGGTCCTCATGCGGATGAGGTCGGCTTCGAATTCGGCGATCATCGCCAGGACGTTGAACAGCAGCCGCCCGACGGGGTCGGTCGGGTCGTGGACCGATCCGCCGAGGCTGAGCTTGACCTGGCGGGCGGTGAGCTCGTCGGCGATGTCGCGGGCGTCGGGGAGAGGAGCGGGCGAGGCGGTCGAGCTTGGTCACGACGAGGGTGTCTCCGTCGTGACAGGCTGCGAGCGCTTCGCGTAGCCCGGGCCGGGCGGGTGCGCGCGCGGCCCACGTTCACGGCCTGGGCGATCTGATCCATCGCGAGCTCGCCCTAGCCACGCATCGCGGTCGCCGGTGCAAGCTTGCTAAGCGCGCTGCCGTTCGCCGGCTGGCAGATTTTTGGATTCGAACGAGGGGCTTTTGGCGCTCGACCCGGTACTTGATCTCCAGGACCCAGTCGAAAGGAGCGTCACATGAACATCGACCAGGCCGTCCACGAGGCCGCCCAAGCCTCCGACGCGCAGCTGCGCAAGGCCTACGGCGTTGCGCTCGCTCGCGGAGCCACCAACGCCGGCTGCATGCCCGAAGTGGAACGCCTATACGGCACGCTGCGTCTGCTGGCACTCGCCACTCTGCGCCTACCGGATCTCGCGATGATCGCTCAGCTGATGCACATTGATGCGACCGCCGACGATCCGGTCGTGTTATGCGCAGCCCACGACGTCGCCGGCGGCGGGCTGCGGCTCGCTCACCGGGCGCTCGAGACGCATAGCCGCGACCTCGGCTACGAGATCGACGCCTGGATCGACGGTGCGCTACTTCTCGCCGCCGTCGAGCTTGCCCGCGAGCATGACGAGCCCGTCCTCATCGACCAGATGCGCCAATCGACCTTGGCGCTCACGGACGCCATCGCCGCGACCTCGGAGGACCGGATGCTGGTACCCGAGGCGCTCTCGCAGAGCATCGGACATCTGTTCGTCTTCTACCTGGTCGCACTGTCGTGCGAGCGCCAGTGCGTCGAGGAGTAGAGCCCGCAAAGCACCAGCGCCCAATGCCAAATAGTCGCGTTTGTGCACGCTCGCCACCTGCGCGCATCATATGGTCGCGCTTTGGTTCCAAAGCGCGACCATTCCGGGGTAGCGGAGCCTGTCAAGCTCGGTGAGACGCGTCGCGTTCGAAATTAGTGAGCGGCGGCGGCCTCCTTGGCTTGTTGATCCACGCCGCGGTCGGCAGGTCCGGCGGGGCTGGCGGCTTGCGGACGAACTGTTCTGGGTGCCGGTGGTAGGCGGCGTCGAGTAGGTGGGTGCGGGCGGCGTGGAGTCGCGTGGCGTGTTGTTGCAGTGGATCTGCTGGCGGGTAAGCTGGCGCGCTGATTGACCCTTGGTTGATATATGAGAGTACGTTCGCTAACGGCACGGTTTCCGTTGCCCAGGAGCAGCCCGTGACTGTCGCGGCCAGCAGCGTGCCGCGGTTGGAGGATGGAACGCCGTACTTCGGGCGGCTTGGTGAGCTGCCTACGATCCTGACGAGGATCGCGTGCAGTGCCATCTTTGCGGTGAGTGGTTTCGCTTTGTCGGCGGCTCGCATCTGCGCCAGTGAAGCGAGCGTTATCGCATTGGATGCGAGCCCGGGCGTGTGCAAGCAGCGGACTTCCAGCGATGGCGGAGGATCGCGTGTGGCGCGATCGCGGCGGGTTTTCGTCGCAGATAGCGGGATGACGCGCCCGGTTCGTTGACGGCTTGCATTGGACGCGAGATGGTCTCGCTCGATGCGAGAGGAGCGCGCCCCATCGTTTGAGCCTCGAGCGGGCTACGGGCTCGACGAGGTGGACGGCGTGTTGGACCGTCTGTTTGGCTTTGGGGTACGACCGTTGCGGATGGAGGACGCGATGTTCGAGGCGGTCCTGGCTGGGTGGCGGGCGCAGCAGCGAAGCCGGGGCAACAAGACGAATACGGTCGAGGCCGGCGTGCGTGTGGTTCGCCGGTTGTGTGATCACGCGCAGCTGTGGCCGTGGCAGTGGCGGGCGCTGCAGGTGGAGGAGTTCGTCTGTGATTTGGCGTCGGCGCCGCGGCCGTGCCGGGCGTCGACGCTTCGCAACTACCAGTCGCGGATCCGCACGTTCTTGGACTACCTGACGGACGCTCGGTACCCGTGGGCGGCTGTATGCGAGCGGCAGTTCGGCTGCCGACCGGTGCAGCCGTTCGACGAGCGCAACCTGATCGTGCACGTCGACGATTGGGAGGGCCACCCGGGCCGGCGGGCGATGACCGTCGACGAGTTGCAAGCGTTCTTTGACTTCTGCGACGAGCAGGTCCGGGGCCGCCGCGCGTTGCGGCGCAAGGGCGCGTTGGCGGCGTTGCGCGACTGCGCCCTGTTCAAGGTCTGCTAAGCGTGGGGGCTGCGCCGCGCGGAGCTCGTCGGCCTGGATGTCTGCGACTTTCATCGCAATCCGCGGCTTGCCCAGTTCGGCGAGTTCGGGACGCTACGGGTGCGGCACGGGAAGGGCGCGCGCGGCGGCAACCCGCGGCCTCGCAACGTGCTGAGTGTGTTCGACTGGGCGGTCGAGGTGATCGAGCAGTACATGGTCGAGATCCGGCCGCTGTTCGGCTTCGACGAGCATCCGGCGGTGTGGCTGACCGAGCGCGGCGGGCGGGTGAGCCGCCGCCATGTTGATCAGCGCTTCGGCGAGTACCGCGACGCGCTGGGCCTGCCGGACGAGTGCACGCCACACGCGTTGCGCCGCAGCTACATCACCCATCTGCATGAGGACGGGTTTGACCCGTTGTTCATCAAGGAGCAGGTCGGACACCGGTACATGTCGACGACCGCGCTTTACACGTCGGTGAGCACCGATTTCAAGCATCGAACGCTCGAGGCAGCGATCGCTCCGCAGCTCGAAGCGCTCAACGGCGAGGAGCCAGCAGTCTGATGGCATCGCGACTTGGCTATGCCTGGCATCTGCGGTTGCGGATGGCTGAGCAGGGGATGTTCAACTCCCCGGAACTCGCGGCGGCGTTGCGCGTGCGTGGGGTCACGCTGTCGGACTCGCAGGTGTGGAGACTTGTGACCGGAACGCCCGAGCGGCTGAACTTGCGAGTGCTGGTCGCGCTGTGCGACATCTTGGGATGCACTCCGAACGAGCTGATCGAGCCGATCGAGCTGCGTGTCGAGCGCCCCGCCGCCAGGGGCGGGCGGTCGACGCCGACGTCGTGCCCAAGCCGGCGCGGGTCAAGAGCCATGGTCGCAACCGTTGATCGTCACGGCGTTCGCCGCTGTGGCGTGTGCGGCGAGCTGAGGGCGATCAAGAAGCGCGCGGACGGCGATCAGCCGGACCAGTGCGGCCGGTGCTGGGCGGCGAACCCGCGCAGCTGGAAGCGTTGCGGGGTGTGCGACGAGCCCGGTCGCATCAGGGGACGAACGCCTGAGGGCTGGCCGATGTGCGCTCGCTGCTATGACCGAGCCGCGCCTACCGACCGCTGCGATGGCTGCGGGCAGCTGAGGAAACTGCGCGTTCGCGGCAGCAACGGCGGGCCACGACTGTGCGCCGGGTGCTTCCGCGACCGCCGTCCGCGCAGGCGCTGCGATGGCTGCGGGCAGGTCCGCCACATCGTCGTGCGCGGGACCGCGGAAGCTTCCCGTGACCTGTGCCACGCGTGCTTTGACGAGGCTCGCGCGCGGCGGTGCGGGGTCTGCGGCAAGGTGAAGCCGATCTCGCGCAAGGCACGCGACGGGGCGCCGGATATCTGCACCGCCTGCGCTCAACGACTTCGGCCGCTGGCGGTCTGCTCGCTATGCGGGGAGCGCAAGCCGTGCCTGTTCCCGAAGGGCGAGCGGCCGGTCTGCAGGTTGTGCCGCGAGGCGAGCTACTACTCGCGCCATCCCTGCGCGCTGTGCGGCGAGCACCGCCGGGCGGCGTGGCGCAGCCCGATCGGCCCCATGTGTGGCCGCTGCATGAGCCGGCATCTGAACGCCAGGGCGATCTGCGAACGCTGCGGAGAGCTGCGTCGCCCCGCGACCTTCGATCCAGCGAGGGTGCTGTGTGCCGACTGCGCCAACGTGGACGCACACCACGTCTGCCGGCTGTGCGGCGCCGAGGACCAGCGCTTTGAGGAGGGGATCTGCACGCGATGCCAGCTGAAACAGCGGATAGACGGGCTCGCCGACGGCGGCGCCCCGGACGCGGTCGCGCGCGTGCGCCCCTACCTGGACGCGCTGATCGCCTCACCCCAGCCGCGCAGCGCGCTTCTGTGGCTTCGGGCGAGCCCCGCGGCCCAAATCCTGTGCGCCATGATCGCCGGCAGCCTCGAGATCGGCCACGAGACGCTCGACGAGCTCGAGCACGGGCGAAGCGACGCCACCACCTTTCTGCGTGCCGCGCTTGTCGAACACGGAGTTCTGCCACCCAGGCCTGAGAGGCTGGAGCGGCTGCGACGGTGGGTCGAGGCGCAACTGCAGGCGCTGCCTGAGAGCGAGGACCGCGCCCGAGTGCGCTCCTACGCGAGCTGGAAGCTGCTGCGCGACGTCGCCAGGCGGGCCGAACACAACGACCTCAACGCCAACGCCGCGGGGAGTGCCCGCGCGCGCCTGCGCAGCGCGATCGAGCTGACCACATGGCTGCACGAACAGGACCGCACGCTCGTCGACCTGCGCCAAGACCTGCTTGAAGGCTGGCTGCTGGAGGGCGGATCTTCCCGCCTTGCGATCGCGGGGTTCATCGAATGGTTGCGGAAAACCGAAGTCATCACGGGGCTCCACGTCCCCCGCGCCCCGCGTTCGCTCAAGCTCAACACCGTCCAGGACAGCAAGCGCTGGGCGCTTCTCAGGCGGCTGCTGGCCGACGAGGCCCTCGACCTGCGCGAGCGTGTCGCGTGCGGCCTGTTGCTGCTCTACGCGCAGCCGATCACGAAGATGACACGGCTGCGCCGCGAAGACGTGATCCTCAACGACGACTACCAGGTGTTGATCGCGCTCGGCCAGGAGCCGATCCCGCTGCCCGCACCGCTCGCAACGCTGACGATCAGGTTGCGCGACGCTCCAGCCCCGCTCGCGACGACCGCCGCGACCAGGACCAACCCCTGGCTGCTGCCCGGTCGCAAGCTCGGCCGGCCGATCACCCCGCACGCGCTCTCACGACGCCTCTCCGCGCTGGGCGTTCCCGCCGTGGCCGCACGCACCAGCGCGCTTGCCCACCTCCTTCACACCGTCCCGCCCGCTGTCTTGGCGCAGCTGAGGGGCATGAGCGCTCACTCCGCCGAGCGCTACAGCGCCGCGCTGCGGACCGACTACTCGCGCTACGTGGCGCTGCGAGTCGGCGAGGAACAGCACGCCGAGCTGCCGGCCACCTGAACCGCCGACCGCGCGAAGCCGAATCCGCGAAACCCGACCGGTTCCGATCAGCCCGCCTATGGAAATGACGTCCCTATGGACAACCCCACGAACTGCTCAGAGGACACGGGCTGCCCTGCGGGGTTGCCCACAGGGACTCGGACAACCCCCACACCGATCGACACTCCAACCGCACCGCGGGTTGCCCACATTCCCACAGGCGCTAACGACTGATCACTCGATCAAGAGAACACCAACCCAAGGAAACAGCCAGGCCATTCGACAGACCCGTTTATCGCTACTGCGCCAGTGTCATGGATGGACGCTCGCTGGGTATCGCGAGGCGTTTCGCCTGCCGGTCAAGGTCGCTACCTGCTCGCGCGAGCTGCGCGTGCTCCACAGCGCTCACGCGCGCAGCGAGATCGAGCGCGGCAGCGGCTTCGGCTCAGGCGTGGGGGTCCCGGTCAGCTTGCGTCCGGCGGTCGGGTGCCGCGATGGCGCTCGCTGGCGGCTCGCCCAGAGCTCGCGCGCGAGGTTCATCCCCAGCGCAACCCCATGGTCGATGATCTGTCGGCGATCGCGGCCAAGGCGAGCCGCAGTGGAATGCCCTGGGTTTGACGGAGACCGGGTTTGTAGGTCCTTGTGAGTAATTATATCAAGTTAGTGTGAATAGTTACCCACCCTCACAGCGGAGACGACCCCGAAGGGGTCGTACACCCCGGAGCGGTTCAAGGGTGACAGAGCCCGTCGGAGACAGCAGCGCTTCAGGGTCAGCGGCGAGCGCCGCGACGTGTCGCTGCTCGTGCTCGACGGGCGGTACGTTCCCGAGCGAGGAGTGCAGCCGGCGCGTGTTGAACCAGGCGACGTAGTCGACGGTCGCGAGCTCGAGCTGCGCGTGGGAGCGCCACACGCGATCGGCGATCAGCTCGGTCTTGTAGCTGTCGACGAACGATTCGGCGAGCGCGTTGTCGTAGCAGTCGCCGACCGACCCGACCGACGCCAGCACGTGCGCATCGTCGAGCTGCTGGGTGTAGTCCTCCGCGGTGTATTGCGAGCCGTGGTCGTTGTGGGACACGAGCTCGAAGTCCGCGCCGGGCTGGCGGATCGCGAGCGCCATCCGGAGCGCGTCGAGCACCAGGCTGGTGCGCATGTGACGGGCGATCTGCCACCCGACGATCATCCGCGAGAACACGTCGATGATGAACGAGAAGAACGACCGGCCCTCCCAGCTCCGCAGGTAGGTGAAGTCCCCGACCCACAGCCGGTCCGGCGCGGTGGCGGTGAAGTCCCGCTGGACGAGATCAGACCCCCGCTGCGCCTCAGGATCCGCGGTAGTCGTCTTCCATGGCTTGCCGCGCCGCTTCGCGCCCTGGATGCCGCCCGCGTGCATCAGCCGGGCGACCTGGTCACGGCCGGCGGTCTCGCCCTCGCGAACCAGCTGAGCGTGCGTGCGACGGTAGCCGTAGCACTCGTAGTTGGCCTCGTGCACCTCCCGGATCCGGCCGGTCAACCGCTCGTCCTCGACGCGGCGGGCGGACCGCTCGCCGGTCGCGCGCTGGTGGTACGCGGACGCCGACACGTCCAGGGTCCGGCAGATCGGCTCGACGCCGAAGCGGTCGCGGTGATCATCGATGAACGCGCTCACCTCGGTCGGTCTGCGTCGAGCTCGATCGCGAAATACACGCTGGCAGCCTTCAAGATCTCGTTCGCGCGACGCAGCTCATGATTCTCCTTGCGGAGCTTCTTGATTTCCTCGCGCTCCTCGGTCGTGGGCAGATCCGGCCGCAGGCCGCCGTCGGCCTCGGCCAGACGAACCCGCTTACGCAGCACCTCGTGACCGATACCGAGATCGCGCGCGACCGCAGCTACCGGCCGGCCCGACTCGAGCGCCAAACGCACGCCACGGTCGATCAGCTCCTCTGGATACTTCCTGGCTCTGGGCATGAACTTGCAGTTCCTTGCTCGAGGAACGAATCCTCGTTTCAAAGCCTCCGCGAATCCCAGGGCAGCTCACCAGGCTGTGGTGGCGCTGTCAGCGGTGCGGGCACGAGTGGCAGGCGACTGTCGGATCCCGGGCCGCCGGCTCTGGCTGTCCTGCATGCGATCGCCAGCGCAAGCGGGGACCCAGAACCGTCGGACGCGAGCGATCGCTGCAAGCTTCGCACCCCGAGTTGGCCGCCGAGTGGCATCCGACGCGCAACCGCGAGCTTAGCCCCGCGGATGTCAGCCCGGGGTCAAGCATTGGGCTTGGTGGTGCTGCGCCGCTTGCGGGCATCAGTGGCAATCGGCGGTGCACAACCGTGCGCGTGGGAGCGGCTGCCCGGTGTGTGGACTAAAGCGCCGTGCGAGGACTCAGAGCGAGGTCGAGCCCGCGCGCTCGCTCGCGGTCAGGCATCCGGAGATCGCCGCCGAGCTGCACCCGCAGCGCAACCGCGGGATCGATCCGCTCGGGCTCGGCGCGCGTTCGAGCCTGAAGCTCTGGTGGCGGTGCACCAGCTGCGGGCATGAATGGAAAACCACTGTCTCAACGCGCACCGGTGGCTCCGGCTGCCCGGTGTGTGGACTAAAGCGCCGTGCGAGGACTCAGAGCGAGGTCGAACCCGCGCGCTCGCTCGCGGTCAGGCATCCGGAGATCGCCGCCGAGCTGCACCCGCAGCGCAACCGCGGGATCGATCCGCTCGGGCTCGGCGCGCGTTCGAGCCTGAAGCTCTGGTGGCGGTGCACCAGCTGCGGGCATGAATGGAAAACCACTGTCTCAACGCGCACCGATGGCTCCGGCTGCCCGGTGTGTGGACTAAAGCGCCGTGCGAGGACTCAGAGCGAGGTCGAACCCGCGCGCTCGCTCGCGGTCAGGCATCCGGAGATCGCCGCCGAGCTGCACCCGCAGCGCAACCCCGGGATCGATCCGCTCGGGCTCGGCGCGCGTTCGAGCCTGAAGCTCTGGTGGCGGTGCACCAGCTGCGGGCATGAATGGAAGACCGCTGTCTCAACGCGGACCGATGGCTCCGGCTGCCCGGCCTGCTACCGGGTCAAGCGCACAGCAGCATGAGGGCCATCGAGAAACAAGCCGGCGCTCAAACGGGCCGGCACAGCCGAAGACGCCACTCGTTTGCGAGGCTCGGTCGGGCGGCGGGAGGAGGCGCTGGCCGTCTCCATAATCCACGCTCGATAATAAATGTTATCGAGCATTGCACTGAGGCCCTCTCAGGGCGGCGATGCCGGCTCTTTGAGCCTTGAATAGCGGGCTGCCCACCGGCGCTGTTTCAGCATGCTGTGCACTAGCGTTTGGCGATGCCGTTGCGAGCGTCTGCGACAAGCGACCTATGGTGGAAGAACGCCGTCGTCTACTGCCTTGACGTCGAGACGTTCGCCGACTCCGACGGCGACGGCTGCGGCGACCTTGCCGGGATGGCTGAGCGGATCGAGCACGTCGCCAACCTGGGAGCCACTTGCCTGTGGCTGATGCCGCTGTATCCGACCACCAATCGCGACGACGGCTACGACATCACCGACTACCTCGGCGTCGACGCCCGGCTGGGCGATCTCGGTGATGTCGTGGAGGCGATCCGCCACGCCCGCGACCGCGGGCTGCGCGTCCTGATGGACCTGGTCGTCAACCACACCTCGAACCGGCACCCGTGGTTTCAGGCCGCGTGCGGAGACCGCTGCGGCCCGTTCCGCGACTACTACGTCTGGACGGACGATCCCGCCAGCGAGGATGGCACCGCGAAGGAGAATTGGACGTGGGAGGAGACGGCGGCCCAGTACTACCAGCACCAGTTCGCTCCGTTCCAGCCCGACCTCAACATCGCCAACCCGAGCGTCCGCCATGAGATCGCCAAGACTGTCGGGTTCTGGCTGACGCTGGGCGTGTCGGGCTTCCGCATGGACGCCGTGCCCTTCCTCGTGCAGGTCGTCGAGGGGACCGGCAGCGATCCCGGCTCGGGCAAGCGGTGGCTGCATTCACTGCGCGAGTACGCGATGCGCCGGCGCGGCGAGGTTATGCTGATGGGCGAGTGCAACGTTGCCAAGGAGGAGGTGTCGTCCTTCTTTGAGGATCACGGCGACGCCCTGCACCTCCAGCTCGCGTTCCTGATCAACCAGCGGCTCTGGCTCGCGCTGGCCCGCGGCGACGCCGCTCCGCTGGAGGATCTGATCCGCGACCTGCCGGTCCCGCCGCACGACTGCGGCTGGGCCACGTTCCTGCGCAACCACGACGAGCTGACGCTCGACCGGCTCTCGCCGGCCGAGCGCGACGAGGTGTTCGCCGCCTTCGCGCCGGACGGCGATATGCGCATCTACGGGCACGGGATCCGCCGGCGGACCGCGTCGATGCTCGGCGGCGACGGTCCACGACTGCGGATGGCGTGGTCGTTGCTGCTCACGCTGCCCGGCACGCCCGTGATCCTCTACGGCGACGAGATCGGGATGGGCGAAGACCTGAGCCTGGACGGTCGCATGAGCGTGCGGACGCCGATGCAATGGTCACCCGGCCCGGGCGCCGGATTCTCGACCGCTCACCGGCTCGTGCGCCCGATCGCCGAAGGCGCCTTTGGCCCGGATCGGGTGAGCGTCGCCGGCCAGCGGCGCAACGCGGACTCACTCCTGCGCTTTCTCAGCCGCCTGATCCACACCCGCCGCCAGGCGCCCGAGTTAGGTTGGGGCACCAGCACACTGCTCGAGAACGACCCCGCGCCCCTCCTCGCCCATCGCTGCGACTGGCAGGGCTCAACAGTCGTCACCGTCCACAATCTGTCGACATCGCCCGTCGCAACCGAGCTTGACCTCGGTCACGACGTTGAAGGCGCCGACGATCTGCTCGACATGCGCGAGCACCACGTCGAGGGCGGCCGCCTGCGCGTGGACCTCGCTGCCTACGGCTACCTGTGGCTGCGAGCGCAGCGCGCGACGCGTGGAGCCACGTAGCCCCTGTGGATTGGGCGCACTTCTCTGAAGGTCCCCGCTACCGCGCTGCGCGACGAGGACAGCTGCAGCGGCGGCTCGGTCGCGGGGCGCGGACGGCGCTAGGCGTCGTCGGCTCCGGCCCATGCCACGCACCGCAGCGTCGATTCCGGCGGCCTCGCGCTCGACCTCGGCGACGTAAGGCGCGCCCATGCGATGCCACGCCAGGTACGCGCTCAACGCCTCCGCGTGACGCCCGCCGAGAGGGTCCTGCTTGTTAGACGCGGTTGAATCCGGCGGTTCCGAGACGAGGTCTCAGTAGCAAACGCGCGCCGTTACTACTGGACCCCCGCCTGCTCGATCTGACGCTGTCCGCCGTCGCGCGGGTTGACCGGCGGCTTGAACTGTCCGAGCAGGGTGTCCAACACGATCCTTAGTCTCGACGAGCGTCATCGAACCGAATATGGCGGCTGGCAGCGGTGTGCTGCTCGGCGTTCGCGAACGGAAGGTCGAGTACGCAGAACGCGTGACTCCCGGCCGACCAGGAATGCTCAATCTACCCCCCAAGTGGACACTCGTTCTCAGACCGATCCGTGTCCCGCCGCGGTTCGGGCTGATTACTGAGTCCACTAGCTGTGATTTATGGTGAGCGGCGCTGGTTAGCGTTAGCCAAGGGTGGATGGGCTGGTCGGGCCGGCGGCTCCGCGCTACAGCTTGACCCAGTAGATGGTGGCCGACCATTCGGAGCGCCAGGCCGGGTCGTTGTCCACGCCGTGCACGAACTCCCGCAGCATGTCGGCCTTGCCAGGCACGTAAGTGAAGGTGCTCGTGAAGCGGTATGTCACGTTCTGAGCGTCGTCACGCTTCACGAAGGACGCCTTGGCCGTCCCGTGTGGCAGGTCGACGTTACCGGTGTGGAGCTCCATCTCGGCCGAGTCGTTGGTGTCCGTCATCGCGATCCCGCCGGCCCGGTCGATGGTGAGCCGCCTGGGCATCCCGAATGCGCGTATCGCGGCCGCCTGCACGTCCGTGATGGCGCCCTCGAATGTGATCGGGCGGTACGTGCCGGCGAAACCCCGCCCCTGACGTGTCACGGCGTGCGACTGCCCTTGCCGGTCATATGGCGGGAAGACGACCTGCTTGCCTTCGACGTGATGGCCAGGCTGGACCTTGCTCTCCTCCTGGTAGGGCGTCGCCCCGCCATAGGTCTGAGCCGGCTGTCGCCCGCCGCCCTCGGCCTGCTCGCGGCTGTCCGCCGTCTCGATCCACATCGTCTCGAAGTACGTGATCTGGCCGATGTCACCGACGCCAGTGAATCTGGCCATGACATCGGTGCTGTCGGGCGCGTGGTACAGGATCTTGAGAGCGACCCACTTGCCCTTGGTCCGTGCCTCCTCGATCTGCGGCTGTAGCTGCTCGAGCCTGTCGTAGGCCTTCGCCGTCTCCTCGCTGCGCAAGTTTCCCAGCTGCTGCGCCAGCAGGGCTTGGGCGCCACCCTCGATACCACTCTTGGCCTCCGCGGCTCCGGGCGCCACCTGCTCGAGGACGGCCGCGGGCGCCACCTGCTCGGGGACGACCGAGGTCGGCTCGGGCGTCCCGCCCTGGTGCGCCTCCATCGGCGAGGTCGGCTTGGGCATCCCGCCCTGGTGCGCCTCCATCGGCGAGGTCCGCTCGGGCATCGCGCTTTGGTGTGCCTCCATGGGCGGGGTTGGCTTGGGCATCCCGCCCTGGTGTGCCTCCATGGGCGGGGTCGGCTTGGGCATCCCGCCCTGGTGTGCCTCCATGGGCGGGGTCGGCTTGGGCATCCCGCCCTGGTGTGCCTCCATCGGCGGGGTCGGCTTGGGCATCCGTGCTCCCGGGCGTGTGATAATCGCGTTCTTCGCTTCGGCGTACTGCAACCTGTCATCCGCGGGTTGGATCGCATCGCTCAACGCTAGCGCCCAAAATCGAATGTCGCCACGCAACGACTCGTCCCCGCCGGGGACAGTCCACTGGCCTTCTAAGATTTCGTGAAGCTGCGTGAGAATCCAGCGCGTCCGATTGAACATGAGCCCTGACTCATGCGGAAATCGGGTGAGTCGATTAGGCGTTATCAAACGTAGCTGAGGCGTCCCGACACGACCTGGTGTGTACCAGCGTCCTAGCACCTGGTAGATGAGCGACTCCGCTTCGAGTGATACCTCCTCGAACGCCTGACGAGCCTCCGCCAATTCGGTCGCCCACGGAACCCCCGCGCCCGTGTGTGAGACGTCCTCCACCGGTTTGTCTCGGGCGAGCTGGACGGGAGCGGTCGAGATGCCGAGCGGTGTTACGCCTGCCGCGGGCTGTGTTTGTTGAACCGTGTGGGCTAGTTCGTGGGCGATTAGCCGGCGCCCGCTCTCGGTGGCAGGCTGGTAGGCACCTGGACCGAACACTAGATTCTGCCCAACGGTGTAGGCCCGTGCATCGACCGCTCGCGCGGAGCGCGCGGCGTCATGGTCGGCGTGCACGCGCACGTGGCTGAAGTCGTACCCGAAGCGAGCTTCCATGTCCTGGCGGGTCCTCGCATCGAGCGGTTGACCTGGCGACAACAGCGTTTCACGGACGGCGGCTGGTAGTTGCCCCTCTCCGGGCTGCTGCGTCTCGATGAGAGTCTGCAACGGTTGGCGTTTCTGGCCCGGCGGTTCGGTCTGGCGCCTCGGCCCCGCGCCAGGGTGCTCTGGCTGCGGTTCAGGCACACGTCTGTTCATGAGGTGTGCGGAGACGCGTTCTGCTTCCTGCTCATGACGGTCTCCGGGAAAGCCCACCGCCGGCCAAGGGCGAACATCGTCGAGCGCCTGGGGATGCACGGGTACCTGACTGAAATCGTGCGCGAAGCGAGGTAAGGCTATGCCGGGAACTCGACCTTTTCGGGCCGGTGCCTGATTCCGCGACGTCCCCGGGGTGGGAGCCGGCGGCTGCTGGATTGACCTCGGTTGCCGTACCAAAGAACGCATGCCAGATCCCTTCACATCGACTGTGAGATGCCGATTTCGCTCCCGGGGACACTCGACAACGTCGGTGATGGTGAAGACGTTGAGACGCTCCCGCAGATCATGGGACCCGCGGACGTCTTTGGCCGCGCGCGCCGAGCATCAGCAGCACCGTGAACGAGGCGAAGCGAAATCATCCTGACCCGCGCCGCGGCAGGCCGCTGCGCTTGCGGTCTACTGGCTGCACGGCTTTGGCACTCGTGGCTGGGACACGGGCACCGTGGCGGCAATTCCCGGTCCTGCCGACGGCTGCGTCTGGTGTGAGGTGACCTCACGTGCCGCCTCGCTTCCCTGAGCTCACGGGTACCGCCGGCGACGCCCGAGCGGTGGTCGACGCTCTCCAGTACCGCGCGTTAGACCGATCCCCGCCACCGCTCAGGCGACGAAACGCGGTCTGACCCCGAGCACCGCCCCAGCCCGACTCAACCGTTTTCCGATCTCGGACGCCAAACTCTCGAGAAGACACCTCATCGCAGTCGTGCTCCTGCGGGATGGTGAGGCCGACCCAGACGACTGAGACCCGGCTCCAGATCGCGATCTTAACAAGGGCAGCCGCGTTGAACCCGTGGCTTCGGTCACAGAATCTTCGGAGACACTGCCGCCGATCCGTCAGCGCGCACACAACCAAAGCCCAACCGTTTGATCAAGGAGACGCCCACGAGGTTCGATAGCAACGGCGGCCAAGTCAGTCATCGCCGACGAGGATCTTATCGATGTGGTCGAGCCTATCGCTCCACGGGCCACCGTTCAGCTCAGAGCCTTCAGCACTTCGGTGCGCGAGGGCCTTCGCATCCGCCCCAGCCTGGGGTCCTTGTGGCGTGGCCGGGATCGCTCAGTACCTTGCAGGTGTGTGACCCTAGCCGCTCGAACTGCGCCGCGTCTAAGACTGCTTAGACGCGGCATTCCGCCGGGTCTTCCGCTACTAACTAATACGCGCATGGCCGCGCCGGAACCCCGCGATTCAACCGCGTCTAACAACGACGGGCCGCTTCAGGGCGGTCGCGAAGGACTGCTGAACGCCTATCTTGCGTGGCTCGAGGGCCGGCCGCTGGCGGCTCGCAGCCGGGAGGCCTACGCACATCAGGTCCGTCGCTACCTCGCCTGGCTCGGGGACCGCTCGCCTGTGGACGGCGACCCTCTCGTCGACGGCGACGCGCGCGACTGGGCCGTGCGGGATTACAAGCGGTACTTGAAGGCGGTGGAGCGGTGGAAGCCGGCGTCGGTGAACCTCGCGCTCGCCGCGCTCGACTCGTTCTACGCTCAGCTCGGGCTCGGTCGGCCAATCGTCCGCCGTGAAGAGCTCTCCAAGGCTGCGCCGCGGGCGATGACCAAGGACGAGGAGCGGCGGCTGCTCCGGATGGCCGAGCGGGCGTCGGCACGCGATCGCGCGATCGTCGTGGCGCTGCTCTACACCGGGCTGCGACTCGCCGAGCTCGTCGCGCTCGACGTCGACGACGTGCGGATGTCGGCCCGCAAGGGTGTCGTGATCGTGCGGTCCGGGAAGGGCGACGCATACCGGGAGGTGCCGCTGAACGCGCTGGTGCGCCAGGTCCTCCAGGAATGGCTGGTCGAGCGGAAGACGAAGGCGGGCGACGGTGAGCGAGCCCTGCTCGTCGGCCGTGGCGGCCGGCGGCTGTCGAAGCGGTCGGTCGACGACGTCGTCCGAAGCCTCGGCAAGGATGCCGGCGTGAGCCTGTCTGCGCATGTCCTCCGGCACACGTTCCTGACCCGGCTGGTCAGGAAGGGGTCGGATCTCGTGCTGGTCGCCGAGCTTGCCGGTCACCGCCGGTTGGAGACGACGAGGCGGTACAGCCTGCCCTCGGACATCGACCGGCTGCTCGCGGTCGAGAACCTGCAGATCGACTACTGACGAGGCGCGATGCCGACCCGGTTTCTCTCCGACGCTGAGATCGAGCGGCTGGAGGGATGGCCGGACGCGATCGAGCGACGCGACGTCGTGAGGTTGTTCGCGCCAGCCGGGGACGATCTGGCATTCGTGCGCGAGCAGCGCGGCGCAGCGAATCAGCTCGCGGTGGCGCTGCAGCTCGGCGCGTTGCGCGGGCTGGGGTTCGTTCCGGAGGATCTCGCGGCCGCGCCACCCGACGCGCTCATGAGCCTCACCGAGACCCTGGACGTGTCGCCGCGGGCGATCTTCGACTACGCGGTCCGGGCACAGACGCGCGGGGAGCACAGGCTGCTGGTGCGCGCCTACGCCGGGTTCCGCCCGTTCACCGACCGTGAGCTCGATGTGCTCGGCGACCGGCTCGTCGACGCCGCGCTCGAGCACGAGCGGCCGTCGCTGCTACTGGCGCGGCTGTGCGAGATCCTGCGCGCCGACCGCGTGGAGCGTCCCTCGATCGACCGGATGGTGCGGCTCGTCGCCTGGGCGCGGGAGCGCGCGCATGAGCAGACGTTCAACCGGCTCGCGCCGCAGCTCACCGATCCGGTCCGCGCCAAGCTCGATCGGCTGCTCGTGACCGAAGCCGGCCGGTGCGGCCACGCGTGGCTGCGCGCCCGGCCGACGAGCGTGAGCGCCAGGGCGCTGGGCCGCGAATTGGAGAAGCGTGCCTTCCTGATCGCAGAGCTCGGCGCGGATCGGTTCGATCTCGACGGGCTACCGCCGAACCGGCGGGCGTGGCTGGCGCAGACCGGGCGCCAGCAGACCAACCAGGCGCTCTCCCGGATGACACCCGAGCGACGCTACCCGGTGCTGCTGGCGTTCTCCGTCGAGGCGCTCGAGCGCACTACCGACGACGCGATCGAGATCTATGACCGCGCGCTCGGCGGCGCGGACCGTGCCGCGCAGCGCAAACGTGAGGAGCTCGAGCGCCGCGCCCGCCGCGACACACAGGCGACGGTCCGCCGGTTCATCGATCTCTCCAGCGTCATCCTCGACGCGCACGATTCCGGCGCCGACGTCCTGCGGCTGATCGAGCGGCGGATCGGGATCGAGCGGTTGCGCGAGGACCGCGACCGCGCGAAGGGCATCGTCCGACCCACCGACACCGGGCACCTCGATCTGCTCATCGCCGACGCCGGCAGCACCGGCCGAAAGCTCCTGGCCGCCGTGATCGAGAGCCTCGAACTGCGACGAGCTGGCATCGACCAGGACGAGCTGCTCGCCGCGCTGCGCCTCATCCGCCAGCTCGCCGGCGATAAGCGCAGGTGGCTGCCAGGGTTCTCGCCGAGCGCGTTCATCGACAACCAGTGGCGGGGGCACGTCGTCGACACCAGTCGCGGGAGGCTGGACCGTCGTGCCTATGAGCTGTGCGCCGCCTACGAGCTACGCTCCGCGCTCCGGGCAGGCCGCGTCTGGGTCCGCGGTAGCCGTCGCCACGCGGACCCGTCGAGCCTGCTGCTGCCCGATGAGCAGTGGCAGGAGTCGCGGACTTCGTTTGCCCGGGCGGTCGAGCAGCCGCTCGACGGCAATGACCGGCTCCGAGCTCTGGCCGGCGAACAGCGTGATCTGCTCGAGCGCCTCGCGCGCGAACAGGACGCGACCGCCGAGGCGCAGCTCGCCGACGGCGAGCTCGTCGTCAACAGTCCCGACACGCCCGAGGCGGGGCGGCTGCGGAAGCTGATCGAGCCGAGGCTGCCCGAGGTGGATCTGCCTGAGTTGCTGATCGAGGTCGACGGCTGGACCGGCTTCACGAACCACCTCAATCCGCTGTCCGGGAACCGTCGTCGCTCAGCCGACATGCCGTGCCTGCTCTACGCCGTGATCCTGGCCCAGGCGACGAACCTCGGCCTTACCGGCATGGCTAAAGCCTGCCAGTTCAGCTACCAGCAGCTCGAATGGGCTTGGGAGCAGCTCTGCCGCGAAGACACCCTCACAGCGGCGAGCGCGAACCTGGTCGACTTTCACCACGGGCTGCCGCTCGCTCATGCTTGGGGCACGGGCCGGCTCTCCTCCTCCGACGGACAACGGTTCGCCGCCCGTACCCGAGGGCCTGGCACCGCGTCGCTGCCGCGCTACTTCGGGCACCGCCGCCGCGGCCTGCAGATCTACTCGTGGACCTCCGACCAGTACAGCCAGTACGCGAGCAAGGTCATCACCGCGACCGTGCGCGATGCGACGCACACATTGGACGGGATCCTCGACAACCAGACGGTGCTGCCGGTCGAGGAGCACACGACCGACACCGCCGGCTACACAGTTATGTGGACAGTTGGTTGTGTCAAGGGTCGCGGCCATCAGTTGTCTGCTGGGTTGATCGGTTCGCCGAGCTCGTCGAGGAGGTGCGCGAGGCGCGCCGCGGTGCAGCGGTGGCGGTCGACTTCGCGTGGCCAGCCGCGCTGCTCGGCGTCTTCGGCGAGGCGCAGCTCGGTCTCGCGGCGGGTGCGGAGTCTCGGGGCGTAGTCGGGTGTCGTGACGAACTTGGCGCAGGTCAGGTAGAGGTCGCATTCGCAGGGGCCTTCGCTTGGCAGGCGCAGGCAGTGGCCGAGCTCGAGCTCGGTCTTGAAGAAGTTGGTCTTCAGCCAATCGATCGCGGCGCTGGGGAGTTCGCCCGCTTTGAGCGCGGCGGCGCAGGGCCCGGCGATCGTGGCGCCGGGACCGAGCACGGCTTGGTAGTCGCGGAGAACTTCGGGGTCGCTGATCTGGGCATAGACGAGCGACATCGAGACGCTGCGGTGACCGAGGACGCTCATGATCGTCTGGAGCCGGGCGCCTCGTTCGGCGAGCTGGGTGCCGACGGTGTGGCGGAAGCGGTGGCTGCTGACGGTCGGGCGGCCGGCGGCGTCGATGAGGTTGGCTTCGGTGCACGCGCGGGCGAGCGGCGCCTGGAAGAGGTAGGCGATCGACAGCAGCTTGCCGTGGCTCATGAACAGGTAGCGCGTGTCGTTACCGGTGAGCTCGACGGTGAAGGCACGCTCGCCGCCGGCGGTTCGCAGCGCGATCACTTCGCGCAGCGCTTCGGCGGCTTGGTCGTGGAGCGGCACGATGCGCTCGCGGTAGGTCTTTCCGGCGGGAAGACGCAGCCGCGGTGTGGCGTCGGGGTAGCGGTCGAGGCAGTCGACTGCGAGGCGACGGATCTCGCCTTGGCGGGCGCCGCACCAGCGCGCGACGAGCAGCGCGGCGCGCTGCTGGGGGCACTCGAGGGTGGTGATCACGGCCATCAGCCGCTCGAGTTCGTCCGCGGGGATGAAGCGCGGCACGCGACACGGCGCTTTGGGGCGGTCGCCCACGCCGAGCAATGGGTGACCGGGAACGTCGGGCCACTGCCACGCTGCGGTGTCGCGGAAGAACATCGACAGCGCGGAGGCGCGCCCGATGCGCGAGAGCGCCCCGAGTGGCCGTCCGGTTCGCGGGTCGGGGTCCTCCGCCAGCGCAGTCAGGAATCCGAGCGCGTGCTCGCGGGTCACCGCTGCGAAGCTTTCGAGCGTCGGGTCGATCTGCGTCAGCCAGATCACGAAGCGGCGCAGCGCGAGCTCGAGCTTCGCGACGGTGGCGGGGCGATCAGTCAGCCGCCGCGCGGCGAGCCAGCGGTCGACCGTGGCCTGCATCCGCGGCGGGACGGGCGGGCGATCGGCGTAGCTGGGCATCAGCTTGCGCGGTTGCACGGCGAGCTGCCCGCGGTGAAAGAGGACGACCTGGAGCTGGTGGATGTGCGTGGTCCAGTTCTTCGCGCGGCCGCGGTAACGCTCGGACGAGCCGTGAAAGAGGTCGCGGTCGGGGCGGTCATTGAAGCGCCGCACCGCCTCCAGCAGCTCATCGATGTGCTCGTCGGTGATCGCCGCCGGCGTCGGGTGACCCGTGTGCAGGAGGATCCGCCCGAGCGTCCAGCGCAGCCCCTGCTGCGCTCCGCCGCGCTCGAACCCGAGCCGGACGGCGTCCTTGATGAGTCCTTTCAGGCCAAGCGCGATCCCGAGTTGGGCGGCGAGCTCGCAGGCATAGAGGTGCCCGCTGGCCAGCATCCACGCATAGTCAAACCGGGCGTGGCCGGCCAGCCCGAGGAACAGCAGGTAGCTGCGGGCGTCATACGAGGTGCGGTGGGAGATCGCGCCGCGCTGCTCGCCGGCCAGACGCCCAACTCGTCGTGCCAGCGGCTCGCGGAACCAGTCGCTCAGATCTGGGTACGCCGCGACGAACCGTCGGCGGGCAGCCAGTCGCTGGCGGCGGTAGGCGCCGTTGATGTTGAGCGTCGTGAGGATCGCCGCGTACTCGGCCTCGGCGCAGTGACCGCCGCCATCTGCCTGGCACCTCGCCGGCGCGAGCCGGACTGGCGCGCGTGCCGCTACGACGTTCACCGGCCCTGCTCCTCGTCAACGCGGACATCATCGGACGGTTGCCCGAGTGCTCGGCGGTAGTCGGCAAGAACCTCCGGGTCAGAAACGCGGGTGTACGTCCTGGTGGCCTCCGGCGAGGCGTGGCCCAGGCGCTTTTGCAGCGTCAGCTCGCGCATCCCGCCCTCCCACATCCGCGTCGCATGGGTGTGGCGCAGCGCGTGCGCAGTGACCCACGGGGCGCGGATCCCCGCGCGCTCGCAGGCCCGCGCGAACAACTTCGCCAACGCGTCATACCCCAGCGGCTCAAGTCGACGCGAACCGCGACCGCCGACCAGAAACAGATACGACGACTCGGCATCAGCCGGACGCTCGGTCATCACGTAGTCGCTGACCGCAGCGAGCGTCGCGGGATCGTGCAGATCCCACCACGCGCTCGCGCCGCGACTTGGAACGCACACCCTTGGGATGGTCCTCGTGGCAGCGCACCACCACACGCCGGCGGCCGTAGGCAACGTCCTCGAGGCAAACCCCGAGCGCCTCGCCCGGCCGCAAACCGCCATCGAGCATCAACAGCAGCAGCGCACGATCACGCCGGCAGCGCAGCGCGCCGAACAGCGCCGCGACCTGCTCGTCATCGAGCGGTCTCGGGACCGCCTGGACGGTCTTCACCCGCACCGTGCGGCGCACCGGGCGCTGGCGACTGGCGCCGTCCATGAACGGCCGGTGGCGATCCGACACGCGCTCGCTCGCACGGTCCGGGCGCTGCTCGATCGGGTTCTCGCGCTCAACGCGCCCAGACAACACCGCGTACTCATAGAACGACGAGACGGCCGCAAGCACCCGGTTGACCGTCGCGGGAGCGAGGCGGACCGTTGGCCTGCCGTCGACCGTCGTCGCCACGCTCAAACCAAGTCGCTGAACACGCCTGCCGCTCGGGGTGACCCGCAGCGCCTCCAACAGCTCAAGCGCGTGCGCCGGCCGAAAGTCCTCCCACGACAGCCCCCGCACCGCCAGGAAACGCCAGAAATGCCCGAGGTCGTACGCGTAGGCCTCGACCGTGTTCGGTGAGCAACCCCGCGCCGCAAGATGGCGTAGAAAGTCTGAGACGACGGAAACCTGCTCACCGACGTCATCCAGCAACTCGACCCCGAGATCTCCCGCGCCCTGCCCGGCACCGCGACGTACCCTCATCGAGGACTCCCTCGGATCGCTGACCCTCTCCCATCGTGAAGCGCCCGCCGGACGGGATCGTCGCCCCTCCGGGGCTTCTCCCGCCCGGCGCGCCCAGGCATCCCGCTGGCCCCACGCAACCAACTGTCCACATAAGAATTGAGATGATCTTTGGCGCCTACGACCTGCTCGGCCTGCGGTTCGCCCCACGGATCCGCGATCTGGATCGGCAACGGCTCTACCGCCACGGCACCTCGCCCGCCATCGAGACCGCCGAGCTGCTCAAGCAGAAGATCCGCCCCGGGCTGATCACGCCGTACTGGGACGATCTCCTCCGGCTCGCTGCGTCGTTGCGCCACGGGTGGGCGCCCGCGTCGCTGCTGCTCGCCCGGCTGCAGGCCGGTAGCCGGTGCCCCCCGGTCGCATCTCCGAGAGCACTTTGAGAGGGAGATTGCTCTCTTAGATGCGATGCCCGTCCGGCGTGCCGTCTATGTTGGCGCGCCAGATGTCGTCGCAGGGCATGAGCTGGAGTAGCGCGAGGGCGGTCTGCCCGAGGCCGGAGCATGCTGGGTCGCGGGTGCGGTTCGACGGCCACTACGGCCCGCCGGAGCACCGGCGGCAGTACTACAGGTGTCTGCCGGCCAACGGCGATCCCCCGCATCGCTTCACCGAGATGCTGCCGCGCGAGGAGTCCTGGGCGGACGCGTGCGAGATGTGCGAGCGCGACGTCGACCTCCACGAGGGTCCGCACGCGGCGCGCAAGTATCAGTTCGTCGCGCTGGGGATCGCCGAGGCGTTGCAGATGGTCGGGGCCGGCTCGACCTACCGGGACGCGGCGCTGGTGGCGCGGGAGCGCGCGAAGCGGCTGCGGTCGGACCCTGGTAGCGGGGAGCTGCGGTTCTCGCGGCATGGGTCGCTGGTGTCTGACTGGGTCGAGGTGTTCGCGCCGGTGGTGTTCGAGCCTTACCGCCTGCGCGCGTGGCCCGCCAGCGGGTCGCTGCTGCTGGATGACTTGCCGTTCAGGGTCCGGGACCCTGACACCGGCCGCCACCGGATCGCGTTCCGGATCTTCTCCGCGCTGGGGTATGAGGGCGGCCGCCCGAAGCTGTGGCGCGTGGAGGCGTTCACGAGCAAGTCCCAGGCTGACTGGGAGGCGTTCCTCGGTGCCCTCGACGGGGCGCCGCCGCGGGTCGTGTGCGACAACGACCACGGCCTCACGAACGCGGTTGGTGCGCGCTTCCCCGACGCCGAGCTGCACCTGTGCGAGTGGCATCTGCGCCACGCGCTGGAGCGGCTGATGGGCAAGCTCCGGACCGAAGAGCCCCAGCACCAGGAGGCGATCGACGAGCTGCTCCCCGACGCCGAGGCGGCGTTCACCGGCCCCTCGTTCTGGACGCCGTTTCAAGAGCGGTGCCACGCCGCCGGCATCCCCCGACTGAGCGAGTGGCTGAACACCACCGGCCAGATCGTCGAGGACCAGTTCAACCGACGCGGACTCCGCTGGAAGCGGCCCGCCGACATGCCGCTGTCAACCTCGCCGCTGGACGCGTTCATCAACCCGATCCGCGCCTCGATCAAGCCGCGCGCCTACGGGCTGAAGAACCGCGAGCGCACCAACCGGATGCTGATGCTGATGCAGCTGCACGCCAACCGCCACGACGACGAGCGCGCCTACGTCCGGCACATCCGCGCCTGGCTTGAGGCCAACCACGGCCGCCCCAGCATCGGCCGCCGCGCGATTGTCGACGTCGGCGGCATCGCCTCGTTGCGCTGACGAACCCTTCCGCCACGAAGCATCGCATCTGCGAGAGCGATCTGGTCATCAGAGTGCTCTTCGAGATGCGACTGGGGGGCCGGCGCAACCCGCTCGCCCAAGCCCTCCAGGAGTACGGGCGGCTCGTGAAGACGAACTTCATCCTGGCGTGGCTCGCCGACGAAGAACTCCGCGCGCGGGTCGGCCGCCAGCTGAACAAGGGCGAGCAGCTCCACGCTCTACGACGGGCGATCTTCTACGCCAACGAAGGCCACATCCGGCAGCGAACCCCTGAGCAGCAAGGCGCGCAGGCGCTCTGCCTGGCGATCGTGGTCAACGCGATCATCGCCTGGAACACCGTCTACACCGGCCGCGTCCTCGATGAGCTCCGCGCCGCCGGCGAGCTCATCACCACCAGCGAGATCGAACACGTCTCCCCGCTCTCGCACCAGCACATCCACCTCTACGGCAACTACCCTTCGACCTCGCCACCCGACCAGACGGGCATCGGCCGCTCAGAACCGCAACCGCTCCGGCCGCCGCGACTCCGGCACCGAAGACGCTGAACCGCGTCTAACGTAAATTGCGCCGTTGCTACCGGAAGGCCACGCGCTCACCGCCCATCAACACCGGCAGTCAGTCCCCGCACCGCTCCAGGCCTGATCCACGGATCAGACCCCGTGAACGGTTACCCTTCTGCGGTACCAGGACGGCCTTATTAATCACGCGCGAGAGGTGAGCATGTTTGGAAAGATGCGGAAGGCGCCGACTCGCCGGGCCCGCCAGGCGTGGCGGCGAGGAAGACGTGTCCTTGTCCTCGCCTGTGCCGTGGCTTGTGTGGCGCCGGTCGCGTCCGGCGCCACACGCGTCGCCGGCGCCAGCCCGGTGGACGCTCAGGCAGCTGCGGTGAATCCGTATTCGACGGCGTTGAATTACACGATCCGGTTCTATCCGCGGTTTATGACGTATTTCCAGCAGCGCTACGTGGGGGTGCCCCAGCGCGGGGTGAACATGCTCACCGGGCCGGACAGGGTCAACCAGAAGTACGGGCTTGTGGTCGCGATCAACGTCGACACGGTCTACGCGGAGGCGTTCGTGGACCTGGCGGCCGGTCCGCAGGTGCTGACGGTGCCGAGCACGAGCGACCACTACTCGCTGCTGATGCTGGACGTGTTCGGAAACGTGCTGAGCACGAAGGTCACTTCCCCGGGAACCTATGCGCTGGTCCCGAGGGGGTTCCACGGAACGCTGCCGCCGGGGCTCACGAGGGTGACCGTTCCCTACCGGTTGACGACCTGGATCTTCCGCGCCGACCGCTACGCCCCGGACGGGACGAACATGGTCAAGCAGGCGAAGGCGTTCAGGCGCTCGCTGCGGCTCACCTCGCTCGCGAAGTGGAAGTCCGACCGCTCGGCGGGTCGGACGCTGATCGTCCCGGTCGCTCTGTACGGTCCGCAGATGAAGGCGATCGCCGATCAGGCGGTCGAGATCCAGCCGACAGCCTTTCTGCGCGACGTGCAGGCCGCGCTGCGCTCGTCGCTCACCCAGCCGCTCAGTGGCTCGGACCGGCGGCTCGCGCGTGCGTTTAACCGCGTGTTCGCGGCGGCGAACGCGGCCGCGCGGCACGGCGGCTACCAGATGCTCTCGCAGATCATCGCCGGCGCCCGCCAGGCGCACGCGTTGATCATCAACCGCTGGCAGACGCACGTCGGCAGCACGGGCTGGGTGTACTTCGGCAACGTCGGCGAATGGGGGAACGCGTACCTCGACCGGGCGGCGCTGAGCGAATACGTCCAGTACGGCAACAACGCGACCGCCGCGACGTACTACGACGCGTTCACCGACCGCAGTGGCACGCCGCTGGATGGTTCCGTGGCACCGGTCAGGATCACCTTCCCGGCCAACAACCTGCCGCAGGCCAGCCGCTTCTGGTCACTGACGGCATACATCCCACCCGGCGTGACCCTGTACCCCAACCGCGGCAATAAATGGGCGGTCGCCCGCTACACGCCCGGGCTGAAGAAGAACCGCGACGGCTCGGTCACGATCTACATCCAGCACACCCGCCCGAGGTTCGCGCCCAAGGCCAACTGGCTGCCGGTCCCCAACGGCCCCTACTCGCTGCTGTTCCGCGTCTACGGCCCGGAAGGCAACACCGCCCCCGGAGCCGGCTACGTACCCCCACCGATCAGACCGTTCGGGCTACCGGCACGCGACACGACCGCCATCCGCGCAGGCCTGTTCTGACCTAGAAGACCCCTGAAGAACTCACGCGCGGGCCGATGACCAGAAATCCAGTCAGAACGAATCTCCGTATCCGGCAGTTCGGTGGATTTCTGGTCATTTGGGAGTCCAGGACTTTTTCAGGGGTCTTCTAGATCAGTGGATACGCCCGCGGCCCGTCCTCACACGCCCACGCCCGCGCCGCGACGAACGTCCGCAGGTCCCGCTCGCCCGAGGCGAACTCGCGATAACCGCACTCCCGGCGGATCTCCCACTGATGCTCATACGCCGTCTTCGAACGCTCCGCATACGCCCCCAAACACGACGGATCAGCGATCCCCAACTGCTCGCACGCGAACGCGACAACACCAGCCGGGACCGCGGTTGGGTTCTCGCCCAGGAACGCGCCCACCATCCGCACCGTGCCCCACTGCACCGCGAACCCCAACCGGTTCTCATCACGACGTTTACTCCCAACCAGCCGCCACGCATCCCCATCCAGCCGAAAGAACCGCTCCAGCTCGACTGGTGAGGGATCAGCCGCGAACCTGCCGAACCGCGCGACCTGACCCTCAGACAGAAACTCGACCGGCACGGCCGGCGAGGCTACGCAACCGCGCGACCTCTCAATCAGCCGAAATCGGTCTTAGCGCCAAATTCTGTTCCGATCCTCGCCAAACCCCGAAGGCCCCGGCCTCCGACCGGGGGCCTCTCGGCACTGCGCTGTTCGCCCCGTCCTAGGAGCCGCTGGGCGGGTTCTTTCCGCCGGTGGCGACGAAGCTCATGCAGTCACCCTGGTTCTTGAAGCTGGCCCCGAACGACTTCCAGCCGCCGTTCTTGCACTGCGCCTTCCTGGTCGGCAGCGTCACGAGGTTCGCCGACTCGTTCAGGTCGACCGGCGCGATTCCGAATTCGAAGGTGACCGTGTCACCGACGCTCGGAGGCACGTTCGAGAAGCTCTCAAAGATGCTGCTACCACTGGCGTACCGAAGGCAGTTGGTAAAGGTACCAGTCTGCGTCCAGGCCCAGAACCCGATGATGTCGCCAGCCTGAACGGGGATGTTGGCCGGGAACTTTTCAACCGTCCCGTTTCCCGCCAGCGTGAACAGGCCGGTCTCTCCGACCACCGTGTAACTGCCCCCTCCTGTCGGGCGCAGGACGAGAAAATCGAGCGTATCGCCGGAGTCGGTCGTGTCGGACCGGAACGAGAAGCTCGTGATCGTCCCCCCGCCGGAGGGCACGACGTAGGTGGGATCGCCATACACAGCCCCACTGCCGGGCTGGCAGGAGGGTCCACCTCCGGTCTGCCCGATCGTCGCATCCGCCAACGCCGACCCGGCCGGTAACACCGCGAACACCAGCCCGACACCAAGCAGCACGCGCCGCACACGCCTTAGCCTATTTGTGCGTGACCGAATACGTACTCACGGCAGGCGATCCCTACGACCGTCTCGCCGGCTTCGCGAAGCGTATGCGTGCGCGGGCGCGCCAGGCCGGGGCCCGCCGCGGCGAGGCGTTCGCCGCCACCGTGCTCGGGGAGACCGAGCTGTTCACGGGCAACCTCGAGGCGGCCCGCGCGCATCTGCTCGACGCGGCACGGCTGAGTCGTGAGTTGGGTGCGGTCGCGGGAGAGTCGCTCGCGCGCATGCGCCTGGGCGAGACGCTCCTGCACCTGGGCGACCGCGCCGGGGCCCGGGCACAGCTCGAGGAGGCGCTCGAGCTCGCGCACATCTCACCGATCGCCTCACATCTCGTCTTCCTTGTTTGCGGAGTGCTGTTACGAGTGCCCGAGGACAGCGCCGAGGCGCTGGCCCTGATCGATCGTGTCGAGATGCTGTTCGATCCACGCTGGGTCTGCCCGTTCTGCCCCACCGGCTACAACGTGGCGGCGGCGACGGCGTGCGCTGGTGCCGGCGAGCTCGTGCGCGGGCGCGAATTCCTCAACCGCGCCGAGTTCGGCGCCGCTCGCTGGCTCGGGGGTTCGTGGCCGGCGGCGGTGGCGGAGGCGCGGGCGGCGCTGCTGCTCGCCGAGGGCGAGCAGCAGAACGCCGGCGGCGCACTGCGTCGCGCCGCCGAGGGCTACGCCGCAAATGGACAGCTGCTGAACGAGCGGCGGGCGCGGGAAGCGTTGGAGCGGCTTGGTCTCCCGCTAGCGCGCTGACGACGTCTCGGGTTCGCTGTCGCGAAGGCGAATGGCCGGCAGCCATCGTTGCAGGCGCGAAGGGACCCACCAGGCGCCGCCAAGCAGCCGCAACACCGCGGGTAGGAGGAGCAGCCGGACCAGCATCGTGTCGAGCAGGACGGCCACGCCGAGGATCACACCCATCCTGCGGCGGCAGTGGATGTGACAGGCCGAACGTGAAGAAGACCACGATCATCACCGCTCCCGCGGCATTGATTGCACGCCTAGATGGGGCGAGCCCCCTTGACAAGGGCCCGGCATCGAGGTCGGCCTGGGCGAGGGCACCGGGCAGCGGACGCTCGAGATGCTCGACGGAGGCACTCTCGACGTGGCGTTCGCGTTCGAGGAGCGGCTCCCGCCTGAGGTGGAGCGGCTTGAGCTCTTCAGTGAGGAGCTCGCGGTCGCGATGAGCCCCCGTCATGCGCTCGCCGGCGAACGCCCGTTGCCGGGCAGCCGTCTCGCCGGCCACGCGCTGATCGCGTTCCAGCACGGATCCTCCACGCGGCAGATCGTCGACGCCGCGCTGCAGCGTGCCGGCGTGGCACCGCGGATCGCGCTCGAGGCCAATGACTTCGCGCTGGTGCGCTCGCTCGTCGCGCGCGGGGTCGGACTCGCGGTCCTGCCCTGCTCCTTGAGCAGCCGGGGCCGCGGATCGCAATTCCGCGCTCTCGGCGGCGTTGCGGATGACCGTCGCGCTCTGGTGGCAGCGTGATCGCCGGCTCTCACCGGCGGCGCAGGCGTTCGTGAAGTTCGTGGCGGCGCAGCGGCCGTGATTCGCCCGGCGCCGCCAGGTGCCAGGACCTACGCCGCCAATGCCTCAGCCTCGTCGACCTCGCGCACCGTCTGCATTACTTCCTGGGGCACGCGAGGCGCCGAGCGGAGCTGCGTGACCGCGACGAGGGCCGCGACCAGGCAGATCACGGCACCGACCTGGAACGCTAGCTCGAAGCCATTGGTCAGCGCCTGCAGGTGTCCAACACCGGCGCCCGCGTGCGAATGTGAGGTCGCGATCGTGCTCAGCACCGCGAGCCCGATCGCACCGCCGAGCAGGCGCGACATGTTGAGCAGGCCTGACGCCAGACCGCTCTGGCTGCGCGGCACGCCCTGCGTCGCGGCGATCGTCGAGGGCACCAGACCAAGGCCCATGCCCAGGCCTGACAGCACGCCACCGGGCAGCACGGCGGAGAAGTAGCTGGCCCCGGGCCGGACGCCCGATAGCAGCAGCAGCCCGGACGCTGCCGACAGCATTCCGACGCTCACCACCGGCCGGACGCCGAACCGCGCAACGAGCTGCGGCGAGAGCGACGACGCGGTGAAGACCGACAGGGTCATCGGCAGGAACGACAGGCCTGCCTGCAGCGCGTCGTCACCGAGGACCTGCTGCAGGTACAGCGTGACGAAGAAGAACATCGAGAACAGCGCCGAGTACATGAGCACGACGACAGCGTTCGCGGTGCGCAGCTGGCGCGCCCTGAAGATCGACAGCGGGAGGAGCGGCGCGCGAGAGATCCGTGCCTCGACCAGCACGAAGCCACCGAGCAGCACCGCAGCAAGCGCCAGCGGACCAAGCACGCTGGAGGATCCCCATCCGAGTGAATCGGTGCGGACGATCCCGTAGGTCACCGCGACGAGACCCGCGGTCACGAGCACCGCGCCCGCGAGATCGAAGTGGCGCGGTCCGGCACTGCGCACGTCCGCCGGGATCACATGCGTGGCGAGCGCGATCACCAGCAGGCCGAGCGGCACGTTGATCGCGAAGATCGCCGGCCATCCGAGCGCCTGCGTGAGCACTCCGCCGAGGAGCGCGCCCGAGGAGGCACCGAGGCCACCGATCGCGCCCCACAGCCCCAGGCCGCGATTGCGCTCAGGTCCCTCCGGCAGCGACGAGGTGATGATCGACAGCGTTGCGGGCGAGACGACCGCGCCGCCGAATCCCTGCAGTGCGCGCGCGCTGATCAGCAGTCCGCGCGAGTCGGCCACCGCGCAAGCGAGCGAGGAGAGCGCGAACAGCGCGGTGCCGGCGAGGAACACGCGCCTGCGTCCGAGCAGGTCGGCCGAGCGCCCGCCGAGCATCAGAAAGCCGGCGAACGTGATCGTGTAGGCGTTGAGCACCCACTGCAGGCCGGTCGTCGAGAAATGCAGTCCGGATCGCATCGACGGCAGCGCGACGTTGACGACGGCGACGTCGAGGATGACCATGAACTGCGCCAGGCAGACCACGAACAGCAGCGCGTTGTTCGATGAGGGAGTGGCACCTCTGAGGAATCTCGTTGCGTTCACGCCAAGTGTGGCGCGGGAGCTGGCTGTGGTAGGTGCGTTCATAGTGCGACCACGCTAGGAGCGCGGGCTTCCCAGAACCTTCCTTGGGGATGCCTCCAGCCGGTCGTCGACGCGGAGGATCAGTACAGCCGACGCGGCCATGCCGATCGCGAGCACGATGCCCAGCGTGCCGTAGCCGCCGTGCGAGATGACCGCCCCGCCGACGACGGCGCCCAGCAGGTAACCGAGTTGAGTCGCGGCCGTCCGCGCCGCCATCATCGCGCCCGGGTGGCGGGGCAGCTGCTCGAGGCCGAGGGCGCTCGACGTCGGCGAGCGGACCCCCGCGGCGAAGCCGACCAGGCAGAAGGTGGCGACGGCGAGCGGTGCCGATGTCGTCAGCCTGAGCAGGACGAAGAGCAGGATCGCCATGATCACGGCTGACCCCGCGGCCAGGTGCCTGCGAGGAACCAGGTTCACCAGCATCCGGCTGCGAGTCGACGCGGTGAGGTGGGCGGCGGCTCCGACCGCTAGCAGCCAGCCGGCAGCGGCCTCGGGCACGCCGAGCCGCTCGATGAAGAACGCGCCGACGAAGGTCAGCAGTGCGGTCCAGGCGCCGTAGGCGATCACCTCGGCGCCGAGCCACCGTCGCGCGGATCGCGCGCGCAGCAACGTCGACAGTTCTGGTGCGGCGGGCTGGTTCGGCGCGAGGGCAGCGGCCGGGGCGGGGAGCAGCGCCGCCACCGCAATCGCCGCCGGGACGACCTCGGCGGCCCGCCACGACAGCCATTCGGTCAGCGACCCCACCACCGGGAGGACCACGATCCAGGCCACTGCGTTCGCGCCGGCGACGTAGCCGACCGCCCACGGCCTGCGCTCCGGCGGGAACGTGGCCACACCGGCAAAGCCGGCCGATAGCAGGCAGGCAAAGGCGAGCCCGACCAGCACGTGCGCGGCCAGGAACAGACCCAGCGTCGGAGCGAGGCTGACGGCCGCGCAGGCGACGATCGCCAGCGCCGCTCCGACGCCCAGGAGGCGGGGAACGCCCAGCGCATCGATGCGCCGCAGGATCGCCAGCGAAGCCACGATGGCGACGCTGGCGGCAACCGAGCGGGCCTGTCCGACGGCGCCGACCGACGCTCCGAGATCTCTCCCGATCGCCAGGGTCGTGGGAGAGAGCGTGACGAGCAGTGCCTGGGAGGCCATCGTCGCCAGTACGAGCGGGGCGAGCTTGGGCTCTGCACTCGCGAGTTCGGCGGGCTCGATCGGTGGGTGGGCTTCCATCGGCGCAAGGTAGGCCGACGCACCCACACCTGACATCCGCGACACGACGCAACTTCAGCCCCAGATTCCAGATCACACGACGGGATACACGTAGGCGCCCACCGGCCGCGCCGGCCGCTAACCGCGAATCAGCGGCGGCTCGCGCGACCGGGAAAAGCGGGCCGCCGCGGCGGCCCGGGCGGCCTTCCCGGAGACGCGCAGCTTGGCGTAGATGTTCGAAAGGTGGCGCTCGACCGTCCTGACGCTGAGGAACAGTCGCGCCGCGACTTCCTCGTTGCTGAGCCCGTCGGATACAAGCGCCAGAACCTCGAGCTCACGATTGCTCAGCTCGGGAAGTTCGATCGGCGTCGACAGCTCGGCAAGACCGAGGAAATCCCGCAGCTCAGCTCGGAACTGCGTCCATGCGCGCTCGTCCGCGAGCAATATGTGGTTGCGACTCTCGAGCGCGACGAACCGCGCGCCGGGGATCAGCGTGGCCAGCCGGCGCCCCTCCGCAAACGGGACCAGCGCGTCGTCGCGGGAATGCACATCACAAGCGTCGGGCATGCCACACGCGTCGCCTCGTCCGTCACGTCGTCGTGATTACGCGCATTGCGGATTCGAACCGCGGTTTCCGGATCGGTCGTCACACGCTGAAGCTCGTCGAACCACTCCATCTGCTCCGGGCTCGCGCCAGGGATGAACAGCGTGGTGAACAGACGGCGAAAGGCGGGCAGGCCCTGGCCCCATCCCATCCGGATGAGCGAGGTCATCAGCTGCGCATGCTCGCGGTCCGAGGGCGAGGGATCGCGCATGAGCCGGCCGCGCGCAAACGTCGCGAACAGCACGAGATGGCTGACGCGTTCGGGATGCCGCGCCGCGAACGCGACCGCCACCGGCCCCCCTTGCGACATCCCGAGCACCGCGACACGCTCCAGCCCAGCCGCATCGATGACGGCCTCAAGATCGGCCACCCGGGCATCGAACGACACGTCCTCGACGACCCAGTCAGAGAGGCCGCATCCCCGCTCGTCGTACCTGAGCACCTTGTGCCCGTCGGCCAGCCCTTCGAGCCAATGCCGCCACAGGGGACTCTCCCAATCGAACTCCAGATGGGTAAGCCACGTGGCAGTCCTGACCAGCGGGGCGCCCCGGCCGTGGACCGCGTACGCGATGCGGGTGCCGCCAGGGGCACTGCAGAAACGCACTTCCTGCCTCACGACGTCACGCCCCGGGCAGGCGAACTTGGCCTTCCAGTGACCATCAGCTCAGTATCTCGCGCGGCTCCAGGCGTGTCGAGCGGGCGATCGAGCCCGCCGGCCCAGAACCCCTGTGGCGCGTCCAGCCCGTGGTGCCCGCCACACGTAGCGCGCCCATTTGGGTGATGGCGCCGATGTCGAGCGAGCGGCTTCACAGGAAGGTTTCGAGCGAACACCGCTATGACCGAGGAGGTCCGACAGTGAGCGTGACAGAGCAAGAGCTTGGATCCGTGCCCGGGAAGGTTTCGGGAAGGCGTGCCGGCGACGGTCCCGGCATGCAGGCACAGCCCACTCATCCCATCAGCCCGGGTGTCGATCTGGCGGAGCTCGATCGGCACATCGCGAAGATGTACCGCGACGTGGCGAACGGGGCGGCAAGGGGTCTTCACTTCCCGACCGGCCGAACGCTTGCAGAGGCACTCGGCTACCCGGCCGAACTGCTCGACCGGTTGCCGGCCGACGCTGTGAGTTCGTTCGCGGGCGTTGGCTACCACTTCGGCCTCGCGCGCCTGCTTCCCGGCGAGCGCGTGCTCGACCTGGGGAGCGGCTCGGGCATGGATGTCTTCGCGGCGGCGGTCCAGGTCGGTCTGAACGGCAGCGTCACTGGCGTCGACATCACTCCTGAGCAGCTGGCCAAAGCCGAGTCCTTGGCGCACGCCGAAGACGTCAGCTTCCGCCGCGCGCGGATCGAGGAGCTGCCCTTCGAGAACGGCTCGTTTGACGTCGTGATCTCAAACGGCGTCGTGAACCTCTCACCCGACAAGCGGTGTGTGTTCGCGGAGGCCGCACGCGTGCTCCGCCCGGGAGGACGATTGGCGCTCGCCGACATCGTCACCGAGCGAGAGATCGCGACACGCACCGCGTGCCAGGCTGACCTCTGGGCCGCCTGCATCGCCGGGGCCAGCCAGAGAGAGCTCTATCTGGCGGACATCGCCGCCGCCGGGCTCGAGCTGCAACTTGTCCAGCCCAACCCGGGCTATCACTTCACGAGCGAGCGGGCTCAGCGAACGAGCGAGAAGTACGGCGCGCACAGCATCTCGCTCCTGGCGACCAAACCCGTACGTGCTTCCCGCCACCCCTCCCGCCCCGATTTGGGTGATGGCGCCGATGTCGCGCCAGCGGCTTCGGAGGAGGGTTCGACCAACACAACAACGACCCAGGAGGTCTCGAAGTGAGCGTAATGACAGACACGATCCGCAACGGCGTGGACACCGAGAAGCTGTTCGCCACGCTGGACCTCATCAAAGTGCAGCCCGAGCTGGCGAAGTTCCAGTTCCGCGCCACCAACCGCTGGATCGACGGAGCGCACAACCGCTCGACGATCAAGGACTTGTATGCCGCTGGCGGCGAGGACACGAGCCGCAGCGAGGCGTTTCAGATCGACGCGGGCGAGCCGGCGATCCTGCTCGGCACGGACACCGGCCCCAATCCGGCGGAGTACCTGCTCCACGCCCTCGCCGCGTGCCTGACCACGTCGATCGTGTACGTGGCTGCGGTGCGCAAGGTGGAGCTCACCTCGGTGGAGTCGACCCTCACCGGCGACATGGACGTGCGCGGCGCGCTGGGCGTCGACGACGAGCCCCGCAACGGGTTCGAGCGCATCAGCGTGTCGTTCCGAGTGACCGGCAACGCCCCCGAGGAGAAGCTCCGCGAGGTCGTGGAGCGCGCCCAGCAGCGCTCAGCCGTCTACGACATGGTCACCAACGGCGTCCCCGTCGCCGTCGAGGTGGCCACCGACTAAGGCCCGCGTGCGGTCCCGTGGCCGGGCCAAATGCTCCGGCCACGGGCCGCATGACGAGCGGATTGGAGATCTTTCGCCATGCCGATCGAACTGACAGCCCATACCGACACCGGTGCTCGCCTCGTCTCGATTGCCGAGCAGCTCTCAGAGCACCTGGCCGCGCGCGCCGCCGAACACGACCGCGACGGCACATACCCATTCGAGGCGATCGACGCGCTCAAGACGGCCGGCTACTTCGCCGCACCCGTCCCGATCGAGCTCGGCGGCCTGGGCGTCTCCTCGGCACACGACCTCGTCGTGGCCGCCAGCCGCCTGGCCCGGGGCGACGCCTCGGTGGCCATCGGGGCGAACATGCACCTGGTCGCGGTGCTCAACATGGTCCGCCGCCACCAGGTCGCGGTCGCCGCCGGAGCCGAGCGCCGCGCCCGCGCCTTTGCAGCATCACTCGAGCAGATCGTCCACGACGGCGTGGTGCTGGCCGCCGCGATCAGCGAGCGCGGGCAGGACCTCACCCGACCCGGCACGGTCGCCACCCGGACCAGCTCCGGCTGGCGAATCGACGGTCGCAAGATGTTCTGCACGATGTCGCCCGCCGCCACAGACCTGTATGTGGCCGTCACCTACGTCGACCAGGACGGCGTCGAGCGCTATGCGTACGCGATGGTGCCCACCGACGCGCCCGGAGTGATCATCCACGACGACTGGGACGCAATGGGGATGCGCGCCTCCGGCAGCAACTCCGTCTCACTGGAGGGCGTCGAACTGCCCGAGTCGGGCGTACGCGGGGGATTCGTCGCCGGCGACCCGCTGCCCTACATGGAGCGCAACCTGCACTCCGGGCTGTTCCACGCCGCAGCCTCGCTCGGTATCGCCGAGTCGGCCGACGCGCTCGCCCGCCGCGGCATCGCGGGGCGGATCAACGGCGACGCGCGCCCGCGCATGCAGGTCGCAGACAACGCCGTGGACCTCGCGGTCTCACGCGCGGTGCTGTCGCGTGCGGCGGACCTGATCGATGAGCACCGGGCCGCCAACCCGGCGTCCGACGGCACCGCCGAGGAACTGGGCGCGCTGTTCGCCGAGACGCAGGCGGCGAAGGCATTCGTCAACGAGGCCGCTGCGCGCATCGTCGACCGCGCGCTCGCGCTCTCGGGCGGCGCGGGCTATGTCAACGGGAGTCCTCTCGCGCGCGCCTACCGCGATGTCAAGGCCGGGTCGTTCATGCACCCCCTCGGGGCCAACCGCGCCTATGACTACCTCGCCCACGTCGCCCTCGGCGAACACGCCGAGCTCCACTGAGGTCAGGACCGTGAGCGCCATGGGACGGACCGCGCTCGCCCCGGTGTCCGCCGAGGCGGTGGATGCCGGTCGGTCGGCTCCGGCGCCGTTCGACGCGGGCACCTTCCGACGAACGCTCGGGCGCTTCGCCACCGGCGTCACATTCGTGACCGCGCGCCGGCCGGCGAGCCGCCCGGGCTGATCGTGAACGCCTTCACCTCCGTCTCGCTCGAGCCTCCGCTCATCGCGTTCTGCCCTCACGCAAGTCGTTCACGTGGTCGCGCATGCGGCGGACCGGACGCTTCGGCGTCAACGTGCTCGCCCGCCAGCACGAGCCTTCGCCGTGCGCCACGCCGCCCGAGGCCGACCGCTTCGCCGGCATCGACTGGGATCCCGGGTCCGGCGTTCCGCTGCTCCGCGATGCCCTCGCCTCGCTCGACTGCGAGGTCATAGCCGAGCAACCCGCCGGCGACCATTGGATCGTCGTCGGCCGCGTCGACGACCTGCGGATATCGGACGTCCGGGATCCGCTCGTGTTCTTCGCGGGGGCGTTCGGCGGCGTGGCGCCCGCTGTCAGCCGATAGGCGTCTTACAGCGAGATCCTCGGCGCCGGAGAACGTCTGATACCAGGAGCTGCCGGTCCTGCTGCTTGCGGAGATCCAGAGCCAGCAGCGGCAGATCGACGTCCAACAGCAGGAGATCGACTGGCCGATGTCTCACACGCCCGAGGGCGTTAACACGATCCAACGATAGTCGATCCACCGCGGGAAGACTCGGCGATCGCTGTAGCTCTTGTGCAAACCGAGGAGGCCCGAGCGCGACCGTCCGAGCTCCTGCCTTTACGACGGCACGAGC
>CAWIII010000018.1:0-181848 GCA_963836065.1 uncultured Solirubrobacterales bacterium
TGCACCCGGCGCACGAGGTCACGGTGTTCGAGACCAACGGCTATGCCGGCGGTCATACGAACACGATCCGCGTCGACACGCCGAACGAGACGCATGAGGTCGACACGGGGTTCATCGTGTCCAACGATCGGAACTATCCGAACTTCGAGCGGCTGCTCCGGCGCGTGGGCGTCGCGTGGCAGCCGTCGACAATGAGCTTCAGCGTCAGCGACGGCGTCGGTGATTTCGAGTACAGCAGCGGATCACCGAACGGCCTGTTCGCCAAACGAGCACATCTCGTTACCCCGTGGTTTCACCGCATGGTCGCCGACCTGGCGCGGTTCAACCGCGCGGCGCGCGAGTTGCTCGATGATCATGCGCCCGACGTGTCGCTGCGCGCGTGGCTTGAGCACCATCGGTTCTCGCGGACTTTCATCGAGCGGCTGATCGTGCCGCAGGCCTCGGCGGTGTGGTCCGCGGCTCCGCGGCAGATGTGGAGCTTCCCGGCTCGCTTTTTGGCCGAGTTCTTCGACAATCACGGGATGCTGTCGGTCCGCGGCCGGCCGTCGTGGCGGACGGTTCGCGGGGGCTCGGCTCGGTATGTCGAGGCGTTGACGCGGCCCTTCTCCCACCGGCTGCGGCTGCGCACCCGGGTGCAGGAGGTGACCCGCCATCATGATCACGTCCTCGTGAAGCCGCGGGGCGGTGAGGCGGAGCGGTTCGATGAGGTGGTGTTGGCGACCCATTCTGATCAGGCGCTGGCGCTGCTGGCCGATGCCAGCGGCCGTGAGCGCGAGATCCTCGGCGCGATCCCGTATCAGCCCAACGAGGCCGTGCTGCACACGGATGCGCGGATGCTGCCGCGGCGTCGGCGCGCGTGGGCGAGCTGGAACTACCACCTGCTGCCGGAGCCGAAGCCTGCGAGCACGGTCACCTACCACATGAATCGCCTGCAATCGCTGCGGGCGGAGCGGGAGTTCTGCGTGACGCTCAACCACAGCGAGAGGATCGACCCCGCGCGGGTCATCCGCCGGATCTCCTACGCCCACCCGGTCTACACGGAGGCCGGGGTCAGGGCGCAGGCCCGGGTGGGAGAGATCGACGGGCGCAACCGCACGCACTTCTGCGGCGCGTACTGGGGCTGGGGCTTTCACGAGGACGGCGTGGTTAGCGCGCTCCGTGTCGGCGAGCGGTTCGGGGCACGGCTGTGAGTGCGAGCTGCATCTACGAGGGCGTGATTCGCCACCGGCGTTTGGAGCCGCGGCGCGAGTTCCGCCATCGGCTGGCGCTGGCCTATCTCGACCTCGAGGAGCTGCCGCGGCTGCTGGGAGGCCGGCTCGTGTCCCCGCGTCCCGGGGTCGTCCGATTTCGCCGCCGGGACTACCTCGGCGATCCCGCGCTGCCGCTTGACCACGCCGTGCGCGAGCTGGTGAGCGAGCACGCCGGCGAGCCGCCGGCTGGTCCGATCCGCCTGCTGACCCACCTGCGCTCGTTCGGGCACTGCTTCAACCCCGTCAGCTTCTACTACTGCTTCGACCCGGCCGCCGAGCGCTTGCAGTCGATGGTTGCCGAGGTGACGAACACACCCTGGGGGGAGCGGCATGCGTACGTCCTCGAGGCTGGGCACGCGAGTGGCCGTGCGCTGAATGCGCAGTTCGAGAAGGCGATGCACGTCTCGCCGTTCATGGGCATGGATCACCGCTACCACATGCGCGCCACCACCCCGGGCCGGACGCTGTCGGTCCACATCGGCTCGAGCCGCGCGGGGACCACCGTGTTCGACGCGACCCTCACGCTGCGCCGCCGCGAGCTGACCGACGCGTCGATGGCGCGGATGGCCGCTCGCTACCCGCTCGGCACGGTTCGCGTGCTGGCGCTGATCTACGCCCACGCGCTGGGGCTGAAGCTCGCCGGCGCGGCAGTCCACCGGCACCCGAAGGCGGTCCAAGCATGACCGGACGCGCGTCCCGCTGGATTGTGTCGATCCTGCTGCGGCGGATCAGCGTCGGCAGCCTGGTCATCGTCGAGGACGGCGAGCGGCACACGTACGGCTCCGGATCCCCGGTCGCGACGGTTCGTCTGCACTCCCCCCGAGTCTGGCTGATGCTGCTTCGCGGCAGCCGCGGACTGGCGGAAGCGTTCGCTCAGGGCCTGTGGGACTCGCCGGATCTCGTGGCGCTGATCAGGCTCGCGGCGCGGAACGCCGGTGGCCTCGACCGCCTCCGTGCGCGCCTCGCGCCGGTGCGATGGCCGCTGCAGCGCGTCGGCGCTCTGCTGCGTCCCGCCACGAGGCGGCGGGCCCGTCGCGACATCGCCGCGCACTACGACCTGGGCAACGAGCTCTTCTCGCGGATGCTCGATCCGACGATGAGCTACTCGTGCGCGCTCTTCGAGCGCCACGGCATGACGCTCGAGCAGGCCCAGGTGGCAAAGCTCGAGCGCATCTGCCAGACGCTCGAGCTGGGTCCGCAGGATCGCGTGCTCGAGATCGGAAGCGGCTGGGGGGCGTTCGCGCTCTACGCCGCCAGGACCCGCGGCTGCCACGTCACCACGACGACGATCTCGCGCGAGCAGCACGATCACGTGCTCGCGCAGGTCCGGCGTGCGGGCTTGGACAGCCAGGTCACCGTCCTGATGGACGACTACCGGGAGCTACGCGGTCGCTACGACACGCTCGTGTCGATCGAGATGATCGAGGCCGTCGGCTGGCGCCAGTTCGGCACCTTCTTCGCCAAGTGCTCGCAGCTGCTGGCCACCGACGGGGCGATGCTGCTGCAGGCGATCACGATCGATGACCGCGCCTACGAGGTCGAGAAGGCAGCGAAGTCGTTCATGAACACCTACATCTTCCCCGGCGGGTGCCTGCCCTCGCTCGCGGTGATCTCGCGCGAGCTCGCCAGGCGGACGGACATGCAGGTCGCCGACCTCGAGGATCTCACCCCGCACTACGTGGAGACGCTTCGCCGCTGGCGGGTGAACTTCACCGCCCACGCGGCGGCGCTGGAGGAACTGGGCTACGACGAGCGCTTCCGGCGGATCTGGACGCTCTACCTCGCCTACTGCGAGGCGGGATTCGCCGAGCGACGCATCTGCGACATCCAGCTGCTGCTGACCAAACCCCATGCTCAACTCACCTCCGCCCAGCGTGTGGACAGCCGGGGTCGGATCGGGCCGCACGACCTTGCGGCGAGCGCATGACGGGTTCCCTGCTCGACAGCGTGCTTGACCGCAGCGTGATCGGTGGCTACACGAATGTGGGCTACCGGATCCGCAGTCGTGGCTGGAGCGCCTCGGAGCTCCCGTCGCTGGACGGCAGGGTTGTGATGGTCACGGGTGCCACCTCGGGGCTCGGGCTCGCGGCCGCGGAGGGCTTCGCGCGCCTCGGCGCGACCGTGTGGCTGGTCGTCCGCAGCGAGGAACGCGGCCAGCGGGCGCGCGCCGTGATCGCAGAGCGATCCGGCAACCACGACGTGCACGTCGGGCTCTGTGATCTGAGCGATCTTCAGTCGGTGAGGCAGTTCGCGGAGCGCTGCACAGCGCAGGCAGAACGCCTCGACGTGCTTGTCAACAACGCTGGTGTCCTGCCCTCGACCCGCGCGCTCTCGCCGGACGGGATTGAGATGACGTTCGCGACCAACGTCCTCGGACCGTTCCTGCTCACGAACCTGCTGCTGCCGCTGCTCGAACGCAGCGCTCCGGCGCGGATCATCAACGTCTCCTCCGGAGGCATGTACACGCAGCGGATCAGGGGCGACGATCTGCAGAGCGCGCGCGGAGAGTTCGACGGGGCGACGGCGTACGCGCGGGCCAAGCGCGCGCAGGTCATCCTCACCGAGCTGTGGGCGAGGCGCCTCGAGGGTAGCGGCGTCGTGGTTCACGCAATGCACCCGGGATGGGCCGACACCCCGGGCGTTGAGACGTCCCTGCCGCGGTTCTACCGGCTGACGCGACCGCTGCTGAGGACGCCCGAGCAGGGCGCCGACACGATCGTGTGGCTCGGCGCCGCGGACGAACCCGGCCGCAGCACGGGCCGTTTCTGGCACGACCGCCGGCCGCGACCCACGCACCTGCTCCCGTGGACACGGGAGACCCGCCAGGAGCGCGAGCAGCTCTGGGCGCGGTGCGCCCAGCTCAGCGGCTGGGCGCAGCACACCACCACCTCAGACAAGGAGAAACCCGATGGCCCGCTATCGAGCAACGATTGACACACCGCGCGAACGCGAGGACGTGTTCGCATACATCGGCGACTTCTCGACCACCCAGGAATGGGACCCGGGCGTCGTCGAGGCCGAGCGGCTGAACGACGCGGCGGTCGGGGAGGGGACCGAGTTCCGGTTGGTCGCCGAGTTCCTCGGCCGCAAGACGGCGCTCACCTACCGGATCGTCGAGTACGACCCGCCACACGCGGTGACTTTCCGCGGCGAGAACGCCACCGTCATCTCAAACGACAGGATCACGTTCGAAGCGGTCGATCAGGGAACGCGCATCACATACGACGCGGAGCTGGTGTTGAAGGGACCGCTGCGGATCGCCGACCCGCTCCTGGGGCTGGCGTTCAACCGCGTCGGCCACCGTGCGCTGGCCGGCCTCAGGCACAAGCTCGCTCCGGCGCGGGCTGGCGAGCTGAGCCCGCTGAGCGGTCGCGCTCTCGACGGCCGCAGCTACGAGCTGCCGCGCGATCTCGCCAAGCCCTACAACCTCCTCGTGGTTGCCTTCCGCCGCGAGCAGCAGGCGGTCGTCGATCGGTGGCTGCCGTGGCTGATCGAGCTCGAGCAGCGCCGTGGGGACGTTGCGGTGTATGAGCTGCCCGTGCTCTCTTCCGTCTACGGCCCGGCGCGGTGGTTCATCGACGGCGGCATGACCCGCGGCATCCCGGATCCCGCGGCGCGCGCCCGCACCGTCACCGTGTACACCGACGTCCAGAAGGTCGTCGAGAACCTGGGGCTGGCAGGCACCGACACGATCGCCGTCCTCGTCGTGGAGCGGTCCGGCCGGATCCTGGCCTGCGAGCACGGCGGCTTTGAGCAGGAGAAGGCCGAGCGCCTTGCGACGGCGCTCACGCCCGAACCCCCCGCGGAAGCGGCCGCGGCATGAGTCAGCGCGTGCTGGTCACCGGCGCGACGGGGTTCATCGGCGGCCGTCTCGCGCGCACTCTCGCCGCGTCCGGGCACGAGGTGCGATGCCTCGTCCGCGACCGCGGCGGGAGCCGGGCGCGCGCGCTCGAAGACGACGGATTCGAGCTGCACGAGGGGGATGTCCTGCGCCCGGAGACGCTGCGCGGCGCCGGCCGCGGGATCGACGCGGCCTATTACCTGATCCACTCGATGGGCCGCGGCGGACGCGAGGAGTTCGAGTCCCGCGAGCGCGCCGGCGCGATCGCCTTCGCTCGCATCGCGCACGAGGAGGGAATCGAGCGCGTGGTCTACCTCGGCGGTCTCGGCGACCGCCCGCACTCCCGGCATCTGCGCAGCCGCCACGAGACTGCGCTGCTGCTGCGCGAGCATGGCCCGCCACTGACCTACTTCCGCGCGGGCATGGTCGTCGGCCCGGAGAGCGAGTCCTACCGCACGCTGCGCTACCTGGTCCAGCGACTCCCCGCGATGATCGCACCCGCCTGGCTTCAGAACCCCACCCAGCCAATCGCGATCGAGGACACACTGAGCTACCTGGTGCAGGCGCTGGACGTCGAGGAGTCGACCGGCAGCGAGATTCAGATCGGCGGGCCGGACGTGCTCTCCTACGGTGAGATGCTCGATCGGATGGCCGCGGTGCTCGGCATCCCGCACCGCCCGCGGATCCCCGTGCCGCTGATCACCCCGTGGCTGTCATCCCTGTGGATCGGGCTCGTCACCCCTGTCGACGCCGGTGTGGCACGGCCCCTGATCGAGGGACTGGCGGTCCCGACGGTCGTCACCGACCGCTCCGGGATGGAGCTGTTCGAGATCCAACCGGTCAGCTTCGACGAGGCGCTCCGCCGCGCGGTCGCAGAGGACGCCGAGCTCCGGCACCTCGCCGCCACGCCGGCGGGCGCGAGCTAGGCGAGCGGAGCATGGAGCGCGTCTGGGAGTACCCGCGACCACCCGCGGTCGTGCCCTGCCGGCGTCGGGTCAGAGTCGAGCTGGCCGGCGAAGTGCTCGCCGAGTCCACCCATGCTCTGCGGGTGCTTGAGACCAGCCACCCACCGACGATCTACATCCCACCGGCAGACGTTCGCCGGACATTCCTAAACGAGAGCCAGACACACCCGACCCGGTGCGAATTCAAAGGCACCGCACGGTATCTCGACGCGATCGTCGACGGACGGCGATGCATCGCGGTTGGCTGGTGCTACCCGAACCCGGCGCCCGAGTATGAGGCGCTGCGCGATCACGTCGCCTTCTACCCCGGACGCGTCGACGCCGCCTGGCTGGACGACGAGCGCGTCCACGCGCAGGAGAGCGACTTCTACGGAGGCTGGATCACCTCCGACCTGATCGGCCCGTTCAAAGGACCGCCCGGCACGCTCGGCTGGTAACCGGGGGACGCGCGGTCAGGGGACCGCGCGTGTGCGGTGTCGTGTGCGGTGCTGACGAGGTCGCCGTCGAGCCGGGCGGGCGAGGTCGTGGCCGGCCCCCAGCTCCGGCACTCGGGCTCAGTGGAGCACCCCCCTGAGGAGGATGATCAACGATCCGAGCAACGCGCCGACGAATGCCTGGGAGAGCAGCTGCCGGCCCCTGAGGCGGCCGCGTAGTCCGGCGGCGAGCTCGATGGCCAGGACGATCCCGGCCGAGGTCCACACCGCCGCGAGGACGGCGGCGGACAGGCCGGTTCCAGCGATCCAGCAGATCAGCAGCGTGGCCAGCGGGATCGCCGCGCCGATGAGGATCGGCAGCTCGCGCAGCATCGTCGCCAGCAGCCCTCGGGCGGTCAGCCTGGCGCCGGATCGCAGCCGTTCTCCGGCCAGGTCGGCGTAGGAGTGCGCCAGCCAGTAGAGCAGGAGCGTGATGATCACTGCCGCAACGGTCTTGGCGTAGGTTTCTCGGCGCGGGGTCTCGGCTGCGAGCAGGGCTCCCACGGCGATCGCGCCGTAGATCGCGTCGCCGGGGTTCTCGAGGATCAGCGCGATGATCCGCGTGCCCCAGGACGCGTCAGGCCGTTGCGCGGGCGGCGATCTCATGGGCGGCGGCGATCAGGTCGCCGTCGAGCCGCTGCACGCGGAGCCTCTTGCAGAGCTCGCTCGGTTGCCCCGGGGCCACTCAACACGAGCGGGAGCTCTCTGGCCAGGCGGCGGATGGCGGTTGACTCCGCCTCCAGGCGCGCCGGGTCAAAGCTGGCCAGGACGGTGAGCGCCGAGCCTGTGCCCTCGGCGGCTTGCGCCAGCGTGGCGATCGGCGTGTCGGCGCCCAGGAAGATGATGCGCCAGCCGTGCGATCGCAGGACCAGCCCGAATGCCAGCAGGCTAATGTCGTGCTGCTCGCCGGGCGCGCAGGCCAGCACCGCGACCGGTCCCGCGCCGCGACCCCATAAGCGGGCCAGGGACAGCAGCCGGGCGCGGATCACGTTGCTCGCGAAGTGCTCCTGGCTGACCGCGAGCGTCCCCTGCTCCCACTCGCGCCCGACCTGCATGAGGGCGGGAAGGATGAGCTCGCGCAGCACGGCTTCCAGGCCGAACGCCGCGAAGCTCTCGTCCAGGACCTCGTGCACGGCGGCCTCGTCGTAGGCGCGGATCGCCGCCAGCAGGCGTTCAGCTGCGTTCTCGAGCAGGCCTTCTGAGGGACGGGCGCTCGCTCGCGCAGCGCGCGCTGCCTCGGCCGCCGAGAGTCCCTGATCGAGACCCTGCTGCATCCGCCCGACGCGCTCGGCGTCCTCGGCCGTGTACAGCCGAAAGCCACCAGACGAGCGCACCGGCTCGAGCAGCCCGTACCGGCGCTCCCAGGCGCGGAGCAGTGCGGCGCTGACACCGACCCGGCGGGCGAACTCGCCGATCCGAAGACCCTCTGCGGGAAATGACACAAAATCATTATACACACTTTAGACAGAACCTTGACAGGCAGGGCCGGAGAAGCTACCTTCGTCCAATCATTGTCTAACTTCTGTCTAAGGAGACTTCAGATGAGGCTCAAGCATAAGTTCATGGCGCTCGCGGCAGTCGGCGCCCTGTCGCTCTCGGCGATTGCCCCCGTGGCGTCGATGGCGTCAGCGACCCGCGCCGCCAAGCCCAACATCGTGCAGACCGCCGTCGCGGCGGGGCAGTTCAAGACGCTCGTCAAGCTCGTCAAGCAGGCCGGGCTCGCCGGCACGCTCCAGGGCAAGGGGCCGTTCACCGTGTTCGCTCCCACCGACGCCGCGTTCGCGAAGGTGCCGAAGGCGACGCTCGCGGCGCTGGCGAAGGACAAGGCGAAGCTGCGCGCGGTCCTGCTCTACCACGTGGCCAAGGGCAAGCTGACTGCTGCGAAGGTCGTCAAGCTGCGCTCGATCAAGACGCTCAACGGCCAGTCGCTGAAGGTCCGCGTCAACCACGGCACGGTCACGATCGGCGGCGCGCGCGTCGTCAAGGCCGACATCGGCGCGTCAAACGGCGTGATCCACGTGATCAACAAGGTGCTGATCCCCCGCTGACACTCACCCGCTCACCCCGCTGGCCGCCGCTTCACGCGGCGGCCTGTGGGTCCGCCGCAACCCCCTCATGACCACTCTGACCCACCCCCAGAGCTCCGACGCCGAGAGACTGCGCGGCCTGCGCCGCTGGAACATCGGACTCTCGGTCCTCCACCTCACCCAGGCGCTGGCGATCCTGGCGCTCGCTAGCTCGTTCTCGCTGCCGGTGACCAGCTCGTTCCTGCGGATGGACAGCGTCACCGACAAGCTCATCGCCGTCCCGGACGAGCTCTTCCGCGTACGCATCGGACCGCTGGTTGCCGCGTTCCTGCTCATCTCCGCGATCGCGCACGCCGCGCTCGCCTCCCCGCGCCTGCACGCCTGGTATGAGCGCAACCTCACCCGCGGGATCCAGCCCGCTCGCTGGATCGAGTACTCGCTGTCCTCCTCGCTGATGATGGTCGTGATCGCGATGCTCGTCGGCATCTACGACATCGCCAGCCTGATCGTCATCTTCGCCCTCAACGCCACCATGATCCTGTTCGGCTGGATCATGGAGCTCCACAACCAAACGACGACGCGCACCAACTGGACCGCCTACTGGTTCGGATGCTTCGCCGGGATCGTCCCGTGGATCGCGGTGGCGATCTACCTCATCGGCGCCCAGGACCCACCCGCGTTCGTCTACGCGATCTACGCCTCGATCTTCGCCTTCTTCAACATCTTCGCCCTCAACATGGCCCTGCAGTACCGCCGCGCCGGCCGCTGGCGCGACTACCTCTACGGCGAGCGCGTCTACATGCTGCTCAGCCTGTTCGCCAAGTCCGCGCTCGCCTGGCAGGTATTCGCCGGAACCCTCCAGCCCGCCTGAGCGAGCCATCCCGCGATGCCGTACTCGCCCCCACAGTCACGCATCCCCCGAACGAAATCCGTGACGCGGGTTTCCGATCTCGCCGGCTTGCCCGCCGTCGAGGCCGCGGGCGATGGTCTGCTCGCGGTACACCAGCCGCCTGGCTGGCACGCGCCGGCCTCAGGCGCGCCCATCCAGATCGCCGATGCCGCGCCCGAGTACCCGGCATGCGTGCTCGTGGCTGATGTCATCCCGCGCGATGGCAAGAGTTGTCAGAGCTGCTCGACGCGCAGCCGGAGTTACGCGTCATCGCCGCGGTGTCGTCCGCCGAGGAGGCGCTCGCCACCGCCGAACGCGAGCGGATCGACGCCGCCCTCGTCGACCACACGCTGGGCGATCACGATGGCCTGTGGGAGAGCCGGGAGCTCAAACGCCTACCCAGGCCGCCTCGGGTCGTGCTCTGTTGCCAGTCTCCCCACGGCCTGCTGGCGGCCGCGGCGGTCATCGCTGAGGCTGACGCGCTCGTCAGCACACCCGCCAACGGCCCGGAGCTGTGCCAGACGATCCGCAGCACGCTCGACGGCCGACAGGTACTGCCGACGATCCCGCCCGCGGTGGGCAGCCATGATGCGCGAGCTATTTGACGCCGAGGAGCAGGCAGTGCTCGCGATGATGCTCGCCGGGATCCCCCGCGGCCGGATCGCCAGCACGCTGGGCGTGTCGTCGAGCGGGCTGAACCTGCTCCTATGGGAGATGCTCCGCAAGCTTAGGACGGGACGATGACCAGGATGATCGTCACGTCTCGGCTCTCGATGTTCCGCGAGGCTGCAGGTAGCAGGAGTTCGTGTCGACGGTTGGGCCGACGCTACACGGAGCTGTGCCCGGGGGCAGTATCCCCGAACGGGTGTCGCTCGTCAGCACGGCCCACGTGGCCCGGGCACGCCCGCCCTTTGGGGCGGGAGAGACCTTCGGCTGAACGTCACATTTCCGGCGCTCAGTGCGGCGAGCGCCGGGCTCACCGCGCGGAGCAGGACGCGCGCCGTCGGACCGCGGCATGCTCGCGGGTTCATGGAACCCGAAACCGAGCGACCAGGACTTGTCGCGCTCCAAGGTGTCCGTATACGGCGCCTGTTAGGGGATGCATTAGCGGCGGGTCTTACGACGCGAGGTCCCTGCCGCTTCGCGACCGGTCCCGACCTCATCGCCGGCGAGCCCGCGGCTGTCGCGGCCGCGTGGTCTGCGGACGGGGGACCTGGCTCGTGGGGGCTGACGGCGGCGCGGTTCGTCGTGCTGCGGGACGACGCCGAGCTGCGGCGGATCGCGGCGAGCGGACCGGCTCCCGACGCTCCTGTTTAGCGGCCGCCGGGACGTGCTCGTGCTCGCGCCCGGGCCGCAGCTCTTGCGCGGCTGGTTTCCGCGAATCGGTGCGTCCCGGAGTGCGGAGGTCGGGGAAACATAAGCTCGACAATATCTTGACAGACCATCTACAGAACCTGTACAATCCGTTGAGATCATTCAACAGATGTGGAGGTCCGGATCGATGGAGAAAGTGCAGACGCTGGTCAAAACCCGTCCCGAGACGAGTGCCCGGGCGTTGATCCTGTTCGCCGCGTTCGCGTCGTTCGTGATCTCCGTAGTGCTGTGGTTCGGCGGGCATCGGCAAGAGGGGATCTTCGTGGGCATCTGGGTGCCGTCGATCCTGTCGCTCGGAGGAATCGTGCTTCGACGAGGCGAGCGATGAGTGCCCCGGGTCTGTTCGTCGTCGGTGCGCTCGTCACGCTCATCGTCGTCGCGGCACTCGCCCTGCTCATCTACGCAGCCGTCCTGGACGGCCGCGACGACGCGGCACGGAAAGCAGCGCCGGAGCTGCCTCGTATCCCTGAAACCGAGCGCGACACGCTGATGGTCGCGTGATGTACCTACAAGGAGTCCGATACCAATGAAGAAGTTGTTTGCCACCACTCTGGCTGGCGTCGCGCTGGCCGCAACGCTGGCCGCCTGCGGCAGCTCATCCTCGAGTTCGAGTACCACCGCCTCAGCCTCATCGACGTCGAGCGCGGCGACTGCGCCGGCTCAGTCGAACATCGTCCAGACGGCCGTTGCCGCCGGCGAGTTCAAGACGCTCGTCTCGCTCGTCAAGCAGGCCGGCCTCGTGGGCGCGCTGTCGGGGCCCGGCCCACTGACGGTATTCGCCCCGACCGATGCGGCCTTCGCTGCGGTTCCGAAGGCGACCCTGGCCGAGCTCGGCAAGAACCCTGCGAAGCTCAAGGCGGTGCTTCTGTATCACGTCGTCAAGGGCAATGTCACCGCCGCACAGGTGACCAAGCTGAAGTCCGCGAAGACCTTGGAGGGCGGCTCGGTCCCAATCCATGTCACCTCCGGCAATGTGTACATCGGTGACGCGCAGGTGACAAAGACGAACGTCGTGACGTCGAACGGCGTCATTCATGTCATCAACCGCGTGTTGATTCCGGCAAGTTGAACGACCGCGGTGCGTGAGCCCCGGATCCGCGAGCCGGGGCTCACGCGGCTCGTCCCTGCTGTTGAGGTCTTGTCAAGATCAGTTACACAGGCGGGACTTTGCCGAGATACCGTCGAGTTTGTGTAGAGATACGATGGAGCGATGACAGCGACCGAGGGACGGCTGCGGATCGGCGAACTGGCCAGGCGTACGGGCGCCTCGCCCGCGGTCCTACGTGCGTGGGAGCAGCGCTACGGGATCATCGAGCCGCACCGCTCCCCGGGGGGCACGCGCCTGTACTCCGAGCGCGACGAGGAGCGGATTCACACGATGCAGGCCCACATGGCCGATGGTCTGTCTGCTGCGCAGGCGGCGCGGGCAGCGCTGGCCGGCGAGGCCCCCCGAGGCAGCCGGTCCCTCGCCGGAGCGGCGGACGGCCCGGCAACCTCGGAGCTCGACGCGTCCGCCCGGACGCTCCGGAGCGCGTTGGCAGCGCTCGACCGCGAACTGGCTGAGCAAGCGCTCGACCGACTCCTCGCTGCGTTCACCTTCGAGACGGTCGCCTCCGAGGTGCTGCTGCCCTACCTCGCGGATGTCGGCGCCCGCTGGCAACACGGAGAGGCGACGATCGCCGAGGAACATCTCGCGACCCACGTCCTGCGCGCCCGCCTACTGGCCCTCACTCACGGGTTCGGGCCCGCTCATGGCGCCCGCGCGGTGCTGGCGTGCCCGCCCCGCGAGCAGCACGACATCGCGCTGCTCATCCTCGCCGTTGCGTTGGAGCGGCGCGGGTGGCGGGTCGCGCTCCTCGGCGCCAACACGCCAGTCGCCAGCATCGTCCAAGCCGCCGACCTGCTGGACGCGGACTGCGTCGTCGTCTCAATCACGATGCCGGGCCAGCTGTCGGAGACCACCGACGAGCTGAAGGAGCTCGCGTCGTCCCGGCTCCTGCTGCTCGCCGGTCCCGCAGTCACCGACCGGCTGGCGCAGCAGATCGAAGCCACCTTTGTCGCCGGCGACCCGATCACCGCAGCGGCGGCGCTTGAGGATCAGCTCACGCCAGAACGGCGGCGGGCGGCCGCCGGAGCGGTCGGGCCCGCATGAGCGCCGTCGTCGATGCGGACGGCCGCTCACCGGGCGGGGCCGTCTCGCCGGCAGGGCGAGCGGATCTGCTTGGAGTTGGCTGTCACAACGGCCTGATTCACGTCTCGCACCGAGGCCTTCCTGTGCAGGCTTCCGGTGTCAGCGACGCTATGCGGGCGGGTCCGGTCTGCTGGCCACAGGCGCGGAGACCCGGCGCGAGCGTTTCGTGTGCGGCGGCGTGACCCTCGCCCCTGGCAAGCGGTGTCTTGGCCTCGACGCCATGATCAGTCCGGCTACTGGACGACGAGGTCCGTGCCGCTCCGCTCGCCGAGCGATAGCGCGACGACCGGCGCTGGCATGAGCCACCGGGTCTCGCCCGCGCCGCTGCGAATACGACGACAGCTGCGTCGGTTCGGGATCGCTGAGGCAGGGTGGTAGCGTGAGGAACGTGGCCACCGTGTCCGCCGCCGAGTCGCGCCCGTCTGGCCTTACTCGCCAGGATGCGGCGCTCATTCTCGGTGCGGTTGCTGGCACCGCGGGGATTGGCGCGGCCGCTACCACGCCTGTGCTGAGCAGCCGCTGGTATCGCCGGCTCAACAAGCCGTCGTGGCAGCCGCCGGGTCCTGTGTTCGGTCCCGTGTGGTCGGTCATCTATGCGCTCATCGCGGCGTCGATGCTCGTGGCGCGAGCGCGCGGCGGGGAGAAGCAGCGGCCGCTGTTCGTCCTGTTCGGGACAAACCTCGCCCTGAACCTCGCGTGGACCCTCGTCTTCTTCCGAGGCCGCAGCCCGCTCGCCGCAGGCGTTGAGATCGTGGCTTTGGAGGGCACCACTGTGGCGCTCGTCGTCCGGGCGTGGCCACTGTCGCGCCTGGCGGCGCTCCTGCTCGTGCCCTACGCGATATGGATCGCATTCGCGACCGCGCTGACCTGGGCGATCTGGGCGCGGAACTAGCGCCGAGAGCGGCCGCGAGGTCCGCCCCGGCCGACGGCCATCGGACGCAGCGACCGCGTGCCGGAGCTCAACTGGTTGGCATGGCCCGAACACGACTGCCTCAGGCCTGCCGTCGCTCAGTGCTTGCTGCTGTGACGGGTGCCTTGTGCCTGTTCGTCGCCTCTCCGGCGATCGCCCACCAGCCGCATGTCGTTGGTGACGCGGCGAGGGTCGTGGTGAGCGACCCCGAGATCTCCAAGGCTTACTACGGCCGCCTCCCGGGCGTTCCGGCTCGATACGAGATCGTCAGTCGACGGCCGTTCACGCTGTACGCGCAGATCACCGTCCCGGACATACGCGGCGCCCGGCGCGACTATCGTCTGACGATCCTCGGACCGGGCGGACAGCTGCTCGCGCAGCTCAGCACTCCGACCTCGCACTGGAAGCGATTCTCGAGCCGTTCGGCGGCGACCACTACCTCACCGGCCCCGCGTACCGCCGCCACGTCCCTGCTGGACACTACATCGTGCAGGTCAGCCGGCCCGGCAACCGCGGCATCTACGCGCTCGCCATCGGCGAGGCCGAGCAATGGGGCCCGATCGAAGCACTCTCGGCGCTCATGGCGCTTCCCACCATCAAGCACGACTACTTTCACCAATCCGTCCCGCAGGCCTGGCTGACCCGCACCGTTCCCGCGATGGCCGACCTCGTCGCGCTCATCCTGCCAGCCGGCTGGCTGCTGCGCAGGCTCATCCGCCGACTGGTAAGACACCGCCGAGTAACCGCCAACTGAGCCATCCACACCAGCGGCGGCCATGCCCGTCCCAAACACGAATAGGAGTCGCTCAGGCGCGGGAACGGCAAGCAACGGCCCGACGCGCACGAACGCCCACATCGGAACCGGTCGTCCTCGGGACGCGGCTTGCGGGATCCGCCGCATGACTTCGATCTGCACGCGCAGGCGCGCGTTGGCGATTGGTCGTTTGGCATCCCGATCTCGTTGCAGTCAGGCCGCAGTCGCGGTGTCAGAGAGGAGGCGCCGTACTGCTGCCCGTGACACGAGGAGGGCTACGACGAGCAAAGTCACTGATATGAAGCCGCCGAGGCTCACGGCATCGCCGAAGACGAGGTCGACCAGTTCGAGCACGACGAGCTTGCTGCCGGCCGCGACCACCCATAACGAGCCCGCGGCCGCAAGCTTGGCGCGCCGCGTGTCGGCGGCACGGAGCCTCGTGATGATCTGCGTCTTGAGGAGGATCACCAGTTCCAGGGCGATCTTGAGGAGCGCCGCAGTCAGCAGCGAGAGGGAAAAGCTTTCGCTAATGACCGATGGGGTGTACTCGATGGCGAGGTTGAGCACAACCACGTAGACGAAGAGGTCGATGACGTCGGCCGGGCGGGCCCGGGTCCATCGGCGGATCGGACCTCGCGGGCCACGAGATTCTGCGGAGGCTGCCCGTCTAGGCCCTGTCGTCACAGCGCGAGTTTGACGCACGTCGCACTCGAACCGCGCGGGCGGGATCCGGAGTGCGCGAGGGGTCGCCACGACACGTGCGCGGAAGACGAGCTCTCGACAGCGGCGTCCGGCGCGTGGCGGACTGGCCGGCTGTCGCTTGTGAGGCAAGAGGAGCAGTCCGCCCGACGCGAAGATCGGCCGTCGAGGCGACTGCTTGCAGACACAGGCGGTCACGGAGCCGTGCTGGTCGCAGCATGCTCGCGCGAACATGAAAGCGAGTCTCGACGCGGGCGAAGCAACGCACCTCGTATTCGCCAAAGGTGCGCATGTCGGCGCGCTGGCCGTCCGGCTCCGTCGGCGGCCCTTCTTTGCCGCGGTTGCGGGAGTCGTCGAGGTGCTTGCTGGGAGCCCGATCCGCGGTGACTTGCAAGCGCGCCTAACTGTCACTCGCGCGGCGAAGCAGCGACCCGCAGCGACCCCAACGTCGCTGCGGGAAGGGACGAATCTCACAGCGCCGGCGACGCCGGTCTCGTTTTGTTGCTTCTCGCGGTTGTGGAAGTTGTGCCGGACGACGACGGCGGACTCGGCGACGGTCGGCAGAGTGTGCGAGTCGTACGACCGGGGGTGTCGACGGAAGCGCGAGAAGTCACTGCTGGCGGCTTGCCTATGGATGCTGGCCGCGGAACCTGATGTCGATCCGGCGAGGGTCCCAGAGGCGACTGGGGCGCCCATCCGCCGTCATCGCTGGCGCGACCGTGACTGACTCGACCGTGTCGCTGATCAGCCGGCGCCAAGCCGCTAACCGCTTCGCGGGGTCGCGCAGCTTGTCGATCTCGTCAGGACCGATGACGTTGCTCTCGCTCCCATCGCCGAGTCGGATCCGAGCGGTGTGCGCGTGATCGAGCGCCGTGGTCAGGTTCTGCAGGGTCTGCTGGCTCGCGGGCCGGCCTAACAAGCCAAGGTCGCCGAGCTGCCGGATCGTGTCATCGAGATCCGCGTTGGCGCGTTCGATCGCCTCGTCCGCCTCGCGGATCTGCTGCTTGCGCGACGTGCGTCCGTCCGCGTCGGCCGTGGCCGAGTACGCCCGGAGGGCGTGCAGCACGATCTCCTCGACTCGGTCGGCCTTGACCGCCGCTCGTCGCCGGCAGCGGTCAGCGCTCGTGTCGCCGCAGCGGTAGTTGCCGGTGGAGCTGTTGATCACCATCCGCGAGGCGCAGGTCCCGCAGCGCAGCACACCGAGGCGCGCCAGCAGCCGCTCGGACTTGGCTTGGCGCCCGCGCGAGACCGTTCGCCACTGCACGCGCTCAAATAGGCCGCGATCGGTGATGATCGGCTCATGAGCGCTCGGGTTGTGCAGCTCGCCGAAATGGATCTCGCCGAGGTACATCCGCGAGCGCAGCATCGACGCCACGCCGGCGACCGACCGCTCGATCCCGCGCTCGAGCAGGAACGCCTGCAGCTCGACGATCGTGGCGCCCCGGTCGCGGCGCTGGAATACCTCGCGCACGACCGGCGCCAGTTCGGGCACGACCAGCAGCACACCGTCCTGGCCGCGCATGTATCCGGGCACGATTCGCGAGTTCGGCAGCACCCCGCGCGCCACTGCGCGCGCCTGCGCGGCCGTCACCTTCTCGCCGGTCACCTCGGCGAAGTACTGGAACACCGCGCCCATCATGTTCGTCGACAGCCGCGTGGCGGCGGTCCCGTTGGTCAGTTTGCCGTGGTCCAGCGCGAAGATCTCGCCACCGGCGTTCTCCACCCGTTCGATCACCTCGAGCTGCACCTTCAGCGACCGCACGAGCCGGTCGAAGTAGGCGACGACGATGTGGTCGGCCTGACCGGCCTCGACCATCTCGACGGCCTTGAGCAGGCCGGGGCGCTTGACGAGCGGGCGCTTGCCCGAGACGTCGATCTCGGGGAAGTGCGCGACGAACCGCTCGCGGCGCTTGCGCGCCCACCGCTTGGCGCTGTCGAGCTGCACATCAGGAGAGTGGAAGTGCTCCTCTGCGCGGTCGCCCTGGGCGCTGACACGGACGACGGCCACGGCGCGGGGCTTGCTGGTCACGGCGGTTCCTCTCGGTTGGCGGGGACGTTACGCCCTTTAGAGGCATTAGACCCCACCGGGGAGAAGGCGCGGGCGGTAAAGGCCCGCTACCAGGGGGTGTGCCGGGGCTGCGGCTCGTACACGCAGCCGCGCAACGGCAAGGGCGACGCTTACGCGTACTGCAACTGCGCCGCGAGGCGCTCTGTCGTATCCCCGGCTCAGCCGGGAGGAACTCGAAGGGATGTTCTTGGGTCCAATGGCTTACCCGGATCCGGAAGGTGAAAGGAACAATCGCATGTCAGGAAAGCGGCGGTCATGCCCAGGTGTCAGGGGTGAGGCGTCGCGGGACCCGCGTGATATGGCGAAAGCTGGATTGCCTGAAGCCGAATCTCCAGAGGATGAAAAGGCGCATCCGCCGGAAAGACACTTGTTACCGGCGCCATGTTCTGCGATGGCATTCTTGCAGGGCCGTCGCAACCTTCGGGGCATGGAGCGTTGCCCAGTGAGGGCAATTAAGGAGATGAATCGGACGCCTAAGTCACGCTCGGACGTACGACAGGGACGAACGCGGGATCAACCTTCGGGGCGAGAGCCCCAAGGTGACGGAGTGCCCATAGTAGACGGGAGAGCCGTCCGCAGGGCGAAGGGGCACAGGTGGCTGGACCTCTAGCGACCGTGGGGTATGCGTAATGCAGAGCGCCGAAACGGTTCTGGATGTCCTTCGTGAACGCGGCAGGCGCGGTCTGCCACTGAATGAGCTGTTGTCAATGGCCATCGGTTTCTCCCCAAGTACGGCCATCGGTTCTCCCCACCGGCGGCCATCTTTTCTCCCCGCTGGTGGCCATGAGTTCTCCCCACGACCGGGTGGGAGAGCGACCGTCGTCGCGGGGGCCGAGCCGGGAGGGCGAGGCGCCGCGGCGATGGTCGCTTAAAGTCCGTCTCAGGTCAGGGGCCTCACCCCCTTGCCGGCGGTCGCCTGGGCGAGTCGGTAGCTGTCGGTGCCGTCGGTGATCAGCACGTGCGCGTGATGCAGCAGCCGCTCGACCGTCGCGGTCGCGAGCGTCTTGGGCATCAGCTCGTCAAACCCGGAAGGGTGAATGTTCGACGAGATCGCGAGCGATCGTTTCTCATAGGCGGCGTCAACGACTCGGAACAGCGCCTCGGCCGCGTCGGCCGAGACCGGCAACAGCCCGACGTCATCGACGATGATCAGATCGGCGCGGATCAGCTTGCTGATCGCTTTGCTGACGCTGTCATCGGCGCGGTGGCGGCGGAACAGGACCGCGAGCGTCTCGAGCGTGTGCCACGCGACGGTCTTGCCCTTGTCGATCGCCAAATGCCCGAGCGCCTCGACGAAGTGGCTCTTGCCGGTGCCGCTGGGCCCGCAAACGCATAGCACCTCCGCGCGGTCGATCCATTCGAGCGTGCGCAGCGCTTGCTGGGTGGGTTTCGGGATCGCCGACGCCTGGGGTTCCCACGCATCGAACGTCTTGCCGGCGGGCAGCCCGGAAGCGCGCCTGCGGGTAGTGATCGTGGCGTGGTCGCGGCCGGCTGCCTCCTCGGCGAGCAGCACCCTGAGGACTTCGGCGTGTTCCCAGCGTTGTGAGTTGGCGGTCGCGAGCACGTCCGGCGCCGCCCGCCGAACGTATGGCAGCCGCAGTCGTCTGAGCAGCCGGTCGAGCTCGTCGGGCAGCGGCGGCGGGGCTGGTAGCTTGACGGTCATAGCCGTGCTCCGATCCGATCCGCCTGCGCGGCGAACTCCAGCAGCTCTGACGCGAACTCGCGCGCCTCATTGGGTGTGAGCGTGCAGATCGCCGGCGGCAACCAGCAGCGCTCCCGCCGGCAGTCGAAGCGGTGATCGTCGGTCATGATCACGCTGATCTCCTGCACCGGCCGCCCGCCGTCTGGTTGCCAGACCTGCTCGGGATCGATCCGGCAGTGGACGCTGTCGCGGTAATCGCTCATCGCGCGGCCTCCTGCTTCCACCAGTTCGCTTGGAGCGTTTGCCGCTCGGCGTCCTCGGCCGCCTGCAGCAACGCCAGCGCGAGCTGGCGCGCCTGCTCGGGCCGCAGATCGGTATACGCGTCCGGCAGGTTGGTCGGCCGGCCGTGATCATCGACGGCGCCCGGCCCGTCGTGAAGCCGCACGCGCACCAACAGCTGCCGGGCTCCGTAGAGCAGCCGTTCGCGTGCCGGGCCCGCGAACGCCTCCGCCTCGCATCGATAGCCGCTCATCGCCCGAACCCCTCCCAGCTGCGAGTCGAGCGCTGCAACGAGGAGTCCTCCGACGCGCGGGCGGGGAACGGGATCACCGTCCCCGCCCGCTGATGCGCGAGGATCGCGGCCAGGTCACCGTCGCTGAAGCGGCCCGCCTCAGCGCATACCTTCAGCGCATGCTCGACCTGCTCGGCGCCGTGGAGCTTGGCGAGGTCGACCGCCTCAGCCATCTTCCGTCTGACCCGCGTCGCGCCCGCCGCGGCCGCCTTGATCAGCCACTGCTCGCCGCCCGGTCCGAGCGCCAAGAACGCCGCCTCCTCCCGCGAACGGGCCCGTGGGCGACGCTCCAGCGCGCCCGCCGGGCGGGGCGGATAGTGCTCATCCTTGATGCTCGGCCGGCCCGGCGTCGTCAACTCGTGCCGGGCGACCTCACGCGGCCCCTCCGGCGAGTCGACATGCACCACGATCAACTCCGACCCATGCGCCCTGGCCCACACCCGCTCCTCCACCAGCGAGCTCGGGACTGAGTAGATCGCACTACCAACCGAGATCGTCGACTGCCGGTCGACCTTGCGCGTCTGCCCAAAGCACACCGTGTGCGGCACCGCAGGCAGCGGATGCATCCGCTCGCGCTCCTCGGCGAGCATCACCACCGGCGCCCGGCGCGTGATCCGGTGCTCGCGCGCGTTCACCCGCTCGCAGAACCGCTCGCACTCGGACTCCAGCTCGGCGAAATCCCGATACGCCGAGCGGAGGTTATGGTCGGTCGGGACCAGATCCGCCGTGGCGATCCTGACCGTCGCTTCTGACCCGCCCTTGCTCTCAGGATCCGCCGGCACGCAGGTCGCGACCGTCAACCCGTAATGGCGACCCACCGACACGATCTGCGGGTTGCGGACCGCGATCCCGCACACCTGATCCACGCTCACGGTCTTCTCGTTATCGGTCAACGCGTACGTCGGCGCGGACGCGAACCGTCTCAGCGTCCGATCAAGCGCCATCACGACGCTCGGCATCGTCTTGTCCCACAACGGCAACACGACCCGGAAGCGCGACCACGCCAACCACGCGCAGAACAACACCGTCGAGCGGCCGCCAACCTCGGGCCCGTCGCCATAGTCCCACTGCATCCACAGCCCCGGCTCCGGGATCCACGGCCGGTACCGACGCCCATTCCCCTGCCGCCAGCGGCGCTTCGCGTCCGCGACCGCCCGACGCGTCGTTCGCTCCGACCCCAAATAGCCCATCGCGACCAGCGTCTCGTGCGCCTTATCCGCCCGGATCTTCCCGCGCGAACGATCGACCAACTCCTCGACCTTCGCCGCGAACCGGTCGACCATCGGCCGCAGCCTGACCGACACCGGCAGCCCGCCACCAGCAGCGTCCCGGACCGCTACCCAATGCGCGACCGTCTTGTGATCACACCCGCACAACTCCGCCGCTCCCCGCAGCGAACCAGCCAAATCGAACGCCTCCAGAATCTCCATGACTTCCTCTGCTTTCTTCAAGCCCGCCTCCTCGACGCGCCTCGATGACGAAGCGCCGGGAGCTACAGGCCGCTCAGGACAGAACGCTCGTCGTGGGGAGATCCGATGGCCACCCATGGGGAGATCCGATGGCCATCAGTGGGGACTTTCGATGGCCGCCTACGGGGAGATTCCCATGGCCGCCGTCAGCTGTATCGGCAGCTGTTCAACCCGCAGCTGTACTTGCTGGCCTACGGGCGCATCTACTCCAACAAAGGAGCGATGACCCCGGGACCCGACGCGGAGACCGCGGACGGCATGACGCTGGGCAAGATCGAGCGCATCATCGACGCGTTGCGTCACGAGCGCTACCGCTTCAAGCCCGTCAGGCGCCACTACATCCCCAAGAAGGACGGGAAGCAGCGGTCGCTTGGTCTGCCATCGTGGTCGGACAAGCTACTGGGCGAAGTGATACGCCTGCTGTTGGAGGCGTACTTTGAGGAAAGCGCCGGACAACCGGCATGAGAGAAGGGAATGAAAGAGTCCTACGTCGAAGATCTAGCGAGTCAGACGACCCCGACCATGCGTTGGCGACCCGTGAGGGCGCAGCGAAGCGTTGGTATCGGGGTGCGCGCAGGCGGGCTATTGAGCCTCGAAATCAGCGGTCCGGGGTGCCGACGCGGTCTCAAACGTCGGAAGGCAACACCGGTGGTGGCGTTATCGCGAGTCGCCATTGGGCCCCGCGGGGTCGGAGAACCCAGCATGCGCGTGATCTCTCCATGCTGAGAACCGGGAGGTCTCACGGTCACCTGCCCGTGGTGATGGAATGGGCGGGTCGTGCGGGGAAGGTCAAGGCCGTAATCCCGTGATGCACGATCGTGAGAAGTCGGACGGTCCCGTAGTACCTGCGAAACCGGCGAACAACGCCCAGGGCGGGGTGGCGGAGTCGGTGGAGGGAAGGGGATCGGCCAAGGGGAACGCGGCTGGCGAAACGCGTCCCGGACCCGGTGCCGGGCAGGGCGCGCTCAGTGAGCTTGGTCGCGTGCGCCGAGTGGCAGCAACGGATAAGGAAGCGCGGTTCACGGCGCTCCTGCATCATGTCGACGTCGATCGCTTGCGGGCGGCGTACTTCGCGCTTCGGCCGAAGGCCGCACCGGGGGTGGATGGCGTGACGTGGCACGAGTACGGGCAGAACCTGGAGGAAAACCTCGAGGACCTGCACGCGCGCGTGCATCGCGGGGGCTACCGGGCGAAGCCGTCTCGGAGAGTGTTCATCCCGAAGCCCGACGGGCGGCTGCGGCCGCTCGGGGTCGCCAGCTTGGAGGACAAGATCCTGCAGCGGGCGGTGGTGGAGGTGCTGAACGCGATCTACGAGCAGGATTTCGTCGGTTTCTCGTATGGGTTCCGGCCGGGGCGCAAGCCGCACGATGCGCTTGACGCGCTCGCGTACGGGATCAATCGAAAGCGCGTGAACTGGGTGCTCGACGCGGATTTCCGCGACTACTTCTCAAGCCTCGACCATCGGTGGCTTGAGCGGTTCTTGGAGCACCGGATCGCGGACCGGAGGGTCCTGCGGCTGATCCAGAAATGGTTGGCCGCGGGGGTCATCGAGGAGGGGACGTGGACGGCGTTCGAGGACGGCGTGCCGCAAGGGGCTTCAGCTTCACCGCTGCTTGCGAACGTCTACTTGCACTACGTCTTCGACCTCTGGGCGCATCAGTGGAGGACTCGGCACGCGCATGGTGATGTGGTGATCGTGCGGTTTGCCGATGACTTCGTGGTGGGTTTCGAGCACCGGGATGACGCGGAGCGGTTCTGGGCTGATCTGCGCGAACGACTCGCGCAGTTCTCCCTGGAGCTGAACGCCGAGAAGACGCGGCTGATCGAGTTCGGACGGTGCGCCGCCCGGAATCGAGAGGCGTGCGGACTCGGTAGGCCTGAGACGTTCCAGTTTCTCGGCTTCACGCACGTGTGCGCGAAGACCAAGAAGGGGCGGTTCAAGCTGAAGCGGATTACCGACTCCAAACGGGTGCGCGCGAAGCTGCGGGCCAAACGGCTCGAAATGAGGCGACGCATGCATCAGCCCATCCCCGAACAGGGGCGCTGGCTAGCCAGTGTCCTGCGCGGGCACTACCAGTACTACGCGGTGGTGTGTCACGAACGCTGAAGGAGGATCCATGTAGGTACTCTAGAAAGCGGTGCTGTGCAAGAGATGGAGGCTTTCGGCCCTCCGGCGTCGGCCCTGCGGGGGTAGGCGCCAAACCGCCTTGGAGCTGCGTTAGCTAAAGACTGTCGTGGTGAGCGTCCAGGGAAAAGGCTGGGCTTGACCCGGTCAGGTGGGGACCAGGAAGACGTTCCAGAAGCGCCTGGTTCGGGCGGATGCTCGGGTCGGGTGTCGTCGTTGAGGCGTCGAAATAGTAGACAGACGGCATCGAAACCGGGGAGCCACTGCATCCTCGGGATGAGCTTGGCGGGTGCCCGCGTTCCTGGCCAGGCGGTGTCCGGCGTAGAGGCGGCGTGATCCTGGTCTGCGGCTCTTGCACGGAACGTGAGAAGGCGAGCGTCGATATGACGATCGGGGTCGCAGGCCCTAAAGGTCGCTGGAGGGAGCGTGCCGAGGCAGAAACCGTAGGCACTGAGTACCGATGCGGCGCTCGCTGGCGGACCGGCTCGTATTAGCTGTGAAGTCCCTGCTTGCTGGGGTGGGGGTGGAGCGAAGGGGCCGGCTCACCAGGAATGTTGTTTCGATCAACCGGGGCCCTTGGGTCCTGGGAGGAAGCGAGAAGACATGCCAAAGCCCGAAGACAAGCCGTTCCTGATTCCCAAGCTGATGGTGTGGGAGGCGTGGCGGCAGGTCAAGGCGAACAAGGGCGCCCCCGGTGTGGATGGGCAGGACCTGGACGAGTTCGAAGCCGATCTGAAGGACAACCTGTACAAGATCTGGAACAGGATGAGCTCTGGTTCTTACTTTCCACCTCCGGTCAGGGCGGTCGAGGTCCCAAAGCCGCATGGCGGCGGGGTCCGTTTGCTAGGTGTGCCGACTATTGCAGACAGGGTCGCGCAGACGGTCGTGGCCATGCGTTTGGGGGAGAGGGCGGAACCGCGGTTTCACCCTGACTCCTATGGCTATCGGCCGGGACGCTCGCAGTTGGATGCGGTGGAGGTATGCCGGGCGCGGTGCTGGAAGCACGACTGGGCGATCGATCTCGACGTCCAGAAGTTCTTCGACGAAGTGCCGTGGGACCTCATCGTCAAGGCGGTGCAGGCGGTCACCGACTGCCGCTGGGTGCTGTTGTATGTGAAGCGGTGGCTGGCTGCCCCGCTTCAGTACCCGGACGGCATCCTTGTCGAGCGGGGCAAGGGAACTCCGCAAGGGTCGGCGGTCTCGCCGATCCTGGTGAATCTGTTCATGCACCACGCGTTCGATACATGGATGGCCCGGAATCATCCGGATTGTCCCTTTGAGCGCTATGCCGATGATGTTGTCGTGCATTGCAAGAGCAGGCGGCAAGCTGAGGTCGTGCTTGCCGGGATCGCTACGCGGATGGAACATGTGGGCCTACGGCTTCACCCCGACAAGACGCACGTCGTCTATTGCAAGGACAGCAACCGTCGGGGAAAGCACGAGCACACCAGTTTCACCTTCCTCGGGTTCGCCTTCCGGCCACGGGAGGCGCGCAACAAGCGCGGCGTGAGTTTCACCTCGTTCTTGCCTGCGATCAGTCCCGAGGCGCTCAAAGCCAAAGGCGACCGGCTCCGCGAGTTGCGGATTCACCGGCGCACCGACCTGACGCTGGACGACCTGGTGCGATGGCTGAACCCCATCGTCGCTGGGTGGATGCACTACTACGGCCGGTACTACCGGACGGAGATGTATCCCATCCTACGGCGCGTCAACACTTGCCTGATGCGCTGGGCTGGGAAGAAGTATCGACGGTTGCGGACCTACAAGCGGTTCAAGCGGTGGTGGACCGGGCTACTCGAAAGAGAGCCCCGTCTGTTCGCCCAATGGCAGTGGGTTCGCTCGGTCTGACTGGCTGGTGAGAAGAGCCCGGTGACGCGAGAGTGTCACGCCGGGATCTGTGGGAGCCGGGGGCTGCGATGCCCCCGGCCACCCGACCCCGACAACAGCAAGGCGCTCTCCGCCTTCCGCGACCAGATCACCCGGAACTGGCTGTTGACGCTTCGGCGTCGCAGCCAGCACGACCGGCTTACCTGGGAGCGGATGAGGCGCCTGGCTGACCGATGGCTACCCCTGCCCCAGATCCTGCATCCCTGGCCCGAGCAGCGCTTCGCCGCTACCACCCAAGGCAGGAGCCCAGTGCGGTAGTCCCGCACGCTGGGATCTGCGCGGGGGGCAGCCCGAGGCCGGTGTGGACGAAGGTCCCGACCCGACCGAAGGGCTGTCCCTACCGCGACCCGCAGTTCTCCGACCACTCGCATGGTTACCGACCCGGCCGCGGCTGTCACACCGCACTGCGCGATGTGGCGGTCGGATGGACGGGAACAACCTGGTTTATCGAAGGTGACATTTCCCGGTGCTTCGACCAACCTCGACTTTTGCACTTTTGAGGGGGAGGGGGGCACGGGCGCGCGGGGCGTGGGTCGGTAGGCGCGGTGGGGTGAGCGGTCGGGGCTGTTGAGCGGTCGGCCGCGCGAGGACGCAGAAGGAGCATCGGCGGCTTCCCCGAAGCGGTGGTTGTTCGATGACCATTTCCGCGGTCGGGTGGGAGGCCCGTCGCGGCTGCCCATGGGGGTTGCCGCCGATGCTCTGCGTCCCATCTTCGCTGAATGAGCTTCTGCTCCTGTTCGCGCCGTGTTTCTCTCGCCCCACGTTCCAGACCTTCTGCGCGCTGGTTGTGGGCCAGATTTCGCAGACCGGGTTGCGTACGGTCACAGGGATGCTGGTCGGCTGTCGGCTCTCGGCGGTCTGGCATCACTGCCGCGCGCACCGGTTCTTCAGTCTCTCGGACTGGTCTGCTGATGAGCTCGGGCTGCGCCTCGCGGAGCTGATCGCCGAGCGGCTGACAGCGCCCGGCGCGCCGCTGCTGGTGGCGGTCGACGACACGTTGCTGCATCGTCTGGGGCGCAAGATCCACGCCTGCTTCTGGCATCACGACGCGACCGCCAACTCCGACAAGGCGGCGGTCGCGTGGGGCAACAACTGGGTCGTGGTCGGGATCGTGGTGCGCTTGGCGTTCCTCGAGCGATCGGTCTGCCTGCCGATCCTGTTCCGCTGCTGGCAGCCCAGGCGCAAACAGTTCGCCAAGAAGGACAAGCGCGATCCTGAGCGGCCCGGAAAGCCCGAGCTGGCAAGGGAAATGCTCGACCTGCTCGCCGCCCGCCTGCCGGATCGCAGGATCGACATCGTCGGTGACGCCGCGTACGCAACCGAGGCCTGGCGGGGTCTGCCCGGCCGGGTCACGATCACCTCCCGCCTGCGCTCCAACGGCGCGATCTACGATCGCAAACCGCCGCGCTCCGGCAAGCAGGGCCGGCCCCGCAAGTGGGGCAAACGACTCCCCACGCTTGCCAAGCTCGCGACCGACCCTGCCACCGAGTGGGTCGAGCAGGCCGTGCGACGCTACGGCAAGACCGAAACGCTCAAGCTCGCCATCATCGACTGCCTGTGGGGGCCGCTCGGCCCCGACACCCCCGCGCGCGTGATCCTCGTCAAAGACGAGCGCAAGCCCTCCGGCTACCAGCTCGCGCTGATCACCACCGACCTTGACGCCAGTGCCGCCGAGATCGTCGAGCGCTACGCAGACCGCTGGCCGATCGAAGTCGCCTTCGAAGACGGCAAAGAACTGTTCGGCGTCGGCGATGCGCGCAACCGCGCCAAGAAAGCCGTCGAGCGGACCGTCCCCTTCCAGTTCCTCGCGATGACGCTGACGATCATCTGGTACGCGGTCTGCGGGCATCACCCAGACGTCGTCGAAGAGCACCGCCAACGCGCTCCCTGGTACCTCACCAAGACCGCCCCATCGTTCGCCGACATGCTCGCCAAGCTCCGCCGCGTGATCATCGCCACCCAATATCACCCGGGACAGGGTCGAACCCCCACACCACGGGAAATCATGCACGTCCAGCAAGCATGGGCCGCAGCTGGCCTATGAACTGCGAAAGTCGAGACCAACTCGACCGCTCGGTCATGCTGGCGACGCTCGGGGAGAAGATCGACGATAACCGGTTTCTGCGGCTTGTTGGCCAGATGCTGGCTGCCGGGTACTTGGAGGACTGGGTGTGGAACGCCACGCTCAGCGGCGCGCCGCAGGGCGGGGTTCTCTCCCCGTGCCTGTCCAACATCTACCTGGACCGGCTGGACAAGTTCGTCGAAGCAGCTCTGTTGCCGGAGTACACCCGAGGCGTGCACAGGAGTTCTAATCCTGAGTACAAGAGGATCGCAAGCGCTATCCGGCGTGCTCGCAAACGCGGCGACTATGCCGCCGCGCGGGCGTTGCAGAAGCAGCAACGTAGCCTCCCTACCGCGGATCTGCAGGATCCCGAGTATCGGCGGCTGCGTTACGCCAGGTATGCCGATGACATCCTGCTCGGGTTCACCGGATCGAAGGCCGAAGCCGAGGAGATCAAACGTCGTCTCGCTCAGTTCCTGCACGAGGATCTCAAGCTGGAGCTGTCCGAGACCAAGACGCTGATCACCCACGCCCGCACCCGTGCGGCGCGGTTCCTCGGCTACGAGATCACCGTGGGCCACGACAACCGAAGACTGACTGCTGGCCGCAGATCGGCCAATGGTCGCATCCGGTTGCACGTGCCCGCCGATGTGATCAAGGCCAAATGCGACCGGCACATGCGAGGGGGCAAACCCGAGCGACGGCCCGGGCTGATGAACGAGCAGGACTACGCGATCATCAGCCGCTACGGTGCCGAGTACCGGGGCATCGTCCAGTACTACCTGCTGGCCGGCGACGTCTGCCGACTGAACCGGCTGCACTGGGTGATGCTGACCTCGCTGCTCAAGACGCTGGCCGGCAAGCACGGCTCGTCGGTCTCGAGAACGGCCCGCACGTACGCGGCCACGATCGAAACACCGCACGGGCCGCGCAGGTGCATGCAGGTTCGCGTCGAGCGCGGCGACGGTCGCAAACCGCTGGTCGCAACGTTCGGTGGGATCCCGCTCAGGCGGCAGAAAAACGGGGACTCCTGCTCGTCTGGGGGTGACTTGGGGTCCGCTGTGGTTGGTCGTTGATGTGATGGGTGCCGGGCTCTGCCCGGCGATCATTGCCAGATAGCGGAGCCGAAGCCCGGGTCAAGCGGCCGAATTGCCTGGAAGCTCGGGGTTTGCGGGGCCGAACGGGTTGGCTTGGCTGCCGCTTGCCGCGCGGCGCGCGGCTCCGCTACCCCGCGCTGAGCGTGGCCCGGCGTGAAGGTCTCGCAGGTTGCGCGCGTGTGGAGCGGCCCGCCGCCGCCCTGATCCGGCAGGCTGCTGGATGTCAGATGTTCAGCTGCCTACGAAGGAGGGCGACGTGCGGGCTACCACCGCATTCAACAAGATGCTGGCGCTTGCGGGTGCATGGGTTAGGGATGTGGCGTTCGGGCAGGAGGCGGTGATCGTGACCGTCGTGCTGCGCGCGAAGAAGCCTGTCTGCTCGGGCTGTGGCGCGCGCGGGCTGAAGATCAAGGAGCATCGTGAGAAGCGCTGGCGGGCGCTGGATCTCGGCGGCTTGCGGTGCGTGATCGAGTGCCGGCTCAGACGCTTGTACTGCCCGGGCTGCGGGGACGTGTACGAGGCGGTGCCGTGGGCCAGGGCGGGCTTGCGCTACACGCGCGACTTCGAAGATCTCACCGCGTGGCTGGCGCAGCAGATGAGCCAGACGCAGGTCGAGCGGCTGCTGCGGATCGCGTGGCGCACGGTCGGCACGATCCTCGCGCGGGTCGTCGCCGACAAGCTCGACCGCCACCGCCTGGACGGGCTTCGGTTCATCGGCGTGGACGAGGTCTCATACGGCGCCGAGCACAAGTTCCTGACCTGCGTCGTCGACCATCAGGCCGGGTCGATCGTGTGGGCGACCGAGGGCCGCAACGCCGACAGCTTGCAGGCGTTCTTCGCCGGGCTCACGGGCGAGCAGAAGCAGTCGATCAAGGCGGTCTCGATCGACATGTCCGCCGGCTATGAGAAGGCGATCCGCGCCGAGGACGGCGTCCCGCACGCGCAGGTCGTGTTCGACCCGTTCCACGTGGTACAGCTCGCTGGCAAGGCCGCCGACCAGGTCCGCCGCGACGAGTACAACCGCCACGGACGATCCTCGACTGGCGAAGGCAAGTGGATCAAGGGCACCCGCTACTCGCTGCTGAAGGACACCGCCAAACAGACCGCCAAGCAGCTGCTCAAGCTCGCCGAGGTCGTGCTCACCAACCAGCGCATGTACCGCGCGTTCCTGCTCTACGGCGAGCTGCGCTACCTCTACAAGCTCCCCAAGGAGCAAGCGCCCGAGCGCCTCGAGGCGTGGCTCGCCTGGGCATCTCGCTCGCGGCTGAAACCGTTCATCAAGCTCGCGCGAACGATCCGAAAACACAAGGCTGGCGTGCTCGCGGCGATCGAGCTGAACCTGAGCAACGGACGCCTCGAAGCCTTAAACAGCAAGGTGAGGTTGATCTCACACCGCGCATACGGATTCCACTCCGCCGACGCGCTGATCGCGATGATCTACCTCTGCTGCGCCGGCATCCAAATCCCGCTCCCCCACCGATGACTCACCCCCAGATCGTCAGGAGAGCCGAAAAACGCGGTCCTCACCGACCGCCAACCAGTCCGGGACACCGTCCGCGGCAGCGAGCTGATCCGTCGGCTCAAGACGGGGCGGTGCGAGCTCTGCGAACAAACGGCGAAGGTGCAAGTGCACCAAATCCGCAACCTCGCGGCGCTCAATAGACCGGCCAGCCGCAGCTCGAATGGATGAGCGATGGCAAAGCGGCGACGCAAGACCCTTGTGGTCTGTGCCACCTGCCACGCCAAGATCCACCACGAGCAGCCAACCACGATCACGACATAGTCACTGGAGAGCCCGGTGATCGGAAACGGTCACGCCGGGTTCGGGAGGGCGGCGTCGGAAAAGGACCCCAAGGGCACCTCGCCGACGTCGTACCTCGGCGTCCTGCCATCCCGGCGCGGTCGAGCGACGATGGACACGCGAGCGCGTGATCGCGGCAATGCGCGAATGGCGCGCGCGATACGGGAGGCTGCCTTCCTCGTATGACTGGTCGCGCACACACGCGCGCCGGCGAGGGGGAGAGCCGCTCGAGCGACTGGCCCGCGGGGAGTGGCCGGCGGCGGGCGTGGTTACCCGCCTATTCGGCACTTGGGCTGTGGCCAGCGCGGCGGCGCGGCAGCAGCACGGGGAGGAGCCGAGCGGCTGGCCACCGTCGCCGGGGTTGCCGTTGGGCAGCAACTCGATCTCGCTGCCTAAACCCCGGGAATCCACCGCTAAATCCGCGGATCGGAGAGGAGGTGTCGCGACTACCAAACCATTGGAATTTCCAGGTATTTCTCACAACAACCCAGAGTTTCGCTCATAATTCGGGTCGGTGAGGTCCCCGGTTAAAATCCGGGCGCCCCGATGTGAATCTGACTATTTGCAGGGATTTTACGGCGGATGGTTCGGTCGAGCTTCGATCCTCATGGATAGTAGGTATGGGGCCGGGGTGCGCGGATCCCTTCGATTTCTTATTGATCAAATCCCTGCATTTCGCGTGGCTGCTGCACCGCAGGTCGGAGTCGACGCTCGCGACCAGGAGGCGTCCGGGCCGGGATCAGGCCGAACGGCACGAAGTCCGGTAAATGCGGGTTTCGCTGGTGGATTGGGGGCAGCCTCGGCGGCCTCACTGCCCAATCGCTGCCCAAACTCGGAGCCCGACTCTGGTGCTTCTGGTGCGAGAGCTGTGCGGAATGGGGGCTACCATGGCCGGTATGGCGGTTGCTGCGAAGAAGCTGGATGTACGCATCGGCGACGTGGTCGAGATCGACGGCCGGCGCTATGACGTCGTGTCCGACAAGGAGGGCGGCGTCGCGCTGGAGCCGGCGATCGCTGTGAGCGCCGAGGAGTTGCACGAGCGTTATGGCACGCGTCCCGTGACGCAGGAAGAGTTCGAGGAGCTGTTCGGGGATCTTCCCTCAGACGGCGAGGGCTGATCGCTGCCGACAGGAGGTGCCGGTGGACGGCTGGACGTGGCGGTCCAGTTCGACCCCGACGTGTGGCAGGAGGAGGTCCACCGCTTCGATAACGGCTCGCCGGTGCGGCAGGCCGCCGAGAGCGGACGGCGACGCCTTGAAACCGAGCGCCCGTCCGCGGGTTGGCTGCCATGCGAGGCCGAAGGCCCGCGGGGCACGAGGCTTCCGGGCTGCGTGAAGCTCTATCTGCCGCTGGGTCGTGAGCCGAGTGCGGCGCCGTACGGGTTCGTGTTCGAGCTGATCGCCTCGCGCGGACCCAAGTCGGTGTTCTCTCTGCGGCTGCTTGCCTTCGGCGAGCGCCACCCGCGGCCGGGAACGCGCAACGTCTACGAGCGGGCGCACAAGCGGCTCCACGGTCGATACCCCGACCAGTAGGGGGGCGCGACTCCGGGGCCAGCCGGCTGGTTACTCGCCGAGGCGGCGACGGCGTCGGCGAGAAGCTCGGGCGCGGGGCGCATGGATGGGAGGCGGTGCATCCGAGCTGACGTGTCGGCCTCGCCGGGCACGGCGAGCTTCTGCGCGCACGACCACGCGCGGGACGTCGCGGCCGGCATCTGGGTCATCGCCCCCGCGTTCGTACTCGACCTTGTCCACGAGCAGCTCAACGACGCCGACGCGACCCCCGCCCGCGAGGAGGCCTACTTGGCCGGCGCACGGATCAACGACGACGAACTCCGCGACGCCACCGCCGACGACGAGGCCCGCCGCGCCCAGGCTCATCGAGGCCGCCGGCCTGCAGCTCGACGCGCTCAGGCGGATCGTCTGCCACCTGCTGACCCGCCACTACCGCGAGCTGATCGCCTACGGGGCCGGCTGGACCGACCCCGAGCGGCAGCGCCCCGTCGGCGAGACGGGCGCCACGAGCCGCGCCACCCGGACGCGATCACCGACGCCGAGCTCGAGCGCGCACTCGCCGACCCCGACCCGCTCCGCGGGATCGCGCAACTCACCGCCCGGCTCGGCGCCGCACGCACGCTCGATCCCGCCGGCGTCACTCGGACCAAGGCGCTCGGCACAGAACGGATGGCGCGAAAGCTCCGCGATGCCCTGCCCGGCGGCGACAGCTCGCTGCGCACCGCCGTGTTGGGTGTTCATGCGCCCGATGCTCTCGCCCGGACTCGCGGCGCTCAACCACGACGCGTTAGTGCTCGACGACACGTACGCAACCACCGTGGACCTCGCGACCCACCGCGCCGCGTCAAGCCTCGACGACCTCGACATCGATCTCGACGAGCTGGACAGCGCCGCCGTGTAGTCCGCACACACGCTCGGTCCTCCCGCCCAAAGCCGTCATCGGGCGGGAGGACCGCGGCCGCGCATCGCCCGCAAGTCCCTTCTCTTTTTCCCCCGGCTGTCGGTCCAGCACGCGCGGTAGAACACAACTGGTGCGACGCATCACGGGTAGGCGGCGGGCGAAAACGAGGCCGCGCAGTGCGATTTCTGTCACCCCGTCGGTCCGCGTCGCTCCGGCCAGGCGGTCGGCTCCGGCGTCCCGAAGGCCTCGTTTCAAGCTGCGGTGCCCCTGACCATTCCGGCAGTCCTCCGTTCGTGTGGGAGCAGATGCGCGCCCTTGATCTCGATGTCCAGGCGCCCCGCGTGTGGCGAGATACGAGATCAGCTCCGTGGGGCGGCTCTGTCTTGTTCTGGTGGCGCGACGGGCATGTCGTCGCTTCCGCATGCGCGGTGAGCGGCACCAGGCTGTCCGCTGGCTCGGACCCTCTCTGCTCGTCCCGCGCAGCGACCACTGGTCGCCGCTCTGGACGCCGGAGGGCAGCGTCCGTCTGAGATCGCGTAGGTCGCCGGGGGTCCCGGCGGTTTGCTGCGCCACGCTCGTGCTTCTGTCGTCTCGGTCGGTGTTTGGTGGCGGTGTCGATTGGGGCGGTTCGTGTTCGTGTAGGGGGGGTCAGAGGCCGGAATCACCCTGGTCTCGGAATCCCCAGGCGGCGGACCTACGAGCAGCTGCCGGCGTCCTGGAACGCCCAGGGCGCTCCGTTCAAGGCCGCGCTCACAACGCTCGCAGGCACGTGGTCTCGCGCAACCCCGCGACGAGGCTCGACTGGCCGAACTCAACCCTGCTGCACGACGACATCCCGCCGCCGTGGCGGAGCTCAAGGAGGGTTCCGCCACGAACCGCAGATCTCACGACGCGCACGGGCGTGTTGATCGCCACTTACGAGCGCGCTGGTGGGTAGGAGCAAGAAGTGAGTCCTCCGGCAGGCTCGGGCGGACGGTCCCAGCGCGTGGCCGAGGAGGAGTTGCGTGCGAGAGGATCCAGATTGCGTACGGCGAGCCACCGGCTCAGGTGCGACATCAGCTGTAGTTGCTTCGTTGCCGGGCCAGGCCGATAACCGTGCCGCGTGAGCTCTTCGAGAAGCCCCGGCGCTAGCACCGACAACGGCCCAGACATCTCGACCTCCAGGGGGATTGCTCACGACGCGTCTCCCCTCGGGGATGAACGAATCTGGACAGGCTCGATCATCCGGCGGGCACAGCCAAACTCGGGTTCCACCGTCCGCGGACCTGCTGAGGCGCACGACCAGGGTGGTGGGCGCCGGCGGGTACCGTTCTGTGTCATGACGCTCCGAGGACTGCTCGCACGCGCACTCATCGCGATCACCGCTACCGCGATCATCCCTGCGTGCGGATCCTCGACACCATCAGGTGCGGCCACCATCGTCGGCCCGGCCCGAGCGGCCCGGATCGGCCTGCAGCGGATCGGCGTCTTCAGCCAGCCCGTCTATCTGGCCGCCGCGCCCGGCGATCCCCATCGCCTGTTCATCGTCGAGCGCGCCGGGCGGATCATCGTTCTTATCCGCGGCCGGCGGCAGACTCGCCCGTTCCTGGATCTCTCCGGCAAGGTCAACTCGGGCGGTGGCGAGCAGGGATTGCTGTCGATGGCGTTCACGCCCGACTATCAGACCAGCGGCCGGTTCTACGTGTACTACACCGACAACTCCAACAACATCCAGATCGTCCAGTACAGACGCGCGCGCACCGATCCGAACCGGGCCGACACAGCGAGCGCCCGCAATGTGCTCACGATCGACCATCACAGCGAGACCAACCACAACGGTGGGCAGCTCCAGTTCGGCCCGGACGGCGATCTCTACATCGGCGTCGGCGACGGCGGCAGCGAGGGAGATCCGCACAACTACGGCCAGAACACGGGCGTGCTCGTCGGCAAGCTGCTACGGATCACGCCCCGTGCCGGCGGCGGCTACACGATCCCGCCCGGCAACCCGTACGCGCCCGGAACCGGCCGGCGTCCGGAGATCTGGGCCTACGGGCTGCGCAATCCGTGGCGCTTCTCCTTCGACCGGCGCACAGGCGATCTCATCATCGGCGACGTCGGCCAGGACACCGAAGAGGAGATCGACTTCGCCCGCCACGGCCACGGCGCCGGCGCCAATTACGGATGGAGCATCTTCGAGGGCGATCTGCGCTTCAAGTCGGGCTCCGCGCCCGGCGCGATCAGGCCCGCTCTCGTGGCCCGCCACAGCCAGGGCTACTGCGCGATCATCGGTGGCTACGTCGTCCGCGACCCCGCTCTGCGCTCGCTCGACGGCCGCTACCTGTTCGGCGACAACTGCAAGCCGCAGATCAACTCGGTCGTGCTCAACGCCGGCCACGCCCGGAACAACCATGCGACCGGCCTTTCGGTCACCAGCTTGTCGGCCTTCGGTCAGGACAACGCCGGGCACATCTACGCCGTCTCGCTCGCCGGTCCCGTGTACCGGCTCGTCCAGCGCTGAGAGCGCAGGCGATCGTCGCTGCCGCTGCACCGGCAACCCCGAGTTACTCCGGCGACGGAAGGGAACGCTTCCAGCGACTGAGGCTGGCCCTTGCGTTCGCCATCGGCCGGCGTCCCACAATCCCAACGCTGAGCGGACAGCGCGTCGCGTCTCGGGATTGGCGAAAAACGGTGCGTTGTTGCCCGGAGCATCGAGGCACCCGCTTTGATGGCAGCGGGCAACTCGCGTCGGAGCCCACGGAGCTGATCCGTTCGCTCCCAGCAGACGGGTCGGGTCTGTACGTGTGAATGGCTGGCTTCCGACGCTCAGGGCACGAGCAGCGACCTACTGTCGGCGCCGAGACCGATGTCCTCGTCCGCGACGCAAGCTGGCTTGGTTTCCGTCGGCGCGAGATTCGTATCGGCCGACCCGACGCGTTGGCCGTGTACCGAGGGGCCAGACGGAAATCGTGGTTCAGTATCCCGCATGGGGTCACGCGAGGGATATATCCGGTTCACGGGCTGGCTGTGTGTGGTGGCAGGCGTGGCATTGCTGATCGTGTCTGGGCTCGCTGCAGGGCGGGGGCAGGCGGTCACGGCAGCTGTGTGGTTTCTCGCTGGGAGCGTGTTGGTCGTGTGGGGCGCGTGGAGGGTGCGCTCGGTGCGCCGGTGACCGTAATGACCGGCCTCGCGGCGCCAGCGTCAGGGTGCGCTCGTGCTCAGGAGGGGGCTCTCGTGCGGCCCCGCTGGCGGCCAGATCTATCGGCTGGGAGCTTCTGGGGTGCGCAGCGTTCGCAGAATCCGACGATCGCGAAGTGGGCGAAACGCGCGTGGAAGCCGAACTGCTCTCTGATCAGGTCGCGGACAGGGTCAAGGTCCTCGACCGCAACAGCTGTCACCGTTGAGCAGCGTTCGCAGTAGAGGTATTCGAACTCGTGGCCTGCGGCGAGGACGTAGAGGCCGGCTCCGTGGGCGAGGTGGACGTGGCGCACGGCGCCGACGCGCTCGAGCAGCTCGAGGTTGCGGTAGACCGAGGTGGCGTCGAGCTCCAGCTCGCGCGAGAGCTACTGGGCGGACGCCGCGCCGTCCGCAGCGAACAGTGCCTCGAGGACGAGCCGGCGTGCGGTGGAGAGCCGTAGCCCTCGCTCGCGCATCGCGTCGATCGCCTGATCGATTGTGGCGAAGTGCTGCGGGGGTGTCTGCGGCGCGTCTGGCAAGCGGCGTCAATCCGGATCGCGGCCGGCAGCCTCGTGCGGCCGGCCGCCCAATCCTAGCTGCAGCTCACACTTCCACCTCGTGCGCTGAGCGTGCGCGCGCGAGCTCCATCCCGAGGGTCCATTTCTCCTCGATCCGGGCGAACCGCCAGACGGCGAGCGCGAGCGTCCAGGTCACGACGAACATCCCGACGATGATGAAACCGGCCGTGTTGATGTTGAAGTTCTGAAACCAGTCCGCCACGGAGCCGTGCAGCCCGAGCTTATGGGTCAGCAGGCCAACGAGCTCGATCGTGCCGATGAACAGCGCGACCGCGACCGACAGAGCGGTGATCGTGATGTTGTAATAGACCTTGCGCACGGGCTTGGAGAACGCCCAGCCGTAAGCGAAGTTCATGAACGAACCGTCGATCGTGTCCAGCAGCGACACCCCGGCAGCGAACAGGATCGGCAGGCATAGGATCGCGTAGAACGGCAGGCCCGCCGCGCCGGCCCCCGCCGCGAGCACAAGCAGCGCGATCTCGGTCGCGGTGTCGAACCCGAGCCCGAACAGCACGCCGAGCGGGTACATCTGCCACGGCTCGCGGATCTTGTTCATGTGCTTGCCGAAGAAGCGGTTCATCAGCCCGCGCGAGTTCAGCTGCTGCTCGTCATAGGCGCCGCGGCGCATGTCGAAGAAGATCCGCACGATCGAGACCAGGATCAGGATGTTCAGGAACGCGATCACGTAGAGGAACGATCCAGAGACGGTCGTGCCGATCACGTTGGTCGCCTTGTGTAGCGTCGACCCGTCGTTCTGCACCGGGCCGCTGAGCGCGCGCACGCCGATCGATAGCAGGAACGCGAGCCCGAAGACGATCGTGGAATGTCCGAGCGAGAAGAAGAACCCGACGCTCAAAGGGCGCTTGCCCTCGCTCATCATCTTTCGGGTTGTGTTGTCGATCGCGGCGATGTGATCGGCGTCGAACGCGTGGCGCATCCCGAGGGTGTACGCGGTGATCCCGGTGCCGATCGCGAACGTGCCGGCCGCTCCGAGCTTGAAGTGCTGCGGCACGACGACCAGGAGCAACAAGCCGAACCCGACGATATGCAGCCCGGCGATCACGGCGGCCATCCCGCCGGCCCGGCGCCACTCCGATGGGCTCATCGACGCCTTGACCTCCGTCCACCTGGACGCGTGCGGCAACGACACCGACGAGGCTTCCATCATTCTCTCCTCTCTCGAGCTGTTCTGGCGGCTGGGGTCCGGCTCGCAGCTGGCGAGCAACGTACCTGCCGCCGGCGGCGCCTCGCCTAAAAGCTCGCCGCCGGCGCCCAGACGGTTAGGAACCCTCGCTCGCTCGTTCTTCTTTGTTGTTGTGGAAGGCATGAGACTCCAATCGCTCATGCCCACACAGTTCCTCGGACACTCCCGATGAGTCGGGGCCGCACCGGCAGGGCATACGTTTGGCGTGGCCTCGTGCGTGATCTGCGGGCGGGGTATTGTGGCGGGGCGATGATCGTGCGCACTGATGGGCGGTGGCTGGCTCGGAGCCTGGTGCGGGTGGCGCTCGTTCCGGCGGCTGCGCTCCTGGTGCATCAGCTGCGGTTCATGTTGGCGTTCGGTGGGGCGGCTGGCGCGGAGCTGGCTCGGCAGGGGCATTCGTATCTGCATTCGCTGGTGCCGTGGATCGTGCTACTGGTCGGCGTTGCAGTGGGCGGGTTTCTGTGGGCGCTGGGACGGGCCGCCCGGGGGCAGCGCTCGGTCCCGCGGTACACGCTGTCGCTGGCGGCGCTGTGGCTTGTGTGCTCGGTGGCGTTGGTCGCGATCTACGTCTGCCAGGAGTTTCTCGAGGGGTTGTTCGCGACGGGCCATCCAGCGGGCCTGGCCGGGATCTTCGGGTACGGGGGTTGGTGGTCGATCCCGGCGGCGATGTGTGTTGGTCTGGTGCTTGCCGCGATCTTGCACGGCGCACGATGGGTGCTTGATGAGGTGGCCGAGCGCCTGGGCCGGGTCGACGTGGCCCCAAGGCCGCGTCCCGCACGCCTGCCTCGCCGTCGCGATGCCTGGCTGCCGCGGCTATCGCCGCTGGCCGACGGCTGCTCGGGTCGCGGGCCTCCTCGCTGAGATCGCTCGCGCGACGATCCCGCTTGCGGCAGCGCTCATCTGGCCGGCCTTTGACGAAGACGCCGGGGTGAGCGTTTGCCTTAGGTCGGCGCGCTGAGCTACCCATGGCTGGTCATGTCGGGCGTTCTGAACGGCGCTCGGCTGCTGGGTGTCCCGGGAGGGTCGACGCGGCGGCCGATGCGGCGCCTTAGTTAGGGGCGGCCGTCGAGGATGCGGGTCGACTCGCGCGCGGCCGTGCGCGCGCCGCGGGTGTCCGCTTAGCGATTCTGCAACTCAAAGGAGAAGCAACCAAAGTGAAAATCATTCGAGGCTCATGGCCGCGTTGGCTGCTCGCGATGGCGGGAGCATGCGCGGTGGTGGCGGTCGTTCCGGCGGTCGCGTCGGCGCATGCGCGTGTCAGTCCGGCGGTGTCGTTGTCGGGCAAGCTCCAGCTCTACAGCCTGGCGGTGCCGACCGAGAAGGAAGGCCAGACGACGTCGAAGATCGTGTTGACGGTCCCAAACGGGTTCGGGATCGACTCGTTCGTTCCACCACCGGCGGGCTGGACCCAGCAGGTGCAGCAGACCGGCTCCGGTGACAGCGCCGTGATCACGAAGGTAACGTGGACGGGCGGAAAGACCCCGACCGATCAGGACTCGCTGTTTCAGTTCCTCGCCAGCCGGCGTCGGCGAAGACGTACACGTTCCAGGTGCAGCAGACCTATTCGGACGGGTCGATCGTGAACTGGTCGGGGCCTGAGTCGTCGGACTCGCCGGCGCCGACGATCGAGGCGAAGTCGTCTTTGGGGGGCGGTGGGTCCTCGGGGCTGGCGATCGTCGCGCTGATCGTCGGGGTCCTGGGACTCGCGGTCGGAGGGTTTGCACTCGTTAGCCGACGCTCGGGGGAGCGAGAGCTCGCATGAGCCGGCGGGGGCGGATCGTCGCCGCGGTCGCAGCCTCGGTTGCCGTCGGCGTCGTGGTACCGGGCGCTGCGTCGGCGCACGCGTATCTGATCCGGACGGTGCCGGCGGCGAGCGGCGTGCTCGACGGTCCGCCCCCGAACGTGCAGCTGACCTATGACGAGGCGGTCGAGCCGCGGTTCGCGATCATCTCGGTCACCAACGCCGCCGGGCGGCAGGAGACGACGGGTCCGGTGCACCGCTCGCCGGCGAACCCGGACACGTTGGTCGTGCCGCTGCGTCCGCGTCTGCCTCAGGGCTGGTATCTGATCTATTGGCGAGCGATCTCGGTCGACGGTCACCCGGTACAGGGCGCGTTCACCTACGCGGTCGGCCCGAACCCGGGGCCCGCGCCGCAGTTCCCGATCCCGAGCATCGCCGGGTCGGCGACCTCGCTGCGGTTGCTGATCGCGCGGTGGGTGATGTTCCTCTCGGTGATGAGCGCGATCGGCCTGTTCGTGTTTCGCGTCCTCATCGCGCGACCGGCGGCTCGGCTCGCTCCACGGGCCAGTTTGCGGGCGGTGTCGCGGGCGTTCGTGATCGTCTCGATCGTCGGGGTGCTGGCGATTCCCGTCTATCTCGACATCGCCACGTCGATTGATTCGCTGCGTTCCGCGTTCAATCTGACGGCGCTGGTGCCGCTGTTCCGCGCGACGGCGTTCGGGCGCGGCTACGTCGACATACTCGTCTGCTTCGCGCTCTTCTGCGCTGCGGCTTGGACGGCGCTGTGGCTCGACCGGCCAGAGCGCACGAGGCGGTCGGTCGCGGAGGTGATCTCGGTCGCCGGCGCGCTGCTGGCTGCCGCAGCGGTGCTGCTGCTCCCCGGCAGCGCCGGGCATGCGGCGCAAACCTCGCCACGTGGCATCTCGGTGGCCCTGGACTGGCTGCATCTGGACCGGCTCGCTGTGGCTCGGGGGGCTAATCGGACTGATCGTCCTGTGGAGCAGCGTGAACGCCTCCGTGCGGATTGGCGCCCTGTCGGTCGTCGTGCCGCGGTTCTCAAACGTTGCACTGGTCAGTGTCGTGCTCCTGCTGGGGAGCGGGACGTGGGCGACGATCAACCACATGCCGGCCCTCGACGCGCTGTGGCAGACTGGCTACGGGGTCGCGATCCTGGTAAAGATCGGGCTGCTGATCGCCGCGATGGCGCTCGCCGCCGGCAACCTGTTGCGCACCAAACCGCGCCTGGCGGTTGCCGCGCGTGATCCTGCTGGCAGTGAGTCAGCAGCACGCCTGCTGCGGGGGCTGATCGGCGGCGAGGCCGCGCTCATCACCGCGGCCGTTTTCGCGGCAGCGGTCCTGTCAAGCCTCGCTCCGCCGCCGCCCGCGTTCTCGCTGCAGAGCTCGGCGCTCGCGAACGTCGGTCCCGGGCGCGTCGCCGAGACCGTCAAACGCGCCGGCTACACGCTCGAGGTGCTCGTCTCACCGAACAAGGCCGCCGCGCCGGACTCGTTTGCGCTGCGGATCACCAGAGATGGACAGCCCGTCCGCGGCGCGACCGTAACCCTGACGTTCAACCACACCGAGATGCAGATGCCTCAGCAGGAATATCAGCTGACCGAGATCCAGCCCGGCGTCTACTCACGGGCGGCGCCCGCGCTCGTGATGGTCGGCAAATGGGCGCTGTCGTTCCAGATCACCCCGAAGACCGGACCGGGATTCACCGCGCTCATCCTCGACCAAGCCAACGGATGACCCTACACGAACACCCCCACATCGCCTCCTCGCCGACGCCTCACGCGAGCTCACGCCGGCACCGCCGTTGTCGTCCCGCAATCGCTGTCGGCATCACTCTTGCCACGATGATCGGCGTCGGCGGTTGCGGCGGCTCCGGCAGCTCAATCATGGCGCCCACCGTCGCTCCCGCGAAGACCTACACGCTCGCGGGCTTTCAACCCGTCGGACCCGTCCGCGCGGGACGTCCAACGACGGTGTCCTTCACGATCCGTGAGCCGTCGGGCGAGCCGCTGATCAACTACCGGACGTGCTGCGAGCCGCACGAGGGCGTCGATCTGATCATCGTCCGCAGCGACGACAGCCACATCCAATACGACGACAGTGACATCGCCGCCAATGGACGGGTCACTCAACCGGTCACCTTCCCGGCGCCCGGCACATACCGGGTCGTGATCGACGCCTACCCCAAGCACACCCAGCCCAACTCGCCGATCAACTTCCAACTGTTCACCCATATCACCGTCCACGGCCGCTACCGCGCCCAACCACTGCCGAGGTACAACCCCACTCAGGTGGTCGATGGCTACCGCTTCCAGATCCAGGGGCCCCCCCGACTCAAAGCGATCGAGGCCGACTTCCTGACGATTAACGTCCGCGATCCCGCGGGACGTAAGCCGGTGTTCGGGAGCTGGCGCGGCGCGCTCGCACACGCGATCTTCATCCACCAGGGATCGCTCGATTACTTCCATACCCACGTCTGCAGCCCAGGCTCGCGCTACTGCGCCTCCGCCCTCGGAGCCACGAGAGTCACGGGCACTTCAAGCGCCCCGGGACAGCTGAAGGTCGGCGTGCTGCTCCCTGAGCCGGGCACGTGGCGCCTGTTCCTGCTCACCTACATCCACGGCAAACACCTCACACCAATGTTCACCCTCCACGTCTCCTCATGACCACCGACAACACTCCAAACCACGCCGCCACACAGGGCACGATCCGGCTGCGATTGCTCGCTGCTGCAGTCGCGCTCGTGGCCGGCAGCGCCGCAATCCTGATCGCGGTCCTCTACTTCAAGGGCGTCCTCGGATGATCACGATCACGCACCGACACAGGCAGCGAGCGCCTGGGCCTGACGTCCAGAAGCTGGTGGCGAGCCTGTGACCGGCGCTCCAGGTCACGTAGCGCTCGGATTGGGGTGGCGACCTGCAGGGCGCTGGCGGTTTGGCGGCTAGAGACCTGCAATTCGACGCGATGATCGCCGGTGCTTTCGAGGCGCGGGACGGTCGAGGAGGCCAGTTCCGCATCCCCGGCCGCCTTTGAAATACAGCTTCCAGCCCTTCGGTGCGACCTTGCCAACGCCCCCATCGCTCGCCAGGGACGATGCTCCTCAGCAGGCGCATTGCGTATGAACGGTGAGCCGGCACGATATAGCTCGCGAGGTGGAGGAAGAACTTGGTCTGATCGCGGGCGCTGACTCGGGTCTCGCCCCAAACCGGATCGGTTGCGAAACGAGTCATCCCGACGCGACGGGCGAGTGCCCGCAGCCCTGCTTGCCCGACCGTGTCGGACACCCGCTGCGCCGCGATGTTGTCCGATCTCCTGATCATCGGCCCCAACAGTGACTTGTCGCGCCTGGTGAGCGCACGGCCTGCCGTGGCCGGCTGGTTCATGTAGGCAACCATCAGCATTGCCTTGACGACGCTCGCCGACCACTCGGTGTGATCCGGCCGGCAACCGTAGAACCGGTGATCCGTTCGGCGAGCAAATGCGATGTCGCCGGCGCGGCGATGGGCGTCGCTGATCGCCGAGACCATATTCGGTCGCCAGATCTCCTCCAGCGGCCTGCCGGTACCGGCGACCACGCACTGCTTCGCGGCAGCGGCGATCGGGACGGAGGGGAAAGCGCGCCGACACTAACGCCGGCGACGGTCAGCGCGATGATGCGCCACCATGCGACTGGGCGCAGGAACATCTTTACAGTGCCCGCAGGCCCCCGTAGCTCAGCTGGACAGAGCGCCGGACTTCTAATCCGATGGTCGCAGGTTCGAGTCCTGCCGGGGGCGTCACTACGCGGCGATCCACCCGGTTGCGTCAGCCGGCGACAGACGTGCTTGCGGCGGACCCGTCGCTCGCTGCGGCACTCCCCGGATCCGGTGCCGCACGGGTGGTCGAGCTCACGTCGCTGGATGCGACCACGGCTTGCCCCGCGGGAGCCGCGGTCGCGTCGCTGGGGGCTGCCGCGCTGGTGGTGGCGGGGGCCGCGCTGGTGGCGACGGCATTCGTCGCGCCAGTGTCGGTGGAGGCCGGGGTGCTGGCCGTGGCCGGGGCTGCAGCGGGAGGCGGAGTGGCCGGGGCGGCGTCCGAAGTCGCGGTGGTGGTTGGGACAGCGGGCGCGTTGGCTACGACGGGCGCGTGCGCAACGCCGGGGCCTGCGGTGCTCGGGGCGACGGTCGAGGAACCGGTGCCGGAGTCGGGGCTCGAGCTGTTTGCGGAGCTGGGACCGCTGTTGGTCGCCGTGCTTGTGGCGCCGGCGCTGCCCGAGGCGGTGCTCGTCACGGATGCGGGCAAGTTCGTGACAGTTTTCGTGCCCGAGGCGGCGCCGGTGAGTACGGGTGCGGACGTGCTTGCGGAACCGCCCGCGCCGGCCGTCGTGGTCGTTTCGGTGCTCGTCAGCCTGCTCCCCGAGCTCGGCGTCGTGATCAGGCTGAGCGCCGTCGGAACCTCGCCGGAGCTTGGTAGGGCTGCGGCTGTCACCCCGTTCGCCGCTGACCCGATGCCCGGAGCGGCGCTCGGGAAGGCCGCGATCACCGAGGGCATCTGAACCTTCAGGACGCTCGCCGACGGCGAAGGCGCGGCCGGTCCAGATGAGGTGGCATGGACCGCGCCAGCGGCCCCGGTCGCGATTGCCGCGGCGGTTAGGATCTTCGCCACGACTCCGCCGGCGCCGAGCCCGCTGATCCCTCCGACGGCGTAGTCGGCACCGCCGGTAGTGAGCCCGGTGGCGACCGCGGAGACCGGAGCGCTAGCGACTGCGGCGACGCTTGCCGCACTTGCCCCGGCGCTGGCGGCAGAGCTCGTTGTGCCGGTGCCTGCGACGACTGCGCCGATGCCGCCAACGCCGCCGGTGCCACCGCCGGCTGCGGTTGTGCCGCCGGCGACGAGCGCGCCGCCGCCCCCGCCGACCGCGCCGCTGCCGCCGACTGCCGCGGCTCCGGTGCCGCTGAGGGCCGAACCGAGGACCGAGGTCTTCAACTCGGCCGCGGGTATGACGGGCAGGATCAGCGCCAGGGCAACCCTTTGACGGCGAACCTCGTGTTCGAACGCAGCGCAGCTGGGACAGCGCTCGATATGGGCGCGAGTCATGCCGCGAGAGGGAATCTTCTCGTCGACCGTTGCCAGCTGCTCGCGGATCTCCAGACACGGACGATTCCTGGCGTGCCGCCCACGCAGCAGCCCCTCACGGGCTTGGAAGATGAGCGCCTTTACCTTTTCTCTCCTGACCCCTAGCACGGCAGCAATTTCGTGGTGGGAATGGTCTCCAAGCTCAAACAGGACCAGCGCGGCGCGCTGATCAGCAGGAAGACGTTGCATGTCCTCCACCATCTCGCGCAACTCCTCCCGTCGCTGGACTTGATCCGCCAGGCCATCGGGAGACGGTCGCTCTAAGGCCAGGGCATCGACGGCGTCGGCGTCGCGACGTGAACGGAGCTCGGACAAGCAGCGATTCCGGGCAATCGTGTACAGCCATGCGCGCAACGAGATGTCGTTATCACCGGCGCGCAAGGCCCGGTAGGCGGACACGAACGTCAGTTGTAGGGCGTCTTCGGCTGCCTCATAGCTCCCGAGCATGTGCACACAGAATGCAAGCACACCTCGTGCATAGCGATCGTAGATCGCCTCGAAAGCGCCGTCATCACCGGCACGGACGTCGGCCACAAGAGCCTCATCCGCTTGGGCCGCGATGGACCTGCGATCAACTCTGTGTCGGAAATCGACAACGATTGTCGTCGCCCCCATATACCGGCAGTATGCGCTAGTGAACGTCGCCAGTCCAGCTTGAGCGCCGCTCTCTGGCCGGATGTTCTGGTTCATCGAGCCGGCGAGGCGGCGCTCCGGGGGATTTCCCCCAGAGCGCCGTGCCCCTAAACCTCGCCAAGGGACGACTAAGGAGTTAAGCCGTCAGTTGTGCCCCACTTCACCCAACATCCCCCACTGCGCCCGACGCGCCCTACCTATATCAACGCGGGCACAGGCCGAAGGTTGGTTCTAGTTTTCCCGGCGTTCAGATTTTCCGTCTGCCGGCTTGGGCCAACGCGCGTTCGATGGCGCCCAGCAGTCCCCAGGCAGCAGCGATCCGTTGCTAGATTCAGTCACCCACGGTGGGCGTAGCTCAGCTGGTAGAGCTCCTGGTTGTGGTCCAGGCGGTCGGGGGTTCGAGTCCCCTCGCTCACCCATTACGAAAGCACTGCTAATCGCCACTTTTTGGATGGACCGGCGAGCCCGCTGCCCCTCGTGCGTCCATCAATTGTCCATCAATTTCCCCTCGGCCGTGTGGATCGGACCTGAGGAACAAGGCACGCGGCGGGTCTTACGCCGCTTCGTTGTCCGTCGGGCGACGACCTCTCCACTCCTGTGTGTTGCAGCCTGGCCGGCTACGGCGCTGCTGAGCTAGGCGCGGCGGCGGAGCGGCACGGGGCGCGCCGGCGTGCTGGCCGTCGGCGTCGTGCCGCCGGTCTCGAGATCGCTCAGCCAGGCTTCGACCGCGGATTCCCGAAAGCGCCAGTATCGGCCGAGGCGAACGTGCGGAATCCGACCGGCACGGGCTTGGGGCCAGACCCATTCGGTCTTCATGCCGAGACGCTCGGCGATCTCCTCAGCTGTTAGCAGCCTGTCCATGGTCTGTCGCTCTCGGTAGTGCAACTAGGCGGTGGTGCCGAGCATCTGCGTCGTCCTGACGTGTGGAGGGATGCCGCCCTCGAACGTCTCGACGCTCGTCTTCGTCACCGTAGTGGGCATCTATAGGGGCACAAACCAGCGATGAGGGTCTTTTCGGCGACACCGTGATGAAAGGCTCTGAAATTTGCGGCAGGAGCTAAGTACTGCATGGGGAGGCGCAAGCCTCGGATGGCGAGGAAGAAATGTTGCGCCACGTCGGTCGAACGCTCGGATCGTCACGCGTTCACGCTCGCCGGCGTTACCAGCTGGCGGGTTCAGCGGGGCGGCGTGAGAAAGGCCAGGCGTTGGCGGGTGCGTGCGGCGGTTCGGAGCGCCATCGGGAGGCGGTCGATCGAAACAACGAGGACGTTAGCCTCGACGCGCTCGAGCCCACGATCGCTTACCACGGACGGACTGGCAGCGCGCCACCGGCGTCGTCAGCCTGCGGTCAGCTGGGGGGCGCTGTCGCGCAGCGGGCGAGGTGCTCTGCGGTGTAGGTGCGCGTCTTCGTCTCGATCGCGAACCCAAGGCCGGTGGGTGCGATCGCGACGGTGTCGATGTCGCCGCGCCCCTTGCCACGGGACCGCCTGGCGCAGCTGCCATCCCTCCGCCGCGAAGTGCCAAGAGCGTCTGCTGAACTTGCTCCTCTGACAGGGCGCTGATCCGGCTGACCCGCCAGTCGCACCCATTGACGAGCGGAGATTGCGAGGCCGTCCGCGAGTGTGAGCGCACCCCGCCGTCAGGATCGCGCAGCGATTTGAGCGCGCACCTCCAGAGGTGAGCGGGGTGTCAGGCGGCGAGTCTCCGGCGCGCCTTCTGCACCGAGGGCAGTGCCGCCTTGGCGTTCGCGAGCGGTCGCGCGCGAAGGTCGACGCTCGCGGGCTTGGCGGCGATCTTGATCTCCTCGCCAGTGGCCGGGTTTCGGCCGTTGCGTGCCTTCTGCGCCGGCTTGACCCGGACGGTCAGTTGCACGAGACCGCCGACACGGACCTTCTGCGCGTTCCTGAGCTCCTCGAGGACGATCTCCTCGAGCGCTCCGAGCACCCGTTTCGCGTCGTTCCTGCTGATCTCGGCGCGGTCAGCGACGGCACTCGCGGGTGTTTGCGTTAGCGGCACGGCATCTCCTCCACAGTCGAATGGTCAAACGCTCGGCGTTATGAACCTCCCGTGGCGGACACGCCCTGCGCCTTCGCTTCGGCGCCGAGTTTCGACCGGGAAGCTCGGGTGGGCGACCTCGAGCTCGTGCATCCGTCGGAACTTGCTGTGTTCGGATCGGACACGCGGGGCTGGTCTGTCGGCAGTGGGCGTTCGGTCTCTGTGGCGCTCAGCTGTCGCGGAACGCGTCAGCGCGGGCGGCTGCCCAGGTGCCGTACAGGTCCGTGACGGTGCTCGGCGCGGGCCAGTCGCCGTGCTCCAGGCGCGCGAGCGCGTCGCCACTACGGCGGCTTGCGTGAGTCCGTGACCAGTCATAGGAGGAGGGGAGCTGGCCGTAGCGCGCGTGCCAGTCGCGCATCGCCTCGCGCACCCGCTCGCGTGTCCACTCCCGCGCGATCGCTCCGGGATGGCACCGCTTGCAATACTCGGAAGCGTCCCCTTTGCCGCTGCGCGCCTGGGTGGGAGCGCCACAGCCGCGGCACACCCCCTGGTAGCGGGCCTTGACCGCCCGCGCTTTCTCGCCGTCGGGGTCGGCTGAGGTAGGGCCTCGGCGAGGTGCCATTGTGGTCCTTTTCCGAGACCCCCCTCCCGAACCCGGCGTGACCATTTCTGATCACCGGGCTCTCCAGCGACTATTCCGTGTTTGACGCGGTTGGCCTCCCGTGGATGCCGGCGTGGCAGGTTTCGCAGACCACGAGGGTCTTGCGGCGCCGCGTAGCCATGATTTGCGCCCATTCGGGCTGCGGCTGTCCCAGCCTGTCGAGGTCGGCGAGTTTGCGGATTTGGTGCACGCGCACCTGGTCCGTTTTCCCGCAGAGCTCGCATCGTCCCGCCAGGAGCCGGTGGACCAGCTCTGTGCGGCGGGTGGTTGTCGGGACTGGTTCGCGGTCCCTCAGGATCGCGTTCTTCTGTCGTCGTAGCGGGATGCCACCGAAGGTGGCGACCAGCAGCTTCCTGCCCTCACCACGGTCGACGCTGACCTGGATGCATCTGCGCGGCCCGTGCGGCGTGTTGATCGTGGCCCCATACTTGCGGGCCATTCTCGACACCGACGAGTCGTACTTGGCAGCCAGCGTTTTCAGTAGCGAGGTCACCATGACCCAGTGCAGCCGGTCGAGTCGATGGACATCGCCGGCGAGCAGGTAGTACTGGACGATGCCCCGGTACTCGGCCCCGTAGCGGCTGATGATCGAGTGGTCCTCGTCGTTCAGCAGCTCGGGGCGGCGCTCGGGTTTTCCCCGAGACATGTATCGGGAGCATTTGGCCTTGATCACGTCGCCAGGTACGCGCAGCCGGATACTGCTGTTGGCCTTGCGTCGGCCGTCGGTGATGATCTGGTTGGCGTGCTGGGTGGTGATCTCGTAGCCAAGGAACCGCGCCGCGCTGGTGCGGGCGTGGGTGATCAGCGTCTTGGTCTCGGACAGCTCGAGCTTGAGGTCATCTTGCAGGAACTGAGCGAGGCGACGTTTGATCTCCTCAGCCTCGTCCTTCGGTCCAGCAAACCCGAGCAGGATGTCATCTGCGTACCTGACGTAACGCAACCGCCGATAGCCAGGATCACATGGATCCCCTGTCGGAAGGCTGCGCTGTTGCTTGCGCAACGCTCGTACCACGGCATGATCACCGCGTTTACGGGCACGATGAAGCGCGCTTCTGACCCTGCTGTACTCAGGATTAGAACTCCTGAGCACTCCTCGGGTGTATCCCGGCATCAGAACCGTCTCGACGAAGCGGTCCAACCTGTGCAGGTAGATGTTGGACAGGCATGGGGAGAGAACCCCGCCCTGCGGCGCGCCGCTGAGCGTGGCGTTCCACACCCAGTCCTCCAGGTACCCAGCTCGCAGCATCTGGCCGATCAGCCGTAGCAGCCGGTTATCGTGGATCATCTCCTCGAGCGTCGCCAACATGACCGAATGGTCGAGCTGGTCAAAGCGGCGGGAGATGTCGCCTTCGATAAACCAGGTCGTCCCAGTCCAAGCGACGGCCACGTCGCGCAAGGCAGTGTGACAGCCACGACCAGGACGGTAGCCGTGGGAATGATCGGAGAACTGCGGCTCGTAGTACGCCTCCAAGAGAAGACGCACGACTTCGCCGAGCAGCTTGTCCGACCATGAAGGCAGACCAAGCGGTCTCTGCTTCCCGTCCTTCTTGGGGATGTAGAGACGCCTGACGGGCTTGAACCGGTAGCGCTCGTGACGCAACGCGTCGATGATGCGCTCGATCTTGCCCAGCGTCATGCCGTCCGCGGTTTCCGCGTCGGGTCCGGGGGTCATCGCTCCCTTGTTGGAGTAGATCCGCCCGTAGGCCAGCAAGTACAGCTGCGGGTTGAACAACTGTCGATACAGCTCATCGCACGGCAGGCCGCGCCTGCCGCGTTCACGGAGGACACTCAATACCGTTTCGGCGTTCTGCATTACGCATACCTCCCGGTTCTCGGATGTCCAGTCACCTGTGCCCCTTCACCGGGTAGGCCGGGCGCATTGCTGCGCCCGGCCCCCCTCAGAACCGGACGAGCACCTTTCGATGCATCCGGCTCAAGCAAGCCCGTGTAGGTCCGATGGGGCGACGTCGTGCGATCCGCTCAACCTCGAGTGGGTCGTCCGCGGGTCCGTTCACCACGACCGTAGTCGCAGCGTCTAACTTGTCCGTTGGTTCTGGCGTCATCATCATCTTCTCCTGCCGGGGCTCACCTGACCGCGTCAGCACGCTTTCGCGTCCGGGCACTTACGTCCCGTATCCGGCCAGTTATCCGGAACGGCCAGCTGAAGGGGCCAGCCATCATGTCCCGGTTTCCTGTTGTCTTTCGACTGTCGGCATTTCGCTCATAGGGCATCCTCTTCTGTGTTGGAGCCTCGACCGCCGCCGAGGGAGAGCCTGCTTTCGCTTGCCCGTTAGAGGGCCACGAGAAGACCAGCTCGCCTCGGCGGGGTGAGGTGCCGCAAGCGGCAACAGGACGTAGCCCCGTTGAGGGCCTGTCTATGAGCGTCCGCAACGGTACCTCTTGGCCGGGGGCGATGTCTAGGTTGTCTGATGATCACAGGAGGATCGAGATGGGCAATTACGCCGGCGTTGATTGGGCGTCGGAGAAGAATGATGTGTTGGTCTGCGACGAGGCGGGCGAGGAGCTTCTGGCTGCCACGTTCGCGCACGATGAGGCGGGGCTGCGGTCGTTGTGCCGGGCGCTGGTGCGGGCGAGGGTTGAGCTGGTCGCGATCGAGCGGCCGAACGGAGTGCTGGTGGACCGGCTCCTGGACGTGGGGCTGCGGGTGCTGGCGCTGCATCCCAACCAGGTGGCCGCTGCCCGTGCGCGCTTCCGCGCCTCAGGCGGGAAGTCTGACCGCTTTGACGCGTTCGTGATCTGCGAGCTGGCGCGTACTGATAGCTATCGCTTCAGGGTGCTTGAGCCTGACAGCGATCAGACCAAGGCGATCAAGGCGCTGACCCGCGCGCGGGAGGACCTCGTGCGGACTCGCGTGGCGCTCGCCAACCAGTTGCGCTCAGAGCTTGAGCGGTTTTGGCCCGGGCCGGTCGGCCTGTTCAGCAGTCTGGACAGCCCGATCTCGCTGGCCTTCTTGAAGCGCTACCCGAGCCCGCTTGACGCGCGCAAGCTCGGCGTGCAGAGGCTCGCAACGTTCCTGCGCAACCAGCGCTACAGCGGCGGCAAGGCGCCCGCCGAGCTGCTGGAGAAGCTCAGGGCCGCGGCCGTCGGCTGCGCCGGTGAGACCGAGATGCACGCTGGCCGTGAGATCGCGCTCGCGCTCGTCGCAACGCTGAGCACGCTCGGCGAACAGGTAAAGCAGCTCGACCGCCAGATCGCGGTCGCAGTGCGCGCTCATCCGGACGGCGAGATCTTCCTCTCGCTGTTCAAGGGCCCCGACAGCGTTCTGACGGCCGCCACGCTGCTCGCCGAGATCGGCGACTGCCGCGCTCGCTACCCCACCCGCGAGTCGCTTGCGGGCGACGCCGGCCAAGCGCCTGTGGCGGTCGAGTCCGGCAAGCACAAGGTCGCTCGCTACCGCTGGGCGTGCAACAAGCGGCTCCGCGACGCGTTCTGCACGCTCGCTGACAGCACCCGTCACTGGCACCCCTGGGCCGCTGACCGCTACGCCGCCGCCCGCGCCCGCGGCCAGGACCACCAGCGCGCGATCCGCACCCTCGGGCGCGCTTGGAGCCGCATCCTGTGGCGCTGCTGGCAAGACGCCGTGCCGTATGACATCGCCCTGCACCACGGCGCGCAGCAGCACATCGCGGTTCTCATCCCGACCCCATGTGGAAGCCGCCTTGACGTTCCCGCCACCCAGCGGATGGCCGGCGACGCTCTCAGCGCCGGCGTGGACGTTGGCTCTGTGCAGGGCAGCCCGCGCGCAGCGCAACCTTCACCGCCAAAAGAGCGGAGCAAGGGCGGGCAGTCAAAGGTGGCCCGTCAGGGCCGAGCGCAGCGAGCCGCGTAGCGGCGGCCCTTGACGGGCCGAACGCGCTTCGCTAGCCGGTAGCGCCACATAACACGTAGCGCTCACAGGGCCAGCAAATGCCCTGCTGAGAGGAGCTGCGCGCAGCGCAGCCTCCTCCGCCCGACAGGGGTCCTAACATGCCCGAGCACGAGCACGCTCAGCAGGCGGCTCAAACAATTCTTCGCTCGGGGGGTTGACACAGGACGTCTTCTCGGCCATCAGATTCCCGCCGATGGATTGGGCGTTCCTTACGGTCGGCTTACCGGGCCACAGCCCGGACCTCGACGGGGTTACCGCGTTTCGCACGCACGAGCTGCGATCGGGGTGGGTGCCTCCTGTGTCCCGAGGACGGCGGTGCTCTTCCCGGCTGGGCGGGCTTCCCAGCCGGCGCCTGCCGCTTCCCAGCGGCCAGTCCTTGTGCTCCGCTGCTGCATCCCATCGGCGGAGCTCGTCCTCACGAGACATCAGCCAGAGGTTTAGGTTCTTCACCCGTCCGATCTGCCTCTCGCCTGTGGCCCCCGGATGGAACGGGCGCTCTTGGGCTTTTGCCTGATGCTTCGAACCCCGCCGGGGACGCCGGCGACGCACGTCAGGCCGAGGCCAGGCCCTGAGCACGAGCCCGGAACTACGCCTTCGATATTCGTCGAACCTCCAATCAACGTGTTCACTCATATACGTGCGACCTCGCGTCGCAGGCCCTGTGGACGGCTTTCCCGTCCTCCCTGGTGCGGCGTGAATCGCAGGGTCGGGCCGGGGCGCGGTGCCGGCGTTACCGCCGGCCCGTTTCCCCGACCCGCCCTCCGAACCGGACGCAGGGTCGGCGGCGAGCCGCCTGTGCCGCGCTTACGCGCGGTGGTTTGCTCGCCGCCGCCCTCCGAACCCGGCGTGCGGCTTCCACCGCACCGGGCTCTCCACAGGACATGCGGTGGCCGATCGTGACGCTGGGTTAGGCACTGGCGGTCTCCGGCTGGGTGGTGGCCCGGCCTGTTCCGGTGGTCGCCGCCCATGGTGAGGGGATGCGGTGGCCGCGAAAGCGATATCGGGTCACCGGAACCTCGCAGGGCCACGCGAGCCTTGTGCCTTCGGGGCTGGTCCAGTGGCGTCCCCAGTACCGTCGCTTGATCTGTTTCCAGGTCATCCGCGGGTGCTTGGCGCGTATCCACCTGATGAGTCGCCACCACAGGTAGTAGCTGAGGTAGGCGAAGCAGCGCTTGCTCGCGTTATGGCGGTGGTAGTGGGCCCATCCACGAAGGATGGGGTTGAGCGCGTGGATCAGCTCGTCGAGCGAGAGGTTCATCGTGCTGCGTTTGGTCAGCGTCTTGATGCGGTGCATGACATCGCGTACTGCTCGTTTGCTTGGGAAGGTGTAGGCGACGCGCTTGTTACCCCGCCAGGGTGCCCGCACGATGCGGAACCCGAGCAGGTCAAAGCCGTCGTCGACGTGGGTGATGTGCGTTTTCTCGGGCGAGAGCGTCAATCGCATCTGCTCTGCCATGAACTCGGCCGTCTGCTGTTTGATGGCGTGGGCGTGGGCTTCGGTGCCGCGCACCAGCACGACGAAGTCGTCCGCAAAGCGGACCATTCGATAGCTGGGCCGGCCCTTGGCGTGATCACGCTTGCGCTGATCGGGCGAGCGTGACGCCCATGCCGCCTCGAAGCGGCGGTCGAGTACCGAGAGGGCAATGTTCGAAAGGAGCGGCGAAAGTATCGCCCCTTGCGGCGTGCCCGATGGCGTGTCGGTCAGGGTGCCCAGGTGGGTCATGATCCCTGCGCGGAGGAACTGCCTGATCAGCGCCAGAACCCGCTTGTCGGTCACCCGACGGCGCAGCTCGGCCAGGAGCAATCCGTGATGGATCGACCCGAAGCAGTTCTCGACGTCTCCTTCTATCACCCACTCGTACGTCCGTGGGTCGTTGATGAAGAACCGCACTTCTTCGATGGCGTCCTGCGTTCGGCGTCCGGGCCGAAAGCCGTACGAGGTCGGGCAGAACCCGGCCTCGAAGATCGGCTCCAGCACGAGCTCCGTCGCCTTCTGGACGATCCTGTCGCGCAGGGCGGGAATGCCTAACTTGCGGACCTTCCCGGACCCGCGCTTGGGGATCTGATGCTCGCGCACCGGCAGCGGCGTGTAGGTGCGGTCCCGCAGCGACTGTCGAAGCTCGCCCAGAACCTTCTCCACGCCTGCCTGCTCGATGTGCTTGCGCGTGATGCCATCAACACCGGCGGTCTTGGACCCCCGGTTGCGTTTCACCCGCTCCCACGCGACGAGCAGCGTCGCGGGGTCGCAGATCAGGTTGAACAGATCACCGAAGCGAACCTGGTCATCCTGCACTGCCCATCGGTGCAGCTTGTTTTGCCATCCCAGTACCCGCTCTTCGGCAAGCTGTGCGTCAAGCGGCGCGGGCGTATTCACGCCCGACCTCCCGAACGGCGTCTCACGCTGCGGTCCTGCTGTCCGCCTTCGCCATGTACCGAGCTCTCCTCGGCCCCGACTACTATGCGGCCTCCGACACGCCCCGCGCCCGTCAACCGGCATCGGGCCTTGCCGGGCTGCCACCAGCAGCCCGGCGCGCGCGGGGCGCTTCCCGCGTTCACCAAGATCCGTTTGACCGGGTTGGTAGCTGGCTGTACCCCTACAGCGCATCCGGCGGGCACTCGCAGTCTCCCGCCGGCCACCACGCCCAGGCCGCAAAGCCAGGCACGGAGCGAGCCGCCAACGCACAGAGCGGCCTCGTTGCTGTGGGCAACCCATGTCCGCCAGGTTTGGGGTTGCTTCAGGAATGAAGGGGCTTCTACCACCAGATCGCTTTCGCTCTACCTTTCGGTCTCGCTAGCACGCACGCGGGCGTCTGGCAGTACCGCCCGGCCGTCACGTTGTCGGGACGCTTGACCTCCGGCGCGCGATCCCGCGCCTTGGCCGTCCCCAGCTTCTCCGGGCCGCTGCATCAGCCCAGGGCCGGCATTCCAGCCGGCACGGACGAGATGTTGGTGTCCGTCATCTCCTTACTTGTCCAACGGCCCGCTGTCAAGCCCTCGAGTCAAATGGGCACGGCGGCGGTGGTGTCTCGGGGGGGCGTTGGCGCGTTCGATGGGCAGCGGGTGTTGTGCGCGCGGGCGCCCGGCCTTACTTTGGTCCGCGATCCGGGTTGGTTCCGGGTCGGCGACATGATGGTCGATGGGGTGAATCCCGCTGGGGTAAGCGTTGCGGCCGCTCGTTCTTTCTAGGCCGTCCACGAGGTGTCGGCAGGAGATCGCCGGGAGCCGGCCGCGGTGCATCGGTGTGAGTGAGGACTTGGCGCGCACGGACTGAGAAGGGGGGTCATGCAGGCGACAGGGCGTCCTCGCCGAGGTCTCGGAGCGTGTGGTAGCAGCGTTTGAGGATCTTGCGCGCGAGCGCGAGGCAGGCGCGGTTGCCGCCGATCCGCTGAGCGGCTTGGAGGTAGTAGTCGCGGTCCGGGCTGCGGGGATGCCGGGCCTGCTGGGCGGCTTCATACAGCGCCCATCTGAGCGCGGGCGGTCCTTGGCGGGAGAGCCTGCCGGGCGCGCGATGCGCGTCGGATTGTTTGACGGTGATGTCCAGGCCGCCGTAACGAACGGCGTCGCGAGAGTTGTCAAACCGCCTGGCGTCGCCGAGCTCGGCGAGGATCGTCACGGCACACAACCCACCGATCCCGTAATGCGCGGCGATCAGCGCCTTGCAGCCCGTCTGCCGACGCGCATAGTCGCGCAGCTCGGTGGTCAGCGGCGCAAGCTGGATGTCGAACGCGTCGATCATCGCAAGCGCCACAGTGACCTGCTCACGCGCGGTCGCGGGCAGCGGCTGGGTGGCGAGCCACTCGCGGCCGTCGGCAGTCATCAGGTCGCGCTTGTGCGGGCAGCCATGGTGATAGAGCACCGACTGGATCCGCTGCTGCCACTCGGTGCGCTGATGGCTGAGCGTGTGCCGGCAGCGGACTCGGGCGCGGAGATCGAGGATGTGATCGGGCGGGATCCACGACTCCGGCAACCGGCCGATCAACAACAGCTCCCGCAGATGCCGCGCATCAGCCCAGTCGGTCTTCGGGCGCTTCTTCGGTCCCCGCAGCCCGCTCGTCTCCGCCGGCTCGGCCAGGTGCACCCCGGCGCCGACCCGGTCAAGCTCCTCGACCACGAACCGCCAGCCGGTCGTCGCCTCCAACGCAACCTCGAGCTGGCGCCCGGCGAACCGTCCCAGGAATCGCCCGACCGCAGCCCGGTCCGCCGGCGCCACCCGCCCCCGCGAGATCTCGCCCGTCTCCAGGTCGATCCACTCCGCCGTGATCTGCGCCCGGTGCTGATCGAGCCCCATCACGATCGGCAACCGCCCCGCCGCCTCTCCCTTCCCAAGCCCGTCCTCTGTCTCAAGCGCCATAAGAGCTGTCACGCGGGCAGCGTCCAGCCCGACCCATCGCGTACCTTGGGCCACGGTCGGTACCTCCTGTTCGAATTTGGCCGGCCGCGCGGCCTGCAACCGCGCGCGCCTGACATATGCCATTCGACGCGGAGGACCGGCCACCTGCGCCGGGGGCCTCACGTCAACTTGGACATGCCATCTTTCGCTTGGCGCCTCGCGGCGCAGGTGCCCATTCCTGAGCATCCGGCTCTCCACAGGACATGCGCTGGTCGCTCTCGGAGCCATTTCAGGCACTGGATGGTTCCCCGGTCGCCTGGTGGGGCGGGGTAGTTGGGGTCCATGGTGTCGGGATTTGGTGCCCGCGGTATTGGTAGCGGGTCACCGGCACGTCGGCCGGCCAGTGGAGCCTGGTGCCCTCTTTGCTCGTCCATTTGCGTCCCCAGCACCGCCGTTTGATCTGTTTCCAGGTCAGGCGCGGGTACTTCTTGCGCAGCCAGCGGATCACTCGCCACCATAGGTAGTAGCTGAGGTATCCGAAGCAGCGCTTCGCCGCGCCGTGGCGGTGGTAGTTAGTCCAACCGCGAAGGATTGGATTGAGCGCGTGGATGAGCTCGTCGAGCGACAGGTTCGTCGTGGCGCGCCCGGTTAGCTCCTTGATGCGGTGCTTGATGTCCCCGAGCGCGCGGTCGCTCGGGAACGTGATCGCGACGGGCACACGACCGGGCCTGTGCCAGCGCTTGACGCGCCAGCCGAGGAAGTCGAACCCGTCATCGACGTGGGTGATCGCTGTCTTCTCTGGCGAGAGCGTGAGCCGCATCTGCTCTGCCATGAACTCAGCCGTCTGCTGCTTGATCGCCTCGGCTTGGGCGCGAGTGCCGGCCACGATTACCAGAAAGTCGTCCGCAAAGCGAACGAGCCGGTAGGTGGCATGGCCTCGCGCTCGGTGTCGCGCACGTCGTTGTGGTCCGTCGTGCGCTTGCCAGGACGCCTCGAAGCGACGGTCGAGGACTGAGAGGGCGACGTTCGCAAGCACGGGCGAGAGAATCGCCCCTTGCGGCGTGCCCGATGGCGTCGCGGTCACGGTGTCAAGCTCTGACATGACACCGGCGGCCAAGAACTTCCGGATCAGCGCCAGGACGCGCTTGTCGGTCACCCGAGAACGCACCTGCTCCATCAAGAGACCCTGATGGATCGACCCGAAACAGTCCTCGACATCGCCTTCGATCACCCACTCGTATCCGTGGTTGATGAACTGCCGCGCTTCCCCGATCGCGTCCTGCGCTCGGCGCCTGGGCCGAAATCCGTACGAGGTCGGACAGAAGTCCGCCTCGAAGATCGGCTCGAGCACCAGCTTGGCCGCCATCTGGACGATCCGGTCGCGCAGCGCGGGAATGCCTAGCCGTCTGACCTTCCCGGACCCGCGCTTAGGGATCGTGCGCTCACGTACCGGCAGCGGGGCATAGGAGCCATCGCGGAGCGACTGTCTAAGCTCGCCCAGCACCTTCTCCACGCCGGCCTGCTCGATCCGTTTGCGCGTCTCGCCATCGACACCGGCGGTCTTTGACCCCCGGTTGCGTTTCACCCGCTCCCACGCGACCGTGAGGGTCGCGGGGTCACAGAGGAGGTTGAACAAGTCGCCGAAGCGCTTGCGCTCGTCCTCGACTGCCCAGCGGTGCAGCTTGCTCTGCCATCCCAGTACCCGCTCTTGCGCCAACTCGGCGTCAAGCGGCGCGAGCGTATTCACGCCCGACCTCCCGAACGGCCTCTCACGCTGCGGTCCTGCTGGCGTCCTTCCCGATGTGGACGGCTCTCCCGTCCTCGCAGTACTACGACGCCTCCGCCACGCCCCGCACCCATCAGCGGACAACGCGCCTTGCCGGTGCTGGCCACCGCCAGACCGGCGCGCACGGGGCGCTTCCCACGTTCACCATGATCCGTTTGACCGGGTCGGCAACCGGCTGTACCGCTACAGCGCATCCACGAGGCCATCGCAGCGTCCCCGCGGCCACCGACCACGAGCACCACCCGTGATCGGAGCGAGCCGCCGTCCCAGAGAGCGGCATCGCGGCTGTGGACGGCCCATGTCCGCCAGGTTTCGGGCCGTTTATAGGGCTCTCCTGACGATCTGGGGGTGAGTCATCGGTGGGGGAGCGGGATTTGGATGCCGGCGCAGCAGAGGTAGATCATCGCGATCAGCGCGTCGGCGGAGTGGAATCCGTATGCGCGGTGTGAGATCAACCTCACCTTGCTGTTTAAGGCTTCGAGGCGTCCGTTGCTCAAGTTCAGCTCGATCGCCGCGAGCACGCCAGCCTTGTGTTTTCGGATCGTTCACGCGAGCTTGACGAACGGCTTCAGTCGCGAGCGAGATGCCCATGCGAGCCACGCCTCGAGGCGCTCGGGCGCTTGCTCCTTGGGGAGCTTGTAGAGGTAGCGCAGCTCGCCGTAGAGCAGGAACGCGCGGTACATGCGCTGGTTGGTGAGCACGACCTCGGCGAGCTTGAGCAGCTGCCTGGCGGTCTGCTTGGCGGTGTCCTTCAGCAGCGAGTAGCGGGTGCCCTTGATCCACTTGCCTTCGCCAGTCGAGGATCGTCCGTGGCGGTTGTACTCGTCGCGGCGGACCTGGTCGGCGGCCTTGCCAGCGAGCTGTACCACGTGGAACGGGTCGAACACGACCTGCGCGTGCGGGACGCCGTTCTCGGCGCGGATCGCCTTCTCATAGCCGGCGGACATGTCGATCGAGACCGCCTTGATCGACGCTTTCTGCTCGCCCGTGAGCCCGGCGAAGAACGCCTGCAAGCTGTCGGCGTTGCGGCCCTCGGTCGCCCACACGATCGACCCGGCCTGATGATCGACAACGCAGGTCAGGAACTTGTGCTCGGCGCCGTATGAGACCTCGTCCACGCCGATGAACCGAAGCCCGTCCAGGCGGTGGCGGTCGAGCTTGTCGGCCACGACCCGCGCGAGGATCGTGCCGACCGTGCGCCACGCGATCCGCAGCAGCCGCTCGACCTGCGTCTGGCTCATCTGCTGCGCCAGCCACGCCGTGAGATCTTCGAACTCGCGCGTGTAGCGCAAGCCCGCCCTGGCCCACGGCACCGCCTCGTACACGTCCCCGCAGCCCGGGCAGTACAAGCGTCTGAGCCGGCACTCGATCACGCACCGCAAGCCGCCGAGATCCAGCGCCCGCCAGCGCTTCTCACGATGCTCCTTGATCTTCAGCCCGCGCGCGCCACAGCCCGAGCAGACAGGCTTCTTCGCGCGCAGCACGACGGTCACGATCACCGCCTCCTGCCCGAACGCCACATCCCTAACCCATGCACCCGCAAGAGCTATACCCAGAAGTTGTGGATGCGTGTGAAGAGGAAGGCGGCGTACCTTCCCGGTTGACGAAGACCGAAGCCGGCGATGGCCGGCAGGAAGGCACGCCATGTCAGATGTTCGCAGGCTCCCCGCCGGGGAGGACAACGAGGGTCGGGTCACGCTCGATGATCTCGCGCGGGAGGGAGCGCGTCGGATGATCGCTGCGGCGCTCGAGGCCGAGGTCGACGAGTACGTCTGCACGTTCGTGGACGAGGTCGATGAGGACGGCAAGCGGGTGGTGGTCCGCAATGGTCGTGCGCGGGAGCGGCGGCTGACCGTGGGCTCGGGTACGGTCCCGATCCGGGCGCCGCGGGTCAACGACAAGCGCGTCGACGAGGAGACCGGTGAGCGCAAGCGGTTCAGCTCGAAGATCCTGCCGGCGTACGCGCGGCGGTCGCCGAAGGTGACCGAGGTGCTGCCGATCCTGTATCTGCACGGCCTCTCGACCGGTGACTTCGGGCCGGCGCTTCGGGATCTGTTGGGCGAGGACGCCTCGGGTCTGTCGTCGAGCTCGATCCAGCGGCTGACCGAGACCTGGCAGGCCGAGCACGCCGCATTCCGCACGCGGGAGCTGCGGTTTCACCGCTACGCGTATCTGTTCGTCGACGGCGTGAACGTCAGCGTGCGGCTGGGCGAGGATCCCAAGCTGTGCCTGCTGGTTGTGATCGGCGTCCGCGAGGACGGGCAGAAGGAGCTGCTCGCGGTGGAGGATGGCTACCGCGAATCCGAGGACTCCTGGGCGGCCGTGTTCCGCGATCTGCGCGACCGTGGCATGAACGAGCCGAAGCTGGTGACCGGCGACGGCGCGCTCGGCGCGTGGGCCGCGCTGCGCAACGTATTCCCCGGCGCCAGGGAGCAACGCTGCTGGGTTCACAAGACAGCGAACGTCCTCGACGCGCTCCCCAAGCGCCTGCAACCAAGGGCGAAGACGCTGCTGCACGAGATGGCCGAGGCGCCCACACGCGCGGATGCTCGCAAGGCGCTGGAGCGCTTCCGGGACGAGTTCGACGCGAAGTACCCGAAGGCGGTCGCGAAGCTCGACAAGGACTGGGACGCGCTGACCGCGTTCTACGACTTCCCCGCCGAGCACTGGCGGCATCTACGCACCACGAACCCGATCGAGAGCAGCTTCGCAACCGTCAAGCTCCGCACCAAGGTCACCAAGGGCGCAGGCTCCAAGAAGGCCGCGCTCGCGATGGCCTACAAGCTCCTGGACGCCGCCCAGGAGCGCTGGCGGCGGTTCAACGGCCACGAGCTCGTCACCGACGTGCTCGACGGCGTGAAGTTCAAGGACGGCATCAAGGTCACAGACGACGACACCACGACGGACGAGGAGGTCGCCGCCTGATGCTTCACCTTCTCATCCACAACTCTTGACAATTGCTCACCCGCAAGCGCCAGCATCTTGTTGAATGCGGTGGTAGCCCGCACGTCGCCCTCCTTCGTAGGCAGCTGAACATCTGACATCCAGCAGCCTGCCGGATCAGGGCGGCGGCGGGCCGCTCCACACGCGCGCAACCTGCGAGACCTTCACGCCGGGCCACGCTCAGCGCGGGGTAGCGGAGCCGCGCGCCGCGCGGCAAGCGGCAGCCAAGCCAACCCGTTCGGCCCCGCAAACCCCGAGCTTCCAGGCAATTCGGCCGCTTGACCCGGGCTTCGGCTCCGCTATCTGGCAATGATCGCCGGGCAGAGCCCGGCACCCATCACATCAACGCAGGCGTTCAGGTGGTGTCGTGGTGGTGAGCAGGATTCCTTCTGGATGGATGGAATCCTGCGGTCGTGGATCGGATCGAGGCGGAAGCGATCGCGGTGGCTGGTGGGGAGCCTGCACGGGCGCTGGTTGTCCGGCTGCTTGATGCGTTGGACGAGGTGGCTGGGTTGCAGAAGCGGTTCGAGGAGCTTGAGCGGCAGGTGAACCGCACCTCGCGCAACAGTTCGGTGGCGCCGTCGTCGGATTCGCCGTTGACGCGACAGCAGCGCCGTCAGTTGGCGCGGGAGCGCGCGAAGAGGCAGCTGGAGCGCGAGCGGCGCGAAGCGCGCAGTCAGGGCGGGCAGCCGGGTCATGAGGGTTCCAGCCGGCCGCCGGCCGAGCCGGAGCAGCTGACCGCCGGGCCGTTTGACTGTGTGCCGGGGCGGTGTGGGTGCGGGCACCGGTTCACCGGCGGCGAGGAACGCGTCGGCGATCCAGTCGGCCATCAGCAGTGGGAGCTGCCGGTGGTCGTGGCGGAGGTGCGCGAGTGGCGGCGGCTGCGGCTCGAGTGCCCCGATTGCGGCAAGCCGGCGCTGGCGGAGCTGCCGGCGGGCGTGTCGTTGAGCGCGTTCGGGCCGCGGTTGCACGCGCATGTCGCGGTGCTGGCCGGGGTCTGCCGGCTCTCGCGCGAGAAGATCGTCGAGCTGCTCGGCGAGTGCTACGGAATCGAGCTCAGCACTGGTGCGGTCGATGGGATGCTGCGGCGCGTCAGCCGCGTGCTGCACGACCCGTGGCGCGAGCTGCACGAAGCGATCAAGCTCGCCGAGGCCGTGCATGCCGATGAGACGACGTGGCTGTGCAAGGCCGATCCGTGCTGGCTGTGGACGGCTACCACCGCCGCGCTGGTCTGCTACCGGATCGACCCGCGACGCACCCAGCAAGCAGCGAAGAAGCTGTTGGGCGAGAACTTCGGCGGGTTCGTCACCTCCGACCGCTACGTCGGCTACCACTGGCTCGACGTTCTGCAACAGCAGCTGTGCTGGGCGCACGCCGTGCGCCAGCTGACCGAGCTCTCCGAACGTCCGGGCGCGCCCGGCAAGCTCGGCGCTCGGCTGCTCGACATCGCCGGCCAGGTGTTCGCGATCCACCGCGAGCATGCCGCCGCGCTCGCCGGCGCCGACGATCCCGAGCACCCGGCGCTGGTCGCGCTGCGTGAGCAACTCGCGCCGTTGCGCGAGCGGTTCCGCGGCCTGCTCGATCAAGGCGCACGCGGCCGCCACCCCAAGACCGCCCGCTTCTGCGCCGGACTGCTGGAGGAATACCCCGCGCTCTGGACGTTCAGCGAGGTGCCCGGCATCACCCCGACCAACAACGACGCGGAGCGCGCGATGCGCGGCCCGGTCATCCTGCGCCGGATCTCCGGCGGCACCCAATCCGAGCGCGGCAACCGCTGGATCGAACGGATCCTCTCCACCCTCGAAACCTGCCGCCGCCAAGGCCGATCCGCATCCGAGTACCTACACGACGCAATCGACGCCAGCCTCCACTCCCGGCCGATCCCCACACTGGTTCCTGGCTGACGCAGCACCGTCACCCGAACCCCGAACCGGGCGTCCCGAGTTACAGAAGGAATCCTCGCTCACGTACCGACACCACGTGAACGGCTACACATCAACGACCAACCACAGCGGACCCCAAGTCACCCCCAGACGAGCAGGAGTCCCGTTTATAGTGTCGAGCGGCTTCTACCACCGGTTTGCTTTCGCTTTACCTTTCGGTCTTGCTAGCACGCACGCGGGCGTCTGGCAGTACCGCCCGGCCGTCACGTTGTCGGGACGCTTGACCTCCGGCGCGCGATTCCACGCCTTGGCCGTCCCCAGCTTCTCCGGGCCGCTGCATCAGCCCAGGACCGGCATTCCAGCCGGCACGGACGAGATGTTTGATGTCCTTCATCTCCTTTCGAATGGCGCCTCGTGGCGCAGCCACGACTACTATGGGCACTCCGTCACCATGGGGCTCTCGCCCCGAAGGTTGATCCCGCGTTCGTCCCTGTCGTACGTCCGAGCGTGACTTAGGCGTCCGATTCATCTCCTTAATTGCCCTCACTGGGCAACGCTCCATGCCCCGAAGGTTGCGACGGCCCTGCAAGAATGCCATCGCAGAACATGGCGCCGGTAACAAGTGTCTTTCCGGCGGATGCGCCTTTTCATCCTCTGGAGATTCGGCTTCAGGCAATCCAGCTTTCGCCATATCACTCGGGTCCCGCGACGCCTCACCCCTGACACCTGGGCATGACCGCCGCTTTCCTGACATGCGATTGTTCCTTTCACCTTCCGGATCCGGGTAAGCCATTGGACCCAAGAACATCCCTTCGAGTTCCTCCCGGCTGAGCCGGGGATACGACAGAGCGCCTCGCGGCGCAGTTCCAGCAGGAGTGCATTGACGCGTTCGTGGGCTCGCAGGTCGCGCAGGGGTTCTCGCAGATCACGATCGATAACGGCACCGGCGTGTTGGAGCGGTTCCTCGCGCTGGCCGATAAGCCGGCTTGGGAGATCACCGACCACGACGTCGACCGGGTGATCGCCGCGCTGGTGAAGCGGGGGGTCACGCAGACCACGCGTCGCGGGTATGTGCAGGCGTTCCGTGGGTTCTTTGGTTTCCTTCAGGCGCGCAAGGCGGTCGAGATCGAGGCGCTGTTCGGCTGCCGGCTGCGCGATCCGCTGGATCGGTTCAACAGCGCCCGTCACGTCACCTCAGAGACACCTGGGCTGGTGCCGCCGCCGACGGTCGAGCGCGTCGACGCGTTCTTTGAGCTTCTTGCGGGAGCGGTTGGAGACGGCGCGCAAGTGGGCGCCGGCGGCGCGCGACTATGCGCTGTTTCGGACGCTGTATCACGCCGGGCTACGAGCGCAGGAAGCAGCCGCCCTGGAGATCCGGGATGTGCACTTCAATCGCGGACCGTTCGGGAAGCTGCACGTCCGGCTGGGGAAGGGCGCGCGCGGATCGGGCCCGCGGCCACGGTGGGTGCCGATGCTCGACCAGCTCGATCAGCTGCTGCACTGGTTTCTGGCCGAGGCGCGCCCCCGGTTCCGGGAGAAGGGTCCGGTGCTGTTCTGCGATGAGTCGGGCGGGTTGATGGCGTTCGGGACGATCCGCAACCGGCTGGCGTATCTGCAACAGCTCGAGGACGCGCCGGCGCAGGAGCGGTTCTCCCCGCACGCGTTGCGTCGCGCGTGCGCGACGCGTAACTATGAGCGGGGCGTGGACCTCGTCGCGATCCAGCAGATGCTCGGCCACTGGCATGTCGGCACGACGATGCGCTATGTGCAGCCGTCCTCGACGTTCGTCGAGGACGCATATGTGCGCGCGGTCTCGGACAAGCTGGCCGAGCTCGAGCGAGAGCGAGAGGAGGACTGAGCATTGGAGGTGCGCTGGAAGCTGCGGATGGCCGCCGCGCAACGCGAGGTCTGGACCGGTGCTGATCTGTGCCGGCTGCTGTCCGAGCGCGCCGGCGTTGAGATGTCGGCGGCGTCGGTATCGGCGCTGATGCGCCAGGCACCCAAACAGCTCAAGCTCTCCACGCTCCAGGCGTTGTGCGTCGCGCTCGACTGCCAGCCGGGGGAGCTGATCGAGGTCGACACCACCCCGGTCGCCAAGCCCGCCGCCCGCTCCAAGCCCGCCGTCGATCGGGCACCACGCGGCCAGCGTCGCTCGCGCACCCCACCGCCGTTCTGAGTTGATGGAAGGCGTCTGCGCCGACTGCCGCCACGAAGGCAAGCTGCACGCCCGCGGGCGCTGCCAGCCGTGTTATTGGCGCGCCAAGCACGACGCCGACAAGGAAACATGCCCCGGTTGTGGCGAGCGGTGGCGGCTTCGCCCGACCGCGGACGGTCCGCGTTGTCATCGCTGCATCCGTCGCGCACGACCGCGCAAACAGCCAACACCTAAGCGCTGCCGGCGCTGCGCTCAGGTGCGCCGCCACGCCGCCCACGGTCTCTGCAACGCGTGCTATCAACGCGATCCGCTGATCGTCGGCGTCTGGGTCCAAGGCGCCCGCGGTCGGCTCGGGGAGCGCTGCCCGGCATGGTTCGGGGCGTTCGCCGACTGGCTGCTTGAGCGCTCAGCGCCAGCAGTGTGCCTGCGGCACCTGCGCCGCGTGGAGGGGGCGCTCCACGCCGGGGTCGACCGCCCCGCTGCACTGATCGCCGCGGTCTCCGACGGCGGCCGCTCCGGCCGCAGCCCGGGCGACGCCGCCAGGCTGCTGGAAGCGTTCCTTGTCGCCAGCGGCCTCGCGATCGCCAGCGACGAGCGCGGACGGCTTGCTCACGGCCGACGCGCGCGCCGGATCGCACGCTGCCCGCCGCCGCTGCGCCCCGCGGCCGAGCGATACCTCGCGTGGCTGCTGTCCGGTCGCGAGCGCGCCCGACGGATCGGGGAGCAACCGCTCAAAGACCACACGATCGAGCAGCGCCTCGCAGTCCTCGCCCAGCTTACCGTCCACCTCGAACAACAGAACATCGACGACTGGGCGACGTGCTCACGCGCCCACATCGAGGAGTTCCTCGCGACCGGCGGTGATCGCGGGTTCCGGCTGGCGGCGCTGCGCGACTTCTTCCGCTTCGCCCACAAGGAGCGGATCTGTCTCACCGACCCGACCGCCGGTCTCGCCCACCGCCCCGCCCGCGGCTTCCGCGGCCGCACCCTCACCAGAGCCGACCAAGCCAGGCTGCTGCACCGCTGGGCGGCCGGTCACTGCCACCCGCACGAAGCGCTCGTCGGCCTGCTCGCGCTGCTGCACGGCGCGTCCGTCAGCGAGCTGCGACCGCTCACCATCAACAACATCAACACCACAACGAGAACGCTGCGACTCGGTCGCCGACCACACCCCGTGCCGCTCGACCCGCTCAGCTTCGCCGCACTGCAACGATGCCTCGACCACCGAAACCAGCTCGGCACCGAGAACCCGCACGTGCTCGTCACCCGCGGCACCCGCGCGCACCGCACCCCCGCCTCCCAGCACTATCTCTCACACGTGCTCGACGCCGCCGGCGTCAGCCCAAGCCTGCTCCGGCAGACACGACTGGCCGAGCTCACTCACCGCCTCGACCCGCGGCTCGTCGCCGCCGCGTTCGGAATGACACCCCAAGGAGCGCTGCACTACCTGATCGGCGCCGTCGAGACTGAAGCCGCCGCGTTCGCGAACCTGTGAGCGCTGCAAACGACGGCCCACACCTTCACGCGAACCTATGCGCTTTGGACGGGTGCAGGTTCGACGAGATCGCGATCGAGCGTTTCTCGTAGGCGGCATCGACCACGCGGAACAGCGCTTCGGCCGCGTCGGCTGAGATCGGAAGGAGCCCGACATCATCAACCACCACGAGATCGACGCGGATCAGCTTCCCGATCGCCTTGTTGACGCTGTCGTCGACGCGGTGGCGGCGCAGCAGTTGCGCGAGCGTCTCTGGCGTGTGCCAGGCGACGGTGCGGCCCTTGTCGATCGCGAGGTGCCCGAGCGCTTCGATGAAATGCGACTTGCCCGTCCCGGACGGGCCGCAGATCGCAATGACCTCGTGCCGGCCGATCCACTCCAGCGTTTTGAGTGCCTGCTGGGTCGCGGCGGGGATCACGGACCGGTCGGGTTCCCAGGCGTCGAACGTCTTCCCGGCCGGCAGTCCGGACGCGCGTCGGCGTGTCCGGATGGTCGCCCGGTCTCGCCCCGCGGCCTCCTCGGCGAGCAGCACTCGGAGGACTTCGGCGTGGTCCCAGCGCTGGCTGGTTGCGGTCGCGATCACCTCGGGTGCGGCCCGGCGCACGTAGGGCAAGCGCAAGCGGTGCAGCAGCCGCTCGAGCTCGGCCGGGAGCGGCGGCGGGGCGGGCGTCTTGACCGTCATCGGCTCGTCCTCTCGCGGTCGGCTTGCTCGGCGAGTTCCAACAGTTCGAACGCGAGCTCGCGCGCCTCGCAGGCCAGCAGCGCGATCCCGACGGGTTCGTGTCCGCCGGGCTGGTCGACGAGGATCACCGAGACGTCCTGGAGGCGGCCGCCGGCGGGGAGCGGGTCAGACATGTCCGGGTCGACCAGCGCCCGGATGTGCTGGTAGTAGACGGTCATCGCCCCATCCCCTCCCACGACTTCGTGGAGCGTTGCAGCGAGTGGTCCTCCGAGCGGGCGGGGAACAGGATCAGCTCGCCGCCGGCCTGCTGCTGGTGAGTGAGGATCGCGGCGAGATCACCGTCACCGAACCGCCCGGCCTGCGCGCACGCCGCCAGTGCCCGCTCGACTTCGGCGGTTCCGTGCAGCTTGGCGAGGTCGACCGCTTCGACCGTCTTGCGTCGCACCCGCTGCGCACCCGCCGCGGCAGCCGAGATCAGCCACCGCTCCGCTCCCGGACCGAGCGCGAGGAACGCGCGCTCCTCCTCCGAGCGGGCGCGGGGGCGGCGCTCCAGCGCGCCCGCCGGCCTGGGCGGGTAGTGCTCGTCCTGCACACTCGGCCGGCCCGGCGTGGTCAGCCGATGGCGGGCGACCTCCCGCGGCCCGGCGGGCCCGTCGACATGGATCACGACCAGCTCCTCGCCGGTGCTGCGCGCCCAAACGCGCCGATCGACAAGCTCGTGCGGGACGGAGTACTGCGCGCCACCCACCGAGATCAGCGACTGCCAGTTCACCTTCCGGGTCTCGCCGAAGCACAGCGTGTGCGGCAGCTTCGGCAGTCGGTGCAACCGCTCGTGCTCTTCCGCCAGACGAATCACCGGCGCCTCCAAGGTTGAGCGGTGCGGGCGCGTGTTGACCTCCGCCATGAACGCCTCGCACGCCGCCTCCAACTCGCCGAAGCTCGCATACGCCGGCCTCAGGTTGTGATCGGTCGGGACCAGATCCGCCTTCGCGACCCTGACCGTTGCCTCCGACCCGCCCTTCGACTGCGGGTCTGCTGGCACGCACGTCGCGATCGTCAGCCCGTAATGGCGGCCCACGCTCACGATCTGCGGGTTACGGACCGCGATCCCGCACACCTGATCGACCGACACCGTCCGTTCGTTGTCAGTGTTCTGTGCCCAACCCAGTTATGTGGCTGCCCTGGTCACGCGCCTTGTGATCACGGCGGTCGACGGCGTCGTCTTCTCACGGTCGGGCACATAACGCTTGTGGTTGTGGCGACGGTGCTTCCTCTGCTGTTCGACCGAGAGGAAGTTGTCCCATGCTGGAGCGCTATTTCGTCAGGCCGCAGACGGTCGATCGGATCCGGGCGGGCTGGATCGGCTCGGAGATCGAGTGGTACGTCGTGTGGCTGGCCGAGCACGGCTATTCGTCGCGCTCGGTGTTGCACCGAGTGCTGCTGCTGATCGGGTTCGGGGAGTTCGCCCGCGTTCGCGGCGCGCGATCGGTCGAAGAGCTGCCGGAGCATGTGGAGGCGTTTGTCAGCGAGTGGATGGTGGGTCGGCCGGTCACTCGCCAGGGCGGGCGACAGACCGCGAAGGAGGTTCGTGGTCCGGTCGAGCAGATGCTGGTCCTGGTCGTTCCGGGGTTTGTCGGCAGCGGTCGTTCGCGCCGCCGGGATCCGTTCGCTCACGCGCTTCCCGGTTTGTTCGATTACCTGACCAGCGAGCGCGGGCTCCGGCCGGCTTCGCTGCGCAACTATCAGCATCATCTTGGTCCCTTCGAGGCGTATCTCGCCAGGATCGGGATCGAGAAGCTGTCGGAGCTGTCGCCGGCGATCTTGACCGCGTTCGTCGCGGAGCGCGCCGCAATGGGGCTGGGGAAGGCGACGATCCGTGACGGGTGCGGGGTGTTGCGCGTGGTCTTGCGTTACGCCCACCGCGAAGGCGCGATCCCGACCGATCTGAGCGGCGTGCTGGACCGCGCGCAGGTCTTCCGGCTCTCCAGCATCCCGCGGTCGATCACGTGGGAGGAGGTCGGCACGGTGCTCGCTGGTGTTGATCGCCGCTCGCCGTGCGGCAAGCGTGACTGGGCGATCCTGATGCTGCTCGTCACCTACGGTCTGCGTGGCCGTGAGGTCGCGGCGTTGACGCTCGATGACATCGATTGGAAGCGCGAGCGTCTCCGGGTGCCGGAGCGCAAGGCCGGGCACTCGACCGCGTTCCCGTTGTCGGTATCGGTCGGCGAGGCGCTGGTGGACTACCTGCGCAACGGTCGCCCGGAGACGGCCAGCCGACGAGTGTTCTTCCGGGCGGTCGCGCCGGTCGAGCCGTTCAGCCCTGCCGCGGTGTCCTCCCGTGCACGGCACTACCTGCTGAAGGCGGGGATCGAGGTCCCGCGCCCGGGGTCGCACACGCTGCGGCACACGTGCGTGCAGCGACTCGTCGATGCCGACTTCGCGCTCAAGACGATCGGTGACTTCATCGGGCACCGCTCGGCGCAATCGACGGAGATCTACGCGAAGGTCGCCGTCGAACCGTTGCGCCGAGTCGTGCTCGGTGGCGACGGTGAGGAGGTGCTCTCATGAGCCACAGCGAGAGCATCGAGTTGGCCGTCGAGCGGTTCCTCGTGCACAAGCGCGCGTTGGGCCGCAAGTATCTGAGCGAGCAAGCTGAGCTGCGGCTATTCGTCGCGTTCGCCCAAGACGAGGGCGTGGTCTGGTTGGACGAGCTCACGCCGGTGTTGCTGGATGACTTCCTCGGTTCGCGCCCCCGCTCGCGACCACGGAGCTTCAACCATCTCCTCGGTGTCGTCGCGTGTCTGCTCGACTGGGCCGTCAACCAGCAGCTGCTCGTGGTCTCACCGCTCCGCGCCCGCCGGCGCCGCGGCAGCGCTGACCGGATCCCGTTCCTGTTTGACCCTGTCCAGGCGCGCCGGCTGCTTGACGCAGCCGCCGCGCTTGCGGACAACGCCCGCGCGCCGCAAAGGGGCGCGACCTACCGGACGATGTTCGCGCTCTGCTACGGGCTCGGACTCCGCGCCGGCGAGATGTGCGGGCTGCGGCTGGGCGACGTCGACACGCGCCGTGATCTCCTCGTGGTCCGCGGCGGGAAGTTCGGCAAGAGCCGTCTTGTCCCGCACGGACCGAGGATCGCCGCGCTCCTCAGCGAGCAACTCGAACGGCGCCGCAAGAGCGGAGCGGTCGGCAACGAGGAGCCGCTGTTCACGTTCGACGGCAAGCGGCCCGTGCATCCCGGGACCGCCACCCAGACGTTCCACCAGCTCGTCGTCACGCTTGATCTACCGGTGCCGGACGGCGTCTCGCCACCGACATTGCACTGCCTGCGTCACAGCTTCGCGGTCGGGTGTCTGTTGCGCTGGTATCGCGAGGGGCTCGACCCGTCAGCGAGGCTGCATCAGCTCTCCACGTTCATGGGGCACGTCGCCCCGTCCTCGACCGCCGTCTATCTGACGATCACCCCAGCGCTCCTGGGCGAAGCCAACCGCCGGTTCGAGACCTTCGCCGAACCAGCATGGACACAACCGCCGGAGGCAGGACGATGAGCCCCAAAGCGCCGCTCGGGCCGGTTCTGCACTCGTTCTTTCTCGATCACCTGATCACCGTCAAAGGCCTGCGACCCGCATCGGTCCGCAGCTACCGCGACACAATCCGACTGCTGCTCCTCTACCTGGCGGCGGACAAGCGCTCGAAGATCACCCGACGGTCGGTGATCTCACCTTCGAGCGGATCGTGGGGTTCCTGCGTCACCTCGAGCAGGACCGCGGCAACCACACCCGCACCCGCAACCAGCGGCTCGCCGCGATCCACACCCTGTTCGAATACCTCGCGACACGCTCACCAGAGCTGCTGATGGTCTGCCAACAGGTCGCCGCGATCCCCAGCAAACGCGTCCCGCCACCAGAGACCCGGTTCCTCGAACGCGAAGAAGTCCAACAGCTCCTGCAGAACGTGCCGACCCGCGGGCGGCATGCGCTGCGCGACCGCGCGCTCTTGCTGTTCCTCTACAACACCGGCGCCCGCGTCCAAGAAGCCGCCGATCTCCGCGCGGGACATCTCAACCTGCACGAGCACCCGACCGTGCGCCTGCACGGCAAGGGCGACAAGTGGAGGACGTGCCCGCTTTGGCAGCAGACCGCCCGCACCATCGAGCAGCTGCTCCAGGCCGAGAACCCATCGCCACCGCCGCCGACGGCCGCGGTGTTCACCGCGCGTGGCCAGCCGCTCACCCGCTACGGCATCTACAAGATCGTTCGCCGCCACGCCGGCGATCTCGACGACCCCCGAACCGGGCGGCGGGTCAGCCCGCACATCTACCGGCACACGGCCGCCGTCCACCACCTCGAAGCCGGCGTCGAGGTCAACGTCATCCGCGGCTGGCTCGGCCACGCCGACCTCACGACCACCAACCGCTACGCCGAGATCAACACGAAGGCCAAGCAAGAAGCGCTGCTCCTGACCGAACCTCCGGATGTTTCGGGGGGACACCGCACCAACCCAATCTGGAGGACCGACGAGACGCTGCTGAACTGGCTCGCCTCACTGTGACCGTTATGTGCCCGACCGTGAGAAGACGACGCCGTCGACCGCCGTGATCACGAGGCGCGTGACCAGGGCGGCCACATAACTGGGTTGGGCACAGAACACTGATATTACCGCGGCCAGTAAATGGGTTACCGTTTTGATAGTATGTGAGAGTGTCAACTCGCTCGGATCTTCGGTCACTGTCAGGTGAGGCACAGGCGGCGATTCGCGAGCGTGCGGTGCGGGCGGTGATCGGTGGGATGAGTCACCGTGAGGCCGCACGGGTGTTCGGGGTTGAGCGGGCGGTAGTGTCGAAGTGGATGCGCCGCTGGCGTGACGGCGGCTGGGAGGGGTTGCAGGAGCGCCGCCGGGGCCGGCGGCCGGGTGAGCAGGCGGCGCTTGAGCCCTGGCAGCAGGGGGTGATCGTGACCTTGGTCAAGGAGCGCAACCCCGATCAGCTGAAGCTGCCGGGGTTCCTGTGGACGCGGGACGCGGTCATGGAGTTGATCGATCAGCGGTTCGGGGTCCGCCTCGCGGTGAGGACCGTGGGGCGCTATCTGCGCGCGTGGGGGTTCACGCCGCAGGTGCCGGCGCACAGAGCGCTGGAGCGCGATCCCGAGGCGGTCGAGCAGTGGCTGAAGGAGCGCTACCCGACGATCCGCGCGATGGCCAGGCGCGACGGGGGGATCCTGCTCTGGCAGGACGAGACCGGGTTTCGCTCGCAGTGCTCACACGGGCGCTCCTGGAGCCCGAAAGGGCAGACGCCGATCAAGGAGGCCACCGGCCAGCGGTTCGGGGTGAACATGATCTCCGCGATCGGCAACGACGGGTCCTTGCGCTTCTCGCTGTTTGAGGGCAAGTTCAACCAGTTCGTGTTCATCGACTTCCTCAAGCGGCTGATCGACCATCACCCGGATCGGAAGGTGCACCTGATCGTGGATGGGCATCCCTCGCATCGCTCGAAGCTGGTCAAGGCGTGGGTGGCCGAACACGGTGAGCGGATCGAGCTGTACTTCCTCCCGGGGTATAGCCCCGACCTCAACCCGGTGGAGTTGCTCAACCATGACGTGAAGGCCAACGCGGTCGGCCGCCGCCGGCCGCGGAACCTGAGCGAGCTGATCGATGAGGTGCGCTCCTACCTACACGGTCGCCAGCAACAGCCACACATCATCAAGCGGTTCTTCACTCACCCCGCCACGGCTTACGCCGCGTAACCCATTTGCAGGCCGGGGTAATATGTGCCCGGGCACATATTCAGTGAGCGCGTACGTGGGACACGCCCCGAACGCTCGCAGCGCCCGGTCCAGCCCCATCACCACCGACGGCAGCGTCTTATCGCGCAACGGCACCACCACCCGAAACCGTGACCATGCCAGCCACGCGCAGAACAGCACCGTCGCGCGGTCCTCGACCGTCGGCCCGTCACCGTAGTCCCACTGCATCCACAACCCCGGCTCCGGAATCCACGGCCGCGTCCGTCGCCCGTTGCGCCGACGCCACCGACGCTTCGCGTCAGCGACCCACCGCCGCGTCGTCCGCTCAGACCCCAGATACCCGATCGCGACCAGCTTCCCGTGCGCGACGTCCGCCCGGATCTGACCGTGCGAGCGGTCGACCAGCTCATCAATCTTCGCGGCGAACGCCGCTTCCATCGCCGGGCGTGCCCGCTCCACGACCGGCATCCCGCCCGCCACGTCACGCTGCCGCACCCAATACGAGACCGTCTTGTGATCACACCCGACCAAGCCCGCCGCCGCGCGGAACGAGCCCGTCAAGTCATACGCCTCCAGAATCTCCATCACATCCTCCGGCTTCTTCATATGCCCGACCTCCCGATCGCGTCTTGATGGTCAAGACGCGCGGGACTACCGGGCGCTCAGGACAGAGCCGGTGGGGAGATTCGTGGCCGCCCGTGGGGAGAATTAGCGGCCGCCCGTGGGGACTTTCAATGGCCGCCTACGGGGAGAATCTCATGGCCACGCACACAACCCGCGCACAGCCTGATCGGGACCACCGCAACGTCGCCAAAGCAGTCGTGAGCGATGGGCTGTCCGAGCGGCCGGATCACCGTTGATTCTGGGCGTCCGCCGGCCGCACGAATGCGAGGGTCTGGTGCCGCCTGCATCGGGCGTCCCGCGGGTTCGGCGCGACGCGGGCACGCGCAACCGAGCACTCCCGCCGTTACTCTCGCGCTCGTGAGTCGGCACGCGATCGAGCTAATCGAAGCGCAGCACCAGGCGCTGGCGCTGCTGGGACCGGCCGACAAGCTGTTCGGAGTTGCCCGAATGATCCGAGCGCTTCGCGCTGAGCGCGACTCGGTCCATTGCTCGACGATCTGGACGAGCGCGCCGAAGTGCTCGGAACGGAGCACATCAACGCCGAGGAGCATGACCTCGCAAGCGCGTTGCGCGCCTACCGCCCGCTCGCCGAACTGGGCGGACTGCCAGTTGATCAGCTCGCCCCGCTCGCGGAGCAGCTGGCAGCGATTCAGGAGGAGGAGCCAGCTGCGGTGGTGTCACTCCTCCCTGGCGACGATCAGGACGTGGGGCGGCTGGGACGTGCCCTCGAGGTGCTGGTGCCGGCCTACGACCGAGCGGCCCAGGCGCTCGGGAAAAGACTTCCGCCCGAGCGGAATCTTCGCGAACTCCAGCCACGCAACCGCGAGTTGGTCGCCGTGCTTCGCGCACGCAGCGGCGAGCCGGCCGTCGCCTGGCGGCGTATTCGGCGCTTGGTGTCGATGCTCCCGGACTCATATGCGCCCTACACGCCGCTGCACGCCGAGCAACAAGAGGAGCAAGATGTTGATCGCGGGAGCGGGCTAAGGATCCGGCCCTCCGGTTTCGACGAGCGGGCGGTCAGTGAAATACGGAAGGCCGGACGCAGAACCGCAGCCGACTTTCCCGATTTCGTCTACGGGGTCATCACCGAGATGGACGCGGCGGCCTCGCAGGTGCTCGCCCACCTTGCCGCCGAAATCGGGAGGGTCCGCTCGCACCTCGAGTTGGTCCAGCGGTTTGCGTTCCGCGCCCGGGCGTATGACCGCACCCGCCTGATCGCGATGGCCGACGGCGAGCAGGCGAAGGGACGCCGCGAGGCGGCGCTTCGTGACGAGTTTGCTCGGTTTCTGTTTGACGAGGGCCTCCAGCCGCTGACGGAGGCATCATTGGCGACAACCCGTGCGGACATCCTGGAGATCTCGGGCCCATCGACGCTCTTGGTCGAAGCTAAGCAGTACACCGGCGGCAGCGCCGCTGCGCTCACCACGCTGATCCAGAAGGCCTTTCTCCAGGCGCTCGACACGGCGGCGGAAATCCCTCCTGCGGCACGGCCAACCGAGGTGTTTCTCGTCATCTTTCGCCGTCGCGGCCGTCGCATAAGCCTTTCCGAGCCGCCGGTACGCGTCGGCGATCTCGACGTTTACCTCCGCCTCATCGATATCAGTGACCCGGAGGAAACCGGCAGTGGCGCTTCGGGAGAACTCGTGACACTGAGCGAGAACGATCTCCTCACCCGCCTCGACGCCGCGATAACTACCCCTGAAACGGTTCGTGCAACTCCCGACCCGCCCGAGGCTAGCGATGCCGACGAAGACTCCCTCGAGCACGGGCTCTGAGGCCCCGTCGTCCCTCGCTGCATCAGGCCGCACGAGAGAGTGGGCCGCCGCGACGCCAGCTCCTGCTTACGCGAAACCGGAGCGCGGCGGCACTTGCGACCGGGGGCTACGGCTCTTGTCGAGAATGCAACACACGGAAGAGTTCCGGTCAGCTCAGACCTCGCGTCCAACTGTCAGCGATCGGTTCCCTGGCGTTGCTACCTGGCGGGGCAATTCACCCGCTGTGCTACCGAACGTGCTGGACCGACCAGGGGGTCAAAAAGGGGGTGCGTCAGCTCGCGACGGTCCTCCCGCGAGCGCGCCGAGCGGGCGGCTTGCGCGGGAGGACCGTGGGGGAGAGAGCAGTCGGTGCGTGTTGTTACGCGGCCTCGCCCGTTTGCGTGTCGTCGAGGTCGAGCTCGTCGAGGTCGGAGGCCGATCGGTGGCCGTCGAGGTCGACGCTGCTCTCGTCGGTGATGAACGCGTCGTGGTTGAGCGCGGCGAGGGTGGGGGAGAGCATCGGCCGCAGGAACTCCCACAGCGCGGTCCGGAGCGGGTTCTCCCCGCCCGGGAGGGCGTCTGAGAGCTTGCGTGCCATGCGGTCGGTGCCGAGCGCCTTGGTGCGGGTGACCCCGTCGGGGTTGAGCACGAACGCGGCGGCCCAGCGGGCGGTGAGCTGCGCGATCCCGCGGAGCGGGTCGGGGTCCTCGAGCGCGCGCTTTAGCTCGGCGTCGAGGATCGCGTCGGGGTGCCGCGGCTCGTAGCGGCTGGTGTCGCCGACGGGCTGTTGGCGCTCCCGGTCGGTCCAGCCGGCGCCGTAGGCGATCAGCTCGCGGTAGTGACTGTGGAGCAGCTGGCAGACGATCGCTTTGAGCGCGTGCAGCTGGCTGTCAGTGGGGTCCGTCAGCTTGGCGTTGATGTCGTGGCCCAGGCCGAGGTTGCTGCGCTCACCGTGGGCTCGCCGGGCCCGTTCGGCCTCGCGGCGCTGGCGGTCCTCGGCGGCGGCGTCGCGCAGCTCGTCGTCCTGGAGCTTGGCGCCGGCGAAGTACGCCTCCTCGCGCGCCGGCGTCTGGTCGCTGTCGTACTCGAGCTGTTCGCGGGCGAGGTCGAGCATGAACACGGGGTCGATCACCCAGATCGTGTCGGCGAAGTCCTGCCCGCGCTCGTGCACGAACGCGTAGCGCCCGCACCGGGCCCGGTCGCGGACGGCCGTGGTGATCTTGAGCTTCAGTGCCTTGGCCTTGGCGCGGGCGCCCAGCGCGTCGAGCTCGGCCTGCAGTTTGCCGGGCTTGCAGCCGAGCACGCCCGCCAGTTGTGTTTGCGCTTGCTCGCTGAGGTGCGCTCGGGCGTGCTCGATCTGCTGATAGCTGTCGAGCAGCGCGCCGTCGTCGATTCTCACCGCGTAGGTGTGCTCGTCCTCGACGACGGTGCGGTGCACGAACGCGCCGAGGTCCTTGAGCGCCTTGTCGTGGAGCTCTGTGGTGGTGATCCGCGCCGCCACTGCCTTGGTCAGCTCCGGCGCGAGCTCGTTCATGCCCGCGAGCTGGTTGGCCATCGTCGTCGACAGCTGCTCGCCGGCGGGGCGCTCGGCGACCCGGGTGCGGATCTCCTCGGGCAACGTCAGCTGCCGGCGCAGGTTCTGTGCCTTGCGGGCGCCGATTCCGAGGTCGGCGCAGACGGCGGCGAGGCGGTCCTCGTCGTCCAGGCCGGCGCGGGCCTGCCAGCAGTCGCGAAACTGCTCCTGCTGGTCGACGAGGCTGAGGTCTTCGCGGGCGTTGTTGACCTGGGACTGGATGCGGCGCACCTCCTCGGGCGAGGGCGCGTGGTCGAGCAGCAGCACGATCAGGCTTCTGACCGGCTCGAGGCCCTCGTAGCCCTCGGTGCCGCACAGCTCGTGGCTCTTGGTCGCGGCCAGGTAGCGGCGCTGGCCGTCATAAAGGACGACGGGCTCGTGCTCGCCGGGGCGGTGGCCGATGCACGGCACGAGCTGACCTGTCCGCGCTAGCATCGCGGCGAGGCGCTCGATGCCTTCGGGTGAGATTTCGCGTCTCGCGTTGGGCGCGAGTTCGATCTCCTCGAGCGACGCGCGGACGATACTGCCCTCGACGCCCTTCTTGGGTCGTTGGTAAGAACCGTGTCACCAGCGGCAAACGAGCCGGGTTATGGAGACTGCGGTGCCGGAGGCGCTCAGACGGGGTACCGGCCGATGGCCTGATCATGGGCTTGCTGGGCGTCGGCGAGCGCGATGCGCGAGTAGATCTCGAGTGATTGGCGGGTGGCGTGGCCTGAGTAGGGCTGGATGAGCGCGTCGTCGATCCCCTGGGTCTTCAGCCAGGTGAACAGGAAGTGGCGGAGCCGGTGGGGGCTGATCGGTCCTTGGATGCCGGCGGTGGTGTCGTACCGGGCGAGGATCTTGTGCACGCCCCGGTCGGAGTAGGGCTTCTTCCATGAGGATTCGAGCAGGTGGCCAGCGCCGGCCTGCTTTTGCGCGTCGATGTGCAGCGCGAGCGTTTCCTTGAACGAGGCGGGGAACGGGACGTGGCGGTCCTTCTTGCCTTTGCCTTGCTCGATCCGGATCCGCCAGCCGTCGAGGTCGACGTCGCCGATCCGGATGCTGTCCAGTTCGGAGACGCGCACGCCGGTGTAGAGCAGCGTCTTGATCATCACTACGTCCCGGCCGCGTCGGGCGTTCCAGACGGCGTCGTAGAAGCAGCGGATCTCCTGCTCGGTCGGGACGCGCGGGAGCTTCTTGGGGGCACGCTCGACTTCGACGCCAAGCTCTTCGCGCAGGTGGCGGAACACCTGCTTGAGGTAGACATAGCCGCTCGGCGCGCAGATGCGTGGCGAGCTGGCGGGCCTTGCGCCGAGCCGGAGTGCGCTTCGGCGGGGTTGGCTCGGTCGTCATTCGGGCAGCTCCAGGCGCCGGCCGATGTCAAGCCGGATCTCGCCGTGCGGGACGACGTGCCCCCAGATCAATGGGGTGATCCCGCGCTTGTCCTCGGCGGTCAGCCGATCTGCCCAGCCTGGTTGGTGGAGGATGTCCTGGAGCATGAGCGTGTTGATGTACACCATCGCGGCCTGCAGCACGCGAAGGCAGAGGACCGATAGCTCCTGCTCGTCGCGGCGGTTCGATGGTATGTCGCCGCCTCCTCCGAAGAAGATCAGCCGCACGCCTCGGTGCCAGCCCTCGACGACGTTCAGGCCCTCCTGCACTTCGTGTTGGAGTTGGCGGTCGCGCAGGTAGCGGCAGAGGAAGATGGTCTTCTGCGCGCGGCCGAGCTCGATCATCGCCTGGTAGGTGGGGTGGATCGCGTTGGCCTGCATGAACCGGCGGAGGATCGCCTCGGTCTGCGCGGTGCGGGTGCGGATCGCGGTCGCGTACTTGATCATTTGCTCGTACTGCTCGGCGATCCGGTCCCACCGGATCGGCCGCGTCAACGCCGGCACGAGGCACGGATACAGGATCCTGTCTCGGCCTGGTACAGCTTGGTGTGGTTGAGGCCCTTGATCCGCGGCAACAGCAGGAAGCCGAGCAGTCTTGTGATGCCGAACGCGACCCACGACTGGCCGTGGGTGTCGGTGTAGTTGCCCTCGACGTCCATGGTGGTGCCGTGGCGCATCGTGCCGTCGATCATCGCCGCCACCTCCATCGCGGAGCAGGAGATCAGCTGCGAGTGGATCGCCACCGACTTCTTCTCAACATGCCAGTAGATCAGCACGCCGGGTTTGCGGTAGCGGGCGTGCCACTCGGTCAAAAGGTTCTGGTCGAGCGCGCCGATGTGCTTTGAGTCCGACGCGACGGTGGTCGACGCCTGCCCCCAGATCGCCGGGTCGCGAGCGGCGAAGGTGGCGTTTGCGATCTCGATCGCCAGTGAGCGCGCGAGCTCCGGGGTGAGGAACCGGCGGCGCACGTAGCGCAGATCGTCTTCCGAATGTGCGTGGTCGCCGACCGCAACCCCGCGGATGCCGATGTTGGTCCCGTACCCGTAGATCGCAAGCATCAGCCGCTCGGCCAGGGTGTCCGGGCTCAGCCGGACGCCACGGGCCAAGTCGTTGACGATCTCCAGGCACCCGGTGCGCAGGATCGACTCTTTGAGCATGTCGATCAGCGCGACCATCCCCCAGCGCGAGCGCAAGTCCCGCTTGATCGCCCCCAGGTTAGGAGGATCCGGCTGCGCTTTCAGCGGCGTGAGCTTGATCGCCCCCTGCTTGCCGCGGTCTGCTATCTCGAGGAATGGAAGTTCGGGCAGCGCCTCGCTCAGCGCTCGGAGCTCGGTCTGCATCTCGCTGCGGACCTCGTCGATGAACTCGGCGGGGTCCTGCGGCTTCTGAAGCGCCTGGTAGTGCTCTGATCGGCGCTGCTCGAAATCCTGGGGCAGGTCCTCGTCCGGGTTGCGCCACCGGTCGGCGCCGACGACCCAGGTCTCCTTGCAGCGAAGCTGGTCGCGCAGTGCCTGGAAGGTCCCGATCTCGTAGATTTGCCGGACGATCCGCTCGCGCCCGCGGCCGTCGACGTGGTTGCAAAGCTCTCGCCAGTCCTGGTCGATCCCCGCGTGCGCGGGGACTGTCTCACCGGCCGGGTAGTAGGTGAGATGCTCGCGCCGGGCGTAGCGGCCGACCAGCACGAGCGCGTCCAGCACCGGCCTGGGCCTGGCGTTGTTCGAGCGGAACTCCAGCACCTGCAAGAGTCGGATCAGCCCCCGGCGGTAGTGGTGCGAGTAGGACGCCTTCAGCTTCGTCTGCACCGTGCGTCGGTACGTTGGGCCCGAGGACTTGTACTCCGCCACCAGATCGAGCAGCGTCTGCTCGCCACCCGCTGCCGGGAAGACCACTTCCTTCACCAGATCGTCGGGACGGGAGACGGACGCCTCGGCGACCTTGAACAGGAGCGTCTCCTTGTTGGCGATCCGCTTGAACTCGCCGATCAGCTCGTTGGTCACCTTCTTGTCGGCCCGGGCTCCGATCCGGTGCACGGTGGAGATCAGCAGGTCCACGAGCGTGTCGGTGATCTCGCGCTCCCGCGCCCACAACAGCGCCGCGAGCAGCGTCACGCGCAGCTCCCTCGGGTGCGCGCGTAGATGCGATGGCGACTCGACCATCGCCCGCTGGCGCCAGCCCTCAAGCACCCTGGGCGTCACATCCAAGAGCAATCCGGCGGGCAGCCCGACGGCGCGGACCGCTTCGAGCTTCTCGATCTCCGTGAGTATCGTCTCCAGGCTCACGTTCCCCGGCGCGGCCTTGACCAGCGCGAGCACGTCCCGGGCCTGGTCGTCCCCGTCGTCGTCTTCCACCGCGAGCAGCTGCTCGATCCGAGCGATCGCCTCGGCGCTCAGCCTCGCGACAATCCGCTCACACAGCGCCGTCTGCGCGCCGTGAACCGCCCCGCGCACGATGCGGTCGATCCGACCCTCCGAAGGCGGCTCGACCCGCCACTTGCGGCAGCGATCGAGCAGCTGATCGCGAACGACCTCCTGGCGCGGGTCTGCCTCGGCGACATTCTCGGCCAGCCACGCCCGAAGCGCCCGCGCGTCCTCGACTGTGCATTCGCGAAAGCCGAAGTGCCCGCGGATCTGGGCGCGGTGGTAGCGGTCCGTCCGCTCCGAGAACTCGTTCCCCTGGAGCGCGTCCGGCGACACCTGGACCTGGCGGGCAACGAACTCCACCATTTCCCGCGGCAGCTCGCCGTCGCCGTCCGGGAAGCGCCAGTAGAGGCTGTAGAACTTCAACATCAGCGCGAACGCCAGCCGGGTGGAGCCGCGCTGCCCCGCGACCAGCTCGCGATCGCCGTCGAGCAGCGTCCAGTGCTCGACCAGCTCATCAAGGTCAAGCGGCTCGGCGCTCACGGCGGAAAGTTTCGAGTGCCGTCAGAGACGGAACAAACGCCAGCCTTCGAGCACTCGATCATGCGGCCCTCAAACACGACCACGCGCTGGAAGTTCCGATAACACAAACCAGAAACGGAACCGATGGTTCCTTGCCTAATCCGCTCCGCGATTCGCCAGCAATAGCGATGCGGCCAGCACGATTCGCTGCTGCTCGTGCTCAGAAGCAGGCATACGGTCGGCGGGCACGTGGACTGCCGCTCAGCTGGCGACGAGCAGCAGCGACCCGAGGCTCGAGCGCCGGCGGCCCAGCGCTGGATCTAGCCCGGAGCAGCGGTGATCGCCGCTTTGGCTTTGGGTGCGCTTCAATCGGTCGTCATGCCGACTGAGGGCGCACGTGGCGGATGGATTCCTGGAGGCCGCGTAGTTGCACGTCACGGCATGCTGCGGTGATCAGTCGGCCTGGGAGAGCTTGCCCATCTCGTCAGTCGTTTAGTCGGGAGCGGGGACGGGTGGCGTGGCTCGCGCTGGGTCCAGCCAGTGACGGGGTTCTTGCCCGGCAGTCGCCTGGGCATACTTCCTAGGACGTGGCCGTGGAGCTTGAGCGTGATCACCGCTTCGGCTCGGGCGAGCCGTTCTCGATCGGGGTCGAAGAGGAGCTGTTCCTGGTCGACCCGCTCACCGGGCGTCTGACGAACAGCTCGGCGGCGGTGCTCGAGCGGCTCGGCGAGGTCGAGGGGACGGTCGAGCGGGAGTTGCACGCCTGTCAGGTCGAGTTGATCACCAACGTTTACGGCAGCGCGGGCGAGGCGGTGCGAGCGCTTGGCGAGATGCGTCGCGCTGTGCTCCAAACGGGAGCGGGGATCCTGGCATCGGGCACTCATCCCTTGGCGGGTGAGGGCGATGCGGCGATCACCCATAAGGAGCGTTATGAGCATATCCACTACCTCCTGGGGGACGCTGCGGTGACTCCGGTCGGAGGGCTGCACGTCCACGTCGGGATGCCGGACGCCGAGACTGCGATCCGGACGTTCAACGGGCTGCGCCGCGAGCTTCCGCTGCTCCAGGCGCTGGCGGCGAACTCGCCCTTTCGCCATGGTCGCGATACGGGTCTCGCCTCGGCGCGTGAGGTATCGCTGCGAGAGTGGCCGCGTTCGGGGGTGCCGCGGGCGATGCGCAACTTCGCGGACTTCTGCGAGATGAGTCGCGTGCTGACACGCGCAGCCGATGTTCCTGACTACACGTATTTCTGGTGGAAGCTCCGGCCCCACCCTCGGCTGGGAACGGTGGAGATTCGGGCGCTGGACGCGCAGGCATCGCTCTCGGACACGGTCGCCCTGGTCGCGCTGGTGCACTGCCTGGCTCGCGACGCAGCCGAAAGCGGGCCGCGCGCCGACCCTGCCCCTGAGCTGATAGAGGAGGGCATGTTCCGCGCCGCTCGCTTCGGCGTGCACGGCCAGCTTCCCGATGCCCACGGGAGGCTGCGCGCGGTGCCAGAGATCCTCGAGGACGCCCTAGCGAGGGTGGAGCACCGAGCTCGCGAGCTTATGTGCATCGAGGAGCTCGCGCTGTTACGCGACCTGTTGCATCGAGGCGGCGGCGCCGGGGCGCAGCGGGCCACCTACGAGATCGCCGGGATCGATGCCGTCGTTCGGCAGCTGACGGAGCTGACCGCGACGGAGGTCCCATCGTTGGACGCTCACTAAGCGCGTCCAACTCTCAGAGCCCGTCGGTCGCGAGAAGCCCGGTCACGAGCGGCTGAGTCTCGCGGCTGGCCCTTCCGCATGTCACCAGATCCAGCTAGCAAATCCAGGAACGCAAGAGTCCGGTCGGGCGCCGGCGATCACTCTCTTCCGCGCGACAAGCAGTAGCGACGACCGCCACGCCTGCTTTCAGGAGAAGCAGAAGCGCCCACCTGCTCGAACGACACAGCCCCTCCGGAACGGAGGCGGCGGCCCCTCCACAGCCACGGCGAACTCCCGCTCGCGACTCGCGGAGCGGAAGCGATGCGCGCCCTACGCCGACAGCCGTGTGCTCAGTCCCGTCGTCCGGGCTCCATAACGCCGCTCGTTTGCCGCTGGTGACACGGTTCTTACCAACCACCCCAGTAGAGAAATCCCGCGCTCGCCGTCGGTATCGGCTTCGGCGGCCCTGAGGGATAGAAATGGATGAGGTGCCGCGTGGCCGGGGCGGCGAGCAACGCGAGCACGACCACAGGCTCGACCGTCAGAGCGCCAAGGAACCGCGCACTGGGCCTGCCCATACGCCCCGTGTACTGCAGCGCGAACAGAAGCCACGCCGGCGGTAACACCGTGATGCCAACGTACTTCAAAGCTCCCCAGAGCTCGCGATCGCTGGTGCCGGGCGCCGACAGCTCCAGCGCATACGCCAACGACCACGCCGCCGTGGCGAGCATCGCGACACACAAGCTGTTCCGACCAGGGCTGCCACGCCTCCGCCACACGCCGATCGCCGCGGCAACATCCGCGGCGCCGCTCCCGATCAAAACCGCCGCGTAGAACGAGACGTGATAGACCGCTGCTCGCATGACCTAGGACCGGATCGCTGCCCGGCGCCCACACGCATCCGGCACACCCTGCGGTGGCGAACGAAACGCCCCCAGCTGGACGAGTACGAGTTCCACGGTCGCTTCCATCCCCAGGTCGGCAATTAAGCTTGAGGCGAGGAGCGATGACTTTAGGACAATCCAGCCCCGTCCTGCACGCCCACGCGACGATTCGCTCAAAATTCGAAGGTCATGCCTCACCTTAATTGACCACAAGAACATTTCCACGGGTGAGATCCGACACTTTCTTGACGCTCGTCCCGAAGCCTGACCACCCGCCCCCGTGGCCGCCGCGCGGCCGGCAGGCGCCGGTTCGCGTCCCGTGCCGCACGCCTTCACGAACCTTGAGACCACCACGATCACAGACAGCCGGACCCAAAGAGCGAGCGTACACGGGCCCCGAGTCCGACTAGCTTGCCCGCTAGGTGAGACGCCGATGGCCACGCGAGTCGAGGTCACGCCCGACTGACCGCGACCCGAGCCCGTCGCACAGCGCGTGCCTCTGCGGCGGAGTCGCATCAGCGATGTGCTCCTGGCAGCGGAGCCGGTCAACGCGCTCACGCCGTGCGGATCAAGTCGCGGACGTCCGGCGCGGCCAACCTAACCCCTTCGCGCACACCACCCTGACCGTGATCGCCGGCAACCTCTACCGGCTCCTCGCCCGCCAACTCCCCCACTACCAGAACGCCACCCCCGACCGGATCTGGCGCCACTTCCTCGACAGCACCGGCACCCTCCACCTCACAGACGACGCGCTCACCCTCGACCTGCACGTCCGCACCTACCACCCCGTACTGATCGACGCCGGCCTCGCCGAGCACAGCACCCCGATCCCCTGGCTCGACGGCCGCCAACTCCGATTCCGGTTCCCACCCCGCTGAAACCTCAGCAAGTTTTCCTGTAACTGTTCAGGTCCCGGGGGCTTGGTTCGGCGGAGGGGGCTGGGCGTTGGTGGGCAGGATCGCGGGGGCGCGCACGGAATCTTGCGTGCATGCTGGCTGCAAGCGCGGATGCAGAGCGACCGAGTTCGGCGTTTGAGGCGCGTGCTGCTGAGCTGGATGCCTTGATCGAGGTGCTCCGCGCGCAGGTCGCCGAGCTTGAGGTTCGGCTCGTGGAGCGCGATGCGGTGATTGCGGAGCTCAAGGCGCGGCTGGATCAGAACTCGCGCAACTCGTCCAAGCCGCCGTCGTCGGATGGGTATTCCAAGCCGCCGGCGAGTAAGAAGCGGAGCCTGCGACGCCGGTCGGGGCGCAAGCCGGGTGGTCAGCCCGGGCATCCGGGTCATCATCTTCAGCGCCGTGAGGATCCGGATCAGGCGGTCGCGCATCCGGTTGATCGCTGCGAGTGCTGCGGGAGGAATCTGTCGGATAGGCCGATCGTGGAGTCTCAGTCGCGGCAGGTGTTCGACTTGCCTGAGGTGCCGAGGCTTCGTTGCGTCGAGCATTGGATCCAGAAACGACGCTGTCCGTGCGGGCACTTGACCAGCTCGTGCTTCCCGGAGGGTGTCACAGCGCCGGTGTGTTACGGCCCGCGGATCCGGGCGATGGGGATCTATCTGGTGTGCTATCAGCACCTGCCGTACAAGCGCGCGGCCGAGATCCTGTCCGACTGGGCGGGCGTGCCGATCTCGGTGGGCACGTTGCAGGCGTTCGTCGCGCAGGGCGCGGAAGGGCTCGAGCGGTTCCTGGACGAAGTCCGCCGCCAGCTCCAAGACACCGATGTCGCGCACTTTGACGAGACCGGCGGGCGGATGCAGGGTTACCTGGGTTGGATTCATTGCGTCTCAAGCGAGACGCTCACCTTGTTCACGGTGCACACCAAGCGGGGGCGGGATGGGATCAACGCCGCGGGCGTGCTACCAGCCTTCGGGGGCACCGCGGTGCACGACGGGTGGGCGCCCTACCGCTTGTATGAGAAGGCGCGTCACGCGCTGTGCGGCGCGCATCATCTGCGCGAGCTGCTCTCAGCCGAGGAGCAGGGCGAGAGCTGGGCGGCGGCGATGAGCGCGCTGTTGCTCGATGCCAAGCAAGCCGTCGAGGAGGCCCACGCGGCGGGCGAAGACCGTCTCTCAGATGACGCGCTCACGGTCCTCTCAGACTGCTACCGCGAGGTGATCAAGCTCGGTTACGAGCAGAACCCCGAGCTGGCGCAGGATCGCAGCGGGCGCCGACCGAAGCGCACCAAGGCGCAGAACCTGCTGCTGCGGTTGGACGAGCGCGAGCAGGAAGCGTTGCGGTTCGCGCACGACTTCCGGGTCCCGTTTGACAACAACCTGTGCGAGCGGGACCTGCGGATGGTCAAGCTGCAGCAGAAAATCTCCGGCTGCTGGCGCACCACCGAGGGCGCCGAGCGGTTCCTGGCGATCCGCTCCTACCTCTCGACCGCTCGCAAACAGGGCCAGCGGCCGGTGGAGGTGCTGCTGGAACTGAGCGCCGGCCGGCCGTGGCTGCCGATGGCCGCCGGCCCCTGAGCGATCCGTCTTCCAGCCACCCGATACTCCCGTGCTGTGAGCAAGCGCTCCCGCAGGCGAACCCGCAGCCAGCCCCAAGCTCAGCTGCCGTCGCCGCGGCCGGCGACCAGCCCACCACCACACCCGCCGGTCGAGCCCGAGCGGTTGCTGCTTGACCAGATCGCAGCCGGCGCGCTGGACGCTCACCTCGTCGCGATCGCCGAAGCGGTGCACGCCCGGCACGAGCTGCTGCGGACGGTCAACTCCCAGAAGGCACTCGCGATGCTCAACGTCGGCGACCGCGTGCGGATCAACCATCAGGCAAGCCCGCGCTACCTGCACGGCGTCCACGGCATCGTCGTCGAGCTCGACCAGCACGCCGCCGTCGTGTGCGTGCACCGTCCGATCGGCCGCTTCAAAAGCGGCGAGATCCGCTGCCCACCACTCGTCCTGGATCGCTTCAACCCAGCCGCCTAACGATCGGAGACCAGTGAGCCCAGCACGCCAAGCCGACCCTGACCTCGACAACCTCATCGACGAGATCACCGTCGACAGCCACGACGAAGACGAACAACTGATGGGCTTCGAGGCCGCCTTCGACGAAGACGCGAACTTCTCATTTCACGGCACCGTGATCGGCGAACAAGTCGAAGTCCTATCCGTCAGCCGAGGCGACAACCGCAGCGAGCTGATCGCCACCTGTCAACGCGGCGGACGCCGCTACGAAGTCGCGCTGCTCGACATCGACATCGACGCAGACGCAACCACCTCACGTCTCATCGCCGCGTACCGCCGCTGGACCGGCAACTGAACCGCCACCACCTGAATAGTTACGTTTTCCTTACCACCGAGAATCGAGGCTAGCCCGTACTACTGATTCCTCCAAGCAGCACTGCGGCGCTGCTATCCAGTGAACTCGAAGTCGTACCGTGACGCGACGCGAGCGATGACTTCGGGAGACAGTGGAGCTAACTCCGCCGCCTCGGCCAAGTCGCGCATGTAGTTCTCGAAACCGGCTGGGGTGTTGAAGTTGAGCAAGCGAACCGGACCGTCGCTGTCGTTGCGGAAGGTGTGCACGACGCCCGGAGGCACACAGGCAAAGCTGCCGGGACCGGCCTCGATCGTCCGGTCGCCGAGCCGCAGCGTGAGCGTCCCCTCAAGCACGTAGAACATGTCATGCAGTTTGCGGTGGCGGTGCGGCGGCGGACCGGCGAATCCGGGCTCGAGCGTGCTCTCGGCAAGGAAGAACGAGCCCCCAGTGTGCTCGCTTGCGGCCTTAATGACGATCTGCGCCGAACCGGCGTCATGGTGCTCGCCTTCTCCGGGGCCGTAGAGAACAGGATCCATGTGGGGGGACCTTACGCCAACTTCCGCTTGCGCCTTGGATGCAGTCGTCCCGCCGAGAGGGGCGCGGACGCTCGCTTGGGACGAGACGCGCAACTACGGCTCGGAGCCCGAAGCGCTCCTGTCTTGGCCCGGCGGAGCGGAAGCACCGCCGTGCCGGCTCCAGCGAGCAACAGATACTGCTGCTCGCCCGCGGCGAAGGAGGAGCATCGACCCGTGACCGCGACGCTATCGGGTCTCGTTTTGAGCACAAGGCGGCCCGGACGCGGTCGCGGCTGCGGCTCTTGCCCGTCGTGGCGCATGCTCGCGACCGTGCGCTCGCCGACCGGGCAAGCGTTTCGGCGCTGATCGACCGCTGTGTCAATGGCCATCGGTTTCTCCCCAAGTACGGCCATCGGTTCTCCCCACCGGCGGCCATCTTTTCTCCCCGCTGGTGGCCATGAGTTCTCCCCACGACCGGGTGGGAGAGCGACCGTCGTCGCGGGGGCCGAGCCCGGAGGGCGAGGCGCCGCGGCGATGGTCGCTTAAAGTCCGTCTCAGGTCAGGGGCCTCACCCCCTTGCCGGCGGTCGCCTGGGCGAGTCGGTAGCTGTCGGTGCCGTCGGTGATCAGCACGTGCGCGTGATGCAGCAGCCGCTCGACCGTCGCGGTCGCGAGCGTCTTGGGCATCAGCTCGTCAAACCCGGAAGGGTGAATGTTCGACGAGATCGCGAGCGATCGTTTCTCATAGGCGGCGTCAACGACTCGGAACAGCGCCTCGGCCGCGTCGGCCGAGACCGGCAACAGCCCGACGTCATCGACGATGATCAGATCGGCGCGGATCAGCTTGCTGATCGCTTTGCTGACGCTGTCATCGGCGCGGTGGCGGCGGAACAGGACCGCGAGCGTCTCGAGCGTGTGCCACGCGACGGTCTTGCCCTTGTCGATCGCCAAATGCCCGAGCGCCTCGACGAAGTGGCTCTTGCCGGTGCCGCTGGGCCCGCAAACGCACAGCACCTCCGCGCGGTCGATCCATTCGAGCGTGCGCAGCGCTTGCTGGGTGGGTTTCGGGATCGCCGACGCCTGGGGTTCCCACGCATCGAACGTCTTGCCGGCGGGCAGCCCGGAAGCGCGCCTGCGGGTAGTGATCGTGGCGTGGTCGCGGCCGGCTGCCTCCTCGGCGAGCAGCACCCTGAGGACTTCGGCGTGTTCCCAGCGTTGTGAGTTGGCGGTCGCGAGCACGTCCGGCGCCGCCCGCCGAACGTATGGCAGCCGCAGTCGTCTGAGCAGCCGGTCGAGCTCGTCGGGCAGCGGCGGCGGGGCTGGTAGCTTGACGGTCATAGCCGTGCTCCGATCCGATCCGCCTGCGCGGCGAACTCCAGCAGCTCTGACGCGAACTCGCGCGCCTCATTGGGTGTGAGCGTGCAGATCGCCGGCGGCAACCAGCAGCGCTCCCGCCGGCAGTCGAAGCGGTGATCGTCGGTCATGATCACGCTGATCTCCTGCACCGGCCGCCCGCCGTCTGGTTGCCAGACCTGCTCGGGATCGATCCGGCAGTGGACGCTGTCGCGGTAATCGCTCATCGCGCGGCCTCCTGCTTCCACCAGTTCGCTTGGAGCGTTTGCCGCTCGGCGTCCTCGGCCGCCTGCAGCAACGCCAGCGCGAGCTGGCGCGCCTGCTCGGGCCGCAGATCGGTATACGCGTCCGGCAGGTTGGTCGGCCGGCCGTGATCATCGACGGCGCCCGGCCCGTCGTGAAGCCGCACGCGCACCAACAGCTGCCGGGCTCCGTAGAGCAGCCGTTCGCGTGCCGGGCCCGCGAACGCCTCCGCCTCGCATCGATAGCCGCTCATCGCCCGAACCCCTCCCAGCTGCGAGTCGAGCGCTGCAACGAGGAGTCCTCCGACGCGCGGGCGGGGAACGGGATCACCGTCCCCGCCCGCTGATGCGCGAGGATCGCGGCCAGGTCACCGTCGCTGAAGCGGCCCGCCTCAGCGCATACCTTCAGCGCATGCTCGACCTGCTCGGCGCCGTGGAGCTTGGCGAGGTCGACCGCCTCAGCCATCTTCCGTCTGACCCGCGTCGCGCCCGCCGCGGCCGCCTTGATCAGCCACTGCTCGCCGCCCGGTCCGAGCGCCAAGAACGCCGCCTCCTCCCGCGAACGGGCCCGTGGGCGACGCTCCAGCGCGCCCGCCGGGCGGGGCGGATAGTGCTCATCCTTGATGCTCGGCCGGCCCGGCGTCGTCAACTCGTGCCGGGCGACCTCACGCGGCCCCTCCGGCGAGTCGACATGCACCACGATCAACTCCGACCCATGCGCCCTGGCCCACACCCGCTCCTCCACCAGCGAGCTCGGGACTGAGTAGATCGCACTACCAACCGAGATCGTCGACTGCCGGTCGACCTTCCGCGTCTGCCCGAAGCACACCGTGTGCGCCACCTTCGGCAACGGGTGCATCCGCTCGCGCTCCTCGGCGAGCATCACCACCGGCGCCCGGCGCGTGATCCGGTGCTCGCGCGCGTTCACCCGCTCGCAGAACCGCTCGCACTCGGACTCCAGCTCGGCGAAATCCCGATACGCCGAGCGGAGGTTATGGTCGGTCGGGACCAGATCCGCCGTGGCGATCCTGACCGTCGCTTCTGACCCGCCCTTGCTCTCAGGATCCGCCGGCACGCAGGTCGCGACCGTCAACCCGTAATGGCGACCCACCGACACGATCTGCGGGTTGCGGACCGCGATCCCGCACACCTGATCCACGCTCACGGTCTTCTCGTTATCGGTCAACGCGTACGTCGGCGCGGACGCGAACCGTCTCAGCGTCCGATCAAGCGCCATCACGACGCTCGGCATCGTCTTGTCCCACAACGGCAACACGACCCGGAAGCGCGACCACGCCAACCACGCGCAGAACAACACCGTCGAGCGGCCGCCAACCTCGGGCCCGTCGCCATAGTCCCACTGCATCCACAGCCCCGGCTCCGGGATCCACGGCCGGTACCGACGCCCATTCCCCTGCCGCCAGCGGCGCTTCGCGTCCGCGACCGCCCGACGCGTCGTTCGCTCCGACCCCATATAGCCCATCGCGACCAGCGTCTCGTGCGCCTTATCCGCCCGGATCTTCCCGCGCGAACGATCGACCAACTCCTCGACCTTCGCCGCGAACCGGTCGACCATCGGCCGCGGCCTGACCGACACCGGCAGCCCGCCACCAGCAGCGTCCCGGACCGCTACCCAATGCGCGACCGTCTTGTGATCACACCCGCACAACTCCGCCGCTCCCCGCAGCGAACCAGCCAAATCGAACGCCTCCAGAATCTCCATGACTTCCTCTGCTTTCTTCAAGCCCACCTCCTCGACGCGCCTCGATGACGAAGCGCCGGGAGCTACAGGCCGCTCAGGACAGAACGCTCGTCGTGGGGAGATCCGATGGCCACCCATGGGGAGATCCGATGGCCATCAGTGGGGACTTTCGATGGCCGCCTACGGGGAGATTCCCATGGCCGCCGTCACCGCTGCTCATAGGGCATCCTGTTGTTGCCTCGACCGCCGTCGGGAGAGGGCCACCGCTGCTTGCCCGTGCGAGAGCCGGAAGCAGACCAGCCCCTCCCGGCGGAGGTGAGGTGCCGCGAAGCGGCAACAGGACGTAGCCCCGGTTGAGGGCCTGTCTATGAGCATCCGCAACGGTACCTCTTGGTCGGGGCGCTGTCGAGTTGTCCTGACTGAGAGAGGTAGTTACAGATATGGGAAGTTACGCTGGTGTTGATTGGGCGTCGGAGAAGCACGATGTGTTGGTCGCTGATGCGGCGGGCGAGGGGCTGTTGGCGGCCACGTTCGCGCATGACGAGCAAGGGTTGCGGTCGTTGTGCTGAGGTGTTTCTGAGTTAAAGCCACAGATCGGGGAGCGAATTAGTCCACATCGGTGGGGCTCCGGCGGTTGGCTTTGGATTGCTGGATTCGATGGTAGGCGATTCGTGCCCACCGGGCGAGCTTGAGCCCGCGTTTCCGGGCAGCACGGATCCGCGGGCCGCGGCCTTCGTGCTCGTCCTCAGGCGTGACGTACCCGATCCCGGCGTGCAGGCGCACGGTGTTGTATTGCCGGCGGACGTCGGCGAGCTCGGCGCGCAGCACCTCGGGATCCTTGATGCGGTCCAGGTGCGGCCAGTCGGCCTTGACATGCGAGAACAGCGACTCGATCCAGGCCTGATCGGTTGGAGTTCCGGGCCGGCCAAAGTGTTGCGCGATCGCGCACATCGCCATGAACTCGCGCGTCGAGCCGCTCCTCATCTGCGGCCCGTTGTCCGAGACGGCCAAGAGGATCGGCGCCAGCTCGGGCTCATCAACGGCGGCATCGAAGGGGAAGGTCTCGGCGGGCACGGCGTCCTGGCGGGCCTCCACGAGCTCGAGCAGCCCCTCGAGTTCGAGCGCATCCATGAACACGACCTGCACCTGCGTCGAGGTCTCCTCGATGCTCACGAGCTCTGTGATCCACTTGCGGGTCACGAGGTCCATCACCGCGAACACCGCATGGTTCGGACAGCCCGCGAAGTGGGTGCAGTCGTAAATCCAGATCGAGTTCTTGCGGTAATCGGCCCACTCCGGGAACGGCTTGCGCTCCGACCGGACCCGGCGAGGTCGTTTCAGAACCAGCCCGTGAGCAGCCAAAACACGACGGACGGTCGCCGGCGAGACCCACACCAGTCCGAGGTAGCTCCCGCGGTGCGCGAGCTTGCGATGCGAACGATCGATATCGCCCCAGGCCTCGAACAGCTGAAGGATCGCCTGCTCCTCCACCGGTCTGAGCCCGTGCAACGCCGCACCGGGCTTACGATCCTCCAGGCAGCCGTCATCACGCCGGCGGCGCCACCGCCACGCCCGCCCCTCGTCCAGCTCGAGGTACGTGCAGGCGCGACGGTGATCCCACCCGTCCAGCACGGCCTTATCGATCAGATCCAGCAGCTCATGCTTGGTGGCCGTGTCGACGCGGCGAGGGACCCGGCCACTCAGTCCCAGCGCTCTTTTCCCTCCGCGAGCATCAACCGCACGCCCATCTCCTTCAACGCCTCCGACAGCCTGGCGATCTCCGCCCTCGCCGCCGCAAGCTCTGGGTCCGGGCCGCCGTGGCGCACCCCCGGCCGGGACGCCGCGAACGCGTCCAACGCGCCCTGCTTACCGACCTGCCGCAGCTTCACGATCGTCGATCGATCCACCCCCGCACGATCGGCCGCCTCCACCGTCGAGACTTCCCCGCGCACCAGCGCGAGCCAGATCTCATACTTCTGCGAAGGCGAGAGAAACCGCTTCCTCCGACGGCCCCCGTCACTGCCTGCTGAATGTCCCGGCCCGGTCATCAAGACCTCCTACTGATCGTGCCGGAAGCCTCGCAGATGTGGGCTAATGAAATCCGGGATCTATGTCATTGACTCAGACGCAAACCAGGTGCCGGCAGTTGGTGCGTTTGAAGGTTGAGCTGGTGGCGATCGAGCGGCCGGACGGGTTGCTGGTGGAGCGGCTGTTGGACGCGGGGCTGCGGGTGCTGGCGTTGCATCCCAACCAGGTCGTGGCGGCTCGCGATCGGTTTCGGGTCTCGCGCGGGAAGTCCGATCGGTTTGACGCGTTCGTGCTGTGCGAGCTGGCCCGCACCGACCATGACCGCTTCCGGGTGCTCGAGCCCGACAGCGATCAGACCAAGGCGCTGCGGGCGCTGACTCGCGCGCGGGAGGATCTCGTCGGCACCCGGACGGCGCTGAGCAACCAGCTGCGGGCCGAGCTTGAGCGGTTCTGGCCCGGCCCGCTGGGCCTGTTCACCAACCTCACGAGCCGGATCTCGCTGGCGTTCCTGGAGCGCTACCCGAGCCCCGCCGACGCGCGCGGGCTGGGCGAGGCGCGCCTTCAGGCGTTTCTGGCCCGCGAGCGCTACTCCGGACGGCAGCAGCCCGCACAGCTTCTGGCCAAGCTCCGGCGCGCGCCCGTGGGTCGCCTCGGCGAGCTCGAGCTGAGCACCCGCCGGCAGCTCGTGCTCATCTTGGTCGTCACAATCAAGACGCTCAACGTGCAGATCAAGGAGCTCGAGCGCCAGCTCGCGATCGCGATCCGCGAGCATCCTGACGGCGCGATCTTCCTGTCGCTGTTCAAAGGCCCCTACAGCGTGATCACCGCCGCGGAACTGCTCGCGGAAATCGGCGACTGCCGTGCGCGCTACCCGTCGCGCGACGCGCTCGCCGGCGACGCTGGCCAGGCCGCCGTCGCGATCGAGTCCGGCAAACGCAAAGCAGCGTGCTTTCGCTGGGGCTGCAACAAGCGCCTACGCGCCGCATTCTGCACACTCGCGGACAGCACCCGCCACTGGCATCCCTGGGCGCAGGACCTCTACGCCGCCGCCCGCGCCCGCGGCCACGACCACCCCCGCGCGCTACGCACCCTCGGGCGTGCCTGGTGCCGGATCGTGTGGCAGTGCTGGCAAGACGGCGTGCCTTATGACCCCGCCCGTCACCGCGCGCTGCAACAACGCATCACAGTCACCATCCCGACCTCGTCGGGCACCCGGCCCGACCTCCCTGCCACACAGCGGATGGCCGGCGCCGCTGTCACCCGAAGGGCGGCCCGCAGGGCCGAGCGCGAAGCGCTTGACCGCAAGCCAACAGCCGCTATCCACGCCGGGGCTTGACACAGGACGTCTGCTTCCACAGGCGAAGCGGTCTTGTCGATCACGCGGCTCTTGCTCGGATCGCTGCACGCGCCGGCTCGGACTCCCGCCTCCAGCCGGTCAAGCACGAGCCGCTCCGAGTCCCGCGCGACGCTCTCGCTGGCGTTCCGAAGCACTCGTGTTGGAATCTCTGTGTCCTCGTTTGGTGGTGCCTGCTTTTCTGCGACGGGGCAGCACCGACGCGGGGCCTGGCTGTGCGGGAACACTGCGGAGGCGCGCGCTTTAGGGCGACGAGTCGCCAGTGGTCGGCGCAGCGCCGGCAAAGCGCACCGACGCGCCCGGCGCGGCAAAGCGGCCCGCCGGTTGCGTGGCGTGGCGGCGTTCGCGCCGGGCAGCAGGGTGGTCGGGCGAGTTCTCGTGAGAGCATCAGTGGCCCGAAGCCGGCCCGTGCCAATACCGACCGCCGGCGTTCCTATCCAGACATCGCGGCTGTCCGCTCGCGGTCGATCAGCACGCGGCGCAGGATCTTGCCCGACGCCGCCTTCGGGATCTCCTCGACGATCTCGACCGCGCGGACCTTCTTGTACGGGGCCACGCGCTCGGCGACGAACCGGGTCACCTCCTCGGGCGTGATCAACCCGCTCGCCACGACGAACGCCTTCGGGACCTCGCCGGCCTCCTCGTCGGGAACCGGGATCACGGCCGCATCGGCGATCGCCGGGTGCGTGAGCAGCAGCGCCTCCAGTTCGGCGGGCGCGACCGCGTACCCCTTGTACTTGATCAGCTCCTTGATCCGGTCGACGATCCGCAGCGAACCGCTCTCCTCGATGCGGGCGAGGTCGCCGGTATGGAGCCAGCCGTCGGGGTCGATCGCCCGCGCGGTTGCCTGGGGTTTGTTGAGGTAGCCCTTCATCACCTGCGGGCCGCGGATGAGGAGCTCGCCCGACTCGCCGGCCGGCGCGTCCTCGCCGGTCGCGACGTCGACGATCCGGCACTCGGTGTTTGGGACCAGCGGCCCGACCTCCCCGGGCATCTGCCCGGCAAGGTCGTCCGTGACCCGGTGGGTCGTTGGGCTCGTCTCGGTCAGACCGTAGCCCTGTTGCATGCGGCAGCCGAGCCGCTTGCCGCACGCCACCTCGAGCTCGGCGGACAGCGGCGCGGCGCCGGAGCCGATGAACTCGAGGGTCGAGAGGTCAAACTCATCGACAAGCGGATGCTTGGCCAACGCGAGCACGATCGGCGGCACTAACGCGGCACGGGTGATCCGGTAGTCCTGGAGCACCCGCAGGAACTTGGCCAGCTCGAACCGCGGCATCGTCACGACCGTGTGGCCGAAGTAGAGAGGTATGTTCATAATCCAGACGAGCCCGTAGATGTGAAAGAACGGCAGCGCAGCGACGACGCGGTCATCCCGATCCTCCCAATGCTCGTCGTGAATGCACTGGCAGATGTTCGCGACCAGGTTTCGGTGCGTCAGCATCACGCCCTTAGGCAATCCCGTGGTGCCGCTCGAATACGGGAGCGCGACCAGATCGTTGGCCGCGTCGATCGCGACCTCGGGCCGCTCGCCGCCAGCCCGCTGCAGCGACGCAAACGGTGTTGCGCCCTCGGCCTCGCCGTACACGAAGATTTCCTCCACGCCGGCCCGCCCGGCCGCGGTGGTCGCCTTCTCCAACACCTCAGGTACCGTTACCAGCAGACGCGCGCCACAGTCTCTGAGCTGGTCGGCGAGCTCGTCCGCGGTCAGCAGCGGGTTCGCAGTCGTGTTCACGCCACCGACCGTCGCGACCGCGTGGAAGGCGACCGCGTACTCGGGCAGGTTCGGAGCGTAGTGGGCGAACACGTCACCTTTGCCGAAGCCCCGCTCGGCAAGGCCCGCGGCAACCGCGCGCACGGACTCCCCCAGCTGCGCGTAGCTGATCGTCCGGCCGCTCGGCGCGTCGATCAACGCCGGCTTGTCACCGCGCTCATCGGTACGAGCAAAGACAAACTCGGTGATCGACGCGTCCGGGATCTCGACGTCCGGAAACGGGCTGCGGATCATTGCCAGACCCTCCTCGCTCGACGGTTTGCCCGAGTCTACGCCCGCTCACAGGCCAGCGCGACAGCGCGAGAGTTGCCACCTGGAACCCCCCACCTGCCTACTGCGTAGACGGGCCAATCCGGAAGAGAGGGGCCCCGCTCTCGCTTCTGAGCACAAGCACGGACCCCGGATCGGGGTCGGGCTCTGCTGCTCCGGCGGCAAGCGGGAGTCTGCGCGGGCGTTGACCTGGTCGCTGAACGAGATCGTGGTCCGTGATCGTCGAGGCCTGTGCACGTAGTTGATGCGATGGGCAGTCGCGACACGGCACCGGTCCGCCGGGGGGTGCGCTAGTAGGCGAATATCGGCGTCGACCGGACCTCGGGGCTGTGGAGCTGGGCGGTCAACGATTTCGCTCTCGTAAGGAGGGAGCTATGTCATCTTCGCAGCAGTTGTTCGACGCCGCCGGGCGGCGGCGGTCGCCGGCGACGATGCCCGGTCATCACGCCAGAAAAGGCACCGAGGAACAAAGGCCAGAGGTATCCGGCCGATCCACCGACCGCGTGGATGAGATCGTCGCAGTGATGCGCGAGGCCGGCGAGGACCGCCATGGCCGCAGGCTCCGCGCTCTGATTATCGTGCTGTGGCGGGCGGGGCTCCGGATCCAGGAAGCGCTCGCGTTGACCGAGACTGACCTTGACGAGCGCCGCGGGTCGGTGCTGATCAGGCGTGGGAAGAATGACAAGCGTCGCGAGATCGGGATGGACGCGTGGGCGTGGTCAACGCTCGCGCCGTGGATCACGGAACGGACCGGTCTGCCCGTCGGGCCGTTGTTCTGCGTTATCGACGGACCTACCCGCGGGCGGGCATGGTCAGCCAGCGGGGTTAGGGTCGAGTTGCGGAGGGTCGCACGCGATGCCGGTGTCCGGCGGCGCTTTGCCCCGCATCATTAAGCCGACCCGGTGGTTATGCCGAGGCGGGCGAGAAAGTCCGCGCACGTTGGGATGTCGGTGGAGTTGATGTCGGCATAACGCGAGCGGTTGTGGTCAGGTCTTCCTGTCGACGTCCGCCTAAGAGGCTAATGCGGACCAACTCCGCGTCGGTCAGGCCGATCGACGGCCCAGGCGGCGAAGGCGCTGCCACGCATGCGGTTTACTGCGTCGCGGGCGCACAGCCGGACGTCAAGCCGGTCTCGGCTGACGGTCTTTGCTGCCTCGCATCGGCCGTCCAGCGGGCCCTCGGAATGGAGCGGGATTATGCCGATGTTTCGGACCGCTGAGTTGGCGCTTTGCGGCACCTCGCCGGGTCTGCGCGGCATAACCATGAGGTCGGCATATCCGCATTTAAGTTCACCCCTCCGTGTAAACGTCGGACCTGCGCTGGCGATTGCTGTCGTTGACATGTCAATGACAAGGTGAGCCAGAGCGTCGACGTGAACGCTGTAAGCGGGTACGACCGAAACGACAAGAGTGGGCCGATCGCGGGACCGAACGTCAACGGCGCAGGAAGGGGGGGAGGTGCCGTCATGAGTTGAGGCATCGACCAACGGACGCCGCGGACCCCCCGGTCTGGTCCTGCGACGCTTGAGGCGGCAGCCCTCCCCCTGCCGCAGCTGAACGTCCCCGTCACCCGCGGGCCGTCGTCCTCGTGCGGGCGCCTCAGATAGCCACGAACCCTTGGAGCTCCCGCATCGTCTTCGCTGACGTCGATGACGTGCAAGACATAATGAACATATCGGTCGCCGGGGCCGCTCAACAGCCCCCTTCGCTTACGTCGTGAACGCCGAATTTCGGGGTGAACTTAATGATGCTTGTGCCGACGTCGGCACAAACACCAACTCCGCCATGCCCACGCTGTCGAGCTGCTCCATGAAGGGATCCCACTGCCGCTGATCCAACGCCAGCTCGGGCACTCGTACCTCTCGACCACCGGCACCTACCTCCAAGGGATCGACTCGGAGGAGATCATCTCCGCCGTTCATGGACGGCGGGCTCCGATGATGCACGCCAGCGCCGGACTCAAGCTCTGAGACCCGGTTCGCGTCTCGTTCTGCGGGAGCGTTGACGCGCTCCCGCAGCTCCAGCGCCTGCCGGGGCAGACTGCCGCTCGCCGTCGGAGCAGCAGAGCCCGACCCCGATCCGGGGTCCGTGCTTGTGCTCACAAGCAGCGATCTGCCTGAACGCTGCTGGATTCCCGGGGGGAAGGCGGCGGTCCGTTGTGTGGAGACGTCTGTCATTCAGCGCGCCGTCAGTCTGGGCCAATTCTTGCCGGGCGTATTGGCCTGGCGCCTCGGGCGTTTTTCCGGTCTGGTGGCGGTGGCGCTTGTGGTGGTCTGTGTGGTGGTGCTCAGCTCATGAAGAATTGTTGGTAGAGCAGGAAGGCGTTTAGTGCGCTGATGATGATCACGATCGTCCAGGCGATGATCGTGGTGGCGCGGTGGTTGACGTGGATGCCCATGACGTCGCGGCGGCTGGTGAGCATGACCAGCGGGACGAGCGCGAGCGGGATGCCGAAGGAGAGCACGACTTGGCTGAGGACGAGCACGTTGGTGGGGTTCATGCCGACGGCGAGGATGGCGATCGCGGGGGTCATCGTGATCGCGCGGCGGAGCAGCAGGGGGATGCGGATGTTGATGAAGCCGGCCATCACGACCTGGCCGGCGTAGGTGCCGACGCTGGAGGACGAGGCGCCGGAGGCGAGCAGCGCGACCGCGAACGCGAGCGCGGCGGTGCCGCCGACGAGGTGTCCGAACTGGGCGTGGGCGTCTTGGATTGTGCTCAGGCCTGACAGGGCTGGGGTGTGGAATAGCTTCGCGGCGACGGCGAGCATCGCCATGTTGACCAGGCCCGCGAGCCCGAGCGCGATGATCACGTCGAGTCGCTCGAAGCGCAGCACGCGGCTGCGCTCTTTGTCGTCGCGGCACGGTATCCGGCCCTTGGTCAGCGCGGAGTGCAGGTAGATCACGTGCGGCATCACGGTCGCGCCGATGATCCCGACCGCGAGGTACAGCGAGCCGCTGCCGTGCAGGTCGGGCAGCAGGCCGCGCAGCGAGCCGTGTACGGAGGGCCCGATCCGCAGCGTCTCATAGAGAAAGCCGGCGAAGATGATCCCGAGCAGCGCGCTGATCGCGAGCTCGAAGCGGCGAAAGCCGCGCGTCTGCAGCTCAAGGATGCCGAATGCGATCACGCCGGTCATCAGACCGGCTGGGAGCAGCGGCACGCCGAACAGCAGGTTCAGCCCGATCGCGGCGCCGAGGAACTCCGCGATGTCGGTCGACATCGCCATCAATTCGGCCTGCACCCACATGCCCCACGTGACCGCGCGCGGGAAACGCTCGCGCACGACCTCCGGCAGGTCGTGGTCGGTGACGATCCCGAGCTTGGCCGAGAGGTACTGGATCAGCATCGCCATCAGATTCGCCGCGAGCACGACCCACAGCAGCAGGTAGCCGAACTGCGCGCCGCCCTGCACATTAGTCGCGAAATTCCCCGGATCCACATACGCGATCGAGGCCACGAACGCGGGGCCGAGCATCATCAGCGTCGCGCGCACCCGCCCGCGCGCGAGTAGACGCTCGAGCGCGCTCGCCTCGAGCGCCTCGGCCAGCGGCAGGCCACCGCCGGCGGCGCCCTCGAGCACGGGAACCGGCCCGCCCGGCGGGGGGGTCACGGCTGGTGCGTTTCGGTCTCGATCCGCATCGCGCGCGCGAGCTCGCCGCCGATCGGATGCTCGCGCTCGGCGAAGCGCACGAACACCGGCCCACCGAACGGCTGGCGATCGATGACCTCGAGAAGCGTGTCCAGCGTGATCCCGTGATCGGCGAGGTAGCGCAGCATCTCCGGGTCGGAGTCCGACACGCGCACGAAGCGTCCCGCGGCACCGACCGGCAACTCGTCCAGGCTGCGTGTCTGACGCTCGCCGATCTCGAACTCGGGTGTGGGAATCGGATCGCCGTGCGGGTCGACGGCCGGGTCGCCCAGCCGCGCGGCGATCAGCCCTTCAAGCTCCTCGGAGAGCACGTGCTCGAGCACCTCGGCCTCGGCGTGCACGCGATCCCAGGACATCCCGAGCTCCTGCGCGAGGAACAGCTCCAGCAGGCGATGATGGCGCAGCACCTCCAGCGCCACACGCCGGCCCTGGTCGGTCAGCCGCACACCGTGATAAGGCTGATGCTCGACGATCCCGACCTCCGTCAGCTTGCGCACCATCCCCGACACCGAGCCGGGCGTCACCCCGAGCCGGGCAGCGAGATCGTTCGTCGAAACCGGCGAGCCGCCGCGAGCCTCAAGCGCATACACCGCCTTCGCATAATCCTGCACCGACGCCGAAATCAATTGTTGCGCTGCCATGCGAGGAAGATTATGGCGGGCCAAAGATCTCTTGTCAAGCCGACGAAACTGTGTCCCGCAGGTCGATCAAGCGTTTGGCGGCAGCTTCGCGTGCCAGCCCGCCAGAGGCCGACCGCTCAGCGCAACGCGCGTTAGGATGAGAGCATGTCTGATGACCGCTGCGACCCGCTGTGCCTTGACCTCCCACGCGCAGAGAACATCCGCCAGCACCTCGACGAGACGGCGATCGCCGACGCCGCCGCGCGCGCCAAGGCTTTGGGTGACCCCACGCGAGTGACGATCGCCGTGGCGTTACGCGAAGGCGGGGAGCTGTGCGTCTGTGACCTGGCGTGGATCACCGGCCGGGCCGAGAACCTCGTCGGCCACCACTTGCGCACCCTGCGCGCCGCCGGCCTCGCTAGCTCGCGGCGCGAGCACAAGATCGTCTTCTACGCCCTCACCGAACCAGGCCGGCGGCTGCTCGACGCGCACCTCGAGCTCGCCGAGGTCAGGCAGTGAGCACCCCGTCGCTCGAACTTCCCACCCTCACCGCGCCGCCGACCGCCTCGCAGCAGCAGAGCATGCTCGAGCCGGCCGAGCGCGATCGGCTGATCCGTCGTGCGAAGGCGCTCTCCTGGCTCAGCCTCGCCTACATGACCGCCGAGGGCGCGATCGGACTCACCGCGGCGCTCCTCGCCAGCTCCGTCGCGCTGCTCGGCTTCGGCCTCGACTCCGCGATTGAGGGCCTTGCCTCGATCATCGTCATCTGGCGCTTCACCGGCACCCGCCGGCTCTCCGAGCGCGCCGAGCAACGCGCTCAACGGCTCGTCGCGATCACGTTCTTCCTGCTCGCCCCCTACATCGCCCAGGACGCAATCCGCACGCTCGCAAACGGCGAACATCCTCGCACCAGCTGGCTCGGAATCGGCCTGTCGATCTCAAGCATCATCGTCATGCCGCTGCTCGGCAAAGCCAAACACCGGATCGGCCGGCGCCTCGGCTCAGCCGCGACCGCCGGCGAGGGCACGCAGAACATGCTCTGCGCCTACCTCGCCGCCGGTGTCCTCACCGGCCTGACGCTCAACGTCGCCTTCGGCCTGTGGTGGGCCGACCTCGCCGTCGCGCTCGGCATCGCCGCGCTCGCCATCAACGAAGGCCGCCAGACCTGGCGCGGCGAGGGTTGCTGCGCCAGCGCATCGATCCCGGGCGAGCCCGGCGACGCCTGCCACGAGGACTGCTGCACCTGAACTCAGTGCGCCAGGCGATCACGAACAGCTGATCACGGACGAGCCACCTCTCGCATTCCACAGAGACCCGGGCGTGGCGAGCCCTGGACGGGACCGCGCGAGACCACACCAACGAGCCTCAAGAACCTCGGCTTCCACCCCCGACGCTCCCCCTCACCAGCGCGGTGTCCGCGGGCGTCGACGTCACTCCGCTTGGCACCAGCACCAGGCGTCCGCGCGAGCGCTCGGCTCGCTACTGCAATCCGCGAGACGAGGAGCCTCCAGACGGCAAGTCGAAGCCACTCAGGCTTGCGCTATGGAACGAGGCCGTCGCACAAACCAAACCCCTTGTACGAATTTGACAACGGCTGTTTTCGCTGACCTCGTGAGAGCGGCTCAGGCGGCCAGAGGGGGTCCTCCGCGGCTGAAAAGGCTCGCCCCCGAATGCTCGCCTTGTCGCAAACGCACAAAAAGTCGAGACCCGCGATGGTTTGTGCAACGGCCTCGAACGGGAGCAGAAGCAGCTCGCGGACTGGTCGCCACTGCCGCTCACCAATCCGAAGTGGAAGACCCACACGCGCCACCGATCCGTTCGCTCATCGTTGGGGCGCCGGAAGGCCGCCAAGGCAACTTCACGAGCCCCGCGCGGGCGGGTCCCTGGCCGGACACTACCCTGACGGCAGCGCCGGAGAGGCCCGCTTTCCGCGGGTGACGGTCGCGAGGTCGCGGTTAGAGTCCTGTCTCCGGCTTTATGGCCAGCTGCTGGACGCCCACGCAGCCGCCGCTCTGGATGGTCGCGAGCCCGCCGATTCGGACTTGGAAATGACTTGGGTGGGCGCGTAATGGTTGAGCCTGCGCCGGCGGCGGATGGGTAGTCTCGGCTCCGGCGCCGACAGTGCCAGCGCCGTCACCTGTCACGCTCCGCTCACGCCAAGATGAGCTGCGGGCCCCTCGGCGGGGCGGCGCCCTTTCAAAGCCTTGAGCGAGCGCTCCGCTCGCCAAGACGTGTCGAGACCTTCAGGGTCGCACGCTGCGGACGAGCGCCGGCAGCATTGTTAATTTAACGACCGCTGAGGCTTTCAGCTGCGAGCTTCAGGGCGTCGAGGGCTGCCACGATCTCGGCGGGTTCGGATCGCTCGGTCCAGTCGGGGTTGACCTTGATCCAGCGCACGACGTGTTCCGCATCGAGGATCAACACCGTGGGCATTGGCAGCGCCGACGAGCCGTCGACGTTCGTGGCTGCGAAATTCAACCCCGCGTCGATGACCGCGTGGCGCGCCGTTTCCGAGAGGTGCATCACGACGCCGACTTGATCGGCAAGCTTCAGGCCCGGGTCCGAGAGGACCGAGAACGTAAGGCCGTGCTTCTGCTTCATCGTCAGCGAGCCGTCTGGCTTCTGAGGACTCACGGCGACCAGGGCAACATCACGGCCCAGCAGCTGCGGCAGCAACACCTCCTGATAAGTCTGCAGCGCGATATTGCAAAACGGGCACCAGGCCCCCCGGTAGAAGACGATTACGGCCGGTTGCTCTGCAGGCATGGCCTGATACAGCGTGGTTTCGGTACCGAAAGGATCAAGCAGCGTGGCATCGCTCAGCGTGGTTCCTGGCTTGATGACGTCGGCCGGGACCCCCTCAGTCGTCAAGCGCTGACGCTCGACTGCGGTGGCCGCTCGCGCACGACGTTCAGCCTCGCTCGGGGGCGAGACTCGCTCAAGCTCGCGCTCGCGCTGCCAGTACTCGGCGACCTGCGCGGCGATTATCAGGTCGAGGTCGGTCATCAGGCTGCTCCTCCTGCGTCTGGCGCGGCGTTCGTACAGCAGCAACGTGAACTCAGAGTCCGTGCTCTCTGGGATTGGACTTCCCTCCGCCTCTGATCATGCCAGACCACCAGGCCCGAGACTCGTTCGGCGGACGCCAGGCTGAGGCGAGAGCAGCGAAGGCGCTCGATCTTCGCGCGGAATTGCTGCGCGGCCTAATAGCGAGGTCTCGCTCTACCAGACCCGCCGCTGGTGACGGCGGCCATGGGAATCTCCCCGTAGGCGGCCATCGAAACTCCCCACTGATGGCCATCGGATCTCCCCATGGGTGGCCATCGGATCTCCCCACGACGAGCGTTCTGTCCTGAGCGGCCTGTAGCTCCCGGCGCTTCGTCATCGAGGCGCGTCGAGGAGGTGGGCTTGAAGAAAGCAGAGGAAGTCATGGAGATTCTGGAGGCGTTCGATTTGGCTGGTTCGCTGCGGGGAGCGGCGGAGTTGTGCGGGTGTGATCACAAGACGGTCGCGCATTGGGTAGCGGTCCGGGACGCTGCTGGTGGCGGGCTGCCGGTGTCGGTCAGGCTGCGGCCGATGGTCGACCGGTTCGCGGCGAAGGTCGAGGAGTTGGTCGATCGTTCGCGCGGGAAGATCCGGGCGGATAAGGCGCACGAGACGCTGGTCGCGATGGGCTATATGGGGTCGGAGCGAACGACGCGTCGGGCGGTCGCGGACGCGAAGCGCCGCTGGCGGCAGGGGAATGGGCGTCGGTACCGGCCGTGGATCCCGGAGCCGGGGCTGTGGATGCAGTGGGACTATGGCGACGGGCCCGAGGTTGGCGGCCGCTCGACGGTGTTGTTCTGCGCGTGGTTGGCGTGGTCGCGCTTCCGGGTCGTGTTGCCGTTGTGGGACAAGACGATGCCGAGCGTCGTGATGGCGCTTGATCGGACGCTGAGACGGTTCGCGTCCGCGCCGACGTACGCGTTGACCGATAACGAGAAGACCGTGAGCGTGGATCAGGTGTGCGGGATCGCGGTCCGCAACCCGCAGATCGTGTCGGTGGGTCGCCATTACGGGTTGACGGTCGCGACCTGCGTGCCGGCGGATCCTGAGAGCAAGGGCGGGTCAGAAGCGACGGTCAGGATCGCCACGGCGGATCTGGTCCCGACCGACCATAACCTCCGCTCGGCGTATCGGGATTTCGCCGAGCTGGAGTCCGAGTGCGAGCGGTTCTGCGAGCGGGTGAACGCGCGCGAGCACCGGATCACGCGCCGGGCGCCGGTGGTGATGCTCGCCGAGGAGCGCGAGCGGATGCACCCGTTGCCGAAGGTGGCGCACACGGTGTGCTTCGGGCAGACGCGGAAGGTCGACCGGCAGTCGACGATCTCGGTTGGTAGTGCGATCTACTCAGTCCCGAGCTCGCTGGTGGAGGAGCGGGTGTGGGCCAGGGCGCATGGGTCGGAGTTGATCGTGGTGCATGTCGACTCGCCGGAGGGGCCGCGTGAGGTCGCCCGGCACGAGTTGACGACGCCGGGCCGGCCGAGCATCAAGGATGAGCACTATCCGCCCCGCCCGGCGGGCGCGCTGGAGCGTCGCCCACGGGCCCGTTCGCGGGAGGAGGCGGCGTTCTTGGCGCTCGGACCGGGCGGCGAGCAGTGGCTGATCAAGGCGGCCGCGGCGGGCGCGACACGGGTCAGACGGAAGATGGCTGAGGCGGTCGACCTCGCCAAGCTCCACGGCGCCGAGCAGGTCGAGCATGCGCTGAAGGTATGCGCTGAGGCGGGCCGCTTCAGCGACGGTGACCTGGCCGCGATCCTCGCGCATCAGCGGGCGGGGACGGTGATCCCGTTCCCCGCCCGCGCGTCGGAGGACTCCTCGTTGCAGCGCTCGACTCGCAGCTGGGAGGGGTTCGGGCGATGAGCGGCTATCGATGCGAGGCGGAGGCGTTCGCGGGCCCGGCACGCGAACGGCTGCTCTACGGAGCCCGGCAGCTGTTGGTGCGCGTGCGGCTTCACGACGGGCCGGGCGCCGTCGATGATCACGGCCGGCCGACCAACCTGCCGGACGCGTATACCGATCTGCGGCCCGAGCAGGCGCGCCAGCTCGCGCTGGCGTTGCTGCAGGCGGCCGAGGACGCCGAGCGGCAAACGCTCCAAGCGAACTGGTGGAAGCAGGAGGCCGCGCGATGAGCGATTACCGCGACAGCGTCCACTGCCGGATCGATCCCGAGCAGGTCTGGCAACCAGACGGCGGGCGGCCGGTGCAGGAGATCAGCGTGATCATGACCGACGATCACCGCTTCGACTGCCGGCGGGAGCGCTGCTGGTTGCCGCCGGCGATCTGCACGCTCACACCCAATGAGGCGCGCGAGTTCGCGTCAGAGCTGCTGGAGTTCGCCGCGCAGGCGGATCGGATCGGAGCACGGCTATGACCGTCAAGCTACCAGCCCCGCCGCCGCTGCCCGACGAGCTCGACCGGCTGCTCAGACGACTGCGGCTGCCATACGTTCGGCGGGCGGCGGCGGACGTGCTCGCGACCGCCAACTCACAACGCTGGGAACACGCCGAAGTCCTCAGGGTGCTGCTCGCCGAGGAGGCAGCCGGCCGCGACCACGCCACGATCACTACCCGCAGGCGCGCTTCCGGGCTGCCCGCCGGCAAGACGTTCGATGCGTGGGAACCCCAGGCGTCGGCGATCCCGAAACCCACCCAGCAAGCGCTGCGCACGCTCGAATGGATCGACCGCGCGGAGGTGCTATGCGTTTGCGGGCCCAGCGGCACCGGCAAGAGCCACTTCGTCGAGGCGCTCGGGCATTTGGCGATCGACAAGGGCAAGACCGTCGCGTGGCACACGCTCGAGACGCTCGCGGTCCTGTTCCGCCGCCACCGCGCCGATGACAGCGTCAGCAAAGCGATCAGCAAGCTGATCCGCGCCGATCTGATCATCGTCGATGACGTCGGGCTGTTGCCGGTCTCGGCCGACGCGGCCGAGGCGCTGTTCCGAGTCGTTGACGCCGCCTATGAGAAACGATCGCTCGCGATCTCGTCGAACATTCACCCTTCCGGGTTTGACGAGCTGATGCCCAAGACGCTCGCGACCGCGACGGTCGAGCGGCTGCTGCATCACGCGCACGTGCTGATCACCGACGGCACCGACAGCTACCGACTCGCCCAGGCGACCGCCGGCAAGGGGGTGAGGCCCCTGACCTGAGACGGACTTTAAGCGACCATCGCCGCGGCGCCTCGCCCTCCGGGCTCGGCCCCCGCGACGACGGTCGCTCTCCCACCCGGTCGTGGGGAGAACTCATGGCCACCAGCGGGGAGAAAAGATGGCCGCCGGTGGGGAGAACCGATGGCCGTACTTGGGGAGAAACCGATGGCCATTGACACGCTGGCCGGGCGAGGCATCCCGAGCACGTCGATCGTGCGGTGCCCCCGTCCGCGTCCGCTGATCCTTGGCGGATTCAGGCAGTCATCGCAACAGTAGTGCTCCGATCTCTTCGATCGGCTTCGCGAAGCCTAAGCGTTTGCGCGGTCGGTCGTTGAGCTCGGTCGCGACCCAGTCGAGGTCGATGGCGCTGTGGACGGACAGGTCGGTGCCCTTCGGGAAGTACTGCCGCAGCAGCCCGTTGGTGTTCTCGCTGGTGCCACGTTGCCAAGGTGAGTGAGGGTCGCAGAAGTAAATGTCGATGTCTCCGGCGACACTCACCTCTTTCCACTCGTGCATCTCGATGCCCTGGTCCCATGTGAGTGACGCTCTGAGGATGTCGGGGATTGTCTTGATCTTCGCGGTGAGCGCGTCGCGGACTTGCTCGGCTTTGTAGCCGTCGGGAAGGTGCACCAGCATCGTGTACCCGGTCGTGCGCTCAACCAGCGTGCCGATCGCCGACAGGTTGTTCTTGCCGAGGATCAGATCGCCCTCCCAGTGACCGGGAACGGCGCGATCGTCAGCCTCGGCGGGGCGCTCTGAGATGTTGATCGTGTCCGGGATCCGGTTGCGGCGTTTGCCGGCTTGCCGGCAGGGGTGACGGAGTGTCCGCCCGGGTCGCAGACAGCGGGTCAGATCGCGGCGCAAAGCGCCGCGGGACTGGACGTACAGCGATTGGTAGATCGTCTCGTGCGACACTCGCATCTCCGGATCGTCAGGGAATTGGCGGCGCAGCCGGCCGACGATCTGCTCGGGCGAGTAGCGCCTGCGGAGATCTTCCTCCACCTTGCGGCGCAGCTCCACGTTCGTCGCGAGCTTCGACGGCTTCGGCCGGCTCGCGCGCGTGTATGCTAGCGCGTGCGCCGTCGTCGCCCGGTAGCAACCAGCGCGATCGGCGTTACGGGACAGCTCGCGGCTGACCGTCGAGGGGCTGCGTCCCAACCGCCTGGCGATCGACCGCATCGACTCACCACCCGCGCGCGCGAGCGCGATCTCCTCGCGCTCGGCGAACGTCAAGCAGCGGCCCTTCAGATCCCGGCCACGACGCGGGCGTGCCCCGCCCTCCGCGCGCAGCCACCGATTTCCCTTCTCTCGATAGGTACCGACCTCAGCGGCGGCGGCAGTGACGAACTCGCCACGCGCCATCGCGGCCCAGAACACCTGCACAACCTCAGGGACCATCCGATCAGAGAACTGCGCCATCGCACGCCTCCGTTTCACCCGTCTCCCAGGAAGGGACCTCGCGGGCCCCGGCTCCGGGCCGGACAGCGCGCCGATCGCCGCGGCGCCTCGCCCTGAAGGCTCGGCTTCGCGACGACCGGCGCGCTACTCAACGACGGGGCACGGACGACCTAGAAAGTCCCTCCAACTGGGCGGGTGTTGCGATCACCGCGAGAACCCAAGCTTCCTGAGCGGACATCGGGAGCCTCGGCATCCGCAAAGCCGGCGACAGGCGAGGCCGTCGCAGCGTCGTGCTATGAGATCGATCTCGTTCCTTTGGGGCGTAGTCGAAGAGGCGCTCGACGGTGTCGCCGGAGGTCCACTCAGCCCGCAGTGTCGTGCGCCGGTCGACCCGGCGCATCGCAAAGAGCAGGCCGCGATTGAGATCACGCGCGCTTTCGCATTCGATCTGCCCGCGTACCCTTGAATCCGAGCTCCGTTTCCTCGATCTCTGCGTCGGGAAAGCAGACTCCGAGCAGCAGCCAGCACATCGCGCTCGTTGGCGGCGCGAACCTCAGCGTCGAGTCGAAATGGAACGTGGTCGGCGAGCGCACGGTCGCGAGCGTGCGCCATGACGGGTAAGAGCAGCAGCCACGACCGCGTCCGCGCCGCCTTCTGCTCAGGACGAGGCGCGCAACTGGCGGCGAGATAAACCGCGAGCTTCTCCTCCGCCCGGAAGCGGAAGTCGTACTCGGCAGAGCCGTCCGGCGGTGCCGGCCGACCGCCAGATTTGTGCGATTCCTACAACCGGAGGCGGCTGACCCGAACCGGCGGACATACCGCAGAGCTCCCGCCGCGGGAGACGAAGAGCGGCGCTCCGATCTTGGTTGCCAACTTCGTGCCTACGCACGACCGGGGTCCTGGACCGCCGGGAGGCGGTCGACCTGGCTGCTCATAGGTCATCCTGTTGTTGCCTTGACCGCCGTCGGGAGAGGGCCATCGCTGCTTGCCCGTGCCAGGGCCGATAGCAGACCAGCCCCTCTCGGCGGAGGTGAGGTGCCGCGAAGCGGCAACAGGACGTAGCCCGGTTGAGGGCCTGTCTATGAGCATCCGCAACGGTACCTCTTGGTCGGGGCGCTGTCGAGTTGTCCTGACTGAGAGGTAGTTACAAGATGGGAAGTTACGCTGGTGTTGATTGGGCGTCGGAGAAGCACGATGTGTTGGTCGCTGATGCGGCGGGCGAGGGGCTGTTGGCGGCCACGTTCGCGCATGACGAGCAAGGGTTGCGGTCGTTGTGCCGGCAGTTGGTGCGCTTGAAGGTTGAGCTGGTCGCGATCGAGCGGCCGGACGGGTTGCTGGTGGAGCGGCTGTTGGACGCGGGGCTGCGGGTGCTGGCGTTGCATCCCAACCAGGTCGTGGCGGCTCGCGATCGGTTTCGGGTCTCGCGCGGGAAGTCCGATCGGTTTGACGCGTTCGTGCTGTGCGAGCTGGCCCGCACCGACCATGACCGCTTCCGGGTGCTCGAGCCCGACAGCGATCAGACCAAGGCGCTGCGGGCGCTGACTCGCGCGCGGGAGGATCTCGTCGGCACCCGGACGGCGCTGAGCAACCAGCTGCGGGCCGAGCTTGAGCGGTTCTGGCCCGGCCCGCTGGGCCTGTTCACCAACCTCACGAGCCGGATCTCGCTGGCGTTCCTGGAGCGCTACCCGAGCCCCGCCGACGCGCGCGGGCTGGGCGAGGCGCGCCTTCAGGCGTTTCTGGCCCGCGAGCGCTACTCCGGACGGCAGCAGCCCGCACAGCTTCTGGCCAAGCTCCGGCGCGCGCCCGTGGGTCGCCTCGGCGAGCTCGAGCTGAGCACCCGCCGGCAGCTCGTGCTCATCTTGGTCGTCACAATCAAGACGCTCAACGTGCAGATCAAGGAGCTCGAGCGCCAGCTCGCGATCGCGATCCGCGAGCATCCTGACGGCGCGATCTTCCTGTCGCTGTTCAAAGGCCCCTACAGCGTGATCACCGCCGCGGAACTGCTCGCGGAAATCGGCGACTGCCGTGCGCGCTACCCGTCGCGCGACGCGCTCGCCGGCGACGCTGGCCAGGCCGCCGTCGCGATCGAGTCCGGCAAACGCAAAGCAGCGTGCTTTCGCTGGGGCTGCAACAAGCGCCTACGCGCCGCATTCTGCACACTCGCGGACAGCACCCGCCACTGGCATCCCTGGGCGCAGGACCTCTACGCCGCCGCCCGCGCCCGCGGCCACGACCACCCCCGCGCGCTACGCACCCTCGGGCGTGCCTGGTGCCGGATCGTGTGGCAGTGCTGGCAAGACGGCGTGCCTTATGACCCCGCCCGTCACCGCGCGCTGCAACAACGCATCACAGTCACCATCCCGACCTCGTCGGGCACCCGGCCCGACCTCCCTGCCACACAGCGGATGGCCGGCGCCGCTGTCACCCGAAGGGCGGCCCGCAGGGCCGAGCGCGAAGCGCTTGACCGCAAGCCAACATCCGCTATCCACGCTCGGGGCTTGACACAGGACGTCTGCTATCGCCCAGAAGCAGCCATCCCAGCAGACGCCACCGGACGATCGCTATCGACGGGACGCGGTCGCGCGGGGGCGGGCACTGCGACGATTCCTTTTCTTGTCGCGCCGGCGGGCAGCGCGCTATCGCAATGGCGACAGAGCGGTCGTTCGGGTCGGACCCGACCTGCGCCGCGGCCGGCGATCGCTTTCGCCCAGAAGGAGGCGTCCGGATCGAGGCGTGCGACGGCCTGCAACGGCCGAGAGGGGCACCACACCGCGCCGGGACAAACGCAGACTGCCGCTCTCACGAACAAGCAGAACTCTTGCCCGCTCCGAGCCGAGCGGGTCTCGCTTCTGCTCTCAGCCGCAGGCGGTCACGCAGAGGGAACCGCCCACGCCGCCAGATCGGCGTCCGCGCCCTCGGCCGCGCGTGGCCGCTTCCGGACAACACCGGCCACGATCCCGCGAGCCGGCCGCGTGGCTGCATCTGGTGCAAACCAGCAGCCACGACAAGACGACCGGTTCTGAGCAGCAGGGGCACTGCGCGTTGCTCCGTCCCTGGCTGCTGCATCGCCAGGCGAAGCAAGAGCGATCCATCGTGGCCACCCGCGCGGCCGCCGCCCGGTTTTCCGTACGAGCTCTCTACGGACCCGGTCCGGGCTCGCGGGGCAATTCACCCGCTGTGCTACCGAACGTGCTGGACCGACCAGGGGGACAAAAAGAGGGTGCGTCAGCTCGCGACGGTCCTCCCGCGAGCGCGCCGAGCGGGCGGCTTGCGCGGGAGGACCGTGGGGGAGCAGTCGGAGCGTGCGTTATGCGGCCTCGCCCGTTTGCGTGTCGTCGAGGTCGAGCTCGTCGAGGTCGGAGGTGGATCGGTGGCTGTCGAGGTCGACGGTGCTCTCGATGTTGTCGTCGGTGATGAACGCGTCGCGGTTGAGCTGGGCGAGGGTGGGGGAGAGCATCGGCCGCAGGAATTCCCACAGCGCGGTTCGGAGCGGGTTCTCGCCGCCGGGGAGGGCGTCTGAGAGCTTGCGTGCGATGCGGTTGGTGCCGAGCGTCTTGGTGCGGGTGACGCCGTCGGGGTTGAGCACGAACGCGGCGGCCCAGCGGGCGGTGAGCTGCGCGATCCCGCGGAGCGGGTCGGGGTCCTCGAGCGCGCGCTTTAGCTCGGCGTCGAGGATCGCGTCGGGATGCCGCGGCTCGTAGCGGCCGGTGTCGCCGACGGCTGTTGGCGCTCACCGTCAGTCCAGCCGGCGCCGTAGGCGATCAGCTCCCGGTAGTGGCTGGCGAGCAGGTGGCAGACGATCGCTTTGAGCGCGTGCAGCTGGCTGTCGGTGGGGTCGGTCAGCTTGGCGTTGATGTCGTGGCCGAGGCCGAGGTTGCTGCGCTCACCGTCGGCTCGCCGGGCCCGTGCGGCCTCGCGGCGCTTGCGGTCCTCGGCGGCGGCGTCGCGCAGCTCGTCGTCCTGGAGCTTGGCACCGGCGAAGTACGCCTCCTCCCGGGCGACCTCGTCGTCCTTGCCGTCGGCGAGCTGCTCGCGGGCGAGGTCGATCATGAACACCGGGTCGATCACCCAGATCGAGTCGGCGAAGTCCTGCCCGCGCTCGTGCACGAACGCGTAGCGCCCGGTGCGGGCCCGGCCGCGGACTTCTCCGGTGATCTTGATCTTCAGCGCCTTGGCCTCCGCGCGGGCGGTGAGCGCGTCGAGCTCTGTCTGCAGCTTGTCGGGCTTGCAGCCGAGCACGCCTGCAAGCTGCGTTTGCGCTTGCGGGTTGAGGTCCGCCCGGGCGTGCTCGATCTGCCGGTGGCCGTCCAATAGCGCGCCGTCGTCGATTCTCACCGCGTAGGTGTGCTCGTCCTCGACGATGGTGCGGTGCACGAACGCGCCGAGGTCGCGTAGCGCTTTGTCGTGCAGGTCGGTGCTGGTGATTCGCTGCGCGACCGCCTCGGTGAGGTGGGGAGCGATCTGGTGCATGTCGGCGAGGCGGTTCGCGATCGTGACCGACAGCTGCTCGCCGGCGGGGCGCTCGGCGACCCGGGTGCGGATCTCCTCCGGCAGGGTCAGCTGCCGGCGCAGGTTCTGAGCCTTGCGGGCGGTGATCCCGAGGTCGGCGCAGACAGCGGCGACACGGTCCTCGTCGTTCAGGCTGGCGCGGGCCTGCCAGCAGTCGCGAAATTGCTCTTGCTGGTCGGCGAGGCTCAAATCCTCGCGGGCGTTGTTGACCTGCGACTGAATGCGGCGGACCTCCTCGGGGGAGGGCTCGTGGTCGAGCAGCAGCACGATCAGGCTGCTGACCGGCTCGAGCTCCTCGTAGCCCTCGGTGCCGCACAGCTCGTGGCTCTTGACGGCGGCCAGGTAGCGCCGCTGGCCGTCGTAGATGACGACCGGCTCGTGCTCGCCGGCGCGGTGGCCGATGCACGGCACCAGCTGACCTGTCCGACACAACATCGCCGACAGCCGGTCGATGCCTTCGGCTGAGATTTCCCGTCTGGCGTTGGGCGCGCGCTCGATCTGCTCGAGCGACGCGCGGACGACGCTGCCCTCAACGCCCTTCCCGGCGACCGATGTGACGTCGAACAGGGCGGGGGAGGGGAGCAGCGCAGGGTTGATGGTCATGGTGTTTCTCCTTCCGGTTTGAGTCGCTGTGGAAGGCGCGATCGACTATCGATCGCGCTGCTGAGTACGGCTCGACCTACCGGCGGCGGCGGGCGTGCAACGCCGCGACCGTGTCGGCGGCGATGATGTCCATCGCGGTGGCGGGGTCATCGATCGTCACGATTCGATCGGCCTCCACCGACAGCGGCGGGAGCCCGATCGATAGGTGCACCACTGGGATCTCGAGCTCGCGCAGCTCGCGGATCTTGGCGATGCCGCGCTCGGTGTCAGACCAGCCTCCGTCTGAGATGACGCAAACAAACCGTGGACGCTGGCGGTTGTCGAGCTCGAGCTGCTCTGCGCACAGGCCGATCGCGTCGCCGCCGAACGCGGTGCCGCCGCCGGTGCGGATCCCGGGTACCAGAGGCAGCGGCCGGCTGCCGTCTGAGAGCAGGTCGGCGCCGTTGCCGAACAGCGCGATCGCGCATCGCCCGCCGAACTCGAGCAGGCCGGTGGTGAGCACCCGTGCGGCTCTTGAAGCGGCGCGGTGATCACCTTGGTGATCTCCCACGGGTGGCTGCTCACTCGCGCGCCGAGTATGTGCTGGGCGTGGGCGCGCATGTGCGCGCCGGTGTTGAAGCGCCCGCCCGGGGTGCGCTTGTCGATGCGCTTCAGGCCCACCTCTCGCGCTTGGTGAAGCCGTCGGGCGTACTGGCGGGCCATGAGCACCTCGTCGGCCATCGGCGGGCGGTTCACGCCGCGGTCGGGTAGCCGTCCGCTGGGTCGGCCCGTTCCGCGTCCGGTTCGGCCTCTCGGTTCGGGGCCGGTGGCGGACTTGAGTAGCTCTTGGAGGTCGATGTCCTCGTTGAGCTGCTCGAGCTGCCCGTCGCGCTGGTCTGAGAGCGCGTGCGTGAGCGCCTCGCCGAGCGATTGCTCGCGCTCGCAGGCAGTCTCCTGACCGGCGCCGGCGCCGGCGCTGGTGCTGGGCTGGCTTGCGCGTGGCTCCTGGCCTACCTGGCCATCTGGCGGGGGTGCAGGCGGGCCGATGATCTCGCGGTACTCGTGCGCGTAGCGGTCCAGTGCCGCGTTGTCGCCGTCGGGCGCCCAGATCAGCCGGGCGAACAGATCGTCCAGCCGCGCGACGTCGCCGGCGCTCAGCGCCTGTTCCCATACTGCAGGCAGCGGCCCGAGCCGGCCGGGATCGCACGCGCCGTAGTGCGTGCGCGCCTGCAGGTAGACCATCGAGCGGCCGCACAGCTCGCGGGTCGGCGTCTGCGCCACGATGCTTTCGGCCAACGTCGCCTCGAGCAGCCGCGGCACGATCACGTCGGTCACCGCGGCGGCCAGGGCGCGGCGGATGAACGCCCCGCGCCGGCTGCTCGCGGGGAACTCGCGCACGCCGGTCGCCTCCATCCGCGGCTCCTCCACCAGCCGGCGGTCGACTGCCAGCTGCCGCTCGACCAGGTTCTCGCTGTCGGCTAGTGCGGCGTCGCGCTCTGCGATCCACCCCTTGCTGTGCTTGGCGTGCAGGACCTCGTGGATCGCCACCCCGAACGTGACCAGGATCCGCCGCGTCTCGAGGGTGCCGGCGATGATCTCCTCGCGGCTGCCGAGTAGGTCGTCGGAGTCCAGGTAGACGGTCCGCGAGGCCAGCTCGATGTGGCCGGGGTCGGCCAGGCCAGGGCCCAGCAGCGACCAGACGGGGAACAGTCTTTGCAGGATCATCGTCCAGTGATCCGAGAGCATCTGGTAGACGGGATCAAGCCGTCCGCGCTGGGCGACCGCACGGGTGAGCTCGCGCGCGAATAACCCCCCTTCATTGGGTCGCGTGGGGTTTCTCATCAGCCCGCCACCGCCTGCGGATAGCCGTGCAGGTTGGGGATCTTCGCTGCGGTGGATACGCGCAGCTGCCCGTAGCCGGCCTCGTCGAGCATCCGGCAGGCCGCGGCGGCCTCGGCCGCCTGGATCGTTCCGGCGGTGAGCTGCTCGTGCAGGTTTGAGCAGAAGAACCCGATCGCCGCCCGTTCGCCGACCCGGCCGATCATCTCGTACAGCGATTCGATGTCGCGGTACTGCGGTGTCCATGCCAGCCCGTCGTCGCCGGCCATCCGCAGCCGATCGAGCCGGTAGGCGGCCGCCACCAGCGGCTCGGGGGCGCCGAGCTTGACCAGCGCCGGCCAGTTCGAGGTCACCTCGAGCGTGGCGGGAAACCGCGAGCGCCACGCGTCCGGGATGTCGCTGGCGCCGACCAGCCCGGGGTTGTACGCCAGCAGGACCCCGAACCCCGGTTGGGCGATCACCGTTTCGGCGGTCGCGGGAAGGTACAGAGCGAGGCGCCCGTCGAGCGTCGCGTTGATCGACAGCAGGCACGCGTCGCGGGCGGCGTTGACCTCGTCGATCATCACCAGCCAGCCGTGGCGCATCGCCTCCCCGAACGCCGAGTCGACCAGGCGGACGTCGCCGCCGTGCTCGGCGGCGGGCACGAACTCGTGACGAAAGAAGTATTCATCCGACGACGGCCCGGGCTGCATTTCCACCAGCCCGTAGAACGGGTTACCGTGGCGCTCGACCACCTCCTTGCCGCGGTCCCTCCACAGCTTGTAGGCGATCAGCCGCGCCAGCTGCGACTTGCCGGTCCCGGGCTGGCCGGTTAACCGAAGGAACCGGCTGGCGGACGGATCCTCGGTGTCGATCAGTCGTGCGGCGAGCTCGTGGATTGGCTCGCCGAACAATCTGACCGGGAAGATCCGCTTGCCGTCGGGCAGCACGATCGGCTCGGCCACGCAGTCGAGCTCGAGCTCGTCCAGCCCCGACGCTCTCGCGCCGGCGTCCATCTCTCCCTCGGCGCCGATCTCGTCGATCGTCGCCAGAGCATTATTGATTGCGCTCACGCTCGCTCCTCTCAATTGATGTCTTCACGAACAGGGGTTGGCGGGGTCTGGCCCGGCCGGGCGGGTCAGCCGCCGAACACGCTGGCGGCGACCCGCAACCGTGCCGCGGTCGCCCGGTAGCCGGCCTCGTCCTTGGCGTCGGCTACCTGGCCGGTGATCGCCCCGAGCTGCGTGGCGACGGTCGATTCGTTGGCGGCGACACCTTCGAAGCTGTCCAGGATCTGGTGGGACTCCGCTGCTCTGGGTGAGAGCACGGAGACGACGTGCTCGATCCCGCCGCCGCGGATGTAGGGGATGTAGGTCTGCACCCAGCGCCGTTTGGCGCCTGGCCGGGCGGCGCGGCCGACCCGTTGCTCGAGTCCGACGGGAACCCACGGAAGATCGGCGTGGACGAGGACCGACGCGTTCTGCAGATTGTGGCCTTCGTGCCCGATCCGAGACAGGCACAGGACGGGGAACTCGCCGGCGCAGAAGCGCTGCTTTAGCTCCTCGAACTGCTCGGCGTCGAGTTGCCCGTCGGCGACGTGCGCCTGCACGCCGTGTCGCTCGGTCAGCGTCCGCGCGAGCTGGCGCAGACACCACACCCGGTCGGCGAACACCAGCACCTGCTCCTCTGAGGCGATCCCGGCCAGCGTTTGCGCCACCACCCCGCGCAGCAACGGCAGCCCGTCACCGCCACCGCGCATCGCGCTCTCGACAAGGCCCTGACGGACCAGCGCCTGCGCCAACGCGGCCTTCGAGTGAGTCAGCGTCTCGGGGTCGACGCTGGCGTCCAGAAAGACACCCACGTTTCCCAGCACCACGCCCTGGGCGCGCGAGAGCTCGGCCAGCGCCTGCTTGAACAAACTCGCTGCCTGACTGAAGGCGCTTTAGCTCACGCAGCGCCTGCAGCAGCCGCCGGTACGCCTCGCGGCCGCCGGCGCGGACCGCCTGAAGCAGCTCGTGAAGCGCCGGGTCTGGGTCAAGCGCGAGCGGCTTGGCGGGCAGCACGTTGGGCATCCACGCCTGCATGTCCTGGCGGGTGACGCGCACCAGGTTCGGCCCGTAGTTCACGCGCAGCCGGTGCGCGTTGATCTCATCCATCAGATCGCCCGCCTCGCGGGTGTTCAGCCGCTCGGAAATCATCGCCCGGTCACCGACCGCGAGGCCGACGAGCACGTCGAGATGCTCTGAGCTCTTGCCGCGCGGGGTCGCGGTCAAGAGCCAGCAGTCCGCCACCGCGCCGAACCGCACCTGCGCCAATGCCTGGTGCGCTTCGGTCGCCGGGTTTGCGTACCGAAGGGCCTCGTCGGCGAGCAGCAGATGCCAGGGAATCACCTGCAGGTCGGCCGGGTAGCGGTCAAGGATGCTGTTGGCCGCCAGCACCATTCCGGGCCGCTCGCCAAGCTCGCGGTCAAACGCGCGGATCTGACCGGCTATCTGGCGCCGGTCGTCGAGCACATCACGTGCACGTTGGGCGCCAGCGGCGGCAGCCCGCGTCCCGGCGCACCGCGGGTGAGTTCCTCGCGCCACTGGCCGAGCAGCCTTCCCTCGGCCACCAGCAGCGCGCGAAAGCGATCGGTAGTCGCTGCGCGCTGCGCTAACGCGCGAGCACTGCTCACCGTCTTGCCGGATCCGACTTGGCTCGCGTCGACCCCGGAGCCGACGACCTTCAGCGCCGCGATTTCCTGCTGGCGGCCCAGCAGCACCGGGTCGTCCGCCAGCGGCCGGGCGAGCGTCATCCGCACCAGCTGCCGAGCCCCGGCATCGAGCGTGGCGCTGGCGCCTTCGCGCTTGAGCTTGCGCAGCACGGCGAGCGCCTGCTCGCTCGCGATCCGGCGGGTCGTGGCCGACACGCCGTCAGAGCTCGTGATCGTCAGCATGCCGGGGCGGCCCTTCATCCGCCCGACCCGTACGCTGTCTTTGAGATGACCGGCGGCCTCGGTTGAGAGCAGCAGCGGCAGCTCACGCTCGACCGCGGTCTGCACCGCCTCGCCGAGGTCCATCACCGCGCTCGGCGCGCCGTAGTCGCGCTCGGTCAGGCGTCGCGCGCCGAGCCGCCGCTGGCTAAAGCCCCGCGCGGGGAAGGTCACGACCCGCAGGCGCAGCTCGCAGATCTCCCGCCCGCCGGTGGTTTTGTAGCTCAGCCGCGAGACCAGCAGCCGCCCCCAGCGGTCGCGCTTATCCTGCGGCACACCCGGGCTCACCGGCCGGCGCAGCTCCCGGGAGAGCTCCTGCGCCAGCTGCCCGGCGCAATCAAGACACTCCTTCGGGCCGGCGTGCAGCGTTTGCACGCTCACGCGCTTCAGCAGCGCCGGCACCGCGTCCATCGGCAGCACCGCCGAGCACAGGTCGCGGTCCAACCGGCCGCCCAGCTCGCTCACCAGCCGGATCGCGTCCAGTGACAGGACCGGCATCAGCCGCCAACCCTCCGCATACAGCGCCGGCACGACGAACAGCCCCACCGGCCGCGGCACCGTGCCCACCGGTTCCAGCTTCTCGTCTGCCAGCGCGAGCCACGTGTCCGAGCCGATCCGCCAGCAACGCAGGTCGCCGGCATCGAACTGGTCGGGATCGGCGAGCACCCACCGCGAGAGATCGTCGGCCTGCTCGCCGGCGAGGCCGAGCCGGTTGGCGAGCGCGTGTCGCTGATCGTCGCGGTGGACGTACACGGCCGGGTCTGTCAGCTCGAGCGGCAGCTTGCTGTGGGCTCGCCGCAGCCGCTGATCGAGTTGGTTCGCAGGGGCGGTTACCGTGCTCCAGTCAAGGCCGGCATCAGCGTCAACGATCGCCTGTCCGGTGATCAACGTCTCCATTGCCTCATGCGACAGACGGCCGGCGTTGGTGTTTGTCAGGCCGTGGCGGCGCAGCACCGCTTGCGCGTGCTGCCCGCGGCTTGCCCACATGTCCGGGTCGTTCGGGTCGACCGGCTCGTTCGCGGCCAGGCGCACCAGCGCCCGCCACGCCAGATGCTCGAGCGCCCGGGACCACCGGGGAAAGCAGCGCTGCAGCTGACGAGTCGCGTCGGTCTGGCGCACCCGGGCGATCAGCCGCTCGCGCTCGAGCCGGGCGGTATCGAGACTCCCCGCCCAGCCGGCCAGGCTCAACGGTCCTCCCGAGATGGTCGAAGCCGCCGGGGGTGTGCCGGCGGCGGAAGCTAGGTCACTCAAAGTAACGCTCCTTGCTTGAGAGAAATGAGACACGACGCCGGCAATGTCGCCGGGCGTCGCGAGGTCGATCGGGTACGGGCGAGTCGGCCCGCGCCGAAAGGGATCAGCGGCCGGGGGCGAGCGCCGACAGGCGCGCGCGCACGATCAGCTCCTGCCGGACCTGCATCAGTGCGACCCCGAGCAGGTTCTGGCCGCCATAGCCGCCGTGCAGATCTCGAGCGCCCCAGATGAAGTCGCTCGGGCTGTCCTCAGCGAGCGGGTGGGGGTGGGTCAACAGCAGCCCGGAGCGGTACGGCTCGAGCGCGAACTTGCCGCGCAACGCGCACAATTTGTGCCCCCGAGTTCGCAGCCCCCCGATTCCTTGGGGTATATCGATCAGCACAACATCACCTGGAACTTCACCCACTCCCAATCCGCGCGCAGCTCCGTCTTGCGGCCGGACTGCTTCGCGGCCGCGGCGCTGCCACACGCCAGGATCAGGTCGAACTGCTGGCGGCTGGTGGCCTTGCACGCCTGAAACCAGTGCTCCACGCTCGCGACCGGGACACGGTCCTGCTCGTGATGGCCGTGGTAGCCGGACGGCAACCGCAGGCCGTGGGTGGGAGCGAAGTTCGACAGCGGGCCGCCGTAGAAGTAGACGGTCCCTTCGGCGGCCCAGGGCGGCCCGGTCCGCCCTGGTTTGAGACCGGCGGTGTCAGGGTTGGGCATGGAGCGGCTCCTCCCTGGTCATTGATGAGCGTGCCGGCGGTGCCGGCGAGGGTTGCTCTCGGATCCCCGGCGCGCCGTCCCGATGGCTGGGACCGGGCCGGGGGCGCGAGTCGTCGACCTCGGCGAGCGCCAGCGCTCGCAGCGCCTCCTTGAGCGTGCGCTCGTGTCGGTCGATTGCGAGCTGAAGCTCGCGCCGGCGTGCTCGGCTGCTCGCGAGGCCCGTCGTCTCTGACCTGATGGTCGTCTCCCGCAGCTCCTGCTCGAGCCTGTCGAGCTCGCCGCGCAGCCGCTGCGGCGCTGCGCGATCGAGCGCGTAGACGCCGGACTGGGTTGAGCGCCGCACGACCGGCGAGCGGGTCAGCTGCGTCAGGAACACAGCCAGCGGGTCCGCGCTGGCGACCGTGTAGCCGGCGCGCTGCACGAGTTCATACCAGTCGCGGTAGTGCAGCGCGTCGATCGGTTGCGGCTGCGCCAGCAGCGTGATGACGGCCGCCTCGCGGATCGCCGGCCCGCGCAGGAGCTTCTCCCCGGCGCTGGTCGCGCTGGTCGCGCTCGGGGAGCCGTTCGCCGTCGGCATGTCGCCGATCAGCCGCTGCAGGAGCTGGACGCGCTCGTCGATCTCGCCGAGCGCACGCTCGATCGGTTCGAGCTCGGCGAGGAGGGTGTCCCGGCGACCCGTGAGCTGGTCACGTTTTCGCTCCAGCGCCTGCCGCTCGGCGCTGGCGGCTCGTTGCAAGCGCGCGGAGGTGCCCGGCACGTCAGGCCGTAAGGTCCCGCTCGGCGGTTCTCGCTTCTCATCAGCTGTTCTCCTTCCGCCATTCAGCGGGGTTTGGGTCGTTGGATCGCCGGGGTACTCGGCGACGGGCGCCCGTGACGACGTGCCACGTCCGAGCCGTAGTTGACTACGAGCGCGATCAGCGCAATCAGCAGCGCAATCCGCACGCCGAACCGCGCAAGCCGCCCCGCGACGGCGAGCACGAGCGCCAGCATCAGGATTACGAGGAGGGACATCTAGACCTCCGGTCGGGTGGGTAACGGGTGCGTGCCGCGAGGCCTCGCTGATCTCACTCGGCGAGCAGCGTGAGCTGGTGCTCAGCGGGCCAGGCGTGCTCGGCGAGCAGCGATCGGGGCCATCAGGCGGCGTTGATCTGCGAGCCGATCGAGTTGCGCGGCGCTCTGGGCTGAGCGCGATCAGGTCAGACGCTTCGCCCTTGGTGCTCCCGTCGGGGACGGCCACTCCGAGGCGGCGCAGCAACTGTTGCTGGGCGCCGCTGACCGGCTGGCGCCGCCACGCGGCGTGGGGGGCGGCGAGCGCTTGGGCGCCGCAGGCGCGGACGTAGTCCTCGGCGATCCCGTGCACGGTGCGCGGGCTGCGGAGGGCCACTGACCGGCCAGCTCTCCAAGGATCGCCAGGGAAGCCGAGGTCGCCGCTACCGCTGCTCGCGCCGACGCAGCGACGCATGCGTCAGCATCGGCGCAGATGTCCTCGAGGCCCACACGCGCTCGGTGATCGCCGACGCTCTCGGCACAGCGCGCCCGGTCGTCTCGCCCGGCGCCCGCGGGCTGGCACACGCCGAGGAGGCCCTCCGGGTCGCGGAGGCGATCCTGAACGCGTACGCGGCGGACACAGAGCTGCAAGCGGACCTCGGGATCGAGGCCTACCGCGCGGGCGCACGCCAGCGCAGGGAAGCGCTCCAAGCGGCGCAACGGGCCTATCAAGAGGAGTCGGCCCGGGCCAGCGCCATCGTGACACTACCGGCCGCCGACGAGCTCGACGACGACCAGCAACTCACTCGAGCGCTCGGGGCGATGGTCGACGCGATCGAGGTCAGTGGCGGGCGCAGGGCCGTCGACGACCGCGTCCGCGTCCGCTGGGCGATCCACAGTCACGGCTGAATCGGGTACCGGCGCTGGACTCGCTCAGCGAGCGAGGCTACGCCCGATGCCGCTTAATGAGAACCGGCGGGCCCCTCCGCGATCTGCGCGCGGCCGGGACGAGAACCCGTCCACAGCGCTACTGCCCGTTCGTGCATCGCGCTTCCGCGGCGGTCCAACACTCGACACCTCCCATCCGGGCGAATCCGCGCGCCTGACTCGCCGGCCGCCACCCATGCTCTCCGTATAAGGCATGAGCTCGTCTGGAACGCATCGTGACCGCGAAAGCATGAGTAGGCGCCTGGACCTGCCCCAGTCTGCGTGACACCCTGGTGTTGATGTTGATTGTTGTTGTTCGAGCGATTGATCTCAACCACCGAGCGGAGAGAGTCGTAGTTGTTCGTAGGCGACCGGGGAGAGCATCTCGAGGGTGGAGTGCCGGCAACGCCTCGATGTACTCGAACACCGCCGATTGGAGCTCGAGCCGCGACGGCCAGCTGCGGCGGTTTTACGAGCTCCTTCTTGAGGGTCGCGAAGAACGTCTCGGCGACGGCGTTGTCGTAGGCGTCCCCCCGGAAGCCCATTGAGACCGCGATCCCAGCTTCGCGTACCGCGCGGCCGAACGCGAGCGAGACGTGCCCGCCCTGGTCGGAGTGGTGGATCAGCCCAAAGAGAGGCATCTCTACTCATCTGCGCGCATTCCCGACTGCAGAGCACTGGTTTCGTGACCCTGTTTGCGCTCGCTGAGCCGGAGCTATGACGTGCTGCCTTGAAATCGGCATCCTGCTAGCGTCACGCCGCGGCACCCAAACGACGTCGGCGTTGCTTAGCTCAGTCGAAGAGGCATTGTTACGCTGAGCTCCGGCGCTGTCCGGTTTTCCCGATGCCCCCGCGAATACCGCCTGATCTGCTCCAGGAACGGGTCGCGATTGTGACCGGGGCCTCGAGCGGCCTCGGCGCCCGCTTCGCGACCGTGCTCGCGCAGGCCGGCGCGCGAGTCGTCACATGCGCACGAAGGGTCGAGCGCCTCGAGGAGCTCGCGCGCTCCCACCCGGGGATCGTCCCCGCGCGCTGCGACGTGTCGGACTCCGACGACCGCGCGCGCCTCGTCGAGACGGCGCTGGGACTGGATGGCCGCATCGACATCTGCGTCAACAACGCCGGCATCGCCTCCGCAGGCCCTGAGCATCAGCGAGAGGTCGACACGTTCAGCTCGGTGATGCGCGTGAACGTCGAGGCCGTGTTCGCGCTGACGCAGTCCGTCGCGGAGCACATGCTCGCCCGCGGTTCTGGCTCGGTGATCAACATCAGCTCGATGTTCAGCCTGGTTGCCTCGACGCCGGTTGCCGATGCACCGTACGTGGCGTCGAAGACCGCCGTCAACGGTCTCACGCGGGAGCTCGCGAACCAGTGGGCGGCACGCGCCGTGCGCGTCAACGCGATCGCGCCAGGCTGGTTCGCGACCGAGATGAACTCGGAGCTCCTCGACGACGAGCGCACCGCGCGCTGGCTCCAGCGTCAGTGCCCGATGGGTTGACCAGGACGGGAGCATGAGCTCGACGGGGTGCTGCTGTTCCTCGCCTCGGACGCTCGTCGTACTGCACCGGCCAGGTGATCGCCATCGACGGGGGTTGGACGATTCGCTGAGCCGGCTGCGACTTAGCCGTTAGCCACCCTGAGCGCAGCCCCTTCGCGCGAGCGGAAGTAGTGGTGAGCACGGCCGTCGATCTCCTCTCTGATCGTGCCGCGGTTGACGAGGACGTCAAGGTGGCCGAGGACCTCCCAGATCACGAGCACGGGCTGGGTCGCCGCGACCTCGTCGGACCACAGCTTCCGCGCGATCTCGTAGGCGGTTCGGGAACCGGCGGCGATGTGCTCGCGGATCCGGTCGAGCCGCTGCCCGTGGAACGCGATGCGCTCGTCGATCAGGGTCTTGTGGTCCTCGATCGTTGGCCCGTGACCGGTGAAGCAGATTCCGAGCTGCATCGCTTGCGTATTGCGCAGGTTGCCCAGGTAATCGAGCAGCCCCCGCCGGCGCTCGTCCCCCGGCAGCTCCGTCGGCATCAGCTCGACGCCGGAGGTGATGTTGGCGAGCAGATGATCGCCAACGAACGCGTCGTACAGATTCTCGTCCACGAACAACGTGTCGGTCGTGCTGTGACCAGTCTGGAAGACTGTGCGCAACGTCCGCTCGCCGGCTCTGACGGTGTCGCCGTCGGATAGGACACGGTCGGTATCGAACGGACGGCTCTCGCTGTAGATCCGCTCGAAGAACTTGAGGCTGTCGGCGATGACCTCCTCTGGCACGCCATGCGACTCCATCAGCGCGAGCGTGAACCGCTGCTCGGCGGCCGCGAGCTCGTAGTACCGCTGACCCCACCGCGCAGTCCCGCGATGCGCCGCGATCTGCGCGCCGGAGCGCTCCTTGATCACAGTTGCGAGTCCCGAGTGATCGAGGTGATGGTGAGTGATCAGACCCAGCTCGATCTCTTCGACCGTGACGCCGTGCTCGCGAAGCTGCGCTTCGAGCGCCGCTAACGCCTCCTCATTCGCCGGACCGGTGTCGATCAGCGTCAGCGGGTCGCCTCTCAGCAGCCACACGTTGACGCTGCCGAGGTACATGAGCGGGAGCGGGATCGGGATGACGTCGGACACGGCGCGGTGCCTGTGTCGGCTACCCTGGTGCGCGGGTTGCAAGTGTCCGCCCCGTGGCGGCGGCCTGACGGATCGAGTCAGCCGTTACGCCGGACTGCTCGTAGAAAGGGACGTGCGCGGCGTCCGGGCTCGAGACCAGCGCCCCGCGACACTCGAGCGCGAGGCGAACGTGATATTCGACGCCACCGCCGAGTCCTGCACGCCCCAGAGCTCGAGAGTCGGCCGCGGATCATGCTGCGGCTCGGGCTGATAGGCGGCCGACGCCTGCGGCTGGCGAATGTGCCTTGCGTGTCCTCCCGCGTTGTAGTCGGCCACGATTCCGGGCGGATTGCGCTTCATCGACCAGGCGGTCGCTCACCTCGGTTCCGAAGCCGGCCGCGGTCAGGACCATCGCGTCGACCTCGACATGGCGCGCGGTCGCCAGTGAGACCATCGCGCCCATCGATGGGCCGACCAGCACCCGCGGGCGGGGAAGGTCGCCGATCGCCTCGCGCCGGCCGGCAGCCATCCCCGGAACGCTCATCTCGTCGGGAGTGCGCACCAAGGCTGCTCCAAGCTCGCCTGCGACCTCCGACCAGGTAAGTCCTGCGCTTCCCGCGCCTGGAATCACAGCGTATGACGTCGTCACCGGGATCCCGCCCGGCCACGCTCTGCGGCTCTTGCTTTGTGGCTGAGCACCCTCCGAGCTCTTGTTCGATACCTCAGGCATAGCACCATAATAAACTGAATTCAGTACAGTCGCAAACGATCGCGACCGCCTATGGGACGGCGACCGCCCGGCCGTTGATCTCGCCGCGCCTGAGTCGCCCGTAACCCTCGATCGCCGCCGCCAGAGCCAAGCGCTCGACCTCGATCTCGATCGCGCCGGCGCGTGCCAGCGCAACGACCTCGTGCAGCTCGGGCAGCGTGCCCCAGCTGGGCCGCCCCGCCGACCACTCGATCGGGACGCTTCCGTGCGCGAGCGGGAACGTGCTGCCGCTCAAGCCGACGATGCTCACGTGTCCACCGATCTCGATCACCGCGGCTCCGAGGCGCACGGTCTCATCGGAGCCCACGAAGTCGAGCACCAGTGCAGCCCCGTCGGATCCGGTCTCGTCCCGCACATCCGCAGCGGTGATTGCGTCAGAGTCGAGCACCGCGTGCGCGCCCGCTCGCAACGCGATTTGCCGTGCCTGCGCCCGCGGTTCGATCGCCACGGTCCGCGCCGGCGAGAGCTCCCGCACGAGCTGCACGGCTACGTGCCCCAGGCCGCCCACGCCGATCACGACCACCGATGACCCGGGAACCAGGCGCCAGAGATGCGGCTTCAGTGCGTGATATGGCGTCAACGCGGCGTCGCTCAACGGAGCCGCGCGAAGCGGATCGAGCTCACCGCGCGGGACGAGCAACCGTGGCGACGGAACGACCACGTACTCCGCCAGCCCTCCGTCGAACCCCAGCCCACACCCGCGTCTGACAGGACAAAGGTTCTCTGCGCCGAGAGCGCACTGCCGGCAGGTGCCGCAACCCCACGGCCCGTACACGAGCACCGCCTCGCCCACCTCGACGCCGCCGGCACCCGCGCCGAGCGCCGCAACCACGCCCGCGACCTCGTGACCGAGGGTCATTGGCAACTGCCAGGGGAACGTTCCCTCGGGCCAATCAATGACATGCAGGTCGGAGTGACAAAGGCCGGCGCCCTGCACCTTGACCAGCACCTGCCCCGGCCCCGGACTGGGGACCCCCACCTCGCGCAGCTCCGGCTCTGCTCGCCACGCGATGAGCTGAACCGCCTTCATGACCGACCTCCCTCGGCGATCCGCACGAGCGTCTTGCCGATTGTGTCGCCGCGCATGATCTGCGCCATCGCGATCGGCGCATTCTGGAGTCCGTCGACGATAGTCTCTCTGTATCTGATCCGTCCCTCGCGCAGCCAAGCGCCCACCTCTCGCCACAGCTCAGGCATCAGCTCCACATGCGTGTTGCCCCGGAAACCGCGGATCGTGAGCTCCTTCGACACCGCCAGGAAGATGTTCCTCGGACCGGGTGGCTGGCTCTCGTAGTCGGAGATCGTGCGGCACGTCGCCACCCGGCCGTGGGGGCGCAGCGCGTCGATCGCGGCCTCGAGGTGATCGCCGCCGACGTTGTCGAAGTACACATCGATCCCGTCCGGGGCAGCGTCGCGCAGCCGGTCGATCAGCGACCCGGCACGGTAGTTGAACGCCGCGTCGAGCCCGAGCTCGCCCAGCAGATAGGAGACCTTATCGTCCGATCCCGCGCTCCCGATCACTCGGTGACCGCGGAGCTTCGCCAGCTGCGCGGCGAGGCCGCCGATTGCGCCGGCGGCAGCCGAGACCCACACCACGTCCCCCGGGCGCAACTGCGCGACGCGCATCATGCCCGCGTAGGCGGTGAGCCCTGTGGCGCCGAGCACGCCGAGGTAGGCCCGCGAAGGCGCCACTGAGGTGTCGATCCGTCTCAGCGTTCCGATGCCCCCGCTCGCCGTCTTTCCGGCCTCAACAATCGCGTAGTCGCGCCAGCCCGAGCCGTGCGAGACGGTGTCGCCCGGCACGAATACGCCGGCACGTGAAGCCACGACCTCGCCGACCGTCATGACGTCGGTGAACGCCGTTCCGAGCGGGAGCGCGTCCCAATACCCCTCGAGGCTCTTTGCCCGCAGCCGCAGCCGGAGCCCCGGATCAAGCGACATCCAGGTATTGCGGACGAGGACCTGCCCTGTGCACAGCGCAGGCAGCTCGACCTCCACGATCCGGAAATCGCTCGCCCGGACCTCGCCACGTGGATAGCTGACCAGGTGAACCTCGTGTCCGGTGATCGTCGTCCCGTCCTCCGACGACACGTTCGTCGTTGAAACCACGAGTCTCTCCTCTCACCCGAGTGGGATCGCCCGGAGGCCAAGGTGAAGTCAGGTCAATGTCAGATGGTAGCGCTTAGCCGAGCCTGCGCTCTGAACCGCACCGGCGACACAGGGTGCCCGAGCGGGTGCTTCGGCATCAGCAACACGTAGGTCAGATTCACGCGGATAACCGTCTCCTATTCCGAGCGCGACACCCTCGAGCGCCCGGCCCGCACGCGCGATACCCGCCGAGGCGACGACGGTGTCGAGGCCGCCGAGCCTGTCGGCATCCTTCCTCACCGCTGCCACCACCTCCGTTTCGGATCTGACATCGCACGCAGCTCCGACCGCTCTTGCGCCGCACGCGTTCAGCTCGAAGACAAGGCCTGCGACCGCGTCGCCGCGGGACATCTAGGATCCCAACGGCCGCACCTCGCGCAGCGAGAAGCCGTGGCGCATGCGTCGCCGATGCCGCCCAGTGCACCGGCGACGACCGCTCGTCGGCCGGCACAGTTCGGCGGTCACGCTCAATCCCCGGAACTGAGCGCAGCGCCGAATGGCGCGCGCGGCAAATCATCGAACGATCGATGTGATTCGCGGCCGTCCAGCGTGCACTATTCTGAGGCCCCCTAGCTCCGCTAGAGGGTTGCGAAGCGCGATCGACAAAATGTTGTCGATCGCGCGCTTGCCTTGGTTGCGATGCCGAGGTGGTTGAGCAGGGTTTGCATGTCGAGGCGGAGGGTTTCGTAGTCGCGGTCGGTGGTGGTCCAGGTTTTGGGTGGGCGGCCTCGTCGTGGCGTGCGGATCGCGGCGGCGAGTGGCGCGATGACCTTCTCGCGGAGCGTCAGCAGCGCGGTGATGGTCCGCGCGGCGGTCTCGGGGACGTGGTAGCGGCGGGTGTGGCCGGGTTTGAGGACGAGCTTTTTGCCGCGTAGCTTGCGCAGGTCGTAGGCGCCCTGGCGGACGCTGTAGTCCTCGGGGGCCTGTCCGGTCATCGCCCGAACTTGGGCGGTGAACTCGGCGACGGTGAATCCTTGCGGGGCGACGGCCAGCCCGAGCGCGGCGGCGAGAGCGGCTCGAATCCGAGGGACGTTGATGTCGATCCCGCCGGTACGGGTTGCTCCGAGCGTGGCGGGTGCGGGGAGCTGGTCGAGGATGCCGTCGGGCAGGAATCCGATCTCGACGCAATCGAGCATGCTGGTGAAGCGGTCGACCATGCCGGTCAGCCGGGCGGTGATCTGCGGGAACTTGTCCAGCCTGCGGCCGCAGCCGAGCTGCTTGGCGTGATGTGCGATCGCCTCGAAGCGCAGGACGCGTTCGCCTTTGGTGTATGCCTTCAGCGTCAAGTGTCCGAAGTGGACCTTGAAGATCGTGAGGTTCCACCGAGGTTTCTCGATCACGACTGCCTGCTGATCCGAGAGCTCTTGACCGGGTTTGCGGTGCGGGCGGCCTTTGCTGCCGAACAGGGTGCGGACCTTCGGGACGTCAAGCCGGGAGTGGGTGCGGTCGACCGCCGTGTTGAACAGGCGGTCCATCACCGCGCCGGATGCGAACACGAGGTTGCGGCTGTACTCGACCTGGTAGATCGAGTAGTCGTAGCGAAAGCCGCTGTGTTGCTGCTCGTCGATGCCGAGCCCGTAGCACAGGCACGCGCTGTAGATCCACCGGTCGATCACCTGGCTCAGGCGCCCTATGGTCCCGGGTCCGGACAAGGTGTCTGCGATCTGAGCCAGCCGTTCGGGGTCGCTGACCTGTGTGAAGCAGTTTCCCTCCTTCGTGAAGCCGATCCCCGCGGCGCGCGCGGCGGCCGCGACGTACTCGTGGCCGTTGAGCATCACCTGCGCGCCGAACGGCGGGTGGCCGCTGATCTTGATCGTCACATGCCCCCAGGTTGGGTCGATGATGTGAAACGAGTAGTGGTTGGCGAACTGCCTGGTCTTCTCCAGGTGGTGGATCACTCCCGCCGCGGACCGGTCGACCTTCCACACCGTCGCCGGCGACCGGTTCACGAGGATCATGAACACGCCCACGCGTACCTCCGGGTGCTCGGCCAGATACTCCTCGGCGATCCGATGCTTGCGCTCGCCGGCCTTGCAGTCGATCACCGGGATCCCGTGCGCCTGGAGGCGCGCAGACGGCGGGCGAACCGGCCCGCGAGCCGCATCAGGTGCGCGTTGTCCAACTGCGCATCGCTGTCGTCGTGCCAACGCCGCCACCACACCCGGAAGCCGCCCGGCGCGTGCCCCATCGAGTAATACGCGTTCAGGACGATCGGTCCGGGCAGTCATAGCTGCCCGTCAGCAGATCGCCGCACCGCTCGCTGAACAGGTCGGTCATCCGCCGACTCTAGGCTCACATCGCGCTAGGGCTCAACCCGGGCGTAGGCCCCACCGGGCGCACGGGTCAACCGGCCGCATCGGCCAGACTGGCCCCGAAGGGGCCACCGGTTCCGGGCAAAGTCCCGGACACCGGAGTAGCTCCGCTAGGTCGCTGGAACCCTCGCGTTCATGTCAAGTTTGTGAGCCCATGCTCTTGACGGCATGACGGCAGCGCAGGAAGATGCTCGCGGGCTCAAACGAAAACGGATTCCGCCTGCGAGAACGACCCTATGTGGCGCCGAGGGCCTGTGTCGCCGGCGTTCGAGCCCTCCATCCCCTGCTTGTGCGTCGGCGTTCTTGCCGGCGGCGGAGTGGTTTGAAGTCTCGTCACGCGGCGAGCCGTTTTCGTCTGTCCGCAACGCGGGCTGGCGCGCTTTGGGGAAAGCGCCGGACAACCGGCATGAGAGAAGGGAATGAAAGAGTCCTACGTCGAAGATCTAGCGAGTCAGACGACCCCGACCATGCGTTGGCGACCCGTGAGGGCGCAGCGAAGCGTTGGTATCGGGGTGCGCGCAGGCGGGCTATTGAGCCTCGAAATCAGCGGTCCGGGGTGCCGACGCGGTCTCAAACGTCGGAAGGCAACACCGGTGGTGGCGTTATCGCGAGTCGCCATTGGGCCCCGCGGGGTCGGAGAACCCAGCATGCGCGTGATCTCTCCATGCTGAGAACCGGGAGGTCTCACGGTCACCCGCCCGTGGTGATGGAATGGGCGGGTCGTGCGGGGAAGGTCAAGGCCGTAATCCCGTGATGCACGATCGTGAGAAGTCGGACGGTCCCGTAGTACCTGCGAAACCGGCGAACAACGCCCAGGGCGGGGTGGCGGAGTCGGTGGAGGGAAGGGGATCGGCCAAGGGGAACGCGGCTGGCGAAACGCGTCCCGGACCCGGTGCCGGGCAGGGCGCGCTCAGTGAGCTTGGTCGCGTGCGCCGAGTGGCAGCAACGGATAAGGAGGCGCGGTTCACGGCGCTCCTGCATCATGTCGACGTCGATCGCTTGCGGGCGGCGTACTTCGCGCTTCGGCCGAAGGCCGCACCGGGGGTGGATGGCGTGACGTGGCACGAGTACGGGCAGAACCTGGAGGAAAACCTCGAGGACCTGCACGCGCGCGTGCATCGCGGGGGCTACCGGGCGAAGCCGTCTCGGAGAGTGTTCATCCCGAAGCCCGACGGGCGGCTGCGGCCGCTCGGGGTCGCCAGCTTGGAGGACAAGATCCTGCAGCGGGCGGTGGTGGAGGTGCTGAACGCGATCTACGAGCAGGATTTCGTCGGTTTCTCGTATGGGTTCCGGCCGGGGCGCAAGCCGCACGATGCGCTTGACGCGCTCGCGTACGGGATCAATCGAAAGCGCGTGAACTGGGTGCTCGACGCGGATTTCCGCGACTACTTCTCAAGCCTCGACCATCGGTGGCTTGAGCGGTTCTTGGAGCACCGGATCGCGGACCGGAGGGTCCTGCGGCTGATCCAGAAATGGTTGGCCGCGGGGGTCATCGAGGAGGGGACGTGGACGGCGTTCGAGGACGGCGTGCCGCAAGGGGCTTCAGCTTCACCGCTGCTTGCGAACGTCTACTTGCACTACGTCTTCGACCTCTGGGCGCATCAGTGGAGGACTCGGCACGCGCATGGTGATGTGGTGATCGTGCGGTTTGCCGATGACTTCGTGGTGGGTTTCGAGCACCGGGATGACGCGGAGCGGTTCTGGGCTGATCTGCGCGAACGACTCGCGCAGTTCTCCCTGGAGCTGAACGCCGAGAAGACGCGGCTGATCGAGTTCGGACGGTGCGCCGCCCGGAATCGAGAGGCGTGCGGACTCGGTAGGCCTGAGACGTTCCAGTTTCTCGGCTTCACGCACGTGTGCGCGAAGACCAAGAAGGGGCGGTTCAAGCTGAAGCGGATTACCGACTCCAAACGGGTGCGCGCGAAGCTGCGGGCCAAACGGCTCGAAATGAGGCGACGCATGCATCAGCCCATCCCCGAACAGGGGCGCTGGCTAGCCAGTGTCCTGCGCGGGCACTACCAGTACTACGCGGTGGTGTGTCACGAACGCTGAAGGAGGATCCATGTAGGTACTCTAGAAAGCGGTGCTGTGCAAGAGATGGAGGCTTTCGGCCCTCCGGCGTCGGCCCTGCGGGGGTAGGCGCCAAACCGCCTTGGAGCTGCGTTAGCTAAAGACTGTCGTGGTGAGCGTCCAGGGAAAAGGCTGGGCTTGACCCGGTCAGGTGGGGACCAGGAAGACGTTCCAGAAGCGCCTGGTTCGGGCGGATGCTCGGGTCGGGTGTCGTCGTTGAGGCGTCGAAATAGTAGACAGACGGCATCGAAACCGGGGAGCCACTGCATCCTCGGGATGAGCTTGGCGGGTGCCCGCGTTCCTGGCCAGGCGGTGTCCGGCGTAGAGGCGGCGTGATCCTGGTCTGCGGCTCTTGCACGGAACGTGAGAAGGCGAGCGTCGATATGACGATCGGGGTCGCAGGCCCTAAAGGTCGCTGGAGGGAGCGTGCCGAGGCAGAAACCGTAGGCACTGAGTACCGATGCGGCGCTCGCTGGCGGACCGGCTCGTATTAGCTGTGAAGTCCCTGCTTGCTGGGGTGGGGGTGGAGCGAAGGGGCCGGCTCACCAGGAATGTTGTTTCGATCAACCGGGGCCCTTGGGTCCTGGGAGGAAGCGAGAAGACATGCCAAAGCCCGAAGACAAGCCGTTCCTGATTCCCAAGCTGATGGTGTGGGAGGCGTGGCGGCAGGTCAAGGCGAACAAGGGCGCCCCCGGTGTGGATGGGCAGGACCTGGACGAGTTCGAAGCCGATCTGAAGGACAACCTGTACAAGATCTGGAACAGGATGAGCTCTGGTTCTTACTTTCCACCTCCGGTCAGGGCGGTCGAGGTCCCAAAGCCGCATGGCGGCGGGGTCCGTTTGCTAGGTGTGCCGACTATTGCAGACAGGGTCGCGCAGACGGTCGTGGCCATGCGTTTGGGGGAGAGGGCGGAACCGCGGTTTCACCCTGACTCCTATGGCTATCGGCCGGGACGCTCGCAGTTGGATGCGGTGGAGGTATGCCGGGCGCGGTGCTGGAAGCACGACTGGGCGATCGATCTCGACGTCCAGAAGTTCTTCGACGAAGTGCCGTGGGACCTCATCGTCAAGGCGGTGCAGGCGGTCACCGACTGCCGCTGGGTGCTGTTGTATGTGAAGCGGTGGCTGGCTGCCCCGCTTCAGTACCCGGACGGCATCCTTGTCGAGCGGGGCAAGGGAACTCCGCAAGGGTCGGCGGTCTCGCCGATCCTGGTGAATCTGTTCATGCAGTGTGTCCTCATAGGGAAGTGAAGCGATGTAGAAGGTCGTTTTGTGAACTGTGCTGTGCTAGTGATGGAGGTTTGGCCCTCCGGGTTCGCCGTGCAGGCGGGGAGCCCAAACCGCCGTGGTGTCATGCCGGTCAAAAGCCGGTGTGGGAAGCGACCACGGAAACGGCTCGCTGTCAGCGGGTCAGGTATGCGACGAGAAGACGAACGTGGTTGAACCACTGCTGACGCATCGAAAAACAATTGACAGCATCGCAACCGGGGTTGGTGCATATCTCCGGGAGAGCACCTTGCTTTGGGCACGGTGTAGCCAGAGGGCGGCCTGCGTGTCGCTCTGGCGGTGCTCGGTGTTAAGGTGGCGTGAGCTCGTCGTGGGCGCTGGCATGGAAGAGGAGAACCTGTGTCTCGATACCGACGGCCAAGTCGTGGGGCTGGTGGCCCTTTGGCCGCGAGAGGGAGGACCCTGGGCGGCAGAAACCGTCTGGGGCAGAGTACCGCGAGGCGCAGGGGCGGACCGGCTCGTAGTAGCGGTGAAGGTCCTGTAATGGGGCTGGAGCGAAGGGGCCGGGCAGGCCAGCTCACCCAGACGCCAACCCGCTGGTCGGGGAGGAGTTGATGGGGGGAGCAAAGGCGACGGTGAAGTCGTTTGAGATTCGCAAGCGCCTCGTGTTCGAGGCGTGGGAGAAGGTTCGGTCCAAGGGCGGAGCGCCGGGCGTGGACGCCGTAAGCACCACCGTGTTCGAGAGCCGCGAGGGGGATCTCCTCTATAAGCTGTGGAACAGGATGAGCGCGGGTAGTTACATGCCCTCGCCGGTGCGGGCGGTTGAGATACCGAAGGATCATGGGGAGGGGGTCAGGGTGCTCGGGGTGCCGACGGTGGCTGACCGGGTAGCCCAGACCGCAGCGGCGATGCTGCTGGGAGAGAAGCTTGAGCCGATCTTCCACCCCGACAGCTACGGCTATCGTCCTGGGCGTAATGCCCATGACGCACTGGCTGTGGCTCGCCGACGCTGCTGGGCGAAGGGTTGGGTGTTGGATCTTGACATCCGAGCGTTCTTCGACAGCGTGCCGCATGATCTGTTGCTCAAAGCGGTAGCTCATCACACCCAGGAGCGGTGGGTTCTGTTGTACATCGAGCGGTGGCTGAAAGCGCCGATGCAGATGCCCGATGGAACTCTTGTTGCTCGGGAGCGAGGTACCCCGCAAGGGTCGCCAATCTCCCCTCTGCTGGTGAACGCATTCATGCACTACGCGTTCGATATGTGGATGTCTCGGGAGCACCCGGGCATCCCGTTTGAGCGCTACGCGGATGATGTCCTCGTGCACTGTGACACTGAGATGCAAGCCCGACGTTTGTGGGTTGAGATCGCCAAGCGACTCGAGGCCCTTGGTCTTGAGTTGAACCTCGCGAAGACGAAGGTCGTGTTCTGTAAAGACGCGAATCGTCCGGGAGACGCGGAGCACACCAGCTTCGACTTTCTGGGCTACACCTTCCGGGGGCGTGTGGCGCGAGGACCGCGAGGCTGCTTCGTGAGCTTCGCTCCAGCGATCGCGCCCGGGGCACGAAAGGCGCTCAGCCTGACGATCAGGGCGTGGCATCTGCGGCGCCGCAGCACGACGGACCTGTCCAGCCTCGCCATCGAGATAAACGAACAAGTGCGCGGCTGGATCGGCTATACGGAGCCTTCTACCGCTCCGAGCTGCGCTTCCTCGCCGTGCGCATCGATCAGCATCTCGTTCGATGGGCAAGGCACAAGTTCAAACGACTCAGGTACAGCCCCGCCGTGCGTGGGCCGGCTCGCCGCTGTCAAACAGCGGGAGCCCGGACTATCGTGCACTGGCAGGGACGCCGCCACCGAAAGGTCGGCCTGCAAGAGCCGTAAGGGAGACTGTCAGTACGGTTCTGTGAGCGGGGGGAGAGGAACCACGCGTTCGATACATGGATGGCCCGGAATCATCCGGATTGTCCCTTTGAGCGCTATGCCGATGATGTTGTCGTGCATTGCAAGAGCAGGCGGCAAGCTGAGGTCGTGCTTGCCGGGATCGCTACGCGGATGGAACATGTGGGCCTACGGCTTCACCCCGACAAGACGCACGTCGTCTATTGCAAGGACAGCAACCGTCGGGGAAAGCACGAGCACACCAGTTTCACCTTCCTCGGGTTCGCCTTCCGGCCACGGGAGGCGCGCAACAAGCGCGGCGTGAGTTTCACCTCGTTCTTGCCTGCGATCAGTCCCGAGGCGCTCAAAGCCAAAGGCGACCGGCTCCGCGAGTTGCGGATTCACCGGCGCACCGACCTGACGCTGGACGACCTGGTGCGATGGCTGAACCCCATCGTCGCTGGGTGGATGCACTACTACGGCCGGTACTACCGGACGGAGATGTATCCCATCCTACGGCGCGTCAACACTTGCCTGATGCGCTGGGCTGGGAAGAAGTATCGACGGTTGCGGACCTACAAGCGGTTCAAGCGGTGGTGGACCGGGCTACTCGAAAGAGAGCCCCGTCTGTTCGCCCAATGGCAGTGGGTTCGCTCGGTCTGACTGGCTGGTGAGAAGAGCCCGGTGACGCGAGAGTGTCACGCCGGGATCTGTGGGAGCCGGGGGCTGCGATGCCCCCGGCCACCCGACCCCGACAACAGCAAGGCGCTCTCCGCCTTCCGCGACCAGATCACCCGGAACTGGCTGTTGACGCTTCGGCGTCGCAGCCAGCACGACCGGCTTACATGGGAGCGGATGAGGCGCCTGGCTGACCGATGGCTACCCCTGCCCCAGATCCTGCATCCCTGGCCCGAGCAGCGCTTCGCCGCTACCACCCAAGGCAGGAGCCCAGTGCGGTAGTCCCGCACGCTGGGATCTGCGCGGGGGGCAGCCCGAGGCCGGTGTGGACGAAGGTCCCGACCCGACCGAAGGGCTGTCCCTACCGCGACCTGCCCCACAGCTTGCCATGCTTGTCGGTCTGACAGGACGTCGCCGTGCGACGCGGACCGAACAACCTCAGCCGTACTGGTTCTACGGGCCGCCCCGCGCAACCGCTCGGCGGTATGAGGTTCGCTCGCTAGTGATAACTAGTTTGGTGTACGCAAAGTGAGCCAGAGGTCTTCCCTTTGCGCGCAAGCGAAACGGAGCGTTGAGCGGCCGATCGCGCGTCGGGTTAAACTGAACTCTAGTAGCCTTGAGGCGGTATGCCTTCGCTCGAAGATGGGTTGCTCCGCGGGCTGGGCCACGTCTGGATTGAAGGGTACGGGTCGGCAACCCGAGCCGGGTCGCACCTCCTCACGGACCTGCTGAACGCGACGCTTGGTACGGCTTTGGCTGCACCGCCTGCACTGGGAGCGCAGCGGATCGGGCCCTCCGTGCTTCTGATCATGGGTCTCGGCCTCAGTGGTGGAGCGTGGTGGCGGACGGTACCGGTGCTCGCGCGAGGCGTCGGTCGCTGGCGAGCGCTCTTTCATGCCTCCCCACCGAGACGACGGCCGATGATGCCGTGCCGGTCCTGGATGCGGCGGGCGTCGAACGGGTGCACGTGTACAGCATCTCGCTCGGCGGGATGGGTCGCTCAGCAGTTGGCGCTCCGCCATCCGGAGTGCGTCCGATCGCTCGTCCTGGGCGCCACGCATGCCGGAGGGCCGCATGCCCGCCGTCCAGAGCGGGATCTCCTTGCGTTCCTGCGCTGGCGCCTGTGGATCAACACGAAGAAGCTGCGTGGACGTCGGTGCGGTTCAGCTACGGTGAGCGCTGCCGCACGGAGCCCCCAGAGCAGATCGCCGAGGGCATCGCTCAGCGCCTCGCGCATCCGTTTCCGCGCAGGCGCATCGGGCGCAGATGAGGGCCGCGGCACTACACGACTGCTACGGGGGCTGGACCGGATCGCCGCGCCGACGCGGGTCGTCCACGGCCGGCACGATCAGCTGATCCCCGATTGACAACGGGCGCATGATCGCCGCAGGCATCCCGGGAGCCAGGCTCATAGAACTGACGGAAACGGGACACCTCTATCTACCCGACGGAGGCGCCTTCATGTCGACGTGGTCAAGGATCTGATTCGCCGCCGGTGCTCATGGAGGGGATCCTCGCGGCTCGGCGGCCGCGACATCGACTTCCCCACAACCCGCGCGACCGTCCTCGATGTCATGGCCTCCGCCGACAGGGTCGTGCCGCACCGGGCCTCCGAGCGCGTGCGCGAGCTCGTGGGGCGCGCTGATCGTTGCGATGAGATGGTCGTGCAGGGCAGCCACGCCACCTTCGGCACAGGCCGCTCGGCGTTCAGGCACACGCTGCCGAGGCTGGTGGACTGGATCGGTTCGCACAGCGACGCACGCCCCGAGACGAAAGGAAGCGACGGAGATCAGACAGCTCGAGTTCGGTGACCGCGACGCCCTGGACCGCTTCCTGGGACGTGTGCCGGAGGCAGACCGGATGTTCTTCAAGGGCGACGTCGATGACCCGGCGGTGCTCGACGCCTGGACGCAACCCGGCGCGGCTCGTGCGATCGCGATCGAAGACGGCGACGTGGTCGGTTGGCTCTCCGTCGTGCCGCTCAACGGCTGGTCAAGCCACGTGGGCGAGGTGCGCCTGATCGTCGATCCCGCGCACCGCGGCCGCGGCATCGGACGCACGCTCGCGCGGCACGTGGTGGTTGAGGCGCTAGAGCTCGGACTGAGGAGGATGGACCTAGAGAGGCCATCGCCGTCCAGGAGCCGACAATCGCCATGTTCCGCTCGCTCGGCTTCGATCCGGATGCGCTCCTCAGCGACCACGTCCGCGACCAGGCCGGCGCGCTGCGCGACCTCATGCTGCTGTCGTCGCACTCGGTGCAGAAGCAGTGGTCCTCGATGAGGGCGGGGGTCGCCGATGACATCTAACGCAGTGGACATCGGCGACATTGCGGCGAACGCTGGCGTCCGGGTCGCCGACGTCATCCGCCGAGTAGCGGAGCTGCACCCCGGCGTCGTGGCCTTGCGGCTCGGCGAGCGCGAGCTGACGTATGCCCAGCTCGACGAGCGCTCCAACCGTCTGGCCCAGGCGCTCCTGGCCTCCGGCCTTGACCAAGGCGCCCGCGTCGCGTATCTCGGCCGTTCGGCGCTGGAGGTCATTGAGCTGCTGTGCGCCGCGAGCAAGGTCGGGACAGTCATCGTGCCGCTGAATGAACTGGCGGCTGTCGCCGCGCGAGCTCAGGGGAGTGCTGGAGAACGCGCAGGCGCCGCTCCTGATCGCGGATGCCGCCTACGCGGAGACAGGCGGAGGATCTCGTGGCGCAGGCCTCCGGACGGCTCGGCCTGCGCGTCGTCGCCGGCGAGCACCCCGAGGCCTACGAGCCATGGCTAGCTGCGCACGACGCGGTCGACCCCGGTGGCGGCGGCGACCCGGGCGACGTCATCGTGCAGATGTACACATCTGGAACAACAGGCGTGCCGAAGGGCGTGCTGACAACCCACCGCAACCTCGCCGCGGCCGCAACGACCTCCTCACGCTGGGGGTTCGACGCGGACACGATCAGCCTCACGCCGCTTCCGCTGTTCCACATCGGCGGCATCGGGTGGGTCTACTGCGGCCTCTGGCACGGTGCGACGACGATCCTCGTCAGCGAGTTCGACGCACGCCAGGTGCTTGAGACGCTCGAGGTACGACGGGTGACGAATCCGATCTTCGTCCCGACGATGCTCCAGATGCTCACGACCGTGCCAGGCGCCGCCGAGCGCGACTACTCGGCCCTTCGCTCGATCGTGTACGGAGCGTCGCCGATGACGACGACGACGCTCAGGGCGGCCGTGCGCACTTTCGGCTGCGAGATGATCGGCCTGTACGGGCTGACCGAGACCACGGGGGGCGTCGTCCACCTCGACGGCGCCGACCACGACGCAGACGGGCCGCGGCAGCACCTGTTGCGCTCGGCCGGGCGGCCGTACGAGTGGGTCGAGATGCGAATCGTCGATCTGGCGACAGGAGAGGATCTTTCCCCCCACACCGCGGGAGAGGTCTGGCTGCGCGCGCCCAACGTGATGGCGGGGTACTTCCACCGCCCCGAGGGGACCGCGGCCGCGCTCACATCGGACGGCTGGCTGCGCACCGGCGACGGCGGCTATGTCGACGAAGAGGGCTACCTCTTCCTCACCGACCGCGTGAAGGACATGATCATCACGGGCGGCGAGAACGTGTACCCGATCGAGGTCGAGGAGGTGCTCGCCCAGCACCCCGACGTCGCCGATGTGGCCGTCATCGGCGTGCCCGACGAACGCTGGGGCGAAGCGGTGAAGGCGCTCGTGATCGTGCGCGACGACTGCCCGGTCTCGGGGGCGGCCCTGCTTGCCTTCGCTCGCGAGCGGCTGGCCGGCTACAAGCTTCCACGCTCGATCGACTTCGTCGACGACTTGCCGCGCACGCCGACCGGCAAGGTCCTCAAGCGCGAGTTGCGCGAGCGTTACCTCGCCGGGCAGGCTTGACTTCACCGGGCCACCGACGCTGCTCCGGCGGACGAGGTTCCCGATGTGCGCTCCCAGTGCCACACACTGGTGTTGAAACCGAGGACTGTTCGGGTGAGCAGTCGCGGGCCGGGACCAGGCGGATTCTGGTCCGCTTGCCGATTGACGTGACTTCGACTGAGCATGAAAAAAATGCCGCGTGAACCGAAGCGCGGTGGCCGAGGGCTGGACCGGGGATCGTGTATTTGAGTCCGCCGCGCTGATCCAGCCCCGGCGAACGCGCCCAGCCGCAGCCGTCGGCGCAATGTGGGCTGGCCGAGCAAAAGCAGTCCCATTCGACCACGGACCCGTGGGTGATGGCTTCAACGGCCACCCATTCTGAGCCCCACGCCAGGCGGGACGCCCCTGGTGGACGAAGGTCGACGTGCACGTACGATCTGAGGACGCCCACAGCGTGACGTCGCGCGGCTCATAGTCCAAACCCCCGAGGCCTAGTCCCGGCACCGCGTCGGTGGAATCGGGCTGCTGTCGCGAGCCGCGAGGTCACCGCGAGGTCTTCGTCGGCCGGACGCATTCGAGCGGAGTCCTCGGGTGTTGGGGTGCCGCGCTTGCAGATACCGGCCCAGCCCTCGGGGGTCTCTTTGGTCGCACGCCCAGCGCGGCCCATGGCGTTCATAAGCCGAGCACCGAGTATCTGGGCCCCTGGGTCCTGACCCCGAGTAGCGCGTCTCAGTGGAGCACTACGCTCCCGACCGGCAGGTTTACTCCTTCGGTGAGGGTCGCCGTCCTCTGGGTCGACCCACCGCTACGCTGCTCCTAGATCGCGCCCACAAGGCCGATCGGCGATCTCGGACGTATGTCTCGTGTTTCATCGGGGCGACCATGAGCCCGAACGGCGGGCTTGTCTTGGCGGTCTGGTCAATCGGAGGACAGAAAATGCTCGATGGTAAGGTTGGACTCGTGACGGGGGCGGGGCAGGGGATCGGCAGGGCGATCGCCCTCGAGATGGCGCGCCAAAACGCGGCTGCCATCGCCGTGGCGGACCTGGATGTCGCCAATGCGCAGGAGACTGTCGCGATGGTCCGCGTAGCCGGTGCCGACGCGGAGGCGATCGAGGTCAACCTTCGCGCCCGCGACCAGATCGAGGCGATGGTTGCGCGCACGGCAGAGAGCTTCGGTGGTCTCGACATGCTGTTTAACAACGCCGGGATTATTGAGACGTCGCTCACCGAGGAGTGCGCCGTCGCCACGCTTCCCGAGGCGGTATGGGATGCGGTCTACGAGGTCAACTTGAAAGCCGTGTGGCTGGCGACGAAGTTCGCGGCGCCCCACCTGAAGCGGTCCGAGCGCGGCCCGGCGATCGTCAATACGGCGTCGGTCTCAGGGCTGACCGGCTTCTCGAACGGACCGGTCTACGGCACCACCAAGGCCGGCGTGATCCACCTTACGAAGGTCACCGCTGTCGACCTCGCGCCCGTCCGGTGCAACTGCTTCGCCCCCGGCGTGATAGAGACACCGCTCAGCCGCGCGTTCATGGACACAGCTGAGGACCCGGCCGCGCTCGAGCGCGCGATGCTCGCTCCGCAGCTGATCAACCGGATAGGTAAGCCCGAGGAGGTCGCAAAGCTCGCGTGCTACCTCGCCTCCGACGATGCCGCGTTCATCACCGGTGCGGTGTTCCCGATCGACGGAGGAGCGCTGGCGTGGATGGGCGTGCGGCATGAGTAGTCGCGTCGCCACGTGCCGGTCGACGTCGGTACACCGCGGTCTGAGCTCGCTCTGCGCGAGCACGGGACACCGTCCTCGGCTTGTCATCCGTATCAACGAACCCGACATCACCTGGCCTTATCATCGTGGCTCGGTCGTCGATACGAGAAGGATTTGATGCCGCAGCTTCGCCGGGCCACGCGTGCTCGTAAGGACGGCGCTGCGACGGGTACATCCTCGCGGAGCAAGCGCGCTGGAATCCTCGAGACCGCTACGGAGTACTTCGGCGAGCACGGATACGAGGACTCGAAGTGGGCGGACGTGGCGGCGGCCGTTGGGATCGGGTCGACCGCGCTGTACCACTATTACGACTCAAAGCTTCACTGCCTATACGTGATCGTCGCCGATGCGCTGGAGTGGTTCCAGAGCGAGTTTGATCGGATCACCGGCGAGCACGACGACTACCTCGAGGCGCTCCTCGCAGTGCTACGGTCGTCCTTCGACCTCAGCGACCATGAGGTCCTTCGCACTCGTCTGCTCGTGGCGGACCAAGGTCTCTGGTCGGTGTCCGCCGCACCTCGCCTCGGGAGGAGGAGGCCAGAGAGCTGGCGCGTGCCCGCACCCGTCACCTCGAGTTCGCATGGAGCACATTCCTGGCGCGCGGGATGGAGCAGGGGCTGGTTCCCGAGGCCGATCCGCGGCTGCTCACGCGAGCCGTTCTGGGGCTGTACAACAGCGTGTGGCACTGGTACCGGCCACGCGGACCGTGCCCCTGGCAGACGTCGGCGACTTCTTCATCCACCGGCAGCTGGCGGTGATGGGGGTATCTCCCGAGCTCCTCGACGGACCCAAGAAAGCCGCGTCGATCTCGTCAATCCGCGAGCGCTAAACTAAACGGCCGCGCTAGCGCCGCGCTGTGCGCGACCTCCGTCTCTAAGCTGAATCGAAAATAGCGTCCAGCGCGGGGGAGGTGTTAGGTCAGGCGGCCTCCTGTAGCGGCTCGAGAGTGACCTTGTGGCCCAAGGCGTTCGAGTTGGTGGATGAGGCGGCGGCGGTAGTGTTCGGGGTGTTCTCGGTGTCGCGGCGGTAGAACAACGCTTCGCCGAGCTCGTCGTAGGGAACGCCTTGGTCGGAGGACGTGGTAGGCGGCAGTGAGGATCTTGTGGGCGGTCGCGATAGTCGATTTGGCGTGCCCGCGGCGGCTCTTGATCCGGTGATAGCGCGCGGACAGGTAGGTGCCTTTGGTGCGCACGACCGCCTTGGCGGACTCGGTCAGGGTTCCCCGCAGCCACTTGGACCCTTTGCGGATCTATGTTGCACGCAGAACTATGTTGCCCTCGGCCCAATGTGGGCGCCGTTGCAGGGGGATCGGGGCTCACCAGAGCAACATAATTTCGGTGCGGTTGACGGCTCTCGAGCCACGCGCGCGGCGCGGCTGGTGCGACACCGGCCAGGCTTGGCGATTCGGCGCCCCAACGCGATCGAGCACGCATCGCTTGAGTTCCGTGCTGGTCTCAACGTACATGTCAGCCCCGTCGAGCGACTCATGGTCGGACCGCAGCGCGACGGTCGCGATGTCAAACCAGCCGAAAATATGTTGCGCTGACGACTCATACGATCGGAAACGCGGCCTTCCCACAGGCCGCGGTCAGCACGCAAGCAGCCAGATGCGCCTTCGCGCTCAGCGGGGTACGCAACATAGTTCTGCGCGCAACATAGCGGCGCATATGTTGCGCGCAACATATGCGCGCCTGGCTGGAGCGCCCTTTGCCGCCGGACTCGCGCTGGCCGGGGCACATCCCGCCCCAGGACGGGAGGTGCGCGTCGGTCGGGAAGCGGCTCATATCGGGCCCGATCTCGGCCAGCAGCATCTCGGCCGCCCGCCGGTCGATCGCGGGGATCGTGTCCAGCAGCTCCAGCTCACGGGAGAAGGGGCGGGTCAGCTCTTCGATCTGCGCAGATAGCGTGGCGATCGTCTCGTCCAGGAAGTCGATCTGGGCGAGCATCTGTCCGATCAGGAGTGCGTGGTGGCCGGTGAAGCGGCCGTGGAGTGCTTCGGGCAGCGTGGGGATCTTCTTGCGCAGCGAGCCCTTGGCCAGATCGGCGAGCAGCTCCGGGTCATAGCTGCCCGAGATCAACGCCTCAAGCATCCGCCGCGCGGACACGCCGAGCACCTCGGAGGCGACCGACGAGAGCCTGATCCCGGCGTCCTGCAAGGTCTTCTCGACCCGCTGGACCTCGCGGGTGCGCTCCTGGATCTTGGCCTTCCGGCTCTTCGTCATCCACCGAAAACTCTCGCAGGGCACGTCCAGCACCGACGGCGAACGATTCGCCGAACGCGTCCTCTCCGCCGCGGCCACATGCCGCCTTCAAGGCCGCTCACTGTTCGCCTACCTACGCGAACTCCTCGTCACCCACAGCCGCGGCGACCCATTCGCCGCGCTCGTCTGAGCCGGAGGACTGAACGCCTACAGTCTCCAAGAACTCGCGCAGTTGTGAAAGGAAACGCTCGCCCTTTCGCCACCGGCTCGGGCCAACCGCGGCTGCGAGTGGATCAGGTCAAGGCGGAAGGTGGCGAGGAACAGCTCTCGCCGAAACGCGGCAGCGTCCACTCCGACTCGCGCGCCGCCTCGGCGACCTCGCGAGCTTGCTTCTCTGAAATGTTGCTGGCCACGGTTAAATCGCCTCCTCGCGCTGACATGGTCCTCGCCGTGACGCACCAAACGCGATCGCGGGCGTGCGCGCGACCAGGTGCCTCCTCATGCGACCGTCCGCGTCGAGCTCCGCGACGGCGAGGAACGTCCCGATCCGCTCGCCGGTGTCGTGGCGCGTCTCGCCTAGCGGGAACTCGATCTGGCCGTCGCGGGCGGAGCCCAACACGTAGTGGGCCCACCCCTCCATGTTGCCAGCGTCGATGAAGGCCCGCAGCTCGTCGCGGCCGCCCACGATCTGGTGGCTGTTTCGGTCTACGCCGGCCGCCCACTGGATCGCGAACCTGACGTCGCCGGCGACGAGGTGGAGAGACGAGTTGGGTCGGGTCCATCCAGTGCCGCGAGGTACCGCTCGAAGAAGCTCATCGGCGCCTGCCTTGGTTTGGGTCGGAGGCTGCTCTCAGCATGTCGCACCGGCGCGATCGACGATCAGCTTGACGATGTCCCGCTTGATCGGCTTCAGCGATGAGGTTCGAGGAAACTCTTCGAAGACCTCAATCGACTCTGGCCATGAGTACTTCGACATGCCCTCGGTCGTGAGGAATTCCTGCAGCTCGGGGAGGCTCGGTGCCTCGCTGCTCGCCTCGAGAATCACGGCTGCGCACGCTCGCTCGCCCAGTCGATCGTCCGGCAGTGCTACGACGGCGACCTCGCGGATCGACGGGTGGCGCAAGATGACCTTCTCCATCTCGGCGGGCACGAGCGTGACGCCGCCGCGGCGGATGATGTCCTTGCTGCGCCCCATGTATACGAGCTGCCCGTCGTCATCTAGATAACCTACGTCGCCGGTCAGGTAGCCCCCCCACGAGGTCAGTGACTCTCGAGTCAACTGCTCGTTGGCGAGAAAGCCAAGGAATCGGCTGGGACCGTTGACGACAATTGCGCCCACCTCTCCGGGGGGCAGGGGCTCACCGTCCGGGTCGACGATTTTGACCTGGGTGCCACGGAACGGGACACCCTCGGTCTTGATGATCTTCTCCCGCGGCTCGGAGAGCCGGTGTGAGATATGCCCCGGAATCTCGGATAGGCCGTAGTCGGCCAGAGGGGGACGGCCGAAGACTTCGTACATCGCGATCCGTTGCTGCTCCGAGAGCCCCGTGGCGACCAGCACGCGGAGGCTCGACCAGTCTCTCGTGGACTCGCGGCCCGCCTGAAGGACGTCCGCGCCGTGCGTCGGCATGAATAGCACGTATGAGCAGCGGTGCTGCTCGATCAGTCGCAATGCCCCCTCGGCGTTCCAACGGGGCAGCACCACGCCGGTGGCGCCGGATAGCAGGACCGCGAGGTATCCGAACACCAGGCTTCCGACAAAGCCGAACTCGCAAACCACCAAGTGTGTGTCCTGCGGCGTCAGCTCCCAACGCTCGAGTATCTGCTCGGCCGCGTAGCGGAGCGTGTTGCTCGAGTGCATGATCCCCTTGGGCGCCGAGGTTGTGCCTGAGGAGTGAAGCAGGAGCGCGAGCTCGTCGGCCTCGATCGACTGCCGGCTCACCTGCGGGCGCTCGGCGACGAGGTCGCGCGTGTCGTCGGGACGCAGCGCCAGCGCGAGCGGGATCTGGCCGCGCAAGCTCTCGCGCCTCGCGATCTCGGCGTCGCCACCGAAAGATATCAAGGCCTTAGCGCCCGCTTGGGCAGCGAGGGCTGACAGCTGCGCGGCACCAAACATCGGCGGCAACGGCGCCGCGATCGCGCCGCGGTGGAAGCACGCGAGCAGCGCAACCGCCGCCTCGATCGAGTTACGGCCCAGCAGGAGCACCACATCTCCGCGCTGAACCGAGCTTCCAGCGAGCCTCGCCGACAGCGCGACACCGGCGCGCTCGAGTTCCTCATAGGTGATGCTCTCCTCGCCGACTACAAGCGCGGTCTTGCCCGCCGCCACGCTCGCGCGCGAGGCGAATTCGCCCCACAGGTCACCTGACCTCCAGTAGCCCTCCGCATAGTAGCGCTCGGCGTCCGGCTGAAAAACCAAGATCGACATCAGCTCTCCTCATCCATCGATTGCCATGGTTCGTTCATGCGGGCGTGACCTGCCCGCGTCGAGGCGGAGACTCGTGGCACACGCAACGCTAGCATACGAACTGAAATCAGGTCAAGACAACGCGGCTCGCTCGTCTGCCAGGCGAAGGGAATGCTGCGAGGTTTCGTGGTCCACTTGGGGTCGGTCGAGCATGCGGGCCTCGCCCTACGAAATCACGTTCGCGCACGTGTACGAGAAGTCTCGTCGGCGCGGATGGTCGCGCAGCGGCCTCGGCAGGCCCCGGGCAACCCGGTCATCGAGCAGTAGTTCGCCGCGGCGTGGCGGCGGGGTCTTCCGCCATTTGTGTGCGGGCGGGCCTTGACCAGTCTTGGCAGCGTAGCATAATGAAGCGAAGTCAGCTTAGTTGGCAACGGGCCGCGATGCTGAAATCCTCAGCGCTCGAGGCAGAGAGGGTGGTTTGCTCATGTCGTGGGACTTCTCCACCGAACCGGAGTTCGAGCGCAAGCTGGAATGGATGAGGGCGTTCGTGCGCGAGGAGGTCTGGCCCATCGAGACGATTTTCGAGGAGATCAACCAAGCGCAGCTGGATCGGATTTACTCGCCGATACAGGCCGAGGTGAAGCGCCAAGGCCTGTGGGCGGCCCACCTCTCGCCGGAGCTTGGGGGGCAGGGGTTCGGGCAGGTCAAGCTGGGGCTGATGCAGGAGATCCTCGGGAGCTCGCCGTTTGCCCCGCATGCGTTCGGTTGTCAGGCGCCGGACTCCGGTAACTCGGAGATCCTCGCGCTCGCCGGGACCCGGGAGCAAAAGGCGAGGTGGCTGGAGCCGCTCCTCGCCGGGGAGATGAAGTCGGCCTTCTCGATGACCGAGCCAGAGACCCCGGGATCCGATCCCACGCAGCTGCGCACCCGGGCCGTCCGGGACGGCGATTCATGGGTGATCACCGGACACAAGTGGTATTCCTCCAACGCCTCAATCTCCGACTTCCTGATCGTCATGGCGGTGACCGACCCCGACGCGCCCCCGCACAGGCGGGCGTCGATGTTCATCGTGTCAGCCGATGCACCGGGCGTGAACATCGCCCGCGACGTGCCGACGATGGCCCATCCATTAGAGTCGTTCGGCACGTTCGGTGGCCACTCCGAGGTCTTCTACGAGGACGCCCGGGTTCCCCCCGACGCCCTGCTCGGCGAGGAGGGCGACGGCTTTGTGATCGCGCAACACCGGCTGGTCCCGGGCCGGATCCACCACTGCATGCGCTGGCTCGGAGTCTCGCGCCGGGCGTTCGACATGCTCTGCGAGCGAGCGACATACCGGCCGGTCCGCGGCGGTCTGCTCAAGGACAAACAGACGATCCAGAACTGGATCGCCGACAGCGCGGCCGAGATGCAGGCTGCTCGACTGATGACCTTGCACGCCGCATGGAAGATCGACACGCTGGGCAGTAGCGCCGCACGCCGGGATGTCTCGATGATCAAGTACTTCGGCGCCCGAGTCCTGCACGACGTGATCGATCGAGCGATCCAGGCGCACGGCGGTCTTGGCTACTCGACGGACCTGCCGCTTGAGAAGATGTACCGCGACGCACGCTCCGCGCGGATCTATGACGGCGCCGACGAGGTCCATCGGGAATCGGTGGCGCGTCGGATCCTGAAGGACTACCAGCCGCCGGAGGACGGAATTCCAAGCGAATACGTGCCGGCCCGGCACGAAGCCGCACGCCGGAAATTCGCGCAACTGCTCGACGCCGTAACGGCAAACGACTAACGCCATGACCTCTCCCTATCCATATCTGTTTTCACCCGGAACGATCGGATCCGTGACCGTCCGCAACAGGGTCGTCCAGTTGCCGATGGGCACGAGCCTGATCGACATGGGCCACGTGACCGAGCGGGATGTCCTGTTCCAGGAGGAGCGAGCGCGCGGAGGCGTGGGAATGATCGTCACCGCGGGCGCGGTCGTGCACGAGACCTCGCTGTTTCCCGAACGGATCCTGACCGAGGTCTGGGACGCGACCGGCATCGACATGCTTCGCCGGCGCGCACAAGCCGTGCAGCAACACGGCGCCCGCATCTTCGGGCAGATCCTTCATCTGGGTCGTGAGCAGCCGGGCGGGCTGACGAACTACATCCCGCTGGCGCCTTCGCCGATCGCCTCGCCACGCAACCTGGACGTTCCCCACGAGATGACCGTCGCTGAGCTGCGGATGATCATCGATGCGTTCGGGTCCTCGGCGGAGAACTACCAAGCCGCCGGTTACGACGGCGTCGAGATCCACGCTGCGCACGGTTACCTGATCGCTCAATTCCTCTCGCAAGCTTCCAACCGACGGGTTGACGCGTACCGAGGCGACACCCTGGAGGGCCGCACGCGCCTCCTCGTCGAGGTAGTGGAAGAGGTTCGTGCGCGGTGCGGAGCGGAGCTTCCGGTCGGCGTCAGGTTGAGCGCTGACGAGCAGACCCCGGACGGGATGACGCTCGACGACACGCTGGAGATCGTCGATCTCCTGCAGTCGACCGCGCCCGTCGATTACCTGTCGATCACCGTCGGTATGCGCAACGCCTACGTCAAGGATTCAAGCTTCGAGGAAGGTTTCGCACTCCCGCTGGTGGAGGCCGTGAGGCAGATCGTCGACGTCCCCGTGATCGCCGCCGGGCGCTTTCGCCTCCCGGACCTCGCCGAGCGGGCGCTGGCCGCCGGGCAGGCAGATTTCATCGGCATCGGCCGGGCGCAGATCGCCGATCCCGAGTGGGCGAACAAGGCGCGAACCGGCCGCGCGGAGCAGATCCGTCCGTGCGTGGGATTCGTCCAGGACTGCCGCATATCGCCGGGCGGACTTACGTGCGCGGTCAATGCTCGTGCGGGACGGGAGGCGGAGTGGGGGCCCGGTGCAGGCCGGAGCGCCACCGGCAGGCGTGTCGTGGTGGCAGGTGGGGGCCCGGCCGGACTCGAGGCCGCTCGACTTGCGGCAGAGTCCGGGCACGACGTCGTCCTGTACGAGCGAGATGACGTCGTCGGCGGCCAGGTGCGAGTGGCCGCGGCTGCTCCAACCCGCGAGCAACTCCTCGACGTGATCTTCTATCTCGAGCGCGAGGTCAAGCGGCTCGGCGTCGAGATCCGTCTAGGCAAGGCCGCGACCGAGACGACGGTCCTGTCGGACGCCCCGGACCTTGTGATCGCCGCCACCGGAGCCGCTCCCGTTGCACCTTCGTTCCCGGTGGACTCAACGGCGGCGGTGGTAACAGTGTGGGATCTGCTGAGCGGGACGGTGAAAGACATACCCTCACGGGCGATCGTGGTCGACGACCTGAGCGGATTCTGGCACGGCGTCAGCGCGGCCGAGTACCTCGCTGAACGAGGCGCCAGCGTTGAGCTGCTAACCGGCGCGCGCGGCATCGGCCTCGGCATTCCGCCCGAAAGCGCTGCCGGCGCCCTACAGCGTCTGCGCGGGAATGGGGTTCGATTCCGGCCGTTTGTCACCGTCACATCCGTGCAAGGAACGACTGTTTCCCTCGCGGACTCGATCACTGGGGAACCGTCTGAAATCAGCGCCGAGCTCGCGGTGGTCAGGACCCAGATGCGCGTCAACGACGAGATCGTGGACCAGCTCGAGGGCAAAGTTGCCGCGCTCGCGGTGATCGGGGATTGCGGATCTCCGCGTCGCCTGACGCACGCGATTCTCGAAGCAAACCAGGTCGTCCGCCAGTTCAACGCAGGCAACCCGGTTCCGTACCTATGGCGCAGCTTCGATCAGAGACCGTCTCGATCGAAGCCTGGAAACGATCGCGACGCAGGCGCCTCGCCGTCGCCGACCGAGGAAGTGACGACATGAACGTCATCGTCCTGACCAAGCATGTCCCGAACCCGTCCGGCAATCCGCCGGAGATCGGGCCGGATTTCCGCCTCAGACGCGAGACCGGTGAGGGCGGCACCGACCCGGCCGGCGAGCCGGCTGTGGCGATCGGCCGCCGACTCGTCGACGAGGCAGGCGGTGCCGTAATCGCGCTTTCGATGGGACCAGAGCGGGCGGTGCGCACGTTGGCGAAAGTTCTCGCAACGGGGGCGGACAGGGCGATCCTGGTCACGGATGATGCGCTCGAGGGAGCGGATGCTCTCGCTACCGCCAGGGTGCTGGCCGCCGCGATCGAGCGCCAGCCTTTTGACCTCGTGATCGCCGGCATTGAGTCGAGCGACGGCGCCACCGGCACGATGCCGATGGCGCTGGCCGAGCTGCTCGGCATCCCGGCCGCCACCTTCGCCCGCCAACTGCTTGTCAAGGACGGGAGCGTCGTCATCGAACGGCAGACTGAAGCCGGCTACGACGTGATTGAGTGCGTCCTACCCGCGCTGGTGACGGTCACCAGCGCTGTGGCCGAACCCCGGTATCCGTCAGTGAGGGCGATGATCCAAGCCAAGAAGAAGCCGATCGAGCGCTTGTCGCTGGCTGACCTCGGTCGGGATCCGGATCTGGCCCGACCGATGCAAGCGGTCGCGGCGATCGAGTTCGGGCTGGAAAAGCAGGCCGGTGAACTGATCGAGAATGCTGACGAGGCCCCCGCCCGAGTCGTGCGATTCCTTCACGAAGCGAAGGTGGCTTGACGATGTCCGGAATCTGGGTTTACGCTGACACCAGAGCGGGGGGCGCCCCCGATCAGGCGAGCCTGGAGCTCCTCTCCAAAGCACGGTCACTGGACACCGACGTTGCAGTCGTGGTGCTCGGTCCTGGAGCCGGTCTGGCGGTGGAGGCTCTCGCTGAGCACGGAGCGCAGACCGTGTTCGTTGGAGAAGACCCGGTCTACGACGACTACCTGGCGCAGCCCGCCGCTTACGCCTTGGCGCAGCTCGCGCGAGAGCATCAGCCGGAGCTGATCCTGTTCACTCCGACGTTCGATTCCCGGGACCTGGCGGGACGGCTTTCGGCCATGCTCGGGTCCACGCTGATGACGAACGCTGACGATCTCCTCGCCGCCGATCGTGCGCGGACGCGAGTCGCGTTGAGCGTGTGGCCCGGACGGCCGGGGAATCTGAGGGGCGGCATTGGGGGGACAAAGATGGTTGACGTGATCCTTTCGGGCCCCAAGCCCAGGCTGGTCATCCCGCGAGCGAAGGCTTTCGAAGCCCGCCCATCAGGCGGGCAGGCGAGGGTCACCGCGATCGAGCTATCGATCCCGGCCGAGCTCAAGCGGGCGCGTAGGGTCGAGCGCCACGCAGACGAGCAAGCGGGACCGGCGTTGGAGGGAGCGAGGGTGGTCGTGGCCGGCGGACGCGGGCTACAGGATGCGCATAACTTCACCGTTCTGGACGAGCTTGCAAAGACGATCGGTAATGCGGCCGTGGGCGCCTCGCGTCCTGTCGTCGACGCGGGCTGGGTCCCGTTCAGCATGATGATCGGACAGACCGGCAAGACCGTGAAGCCCGAGGTCTACGTCGCGGTGGGCATCAGCGGAGCGACCCAGCACGTCGTCGCAATCAAGGACTCAAAGCGCATCATCGCGATCAACAAAGACAGGGACGCCCCGATCTTCCAGATCGCCGACCTCGGCATCGTCGGCGATGCTCTCGAGGTCATCCCGGCCGTGATCGAGGAGCTTCACAAGCACTTGGCGGCGGTGCAGGACCAGCCCTAGCCGGAAGTTTTCGAGGTCTTGAGGCGCGATCGCCTGTGTTCGCGGGCGATCGGGCTTCTTGTGACTGGTTGATGTAGCCAAAGAATTGTTGTGTGGACGGCTGGGATCAGCTATTCTCTGCCTGTGCCTAGACGGTCGGGTGGCGCCGTTCATGTAGCCACAATCAAGACGCGGTACAAAGATCGTGAGTACGTGTCGCACGTGCTGCGGCGCTCCTACCGCGAGGGTGGCAAGGTCAAGCATGAGAACCTCGGGAACGTCTCGCACCTGCCGGCCGAGGCGCTGGAGGCGTTGCGCCGCTCGCTCGCGGGCGAGGTGTTGATGCTGGCAACGGATGATTTCGAGATCGTGCGGTCGCTGCCGCACGGGCACGTCGCCGCGGTGCTCGGCGTGTTGCGCGATCTCGATCTGGAGCGGCTGATCAGCCGCGAGCGTTGCCGCGAGCGCGACCTGGTGGTGGCGATGATCGTCCAGCGGCTTTTGTGTGCGTGCTCGAAGCTGTCGATGACGCGGCTGATCGGGCAGACCACGCTCGCCGAAGAGCTCTCGCTCGGCGAGGTCACCGAAGCCGAGTTGTTGGCCGCGATGGATTGGCTGCTGGAGCGCCAAGAGCGTGTCGAGAAAGCGCTCGCCCGCCGGCACCTGCACGGGGAGGGGTTCGTGCTCTATGACCTGTCCTCTAGCTACCTGGAGGGCCGCCACTGCGAGCTGGGCGCGGTCGGCTACTCGCGTGACGGCAAGCCGGGCAAGCCACAGATCAGCTACGGGCTGTGCTGCGCGCCGGAAGGCCAGCCGTTCTCGATCGAGGTGCACAAGGGCAACACCGGGGACCCGACCACGCTGTTAGCGGCGGTCGAGCGGGTCAAGGACACGTTCGGGATCGAGCACGTCGTGTTCGTCGGGGACCGCGGGATGATCACCGAGGCCAGGACCAAGGTTCTCAAGGAGCAGGGAGTCGGGTTCATCACCTCGCTGCGCGCCCCGCAGATCCAGAAGCTGACAGTCGCCCCCGGCTTTCAGCTCTCGCTGTTTGACGAGCAAGGGCTGTGCGAGGTCTCATCCCCCGAGTTCCCCGCAGAGCGGCTGATCGTGTGCCGGAACCCGGCGGTCGCGGCCGAGCGCGCCCGCAAACGCCAGGAGCTTTTGAGGCTGACCGAGCGAGACCTGGAGAAGGTAAGGCAGATGGTCGAGGGTGAGCGCGGAACGCTTCGCAACGCGAGCGCGGGGAAGATCGGCGAGCGCGCCGGCCGGGTGGTCAACAAGCGCAAGATGGCCAAGCACTTCACTCTGCAGATCTCAGACGCCAGCTTCGGCTACGAGCGCAACCAAGCGCAGATCGACGAGGAGGCGCTGCTGGACGGGATCTACGTGCTACGCACCCAAGAACCAGCCTCGCGGGGAGTGTCGGAGGAACCGTGTAAGCGTGATCGAAAGGATTGGTCATGCCATCCACATTCATTCATCCAGATCTGATTTCTTGTTCGAGCGAGGAGCGGAGCGAGCCCCCAGGGCGAGCGCAGCGATCCGAAACCGTCGAGCGGCGAGAGGTGTTGCCCGGACTGCCGGGTGGGCCGGGGGTCGATGAGCAGCCGCTTGAGATCTCTGACGAGGTCCTTGATGCGTTGCTGGCGGGCGCGAGCACGGCGCAGGAGATCGCGGGCCCAGACGGGCTGCTGGGGCAGTTGACGCGCCGGCTGTTGAACCGGGCGTTGGAGGCGGAGCTGAGCGAGCATCTCGGCTATGAGCCCGATCAGGCGCCGCCCGGTGGCGTGGGGAACGCGCGCAACGGCAAGCCGTCAAAGACGATCCTGACCGATCACGGACCGCTGCGGATCCGCTCCCCGCGGGATCGCAAGGGCACGTTTGAGCCGCAGATCGTCAAGAAACGTCAGACCCGGTGGGTTGGGTTCGACGATCGCGTGATCAGCCTCTACGCCCGCGGTCTGACGGTCCGTGAGATCCAGGGACACCTCGCGGAGATCTACGGCACCGAGGTCTCGCCGGATCTGATCTCGAAGATCACCGACACGGTGCTCAGCGACGCGAAGGCGTGGCAGAACCGGCCGCTGGAGCGCGTCTACCCGATCGTCTACCTCGACGCGCTGATCGTGAAGATCCGCGACGGGCATACGGTCCGAAACCAGGCGGGCTACGTGGCGCTGGGCGTCAACCTCGACGGCGAGCGTGACGTGCTCGGCCTGTGGTTCGGGCAGACCGAAGGCGCGAAGTTCTGGCTGCACGTTCTCACCGATCTGAAGACCCGCGGCGTCGCCGACATCCTGTTCGTCTGCGTCGACGGGCTGACCGGCTTCCCGGAGGCGATCGAGGCGACCTTCCCGCACGCGACCGTCCACACCTGCCTGGTGCATCAGGTCCGCTCCAGCCTGCGCTTCGTGTCCTACAAGGACCGCAAACCGCTCGCCGCCGACCTGCGCAAGATCTACACCGCCGTCGACGCCGAGCACGCCGCAGACGAGCTCACAACGTTCGCCGAGAAATGGGATCACCGCTACCCGATGATCTCAGCCAGCTGGCTCGAGCACTGGGAGCAGATCACCCCGTTCCTGGCCTACCCCGCCGACGTCCGCCGCGTGATCTACACCACCAACTCGATCGAAGCCCTACACCGCCAGCTACGGAAGATCATCAAGACCCGCGGGCACTTCCCGACCGAGGACGCCGCCCGCAAGCTGATCTACCTCGCGATCACCAAAGCCGAGACCAAATGGAAGCGCGTGTTCAACTGGCCAGCCGCCTTGGCCGCATTCAAAATCGAGTTCGGTGACCGCATCCCCGACAACTGAAACCTGACTGTCACTACTTGACACACCAGGAGTAACTGTTACTATCAAATAGTCAGCTTACACGGAAGAACTGACACCCTCGCCTCGCGGATCGGTTCGGCCGCGGTCGCGCGCGCCTACAAGCAACTCAAAGTCAACGAGCGCTGCTTCCGAGAGATGAAGACCACGCTCGAGATCCGACCCGTGCACCACCGACTCGAGGATCGCGTCCGCGCGCACGTGTTCCTCTGCATGCTCGCCTGCTACGTCCAGTTCGAGCTCGCCCGCCGGCTCGCGCCGATGCTGTTCTGCGACGACACCCCGATCGCGCCCGCCGACCCCGTCGCGCCGGCCCGCCGCTCCCCCGACGCGATCGCCAAGGCCGGCAGCGCCCGCACCCCCGACGGCCATCCCGCCCACAGCCTCGAAGACCTGCTCAGCGACCTCGCCACCCTCTGTCGCAACACCATCCGAATCGGCACAAGCCAACACACCTTCACCCGTCTCACCACCCCGACCGAGCTCCAAGCCGACGCCTACACGCTGATCAACATCAAACCCGCGTAGCCAAGCAACCACCCCTCCCAAGCGGCAAAACCCCAGCCGCAACAGGGTCCAACAACCCCAACCTACGAAAACTTCCGCCTAGCCGGTCGCGGTGGAGTGACTCACAACATGCCGATACCTCGGAACGGGCGAGTCAGTCGGTGGCTCACAGCCCCGATGACTCTGAGCTGCGCGTCGATCAGTGCGAGATTCGTGAGGGCGTGGGGAAAGTTGCCAATTGGGCGGCCGGAGGCCGGATCGAGGTGCTCGGCGTAGAGCCCGAGGCGGGCTGTACGCGAGGAGCCGCTCTGTCAGGCTCCGGGCTGCGGGCGTGGTCGAGCTCGCCGATCGAGACGAGTGCGGCGACGAACCACCACGAGCAGAACGTGAACACCTCCCGGTGACGTATTCGTCTTCGCGCAGCCGCCTGCGCAGTATCAGTCCATCGGCGCTCAGCTCCTCGCCGATGGGCGAGCACCGTGCCTCGCACTCGCTCGTCGTTGTCACGCAGGAAGTCCACGAGCGCAATAAGCACGACACGTTCGATGGTGACCGCGGGGCCTTTGAACGACACGGTGCGTGATGATGTGACCGCGCGCTCGCGCCCCTCGGCGATAACGTGGCGGTGATGAGCAGTCCGACGGGGGTTGCTCCTCCGCAATTTGCGGGCTTGTGTCGGTCTCCCGGGCGCACTCGCGCGCGGCCGTCCTGATCACCATGTCGGTGTCGTTCTGCCGATGGTGACCGGGTCTGGTAGTCCTTCAACACCAGTCGCCCCTGTTCGTCGGTGAGGTACCGCACGAGCCTGCTGGGCGTGGTGGCCGAAGCTGGGTGTGAGCGTGTTGGCGATGATCGTGGAGCTCGATGTGGTGGGGGCCGACCTAGCCGCCGGCCGTTTGTGCTGCCCGGGTTGCGACGGCCCGTTGCTGCGGCGGGGGTTCGCGCGCGAGCGCGAGGTGCGGATGCTCGACGGGGTTCGATCCCTGCGGCCGCGTCGGGCGTGCTGCACTCGTTGCGAGACCACGCATGTGCTGCCGGCGTGGGCGGTCGCGCGCCGGCGCGATGGCACGGAGGTGATCGGCGAGGCGCTCTTGGCCAAGGCGCGGGGAGAGGGCAACCGCAGGATCGCGGCGCGGCTCGAACGCCCGCCCGCGACGGTCCGCGGCTGGCTGCGCACGTTCGCGCGCCGCGCCGAGATCGTCGCCAGCAGCGCTCGCCGCTGGGCGCACGCGATCGACGTGCTCGCGCTCGGTCACAACCGGCCGGTTGGCTCGCCGCTGGCAGACGCGGTCGACGCGCTCGGGACCTGCCGGCTGTGGCTCAGCACGACCACCTCACCGTGGGAGCTCGCCCTCGCGCTCACCGGCCTGTTGCACGGCCGTCCGCACGACCCGCCTGGGTTCTGAGCCCATACGCCGGCCCTGCCCGTGCTTGTGGCGGAGCGGGGTGTTCGCGAGAGGGTGTCGCCCGCCGGCCATGGACGGCTGGCGGAATGGGCAGGGATGAGGCCTCATTCCCGACCCCACGTTTGGGCTTCGTCGTTCGGTCGTTCGTCTCCCAACCCGTAATTCGTTTTTTCGTTCGCCACCCCTTCATCACCATCTTCGGCGGCGCCGTCATCACCATTTTCGAGGCTCCGTGGATGATCGTAGGTGACTCTGGGGCGCTGACCGGGTCGGCTTTCACGGGCTGAGCAGGCTTTCTTCGCTGGTTGCGGGGTGCGGGGCGGGTGTTGGCGACGCGCACAGGTTCAGACCGTAGGTTCCGCCTGTCAGATGATGATCTGCTCGACCGGCGGACGGCCGCCGCCGCCGAACTCGCGCGGCCATGTGCGACCGACGTGGCCGGCTTCGTAGCAGCGCGCCTGCCAGCCACGCAAGGCCTCGATCCGCTCGTCGAGCGCGTGAGGAAGCTCTGCCGATGATTGACCGTGCTCCGCGAGGAAGGTCCGGACCTCGTCCTGCAATCGCCGTTTGTCCGCCGTCACGCCGAGCTTCACTTGAACCAAGATCATATCAGTTTATGTGCTCCCCGACCACCTCCTCGACCCGGGATGCGATGTGCGCTGGGATCGTGTTGCGCGAGCGCGATCTCCGCGAGTGGCAAGGCCGTCTCGGCGAAATCGGCGACGTTGTGGTGGCATCTGGCATCGACCACGTAACCGTTGGCGATCACGTCAGCTTTGCGGGCGGCGAGGGGGTGGACGGCCTGATCCAGGCAGTCGCGCTGCTAAGCGCCCATCCGACGCTGCATGTCCAGACCGGGATCTATCTCCTGTCGCTCCGGCATCGCGCGACGGTCGCCCTCAGCTGGTCACGATCTCGCTGATTGCCCCGGGCCGGTTTACGTTCGGAGTCGGCGTCGGCGGCGACGATCCGCGCGAACTCGAGCTGTGCGGCGTCGACCCGTGCACGCGAGGCGCGTGCACGACCGAGGCGCTCGAGTGCGTTCTCAGCTTCATGACCGGCCAGGAGGTCAGCTTCCGCGGTCGCTTCTTCGCGATCGACGCCGCCGCGATCCGCCCGGCTCCGCAACCGCGGATCCCCCGTGCTCGTCGGAGGTCGCTCCGACGCTGCGCTCGCGCGGACCGGCCGGCTCGGGGTTTGGCCTGTGGGTATCCCCGCGCCGGTTCGCGGCGGCGACCGAGCTGATTTATGCAACCGAAGTGCGACGCGGTCCCGGGGATCGAGCGTGGCAGCACACGCTGCAGCTTTGGGCTGGCTTCGACGCCTCGCGCGAGCGTGCGGTAGACCGGATCAAGCGGACGATGGAGCGGTCCTACGGGTTGCCGTTCGAGCGCTTCGACCGCTACACCCCGTGTGGGCGACCAGATGACATCGCCGCGGCGCTCGAGCCATATCTCGCGGCTGGGTGTCGACGCTTCAACTTTGTGCCGGAGGCCGACGGCCTCGAGGCGGCGATCGAGGGATCGCGGCCGTCAAGCGCTTGCTGGTCAGACCGCGGTGAGGAGGCCCCCGTTGGGGCTGAGTGTCGCCCCGACGAAGTAGGCGGCGTCGTCGGAGGCCAGGAACGCGACGGTCGCCGCGATCTCCTCGGGTGTTCCGAGCCGGCCCACCGGCGTCCTCGCGGCGTTCGCCTGTCGATTCGAGTCCAACGCACCTCTGAGCCTGCTCGTGTCGACGAACCCCGGGGCAACCGCGTTGACCCTGATGCCTTGGACGATCAACTCCTTGGCAGCCGACCTCGTGAACCCGAGGATCCCGGCTTTGGCCGCCGAGTATTGGGGGTGGCCGGTGCAGCCCTCGAGCCCGCAGATCGAAGCCATGTTCACGATCACGATCACGCCCGCGCCGCGCGCCGCCATCGACCGGACCGCCGCTCGCATGCAGTAGAAGGTCCCGTCGAGATGGACCGCGAGCAGCGCGCGCCATTCGTCGTCGCTGAGCCGCACCAGTGCGTCGAGCGGCGTCACGACGCCTCCAGCGGCCCTCTCCGCATGCTGGCGATCCAACAAAGGGGTGACGCGCTTGACGTGCTCCAACCCGACGGCGCCGGCGTTGTTGACCAGGATGTCGAGCGGACCGAGGTCTCGCTCGACCCGACCGATCGCTTGATCGACGGCGGCGCTGTCGCTGACGTCAGCCTCCACAGCGAGCCCGCAGCCGATCGCTTCGATCGTCTGCCGTGCGCTGACAAGGGCGATGTCGAGCACGGCCAGCTTGGCGCCCTCCGCGACGAAGCGACGGCAGATCGCCGCGCCGATACCGGCGCCGCCACCGGTGACGACGGCGACTTTGCCGTCGAGCCTCATGAGACCGACACTTACCACCGCCTGAGCAGGATCGCGGTTGGGAGCGCTCATCGGCCGTCAGACCTGCGGGCCTCGTCCTCCACCAAGCTGAGATAGCCGCTCAGGTCGATCCTCGCCTCGCCCCAGAGGAGCTCCAACAGGAGCTTCGAGATTCCCATCTGTCTTCCTCGCGCCGAAGCTCGTTGGGGTAGCGCCCGACGAGCACCTTCCCGGTCTCCGGATCGTCCTCGAACACCCTGGTGCGATGTGTGGTACACGAGTGCCTTGGCTTGGTCGCCTTCCACCTCTACGTGATAGACGCTGAGTAAGCGCTCACGAATGAATTAGTTAGTGCGGCTGTTGGTCTGGGTTTGATTGTGTAGTTCCAGTCTGGGCGGAACTCATCGCCGACGATGTTGACGGCACAAAGCTCAGTGTCGGTGACTTTGATGCCTTCGACAACTCGCCGGGGTCCAGGCGCGCGTACACCTTCAGACCGGTGCTGGTGGTCGTGGCGCCGATCAGGTCAATGATCACCTGCAGGCTCTCGAGCGGTTTCCCGCGCCAGTTGAGGCTGACGAACGAGAACATCCGGTGCCCGATTTTGTTCCACTTGCTCGTCCCTGGCGGGAAGTGGCGGACGTGGATCGACAGGCCGAGCTCGTCGGCGAGCTTCTGCAGCTCGACTTTCCACAGGCGTCGGCGACTGCCGTTGGAGCCGCCACCGTCGGCGGTGATCGTCAGCGTGGTGGCGTCGGGATAGCGTGCCTTGCCCAGGTGCTGCCACCAGGCGCGGATCGAGTTGACCGCGAACTGGCTGGTTTCGTTGGTGACCCCGACCGAGACCATCCCCTCGTTGGCCTTGACGTCATACACGCCATAGGGGATCGCAATGTCCAAGATCCTTGTCCTTGAAATCGTGCGTACGGACCTCCACCGGGCGCCCCGTCGGCTCATATTCACGGCCGACGCCTTGAAATCACCGACCAGCTCCCGCTTCTTGGCATCCACGCTGATCACCGGCTCGCCCGCCTCAAGCGCCACCCGCGCGGTCTCGTTGATATGACCAAACTGCGCGTCGCGATCGGCATGATCCTTACCCTCCCGCGTCTTGTGGTTGGCGTGCAACCGAAACCCCAGGCCCCGGAGCAACTTCCCGACCGTCCGATCAGACACCTCGTGCCCAGCCCCGACCAACGCGCTCGCGAGCTTGCCCAGACTCTTCGATGACCACCGCAACGGCGAGCACGGATCCCCACGCGTCTCGGGATCCACCAGCCGCTCAAGGTCGCCCACCAACGTCGGATCAGACACCGTCAACGCCGGCCGCCCCGCCCCACGACGACGCACCCGACCCGGCTCCAACCGCACCCCCGCCGCCAGTTCCTTGATCCCTCGCCCGACCGTGTCCTCAGAGATACCCGTCGCGCGCGCGACCGCAGCAATCCCACCACGCCCATGAGACCGAGCCTCCGTCGCCGCCCACAGCCGACGCTGACGCTCGTTCAACTCAGGACCCAACCCCGCAAAACGCTCCGCAATCTTCGACTCATCGATCATGCTCTCGCGATACGCCAACCTCCCCCGAGATCCTCCCACACCGCACTAAATCATTCGAGACGCCTAAGTGGTGCTGCCAGATGACGGGCGCGATCGACTCCGCAATCCAGTTCGCGACCGCGTCGCCACCGATGACCGGGTCGGTGTTTCCGTACTGCGCCTGGGGATCGTCGGCGAGGACGCTGCGTACGCCGTCGTTGTCGGACCGGTCGATGCATGACGCATAGCGATAGAGCACGTCCGTGATCTCGATGCGGTCCTGAATGGCGCGGATCACAGGATCCTCGCCGACCGGCGTTCTCGCGTCTGCCATGTGCTGTTCTTGGTGTCGAGTTGAGCTTTCGGCTGAGCGGGGCGACGGTCAGCCGTCCACCTTGATCCAGACGCTCTTGGACTGAGTGAGGTCCTCGAGGGAGAGCTCGCCGAGCATCCGACCGTGGCCGGACTGCTTGACGCCGCCGTAGGGGACGGACGGGTAGACCATTTGGTAGGTATTGACCCAGACCGTGCTTGCGCGCAAGGCGCGGCTCGCGCGGTAGGCGCGCGATAGGTCGTTGGTCCACACGCCGTCGGCCAGTCCGTACTGCGTGTCGTTGGCGATCCGGTAGGCCCTCTTCTTCGGAGGAGAACTTGAGCACCCCGCTGCTGAGCACCATCTGCCCCATGTAGGTCTCCATCGCGATCGTCGGCCGCCCCTCGGTCAACACCAACCGGCCCGTCTCCCGGAACTCTTGCTGCCAGCGCTCCACGATCAGCCACACCAACTCGTGATCGGACAACAGCACATCCAACGCCGCCAGATCCTCCGGCAACTCCTTTACCTCGACCGGCAACGCGTCGTCCCACAGACACTCCGGCTGCTCCGCCACCAGCGTCAGCATGCACACCCCTTTCGATGAGAAAACCCTTCACCTGCAGGAATCCTCACCGTCACACCGGACGGAAAAGCCCTCTCTCAACACCCTGACTTTTTCCGCGGGAAGTAGGTTACTCGGGTTTCGCAGTTCATAGACCGGCGGCTGCCCATGCCTGCTGGACTTGCGCTATTTCCGCTGGTTTGGGGGCGCGGGGTTGACCTGGGTGAAATTGCGTGGCGATGATCACGCGGCGCAGCTTGGCGTGCATGTCCGCGAACGATGGGGTGGTCTTGGTCAGGTACCAGGGAGAGCGTTGGCGGTGTTCGGTGACGTCGTCGGGGTGGTGTCCGTGCAACGCGTACCAGGTGGTCGTCAGTGCCATTGCCAGGAATTGGAACGGGACGGTTCGCTGAATGGCTTTGGGCGACCGGTTGCGCGCTTCGCCGACTCCGAACTGCTCCTTGCCTTCTTCGTAGGCGACCTCAGTCGGCCAGCGGTCGGCGTAGCGTTCGATCAGCTGCGCGGGAGTGGCCTCGAGATCGGTCGAGATCAGCGCCAGCTCGTACCCGGAGGGCCGCTCGGCGTGCTGGATCATTACAACCTGCACGGGCTGGGCGCCGAACGCCTCGTACCACAGGCAGCGAAACGCGTGGGCCATGACCTGCTCTGTGTTGCCGTAGCGACGGACGGTCGTGTTGACCCATCGGGTGCTGGGGTCGGTCGCCATCTCGGAGAGCTTGGGCAGCCGCGCGCCTTTCTTCGGCGGGCGGCCTTGCTTGCGCTGCCCCTTCGGCGGTCTGGGCGACGGCAGCTCGTTCAGCGCGGCGTCAGCGCGCAGCCGGGAGGTGATCGTGACGTTCTGCGGCAGGCCGGCGAACGCGCCGCTGGCATAGGCGGCATCGCCCACGCCGTGAATCTTGCGGGACGGGAAGCGCTTGGCCAGCAGGCACAGCAGCTCTCTCGCCAACCTGGGTTTCGAGGGCCGCTCGGGGTCGGGCTTGCCTTTCGGGATCTCCTTGCGCCGCGGGCGCCAGAGCCGGAAGAGCACCAGCAGGCAGACGGTCCGCTCAAGGAACGGCAGCGTGACGTTGATCCCGGCGGTGACCCAGTTGTTGCCCCACGCGAGCGATCCCTTGCTGCTGTTGGCGGTCGCGTCGTGATGCCAGAAGCAGCCGAACACCCTCCTTCCCCTGCGCTTGGCCAACGTGTCGTCGATCGGGACAACCAGCGGTTGTCCTGGCCCGAGCAGACGCGAGACGACACCTCGGCGATCCGCAGCCCCAGCTCATCGGCGCACCAGCGGGCGTGGCTGAAGAACCGGTGCGTGCGAGCGTGATGCCAGACACCGGACAGCCGCGCGCCGATCAACATCCCGGTCACGCACCGCAACCGGGTTTGTGAGATCTGGCCGACCACCAGCGCCCGGAACGTCTGAAAGGTCGGTTTCGTGAAACACGGCGCGAAAAGGAGCAACAGCTCATCCAGCGAAGTAGGCAGGCAGAGCATCGGCGGCAAACCTCCACAGGCAGCCGCGAACGGGCCTCCCACCCAGCCGCGGACATCGATTGACAACCGCCGCCTTCGAGAAAGCCGCCGATGCTCCTTCCAACCGCCCCGCCGCTCAGCCACCCCAAGCCGCGCGGCACCCCCACATCACCCCACCGCGGGCGTCAAGTCAGATCGCCGCGATCAACGGAAAAGTGCGAAACCCGAGTAGGTTAGGCGTGGTAGATCACGCGTTCGTGAAGCATGAGGGCGCGAGCACTCGACGGCGCAACACCCCAGCGGCTCTCCTCGTCGATCAACAATCTGATCGCGTGGGTCTAATTTGACCTGACTTTGGTTCAAAATACGACGGGCTTCTGGAGATGTCAAGCGGTGGCTCGGAGCGCGAAACACAAGCGAGACGCTGAACGGGGGTCACATCAACATCAAGGAGGCGCGGGACCCCGTTACGCCTTGGGCGTGACTACTACGCGGCCGACGACCTCGCCGCGGTGCAACCGGTGATAAGCGTCCAGCCTCCCGTCGAGGGGAACTTGTTCACCCTCCGCATGGATCGCCTGCCGTCGGTTCGCTACCTGGTGCCCGATCGACGACCTCGATCCGGTCACGGGCCCCAGCGCGAGCAAGCGCCACGACCTCGACCAGGTCGTACAGAGTCCCCTACTAGGCGGGATGATCACCGAGGACTCGAACGGCAGCTTGCCAGGGGCGACCGGCAGCGTGCCGCCCGTCGCCCGACGAAGGAGATGTCACCGCCCTGAGCCACGACACCGGCGGCCAGTACCAACGTGGCATCTGAAGCGACCAGCCCAGGACGAGCGTGGCACCGCCGGCGCCGGTCGCCGTCCGTAAAACCTCCGGCGTGAGGTCCCGTCCGGATACCACAGCGTGCGTGCCAGCATCGAGCGCCAGCCGCAGAGCCTCGTCGCGGACGTCGACCGCGACGACTCGGACGCAGCTCAGCGCGCTCAAGGACCTGGACAGCGACGGGGCCGAGACCGCCGACCCCGATGACCACGGCGCATCCGTTCGGCCGCAGTCGGGGCAAGGAGCGCTTGATCGCGTGGTAGGGCGTGAGTCCCGCGTTTGTCAGCGGCGCTGCCGGATCGAGGTCGTCGATCGCCACTAGGTAGCGGACCGACGGCACGACCATGTAGTCGGCGAGCCAGCCATCGCGTCCCCACACCGCCACCCTGGCCGCCCAGCTCCTTCGCGCTGCGCTCGCAGAGGTTCTCCATCCCCGGAGGCAGTGCCAGCAGTCGCCGCACCTCCATCGCGCATACACCAGCACCCGATCGCCCTCGGACAGCCCGGTCGTCCCCGGCCCGAGCGCCCCGACGCTGCCGGCGCTCTCGTGCCCGAGCGGGAAGGGCAGGTTGTAGTGGAGCGCTCCCGCCGGCCCGTGCATGATGTGCAGGTCGGTATGGCACAGCCCGGCGGCCTTGAAGCACCTCACCGGGGCTGGGGCAAGGCGTTGGAACCTCGACAAGTTCGGGCTCGCTCTGCCGGCGCAGGAGACGTACCGCTCGTATCGATCAGGCGACCAGGATCGTTTGCCTCGCTCCGGCGGGGGTGTCGCCTCGCAACAGAAGTTGGTTGCCTGATTTAGCGCTATGGCAACCCAATGTTTAGCAATCGATCAGCCCTTGACCGGAGTTCCGCAGCTCGTAGGCATCTGGGCCGGTTTCCGCAAGCGTTTGCCCTGCAAACAGGGTGGTTCGCGGTCGCCAGAGACCGAAAACCTGTAGGCACACGCGCTACCGAATTTCGTCCGACGGCGCTGGCAGTATCCAGATGCCCTGTAGGCAAGCGGTTTTCAGCGAATCCGAGCGCTCCCGAGCTCTAGCCGCACGCACCGCCGGCACGCTCTGACGCATGTCGCACGCCCAGCCTGGAGACACACGGCGCACAAGCTGCACAATGTCCGAAACCCCAGTGGTTACGGGCGATTGTGGCTTTTCGTGTCCCTACGAGCTGCGGAACTCGGGCTTGACATCCCTGACCAAATTCTGTACCTTACCTGACGTCAGTTCAGGATGGTGCGCGGTGTCGTGGTTGGGAGGAGAGAAGTGATGACACGAAGTGTGGCATCCAAGCATGTAGCTCGCGGGCGCGGGAGCGGGGCTGATGGTGGTTGCCGAGCCCCTCGGCGTGGGTCAGACTTTGCTGAGGATTGAAGGCTTGTCTAAGTCTTTTGGCGGTACTCGCGCCTTGATCGATGTCGACCTGGACGTGCGTGCCGACGAGATCCACGCGCTGGTGGGGAGCAACGGCTCGGGCAAGTCGACGCTGATCAAGACGCTTGCGGGTTATTACCGCCCGGATCCAGGCGCGCGCGCCTGGTTTGAGGACGAGCCCTTCGAATTGGGCTCGGACCTTGATCTTGGACACGAGCGGCTGCGGTTCGTGCATCAGGATCTCGGGCACGTGCTGGAGCTTGGCGTGGTTGACAACCTCGCGCTGCGCCATGGTTACGTGCGCGGTAGGTTCCGGCGGATCCGCTGGGGCGCACAAGCGCGGGCGGCTCGCGAGCTGCTCGGTCGCTTCGGCGTCGAGATCGATCTCTACCGTCCGCTCGCCGAGGCAACCCCGGTCCAGCGCGTCATCGTCGCGATCGTCGCGGCCCTGCAGGGGTGGGAAGGCGGGCAGGGCGTGCTCGTGCTCGACGAGCCCACGGCAGTGCTGCCACCGCACGAGGTTGCCCAGCTGTTCGAGCTGATCGGCGAGGTCAGGCGCACTGGAGCGAGCGTGCTGTACGTCTCGCACCGTCTCGACGAGATCTTCAAGCTCGCCGATCGCGTCACCGTGTTGCGTGGCGGCCGCGTGGTCGTCACCGAGGAGGTCGCGAACCTCACTCCACGCGAGCTCGCGACGCTGATGGTTGGAGAGGACGTGGACCCGGAGTTTCGGGCGGAGATCGCCGCCGCCGCCTCGGATGCTCCGGTCGCGCTCGAGGTGAAGGACCTCCGCTCGCGCTACTTGAACGGCGTCAGCTTCTCGCTGCGCACGGGCGAAGTGCTCGGACTAGCGGGCTTGGCCGGCTCGGGAGGCGAGGAGCTGCCCTACGCCGTCGCCGGCGCTCTCGGTCGCGAGGCCAGCGGTCAGGTCCGGCTTGCAGAGCGCGGCGATCAGTGGCTGGAGATCGGTGAGACAGGGCTGCTGGGACTGGGACTCGTGCCGGCCGATCGCGCGCGGGAGGGGGTGATCGCCGAGTTCAGCGTTGCCGACAACCTCACGCTGCCGATTCTCGACCGCCTCCGGCGCGGGGTCGCGCTCAGCAGGTCCCGCGAGAGCGCCCTCGTCAGCGACTGGGTCGACAAGCTCCAGATCCGCACCGCCGGCCACGGCGCCCCGATCTCGACGCTCAGCGGGGGCAATCAGCAGAAAGTGGTGATGGCGCGGTGCCTCGCGCTCGAGTCATCGGTGCTGCTGCTTTGCGGGCCGACTGCGGGAGTCGACATCGCCACCCGGATCGCCATCTATGAGCTGGTCGCCGCGCAGGCGGCGCGGGGGCTGGGCGTGATTGTCTCCTCAACCGACGCCGGCGACCTGCTCGCGATGTGCACACGGATCCTTGTGCTGCGCGACGGGGTCGTCGTCCGCGACCTCGACTGCACCGGACTGACCGAATCAACCCTGCACCACACGATCGAAGGAACAGACGAGAAATGAACGCGACCGTGAGCACCCCCGAGAAGCCGCTTCCGAGTCGCGGGCTGCCCCGACGAGAGGACTCCTTCGCGCGACGCGCGATTCGCGGGCTTTCGTTTCGCAACATCGGGGCCGTCTACGTGTGGCTGGCGATCGTCGTGATCTTTGCGATCTGGGTCCCGTCGACGTTTCCGACGTGGGCGACCGCGAAGCAGACCGTCAACTCGAACGCGGCGACGGGTCTGATGGCGCTGGCGATCGTGATTCCGCTCTGCACGAGGACGTTCGACCTGTCGATCGGGTTCGTCGCCTCGCTCAGCGCGGTGACCGCGTCCTACATGATCAGTCATGGACTTCCCGTCAGCGCGGCGGTCGCGATCGCGCTGGGCGCGGCCGTCTTCGTCGGGCTCGTGAACGCGACCGTCGTCGTGGTCATGGGAGTCGACTCGTTCATCGCGACGCTCGCAACCGGTTCGCTGATCCAGGCATTCATCACGGCGCTGACCAACGACATCGCGATCACGGATCCCAGGCTCGCCGGCTCGTTCGCAAAGATCGGCCAGGCCAGCATCGGGGGGATCGCGCTGCCGGTGATCTACACGCTGATCGTCGCCACCTTGATCTGGTTCGTGCTCGAGCACACGGCAACCGGGCGACGCCTGTACGCCACCGGGTTCAACCCTGAGAGCGCCCGCCTCGCCGGGGTCAAGACGGCGCGCCTTCGATACATCTCGCTGATCGTCTCGGCGACGATCGCCGGCGTCGCCGGCGTGATCATCGCCTCCACGATCGGCTCGGGCGATCCACAGGCCGGCGTTCCCTATCTGTTGTCCGCGTACGCGGCCGCGTTCCTGGGAGCGAGCCAGCTCAGGCACGGCCGCTTCAACGCGTGGGGCACGCTGATCGCCGTGTTGCTGCTGGGTACCGGCGTGATCGGGCTTGCCCTCGCAAGCGCCCCGAACTGGGCGCCCTCGGCGTTCACCGGCGTGGTCCTGATCGCCGCCCTCGGGATCACCGGCGCAGAGCGCCGATCCCTGCGCAGCGGCTGGAGACAGCGCTTCTCGCGAGATCGCAAGCGGACGACCTCCAACGTGCTTGTCGTCGCGCATCAGACGGCCGCGACACCCGGTTTGCTCGAGGCGGTTCGAGAGCGTGCCCAACGTGGTCCGGCCAGGTTTCACCTTGTCGTTCCACGCCAACCGCGCGGCGAGGACAAGCTCGTCGATCGTCAGGACGCCGGTAGCGACGCAGCCCAGCAGGTGCTGGCCAACGCTCTGCCGAAGCTGTCAGCTGCGGCGGGTCACGAAGTCACCGGCAGCCTTGGCAATCCTGAGCCACTGACAGCGATCCAGGACGCAATCCATCTCGGCCACTACGACGAGATCATCATGTCGACGCTGCCGCTGGGGGTGTCGCGATGGCTGAAGCTCGATCTGGTGAGCAAGGCGCGGGCGCAGGGGTTGCCAGTGACCCACGTTCAAGCCCCGAGCACCGTCCAGGGCACGGCTGCCGTTCGCACGTCGTAGAAACAGTCATCGAATCGGAGGAGCAATGAGGTCACCAGGAAGTCCAAATTCGCGTCGAGGTCGCGGAGTAGTGTGCGCCGCCATTCTCGCCGCGGTTGGTCTCGCGGTTGCGGGTTGCGGTAGCAGTAGCAGTAGCAGCAGCACAAGCAACAATGCTGCCGGGAGCGCCAAGTCCGCGGCGGGGCTGCAGCAGGCGCAGGCGTACTATCAGGCCCATTCGCACCCGCCGACCTCGCTCGGTCTGCCAGCGGTCACGAAGGCGATTCCGACGGGTAAGACCGTCAGCTTCGTCCACTGCGGCGTCGCCGCTTGCAACAGGATCCAATCTGCGCTCACTAAGGAGGCACCCATCCTGGGCTGGAAGGTGGCGGTCGTCCCGACCACCGGAGCACCGGCCAGTGTGAAGGCTGGGTGGGACACCGTCGTTCGCCAGCACCCGGCCGCCGCCTTCGGCTCCGGCTTTAACCACACCCTGTTCGCCTCGGAGCTTGCGCAGCTGAACTCGATGCACGTTCCGGTGCTCCAGTGGACGACTGAGGACAGCGTCGGCAACGGCATCGTCTTCGTTAAGGGAGGCCCGAGCGACGTACTACCGGTGGTTGGCCCGGAGATGGCGTCGTGGGTCATCAGCAGCACGCAGGGCAAGGCGAACACGCTGTACGTCGACCTTCCAACGTTCACGATCCTGGCGCCCGTCAAGAAGGGGTTCGATTCGGCCTACGCCAAGTGGTGCCCGGGATGCAAGCTCGACACGCTCGCCGTGCCGCTCACGGCGATCGGCTCGACCGCGCCCAGCCTGATCGTCTCCTATCTGCGAGCACATCCCGACGTCAACCGCATCGCCATCTCATACGACGGCGTCGCGGTCGGGCTGCCTGCGGCGCTGCAGTCGGCCGGGCTCGCCGGGAAGGTCCAGTTCATCGGCGAGTCGCCTTCCGAGACGAATCTCGCCTACGTCGAGAATGGGACCGAAGCGGCAACGGTCGCGTCGCCTACCTACGAGACCTGGGCCGTGTTCTTGGACGCGGCGGCCCGCGAGCTCACCGGTCAGTCGCTTGCACCCGACGTTGCGTGGAAGTTGCCGTATTGGATCGTGACGAAGCAGAACTTCTCGAGCGGCACAGGAACGGCTCCGGTCGTTCCGAACCTGTACGCGGAGCTGAAGAAAATCTGGCTGAAGTAGCCGCAGCGGGCCGAAGTGAGCGCCAGGACGGTGGCCTCGGGCGCATCGCTCGCAGGCCACCGTGCGTGCACGCTCACGCGTCCTGTGCGGGACGCGGGACGGGACCCCTTGGCGGCCAGGATCTGACCTTACCTCAGTTTGGTAGCATGATCGGTTGTCAAGCCAGATACGCCTGATACACTTCAACCTTAAGGTGAGTTCGACTCGGTCATCGACGTCCTGACAGTACGAGATGCCGACGCTCAAGAGACACCGCCGCGTGGAGGGCGCCAAACTCGCCGAGATCCTCGACGCTGCTACAGAGCGGTTCGGCAGGGAAGGTTACGAGGACACCAAGTGGGCGGATATCGCCGCAGACGTCGACGTCGGGCCGACGGCCCTCTATCACTACTTCGAGTCAAAGCAGCACTGTCTGTTCGTGATCCTAGAGCTCGCGCTCGAGGATTTCCGATCGCGCTTCGAGCGGTTCACTGCCGACAATCCTCGCCACCTCGACGCGCTCGTGGCAGTGCTGCGGGAGTGTTTCCGGCTCAGCGACCAGGAGGTCCTACGCAATCGGGTGCTGGTGGCCGAGCAGGGGCTGCTGGCCAGGGAACGCGAGTCGCCGCGGGAGGAGGAGGCCCGACAGGCCGTGCGGGCGCAGATTCGCGATCTCGAGTTCGCCTGGGGGACCTTCCTCGCGTGCGCGATGGAGCAGGGAGTGATCCCGCAGAACGACCCGCAGCTTCTCACGCGCGCGATCCTCGGCCTCTACAACAGCATCTGGCTGTGGTACCGGCCGAGCGGGATCGTCGCGCTGCATGAAGTGGCCGAGTTCTACACGGCCCGGATTCTGGCGGTGGTCGGTCTCTCCGCCGAGGTCGCCGGCTCGATGCTCGAGGCAGCGTAGGCGAGCCTGCGGATGTTCGAGCAGACCCAAAACGACGCCGGGCGCCGAGGGATTGTTCACGGAAGCGGCCGGAGAACGCAGTTGATCGGCTCTGGATGCACCGAATGCGGCGTGGTGACATTCCCGACGTATTCGTCCTGCCCGCGCTGCACGTCGCTGGACGTCCGCGAGCACCTGCTCGCAACGCGCGGGACGCTCTGGTCCTGGACAATTCAAAGCTTCCCGCCGAAGGGGTTATCCATTTCACTCAGGTCCGGGGCCTGAGCCCATCCGCCCGATCCGGCACTGCGAGGGACGGCGGCGACGGTCCACGGCTGGCCCGGGGGTCTGTGCAGCCACGCGCGGCGCCCCCTGGGACGACCCGTGTCCCGGTTGCCACCAGCCCGGTTCCGGACGGAGCGCAGCGCACACGGCGCCACCTGACTGAAATGGATAACCCACCCCCGCCGAAATCACCGCCGTACGATGTTGAGATCCCGACACGTTCGAGCCGTAAGGGGTCGGGGCCGCCGACGCGCACCGTACCGCTTGCAAACGCGTGGAAGCACCGGCGCTAGGCTGGCCTCCGCCGGGGAACCTCCCCCGCTCGCCTTCGCCAGGGGCGTCTGGTCGGGACCGGGCAACACGGTCGCTATGGGCGAACGGCGGCAGGGTTGGGCGGGCTCGGTCGCTGCCGCTCCAGGTTCGCGAAGCGGAAGCCTGTCTTGCCCCCCTTGAGCAAGGCGGTATCGGGTTCCGGTGTAGGCCATGAGGGCGCGGACCTGTGGGCGTAGCCGAGATCGACGCCGGCGGCGAGTTGCTCGTGCCCGTCGCGGTGAAGCCGGATCACCGTCCATCGCTCGCCGTCGGGAACGAGCGCGAGCGTCCCGGCCCGGCCGATCGCCACCAGCCAGCACTCGCGGTGGCGTAGCCACCGCAGCCGGCGCGCCCTGTGACGGGGAGCGAGCATCCTCACCGGCCGGCTGCGGAGCTCACCCTCGGCTCGCTTGCGCTTCGCGGCCTGCGCTACGCGGTCGGCGGCTGCGCGGCGGTCGAGCGCCTCGGTCACCGTCACCTCCGGCGCGGGCAGATCCCGCAGGTTGAACAGCCTCGGCAGCGTCTGCAGCGCGAGCCGATCGGTGACGCCGACGACGTCGATCACGACACAGTCGCTCTTGCCCGGGAACGGCCGCAACCCACGCCCGACGCACTGCGCACAGCGGACCTGCGAGCGGGTCGGGGTGGCCATGATGATCGCGTCAACCGACGGCAGATCAACCCCCTCGCTCAGCACCGCGACGTTCGCGAGCACCCGCGTCTCACCGCGCTGCAGCCGCTCGAGGATCGCATGGCGCTGCTCTGCCGGGTGTGCTCCCGTCGAGCGCCTCCGCGGGGATCCCAGCCGCGCGGAACACCCCGGCCGTGTGGTGCGCGAGCGCGACCGTCGGGACGAACAGCAGCGCCTTGCGAGCGCTGGCGTGCTCACGGTAAGCGGCCAGCACGTGCCTCGGCGCTGAGGCCTGCTCGAGCGCCCGGCCGAGCGCGTCGGCCTGGAAGTCCCCGCCCGACTGCGCGACCCGATCGAGGTCGACCTGCTCAAGCCCGACACGCACACCACGGACGTCCGCGAGATACCCGGCGCGGATCATCTCCTCAATCCCGCGCTGGTAGACGACCTCCTGCCAGACCTCGCCGAGTTGCTTGCCGTCGGAGCGGACCGGGGTGGCGGTCACCCCGAGAATCAACGGACAGGAAGAGAGGTGCTCGAGGATCCGCCGGTACGACCCGGCGCTGGCATGGTGAGCCTCGGCGACCACGACCGTGTCGAACACGCGCGGCAGCCTCGCGAGCCTGCCCGAGCGCGCGAGCGTCTGCACGCTCCCAACCACGACCGGAGCACCGACATCATCACGCTCAGCAGCGACGAACCCCACCCCAAGCGCCAACGTCCGATCCGCGATCGCGATCTTCTCCGCCGCCTGGCGCAGCAACTCATCGCGGTGGGCGAGCACCAGCGCGCTTCCCGAGCGCCTGGCTATCAGCGCCGAGAAACAGGCCGTCTTGCCGGTACCTGTCGGTAACACGACGAGCGGGCGTCTCACGCCGCGCGCGGCCGCCGCCTGCACCGCATCGAGCGCCTCCTCCTGGTAGCGGCGCAGCGTCAGACCGCTCACCGCTCCCGCTTCCCGGCGCGAATCCTCGAGCACAGCCCGAGTGTCGTTGTTGAAAACGATCACAGTGCCCGCTTGCTCGCCGGTCCCGCGCATCAGAACGGCAGGTCGTCAGCGGTTGCCGTGCCGGCCGCGTTGCCTGCCACGGCGGCGGCGGGCGCTTCGGCTGCGGCCGGTTGCGGGGCCGGTGCGGCTGCGGCGCGTCCGGTGGCGCCGTTGCCGGTCGCGGCGGGTTCTGGGCGGCCGCCCTCGAACAGCACTTGGCGGGCTTTGAAGGTGACCGCTTCGCGTTTGTTGTTCTGTTGGTTGGTCCATTCGCGCCAGTCGAGCTCGGCGTCGACGAACACCCGCGAGCCTTTGTGCAGGTATTGGGCGCAGTTGCGCGCCTGGGCGCCGAACACCTCGACGGTGAAGTAGTTGGTTTTGTCCACCCACTCCTCACCGGTGCGCCGGCGGGTGGTGGTCGCGACCCGCAGCCGGGCGACGTCTGCCCCGGAGGGCAGGTTGCGCAGCTCGACGTCGCGGGTCAGGTTCCCCGACAGGGTGGGTGGTGGCGATGTCACGCATTGGTTGTGCTCCTTCGTTGTGGTCGATCACTTGCGAATGTGGCTGTTAGGTAGTCGGTCAAGGCCGCGAGGTCTCGCTCGAGCGAGTCTCCGAGGTCCTGGTCAAGGTCGGTGGGGCAGGCGGGTCGTCCTCCTAGAGCTGGACGCGGTTGCTGTTGGTCTGTAGGTAATGGGTCGAGTGCGCGAGGCCTCGCTTTACAGGCCGGCGCCACCGGGGCACGCGTGCCAGTGCTGGCAGTAGCGGTGGCTGCATTTCCAGCCGGTGGGGTCCGCGAACCCCCATGGCTGGTCGGGGCCAAATCGCTCGTTATCTGGGCACCGGACGTGTCCGGCCTCGAGTTGTCCACGTGGTCAGAGCGCTGGCGAGGCGCTCAGCGAACGGCGTTCACAGCGCAGACGTAATCGACGCGGGCTGAGTCCCCCCGCCTCTCGCGGTGCGCCGCGCAGAAGAAGCCCGACGGTTCAGCTGAGAGCACCGCGAGTGGCAATGCCGCCAGCCACGCTCGATCCGCGAGCGTGCGCACGTGGTCGGTGTAGACGCGTCGTGCGCGGTCGGTCTGGGCGAAGTGAGCGCCATCGCGTTGGCGTGGACGGTCCGCGGGCAGGCACTCGGTCGGTGGCTGTGGTGGGGGGAGGCGCCTGGGCGCTGATGAGAGCGCGCGCGGCGTCCCGGCGCCTGCAGCGGCGTCAGCCTCGCCGGTTGCGCTTGCGCGCTTGGCGTTGCGCCTTGCGGCGCTGCGACTTCTGGTTGGGAGCGCGTGCTCCGGCGGCCAAAGGCAACCCAGCGCCTCGGGCCATGCGGTCGGCGGCGGGGCCAATGATCGCGTCCCGCTGCTCGCGCGGGCGGGCATTGAAGTTCTCGATCCAGGCATCGAGCGCGCCTGGCGCGCTTGGGTCGACCCCATCCGCCTGCATCTGCATGACCATCGACTTCGCCAGCCCTGCGGTGTATCTGAACCTTTGATAGAGCGGCCGACTTTTTCACACCAAGCCTGAGGGTGTTTGTGGGCCGTGTTGGTGGGTGTGGTTCGGGGCGTCGTCCGTGCCCAGTTCCACCGACGTCCGTGCCGGCGGGCGACCCCCTCGCGCAGCGAGCCTCCGTCCCGCAGAAGCAGGAGCGGGCGGCTGGCGAGGATGGTCTCGGTCGCGGTCATTTCGATCGCCTCCGATTCTCGTTGATGCGCTGGGCGTGCGCTCGCTTGAGCCCGGCGATGCGGGCGCGGCGGATCGCGGGGCCGCGGCCGTGGTGCTCGTCGTCGGGGGTGACGTAGCCGATCGAGGCGTGCAAGCGGACCGTGTTGTACTGGCCGCGGATCCGGGCGAGCTCTGTGTCGAGCGCGGCCGGGTCGGTGATGCTGGTCAGGGTCGGCCAGTCGCCCTTCAGGTGGCTGAAGAACGACTCGACGTGCGCCTGGTCGGTCGGGGTGCCGGGCCGGCCGTGGTGCTGGGCGATCGCCATCAGCGCCATGAACTGGCGAGTGTCGATCGCTTTCATCTCCGACCCGTTGTCCGACCACGCCACCAGGATCGGCGGATCCTCAGGGGCGTGGTCGGGCGGCAGCCCGTCCGGTCCGAGCAGCCCCTGGTCCTCGAGCGCCCGGGCGAACAGCAGCTGCACCTGCGTGTGCGTCTGCTCGGTCGTGAGCAGGTAGCCGATCCAGTATCTGGTGACGACGTCGACGATCGCGTACGCGACCCGCTTGCACCGCGTGAAGTGGGTCGCGTCCCAGATCCAGATCCGGTTCTTTTCCCAGCAGATCTCGGGAAATGCGGGCTTTGGCGGTCGTCGGCGGATCGGCTCGCCCGGCAGCGTGACCTTGTTCTTCAGCGCCACGCGCAGCAGCGTCGAGGGCGACACGAACACAGTGCCGACATACGAGCCGCGATGCGCGAGCTTGCGATGCGAACGATCCACCACGCCCCACTCCTCGATCAGATCGAGGATCGCCTGCTCCTCCCAGTCAAGGATCCGGTGCACCCGGTTGCCGACCGGCGGACGGTCCTCCAACGAGCCCGTCTCGGCGAGCCGGGCGCGCCAGCGATGCATGCGCACATCCTCGATCTCAAGCACCCGGCACGCACGCGCGTGCGCCCACCCCGCCGACACCGCGCCATCGATCAGCCCCATCAGCTCGAGCTTGGTCTGCGCGCTCACGCGCCGCGGGACCGGGCCGAAAAGCCCGAGCGTTGCCTTCCCCGGTGCAAGCTCAACTCGACCGCCAGCTCCTTGAGCGCCTCCGAGAGCCGATCGTTCTCCGCCAACGCGGCCTCCAACTCGACCTGCTCCGGAGAGGGCAACCTGCCCGGCTTGGCGGCCGCAAACGCGGCCAGCGCCACGTCCTTCGCCAACTGCCTGATCCGAATCACCGTCGACACGTCGACGCCCCACTTCCGAGCTGCGTCCGCCTGCGAGAGCTGCTGCGAGCAGACCTCGAGGAACACCTCCCACTTCTCCTCCGGCGACAGCTGCCGGCGCTTGCGCGGCTTGCCGTTCTCCATCATCACGTCCTCCTGAGTCGGGGCCCGGACAGCCTCCCAGGATTGGCATGAAAAACAGGGGCAGCTCTATCGCAAGATCAGACGCAAACCAGCCCCCAGTGCGAGCCGTCGTGGGCGCTCTCCAGGAACTCGTCGTGCAGCTCCTCGGACGCCTCCTCCAGCTGCTCGAGCGGCTCGCCGGAGAGGCTGCCGCGCACGGCCAGGAACCCGAGGAAGGCGCGGACGCACTCGGGTACCGCGGCGAGCGTGTCCTCGTCCGCGGAGACCTTGCGCGGGAAGTAGCCGAGCATGTACTCGGCCAGATCCGCCTGTGTCCAGCGTCCGAGACGGCCGTCGTCGTAGCCGCCCTTCCATTGCAGCATCGTTGACGCGACGAAGTCACCGTTCTCCCACACCACGCCATCGGGCGGATAGGTCGCGCGGGCGTGCTGCTCGAACTCGTTCAGCAACTGGTCCATCAGGCGGTGAAAGCCTTCCTCGTCCACGGCCGCGTCGACGATCAACTCGGGATCGTCCTGCTCCCACGGTGCCAGCAGCGAAGGCCTCGGCAGCCCGGCCGGGTCCCCGGTCAACGCGCGGGAGACGACTGGCAGCGCCGGCCCGGCCTCGGGGCCTAGCGCGACGTCCGCGTCGATCGCCCGCCGCGCCGCGGTCCGCACCCGGTCGCCGAGCTCGTCGGCCTCGATCGGCTGCGTCACCGTGCCGTCGGCTCCATCCAGTAGCTCGCGCGCCTCACTGACGGCTGTCGGTGGCGTCAGGGCACAGTCAACGAGCGCGCCGCCGGTGCTTTCATGCTCGATGCCGAGGATCGCCGCCTGAACCTCTTCCGCACCCGGGCGCGCGAGCAGCGCGATCAGCAGCTCGACTTCATTGCCCTGGATTCGCACCGCCTCCCGGGGGACGAGCGTCCCGACCCCTGTCGCGGCGGGCGACACGATTCCCGTCGTTGGCGAGCCGCTGCGCGCTCGCGCGGGCCCGCCCGGCGAGTGGCTCGGCCGCGAGCACCCCGAGCGCCGCCAGCACGCCCGCGGCATCCGCGTCACGACGCGCGGCGATCGCCTCAACGACCGCGAAGCCAACCTCCGGCGGGATCTCGGGCTGCTCCAGCGGCACGAGCAGCACGGCCGCGAGGTGTTCCACCTCGGCCGGGTCCGCGAGCGACGGCGCGTCCTCGAGCATCGCCAGGAAGTCGGGGACGATGTGCTCGCGGAGGATCTGTGATTGGGCTTCGCTGATCTGTGAGGGCATCGTGCGAGGGTAGGCATGGGTCCGGCCGGATCGGCCTCCAACGGACCGCTCGCTGCGGACAAAGCCGCCCGGTGCTTGAAAGCGGGTTGGTTAATCGACGCGTCAGACGGATGTCCCGTGGCGCGCAGCTGGGCCGTTCAACCGTGTGGCGGGAGCGCCGGTCGTGGGCTGTGGGGCCCGAAACGCTACACGCTGTGCTGATCATCGCCCGCACGTTGACGCAGCGGGGAGACGACGCGCGCGTCGGCGAGCGCGGTTCGCAGTGCCCGGTTTTCCTCGTCGAGGACGCGACAGGCGTTCGCGAGCGTTCTGGCCTGGTCGCGGGCTTCGTCTCGCTCCTGTCGGTAGCGCTGCGCGCGCTGCTGGGAGGCGGTGTGGTCGCGGGCGAGACGCGCGATCCGCGCCTGTGTCTTGTCGGGATGGTCGGTCGATGGCGGCTCGCGGGTCGCGTCGCGCCAGGCGTGAATGACCGGCGAGCGGTAGGCCTGTTGGCGGGTGAGGCCGGCCTCGGCTGCGAGGTTGCTGACGGTGAGGCGTCCGTCGGTCCGTTGCGCCTCGCCGGCGAGCAGCCGCGTCATCGCGGCACGGAGGGCTTGGTCTTGTGGTCAGGCACCGGTCTCCAGTGGGGCGATGATGGCGGCGTGTTCGTCTCGTTGTTGTGCGATCCGTTCTCGCTCGTGGCGGGGTACCTTGCGGCTCAGGACAGGATCGTTGAGCAACTCGTCGGCGTGGGCGATGACGCCTCGCCAGCCGGGGAGGTGGTCGTGGTGGATTGAGGCGTTGGCGCACCGTGCGGGCTGGCAGGCGGCGATCAGCGGCGCGTCCCGCGCTGTTGTTGAGGCGTTCTTCAGGCAGCGGGCTTGGGAGGGGTCGGTGAAGTGGCAGTCGTTGAGGACCCCGAAGTGCAGCGTGTGGGCGCGTTTGCGCAGCAGTTTTCGCAGGCGTTGTTCGCGCTCGTCGAGCGTGCCGGTGAAGCTGTCGAGCTCACGGGCGATGACGGTGAACTCTTGTTGGAGGCGGTGCTGCGCGCCGCCGGCGATCGGCAGGCCTTGCTGCCATTCCTCGAATCGCTGACGCATGCGTTGTTCGCTGGCGGCGCGTTGTTCGCGGTCGAGCTCGTCGATGAATCGCTGGGCTGATTCGCCGGCGGGTCCCCAGTAGCCCTCGGTGACGTGGGCGTGGACGTGTTTGAGCTGGATCTTGCTGGCGATCGTGCCGTGGGGGCGAAACGCGATCTCGCGCGCGAGCGTGCGGCGGAACTGGCGCGGGGCGATCGGCCACGGGCGGCCGTCGACGTCCGGGATCGGCGGGAGCCCGGCGCGAGCGCCGCTGTTGTTTTGCCAGGCAATGAGGTCTCGTAGCAGCCCGCCGAAGTTCAGGCGGAGGGTCGGCTTGTCCGGCGGGCGAGGCAGGGTGCGGCATAGATCGTGGGTGAGCAGCGGATCGTCCGGGCCGTTTGGGTGCATCCGTTCGAGGATCTTGATCGCGTCAATGACCGGCCCAATCACGTGCCAGGTCTCGGGCCGTCCGCCGTGACGCTGGCCTTTGATCAGCTTGCTGCGCAGCCGCCAGCGGATCGCGCCGAGCCCGTCGTCGAGCGGTTCGATGCTGCCTGGTTTGATTTCGACGATCTCCGAGTAGCGCATCCCGGACAGGGCGGCGATCGTGCAGAAGCAGGCGGCCGCCAGGCGTGCGGTGAGGGGTCGCAGCTCCCAAGGCCCGATCGGATCCCGCCACGGAGCGGGCGGGCCGTCGGAGCCGAACGGGGTCACCTCGCTGATCGGCGTGCGCAGGCCACCGGGCGCGCTGCCGAGATCATCGAGCGCACCGAGCAGCAGCTCGCGTTGCTCGGCGCTGAGCGTCAAGCGGCTGAGTCTGGCGATGCGAGCCTGCCGGGCGAGCACCCCCAGGTTCACCCTCGCGAGCGGATCGGTGACCGTGTCGGGCGGGAGGTCGCGCACCAGCGGCAGCGCGCGCCTCTCGCGAAGGTACTCATTCAGCGTTTGCGCGAGCCGCTCGAGATTCTCGGCGGGGGATGCCGGGTTGCCGCCGTCTCGACCGACCGGCGCGGATAGCCGGCGGTGTTCCTCGCGCGCGGCGAGGATGTCGTTGCCGGCGGTCTCGACGTAGAACAGCGCGCCGGCGAGCAGCGGATCGAGCACCTGCTGTGGGATCACCGGTGTCGCGTTGGGCCTGCGTGTCGGCAGGCCGGTGATCTGGGAGGGCCGCCGGTGCCCCCAGGGCCGGAAGCCGTCGGGGTAGCGGTCGGTGAGCACCGGGCCGTAGTCGGCGAGCTCGCGCAGCGGCAGGATTACCATCGCCGACAGCGCGCTCGGGGCGATCTCGCCCGCCCTGATGTTGTAGTAGCGATCACAGTGCTCCTGGCGAACTTCGCCGAGCGAGGTGATTCCGTGCTCGGCCAGCCAGTCAAGCCAGCGCTTGTAGAGCAGCACGCGAGCGTAGGCCTCGCCGAGCGGGGCGGGGCGCCGCCGGCGGTTCGGGACAGAGGAGGCGACGGCCGGGTGGGTCGGATACAGCCGCGCGCAGAGCAGCTCCTTGACCATCAGCCGCCACCGCGGCTGCGTGATCCGATCGAACCGAACGACCAAGCAGTGTGCGGGCAGATATGCCGGGCGGTCGGGAACGGCGCTGAAGTCCCATACGTCTTCGCCAAAGCGCACGACCGGCGGCTCGAACCCGTAGGTCTCGGCGAACCCGACCAGCACATTCAGATCGTCATCGAACGAGGCCGAGCGAAGTGGCTCGGGGACGGGCCAGACGCTCACGCAGTGTGAACTGCGAGCGGTAGATGCAATACCTCACCGTCGGCCAGCGCCTCGGCGCGCTCGACAGTGGCGGCGCTGAACTGCGGCAGGATCTCCTCGCCGATCACCCGGTGCGCCGGGCCGTAGACCTGGTGCCAGCGATCGAGCGGCATCGAGTCCCTCAGCCGCTCAAGTCGCCGCTCGAGCGCGATCAGCGCCGGCGCCTTGCTCGGCGTGATCACCGCCAGCGGACAGAACAGACAATCCCACGCGGCCGCCGGGCACGCGACTCCGGGCGCCGCGAACGGGGAGTTGTGAAAGTCCTTGCACTTGGCCAGGAACACATCCAGCTCCTCGCTTGCGATCAGCGCCCGTGCGGCGTCCTCGCTCACCGCAAGCGCGTCGGCCGCGCTCGCCGGCGAACTGGCAAGCTCCGCCATACGCGGTTCGGTGAGCACCGTGGCCCGCGCCCGCGTCAGCAACGCGGTCTGCGCATCGATGATCGTCTTGAGCAGCACCGGGTTATCCGGGTTCGAGTCCACGTAGTGCTCGGCCGCGACCCGGGTGCTCTGGTTCGCGCCGGCCACCACCTCGAGCGCTCCGCGGTAGCGCGTGTTCAACCGCTGCGAATGGGTCTTTCGCAGCCGGCGGCGATCGAGCGACAGCAACTGGCCGTCATCGCCGCGAAGATCGACCGAGACGACCCACTCGGCGGTCCGGAGCTTCCACTCAAGCGCCCGGATCGCTCGCCTTCCCCCATACGGGCAATAGATCCACAGCTGCTTGCCCACCTCAGGCGCGGCTATCCGGCGGGCGCGCGCCGTGGCGGCGACTGCGCGTCGCAGCAGTCCTCCGGCCGACCACTGACCGCGGCCGCTGAACGTGTCGGCCTCAAGACCGCCACCGCGGGCCTTGAACCAGCGCAGACGAACGTGACCGTTGCCCAGGTCCTCGAACGCGTCGACCGTCAGCGTGTCGAGGCTCTCGGGGTTCAGGCCGGTTCGCAGCCCCAACAACAACAGAAACGGCGTCAGATCCCGCAGCGTCGGGAACAGCAGCGCCATCAGCTGCTGTACCAAACGAGCGCGGCGATCCTCCCGGAACCGGCGCGGCACCCTGCTCGTGAGCCCGTCACGCGCGATCACCTCGACGATCTGCCGCTCGACCCGCTCCCCGTCGGTGAGTTTCCCAGCCTCGCTGACTGGCGCCAGGAGCCGCTCGCCCTCGGCCAGCCGCGCCTCGAACGCCAGAATCGACTGCTTGCAGGTGCTCTCAAGGAGCTTGGCCTCGGCGCCACCGAGCGGCGCGATCGGCACCGATGGCGACTGCTCAAGCAGATACGGGGCGATGAGCAGCGGCCGCACGCTCGGATGCACCCCATCCGGGTCGATCTCCGCGCAGCGCAGCAACAGCGCGCGGACGCAGCCCTCCAGGTCCTCTCCACCAAGACTTGGGATCATCCGTCGGAAGGCGGCCCCGTCCAGGCCAGCAAGCCGCTCGCCGCCGAGTTCCCGGTCGAAGAACGCTGCCATCCTGCGGATCGCGCGGGCGTACAGAGCAGACGTGCCGCGGGTCTTGATCCCGCCGCCGCTGTTGGTCAGCGACAGGTGCGCGCGGGCGAGCGAGCGAACCACTCCGGGTGCTGGCAGCCCGCTGAAGTCATGCCGGACCCTCCCGCCCGGGAACACCAGCTCCAGCCCGAGCGGCAACTCGATCAGGCGGCTCGACATTCCACGAGCTCCTCATCCATGCTGGCCAGCAGCCGCGTGGGGTCGATCGCGTGAAGATAGACCTGCGTCGTGGTAACCGACGCGTGCCCGAGCAGGTCGCGCAGCGCCAGCAACGGATCGTGGATACGCCAATAGCCGGCCAGGACATCGAGCGCGGGATCGTCCTCGTGCTCGCGCACCCGCCTCACGGTCTGGCTCACCAGCCGTCGAAGCGTATGCACCGCGAACGTGTGACGAAGTGAGTGTGGCGTCACGCGAGGAAAGCCGGGCTCAAACGCGCGGCAGCGCTCGGTCGCACGCGCGAACACATCGCTCCAGTCGACCATTGGCCCGCCGCCGCTGCTCAGCGGCCACGTGAGCGCGGCGCCGTTCGCGATGAGCCTCGCGCGCGCGTGAATGTCAACCGTCGCCCAGCGCACGAAGCGCCCCTCGATGCGCGCGCCGTCCGCGTTGGCGTCGCACACCCGCAGCGCCCCAGCCGGTGACCGTCTTCCCGCCATCGTGGAACGCTCGATCCGCACGTAGCTCTCGATCATGCGAAGCGCCGCCGTGCTGACGACCGTCCGCCGCGGGACGCCGCCCTTGGCGATCGCCGCCGGCACGCTCAGCGCCACCAGCCGATCGCGCCGACCAGTAGCAGTCGGCAGCTCGTGCACCAGCAGGAACGACGCCTCCTGGGCACGCAAGCCGGAGGCGGCCAGCAGCTCGCCGAACGCGCGGTTCCGCGCCGCGTTGCGTCCCATGAACGCCGGATCCTCGCCGTCATCCGGCAGGAGCCCGCCGAGACCCACCGCCAAGAAGAACCGCAGGCGATCAGACTCAAGCCAGCGCAGCGTCGCGTGCGCCCGGCCCGTGCGCTCCTTGGCCAGATTGCGCCTCACGACCCGCGCCACCCCATCGCCGCCGTGCGCCCACAGATCGCGGTATGCGAACGGCGACGTAGTGACGAGCTCCCGGTCGATCGCCCACCGATAGAAGTTCTCAAGCGCGGCGAGTTTCCGATTCCACGTCGCCCGCCCCACGCCCGCGCTACCCCGATCAAGGCGCTGCGCCGCGTAGAACGCAGCCACCTCCGAGGCTGTCGCTGCCAACGGCTCCAGGCCGCGGGCCCGCAAGAACCGCGCCCACTCCGCCCAGTCCAGCGCGTACGCCCTCCACGTGCTCCGGCTCCGGCATCCAAGCGTCGGCAGACTCGCAAGCCACCGATTCGCCACCCCATCCGGCGAGCCATCCCCCCGCAGCACGAACGGCATCCCGAGCGGCAGGCCGAGATCGGCCAGCCACCGCTCCGCCGCCGCGACCGAGCCCACCCGGTCCCAGCGACCAAGCGCCTCCGCCTCGATGAAGAACACGCCGGTCAAGGCGCGGCAACCTATTGGTCTGCGCGGACACCCACCGCCAACCCCTCGCCGCGATCACCCACTGCTCACGCGCACCCACAACCGGCCTCACGGCCTCAGTCAATGCGCTGCCGACCCCCCCGGCGAAGCCGCGCACGCGGCTATCGCCGCTCAGGCCTCGCCCCTCGGGGCTCGGCCTTCGCGACGACAGCCGCGTCTTGCCAACCGACCCGGCTAACCAAGACAACGAGAACAGACGCGAACTTGAACGAACCCCAAACGGCAGCTCCACCGGCTCGCAAACTCGAACAGACCGGACACGAACGGAACGCCCAGAGAACGCTCGTAGCAGGCGACGATCTGGC
>CAWIII010000019.1:0-45878 GCA_963836065.1 uncultured Solirubrobacterales bacterium
GTATCTGCTGCTCGATACGACCACGCTGGACGTGTTCGCGATGGATCCGCTGACGTTGCGCTGGGTTGGTGTCGAGTTGACGATCGCGGTGGATCTGTTCAGCCGCTGCGTTGTCGCGTTGCGGCTCTCGCCCGTCTCCACGAAAGCGGTCGACGCGTCGCTGGTGCTGTTCGAGGCGATCAGCCCGGACTCCAAGGCCCGCACGGGCGGTGGGCTCTTGCCCTACGCGGGCGTCCCCAGCGGCGTGATCGTCGCCGGCGATGCTCGCCCGACTGTTGGTCTGCCGGCGGTCGCGCCGGAGACGCTGGTTGTCGATCACGGCAAGATCTACGTCTCGGCGCACCTGCGGTCGGTGTGTCAGAGGCTGGGGGTCAGCATCCAGCCCGGCAGGCCGTTTCAGCCGACCGACAAGGCGGTCGTGGAGCGGATCTTCCGGACCGTCGGCGAGGACCTGTTGGCGGCCCTGCCCGGCTACAAGGGCCCGGGCGTCTACGGCCGCGGCGAGCACCCCGAGCTCGAGGCGTACTACTTCCTGGATGAGCTCGAGCTGATCATCCGCGAGTGGATCGCCGAGCGCTACCACCGCCGAGCCCACGCTGGGCTGGTGGTCCCGGACGTGCCCGGCCTGGATCTCTCACCGAACGACGCGTTCGAGCTCGGGGTCGCGCGCGCTGGGCGGATGCTGGTCCCGGCTCGCGCCGATCTGGTCTATGACTTCCTGCCGGTCGCGTGGCGCACGATCCAACCCTACGGCGTTGAGCTGAACGGCCTGCGTTACGACGGGCCCGGCGTGAGCCCTTACCGCAACCGCAGCAGCGACATCATCGGCCCGCACGCCGGGAAGTGGCCGGTCCGGTTCGACCCCGACGACGTCCGGCGCGTGTTCTTCCAGGACCCGGGCAGCCACGAGTGGCACACGCTCTGGTGGGAGCATCACAGCGAGATCGCGGTGCCGTTCAGCGCCGAGACGCTCGCATACGCGCGCCGGCTCGCGCGCCGAACGGACCGCTTCCCGGATGACCGGCGCGCGCTCGGCGAGTTGCTGGAGCGCTGGGACGCGGGCCTGACCCGCAATCCCACGGAGCGACGGATGGCGCTGCGGCTCGCCCAGCAGCGGGAGGACCGGCTGCGAGCGGCTGGCGAGGAGAACAGGGCGACGGTGACCGATCTCGCGAGCGTCCGTGCTGTCGCGAAGCGAACCGCTGCCGTCGAGGTCGACGAGCCGCCGCTCAGCGGCGAGCTGTTGGGCGATGACGACGATCCGGCCGAGCTCGATGCGGTCGCTGGCGATGAGCTCGACGACGGCTACTACGGCGAGGCGTTCGGGAGCTTCTCATGACCAACGACACGCTTGAGCGGGACTACACGCTCTGTCGCCAGGCGGGCTGGTTTGAGCGCGTGTCATCGCCCGTCCGCACAGCGCCCGTTCGCTACACGCGCGAGCAGCTCGACGCGATGGGCGGGATCGAGCGCCGGCGCTATGACGAGCAGCGGGCCGTGTGGCACGCGAACCTCGGACCGCTCGTCACGCCACGGATGCAAACGCTGTTCGCAGAGTTCGACGAGATCATCGGGTCCAATCGCCAGGACGGCGACCGGGTCCGCGGCGCGGCCGTGCTCTCGGCGTTGCCGGGGTTGGGGAAGAGCACGATCGCAGTCTGCTACGGGGTGCGCTACCACCGCGATCAGGTCGACCTGCACGGCGAGCACACCGCCGGCGGTCACCTCCGAGTCCCGGTCGCCTACCTCGCGCTGACCTCCAGCACGACGATGCGCAGCCTGAACTCGTCGCTCTGCCGATTTTTCGACCATCCCGGTTGGGCGAAGGGGAACGCGAGCCTGCTGGCCGATCGCGCGACCGATTGCGTGCTGTCCTGCCAGACGCGGCTGATCATCATCGACGACGTCCACTTCCTGGACATGAACCGCCGCGACGGACGTGAGGTCGCCAATCACTTCAAGTGGTTACAGAGCCAGTTCCCGGTCACGTTCCTGTTCGTCGGCGTCGGGATCCTGCAGCGGCAGATGCTGACCGAGGGATTGTGCGCCGCGGACGCCGCGATGGCGCAGACCGCCCGTCGCTGGACGGCGCTCTCGCTCGGTCCGTTTGAGATCGAGACCGATGAAGGTCGGCGGACGTGGCGGCGGTTGCTGTTGGCGATCGAGCGTGACCTCGTGCTCACCGACGCGGGCCGGGGGATGCTCGCCGACCGACTCGGTGATTACCTCTACGCACGCTCGACCGGGCACTTCGCGTCACTGATGACGCTGCTCAGTCGCGGCTGCTGGCGCGCGATCCACACCGGCACAGAGCAGCTAACCGCCGAGCTGCTCGATCACGTCCGCAACGATGAAGCGTCCGAGAGCGCCCGCCAAGAACTCGCGACAGCGTTCGAGCGAGGACTGCTCACCACGAGCACCACCAAGCACGCCACCCCGACGAGGGAGGCGAGAGCGGCATGACCACGATGCGGTTCCCGATCCGCCTCGATCCCATGCCAGGTGAGGCTTTCGATAGCTGGATCGACGCCTACGCGCAGCGACTCCTGATGCCGGGCAGAGACCTCGCCGGCGCGCTCGGCGTCCCCGAGAAGCTCGTCCGGCTGCGCGGCTGCAACGTCGCGAAGGGCGACCCCAACCTCGACGCGGAGCAGATCGCTCAGCGCGCCTGCGACATCGATCCTGCCGCCGTCAGAGCGTTGTGGTCCGGGCTCGCGCGCTACGACCGCCTGATCGCAGAGCACGTCGCCCGCGCGGCGTCGTGCCCGGGCGCGATCGGCTGGTTCGCGCGCGTGCTCAGACCGATGGTCTCAAGCCGCTGGTGCCCGAGCTGCCTGCACGAGAACGGCGGCCGCTGGCTGGCGAGTTGGCGACTGCCTTGGCACCTGGCGTGCCCGACCCATCAGACGATGCTCGCCAGTCACTGCCCTGCCTGCGGCGGCACCCAGCGCGATGCCGGGCTGCGCGCCAAGCACGTCCCCGAACTGCTGAGCACCTGCGCGTGTCCGACAGCCGGACGCGCCGGACAGCTCGACCGCCGCTGCCGACACGACCTGACGATCGCCACCGCAAGCGCGACAGCACCCGAGACGCTGATCGCGCTGCAGGCCGAGATAGCCCCGATGCTCGACCCCGCCGTCACGGACGAGCACGCGGTCAAGCGGATCGATCGGCTCGTTGATCTGCTGATCATCGCCACGCGGGTTGGGCTCGATCTCCCCGCGATCGATCGAGACCGGCGCAACATGCAGAGCATCCTCACCGGGCCGCTGGCCGAAGCGCGCGCCGCTCTGAGCGACCCCGAGGGCAGCGCGATGCGCGTGATCGCGACCAACGACCCAGCCCGGCAACCGAGCGCGCTGCCGCAAGTCTGGGACGGCGTCAGCGCCGAGCTTGCCGCGATCGTGCTCCAGCACCGCGATCAGCGACTCGGCCCGACCGAACGACTGCGGTACCGCAGCATGACCCCGGCAGCCCGCCGCCCCGAAGGAATCGATCCCACCCGACGGCTGCGCCAGCTTCCGCTCGCGATCTGGCCGGACTGGTCGATCCGCCTGCGGCCATCGACGATCCCGCCGGACACATTCCGCACCGCCGCCGCGATCGCGCTCTGCGTGCCCGGCAGCACCACTCCGCTGCGAACGATCCGCGAGCTCTGGCCCGGCCCCCGCAACCAACAACGCATGGTGATCTTCGGCCGCCTGATCACCGCCGACCCTCACGGCAACGCGATCCTCGCCGCGCTCTGCACGCTCGCGGACCGCCTCGAGCACGACAGCGCGCCGATCGACTATCAGCGCCGCCGCCAGCTCGCCAACACCATCGAGCTGCTCGATCGTCGCTCCTGGCGCGTGATGTGCCGAGCCGCCGGCACCCCCGCCGGAGGCCCACCGAAGCTCGCTCACGCACGCCTCTGGCTCTGGGAGACGCTCACCGGCGCCCTACCCCGGCACGCACCGTCAGCACTCCGACTCGCCACGCCCGAGTTCCTACCCCACCACTACCGCTTCCCGCTCGGCCTGCCCGCAGAGACCGTCAAACGACTCAACCAGCACGCCCGTCATCTGCTCGACACGCACGGCTGCGCGAACGAGCCGCTCACCTGGTCCCCCTCCTCCGATGGCATCGCGATCGATCGACTGCCTGGCAGCGACCCAGACGCGATCGACCCGGGCGCCGTCCACGACGCCATCGACAACCAGCCGACCGTCCGGCACGCAGCCCTCCAGCTCGGCACCACCGTCGAGCACCTGCGCTACATCGTTCGCAAGCACCCCCGCGAACTCCACGATCCGACAGCGGCGACCGCGCCCGCCCGCGTCCGGTTCGCCGCCCAGCTCGGGCCGCATCAGCTACAGCAGCTCCTCGACCACGGCCAATCGCTGCGACAGGTCGAGGCCTACCGCGGAATCGCACGACGCACCCTGCGCGACGAACTCGTCGCACACAACCTCCCTGTCCCGCCGAAGAACCGCCACCGGTCACTCCAGCGGCGCCAGCCGACCGATTGTCCATCTATCCCCGACCACAGCAACCCGCAAAGCCGGTGAATGTCCACCAATGACCCGCCCCAGTGTCCATCTTCACTCGATCCCTTCAAGCGTGTAGGGAACGAATGAAGATGGCCAAAATCGAAGATAACCGGCCACAGTGAGGCCCACTCCAGACGGGTAGTTGGCCAATCCGGCCTTCACGGACCCCACCTATCTCATTCGCCGAACTGAGAACCTTGCGCGCCTACGGCGAGCGGCTCGCGCTGCGGTCCCAGCGGCGCGGAGAGGACCCGCCGCTGGGCCCGGATGCGTTACTGCTCTTAGCCCGAGGCAGCACTCTTCGGTCAGGACGGCTTGCTGCTCCCGTGCATGGGACGCGCGAGGAGTGGACCCTGGACGCTGCCGGTGACCCTCTGCTACTTGGCGAACGCTCGGTCGAACATCGTCCAGTTGCCGAACGAGTCGAACGCGATGAGCTTGCCGTCGGCGTTGAAGGTCAGCACATCGGCGCTCTCGTCCGTCACGCCGCCGAGACGGGTGGTGGCCAGGACGATGACCTTGTCGCCGTCAGCGACGAAGTCGTGCGGCTCGGTGCGATAGTCCGCGCCCGCGAACTTCGCCCACAGCTCCCCGACCGCCTGGCGGCCGCGATGCGTCCCAGTCAGTGCGTTGTCTCCGCGCACCGTCCACTCGATCGATTCGTCGATGTTCGCCATAGCAGCCTCCGCGTCGCCCTTGCTGAACGCCGCGTAGGCCTCCTGAGCGGACTGCCTGTTCTCCTGGGCACCCACGGGGACCCCCTTTCGATAGGAGAGACTCGGACGAGACCAACGTTAGACCGAAATGCGGCCGGGCGCTTCACGGACAGCAGGCCCGCTTCGCGACGAGCAGCGGCGAGCACCAGTTGACCCAGGGCCGAGGAGCACTCGGTCCCTGGGTCGCTGCCTAGCGGCTCTTCTGCGTCGCGCGTGCGTGAGCGGCGCCCAAATCCAGCCCGATCGCGAGGATCAGGGTTGCCGTCCATGCGTTGACGGGGTTGAAGAGCAAAGGCTCATGGCCTCCGACGTTGTTCGCGATCAGCCAGACGATGAACCAGACGATCGTCATCCCTCAGTGCTCACCACCTTGATCGTAGGCTCGAAGACGCCTGATCTCACGCTGGAGTTCGTCCTCGGTGATCGGTTTGCGGACGTAGACGTCCCAAGCGTTCATCACGAGCCCAATCCCCCAGCCAAGCGTGATGAAGACCGGCCAAGGCCACCAGCTATGTGAGCTCAGGCCGATCACGGTCCAGATGCTCCACACGACGGCGTTTACGATCACGTACACGAAGACATGGGCTTTGAAGTCGCGACGTTTCTTCAAGCGCATTAGGGCCTGCTCGCGCAGAGCCTCCGGCGTCGTGCCAACTACGTCCTCACGGTCATCAGTGGTAGCTGTCGCCATATCGATCACTCCCGATCGTCAGCCGTATTTCGCCACCCTGGTCATGATCGCGCTGATGGGGCGATGCACCATCCGGAATCAGATGCGCGGACCGTGCAGAGAACTACGGAAAACGCTGCCGCTTCGATCGAATAGCGGCAGCCGACCGACCGCGACCGCTTGCCGCATCGCCGCTCGGCATAGAGCTGGATCGGACACGCCTCCCAGGATTGGCCATCTAGCCCCGGCTGAACTTCGCTCGCGGAACCGCCGGTTGGCCATCTATCCCCCCGGCCGAGTGGCCATCTTCGTTCGATTCCTACAGCGAGAGCGACGACGACGACGGTTAGGCCAAATCCATGTGACACCCATGCTCGCTGCACACACAGCCGGGTTGCTGTGATCCGGCTGAGATCCCCCTCGAGCGACGGCGGCCAGGACAGCACCCGCGCAGAGGGGGGGAGAACTTTTGCCTCGCTCGACTCTTCTGATCATGACCAGCATCTTGCCCGGCGCCGACATCCGCGGGTTCTACCGCGCGCTCGGCGTTCTGCTGCCCGAGTGGGCGACCACCGAGGCGTCCGTGCGGTGCTTCGCTGACCCTGGCGCGCACGCCCGCGAGGACCGCGATCCCTCCTGTTCGGTCAACCTCCAAACCGGCGCCTGGCGCTGCTGGGGTTGCGGCGCCAGCGGCGGCGCCTACGACGCCGCGATCGCGGTCGGGCACACCCCCGCCTCGGCAATGGACCTGCTGATCGACTACGGGCTCGCGGAGCGCCGGCCGCGGTTACGGGGCTCCGCTCGCCGGCCGCCGCGGCCGCCGGCGAGGACTCCGACCCGCACCCCGGCGCCCAACCCACCGTCCAGGCGGCTGCGCGTCGGTGAAGCCGAGATTGCGCGCTGGAAGCGCGCGCTGATCACCCAGCCGTGGCCCGTAGCTCAACTACGCGGCGAGCAGCGCCGGCTGTGGCAGCGCCAGACTGCCGACGAGCTCGACCTCGGCTGGGACCGGGGCCGCGTGATCATCCCGATCCGCGACGCCGGCGGCGGCGTGCAGGGGGTGCTGCGCTATGCGCCGCGGCGCACCCGCGCTCCCAAGATGCTGGCAATGGCCGGAACGCGCCTCGGGCTGATCCCTCGTCCCGACCAGCACCCGGCAGAGTGGTATCTGCTCGCCGAAGGGCCGCCGGACATGATCACCGGCCGCTCGCGCGGCCTGCCGGCGATCGCGATCCCCGGCGACCACGCGTGGGACCCCAGCTGGGCGGAGCAGTTCGCCGGCCAGCGCGTCACCATCGCGATGGACTGCGACCGGAAGGGCCGCGAAGCCGCCGCGCGGATCGCCGCGGACCTAAAAGCCACGGCGGCCGCGGTCGCGATCGCCGACCTCGACCCCAACCGGGACGACGGCTACGACCTGACCGACTGGCTCGATCAAAACCGCCAGCTGTCAGTGCGCGCCTTGCGCGCGCTGTTTGAGCCCTAACGGCCGCAGTCTCACCCCTCAGCAGATCGGCAACGGACAGCGCCTGCCCGGTGGCGGGCACGGTGGCCGCTCCCCTCCCAATGATGGCGCCCTGGCGGGCGCCTGGGGGTCGGGGAAGCGGCCCCCGCGCCCGGCGGAGGCCCAAACTCCCAAAAGAGGGCCTGATGGCCACTACCACCGATGTAGGCGCCGGCGTGCAGATGATCGCGCTGGACCGAATCCGCCACGACAACAACGTGCGCGACGTGGCCGGCGAGGACGTCGCGGCGCTGGCCGGATCGATCGCGCTACTCGGGCAGATCACCCCGGTGATCGTCCGTCCCGACGGCGACAACTACCTGCTCGTGGCCGGTCATAAGCGCTCTGGTGAGTACTAGCGACGCGAAGTAGGCGACGGTCAGTGGGTTGATCAGCGTCAGCGCGAGAAATCGCATGTACGTTGACCGCAGCGCGCCGGGTCGAACCGTGCTCGGAGTCTCGCGGGAGCGAGCAGCCCGGAGGAGGCCGTAGCCGGCACCGCCACGAGCGCGAGCACGAGGTTAGACGCGATCAGAACCCACGCGACCTCCCCAACCTCAGCCGCCAAGTCACGCAGGATCTCCGGCAAGCCGAGCGTTACCACGCCCGAGTCGCCAAGCACCACGGGGACGACAAGCGGCTAGGTCCAGGCAGGAGAATTCCTCGACGTCGAGCAGCTCGTCACGGACGCGGGAGGGAAAGGACTCCACGAACGGGTTCTGCCACGGCGAGCCCGGCTCGATGAACGCGGTTCCGGCCTTGGACAGCTCGCACCAGTCGCGCAGCGCGTGTCCGGTCATCTCCGGGCCGTTGTCGCAGCGCAGCAGTTCCGGCGCGCCGCGCTCGGCGGCGAGGACCTCCAGCACGCTCACCGCGGTGTCGGCGTCGATGCTGCGCGCGGCCAGCATCGCCAGCGACTCGCGGGTGAACTCGTCAACGACGTTGAGCAGCTTCAGCGCCCGGCCGTCGGCGGTCTGGTCAAACTGAACTGAAAATCAAACGCCCACACGTGATCGGGCCGCTGTGCCCGCAGCCGCTCGGCGGGGACGGTCGACTCCCCGAGCCGCTGGCGCTTGCGCCTGCGCTGCGACACCCGCAACCCCTCCTCGCGCCATAGGCGCTGCACCCGCTTGCGGTTCACCTCCCAGCCCAGCTCCCGCAGCCGATGATGCGCGCGACGGTACCCCCACCGCGGACGCTCCACCGAGAACCTTCGCAGCTCGCTGCGCAACGCCGCGTCATCCGCGGCCCGCGCAGGCTCGTGACGCTGCGTAGAGCGATGCTGCCCCACCACCCGGCACGCCCAGCGCTCGCTGACGCCGAGGCGGTCGCGGAGCATCGCGACCGCCTGGCGCCCGGGCCTACCAATTTCCCCGGGAAATCTCCTTCAGCGCCTGATTCTCAAGCACCTGATCAGCAACGATCCGCTTCAGCCGCACGTTCTCACGCTCGAGCTCCTTGAGCCGCTTCGCGTCCTGGGCCTTCATCCCGCCGTACTGGTTACGCCACCGGTGATACGTCTGCTCGCTGATCCCCAACTCCTTCGCCGCCTCCGGGATCGTTTTCCCCTCGCCGATCAGCTTCTCCGCTTCTCGCAGCTTGCGGATCACCTGCTCCGGCGTGTGCCTGCGTCGCTTCATCAGAGTTCCTTCCTCGCCCATTCTCCAGGGCGCGAGAAACTCTCACACGGGTCGGACCGAACTCAGGGGGTCAGGCCAGGGTGCCCAGATTGTTCCGGGAGCAGCCAGCAGTCTCGGGCGTCCAGTGGATGGACGACCGGAGCTCGCCGGCTATCAACCCCCGGTAGACCGGGTTTGACAGCAGCTCCTGCCCAATCGCCATCACGGCCTCGCCGACGTCCTCGAGCTTCGCTGCCCCGGCCTGACCGGGCACTACGGCCACGGCGAGCATCGCTCGCGTCCCTAAGCGCCCGGCAACTCGACCGCCCAGCTCGGATCTCGGCTCGAAGCGCCGAGCGTCGGTGCCGTCCGCCAAGCGGACGTCCCGCTGAGACGGCTGCCCTCCGTCTCGCTCGCACTGGTCGGTAAGTAAGGCTGGCGATCCATGGGCCCCCTCCTACGTTGCTGCGCCCGCGTCCGCTTCGGGAGCTCTCCGACGCTGACGCGGGCCAGGCGAGTGCAGGATGCCGTCACCGGTGACACTCGGTTGTCCGGCTGCCTCGTGCTCGGCGGGATATCAGGGCATGCGCTACGGTCGGATCGGCGGCGGCACGTAGTGTCCTGTAGCGGTGTTGCCTGTCGGGCCGTAGACCCGCAGCATCACGTCGAACGGCCCTCGGGGCACCGGCAGCCAGTTGGGCCTGAGCGCCGCCGCTGGCGGTGCCGTCTGTATGTTGATCGTGATCGAGCCATCGCGGTTCGTCACCAGGCCCGGCGTGAACTTGGCGACCTCGTACTTCCTCGCCGCGTTGGGCACCAGGGTGTTACCGCGCGGGAGGTAGGCGGTGAGGGACCAGAAGCGGTTGGCCTGGGGGATCTGCTTCTTGGAGAAGGTCAGCCGGTAGGCTGGCACTCGTGAGCCGTTGAGGGGAGCGCCGCTGCCGTCGGTGAAGGCGTTGTAGTAGCCGGCGGCGCTGGCGTTGTTGCCGTACTGGATGTACTCGTTGCCGGCGGCGCGGTCGAGATAGGCCTTACCCCATTGGGCGAAGTTTCTGAAGTAGATCCAGTGATTTCGGTCGACGTGGGACAGCCACCTGTCGATGATCATGGCGTGGGCGATGCGGGCCCCTCTGATCATCTGCGACAGCGGCCCGCGATTCCCGTGCCGGGCCGCCGCGTTGGCCGCCGCAAACAGCCGGTTGAAGGCCGCCGACAGCCGGAGATCGGACTTACTGAGGGGGGCGGTGGCCGGCGAGCGCAGTGCCGCCTGCACAACCCGGAAGAAGTGGGTGGTGTGGAACAAGACGGTGTCATCGGCGATCGCCTTCATCCGCAGCGCGAAGGCCGCCTGCGGCAATATCGTCGCGGCTCCTGCCGAGGGATTGCTCTCGTAGGTCTGCAGTGAGGCCAGCCTCAGGGAGGTACGGAACGCGGTTGCCTGGTCTACCTGGTTCTGGCCGCTGGAGCTGTACTTGTCGGCCCGGATGATCCAGGTCGTGAGCGGGTAGGGCACCTGTATCTCGGTGACCCCCGGTGGCAGCGTCCCCGTAAAGCCGGCCGGTACGAGCCCGTACGTCCCGGGCGTCTGCGGCTGGATGTTGGTCTTGAACACGTCCCCGAACACGTCGAGGGTGAGCAACGAGTAGGTCACGCCTGTCGCGGGGATCGTGAAGATCTGTGGGCCCTGAGACAGGTCGAGGTAGAAGCTGGCGTAGAGGGTGTCCACGTTTATCGACACGACGAAGCCGTACAGGGGTCCGACACGGTTGGGGCCGGCGATCCGATTGGCACCGCCGAGGCTCAGCTGGAAATAGGTCATGAAGCGGGGGTAGAAGCGGATGACGTAGTTCCGCGCTGTCGTCGAATACGCGCTCGGGGCAGCCGCAGCGGCCGCCTGCCTAGCGGGAGCGGCGCTTGCGATCGTGCCCGCGAATGCGATGGACGCCGCGACGATCAAGGCGATCAGGCAACGTCGAACGACCGGCCGTGCCGGCCGGCTGGACTCCACGCTTCCCAACATCATTCCCTCTCCTCCGCGACCGGCCGCCGCGCTCTAGATGACGACGGTCCCACGAGCGAACCTACAGGAACCAGCGCGCACGATCAATACCCCTGACTTCGAGTGTCCAGTCAGACCGCTGGGGAATCCATCAAGCCATCAGGCCAGAGTGGCTCGTAAGCACACGCCTCCGTCCCGAAGCCAACACCACCTCACGACCGATCGCGGACGAAGGGTCCGTCGCGGCGCTCCCGCCCAAGGCGCAAACGGGCTCGGCGGGGTTGGTGGTCCCGGCACTCGCGATTCTCGACGCGTAATGTCCGAGCCCGTCCCTACGGTCACGAATCTGGACCAAAACGTGATCCGAGCGGGAGATCGGCTGGCTCGCCAGCAGCAAACGGCCAGGCGGTAGCTCGCCACCGGTTTCACGCACCAGCAGCACCCTCCCGTCCGTTCTGGCGAGCCCAAGAAGCTTCTGCCTCCGGACACAACCAGCCACGGCGTCGTGGTCCTGATGCCCGGGCGAGAACGAAAGCAGTTATGTGGAATTCAACATAACTGCATCTATGTTGACCAAACGATTATGTGGAATACGCGCCCGACTGCGTACGTTTTCCCTGCTCAGCGCAAAACCGGTGTTCGCGTCGTTCCACATAATCGCGCCTCGTTGCGAAGGCAAGTCGCTCGTCCGATGGCAGGTAGCGGCGGCCGGCGGCCGGCGCCACGCGACGGCAACGACAGGGTGATCTCTGCCCAGAACTCCCGCCACGTAAGGGATTACGCCCTTCAACGGCCGGTCGCTCCGACCAGTCCGCACTGTGGTTCGTGCCGCCGCACCTCGGATCCGGAAACGCGCAAGCCTCGATCCGAGCCGTCCGATTATGTTGAACGGCCCGCGACCCTAAATTGCGCTGAGCAGGGAAAACGCGGGCCGCGATACGCGCGGTCAACATAATCGTTCGGTCAACATAGAAGCAAGTCTTGACCCACGCGTGGCCGCGCACCTCCTGTTCGCCGCAGAAGCGCGACTGCCCCGGGGCGCGCCGTTGCTACTGGAACCCCTCGCGCAGGACGCGCTACCTCGGTCCAGTCCGCCTCAACTCACCCACGGAAGCAGCAGAAGCGCCCAGTTTGGGGGTTGACTGAACGCTAGTATGTTCGGTCCCTGCCAAGCGGCGAGCGGCTACCACCGGAAATCAGGAGGAATGGTCCCGATGCGGTTGTTTCCCTACCGCGCGCCGTACACGGCGGCTCGCGTAGTGCTCTCGTGGTTGCCGAGGATCCGTGGCCGTCGAGCAGCGGAACGGGGCAGCGCGCGCGTTGGAGTGGCTCGTCCTACACCGGTGGTCGGCGGACAGCTACCTAGCAGCGCTCGACCTACCGCTGGCCGTACCCGCTCAGCGCAAGGAGCGATGCCGATCACGCCGACCGCGCGCCGGATCGCCCACGCGCATAACCGTTGCGGCCCTGCGCTCAGCGGTGGTCTGCTCGGCTTCGACTCCGAGGGGCGTGGCGGCTCGTGGTACTCGGGCCGCTCCCAACCGCCAGCGGCGATCGTCTACCCGGTCGGCCGCGGCCGAGTGAGCGTCCGCGACGTGCAGACCTGGCTGAACGAGCGGGAACGGGGTCGCTCTCGCGGAGCTGAGCTCGCGTACGCGCGCGCTGCCGCTGCCGCGCGCAACTAGGCCCTTCCGGGTCAGCGGGCGAGGGCCCGGGCGACCGAGCGCCGGTTGAGGCGTGCTCTCCACGTTCTTGGCGACGAGCCGGAAGGGCTGGCGGTTCGCAGGCGCCAGACTCATCGCGGATGGGGCCGACTGCAACACGACGATCGGAGCGACGACCACGCGCTGCCGCCGTTGCGATGGGCCGAGGAGGAGCTCGTTTACGAACCCGCCACGCGCACGTTTCACCGACCCGAGTGCCCGCTGGCACGCGAGCTGCACTGACGGGTCTCTTCGTCGCCGCACTGGCCGCCGACCTGGAGCAGTAGCTTGCCAGCGAGACCGCGAGGCCTCACGCGACATGTCGCGCACCCACCGACGTGTACTCGTTAGGCTCAACGATTGTCACGGACCTGGATTTCGCGACCACCTTGCACGACGGGCGGCGCGTGATCGGCCGCCGCGAAGGCAGCGAGTGGTCGATCTACGTGTACTCGCCCGGCGGGCAATCCCGTCTGCTCGGCTACGGGATCGCGGCGACGCGCCCGGACGCGCTCCAGCGAGCGGGCCTGACTGGCGAGGACGCGAGCGCGAACACGCCGACCGCGAGCAGGCACTAGCTGAGCTGTTGCACGAGATCGAGCAGTTCGAGGAGGCGGTGAAGCCGGACTTCTCGAACTACGTCCATGACCCGGGGTGCTTTATCCCTCGGCAGTACGAGCTGGGGGCCGTGAAACAGGCCAGGGCACAAGGCCGACCGACCGTTCGTGCGTGTCCCCGTGGCTGATGTTCCGCCAGACGCAAAGCTATGTCGGCACCCCGGCTGCCTAGGGACCACCGAGACCGTCGTTTTCGCGATATCCCCGCAGAGCCGCCGCTGCCGATCCGTCCCGGCCGCGACGCGCTCGATCATCGCGTGCCGGGTTCCTTTGAGACAGGGAAGCGGCGCTAGAGCTGCAGGTTCTCGGGCACCACGGCGCGCAAGTGCGACGAGCGCCCGGAGCCGTCGCGGCGCGCGTTGCTCGCCAAGGATCGTGAGATCCGCCCGCTGCAGGAGTGGCGACACGCGGCGGAGGACACGTGGCGCTTCATCGCAGCGGTGATCCGCGACGAAAAGGAGCAGGATCCGACCTGGACGCGTGAGCAGATCAGCGCAGCGATCGCCAGATGGGAGCGCGCGGCGTGAGCGAACGCCGCCTTTGGCTCGCGGAGCCGTGCCGTCATGTCACGCGCGGGCCGGATTGTGCTGCCAAACCAGCCGTTACAGCAGCAAGCCTTCGCGGATGCTGCACGGCGTGCGCGGGTGGCGCCATCGCTCGTGCCCGTCCTGCAAGGCGCAGCCCGGCGAGCTGTGCCGGACGCCGGCCGGCAGGCGGGCCGGCCGCACACCGTGCGGCTGAGCTACGGGCGTCGCGAGCTGTTCGCCGACGAGGACGTGTGGCAGGAGCTCGAGCGCTGGGGCGCGTCTGTGGCTTTGGTTCGCTTCTCGGGCGGCGGCGGCCGGTCGGGCAGCATCGCCGCGGTGACGCTCGAGGACGGCGACAAGCGAGAGCTGGCTCGCTGGGGGCATGGTGAGGAGGGAACTGCCGGAAATGCTCGCCGCTCCGATCTGGGGCCGCTACGCCCTGTTCCGCGGCCACCCCCGCATCACCGGCCTGGTGATGTGGGATGCGCGAGGGCGCCAGGTCGTGGTTGTCGGCGAGCGCGGCGGCCAGAAGTTCGACGAAGTGCTGTCCGCCCCAAGGCCGTCCACCAGGCTGACCGTCATGCCCGCGGCGCCCGCCGCGCTGCGCGACGCGTCGCCGGGACCAGCCGCCCCGGAGGATCGTCGGGCATCGCTGACCGCCCGCGGCGTCGCCGAGACCTCGCGCTCGTGCGCGCACTGCGGCGGGCCGATGCCAGAGGGGCTGCGAGCGGAGGCGCGGTTCTGCTCCAAGCGCTGCCGGCAAGCGTCCTCGCGCGACGCCCTCAAAGAACGCGAGCACGCGGAGCGGCTGCGATGAAGCTCGAGCGCGTGCTGCCGGGCGATGTAGTGCGCTGCGCCATCAATGGCCGTACCGGGATTTGGGGTGAGGTCACCGAGATCAAGGACGGGATCGTGTACTTCTGGCCGCTGTGCCCCGCGACCGGGTGGCGGCACGCGAGCGCGACGGCCGCGCTGGTATCCGCGACTGTTTCAAGTACGTGCCGGACTCGGAGAGACGCGTTGACGCGGCGAACTGGTCGCGTCCTACGGCGAACTGAGTTCCCTATGTAGCGGATCACAGCGCCGCCCCCAGAGCGGCGGACTCGGGCACGAGCTTTCGTGTGGCGTTCGCTGGCGTTGTCCTCCTCGGGGGGTCAGCGCGCGAACAGTTGCTTGGCGACATTGCGGCGTTGCGGGACGGGTCCGCACCGGTGGATGCCTTCGTGATCAGGGCGAGCAGTTTGTCGAAGCGCTCGCTGAGCGGGTGGTGGCCCATGCCGTACCACACCTGGACACGCGCCTGCGGAAACGCCGTCTTGAGAGCATGACGATGGGAGATTGGCACCAGCCGGTCATGGTCTCCCCAGACCGCGAGCACGGGGCCGTCGTAGTCGATCCGGCGGCGGTGAAACGCGTCGTGGCTGCGGCCGGCATCGACCACGGCCCGGGTGCCCTCGCGCGCGCCGGCGACGAGTGCACCACCGCTGCTGATGACGCGCTCGACGACGTCCCCGTCGGGCGCTATACCGTTGGTGACCATCGTTTGGAGTGCGGCGGTCACGGCACGGCGGCTTGAGAGCACGAGCGGGAGGGTCGCCTGCACTACGTTGCGCACGCCGGGGATCGAGATCGCTTCGGCGAGCCGGATCCTGCCAAACCCGGCTGGAGCCAGCAGCACGAGGGCGCTGACCCGAGAAGGCATTTGCTCGGCCATCGTGGCGGCCACGGCACCGCCGAGCGAGTGGCCGACGAGCGTGAAGCGCTCGACACCCAGCATCGCCAAGCCCGCGGCCACGTCGCGTGCGTAACCCTTAATCGAGCCACGCGGCGAGAGGTCGGAGTGGCCGAAGCCGGGGAGGTCGAAGGCGATCACGGGAACAGAGATGCGTTCGCACAAGCGGGTCCAGCCTTCGGAGCAGTCAAGCAACCCGTGCAGGATCACCACCGGATCTCCGTCGCCCGCACCCGCCCAACCGTGGCTCGTTAACCACCATCTAGTCCGCCGACCTGACAAGCGCCCAAGCACCTGGAGGCCGTCCGTGAGAGAACAGGCGGTCACACTCCCTCGTTGCCGGACGCCGGAACCCGACCCGAACGCCGGGCCGGACCCCACCGATGGCACCAGGCCACCACTCTCCAAGCGGCGCAAAGCCTGACCCCCAAGTCGTGAACCTAACGCTGGGAAGACGACGCTCGCACCGCCACACTTGGGCTGCAGCGCCTCCCCCAACGCTCGAGGGGCCTTGGGCGCACGCGCCCGACCGCTGGGGATCGGGATCCCCGCGGCCGGGCACTCGCAGCCCCCCAAGCGATCCTTTTCAAGCAGAGCCGCGAGCGTGCGCTGAACACACCTACCAACCGCCTTCCAGCCCGGCAAGCCGAATTCGACTGCTGTTCACCTATCGCCGCCCACAGCACAAAAAAAGCAAACCACGGCTGATGTTGGCGAGGAGAACCCGAGCAGGCGAGTCTTCGCCCTAGCGCGAGCCGGCGCTGTTGTCGCTCCGCAGGCCGACGGCTGTCCGCGCGGGCGGTCGACCTGGTCGTGCGCGGCGTCGCGGCTCGAGCGAAGCTGCAGCTGTCGGCGCATGTCCTCAGGCATACGTGCGTGACCAAGCTCGTGCGCTCGGGCAACAACCTGGTCCTAGTCGCGGAGCTGGCGGGGCACCGACGGCTTGAGACCACGCGCCGGTACAGCCTGCCATCGGCCGCAAGGCGGCGGTAGACGCGCTTGAGCTCGACGATTGACTGCTTGTAATCGCTTAGCGCTGATTCCTGTTCCGTTCTTCCCCAGACCCGATAACGGGCCCTTACGACGATTGGCAAGCTGAGGTGGCGGTACAGGAGGCGTTCACTCCTCGTCGTCGCGGCCGTCGACGGCTGCTCGCGCACCTGCGAGCCGGCTGAGCAGCTCAGGCGAAGCCTCGGTCCCGGCAAACTCCCGGCTTTGCCGCCGATCTACCACTTCACGGATGTCGCGAACCTACCTGGGATCCTCTCGGCCAACGAGCTGCGCTGCCACCGGATGGCGGCGAACGTCGTCGACGAGGGGGCGCGTCGATCAAGTCGCGGAGGGCGCTGATCGACGTGAAATGCGGTCCGGGTGGCAAGGTCTGCGAGTACGTCCCTTTCTACTAGGCGCCACGTTCGCCGATGCTCTACAGCATCATGTGCGGCAACGTCCCCGACGTCGACCCGGATCAGCGGCTGGAGCCCGCGAGCCGCCGAGCTGACGAAGGATGGAGCGGTGAGTCGAGTAGCTCGCGCGTGTTGCCGGTTTACGATCTCGCGGTCCGGGGAAACCTTTCGGCGTGCTGCTGTTTCGCTGCCGAGTTTGTGGCCTTGTCGCGACGGGGTCATTGCCTTCCGCTGTCTTCGCTCACGACGTTGGTTGCCCTCAATGCCGCGGTGAGGTAGAGCTCGTGGCGGATTTCCGCAGCGCGCGCCGTTTCTTTGCTCCGGTCGGCGAGTCCGACAATCGCTCGGGCAAGCGCGCCGAATGTGGAGTTGCCGGAGCCGCAGTGGCACTAGATCCAGCTGGGTAAGGCCGTGGTAGCGTCGGCGGGCGGCGCCTCGCGGCCCGTGGGCTATGCGTGCGGTGGGTCGTGATCTGGCGCGCCGCTCGGCATCGGGGCTCCGATGTCAGGCGTCTAAGGGCTCACGAAAGAATTAGTGGCCCCTTTTGGGTTGGGTGGATCGTGTAGTTCCAGTCTGGATGGAACTGGTCGCGGGCGATGTCCACGGCGGCAAGCTCTTGGTCGGTGACCTTGATCCCTTTCTCGTAGTGGCCGGGGTCCAGGCGCGCGTAGACCTTCAGGCCGGTGCTGGTCGTGGTCGCGCCGATCAGGTCGATGATCACCTGCAGGCTCTCAAGCGGCCGTCCGCGCCAGTTGAGGCTGACGTAGCTGAACATGCGATGCTCGATTTTGTTCCACTTCGACGTCCCGGGCGGAAAGTGGCAGACGCGGATCGGCAGCGCGAGCTCGTTGGCGAGCTTCTGCAGCTCGGTCTTCCACAGGCGCGTGCGGCTGGAGTTGCTGCCGCCGCCGTCAGCAGTGATCGTCAGGCACGTCGCTTTGGGGTAACGCTTCTGGCCGAGGTACTGCCACCACACGCGGATCGAGTTGACCGCGAACGCGCTTGTGTCATGGGTGACACCAACGCTGACCATCCCCTCGTTGGCTTTGATGTCGAGCACGCCGTACGGGATCGCGTGCCCCAGATCCTTGTCTTTGAAGTCGTGGCAGCGAACCTCGACCGGCCGCCCAGTCGGCTCGTATTCCCGCCCGACAGCCTTGAAATCCCCGACCAGCTCGCGCTTTTTCGCGTCTACGGATATCACCGGCTGATCCGCGGCGAGCGCCGAGCGTGTCGTCTCGTTGATATGCCGAAACTGCGCGTCACGGTCAGGATGATCCTTCCCCTCCCGCGTCTTGGAGTTCGCGTGCAACCGAAACCCAAGCCCCCGCAAGAGCTTCCCGGACGTCCGATCGGACACCTGATGTCCTGCCGCCTGAAGCGCACTCGCGATGTTCTGCAAGCTCTTCGAGCACCACCGCAACGGCGAGCACGGATCCCCACGCGTATCCGGATCCACCAACGCCTCCAACGCTCCCACCAGCTCCGGATCAGACTCCGTCAACCGCGGCCGCCCCGCACCCGGCCGACGGACACGACCCGCCTCGAGCCGTGTCCCCTCCCGCAGCTCTGCGATCCCACGCTGCACAGTGTTCTTGCTGATCCCCGTCGCACGCACGACAGCCGCGATCCCGCCCGGCCCACACGACCGAGCCTCCGACGCCGCCCACAACCTGCGCTGACGCTCGTTCAACTCCGGCCCCAACCCCCGATAACGCTCAACAATCTGCGATTCATCGATCATGCCCCCGCGATACGCCACCACAACCCAACATCCTGCCACAGCCCACTAATTCATTCGTGAGCCCTAAGCTCCCATCGGCAAGATCCGTGGTTTTACGGGACCCCCGGTTTCTAGGCGCCAACGGTGTAGTCGCTGCGGAGCCACACGGCATAGTCATGGATCCGGTCGCTGGTTCAGCCCACGGCAGAAGCCGCGAGCAGGTCCGGTCGAGCGCGCGCATTGCCCGAGAGTCGCAATGCTCTTAGTAAGTGTTTGAGAAGGGTCTATTCGGTACTCATGCCGTCCAGGGGTGGGGGCGAGTCGTCGTGTCATCAGGCCGACCATCGACCACTTTGACCATCGCTACCGAGGTCGTGGTCAGCCTGCTCGGAGTCATGATCTAGCCGCCGCATCTCGTGATCCACGCCAGCGTTCGCTCGACCACCCAGCGTCTGGGCAGCACCTCGAAGGTGCGCTGCCCTTCGGGGCTTGCGCACGATCTCGAGAACGAGCCCGGCTGCCGCCTTGGCCCACTCCACGAGCTTGCCCGCGTACACGGCGCTGACCAAACTACTGACAACGAAGTGTCCACCTACATGTAGAACGTCGGTTGAATGACAGCGCCTTGCGAACGGCTCGGGCCGTAAACGAGACGCTCGCGGTCCTCGCGCGGCGTGCAGGCACTTCTCGCGTCCGAAAGCCGTGTCCGAAATCAACGTCCCACCGGCGGGCTGGCCAATGAGTTTGAGACGCGATAGCAGCAACTCCGGCTACTGCCCCTCAGCGTCAAAGGAGGAGTAATCGCGAAGGCTACGTGTCCGGGGTGCCGCAGGTAGCCGGAATGTCCCTTGGCGCCCGCGACTTGCGATGAAGGCAGCGTAGAGGCCGCGACAGGCCGCTTGCTGCTGGTGCCCGCTGCAGCGGGCTCTCGGGCGGACGGCATTGTCTGATCTCGGACCCAATGTCGATCTGGGTTGACGACGCAATCGAGGGGAGTAACGTGAGTGTCGAGGGACGCTGTCGAAACGCCTCGGGCGGGTCAGACGCGTTTCACCGAAGCACGAAGGGAAAGGCCCGGCCGTCAGTGCGGCCAAAGAATTCCCGGAAGCAAGACAACCGCACCCGCAGGCCCCGTTTATCGGCGGTCGCGGCGCAGCTGGCGGCCACCCGCGATGAGTCCACCGCGGTCGGGCAGGCGTCGCAGTTCGGCGTGGCGGCGCGGAACGCGCACGAGCTTTCGGCCGCCCGTCGCGAGAACGCCGCGCTCAGACGGGAGAATGCGGCCCTGAGGTCCAAGCTTGGTGCTGGGGTGGAAGGGGGCGGGGGAATGACGGGCGACCCGCCCAACGGACCGGGATTCATCGAAATCGTAGATCTAGATCTGCCCGGCGGTCCGAGCGCTCCTGGACGGGCGCGTTCTGAGATCCGTCACGCGACCGAGGCTGTTCTGGCGGAAGACGACTCGGCGACGGCGACTCTGCTGACATCGGAACTCGTCACCAACGCCGTAATCCACCCCGAACAGCCAGACGACACCTCGATCGGGCTAAGGATCATCCCCGCGCAGGGTCGCCTTCGGGTCGAGGTCACCGACTCCGGGAGCGGGTTCGATCCCGCTACGCTGGCGCAAGAGGAGCCAGAGAGCGGAGGCCGAGGGTTGCTGCTCGTCGGGCGCCTGTCCGACCGCTGGGGCACAACGCGCCAAACGAGCAAACAACGGCAACGATTCTGTGTCTGGTTCGAACTCAAGCAAAGCACCCGTTACTCGCGCCGCATCGCCGCCCACGCATGACGACAGCTGACGGTCAGGTGTTGCGCGTTTCCGGCCTCGGGGAGAGCGACACAGTCGAGCAGAATGCCGCGTCTGAGGGAAAACGGGCAGTCGAATCCTCGCGCGCCGAGAGTGCCGCAAAGGCTAAGCTCCAGCCGCGAGTGTCTCAGTTCTCGTTCGTCTGAGAGTTTTGAGACGATGCCCGGGTGCTGATTGGCTACGCTCGCGTCTCGACCGTCGATCAGGATCTCGCGCTGCAGCTCGACGCGCTCAAGGCGGTCGGCTGCCGGCGCTGCTTTAGCGATACCGCGTCGGGGTCGCTGAAAGAGCGGCCACAGCTCGCGGCGGCACTCAGGGAGTTGCGCGACGGTGAGGACCCGAAGAGGTCTGGCGCCTGGATCGCCTCGGTCGCTCACTGCGTCACCTGATTGAGCTGATCGGCGAGCTCGAGCGCCGCCAGCTCGGCTTCCGCAGCCTTACCGAGGGCATCGACACCGCGACCTCTTCGGGTCGGTTGGTGTTTCATATCTTCGGCGCGATCGCGGAGTTCGAGCGCCAGTTGATCCGCGAGCGCACCCAGCCCTGGCCTGAAGGCCGCGCGCGCCCGCGGGCGACGCGGCCGCCGCCGTGCGGTCATCACCGAGCACAAGCTCGGTGGGGCGCGCGAGATGCTCGCCGACGGCCAGCACACGATGCAGCTGATCGCCGAGACGATCGGCGTGGGTCGCGCCACGCTGTATCGCCATCTCCAGCCCGCCGGTTCAGCCACAGCAGCTGCATCCGCGGCTGCGCCGGCCCCCTCCCCAGCCGCACCGCTGGCATTGGCCGTCGACGACGCCGCGTCGCCCGCGGCCCAGCAGCTGCCACAGCCGGCGGCTCTGCAAGCCCCGAAGAAGACGGCTGGCAGACGCTTTCGCGGAGGCGCCGATCGCGGGGTCTTGTCGCCGATCGCGGGCTGTGGCTGCAGGAGACCTGTCCCATCTGCCACGCGCCGCCGGGAGCGCGTTGTCGCGACCCTCGAGCGGTGCGCAAGACCCGCCTGCCGACGACCGAGCTGCACTTTGTCAATGGCCATCGGTTTCTCCCCAAGTACGGCCATCGGTTCTCCCCACCGGCGGCCATCTTTTCTCCCCGCTGGTGGCCATGAGTTCTCCCCACGACCGGGTGGGAGAGCGACCGTCGTCGCGGGGGCCGAGCCCGGAGGGCGAGGCGCCGCGGGTGTGCCGGGCACGGATGCTGAGATCGGAGGTGGAAGTCCTGTCCTGGAGCCCTGACAGGGGGAATCCAACATCGAAGAGGCAAGGGCGCGGCCCGGAATTGACCGGGCGGCTCCAGTGCGGCTTGGTTATGCGCTGCGGAGCTTCCGTGAGGGCGTGTCTGGAGGAGGCCATAGATGCGTTGTGGTCGCGAACGAAAGTGAAGCGCCGTAAGGCGCCCCTCGGTTGGGTGAGCTGGCCTGCAGCAGCGATGCCCGATACCTGCCGATACCGGAGGGCGTAGTGGCGACGCGATCTCAGCGAAATCTCAGCGTTTCACCCCGGGAGATCTGCTGGGTTCCGGCGAGGTTGCCGGTAGGCCGGAGAACGAAAGGACGAAGGTCGATGGCCCAGCAGAAGTCGGAGGACCGCGTAGTACTGGAAGGCGGGTGTAATGCCCGCTGAGTCCGGCCGCGCAAGCGTGGGCGGGCAAGGGAAGGCGGTCCCGGTCGATCAAATGACGGTGCAGCTCCACCTGCCGATCGCAACAGCAGATATGCCGAAGGCGATCGTCAATGCGGAGACCGCCCCGTCTGTGACGATGGAAGGAATGTCGTTGCCCCCGTTCAGCCATCGCTGGCTCGATGGGGATAGATCGAGGTCGCAAACCGGCCGGCGGCGGGGGTCATAACCCACCGTCCCGAGGAGCCGTGTGCGAACAGCGCAAGCACGGTTCTGTGGGAGCCGGGACGGGTAACTGTCCCGGCTACCCGACCGATGGTCGCTTAAAGTCCGTCTCAGGTCAGGGGCCTCACCCCCTTGCCGGCGGTCGCCTGGGCGAGTCGGTAGCTGTCGGTGCCGTCGGTGATCAGCACGTGCGCGTGATGCAGCAGCCGCTCGACCGTCGCGGTCGCGAGCGTCTTGGGCATCAGCTCGTCAAACCCGGAAGGGTGAATGTTCGACGAGATCGCGAGCGATCGTTTCTCATAGGCGGCGTCAACGACTCGGAACAGCGCCTCGGCCGCGTCGGCCGAGACCGGCAACAGCCCGACGTCATCGACGATGATCAGATCGGCGCGGATCAGCTTGCTGATCGCTTTGCTGACGCTGTCATCGGCGCGGTGGCGGCGGAACAGGACCGCGAGCGTCTCGAGCGTGTGCCACGCGACGGTCTTGCCCTTGTCGATCGCCAAATGCCCGAGCGCCTCGACGAAGTGGCTCTTGCCGGTGCCGCTGGGCCCGCAAACGCATAGCACCTCCGCGCGGTCGATCCATTCGAGCGTGCGCAGCGCTTGCTGGGTGGGTTTCGGGATCGCCGACGCCTGGGGTTCCCACGCATCGAACGTCTTGCCGGCGGGCAGCCCGGAAGCGCGCCTGCGGGTAGTGATCGTGGCGTGGTCGCGGCCGGCTGCCTCCTCGGCGAGCAGCACCCTGAGGACTTCGGCGTGTTCCCAGCGTTGTGAGTTGGCGGTCGCGAGCACGTCCGGCGCCGCCCGCCGAACGTATGGCAGCCGCAGTCGTCTGAGCAGCCGGTCGAGCTCGTCGGGCAGCGGCGGCGGGGCTGGTAGCTTGACGGTCATAGCCGTGCTCCGATCCGATCCGCCTGCGCGGCGAACTCCAGCAGCTCTGACGCGAACTCGCGCGCCTCATTGGGTGTGAGCGTGCAGATCGCCGGCGGCAACCAGCAGCGCTCCCGCCGGCAGTCGAAGCGGTGATCGTCGGTCATGATCACGCTGATCTCCTGCACCGGCCGCCCGCCGTCTGGTTGCCAGACCTGCTCGGGATCGATCCGGCAGTGGACGCTGTCGCGGTAATCGCTCATCGCGCGGCCTCCTGCTTCCACCAGTTCGCTTGGAGCGTTTGCCGCTCGGCGTCCTCGGCCGCCTGCAGCAACGCCAGCGCGAGCTGGCGCGCCTGCTCGGGCCGCAGATCGGTATACGCGTCCGGCAGGTTGGTCGGCCGGCCGTGATCATCGACGGCGCCCGGCCCGTCGTGAAGCCGCACGCGCACCAACAGCTGCCGGGCTCCGTAGAGCAGCCGTTCGCGTGCCGGGCCCGCGAACGCCTCCGCCTCGCATCGATAGCCGCTCATCGCCCGAACCCCTCCCAGCTGCGAGTCGAGCGCTGCAACGAGGAGTCCTCCGACGCGCGGGCGGGGAACGGGATCACCGTCCCCGCCCGCTGATGCGCGAGGATCGCGGCCAGGTCACCGTCGCTGAAGCGGCCCGCCTCAGCGCATACCTTCAGCGCATGCTCGACCTGCTCGGCGCCGTGCAGCTTGGCGAGGTCGACCGCCTCAGCCATCTTCCGTCTGACCCGCGTCGCGCCCGCCGCGGCCGCCTTGATCAGCCACTGCTCGCCGCCCGGTCCGAGCGCCAAGAACGCCGCCTCCTCCCGCGAACGGGCCCGTGGGCGACGCTCCAGCGCGCCCGCCGGGCGGGGCGGATAGTGCTCATCCTTGATGCTCGGCCGGCCCGGCGTCGTCAACTCGTGCCGGGCGACCTCACGCGGCCCCTCCGGCGAGTCGACATGCACCACGATCAACTCCGACCCATGCGCCCTGGCCCACACCCGCTCCTCCACCAGCGAGCTCGGGACTGAGTAGATCGCGCTGCCGACACTGATCGTCGACTGCCGGTCGACCTTCCGCGTCTGCCCGAAGCACACCGTGTGCGCCACCTTCGGCAACGGGTGCATCCGCTCGCGCTCCTCGGCGAGCATCACCACCGGCGCCCGGCGCGTGATCCGGTGCTCGCGCGCGTTCACCCGCTCGCAGAACCGCTCGCACTCGGACTCCAGCTCGGCGAAATCCCGATACGCCGAGCGGAGGTTATGGTCGGTCGGGACCAGATCCGCCGTGGCGATCCTGACCGTCGCTTCTGACCCGCCCTTGCTCTCAGGATCCGCCGGCACGCAGGTCGCGACCGTCAACCCGTAATGGCGACCCACCGACACGATCTGCGGGTTGCGGACCGCGATCCCGCACACCTGATCCACGCTCACGGTCTTCTCGTTATCGGTCAACGCGTACGTCGGCGCGGACGCGAACCGTCTCAGCGTCCGATCAAGCGCCATCACGACGCTCGGCATCGTCTTGTCCCACAACGGCAACACGACCCGGAAGCGCGACCACGCCAACCACGCGCAGAACAACACCGTCGAGCGGCCGCCAACCTCGGGCCCGTCGCCATAGTCCCACTGCATCCACAGCCCCGGCTCCGGGATCCACGGCCGGTACCGACGCCCATTCCCCTGCCGCCAGCGGCGCTTCGCGTCCGCGACCGCCCGACGCGTCGTTCGCTCCGACCCCAAATAGCCCATCGCGACCAGCGTCTCGTGCGCCTTATCCGCCCGGATCTTCCCGCGCGAACGATCGACCAACTCCTCGACCTTCGCCGCGAACCGGTCGACCATCGGCCGCGGCCTGACCGACACCGGCAGCCCGCCACCAGCAGCGTCCCGGACCGCTACCCAATGCGCGACCGTCTTGTGATCACACCCGCACAACTCCGCCGCTCCCCGCAGCGAACCAGCCAAATCGAACGCCTCCAGAATCTCCATGACTTCCTCTGCTTTCTTCAAGCCCGCCTCCTCGACGCGCCTCGATGACGAAGCGCCGGGAGCTACAGGCCGCTCAGGACAGAACGCTCGTCGTGGGGAGATCCGATGGCCACCCATGGGGAGATCCGATGGCCATCAGTGGGGAGTTTCGATGGCCGCCTACGGGGAGATTCCCATGGCCGCCGTCACACTTCGCGCGCGGGTGGCGCCAGCGCCCTTGCCCCACCTGCCACGCCCAGCCTGGCGAAGGCTGCTTTACGCCCCGCGGCCGCAGCGCAGCACGCCCCCACAGCGCACGCCTGCTCCGAAGCGCCGGCGAGCTGACGCGCAGCGAGGCATGGGAAGAGCTGCAGAGCCGCGGCGCGAACATCGCCACCTTGCCGTTCGCCGGCAAGCGACCACCGGCACGAGCTTTGGCCTCATCCGGCTTGAACGTCTCGAAAACGATCAGCTCATGGAAATTGAGACGTGGTCTGACCAGCGCTCGGGCGACGCGCTGATCGAAGCGCTCAGAGCGCCCGTCGTGGCGCGCTTCGCCAGCTTCGCCGGCCAGCCACCAATCCGCGCCTCGCTCATCTGGACCCTGCCTGATCGTCGGATCACGATCACTGGCAAGCGCGGCAACAAACCGTTCGAAGAGGGCATCTCGTAATGAACGAGGCTAGGAGCGTGGGTCACAATGCCCGCAGAACGCCGTTTTGCCCCGTTTCAGGGAATCAATTCATCAGCGGCTATCGCTCGGATGGCCGCAGAACGGCTCTCAGGGCGTCGTTAATGAGACTGAGTATTACTGACCCAGGCTCCTAGGCTCCGCGCGGTTAGGCCCCGGTTCAGGCCACCGCTGACCAACGACCCGGCCAGCCTGGTCTTGCTCGTCGGCGAGCCCGAGATGTCGGTATAGCGTCGCGCGGCTGATGCCGCGCGCTTTGACGATCTGCGGCACGGCGTGGTGTGGAGGAGAGGGCGGCGAGGGCTTCAGCGCCACGATCCTGCCTGCGGGCCGGATCGTGGCGAGCTGCTCGGCCGGCATCAGAGACGTTCGTAGCCAGCGACGGTCCGGGCTTCTCTCGGTCTCCGCAGCGCTCGACGCCTTGCTCGGAAACCTCTAGGTACCCTGCACCTGCACCAACGTCGAGGGAAAGGAACAGTCATGGAGTTCTCGCCTGGAGATCACGTTCTCGCCGAGGTCGAGTCGACCGAACGCACAGCCCGCCGCGGTGTGATCGAAGAGGTCGTACACGATGACCCACACCCGCGCTATCGCATCCGCTGGGACGACGGGCACGAGAGCATCTACACCCCTGCCGACGGCGCCTTGAAACCGGACCACACCGCAAACCGCTCAACATAAGACGTTCGCGCCACACGCCGCAGTGTTGGCGGCCCTCTCTATCGATTGTCGGTCCTCGAATCGTCCCAAGGCAGCTGGAAATTGAGCCCCGAGCAGAGCCCTTAGCGTGTCCATAACCACTTTCGATAACCGTCGCTATGGAGGCGGGGGATGGGGGAGGTGTCGCTAGGCGCGGCGGTCGGAGCGCGCGTTCTGGGAGTCCTCGGGTTGACCAGTCGATCCGGCCGGGGACTTCCGCCCGCCCCCGGCCTGAACCGCGCGGCGGACGGGCGGTCCGCGCTGGCGCTATTGCGCCGTGATCTTGTTGCACTGCGCGTCGGCAGCCTGCTTGAGCGAGGCGATCGGGATCTTCGGTGCCGCAGTGAGGCAGGCCTGCTTTGCCTTGCTGAGCGCGGTCCTCACGTTCGCGTTGCTCGTGGTGATCTGATTGCAGGCGTGTTCTGCGGTCGACCGAGCGCTCGAGTCCTGGATCTTCTTCGTGGCGTCCAGGCACTTCTGCTTGGCGGCCGCGACGCCGCTTCCGGAGCCGGCGGTGGTGGACGTCGCCGTCGACGATGACGACGATGACGAGGAGGTGCTCGAACTCCCGCACGCGCTAAGAGCGGCTGCGGCGACGACGAGCACGACGAGGAGCGGCGAGCGAAGGCCAATCATGCCGCCATCATCCCGCAAACCGTCGCGGACTGGTCGAACGGCCCGCCGGGCCGCTCCGCTCGCACCCCGGGCTTCGCTACGCGAGCGCGCGCTCCGGAAGCGTCCCTGTCGTTGACGCCCACGACTTGGGGAGGGCTATCCATAATCGCGCTCGATAATTATTATTATGACTACAAATATGTTATAGGCAGAGGTCGGAAGTGCTATCATACCGGCATGCTGAGCGCAAGCCTGATCGTGGAAGCGCGCCGCCGGGCCGGGCTCTCGCAGCGCGAGCTCGCGTTGCGGCTGGGCAAGCGGCAGGCCGAGATCGCGCGCTGGGAGCGCGGCCACGTCATCCCGTCGCTCGAGCGGCTGCGCGACGTCGTCGCCGCCTGCGGGCTGGAGCTGACCGTCGGGCTCGCGGCCGCCGACGACTCCTACGCGGCGCCGATCACCGAGGCACTGCAGCTGCCGGCCCACGAGCGCATGGCGCGCAGCGTGGCGGCGGCAGACCGCGGCCGCCGCGCGCGTGCGCTCGCGGCCGGCGCGCCGCCGCCCGCAGCGCTCGACGTTCCCGGCGTGCTCCAGGCGCTCTCGGAGGCGAACGTCGCGTACGTGCTGATCGGCGAGATCGCTGAGGTGATGCATGGCTCGCCGCTGATGCCGACCGTCGGTGTGATCACGATCGTCCCGCGCGTCGGCGAGCGCGCCCGCCTCGACTCGGCGCTCGAGCTCATGCAAGCCAGTCCGTTGAGCGAACCATCCAAGCGCGTCGTCGATGCGCCCGAGCGCTGGCAGCTCGCCGTTCACGGTCTCGAGCTTGTCATCGCTCCCGCGCCCGCCGGCACGCAGGGTTATGACGACCTGCGCCGCGACGCGATCACGATCGTTCTCGCGGAGAACCTCCGCGTCCAGGTCGCGTCAATGATCGACCTCGTGCGCATCGCCGAGGCGTCCACCGACTCTCACCACCGCGCGCACCTCCCTGCATTGCGCGCGACGCTCGAGCTGGCCACCACGAGTGCCGCCGGCGATGCCGCAGCCGCCTGAGTTCGACGGCAACGCGATCCTCGCTGTGCTCGCGCGCCACAAGGTCGCGTGCGTCGTGATCGGTAACTACGCTGGGCTGCTCCACGGCGTCGATCTCGCCACCGAGGACGTCGACATCACGCCGGCCACGACCGCGGAGAACCTGGAACGGCTCGCCGGCGCACTCGCCGAGCTCGAGGCCGCCATCCGCGTCCCCAGCGAGCCCCCTGTCCCGCTGCCGGCCGACGCCCGCCTGCTCGCCAACGCCGAGATCTGGAACCTCACGACCCGCTACGGCAACCTCGACATCACCACCCACCCGAGCGGCACCGACGGCTACGACGACCTCCACCGCAACGCCGATCCCCAACTCGTCGCCACCGGACTACGGATCGAGGTCGCCGCGCTCGAGGACGTCATTCGCACCAAGACTGCCGCCGGCCGAGCCAAGGACCTCGCCGCCCTCGCCCAGCTGCGTGCGGCGCTCGAGCGCCAGCGAGACGCCGCGGACGCCTGAATCAACCCGTGGGGCGCCACGTGTCCGTGCTCGGGACAACGGATTGACGGCAGCCGTGCCGTGACAAACGCGTCGAACGCCATCATGTCCGGCTGTCGCCAGGTGTCCTCGGCGAACGCGACTGCCTGGCAGGCGCGCCCGCATTGCGGGCATGGGAATCGCGAACCGGCCCGGAAGCCCAGGTGCACATCGACTCGTCGGCGTTCGAAGTCGAGATCGCTGCTAACCACGCGCCACGGCGGCTCGAGTTGCAACGCAAGCTCGAAAAGTTGCTTCATGCTCCGGACAGGCATGCCGTCGGTCAACGACCAGGCATGGTATCCGCCCGACATCGGCGAGCCCGGGCGCGAAGCACACGCACCTGCGCGGATGCAGGTAAGCGCGATAGTGCTCTTTATGTATAAAAGCCCTGCAAAATCAGCCTTTCCGTTCAGGTCGTTATGTCGACCCTGTGTGTCGATTGCGGAATGGATGTCGGTGGGAATGCGGGTCGATGGCAGTCGTTCGTCCGGAACTGTTGGCAGCGGGAGCGGCCTTAGGTCCTGTAGAGCGCGATGTGGCTCGATCGGTGGCTATCGCGAAGGTTGGCGCCATCGGTGGCGCCGGCGTGCGGTGGTGGGTCGGGGGCTTCGGTCTCGAGCAGGCGGACGCCAAGGAGCCGGCGGTGCTCGTAGACGCGCTCGATCGCGTATCCGTTGAGCTCGAGCTCGCCGATGACGACGGCGGGAAAGTCAATCCCACCGGCGCGCAACTGATCGAGCGTCATTGGCTGCTTGCCCGCGTGGCGTAGTTGCTCAAGCATCCGCAGTTGTTGGGTTTCAACGAGCGCCATCGACCAGATTCCTTGGCCCATTCTCGCGTGCCCAAGCAGTTGTCGTCGGCGCCGGCCCCGTGGTCGCCAGCATGGCTGAAATCAACCGGGGCAACTCTTCGTGGGCTGGCGACTGCACCACACTAAGCGGGCTGCTCGGCGAGCGGGAACCGTGCGGTGTGGCTCGGCCGCTGGTTTCTCCTCAGCTTCTGGACGGTTCCATCCGCGAGCCGGGTGGAAAACACTTGCGACGTGTCGCTTCAGGTCTTGAACTTCCCGCGACGTGTCGCGCACGAGACCCTGAGCGGCGCGGTCCAGCAGAGAGCCCCGGCACCGCGCGTGTAGTCTCGGCTCGGATATGGATCAGCGCATGGACGCGCTACGGAGGCGAACGAGGTTCGTGCGCTTCGCGCTCAGCTCAAGCGCGACCTCAAGGCCGGCAGAGTGTCGATCGGTGCGCTGCTGCTCGACCCGCCGCCGTTTGTGGAGACCGCGAAGGTCTTCGACATGCTGGTGGCCCTCCCCAGGCATGGCCGCGTGAAGGCCACCGAGATCCTGCACAGCTGCCGGGGCTCACCCAGCACGACGTTCGGGGGCCTGAGCGAGCGCCAGCGCACGGACCTCGCCGGGCACTTCGACCGGTAGCCGCCGGGTCGCCGCGTCCTCCGTCTCGTTCGCCTGGTGCTCTCGCTCGAGCTCCTGCACCGCCGCGAGCGTCAATACCTTCTTCTGTACCAACAATCCCCTCACCCCGGGTTACGCGGCGAGGCACCGACGTGCCTTCTGCACCGACGCAGCGACGTCTTCGCTTTAGCGAGCGGCCGGGCCCGCAAAGTCGACGCTCGCTGGCTTGGCGGCGATCGTAATCTCCTCGCCCGTCGCGGGGTTACGGCCTTTGCGCTTCTTCTGCGCCGGCTTGACGCGGACGGCCAGCTGCACCATCCCGCCGATCCGTACCTTCTCGGCGTTGCCGAGCTGTTCGAGCACGACCTCCTCGAGCGCGGCGAGGGCTCGCTTCGCGTCGGTCTTGCTCAGCTCCGCGCGGTCCGCGACAGCGGTCGCGAGCTGGGTCTGGGTCAGCGGCACCGGCACTCCTCAGTGATCGAATGGGCGAGCTGCACAGCGTGATTGAAGCTCACCACGCCACGGACATCGAGGCGTACAGGCGAACCGGCATACTCAGCTCAGCCTTGATGAGTCAGTCCGATCCGACCGCCGTGCTGGCGGAGATGAAACGCACTGAAGCGCTGCTGCGTGACGCTCGCTCGGTGCTGCGCCGCGTCGACGCGCTGGCCGCGAAGGCGAGCGCATCAGACGATCCGAGCCGCGCGCTGATTGTCGAGGTGAGGACCGCTGCCGAGCATCTGGTGTCGCAGTTGGCCCATCGCCAGCAAACCGAACGGCGCTCCGCCAAGCAGGTGGCGCGCCGCCTCCGCTGACCGGGCCGAAGGTTGTCTCATGTCGAGCGACTTGATCCAGCTCAGGGTCCACCCGGGCTCTCGGGCAGATCAGAGTCGCTGATCCCACGATCCTGCCGCTCCGGCAGCCCGAGCCTTCCGCGCGCCACGCCGCGCTCGACGCAACGAGGAATCCGCGATCCCCCTCCCCGCGACCAGGGATGCCATCCCACGCGTCCGGACGACCCTGGCCGATTCCGGACTCAGAGCCAGCGCGATAAGAGCCCGGTCGCGCGCCCGTTCAAACGCGCGCCGCCGGAACCGCTGTTCGCTCTCACCGCGTTGTTGCTCGCACGTGCGTTGGAAGATCGACAGCGCTCGAGCGCGACCGCCGCGTTTTGCTCATGCCCCGCGGCGGCGCGACACAGATCCAACGCGCACGGCTCACCCCCGTCGAGGGCGTTGCCGCCGTGGCCTGCCGGACAGCCAGTAGTGCATGCCGATTACATACCCGCGATCGGGCGGGCGAGAACGGCTGCGCGTTTATCGCGGCTCGCGAGCACAACCGGTACGTCGCTGGCCCGCAATGACAAGGCCGATGAGACCACGTTCACGGCCGCAGTCCGCCCGACGGTCGGACCTCTGTGGCGGCTTTGCCGGGTCGCTCGCCCAACGGGGGTCGTTGGTAAGAACCGTGTCACCAGCGGCAAACGAGCGGCGTTATGAAGCCCGGACGACAGGACTGAGCACACGGCTGTCGGCGTAGGGCGCGAATCTCTTCTGCTCCGCGATTCGCAAGCGGGAGTTCGCCGCGGCTGCGGAGGGGTGGCCGCCTTCGTTCCGAACCGGTGGCCTCGCGCGGGCCAATCATTGGGTTCCGTGGCTTCCGCTCAGCCAGGAAGCGGTATCCCGCCGAGCCTCGCACGGCGGCGTCATCGCGCATCGCTCCTCGAGTTCCTGACGGGTGCATATGTGGCGATGATCACGCCCTTGCTCGTGATCATGCTGTCGGTAAGCCGGAGCGGCGCGTGCATGCCCTCGGGGAACATTCGCCTGCCCGTGCCGAGCACGAGCGGGGCGATCGAGAGCAGGTACTCGTCGATCAGGTCGGCGGCCATCAATGAGCCGATCAGCACACCGCTGCCCATGATCACGAGGTTCGCGTTCGAGCTCTGCTTGAGGTCCGCCACGGCGGCCGGAACGTCGCCATGCAGCAGAGTTGAGTTGGGCCAGTCGAGTCTCGCCTCGGGGTTGCTCGAGGCGACGTACTTGCGAATGTTGTTGAGCGCGTCCCTGAACGGGCCGCCCTGGCGGTTCCAGTCGGCCAGCAGCTGCTCGTAGGTCCAGCGCCCGAATAGCCATGCGTGGTCCCCGCCCATCCGTTCCTCCATCTTGGTGACGGTCGTCTCGTCGTAGTACTGGACCCCCCAGCCGCCGTAGGGGAACCCGTCGCGGGTGTCCTCGTCGGGACGCCCCGGCGCCTGCATCACGCTGTCGAGCGTCAGCCCATTCATCACGATGACGTTTCCCATCTCTCATCCTCCTTTCCCGCGGCAGTGGTCTGGGATCACTAGGGCCGGCCGCCGCGGGGCGCCGGCAAGGGTCGCTCCGTCCGGGCCCACCGAGCGCGCCGGCGAAGCAGGCGCGGTCAAGCTCGCTCGTGTCGAGCACCTCCCCACCCTAACGGACGCGCACGCATCGCCTGTTCGGGAAGTCCGCGTACCAGACGGCGTTCTCGTCGTCGACGCAGAGGCCATCGCGTACTGACCCCGGGCCGCACAAACGCTTGCCTCCGCCGCTCAGCGCCGCTGGGGTGTCAGCAGCCCGCGGTTGAAGGCCTCGCCGACCGCCGCCGCGCGGTCGCTCACGCCGAGCTTCGAGTAGATGTGGAGCAGATGGGTTTTGACCGTCGCCTCGCTGATGAACAGCTCGGCCGCGGCCTCGCGGTTGCTCGCACCGCGGGCCACGAGGGCGAGGACCTCGAGCTCGCGCTCTGACAGGGCGTTGTCGGCCGGCGCTCGGACGTGGGCCACGAGCCGGGACGCGACCACAGGTGAGAGCACTGACTCGCCCCGGGCTGCGGCGCGGACGGCACGCAGCAGCTCTTCGCGTGGGGCGTCCTTGAGTAGATAGCCGGTGGCTCCCGCCTCGATCGCAGGCCTGACATCCGCGTCGCTGTCGTAGGTGGTGAGCACCAGCACGTGCGCGTCGACGCCCTCACGCGCGAGGGCTCGGATCGCCCCGACGCCGTCCAGCTCGGGCATCCGCAAGTCCATCAGGTTCACGTCGGGCCTGAGTGCCCGCGCGCGCCGGACCGCGTCGGCCCCGTTTCCGGCCTCGGCGATCACTTCGAACTCGGGATCGCGGTTGAACATCCCGCTCAGTCCGTCCCGTACGACCGGATGATCGTCGACAATCATCAACCTGATCGGGGTGCTCACGAGGGGCTCCAGGCCGGGATGCTGACCGCGATGGTCATCCCTCCGCCGAGCTCCGATTCGACCTCGAGCCTCCCCTCGAGCCGCTCAATGCGCTGGCGCATCGCGGTCAGGCCGAAGCCGCCGTTGTGCAGGCTCGGTGACGGTGGGGCGAACCCGACGCCGTCGTCGCGCACGTCGAGTGTCACGACATCGTCCATGTAGGACAGCGTCAGCACGACCCGGCGGGCCTCGGCGTGATTGGCGACGTTCGCCAGCGCCTCCTGCGCGGTGCGCAGCAGCGCCCGCTCGGCCTCGTCGCGCAGCTGACAGACGGCTCCCGTGGTCATAACCGTGGCCGGCACGTGGGCGCGCTCGGACCACTTCGCCGCCACGTCGCGCAGCGCGTCGGGCAGCCGAGCCTGCTCGAGCGGCACCGGCTGGAGCGCTTGCACTGAGCGTCGCGCCTCGGTCAGGCTCTCTCGCGCAAGCTCGATCGCGGCGGCCAGGTGGCGCTCGGAGGCCTCGGGGAGCGCCTCCCGCGGGACGGCCTCTAGCTGGGTGATGATCCCGACCAGGCCCTGGGCGAGCGTGTCGTGGATCTCGCCGGCCATCCGCTGGCGCTCGTCGAGCACGCCGGCCTCGCGCGCCTGCGCGACGAGCTGGGCGCGCAGCCCGGCGTTCTCAGCAAGCGACTCCTCCAGCTTGGCGTTCGCCTCGGTCAGCTCGTCGATCGTCTGCCTGCGACGGTCGTGCTCAAGCAGGCGCGCCTTCGCGATCCAGCTCAGCGCTCCAGCGGCGATCAGGTTGATCGCGATGAAGGCGATCCATCCGATCCAGCTCGAGGCCGAATGCGTGGGCAGCCCGCCGTGCTGCGACGTTCCCGTGATCACCGCGACCGGGACGTAGCCGGGCAGCCGCCACGGTATGGGCAGTACGAGGCCCGCCCAGATGTAGCCGGTCCAGGTGAAGAATCCGAACAGCGGGTTGCGCAGCACCAGCGCGGCCATCAGCGCGAGCAGGACGGCGAAGCACATTCCCATCAGCCATCGATGCTGCTGCCAACGCGGGCGCAGCCCGTAGATCAGCGCCATCCACGCGCCGGTCAGCGCGGCGAGGCCCAGATCCTCCAGCAGCTTCCTACTCGAGCTGGTGTCGGAAGCCACCGCCAGCGCGGTGGCGAGCACCAGCATCCCGAACGGCAGCAGCATCAGCAGCCGCAGTTCGCGCTCCTCTATGAGCGCGAACCCTGGCTGGGATTGACGATCGGTCGCGGCCATCGTCGGTTGAAGGTCTACTCCCACCGAAACAGCCTAGACGCCGCGAACGAAAGCACGATCGTGTACACGGCGAGGACCGCGAGATGCGCAGCCCCTGGCCGATGCCCGTGCATTGTGTTCTGGATCGCGGCGGTCGCGGCGCCGAGCGGCGTGAAATCGCTCATGTGCCGCAGGCCGCTCGACATCTGCTGTCGCGGCACCCACAGGCCGGCGAAGAACATCATCGGGAAGAACAGGAGCGTCCCGAGTCCCTGCGCGATCCTCGTCGTGGGGGCGAGGGAGGCGACGAGCGCCCCGAGCGACAGCATCGCTCCCGCCGTCAGCACCAGCGTGAGCACGAACCCGAACCCCTGCGTCGGCAGGTGAACGCCGAATGCCAGCCTCGCGACGATCGCGATCACGACCACCGCGACCACCATCGTCGAGATGTTGACCGCCGCGTCCGCCGCGAGCAGCGCCGCTGGGCGCATCGGCGTGGTGGACATCCGGCGCAATATCCCCTTCTCGCGGTGGCCGGCGAGAACCACCGGAACCGCGGTCAGCGCGAGGATCGTGATCACCATCGCCATCGAGATGGGCACGTAGACGTCGACCAGGCTGAGGCCGCCGAGCTGCTTGTCGTGGCGGTCTCCCGCGAGGCCCATCGCGATCGTCAGGATCAGCGGGAAGGCGACCGCCCAGAAGATCAGCATCGGCTCGCGAAGCAGCAGCTTCGCCTCGGTGCTCAGCAGCCGACGCCAAGCGTTCGACCGGTGCTGGCGAGATGCGCCGCGCGTCGACCGCTTGCGTAATGAATGACATCTCAGTCCTCCTTGGAGTGATGGTTGGTGAGGGCGACGAATGCGTCCTCGAGGTTTGCCTGCTCGACGCGCAGCTGGTTGGCGACGATTCCCTTGCGCGCGAGCACAGAGACCACCGCGCCAAGCACGTCGATGCGGGCGAAGGAGGACGCCATGAGGTACTTGCTGCAGATCTACTCGGCCGGGATGATCGATGCGTTCGAGCGGTTGCCCGCGGACGAGCAGGAGGCGATTCGTGAGGAGCTCCTCGCCGTCGAGCGGCTGCCGGGGGTCGTCGGCGCCGCGCGGCTGCAGCCAGTCGAGACCGCGACGACCGTGCGCGTCGAGAACGGGCAGGCGCTGCTCACCGACGGCCCGTTCGTCGATGCGAAGGAGCACGTGGGCGGCTTCGTCCTCGTCGAGGCGGACGATCTCGACGGGGCGCTGGAGATCGCCGCGCGGATCCCGATCGCGCGGCTGGGCGGGCACGATCGAGGTGCGCCCGCTGGCGGAAAGGTAGCCCTGCTCGAGCAAGTCTTCCGCGACGAATGGGGGCGGGTCCTCGCCAACCTGGTCGGCTTCCTGCGCGACGTCGACCTCGCCGAGGAAGCAGCGCAGGAGGCGTTCGCGGCCGCCGCCGAGCGCTGGCCGCGCGACGGCACCCCGCCCAATCCCGGCGCCTGGCTGACCATCACGGCCCGCAACCGCGCGATCGACCGTCTGCGCCGCGACCGGGTGCTCGCCGAGAAGACACGCCTGCTCGAGATGCCCGAGCCCGTGGAGGACGCGATGGAGGAGACGACGTTTGCCGACGAGCGGCTGGAGCTGATCTTCACCTGCTGCCATCCCGCGCTCGGGGTCGAGGCCCAGATCGCGCTGACGTTGCGTGCGCTCGGCGGGCTGACCACCGAGGAAATCGCCCGCGCCTTCCTGGTCGCCGAGGAGACGATGAAGCGGCGGCTCTCGCGCGCGAAACGCAAGATCCGCGATGCCGGCATCCCCTTCCGCGTTCCCGCCGATCATCTGCTGCCGGAGCGGCTGGCGGCGGTGCTCGCAGTCGTCTACCTGATCTTCAACGAGGGCTACGGCGGCCGCGTCGACCTCGCCGCAGAGGCGCTCCGGCTCGGCGCAGCACTGATGGAATTGATGCCGGACGAGCCCGAGGTGCACGGCCTTCTCGCGCTGATGCTCTTGAACGACGCGCGCCGCGCGGCCCGGTTCGCCGAGGGCGAGCTCGTGCTGCTCGCCGACCAGGACCGCTCGCGCTGGGACGCGGGGAAGATCACCCGCGGACGCGCGGCGCTCGAGCGCTCGCTCGCGCTGCGCGGCGGCGGGCCGTACGTCGTCCAGGCCTCGATCGCGTCGCTGCACCTGGACGAGCCGCACGACTGGCCGCAGATCGCGGCGCTCTACGGCGAGCTCGCCCGGCTGACCGGCTCACCGATCGTGGAGCTCAACCGCGCGATCGCCCTGGCCGAGGCAGAGGGACCGGAAGCAGGGCTCGCCCTCGTCGACCGCCTCGGCCTCGACAGCTACCAGTACTTCCACTCGACGCGCGCCGACCTGCTCCGCCGGCTCGGCCGGGCCGGCGAGGCGCTTGCCGAATACGAGCGCGCTCTCGAGCTAGCGCACACCGAGCACGAGCGCCGCTTCCTGCGACGGCGCATCGCGGAAGTCAGCGCGTAGCTGTCCCCTCCGGCCGCGCCCGTTCGTCGCCGAGTCATGCACACATCGATTGAAGACACCGACCGCTTCACCGCCCTGCCCGACGACGAGACGCTCGCGGAGACCGTCGCCGCGCTCGAAGCGCGCGGGTTCGGCACCCAGATGGCCGACGACCTCGACGCGGCCCGCGAGGCCGTCCTCGCCCGCATCCCCCACGGCTCCTCGGTAACGACCAACTCCTCGGTGACACTAGAGGAGACCGGCATCGCCGCAGCGATCAACGACGACGGCTCGCCCTACGACTCGGCCCGCAAGGTCCTGACGCTCGACCGCGCGACCCAGATGCGGGAGATCAAGGCGATCATGCTCCAGCCCGACTTCGCCCTCGGCAGCATCCACGCCGTCACCCGCGACGGAACGCTCGTCCTCGCCTCCGCACTGGGCAGCCAACTCGCCGCGTATTCCTGGGGCGCCACGAACGTCATCCTCGTCGTCGGGACGCAGAAGCTCGTGCCCGACCTCACCACGGCGCACGACCGGATCCACCAGTACTGCCTCGAGCTCGAGAACCAGCGAGTGCTCGGGGTCTACGGGCGTGGCAGCTACATCGGCAAGATCCTCGAGATCCACCAGGACGAGCCCGGCCGCACCCACGTCGTCCTGATCCGGCAGGCGGTCGGGTTCTGACTCAGATCTCCGTCCCGCAGCCCGAACCGCTTGCGGGCACTCATCCTGCAAATAGAAGCCTTCGACGGTCAGCGGCGAACGGGCGTTCCGCAAGACCCACCCGATGATGTATCTGAGTGACGGGGCGCTCTCCGGAACGGCTCACACACATCCGAGACCGGACATGACCGACCACGGCGGAGTCGCACAGCGCCTCAATCGGCGAACACCCAGATGCGGATTCTCAGGACGCGTTCTCCCCGCTAACGGAGATCCAGCGCTCGCCGCGCCTACTTTGCGGCTCGGGACAGCTTCGGGAGGAGGAGGCCGTGTTTGCGCGAATTTTGATAGCTGCGTGGCGCGGCGTCCGCTGACTGTCGCGCCACGCTATCGGTGGCCGAAACCATACGCACCGCCTGCTGCCGATCGCAGGCGCGCCCCTGAGCAAGCACTGACGGCTTCCAACCCTCGCTTCTGATTCGCCTCGGGAGCGGGCACTAGACCGCGAAAACTTCCGACTAGAGGCCTCGCCCGCACGGTGGGGATCTGGCGTGTGCGCCCAGTGTGGCGACGCGGCCGTCGTGGCGGCGATCACCAACGCCAGTGACCGGGCGATTGGGTGCGCGGCCTACCGATCTTGCCGGCGAAGCTGGTGGGGTGGGCGTGGGGAGCGCCCCGCCGGGATCGACGCGAGTCGGCGCGCGCGGCTGGTGGCGGATGGCGGGCGTCGTCAACCGATCGGTTGATGCTGGCTCAGCCTGCCGGAGGCGCAGAAACAGCCGCCCGGTCGATGAAGCCGCGGCCTGCGGGGGCGATGCTTGGACGACGTCCGATCGACTGAGGAGACAGCCAGATGCCAATAATCGAAGTTGACCGTCTACAGAAGCGCTATGGCGACACTGTTGCCGTGGCGGACGTTTCGTTCTCGATCGAGGAGGGCGAGATCTTCGGGATCCTCGGGCCGAACGGCGCCGGTAAGACGACCACGGTCGAGGCGATCGCCGGCCTGCGGGAGCCCGACGCCGGCTCGATCCGGGTGATGGGTCTCGATCCGTTCGATCGGCGCGAGGAGCTTCGTCGCGTGCTGGGGATCCAGCTGCAGGAGAGCCAGCAGCCGGACAAGCTCGAGGTCGGCGAGGCGCTGGACCTGTACGCCTCGTTCTACCAGAGCGCGGCTGACCCGGACGCGCTGTTGGCGGCGCTCGGGCTGGCCGGGAAGCGCCGCAGCCGGTTCGCGAAGCTCTCGGGCGGCCAGAAGCAGCGGCTGTCGATCGCGCTGGGGCTGATCGGAAACCCGCGGATCGCGGTGCTCGACGAGCTCACGACGGGCCTTGACCCCCAGGCGCGCCGCGACACGTGGGCGCTGATCGAGGGGATCCGCGAGCGCGGGGTGACGATCGTGCTCGTGACGCATTTCATGGAGGAGGCTGAGCGCCTCGCCGACCGGGTCGCGCTGATCGATCAGGGCCGGGTGGTCGCCGTCGACACACCCGCCGCGTTGACGGTGTCGGCCTCGCCCGAGCAGGTGATCCGCTTTCGGCCGTCGGTGCCAATTCCGCGCGGGCTGCTCGATCGCATCCCCGAGATCACGAGCGTCAGGTCCGAGCGCGACCAGGTTGTCGTGTCAGGGACCGGATGTTCTCGCAGACGCGACGAACGTGATCCGCGCGAGGGGACATCCAGCTGTCCCCTCCCGCGCTGCCCGTTCGTCGCTTCACAGAACCCGAACGCCCAAAGGAGGCCCCGATGAACATAAACGAGCGAAGGAAATGGCTGGTGCTCGCGGTGACCGTGGCCGCGCAGTTCATGGTCATCGTAGACGTGTCGGTCGTGAACGTGGCCCTGCCCGCGATCAAGCACGACCTGCACTTCTCCCAGGACAACCTGCAGTGGGTGATCACCGCCTACGCGATCCTGTTCGGCGGAACGCTGCTGCTGGGCGGCCGCCTCGCCGATCTGCTCGGCCGCAGGCGGCTGTTCATGACCGGCTTGGCGGTGTTCACCGTCGGCTCGCTGCTTTCCGGGCTGGCGTGGTCGGCCGGCGCGCTGATCGTCACCCGCGCGCTGCAGGGCCTCGGCGGCGCGCTGCTCGCCCCGGCCGCGCTGTCGATCATCGTCACCACGTTCCGCGAGGGGCGTGACCGCAACAAGGCGCTCGGCGTGATGGGCGCCGCCTCCGGCAGCGGTGGCGCCGTCGGCGTGCTGCTCGGCGGCATTCTCACCTCGGACATCAGCTGGTCGTGGATCTTCTTCGTCAACCTGCCGGTCGGCATGGCCGTCCTCGCCGTCAGCCCGCGGCTGCTGAGCGAGAGCCGCGCCGAGCTCTCGCACCGGCACTTCGACGTCGCCGGCGCCGTCTCGATCACCGCCGGCATGATGATGCTGGTCTACGCGATCACCCGGGCGAGCCAGTATGGCTGGGGCAACGGCGTCACGGTCGGCCTGCTCGCGGCCGCGGCCGCGCTGATCGTGGCGTTCGTGGCGATCGAGGCCCGCTCTCCGGCGCCGCTGCTGCCGCTGCGGATCTTCCGGGCGCGGACGCTGTCGGCCGCCAACGCGACCTCGGCGATGGTCGGCGCGGCCGCGTTCGGGCAGTTCTTCCTGCTCGCGCTTTACCTGCAACAGGTCCTCGGCTACTCGGCGATCAAGACCGGCGTCGCGTTCATCGCGATCACCGTCACGATCGTCCTGCTCTCGAACCTCGCCCAGTCGCTGACCACCCGCCTGGGCGCGCGACCGATGCTGACCGCCGGGCTGCTGCTCACCGCGGCCGGCGGGGCGCTGTACGCCCAGATGCCCGCCGGCGGGCACTACTTCTGGGACGTGTTCCCCGGGCTGCTCGTCAGCGGGGTCGGGCTCGCGTTCACGTTCGTGCCGGTGATGATCGCCGGCCTCACCGGTGTCCAGCCGCCCGACGCGGGAGTCGCCTCGGGGCTGCTGAACACCAGCCGGCAGATCGGCGGCGCGATCGGGCTGGCCGCCGTGACCACGATCGCCTCGACGGCGGCCGGCCACTACGCCGACAGCCACGCGGTGCTCGCCTCCAGCGGCCCGGCGCTGACGCACGGCTTCCAGGCCGCTTTCTACGCGTTGATCGGCGTGGCGCTCGTGGGCGCGGCGATCGCCGCCGTGTTCGTCGAGCCCAAGCCGAAGCCCGCCCCGAGGGTGGTCGACGCGGAGGTCGCGCTCCAGCAGGCGGCGTGACGCATCACAACCCCGACAACGTGCTCCGGCTCAACCAAGACACCGCGCGGAGGGCGTGAACCGGCGTCCATGCCGCAGATCGACGACCCTGCCCAGCCTCCTCGCGTAACCGACAACACGTGCTCCTCGGGGAGGCGACGCCCGGGGCGGCGACCACAGGCGCCTCGGCGGAGCCAGCCGGCCACTGATCGCCGAGCCCGGTTCCGCGCGCTCGCCGTGGGCCATGCCGCAAGCGGTTCCTCAGTGAGACGCTCACGGTGTGATCGGCGTGAGGGTGCCGAAGCGCGCCTCGACCTCCTCGGCGGCGGCGAGGCAGAGGTCCTCGCGGTGATGCGCGCCGATCACCTGGACGCCCACCGGGAGGTCGTGGGCCAGGCCCACAGGCAAGGCCGCGGCGGGCACGCCGACAAAGCTTGTCGCGGTGCACAGCCGCAGGGGTGCCTCGATCGCCTCCTTGAAGACCGGCTGGCTGGCTGGATCGCCAGCCGGCTCGGTGTTGACCGGCCCGAGGACGAGGGGAAAGCGCTCGTGAAGCTGTTTCCACTCCCGGACGATGCCGTGGCGTGTCGCGGTGGCGGCGATGTAGGTCGCGAGGTCACCCGGGGGCTGGCGGCGCATGGACTCTTCGAGGTGGCGGGCGCTGTCGGCGGTGAGCAGCGGCCGGATGCGGTGCCACGCAAGCCCGAACTCGGTGTTGATAAGCGTGTGGTAGCAAGCCAGCGCGTCGGCGAACCGGGGAAGCTCGATCTCCTCGACCGCGTAGCCGACGTCGGCGAGGCAGTCAGCGGCCCGCCTGATGGCTCGGGCCACGTCGGGATGAACGCCCGCTGCGCCGGGATCGCTGACGACGCCCACGGGGATCGGCGTCGCCAACGCCGGGCCCTGCAGCGCGACGGGAACGGTGCGGGGATCCTGAGGCTCGTCACCCGCCAGCACCTCAAAGGTGGCCCGCAGGTCCGCGATGGTGCGGGCGAGGGGCCCGTCGACGGGAAACAGCTGGGAGGCGAGCGTTGGCTCGCTGCCGCCGATGCGGTGGTCGGCGGGAAACCGCCCGTAGCTTGGCTTCAGTCCAGCGACGCCGCAGAACATCGCCGGGAGCCGGATGGAGCCGCCGGAGTCGTTGCCCAGTCCGATCGCCACCATGCCGGTCGCCACCGCCACACCGTCGCCACCGCTAGAGCCGCCCGGGCTCTTGCCCAGGTCCCACGGGTTCTTCGTCGCCCCATAGAGCTGGCTGGTGGTGTGGGTGCCCCCGATGCTGAGGTCAGGCAGGTTGGTCCGCCCGATTGGGATCGCGTCCGCGGCACGCAGGCGCCGTACCGCCGAGCGTCGGCCGAGGCCACCAGGTGACGCAGGCGCGGGACGCCGAACGTGGTGGCTGAGCCCTCCACGTCGATGTCCTCCTTGACGGTGAAGGGCACCCCGGCCAGCGAGCCGAGCGGCTCACCACTAGCCCGGCGCCGGTCGATGCCGGCGGCGGCGCACAGGGCCTGCTCGCCGAGCACGTTCGTGACGGCGTTGACCGCCGGGTTGACCGCTTCGATCCTCTCCAGGTGAGCTGTGACGACATCGGTGGCCGATAGCCCACCGGTTCGCACCCGGGCCGCGATCTCGCTCGCACTCATCTGCCAGACAGCCATTTCGGCCTTCATCTTGCGCCTCCATTCCTCCCGTCTGCGTCGCCGCAGCGACAGTGTCCCGCGCGCCAATCGTCGTGAGGACGCTTGCGTCGGGGCTACAGGAGATTCATCGTCGCAGGTGCAGTTACGCTGATCCGCTCTCGATGGACGCGACCGGGCATTTCGACTCGCCTCCCTGCGCGCAGCGAGCGGCAGGACGTGCCCGTCATGCTCGAGGCATCGGCACGAGTCCGATCACGCTGCCCTCGGCGTCCGTGAGGCAACCGGCGGTGAGGCTGGCGAAGCCGAGGCGTTTTGAGCGGGCGTCGTCACGGGACCTGCGTCGGGACGAATTTGGCGATCGCGGCTGCCACTGCGGCCGGATTGTCGATCGGGACCCAGGTCTTGGCGGCGGGAACCGGGATCAGCGTGGCGTGAGGGAAGTCGGACGCCAGTCGCCGCGCGTCTGTGATCGGGAAGAAGTCGCACGACTCGCCCCAGATCAACAGGACCGGACGGTCAAACTGGGGGATAGCCTCGGCGGCCTCGATGAGGAGGTGCGGGCGGAAACCAGCCTGGGCCGCTACGAAATCGTCGAGCACCCGTCGATCACGCCGTGCCGGCCCGAAGAACGATTCTTCCCGCTCGTGGTCCAGTCCGCCCGCGGTGACGGTGGCGAGGCCCCTGCGCCGGCCGATCGACGATCGGTGCTGTAGCCGAATCAATGCTGCGGCCAGTCGAGGGACTCTGCGACACAACGCTGCTCCGATTCTGAGCGCACCCGGCGGTGGGAACTTGTCGTAGCTTTCACAGTTCGTCAGGACGAGACGACCCACTCGTTCCAGCGCCGGATGGCCACTGGCCAGCGACAGCAGCAGCAGTCCACCGGCCGAGTCGTTGGCGATCACCGTCGCATCATCCACGTCGAGCAGCTCGAGGCAGTCGAGCAGCAGCCGAGCTAGCGAGGTGGCCGACCGGTCCGCTCCCACAGACAGCGGCCAAGGATGCGCTCCCAGCGGGAGATCGACCGTGATGCAGCGGTAACGGTCCTCGAGCGCAACGACGACGTCACGCCACAGGTCACCGTTAGCGAGTGCGCCGGCGAAGAAGACGAGCGTCGGCCCTTGCCCGGACGACCGCCAGTTCAGGGGACCGAGCCGACTTTCCAGTCTTTCGGGTTTCATGCGTTCATGACACCCTGCGCGCTAGCCGGATAGCGATCAGGAGGAAGCCGAGGCCCCTCGAGGCATCTGAAGGCCCGGTGACGTTGCCGCCGGCGTTCATGACGGAGTCGAGGAGGAGCCGGGTGTCGAGGTATCGACTCTCGTTCGGTCTTGCGAGTCGCGTCTGGAGGAGACCCATGTGAGCTCGGCCGATCGCATCGATCGCCTGGGCACGTAGCCCGGCCATCGCGTCGAGGTGCTGCGGATCACCGGTGTCAGTGTGCACTCGAATGCGTTTCATGTCAGCCTGCGGTCGCCACAACCACGTTGGTGCGGTGATCTGGGGAGCCGGCCAGCGCGTGCCTGATGCGATCGGCGGTAGCCCGTGGGTGCGTTGACGGGGCCGAGTGCCCACCGGGCCACAGCTGGAGCCGGCAGCCGGTCAGCTGTGCGAGGGCGATCATGCAGCGGTGGTCGTAGCGGCCCGTCGTGTCCGTGGCGGCGGCGAGCGTCAGCGCGGCGGTAGGAACGGCTGCCAATGCGGCCCTGCTCAGCGGGTGGCGCCGCATCGACGTGAGGTCCGGGCCGAGGAACTGGACCATGTTGCGCTGGCGATCGACGCCCGCGCGGACGGCCGCGGGGATCGGCGGCTCGGCATCACCGACGTGGCCGTCCCCGTAGCCGACGAGGCGGGTGAGCAGCCGCATCGCAGTGCCGATGTCGCCCTGCGCGGCGATGTGCTGGACCTGGTCTAGGGCGTCGTCCACGTCATCGGGTTCGACGAGCGCCGGCAGGAACGCTTCATGAACGACCAGGCCGCCGCCGACCAGGCCCCAGGCTGCGAGCTGAAGCGCCAGCAGGCCACCCGTGCTCGTGCCGAACACCGAGACGGCACCGCAGACATGCCCAGCCAGTCGCGCGTGGCCGAGCACGGCGATGAGATCGCAGGCATGGGTCGACATGGTCGAACCGTCCGGATCCGCGGTGCTCGCCGAGAGCCCGCGGCGGTCGTGCGTGATCACGCGGTGGTGCTCGGCCAACAAAGACGCGAGTGGCTGCTGGCGATCGATGTCGCCGTCCCCGCCGGCCAGCAGCAGCACCGCAGGCCCCGCGGAGCCCTGCACTCGATAGGCGATGGTCCCGCCGCTCGTTGGGGCTCTGTGGTCGTTCACGTGGACGCACTGTACATCCTATCGAATCAGATATATCTAGTCCGATGTAACGATTTCGATGGAGTACCCTGGTCGCATGAACCCGATGGAGCTGTTCGTGCTCGCCAGGCGGCTGACGCGGATCGCGGTCGAAGCGATGCCAACCGAGGGCTTGGCGCGGTCGTCGACGTCGCACGCGCTCGTCATGACCGTCGCGGCCGATCTGCAGGAACACGCGCCAACGACGATCACCGAGATCGCCAAACGCACGGAGTTCTCGCAAAGCCAGGTATCAGAGGCCGTTGCGCATTATTTTTGCGGGCCGCAGGCGCGGTCGAAGGCGCGACAGACACCACTGACCGCCGTCGTACGAAGCTCACGGTCCCCGCCCTCGCGTCGCCGCGTTCGCAGCAGACCGCCAACACCTCCATCTCCCCCGTGCTGCACCAGCACTTCGGTGAGGACTCGACCCGAGTCGGTGAGCTCTTGGCCGCGCTAAAGGCCCTTGTAGAGGACGCTCAGGACGGTGAACACCACCGACCAACGGGCGGGCTCGGCTGAGTCCTCAACCGCTACCCCTCGACGGCGCTCTGCTCGGAGAACCGCGACCGTCACGCGCGCCCTCCTTCCCGCCAGCGGATCCTTCGATCCTTGTGGACCGGCACAGGCGCCGGGCCGGAGCCTTCGACGACCTCGACGTCACCAACCTAGAGTCTAGGAGCTAGAGGCGTGCAGGCGGATTAGGCAAGAAACCATTGGTTCCGTTTCTGGTTGTGGTATCGGAACTTCCACCGTGTGGTCGTGTTTGAGGGGGATGATCGGCTCTGCTCGAGTGCTCGAAGGCTGGCGTTTGTTCCGTTTCTGACGGAACTCGGAACTTTCCGCCGTGAGCGCCGAGCCGCTTGACCTTGATGAGCT
>CAWIII010000020.1:0-62236 GCA_963836065.1 uncultured Solirubrobacterales bacterium
ACCCGGCATAGTTGACCGCGGCGAACGCGGCGGTTACTTTGGCCGACGGCGTTTCCGGGCGCGCCGCGTTCCACCCAAAATGGAACTACACGATCAAACCCACAACCTAAACATCGACGCTTCCTAAGTAGATCGAATAAACGTGATCGGGCGTGGATTATGGAAACGGCGCGCCCGGTCCCTGGGCTCGCATCCGCTTCCCTCCAAGGCAGCATCCGTACCGTCCCGCTGGCCAAGATCACCCATTGTTGGCCCGAGGCGCGGTTCCGCTCGCTGAGCGCACGTGCTCGTCGAAGAAGGCGAGCATCCGTCGCCAGCTGTCGTTCGCGGCGGCCTCATCGTAGCCCTGTGCGAGCGGTGTCGGGATCCGGGCAAGCCATCCCTGCCACCCATCGACCTGCGAGAAGAACGGGTGGCCGACCCCGTCGTACGTCTTGACGTCGTGGGGCACTCCGAGCGCCTCGAGGTGTCGCTCCAGGCGTTCGGCCGTGTTGCGCCCCCAGATGCGATCCTTCGCGCCGTAGCTGGCGACAATTGGGCACACGCCGTCCAGTCGTAAGCGATCCTTTGGCACCTCCCCGTAGTTGACGGCGGCAGCACGAAACCCGGGCTTTGTCCCGGCGATCAGGGCGAAGCCCCCGCCCTTGCAGAAGCCCGCCACTGCGATCCGCTCAGCGTCGACCTCGTCTCGCCTCGCGAGCGTCTCGCCCGCCGCGAGGATGTCTGCAATCTCACGGTCGATGCTCCCACGCAGCAAGTGGATCATCACTTGGCTGAGGCAGACGATTCGCCGACCGTGCGAGTAGAGGTCGGGGGTCAGGGCGACATAGCCTGCATCGGCGAACCGCCGGGCGGTGCGGCGGATGTCGTCGTTGAGGCCGAACGACTCGTGAAGCACCAAGACTCCCGGGCACGGCCCCGCGCTGTCGGGCGCGAACAGCTCCGCGCGCAGCACTGCGCCATCGGCGAGGTTCACATCGACCGGGTCACCCTGCAACGACAACTGCGCAATGCCCCCAAAGACCGACGCGGAAAGGGATCGAACCGCGCGAGCGTAGCTCAACTAGCCGCCCCACAACACGAACGTCGCTTGCACGTCTTCCATGGACCCGTAGAACGGCGGTCGAATGACAGCAGCTGATCAGCTCGCGCATCGTGGGGGCTGGAGCCCATCGCCGCGGGTGCGTTCTCCGCCCGGCCGGCCCCGTGATGATCGCTGGCTGGCTGCTCGATGATCGTCGTCAACCGCGTCCGAGTCTCGCCGCAGAGTCTGCGCAGCAGCGTTCACTCGTCTTCGGGGCCGACGCTCTCCGCAAGCCCAGCGGAGCGGGCGTCATCCGCGCGGCTCGTGGCTGGAGGTGTGCTCGAAGAGAAGATGTAGAACGACGGTCGAATGAGAGACCAGGGGCGCGCCATCCCTCCACGCTGGCGTCTTCAGCGGTCCGTTCGGCCCGAGTGGGCTCTTCATGCGCTGACGTCCACTCTCACCGCCTGAGCAACCACTCTCAGAAAGCCGCGCAGACTGCTCTCGCCGAAGCGCGCACCCACAACAACAACTCCCGCCGCCAACCTCTCCCCTGCCGCCGGGTGCCCGGGTGCCCGGAGGCCCGGAGCGGAGCGGGCGTCAGCCGCGCGGCTCGTGGCGCGGTCACGAGAGCCCGACGGCCTTCACGCCTAGTAGAGCCGTCCGTAAGTTCTGATCGTTAGGCGGAAGTTTCGTAGACGAGGAATGATTGGCCCTGGTGGGGCGGGGTTTTGGCCCGCTCCGGGTGGTGGTTCCTTGGCTACGTGGGTTTGACGCCGATCAGTTCGTAGGCGGCGGTCTGGAGCTGGGTGGGGGTGGTGAGGCGGGTGAGGGTGTGGGGGCTGTTGCCGAGTCGGATGGTGTTGCGGCACAGCGTGCCGAGGTCGCTGAGCAGGTCCTCGAGGCTGTGGGCGGCGTGGCGATCGAGGGCGCGGGCGCTGCCGGTCTTGGCGATCGCGCCGGGTGAGCGGTTGGCGGGCGCAACGGGGTTGGCGGGCGCGATCGGCGTGTCGTCGTAGAACAGCATCGGGGCGAGCCGTTGCGCGAGCTCGAACTGGACGTAGCAGGCGAGCATGCAGAGGAACACGTGCGCGCGGACGCGGTCCTCGAGGCGGTGGTGCACGGGGCGGATCTCCAACGGGGTTTTCATCTGTTTGAACGTGCGCTCGTTGACCTTGAGCTGTTTGTAGGCGCGCACGACCGCGGCCGACCCGATCCGCGAGGCTGGCTCTGAGGTGCGCAGTATGTAGATCCCGTCCAGCAGCGCTTCCTTGTCGATCTGGGCTTGGTTGCGGTTGTAGCTAAAGCTGCCGTCGGCGATCTGCAGCGTGTAGTGCTTGGCCATCTTGCGTTTGTTGACCACCCGGCCGGCGCGCTCTCCGATCTTCCCCGCTGGGGCGTTTCGGAGCTTCCCGCGCTCACCGTCGACCATCTGGCGAACCTTCTCGAGGTCCGCTTCGGTCAGGGCCAGCAGCTCGGCTCGTTTGCGGGCGCGCTCCTGGGCGACGTGCGGGTTGCGGCAGACGACCAGCCGCTCGCCCGGGAACTCCGGGGATGAGACTTCGCACAGGCCTTGCTCGTCGAATAACGACAGCTGGAAGTCCGGGGCGAGCGTGAGCGCCTGGATCTGCGGCGCCCTGAGCGCGGTGATGAACCCGACGCCCTGCCCTTTGAGCACCTTGGTGCGCGCCTCGGTGATCATCCCACGATCGCCGACGAACACGACGTGCTCGACCCCGAAGGTGTGCTTGACCCGCTCCACCGCCGGTGAGAGCGGGGTCGGGTCTGCGGTGTTGCCCTTGTGCACCTCGATCGAGAACGGCTGGCCGGAGGGCGCGCAGCACAGCCCGTAGCTGATCTGCGGCTTGCCCGGCTTGCCGTCGCGCGAGTAGCCGATCGCCCCCAGCTCACAGTGACGCCCCTCCAGGTAGCTGGAGGACAGGTCATACAGCACGAACCCGTCCCCGCCAAGGTGCCGGCGGGCGAGCGCCTGCTCGATCCGCTGTTGGCGCTCCAGCAGCCAGTCCATCGCCTGAAGCAGCTCGGCCTCCTTGACCTCGCCGAGCGAGAGCTCCTCGGCGAGCGTGGTCTGGTGCACCAGCCTCGTGGTCGACAGCTTCGAGCACGGTGAGATCAGCCGCTGGCAGATCATCGCCACCACCAAGTCCCGCTCCCGCGAGCGCTCACGGCCGATCAGCCGCTCGAGGTCCAGTGCGCGCAACATTCCGAGCACCGCGGCGACGGGCCCGTGCGGCAGCGAGCGCACGATCTCGAACTCGTCCGTGGCCGACATCAACACCTCGCCGGCCAGCGCGCGGCGCAACGCGAGAAGCGCCTCGGGTGGCAGGTGCGAGACGTTCCCGAGGTTCTCGTGCTTGACCTTGCCGCCCTCGCGATACGAGCGCCGGAGCACGTGCGAGACGTACTCGCGATCCCTATACCGCGTCTTGATTGTGGCTACGTGAACCGCGCCGCCAGACCGCCTAGGCACGCAGAAAGCATAGCTGCTCAACCTCCCGTCCGCACCCAATCTTTGGCTACACAATCCAGCCCCAAAGAAACCCGATCGCCCACAAACACAGGCGATCGAACCTCAAACCTCTTCAGATCCCCGAAAACTTCCGGTTAGGCGGCGAGCGCGAGTTGTGGCTCGTGCCGGTCGATCCGGGCGATCAGGTTGTTGAGGTCTTGGCGGGTGAAGATCCACTCGAGCGGCCGCGCGATCTGCCGGTAGTGCTCACCGAACCCGAGCAGCCGCTCGGCGAGCGCGTCGAGGGTCGCGAGGTCGTTCGGGGTCAGTGCTTTGCGTTGCACGATCGAGAAGTACAGCTCGATCTGGTTCAACCACGAGGCGTGCACCGGGAGATGGATCAACCTGGCGGTCGGCCACCGCTCCTGCATCCGTTTGATCGAAGTCTTGCCGGCGTGCGAGGAGCCGTTATCCACGATCCAGTAGACGGTCCTGGCGGACGCGTACGGCTCGGTGGCCATGACCTGCTCCACGAGCCGGCCGAACGGCTCGATCCCCGTCTTGGGCTCGACGCGGTCGAACAGGTTGGCGTGGTGGTGGACATCCCATGCCGCCAGGTACGCGAGCGTCCCGCCGCGCTCGTACTCGAACTCGTAGCGGCTCGGACGGCCAGGCCCTGGCGCGCTGGTTTCATGGTGGCGGCCGAGCGCTTGCAGCTGGCTCTTCTCATCGGCCGAGATCACGTACTCGTCCGGGCGCAACCTCTTGCCCTCGAACACCCGGGCGTAGAGGTCGAGCGCCCGACCAGCTTTCTCGGCGAACGCCGGGTCGCGCTGGTAGATCCAGCACTGCTGTTGCCACGGCTTGATCGCGTCCTCGTGCAGCCAGCGCCAGATCGTCGACGCGGACGCATCCGTGACCGCCAACTCCGGCCGGCGAGAAGTTTCGTTCGGAAAACCGGGCTAACGGGTGCTCGGGTGCGGGCGACCAACACGCCGACGAGGCGCTCGCTTTCCGCGCAAGGGAGGGCGCGCCTTCCTCTTCCCTGCTGAGCCGGCGTAGCAGGTTCGCGACGCGAAGCCAACGTGGTCTCAAAGCAGGTGTGGATCCCGAACTGCTTGACCGCGGCCGACTGCCGCTCACCCAGCGCGATGCGGGTGCGGCCCGAAGCGTCGACGGAGGCCCGACGGCCGCTCCTTCTCGTCCAAAGCGCTATGACGTGCCCCCCAGTCGCATCTCGAAGAGCACTCTGATGACCAGATCGCTCTCGCAGATGCGATGCTTCGTGGCGGAAGGGTTCGTCAGCGCAACGAGGCGATGCCGCCGACGTCGACAATCGCGCGGCGGCCGATGCTGGGGCGGCCGTGGTTGGCCTCAAGCCAGGCGCGGATGTGCCGGACGTAGGCGCGCTCGTCGTCGTGGCGGTTGGCGTGCAGCTGCATCAGCATCAGCATCCGGTTGGTGCGCTCGCGGTTCTTCAGCCCGTAGGCGCGCGGCTTGATCGAGGCGCGGATCGGGTTGATGAACGCGTCCAGCGGCGAGGTTGACAGCGGCATGTCGGCGGGCCGCTTCCAGCGGAGTCCGCGTCGGTTGAACTGGTCCTCGACGATCTGGCCGGTGGTGTTCAGCCACTCGCTCAGTCGGGGGATGCCGGCGGCGTGGCACCGCTCTTGAAACGGCGTCCAGAACGAGGGGCCGGTGAACGCCGCCTCGGCGTCGGGGAGCAGCTCGTCGATCGCCTCCTGGTGCTGGGGCTCTTCGGTCCGGAGCTTGCCCATCAGCCGCTCCAGCGCGTGGCGCAGATGCCACTCGCACAGGTGCAGCTCGGCGTCGGGGAAGCGCGCACCAACCGCGTTCGTGAGGCCGTGGTCGTTGTCGCACACGACCCGCGGCGGCGCCCCGTCGAGGGCACCGAGGAACGCCTCCCAGTCAGCCTGGGACTTGCTCGTGAACGCCTCCACGCGCCACAGCTTCGGGCGGCCGCCCTCATACCCCAGCGCGGAGAAGATCCGGAACGCGATCCGGTGGCGGCCGGTGTCAGGGTCCCAGACCCTGAACGGCAAGTCATCCAGCAGCAGCGACCCGCTGGCGGGCCACGCGCGCAGGCGGTAAGGCTCGAACACCACCGGCGCGAACACCTCGACCCAGTCAGACACCAGCGACCCATGCCGCGAGAACCGCAGCTCCCCGCTACCAGGGTCCGACCGCAGCCGCTTCGCGCGCTCCCGCGCCACCAGCGCCGCGCCCCGGTAGGTCGAGCCGGCCCCGACCATCTGCAACGCCTCGGCGATCCCCAGCGCGACGAACTGATACTTGCGCGCCGCGTGCGGACCCTCGTGGAGGTCGACGTCGCGCTCGCACATCTCGCACGCGTCCGCCCAGGACTCCTCGCGCGGCAGCATCTCGGTGAAGCGATGCGGGGGAATCGCCGTTGGCCGGCAGACACCTGTAGTACTGCCGCCGGTGCTCCGGCGGGCCGTAGTGGCCGTCGAACCGCACCGCGACCCAGCATGCTCCGGCCTCGGGCAGACCGCCCTCGCGCTACTCCAGCTCATGCCCTGCGACGACATCTGGCGCGCCAACATAGACGGCACGCCGGACGGGCATCGCATCTAAGAGAGCAATCTCCCTCTCAAAGTGCTCTCGGAGATGCGACCGGGGGTGACGTGCTAGCCCGAAACGAGTTAGCACGCGTCCCGCGCCGAATGCTCCTCGCGTGGCAAAGCAGCCACGATGCCGTCATGCCCGCAAAGGCGACGAAGCAGAAGACGTGCCGGCCGGTAGCCTCCTTAGAGCCAGCCCTGTTCCTCGGCGATCCTGACCGCCTCGACGCGGTTGCGGGCGCCTGTTTTGGCGATCGACGCCGACAGGTAGTTGCGAACGGTTCCGTCTGACAGGAACAGCCGCTTGGCGATCTCGGCGACGGTCGCGCCGGGCTTGGCGGCGGCGAGCACGTCGCGCTCACGGGCGGTGAGTGGCGACTCGCCGCTGGCCAGCGTCTCGGCGGCGAGCGCCGGGTCGACGACCAGCTCGCCGGCGGCGACGCGGCGGATCGCGCCCGCCAGCTGCTGGGGCGGGGCGTCCTTGACGACGAAGCCGCGGGCGCCTGACTCCATCGCGCGGCGTAGATAGCCGGGACGGCCGAAGGTGGTAAGGATCAGCGCCCGGCATTCAGGGACCTCCTGGGATAGGACGGCGGCGGCGGCCAGCCCATCGATCCCTGGCATCTCGATGTCCAACAGCGCGACGTCCGGCTGATGCTTCAGGGCCGCAGCGACGACCTCGTCACCACGCCCGACAGAGGCAACGACCTCGAAGTCGGGGTGCAGCGCAAGCAGCGCGGCGAACGCGCTGCGGATCAGCTCTTGGTCGTCGGCCAGCAGCAGGCGGATCATCACGAACCCGGCCGCGGCGGGACAGTAACCTGCAGCCGCCACCCCCGCGGCTGGACCGGCCCCACGTCCACCGTGCCACCGGCCGCGGCGACCCGCTCCCGCAGCCCGGCAAGGCCGCTGCCGGCGGGCCCGGCTCCGTTGGCGCCAATCCCGTCGTCCACGATGACTACCGAAGACGCGTCGAGCTGCACCGTGCACGCGCTTGCCTGTGCGTGGCGCACGACGTTGGTGAGACCCTCACGCACCACCCATCCGAACAGCTCCTGGTGCGCGGGATCGACCGTGTCGACAGCGTGGGGAAGCTCGGCGCTGATCCCCGCGGCACGCAGCAGCACGCGGCCCGCCGCGAGCTCACCCGCGAGCGTGACCTGACGGTAGTTGGCGACCGCCGCCCGCACGTCGCCGAGCGCGCGGCGCGCGAGCGACTCGACCTCCGCGATTTCCTGAAGCGCCCCCGGGACATCGGCCTGCCCCAGTTGGGTCGCGAGGCCGGCCTTGACCGTGATCGTGGTCAGCGAGTGGCCGAGCAGATCGTGAAGGTCACGCGCGATCCGAGTCCGCTCGTTCTCGACCGTAAGCCTAGCCAGCTCCGCCCGCGCGTCTGCGAGCGCCTGGTTGCCCCGAAACACCTGCAGCATGCCGAACGTTATAAGCGCGACGACCGGGATCGGCGCGGCGATGTCCACCGCAGTCCCAAGGCCGTCGTGCCAGGACGGAACCGCGAGCGTGACGACCAGCGCGACGAGCGTCAGCGCCAGCACCACCCGTATCGCGCGCGAGCCCAGCACCACCACGGTCATCACAGTCAGGTAGATCCACATCACGAATGCGGTCTCATGGGCAAAGGGCAGCTCGGCCAGTGACAGCGCCGCCAGCACCGCGTACAGGACCCAGCGCTGCCCGCTGGTCGCCGATCGCGCCACACCAATCGCGAACAGCCACCACGCGCAGAAGACCCCGATCACCGCGTAACCGGCTACCGCAGCCACCCCATGGGAGTGCTCTGGCACCGCCTGAACCACAAAGATCAGGTAGATCAGAGGGATCGCCGACAGCGCAGTGCGCCGCCAGCCGCTGGTCCATCGACGCTGCCCGGAGACCCACTGTGCCTCGGCGGCGGTGCTGGCGCCGACATCCACACCCATCGCGGCCCCAGCGTACCTGTTCCCGGCGCGCCTGAGGCGTGACACCCAGGCCCGCCAGGACAGGCTTTGGATAACCACCGGCGGCGACTCGGTCGCGGCCTCGTGGGTCAGCGACGCGATCCGTGCTCGAGCGCCCGGCCCGCGTGCCGATGGTCATACAACGCACTCACCAAAAACAGCAGCCCGACCACAGCCGAGATCACCCCGGTGCCGATCAGATGACCGTCGGCAAAGGAGCCGACCGAGACCAGCACCAAGGCGAGCGCCGTAACCGCCGCCCCAATGCTCGTGCGCGTCTGAACGCTAAAACGACGCAAAAACGGAAGAAGAAGAATCATGGTGCTCTCCGATCCGCGAACGGACCCCGTCCGTCCGCCTACAGGGTTCAGGTCCCACGACCGACACGAGACGACTCCCGAGCCCGACGTGTCGTGGCCAATAAGCCATGCCAAGAGGCTGACGCCCGGGACCACGCCCCGGTAGAGCCAAGCCTCACCACATCGCCATGACAAAAGTCATCCGCCGGGACGCCGACGACAATCAGACTGCTCGTCCCACGAAGCTGCAGGTCTGTGACGATGCCGCCTGAGGCGCCGCGAGGCACCCCCTTTCCCACGTGAGCAGTCGGCGCGGGACGCGTGCTAACTCGTTTCGGGCTAGCACGTTATAGCGCTTTGGACGAGAAGGAGCGGTCGGCTGCATGGCTGCCGCATTCTGGCTGAACGACAGCCGGCGGCGAGCGCGAGACAGCTGACCAGCGGTCCGGGCAGCCCCCGCTTTCATCCGCCCTCTACCACGCGCTGGCGAACGTGCAATGTGCTCATCGGAGGGAGACGCCGACGTCACACGACGGTCGGGAGCTTCCCTCGTTTTCGCCAGAAGCGGGAGGCGCCGACGGGACTCCTGATGCTGGGACACGGACCGGCGGTGAGCTTCCGGGCTGCCGCTGCCGCTCGTCGATCGAGGAGCGCAAGCGGCAGTGCTCGGCCCGGTTGTCGGCCGCAAGTGAACGGGTTGGGCGTCCGAGCCGGTTCGTAGGGTGTCGCGGGGAATGGACCATTCCCCGCGAGATCGTCCTCGGTTCCTCCAGCCGCCGTCGGCGCTGGCGTCACCGCCGCACCCGGTGATGACGACGCATTCCCTGCGATGAGTACGCGGCGGGGGTCTGGCAGGCGGTTGCGCCCGGCGCGGGAGCAGCCCCCGAGCCTCGCGGAGGCCGTCGACTCGTTCCTCGCCCAGCCCGATCTCGCGCCCTCCAGTCGCCGTTCCTACGCGCAGACGCTTGGTCGGCTTGGCCGCGACCTTGGGCCTGAGCGCCGGCTTCGGTGGGTGTCCGGGCAGGAGCTCGAGCGGGCGGCAGTCGGGGCGTGGGGTGGTTGCGCGCCGGCGACGTGGAATCGTCACGTCGCGACCCTGCGCTCGTTCTCGGCTTTCTGCGCGCGTCAGGGATGGGTGGGCGAGCCGTTTGCCGATGTGTTGGCGCGTCGGCGGGAGCCGGCGGACCGGACGCGGGCGATCCCGTTCGTGCAGCTCGAGCGGCTCTGGCGTCGTGATGACGTCGCGGTGCGCGAGAAGGCGCTGTGGCGGCTGTTGTATGAGACCGCGGCGCGGGCCGGGGAGGTGCTGTCGTTGAACGTCGAGGATCTCGAGCTGGAGAACAAGCGCGCTCGCGTGCGGTCCAAGGGCGGCGATGTCGAGTGGCTGCACCTGCAGGCCGGCTCCGCGCGACTGTTGCCGCGTCTGATCGCGGGGCGGTCGTGTGGCCCGCTGTTCTTGTCGGATCGCCGGCCGGCGCCAGCGCGGATGCCGGCGGCCGCGGATCTGTGTCCGGTGACGGGGCGGGCGCGGTTGTCCTACCGCCGCGCGGAGGAGCTGTTCAGCGCAGCGTCGGGCGGGTGGACGCTGCATCAGTTGCGACACTCGGCGATCACGCACCTCGCCGAGGCCGACGTCGGGCTCGCGTTGCTGATGGCCAAGAGCCGCCACACGTCGCTGCGGTCGCTGCAGCGCTACGCCCGCCCGGGCCCCGAGGCGGTCGCGCGCTTGACCGCCGAGCACGATCCCGAGCGCCGGCGGCGGTGAGCGCGTGACGCCCGACGCGCGCGTGTTGCAGTTCCCGCCGAGCGGTGCGACGCGCCCACAGGACTACGGGCAGTTCACGCGCGCGCTCTCGGCGGACGAGCTCGCGGGCTGCTTCTGCTTCAGCGATGATGACCAGCGCGCGATCGCGCGCCGGCGCGGCGATGCGAACCGTCTGGGGTTCGCGGTGCAGCTCGGGACCGTGCGCTACCTCGGCCGGTTTCTCGAGAACCCCGCAGCCGTCCCCGCGCAGGTCGTTGGGTGGACCGCGCGAGAGATCGGCGTCTCCGCGAATGTCGACTTGGCCGGCTACGGCGAGGGTGAATGGCGCTGGTCACACCAGGCCGAGATCCGTCACGTCTACGGCTACCGGCCGTTCAGCAGCGAGGGCGTCGAGCCCGAGCTCGTCGAGTGGCTGCGGGCGCGGGCGTGGGTGACCGCGGAGAGCAGCCGCGCGCTGTTCGCTCGTGCCAGCGAGCTGCTGATGGGCCAGCGGATTCTGCTGCCCGGGTGGAGCACGCTGTGGCGACTCGTCGGCGCAGCCCGCGAGAGCGCCGATGAGCGCGGCTGGAGCATGCTCGCCGCCACGCTGACCGACCAGCAGCGCGAACGGCTTGAGCGGCTGCTGCACGTCACGGCCGGCCGTCGTGTGACCGACCTGGAGCGGCTTCGGATGGCGCCGGTCGAACCGACGATCAAGGGTCTGATCGCCGCGCTTGAGCGGCTGCGGGAGCTGCGACTGCTCGCCGACGGGCTCGGTGGGCTCGAGGCGCTGCCCAATGCCCGCCTGCGTGTCCTGATGGTCGCGGCAGAGCGCCAGCGCGGTGGCGAGCTGGCCGATCTGCGCGAGTCGCGGCGGCTCGCGACGCTGATGGCGTTCGCGATCACCGCCGCACGGCGTGGTCAGGACGACGCGCTTGAGCACTTCGACCGACTCCACGGCGATCTGCTGCTCCGCGCCGCGGCCGCCGGCAAGCGCGAGCGGCTGCGCGACGGGGAAGCGATCGATGACGCCGGGCGAACCCTCGCGCGCGCGTGCAGCGTGCTGCTCGACGACACGATCACCGAGCCGCTGCGCGATGTCGTGTTCGCGGCCGTGGAGCGCGAGCGTCTCGCGGCCGCGGTCACCGCGATCGGCCAGCTCACCCGCTCCCCCGATGACCGCGCGCGAGAGCTCGTGACCCGCAGCTATACAGGCGTGCGGCGCTACCTCCCGCTGCTGTTGGACACGATCGAGTTCCACGCCACCGACGGCGGCGAGGCGATCCTTGAAGCGCTGACCGCGCTCAACCGCAGCGAAGGACGGCGCAAGCTGACGCCGGAGTTGCTGCCCACCCGGTTCGTGCCAAGGCCGTGGCAGCCGTTGGTCGAGCCCGAGCCGGGCCGGATCGATCGCGGCGCGTACACGATGTGCGCGCTGGAGGAGCTGCGCGACGGGTTGCGCCGCCGCGATGTCTACGTGACCCCGAGCGAGCGGTTCGCTGACGCGCGCTCAAGTCTGCTCTCCGACGCCGCGTGGGACGCCTCGCGCGAGGACACCTGCCGGGCGCTGTCGCTTCCGCTTGACGCCGACGTGTTCATCGAGCAGCTCGCCGGCGAGCTTGACGACGCCTACCAGCGCACCCGCGAGGGACTGACCCCAGACCACGCGGTCCACGCCCTTGCCGCGAGCGGGGAGCTGCCCGTCGACCGGCTCGACGCGCTCCCCGAGCCAGCATCGCTCACGGCGCTACGCGCGGGCGTGGACGCGCTGATGCCGCCCGCCGACCTGCCCGACCTCGTGCTCGAGATCGCGGCCAAGACCGAGTTCCTGCACGCGTTCACCAACGACCACGAACCAAACGCGCAGCTGCGCGACCTCGAGACCAGCCTGTGCGCGGTGCTCGTCGCGCACGCCTGCAACGTCGGCTACCGGCCGTTAGTCGACGACAGCAACCCGGCACTGCGCGAATCCCGGCTGCGCTACGTCGCGCAGCGCTACCTGGCCCAGAGCTCGGGTCGGTGTCGGGAGCCGCAAAGTAGCGTCTACTAATCGCCGCTATCGGTCGGGTCAGGCGGCTTCCGCGAGTCCGCTGGCTGGTCCGAGGTCGAGGTGGATGCTCATGTCGATGTGGAAGGTGCCGTAGGGGTTGATGTGCGCCCACGCGAGGGCGGTGAGGGCTTTTCTTGTCGCGGTCGGTGAGGCCGCTTGGCCCACTCGGGCTCGGCGAGGGCACCTGCGGGCTCTGTGTGAGTGGCGTGACGCGTCGATCCGCCCACGGCTGGTGGCGATGACATCGCCGATGCTCTCGGAGCGATCCGGTCGACGCTATGACGCAACTACGGGGACCAGCTCCAGCGCGACGAGCGGCACAGCACCCAGCGTAGAAAGCGACGTCTGGCGGTAGCGGGGAGCGGTCAGGCAGGCGCTGGGTCGTTTGCGACGGGGTTTTCGGGCAGCGTTAGTTCGGTCAGTGTTGTGGTCGCTCGTCGCAGGATCCGCGAGATCTGCATCTGTGAGACTCCGATCTGCTCGGCGATCTCGCTTTGTGTGCGGTCCTCGAAGAAGCGAAGATAAAGCACCCGCCGGTCGCGTTCTGGGAGCCTTTGTCCCGCGGCGGCGATCGTTGTGAGGTCTTCGACGAGTTGAAGATTGGCGTCCTGTTGGCCGATCGTGTCGGCCAGCGTTCCGGACTCGTCGTCGCCGTCGTCGTGGGGGGCGTCCAGCGAGGATGAGTGGTGCGCTGCTGCGGTCTCGAGCCCCTCGAGCACGTCCTCTGTGCTCAGCTCTAGGTACTGCGCAAGCTCGGCGACGGTCGGCGAGCGCCCGGTCTTCGTTGTGAGCTTCTCCCGGGCGCGTTGGACCTTCAGCGCGAGTTCTTGGGCTCCTCTGGGGACGTGCGCGGACCAGCCTAGATCGCGGAAGTAGCGCTTGAGCTCGCCAACGATCGTCGGCACCGCGAACGACGAGAACGCGTTCCCGCGATCGAGATCGAAGCGGTCCAGCGCCTTCAGCAGCCCGTAGCTCGCTACCTGCAACAGATCCTCAAACGGCTCGCGCGCCCCGGCGTAGCGCCGCGCCAGCTTCCGCGCCAGCGGCAAGAACCGCTCGACGAGCTCATCGCGTGCCGCTTGATCGCGATCGTGCTGCCAACGCACGAACAGCTCCCGCGACTCGACCCGCCCAAGCGCCGACCGGGCAGCGGACCCAGAAGCCCGACTGTGCTGACGTGTGGACTCCCAGCGCCTTGCGGGTGCCTGGCGGCTCATCGGCCGCACCTGGCGGGCGCAGAGCAGCTGTGAGGCGCCCGAACTTCCAGTGGGCGCCGAGATCTGTCGCGGTGGACTCCCCTCCTGTTCAGGTGGGAATGCTTCTGTGAGGGTCGCTCGAATGGAGCGAGCTCAGAGGGATCGTGGGCGCCGAAGGTGATGTCGTTGGCGTTCTGCCGTCGACTGAGATGCGCGTGCAAAAACGCCTCCATATCGAGTTGAGAGAACGACCGGTCTTTTTACAGTAGACAGACCGGTATGTCAAGCGCTACCCTGTTGCCAATGAACGCCACCTTGGAAGCCGCGGCCAATCGGGAGTCGCCCGTCCGCGAACGGATCCTCGCGACGGCGTATGACCTGTTCACGCGCCGCGGCGTGCGTGACGTCGGGATCAACGAGCTCGTCGACCGTGCCGGTGTCACGAAGGCGACGCTGTACCGGCACTTCCCTTCCAAAGACGATCTGGTCGTCGCCTTCCTGGAGCTCCGCGAGCAGCGCTGGACCCGGGGCTGGGTCGAGGCCGAGGCCGGACGCCGCGGCAGCACCCCCGAGGAGCAGCTGCTGGCGATCTTCGACCTGTTCGACGAGTGGTTTCACCGCGACGACTTCGAAGCCTGCTCGTTCATCAACGTGCTGCTCGAGCTCGGCGCCGCTCACCCAGCCGGCAGAGCGAGCATCGAGCACCTCGAGAACATCCGCTCGGTCGTGCGCCAGCTCGCCGAGGAAGCGAGCATGAGCGACCCTGACTCGTTCGCCCGCTCCTGGCACATCCTGATGAAAGGCTCGATCGTCTCAGCCGCCGAGGGCGACCCCAACGCCGCACAACGAGCCAAAGCGATGGCCAAGCGACTGATCGAGGACCACAGCCACACAGCTTCAGTAATCGCCGGCCCCGCCTGAGCGACGCGCAACCAGGGCCCAGCACCCTTCCACCCCGGAGTTCTCGCAATGGCACGCGGGGTGGCGGCCGCGCACACCCAGCCGCCGCTGCCCCTGGGGGTTGTGCCGGTCGTCCGACCAAGGCGGAGCGCATCGGGTCCTGGCCGGGCGTGAGGTTGCTGTTGAGCGGGTAGCTGCCATGTGAGGATCGCGTGGGGCCCGCCTCGAAGGGGAACGCGAGATCTCTTCTCACCGACATCACGACGGAGGGCAGTTTGATGAGCAAGTCAGAACAGAAGGTCGTGCAGTACCTGGGCGAAGCGCACGCGAGCGAAGTCGGCCTGGTGAGCGTCCTTCGGTCCCAGATCGCGATGACCCCGCGTGGCTCCTACCGCGACGGGCTCGAGAAGCACCTGGATGAGACGCAGGAGCACGCGCGTCGCATCCGGGAGCGCTTGGGCGAGCTTGGGCAGGGCCGCAACCCAGTGCAGGTGTTTGCTCGCTTCGCGGAGACGCTGATCAGCCAGAGCGTTGCTCTGAGCAAGACGCCGTTTGACCTGCTGCGTGGGACGGGCGGCGAGGAAAAGGTGCTCAAGAACGCCAAGGACGCGTGTGCGACGGAGGCGCTTGAGATCGCGACCTACACCGCCCTCGAGCGCCTCGCGGTCAAGGTCGGGGACGAGCAGACAGCCAAGCTCGCCGCGTCGATCCTCGGTGATGAGGAGCGCACGCTCGAGCGGATCATGCGCGAGATCCCCAAGCTCACCGACGCGGTCATCGGAGCTGACGTCGAGGGTGAGCCGTCCTACGACATTGGCAAGACCGGTGCGGCAGACGTCGCGCGCGAGGTCGCCGACGACGTCAAGCAAACGGCGCGCAAGGCGCAGACCGAGGTCAAGAGCACTGCTCGGCAGGCGCGCAAGGTTCCCGGCGTCGCGCAGGTCGAGGGACAACTGAAGGGTGCGGTGGCCTCCGAGGAGGATCTCGCGATCGCGCGCTATGACTCGCTGACTGCCGAGGAGATCGTCACCAAGCTGGCGGAGCTCTCGCAGATCGACCTTGCCAAGATCGACTCCTACGAGCGAAAGAGCCACAACCGCACGACGGTGCTGAGTCGCATCAGCGCGCTGCGGCGACAGGAGCCGTGGCCCGGCTATGACGAGCTCACGGTCGCCGAGATCGAAGCAGTGATCGGCGAGGGTGACGAGCAGCGCACGAAGGAAGTCGTTGCCTACGAACGCGCCCATAAGAACCGCGCCGGCGTGCTCCGCAGCGCAGAGCGCGAGACCGCCAACGCCTAGACCACGAACCCAAAACCTATGTACGCGGTCGACTGCGGTCGACACCAACGAGAAGCGAGGCACGATGGCGAACAGACAGAGAACGAAGGGAACGTCGCTGGCGAAGGGGCCGGCCGGGCTGATTGGGCTGGCGCTGCTGGCCTACGGCATCACCGCCCTGATCTTCGGCGGTCACAGCTTTGCGCAGCACGCCCCCAACGGGGCAGTCCACGGCAACAGCTGGCTCGGCCTGGAAGTCAACGGCTGGAGCGGCCTGCTGTTCATCGCCGCCGGACTGCTGCTGTTGTTAGCCGCCCCGCTTCACTGGGGTGCCAGAGGCATATCGCTAATCGTCGGGCTCGCGCTCGGCGCGGCCGCCCTGATCGCGCTCGCCAACGGCGACGGCACGCTCGGGCTCTTTGCCGCCAACCACCTGACCGAACTCGTCTGGGGTGCCGCTGCCGCGCTGCTGATCGTGCTCTCGCAGCTGCCGCGCGTTGTGCTAAGACCAAAGCCCGCACGGGCGACGTCGAGCGGCTGGGCACCAGACGCCAGGTCGAGCCCCGAGCCGCGTGCCACAGAACCGGCAAACGCCCAGCCGACGCTCCAGTCCTCGCAGCCGCCGGCCGCGCGCGAGCGCACAGAACCGGTCGAACGCGAGCCGGTCGCAGCCAACGGTGCTCGCACGGAGGCTCACGTCGCTCCCGCCCAGGCAACAAGCCCCAACGGCCGCGACAGAAGCGCCGCGACCCTGTAAGGGGCCGGAGCTGGAGCCGCGGACCGCAGCGGAGCTCGGCCGCTGCCAGCGGCCATCAACAGCATCAACGCAAACCAAAGAACCAGGAAGGATCAGCATGGCTGACAAGCACATCGATGAAGGCAAAGGCCGCCTAAAGCAAGCGGCAGGCAGCCTGACCGACGATCACAGCCTCAAGAACGAGGGCAAGGCGGACCAGGCCAAGGCCACAGTCAAGGACAAGGTCGACAAGGTCGTCGACGCCCTCACGGCCCGCGACAAGAAGTAGCACCAACGCACGTGAGCTCCGACCAACTCAAACGAAGACCTGGGAGGTGACATGCTCACAATCATCATCATCATCCTCCTCGTCCTACTGCTGACCGGCGGCGGATACGGCATCCGGCGCGGCGGACGCCACGGTAGCTACTAGGTTCCAGCACCCGCAGTCCCCGCGGGCTGGCCCGGGCGTACACACGCCCGGGCCGGACCCGATACGGACGGCGCAACGCTCACGCAAAACACGCGCGACCACCAGCACGCCTACACCAACCACGCCAGCGCTGTCGCCGGGGTGCAGGTCGATCGCCGACGTGGCCTCCGGCGGTAGCCCCGGCGATTCGACCCAGTCCGACATTCCCAACACGTCGCCGTGGTCGTCACCGATCGATGTAGCTCACCACGTGCTTGATGCGGGTCTGGTCCTCGAGCCCGGGGAGGGACAGGTCGTCGCCGCAGCCGCGGTTCGAGATAACGGGCGCTGAGATCGTGCACTGCTGGCTGCGGGCCTCCGCTCTCGGGGCCCTGCGGGTTAGGCTCTGTGGGTGGCCAGTGGCTTGGTTGAGCGCGTTGATGGGGGGGCGGGCAAGGGCATCGAGGTCGCGATCGGTAGGCATCATCGTCGCCGGCTGGAGCGTGTTGGCCGGATCGATCAGTTGGAACCTCCGCGCGGTCCTTCGCTGTGGGCTGCCGCCGATCCCCCGCCGCGCACGGGGGGCGCGCTTGAGGTGTTGGTGGATGGCGGGGAGGCGCTGCCACGGATCGCTGAGGCGCTGGCTGGTGCTCGCTCGCATGTGCATATCGCCGGGTGGCACGTTACGCCTGATTTCGGTCTGAGGCGCGACGATCGGGCGGCTCGGTTGCGCGATCTGCTCGGTGAGTTGTCTGAGCGCGTCGAGGTTAGGGTGCTGTTGTGGGCGGGAGCGCCGGTGCGGGCTTTCACGCCAGCTCGTCCGGCGGTGCGCCGCGTGCGCGACGAGCTGATCCGCGGCACCCGGGTGCAGTGCGCGCTCGATTCGCATGAGCGGCCGATGCATTGTCATCACGAGAAGCTGGCGATCGTGGATGGCGAGGTCGCGTTCGTCGGGGGCATCGATCTGACCTCGCTCGGCGGGGACCGTTTCGACACCAGCGATCATCCGATGCGCGGCCGTCTCGGATGGCACGATGCCTCCTCCCGGGTGCGCGGTCCGGCGGTGGCCGATGTAGCGGCGCACTTCGCCGCCCGTTGGCGCGAGGTGACCGGCGAGCAGATCGAGCAGACGCCGCCGCCAGCCCCCGCTGGCGACATCGAGCTCCAGGTGGTGCGGACCGTCCCTGACAAGGTCTATGACTTCTTGCCCCAGGGTGACTTTCGGATCGTCGAGGCGTACACGCGCGCGCTGCGCTCGGCCCGCAAGCTGGTCTATCTCGAGAGCCAGTTTCTGTGGTCGCCCCAGGTAGTTGAGATCCTCGCGAGCAAGCTTCGTGAGTCGCCGAGCGACGAGTTTCGCGTGGTCGTTTTGCTGCCTGCAAAGCCGAACAACGGCGTCGACACGACCCGCGGCCAGCTAGGGGTGCTGGCTGACGCCGACGACGGGAATGGTCGTTTCCTGGCTACGACGATCTCGGCCCGCAGTGGCGGACTCGCCGGCCCGCTGTACGTTCACGCCAAGATCGGGATCGTCGACGATGCCTGGCTGACGGTTGGGTCGGCCAACCTCAACGAGCACTCGTTCTTCAACGACACCGAGATGAACGTCTTGACCTGCGACCCCGCGGTCGCACGCGAGACACGGTTGCGGCTCTGGGCCGAGCACCTGGAGCGCTCAGTCGAGGAGATCTCCGGCGAGCCGGCTCGAGTCATCGACGAAGTGTGGCGCCCGATCGCCGGCGAGCAGCTCGAGCGCCGACGCCGCAGCGAACCGCTGACCCATCGGCTGCTAGAGCTCCCGGGCGTGTCGCGCCGCTCGATGGCGCTCCTCGGACCCGTTCACGGACTGCTGGTCGACGGCTGACGCCGGCCGGGGGAGATTGCAACTGATCCGCATGAGTGAGCAGAGTTGCTCCTGGACGGTCGCTGACCAAGCCGACCGTCGCTGCGGCCGGCCTCTGCCCTCGCTGCGACTAACCGGTTCGAGTGACCTTCCCCCGCGTGGATCCTCGTCGGGGTTCGCGCCCCGCCGGTTTTGCTGGAAGGGATTGAAGACCAACAACGAGCCTCCTCTCATGCTGAGAGCCAGACCGGTGGACCGGCATCCTCGGCCCACGCACCCCCGTCCCCAATTCCCAAGAAACCAGCTCAGGCCAGCGAGCGGGCCGCCTCGCGTACGAGGCGCTCGGATTCCTCTCGGGTGACGCCGGACCCGCGCAACAGATCAAGGGGTACGGCCAAGATGCGCCCGAAACCCGCAATAGCCGCGTTCGCTGACGCTCTCGGGCCCCTGTAGAGCCCGCCACGGCCCCGCTCTACTGGTCGACGGGCAGCAGATCGACGGCTTTGCTGCGGTCCTCGGCGGTCGGGGTGTGTAGACGCGTGTGGTTTCGAGTCGTGCGTGGCCGAGCAGCTCGGCAGCGATCACCAGGTCGGTGCCGCCGCGCACGAGCGTGGTCGCGAACGAGTGCCTGAGCACATGAGCGGTCACGTGGTCCTCGAGCCCGCCGTTCATCAAGCTCGCGATCGTGCTCGCGCCGATGGCCGTGATCGGTTCGCTCACTTTCGCGCGGTTCCTGGAGCGGCGGCGATGAGCGTCCGGCACGTTCTGACCGAGGTGTTCCTGTGGCTGGGGATCGCGCTGCTGTTGCTCGCGGTCGGCGTCGTCACGCTCGGTGACGCGTTCGACCGCCTGCACCTCCCAGGCCTCTCGGCGGTCGGCGCGCTGTGCGTCACCGTCGCGATCGTGATCGAGAAGTCGTTTTCGCTCGTCGGCGATGAGGCGCTGCTGACCGCATCTCGATCTGTTCGTCGTCTCCGAGACGCCAGTCGTCGCGGTCGGCGATGCGGATCGCGCGGCCGATCGCCTGCGTCGCGACCGGCGAGACGACGAGCGGGCTGCTTACCGGCGGGATCATTCCGCTTGCGAACATCGCTGTCGGCCTGGAGGTCGCGGGCGCGCTGCTGATGGTCGCCGCCGAGCTGCTCGACCAGCGGCTGCTCTCGACGCGGACATGAGCGTCTACCCGTACCTCGTCGCCGTGTGGCTGTTCGGCGTTGGTCTCCGGGGCGTGATCAACTCGCGCAACTACCTGCACCTGATCATGTGCCTGATGGTCGTGCAGGCCTCGACATACGTGCTGCTGCTGTCGATCGGCTATGTCAACCACGGGACCGCGCCGATCTACCAGGGCATCTCGACGAAGGCGCTCGTCGTCGATCCGATCGTGCAGGCGCTCACGCTCACCGACGTCGTCGTCGAGGCGACCGTCGTCGCGCTGCTGCTCGGGCTCGTCGTCCAGGCGAGCAAGCGCTTTGGGAGCATCAACCCGGACGCGATCGTCCGCATGCGCGATTGAGTCAGCTCGCTCCCCTGTCGGTCGCGGTCCCGCTGCTCGTTGCGGCGATGCTCGGCATCGGCCATGCCGTGTTGGGGCGGATCGTGGCCGACATCGTCGCGATCGTCACCGCCGCGGCGACGCTCGTCATGACGATCCTGCTACTCGTCCACGTCGGGCGTGGCTACAGCGTCTACTGGTTCGGCGGGTGGCATCCGCGCGCCGGCGTGGCGATCGGCGTTGCGTTCCAGGTCGGGGCGATCGGGGCCGGGCTCGCCGCGTTCGTGAGCCTGCTGATGGTGCTCGCGCTCGTCTACAGCACGCGCTTCATCGGCATGCAGGCCCCTCGCAACCACATGCTGATGCTGACGTTCATGGCCGGGATGGTCGGCTTCTGCCTCTCCAGCGACGTCTTCAACATGTTCGTCCTGTTCGAGCTGATGAGCGTCTCCGCGGTTGCTCTCATCGGTTACCGGATTCAGCAGCAGTCGGCGCTCGAGGGCGCACTCAACTTCGCCGTCATCAACATGATCGGCTCGTTTCTGTTCCTGACCGGGATCGCGCTCGTGTACGCGCGGACCGGAGCGCTCAACCTCGCGCAGATCGGGACGGCGCTCGCCCACGCGGGCAACGATCGCGTCATCGTGATCGTTGTTCACGATGATCGTCAGCGCGTTCCTGATCAAGGCGGCGGTCGTGCCGTTTCACTTCTGGCTGAGCGACGCCTACGCGGTCGCGCTCGCGCCGGTGTGCCTGCTGCTTGCCGGCGCGATGAGCGAGATCGGGCTGTACGGGATCGCCCGCGTGTACTTCAGCGCGTTCGCGCCGGCCCTCGCGCCACACGGGACGAGTGCCCTGCAGGCGATCCTGATCACCGCCGGTCTCATCACCGCCCTCGGCGGCGGCGCGATGGCGCTCGTCGAGGATCACCGCCGGCGGGCTGCTCATCTCGGCACTGCCGCCGTTCGGGCCGTTCCTCGGTAAGTCGATGATCGACGACGCAGCGCTCAAGCAGGGCCTCGGCTTTGTGCCGCCGCTGCTGATGCACACCTCGGCGCTGTCCGGCGCCGCCATCCTGCGGGCCGGCGCCCGCGTGTTTCTCGGGTGGGGAGACACCGACGACGAGGAGCGCGATGCGGCCGATGAGGAGACGAGCGCCGAGACCGAGGCGCTGTATGACCGCCCCCGGCGGTGATGCTCATCCCGACGATCGTGCTGCTCGCCGGGGCGATCGGGGTTGGCGCGTGGTACGGCATGGCCGATCTGGCGACGACGGCGGCGCACGGCTTTGTCGACGTCGGCGCGTACCGGGCGGCTGTCTTCGGCGGCGTGCGCCATCTTGACGCCGTGAGCTCGTCGGCGCCCGCATGGTTCGACTATCTCTATTGCCTCGGCGCGGTGGCGCTGGCGCTGCTGATCGCCGCGTTCGACCTGTGGGCGCGACGGATCGGGGCGGTGGCCCAGCGGGTGCGGCGGGCGGCGAGCACTTGCATGCGACCGATCCCCCGGCTCGATAGCGGGCGGGTGGGGACTACCCGGCGGCGCTCGTGCTTGGGGTCGGCGTGCTGAGCGCGCTGATGACGCTGACGCTTGGGCTCGTTGACGGCCCTAGCTGAGCTTCGTCTCGTCGAGGCGCTCCAGGAGCTCGGCGACCGACTCAAACACCGCCGCGGCGCCCGCCTCCTCAAGCTCGTCCTGGCCGAAGCCACCGGTGCGCACGGCGATCGTCGGAACCTTGGCCGACTTCGCTGCCTGCACGTCCCATGGTGTGTCGCCGACCATCACCGCGTCCTTGGCGTCGGCCTGTGCCTTCTGCAGCGCCGAGTTGACGAGGTCCGGCTGGGGCTTCGTCTGCTCTACGTCAGCCGAGGTCGTCCAGGCGTCGGCGATCGTGGGTGCGTCGAGCAGTTCGACGTAGTGCTCGACCTCATCGGCCTTTGCCGAACTGGCGAGCACGACCGAGTGACCGCGCCGCTTGATCTCCTCCAGCAATTGCCGGGCCCCCTGCATCGGCTCGACCTCGCCGACCAGCTCCATGTAGAGCACCTTCTCGGCGGCGCGGATCGAGTCGCCCTCGCGCTCCTCGAAACGTTCGTCGGTGAGCGCGCCGATCAGCTGATCGCCCCCCATCCCGATGTGGCGGTGGATCCGCCAGATCGGGAGCACGATCCCGTGCTGGCGGAAGGCGCGGAACCACGCGATCGCGTGGTGGTAGTTGGTGTCGACGAGCGTTCCGTCGATATCGAGGATGGCGACAGCCATGGCGCTTGGCTTCTACCCCCGGCGGCCGGTGTTGCAACCGATATCTCGCCTGGAAGGACGGGTATCCATAACCTGAGATGGTGTCCACCGCGAAACGGTCCCGTGGCGATGAGCCCCGCATCGATGATGGTTCCGAGCCGGCCGACGACGGTCGCGACGAGACTCGCGAGGAGCGGCTCGACCGCAACACGATCGAGATGGTCCAGGAGCTGCGCGTCGGCGCGGTGGGAGTCCAGGTCCTGTTCGCGTTCCTGCTCGTCGTTCCGTTCAACGCCGGTTGGAAGCTCACGACGGGCTTCGAGCACGTCGTCTATTACGTGACCCTCGTCTGCATCGCCGTCGCGACCGTGCTGTTGATCGCGCCCTCGATCCACCACCGGGTGCTGTTCCGGCAGGGGGAGAAGCCGTTTGTCATCGGGCTCGGGAACCGACTGATGATTGCCGGCATGGTGTTCGTGGCCGCGGGCATGGCCGGGATCTTCGTGCTCATCTCGGACTTCCTGTTCGGCGGCTGGGCGGCGACGATCGGTGGCCTGGCGACCGCGGCCGTCGTCGCCGGTCTCTGGTTCGGGATTCCGCTCTGGCACCGAGCACGTACGCAAGCGCGGGACGTTGCAACCGGCGCCGAGGCGGGTAGGCAGACACTGTGACCGAGGAGAACCCCGCCGAGCTCGAGAAGGACGTCGCGCAGCAGGCCGACGAGATGGAGCAGCACGCCGACGACATGGAGAAGCGCAGCTCGGAGTTGGCGGACGACGCGTCCGAAGCCCGCGACCACTGGGAGCGCAAGCGCCGCGACCCGAGCGTCCCCGGCGCGCCGGAGCCGGAGGAAGACACGGGCGAGAGCCCGGCGGACGCCAGCCGCAGCGAGGGTTAGTCCGATTCCGGCGGAGCGGCCGGAATCGCGGTGTCTGACCGCGCTGCCGTGTCGTTCTGACGCTCGGTGATCCACTCGCCGCCCGGTGTGCGCCGGATCGCGCCGATCCGGGCCCCGGACGCGTCGTGGAGCCCGCTGCCATCATCGACGGTCAGGTGCTGTTCGCCCCCGAGGGCCCCGGTCACAATCTCCTGGACGCGCCCGCGATCGTAGTGGTCAAGTCGCTGATCGTTGAGCGTCGCCGTGATCCCGGCGAGCGCGCGCTCGATTCAACATCGGTTGACATGTCTGCGCGGATATCCGGCCCGGCATCCGGGCAACCGCCTGCGTTTGAGTGGGGCGACGGTGCCGGCTGCGGCGCGGCGCACCGCGGCGTGGCAGCGGGAGCTGGTCCGCGAGCGGGTAGACGCGCTGTTCGATCCCGAGCATGCCCGCGCGCTGGCTGAGCAGGCGATCAGGGAGCAGGCGGAGGTCAAGAACCATCCACCGGATCTGATCAATGTCGCGCTGAAGGTGCTCGTCCGGGAGTCGCTTGAGCTGCCCGGGTTCTCGACGCTGGACGAGAGCGCCGCTCGGATCCGCGCGGAGGTCAACGCGGGGATGTTCGCGCGGATCCTTGCGCGCCCGGCCGGTCGGGCGTCGTGGTCACATTTCCGCGAGCAGGTCGCGCACATGGCGTGGGTCGACTCGCTAGGGGACTCCGCTGGCTGGCTTGACGGGATCGCGGAGTCGAAGATCGCTGACTTCGCTGGCGAAGCGCTCAGCACCTCACCGGGCCGCAAGGGCGGGTCTCGAAGCCCCATTGCACATTTCGGGCGTATCTTCTTGGCCGTACCCCAAGATCATTTCCCTCTGGGGAGTGCGCCCTCTGGCGAGTGTGGCGCTGGATGCCGAGTGGTGCGCCCGGCGGCGATCGGATCCCAGGTCAGCCGGCGCCGTACGGTGTCGACCATCAGCCAGGAGGGATCCGGGCCGCTGACCGCGCCGGGGCAAGCGACCGCGCGCATCGAGCGCCCGAGCCGCTGCGATGCGAGGCGGCGCTGACGCTCGATCGCCCCATCGGAGCGGCCGATCCACAGCGCAGCCTGGTGGGTGTGGCCGTGAACACACAGCCACCCCGGCAGCCGGCGAAGCGCTTCACGTACGTCTCGCTCATCGGAGATCATCAGCGGGTTGCGCGGGCTGCCATGCACGGCGAGGATTCCGTCACGCTGGGTGGCGACGCTCCAGGAAGCGAGTACCACGCCGGCGGCGTCAGGAAACGATCGGTCCTGCAGTACCCATGCTTCGTGGTTCCCGGCGAGTTTCACGGCGCACACGTCGTCGATCGCTCGCACGCACGCGACCGTCAGCTCCGGCCTGACGGCTGATAGTCCGTCCACGGCGTCGCCGAGACACCACAGCTCATCGGCGCCCACTCGAGCAATCGCGTCCAGGCACGCGCTGAGCCGACCAACCTGCCCGTGAACGTCGCTGAAGATCGCCAAACGCATGTTCGACTCAAAGGAACCGCCCCACCGCGGGTCAGGGAGGAGTTAGTCGGCGAATAGAAGTTGGTCGTCGATCCCGGTTATCTCAAAGACTCGCTGGACTTGCCGCGGACCACGTAGCAGCCGGAACTCCTTGCGCTGTTCGCTCGCGGTGCGGATCGCGAGAATGATCGTCTTGATGCCGGTGGAGTCGATGAACTCCACGCGGCTCAGGTCAAGCAACGTTCGTTTTGCGTCGCTGTGAAGTGCTTTGGTCAGGGCTGCGTGAAGCTGGTCATTGGTTTCGAGATCCAGCTCTCCGCCTGGCTGTATGACGTAGCCGTTGCGATCGGAGCTCGTGCGGATCTCGAACTCGCTGCGGTCCTCACGCCTGGGCTGCTGAGCGAGGCTCATGGTGATACCTCCGCGCTGGACTGTAGGGATCGCCGTGGGCCGCGGCGTACGCGGTTTCCCCACGACGCGACACGTCCCGGCTATTTCGATCGCTCGCGAGCGCCTCCACAAGCAGCGGCTGCGGTCGCGCGCGGCGAAAAGATAGCAAGCGGATTCGGGGGCGATCAAGGGTTATCGCACGGAGCTGGACGGGTACCCGGCGTACATGACCGAAGCGGTTCTTCGCTTGAGCTTGCGCTGCGATCGGACCGCTCCGCGGCGCACCCGGGAGGCGCTTGACTTGATCGACGGGATCACTTCGATCCGCGAGGACGCCAAGCTCGTCGCGACCGAGCTGATCACCGATGCCATCATGCGTTCGGAAGGCACCAGCAACGAGCTGATCAAGGTCACCGCAACGCTGCGCCGAGATCAGTTGACGATCTCGGTACACCGTCCTCGAGATTCGGACCAGGCTCCGCAGTTCCGTCCAAACGAACTAGAGCAACGCCGGCTCGGCCTGCTAATAGTCGATCGAATTGCTCGCCGATGGGGGACCGAACATGCCGACGGCCGAGTCGTATGGGCCGAGCTTACGGCGGCCTCTGAGAAGCTTGATCCCTCACCCCACTCTGCCCCGAGCAGCTAGATCCAGCAGTCTCGAGGTGCCGACGGGGGCTGGTCGAGACTGCCCGAACTGCGACGGCAAGCTACCCCCCGACAGAGGCACGCCAGGAACGGCCGCGGGCCGGTTGAGGGGCTAAGGGACGCAGGCCGGGAACGGCGGGGCCCTCGCTCTGGCGGTAGGGGCCACGGCTGGGCGACGCGCCAGGGCATAGACCTACGCTGATCCCGCGTTCACTCGACTCGACCGTCGTTCGACATCGAGTCTCGTCTGAATGTCATCTGATCCCACGAGAATCCCAGCCAATCAACCCATAGAGGCCTGTCGCCCACGTGGCTGTAGTGCCGGCTTGGCGCGTGGCTGGTGTGCCAGCGCCGCGAGTCAGAGATCATGAGCTGAGCGGCGGCTGCCGCGCGGCTCACGGAAGCTCGCGCAGCGCGTGATCGACGGTCTCGATGGTCTCGACGTGGCGCTTGACGCCCGCGAGTCTGAGCGCATCGTTCGCCGGCGAGGTGGACGGGATCACGAGCCGTAGCCGCTGTCCGCGGGCTCTGAGGTTTTCGCGCAGCTTGTAGATCAGCTGGATTCCCGCGCTGTCGAGGTAGTCCAGGTCGGTCAGATCGAGAACGAGCGTAAGCAAGTGGTTGGGGGTCGCCTCGACGAGTGCTCTCTCGATGTTCTCGACGTTGGAGAGGTCGATCTCGCCGCTCACCTGGGCGACCACCGCCTGACGGTGGGTGCTGAACTGCACGTCGGCGAGCCTCACCGCCAGACCCTTCTGCGCATCACGATCTCGGTCCCGATGGCAGAGCGATTGATCTCGCCTTCGTCCATCGCTGCGTCGATGATCGCCAGACCTCGTCCCCTGTCGCGCCCGCGCGCTGTTCGCCACCGTCCTGCGTCGCTGACCACGATCTTCACCTCTCCCTCGCTCGCTGACGCCTGGAGGTGGAACTCAGCGGGTGCCGGCGAATACGCATGCTCGATCGCGTTCGCACACGCCTCGCTCACCGCGAGCGTGATCTCCGCTATGACGTGGTCGCGCGCACCGTGGTTGCGTAACCACCGACGGATGACGCGCCGGACCTGTGCGAGCACCTGGGGATCGGCAGGCAGACGGAGACGCAGATCTTCCGGAACCTCGCAGTTTTGCACCGCGACGATCGCGACGTCGTCGCGCAACCCCTCGACAGGAACCAGCTGCTCGACCGCGAGCTGGCACACCTCCTCCGCCGAGAACGCGGCGCGGACGACCCGGAGGAGCTCATTGATGCTCTTCGTGAGCGGGATCTTTGGGCGCTCCACGAGACCGTCGGTGTAGAACATCAACGTCTCGCCAGTCGCCAGCGACAGTTCGTGCTCCTCACAGCTTCCGTAGGGAAACGCCCCAAGCGGCGCCGCGGGAGCAACCTCGAACACTCGAGCCCGGCCACGCCCAACGACAACCGGCGGGAGGTGCCCCGCGCTCGCGAGCCGTACCGTGCCGCTTTCGGGATCGAGGACCGCGTAAGCGGCGGTAGCCATCGCGTAATCCGGCATCGCCTGCACGAAGCGATCGACAAGCTCAAGCGTCCGTGCCGGTCCGTGACCCTCGATCGCGTAAGCATGCAGTGCCGTGCTGAGCTGTCCCATCAGCGATGCCGCCTTCACTCCGTGCCCGACCACGTCGCCGATCGCGACCCCGAGCCGTCCCCGCGGGAGCTCGAAGACGTCGTACCAATCGCCGCCCACCTCGCCGCTCGCCGGCAGATAACGCGCGGCCGCTGAGACACCGACGAGCTCCACCAGCCGCTTTGGCAGTAGGCTCCGCTGGAGAACCATCGCCACGCGGTGCTCATGCTCGAGCGCGGAGAACAGACGCGCGCGCTCGATGCCCGGCGCCGCTCGGGCCGCCGCGACCTGCAGCACCGCGAGCTCCTGCTTGCCGAATGTCCGCGGTTTCAGCGAGCCGACATGCAGCACCCCGATCAGCTCGCCCTCGACGATCAGCGGCACGCCAAGCAGCGAACGGAGCCCCTTCTCACGCAGGATCGGGTTCAGGATGTCGGCGTGATCGACATCCGCAATGAAGATCGCGACACGCTCGGCGGCGATGCGGCCCGCAAACCCCTGGCCGATCGGGATCGCGACACCCCGCTCGACCTCTTCCTCGATCCCCTTAGCGGCCCGCGCCACGAGCTGCTGGGACTCCTCGTCGAGCAGCAGGATTGCGGCCGTGTCCACCGACAAAGCGTCGCGAACGCGGACCAGCAACTCATCAAGGAACTCCTCTAGACCGAGCTCGGACAGCGCGGGGTCGCTCAGCCGATAGAGCTTGCGGACCTGGGCGGAAGGGGCCAGGTCGGCCGCAGCCGGCGACAGCACGACCTGTCCCGCTCCAGGCGCGTATCGTGGGACATCCATGCGGCGGTCCTCCAAAGCCATGTAACCAATGGCATTGTGCCCGTTGCCAAGCCAAACAGAACAGCTGGAGGAACGCTACGTGGTCGGCGTCCGTGCCCATATTCACGACGCCGCACGGTGAGCCCGAGGGTTCGGGTCTGGAGTGCGACGACTGTCTACAGAGCGGATCCGCGGGACCGTGAGTCGGTCAACGCTGTAGAGCGAGATGCGGCTCGCTCGGTAGGGATCACGCCCGTCCAGCGATGCACCCCATGCCGCGCCACCACCCCGGATCGATCGACCCTCGCGGTGACCGTCGAGGGTGCATGCAGCTACGAGGATTGCGCGGTCGGTGCTCCGACCGCGCTGCTCTGGGCCACAAGGATCAATCACGACGTTTCGGATACGAAGAGACTCGTGCAAAACGTCGATGCCGTACGACCTCCGCCGCCGACAGGCGGACGGAGCGCGGGTGGCCGCGCGCAAGCATCTTCGCGATCACATCGGCCGCCGCGTCAGCGATCGTTGCGAGCTGCGGATCGGCGGACGTCTGCAGCTGGGGCACGGACGGGATCGGGCCACCGGTTCAGCAGCTGATCAACCGGCGGAGGGCGAGGGCGTTGCGGACCGCGTCGCCGTATCCATCGTTGTTGAAGTAGACAAAGATGTCCTTGCCGGCAGCGTCCCATTCGCGCAGCCGATCGGCCCACCACGTCAGGTCTGCGTTCGAGTAGGAACCCGCGTACAGGTGGTTTGGGTCGGGGCCGTGCAGGCGGACGTACACGAATGGCGCCGTCGCCCGGAGCACACACGGGAGGTGTGCGCCACTCGTGACGCAGTACGCGACCTGGTGGTGCTCGAGCATCGCGAAGACATGTTCATCGTTCCAGCTGGGGTGGCGAAGCTCGACCGACGTGCGGATCCACGGGGGTAGCAGCTCGAAGAAGTATCCGAGCCGCGCATCGTCTCGAGCGTGGCCGGACGCGAGCTGCACCAGAAGCACGGCGCGCCGGTCACCCAGTTCGTGCCAGCACCTGCTGATTCGCTCGATCCAGGCCTCCGGTGCGTAGAGCTTCTTGGCGTGCGTGAGACCTCGCGGCGCCTTCACCGAGAATTGGAAGGCATTCGGCAGCCGGCGCCGCCAGCCTTGGAACGTCGCCGGCCGCGGCCAGCGATAGAAACTACTGTTGAGCTCCACTGTCTGAAAGGACTGCGTGTAATAGTGCAGTCGCTCGCGTGGTGGTGCGCCAGGCGGGTACAGGACATCGCACCAGTGGTCATAGCTCCAGCCAGAAGTACCGATATTGATGCTCATTGGAATCGTTGAGTCACGCGGGCGTGAGACAGCGACGAGCACCATCTCAGCAATCTGGCGTAGAAGCTCCGAAACCATCATCCCCCTTCTTCTCCAGCGACTAACACTGACGAGAGCTGGGGGGAACATTCACGTCAGCGCTTCATCCGAGAACATCCACGCCCGATCCGCTTTGTACGTCCTGGTGTGCCACGCGACTCGATCGTCAGCACGTCGGGGTCAAACGCTCCGGGCGGCCGCTTCGATCCCCGCGCGCGGCTGGCGCTCGGCGAGCCGGTCGATCCCGCTGCGCTCCTGGACGAACTGCACGAGCTGCTCGCGCTGCTCGCGCCGGGCGGCCCAGAGCTCGGCGTCGGGCACCACCGCGCAAGGCTCCCAGGTGCGACCTGGCTCGCCTGCCACCACCAGGCCTCGCCGATGTGGCGCTCGAGCAGGCGGCGCGTCGGAGCGCCGACCCAGCTCGGCAGGTGCACGCCGTTGGTGACATGGCGGCCCTTGGGCTCGCGCCGCGACAGGTTGACCGCCAGCATGTGCTCCCCGACCTTCCAGCTGGCCGTCGTGCGTGGTAGAGGCGCGCACGCTGCAGCGTGGGCACGGCCTCCGAGGCAGCCTGAGCGCGAGCGCAGCCGGCATCGCGCAGCTGCACATCCCCGCGGGGTTACTGGGAGCCGTCGCGCTCGCCCGCTAAATCGGGGCGGGCTCACCGGTCCCGGTAAATAAACGATCCGGCCGCGGCTGAGGTCGTCGCCGACACCTCGACGCGCACGCGGTCGCCCGGGAGGATGCGGATCGGTAGCGGAGGATCCTGCCGGCCACGTGGGCCGGGACCTCGTGGCCGTTGTCGAGCACCCGGAACATCGCGTTTGGGAGTGCCTCGACGACCCCTGAGCGGCATCCTGCCACGCCTTCGCAGGGCGCTCGACATCCTTGGCAGGACGGCGTCCACGATTGGGCATCAGGTCACGCGTATGGGCGCCGGTGCGCGGACGGGGGCTTGCGTGCCTCCGTCCGCGCATAGCGACACGATTTCAGACGTTGGCGGTCTCCCGGTCGGCGGCCTTGAGCACACCGGCGCGGTTCTTGTGGGCCCGCTCATACGCGACGAGGTCCTTCAGATGCTGCTCGTCGCCCTCGCTGAGGACGGCTTCGATCTCGGCAACCGTGAGCTCGTCATAGCCGGGCCACGGCTCCGCGTGCCGCAGTGCGGTGATACGGCTCAGGACCGTCGTGCGGTTGTCGTGCTTGCGCTCGTAGGAGTCGATCTTGGCGAGGTCGATCTGCGAGAGCTCGGGGAGCTTGCTCACGATCTCCTCGACGGTCAGCGAGTCATAGCGCGCGATCGCGAGATCCTCCTCGGAGGCGACCGCACCCTTGATCTGTCCCTCGACCTGCGTGACGCCGGGGACCTTGCGCGCCTGGCGAGCAGTGCTCTTGACCTCGGTCTGTGCCTTGCGCGCCGTTTGCTTGACGTCGTCGGCGACCTCGCGCGCGACGTCTGCCGCACCGGTCTCGCCGATGTCGTAGGAGGGCTCACCGTCCACTTCGGCACCGACGACCGCGTCGGCGAGCTTGGGGATCTCGCGCATGATCCGCTCGAGCATCCGCTCCTCATCGGCGCGGATCGACCTGGCGAGCTTCGCTGTCCGCTCATCCCCGACCTTGACGGCGAGACGCTCGAGGGCGGTGTAGGTCGCGATCTCGAGCGCCTCGCTCGCGTACGCGTCCTTGGCGTTCTTGAGCACCTTTTCCTCGCCGCCCGTCCCGCGCAGCAGGTCAAACGGCGTCTTGCTCAAGGCGAGGCCCTGGCTGACGAGCGTCTCGGTGAAGCCGACAAACACCTGCAACGGGTTGCGAGCTCCCTGAAGCTCGCCCAGGCGCTGCTGGATGCGACCGGCGTGCCTGCGCGTCTCGCCCAGGTGCTTCTCCAACCCGTCGCGGTAGGGCCCGCGTGGGGTGATCGCGATCTGCGAGCGCAGCACGCTCACCAATCCGATCTCGCTCGCATGCGCTTCGCCCAGGTACTGCACGACCTTCTGCTCAGACTGGCTCATCTAACTGGCCTCCATCGTCGTGATGAGAGCGATCTCACCATTGGCAACTACGCGCACCCGACTCAACCCTCGACCGGCAATTACCCGCCCACGACTAACCTCACACCCCGATCAAGGACCCCCACGCTGCCGTTCGTGCCCGTCGGCACCGAGGGCGTTCATGAAGGCCGCGCCGTCTTCGCGCGCGATGTCGATGCAGCGTCCGCTCTCGGTCAGATCTCTCCGGCGGGCGCTGACTGGTGCCTCGCTGCACTCACGCGAGCCGCTCGTGTAGGCGCGCGCGTGTTGCGCGTCGTAGCCGGGTCGTCGAACGCATGGACAGGACCGGACGTCTTGGCCGCGCTCGTGGATTCAGGCGTTGAGTCGATCGGGTCTCGTCAGCATGGTGGCCGCCGAGACGGCACAAGGAGCTGTCCCTTCGGTATCGCGGCGGCTCGGCGAATGCCTGGAGTATGCCGCCGGCGCGGGGCGAGTGCACAACGAGAACGGCCGCCCCGGAAGGACGGCCGCACCCGATGCCTACGTAGAGGTCCAGACGTTTGATGACGATTCCTCAGTTCGGCGCCGATGAACATGATCCTGCAAGCCGCGGGCGTCCACTTTGATCCACCACCGAGACTCCGCCCGCCGGAGTGGCAATCCGGTGTCTCATTTAGCCCGTCCGCTAATTCGTCTCACTGTCCGGGGGCTATGCGTACGCTCGTCGCGATGCCCGGAATCCTCATCGGCTACGCCCGCTGCTCCACCGACAAGCACGACCTGACCGCGCAGCGCAACGCGCTCCGCGAGCTCGGTGTCGACGAGAGCATGCCCAGCGTCGCGCCACCCAGCAAGCGCTCCGCTGGCGTCGCTAGTGCCAGTCCCCGCGACGGTGTCGTAAGGGCGGCTCGAAATCGATGGATTCCAGCGGCAGTGAACATGCCGCCTAATGCGGCCGCCGGGCATGCCGATTCTCCTCCCACACAGCGTGCGCCGGGACTGAGCGTGGATGCCGCGAGCGCGTGAAGTTAGCCGAGCCGAAGTCTGGGGTAGCCCGGCGACATGATCTCCGCAATCTTCAACGTGATCCGGATGGTGCTCGGACTCGTCCTCGACATCATCACGCTGCCCTTCCGGGCGATATTCGCGCTCCTCGGAGGCGCCGAATTCGAATTCCAGCGGTTCAGCGCTCCGCGACACGAATAAGCCAGCGCCACATAGGCCGGAAAAGCCACGACTGTGGTGGCGCTTGCCGGCGCTTCCGGGTTGTGTTCGAGCGCGCCCTCTCGGCCGCCGCCATCTGCCGCCAACAACAACGCTCCCTATTCGAGTTCCTAACCGAGTTGCTGACCGCCCATACCCGTGGGGATCCGCTCCTAGCACTCACCTGAGCCCCAGAACTGACGGTGACGAAAACCTGCTTGTTTCGGGGTTTTTCTGTCGCCGGTTGACGTAACGACCATTCTGTGAACTCGTCCTCACTTCCGCTTCCCGATTGCGAAGGAGGAGCGTCGCTCGTCATCCCCACCAGGCCACCCGCGCGTTGACTCGAGCCTCTCCTACGCCCAGGTCACGCCGATCGGTCCGCGCCGCCGAGTCGTCCTGCCGCGGGCGGGCGCGGGACGGTTCGCCGCGCACCCGGGGGCTCGCCCCGGCTGCTGTTGTTCTTCGCCACCTGGGACTCCGAGGCTTTCCCCGACCTCGGCGCGCAGCTGGAGGCACACTGGTAGAGCATTCCGTGCACGCGCGAGTAGGCGCGCACATCCTTGACCGCCGTCGCATCCGGGTTTGGGTCGATCCCCAACAGCTGGACGTGCGCGCCGGCGGCACCCAGGAACCGCTTCGCGTCGACCATCGCCGTCGTGGTCAGCGGGCAGACCGGGTGCACTCGGAGTCGTTGAACGCCAGGAGCACCACCTTCCCCCGGAAGGAGCGCAGCGAGACGCGCCGTCCGAACTGATCGGTGAGCGTCAAATCGGGCGCAGGACGAGACAGCGGCGTGCCGGGATCGAGGTTCGGATTGCGCGCAAGCGCGTTGCTGGCAGAGGAAGAGGAGTCCGTCAGGATCGCGCCGATGCTCACCGCCGCGACGAGGGCGACGGCGGACAGAGCCAGCCATGAGTTGTGCGCTGATCGTCGCGCTTTCATCGCTTCTCCTTCGCGGCGATCGCGTACCTCTGGGGATCCTGCGGTCCGCGCACGGCGTGAGCGGTGGCTCCCGTCGGCGGGCTGTTGATGGCGAGCGCGCGAATTTCGGCCGGTGTCCGTCCAAGCCGCAGGGCGAGCGCGAGCTGGCGCCGCGGGCCGCCGTTCAGCAGCTCGCGTGCCAACGTGACACGTTCGCCGGGCGTGAAGGCGCCGCGCGCGGGCACGCGGTGGTGCGGGGAGCGCTGACGGGCCTCGCGCAGCCCGAGTCGCCGCAGGCGCTGGGTGACAGCCTCGGGCGAGCGCTCGAGCAGTTCGGCGAGCACGCCAGGGTTGTGCCCGGGGTGAAGTCGAAGCTGCTCGTCCTCGGCGCCCATCCAGCGTTGCGGCGGTTGATCGGTGCGGCGGGACCGCAGCGGTGTCAGCCCGAGCCTGCGGGCGCGGGCTCGAAGCGCCTCGGGAGTGCGCGCGAGCATCTGCGCGGCGCGCTCGAGTTCTGCGCCGCGCAGGGTGAGGATTCGCAGTGCGTGTTCCTCGCGCCGCGTCCACCTCCGCGCGTAGGTCGCGAGGCCGAGCTGGGCGGCGCGAGCGGCTACGGCCGCCGCGGTGCGCCCCTCGAGCTCGGCAGCGATCTGCTCGCACCTCAATCCGCGTTCGTATCCGTCACGTACAGCGGCGTCTTCGTAGGCGCGCCAGCGCCGCCGGCGGGCGGGCTGATGCAGCCCCAGCTTCTGGGCTCGCAACCGGATCGACCCGGGCGAACGTCCGAGCTCGCCGGCAAGTCGCCCGATATCTCGAGCGCCCGTCCAGCAAGCGCGGATCGCATCGTCATCGGCGGGCGTGTAAGCGCGCGGCGCAGTGGCGGCGCGGAGCAGCGCGCGGCGCCGGCGGCGGATCTGCTCGGCGTCCCGCCCGAGCCGGCTGGCCAGCGCCGCCGCCGGCAGCCCGGCCGCCGCGATCCCGCGCAGCAGCTCATCCTCCGCCGCTAACCAGGGACGCTGCCGCGGGCGCGCGGGCAGGCCCAGAGCGCGTCGCCGCTCTGACACGGCGTCCTCGGAGCGCGCAAGCAGCGTGGCGATCTCCCGGATCGGCACACGCTGTGGGTACAGGCTGCGAAGGACGCCGTCCTCAGCTGTGGTCCAACGACGCGCCATGCTCAGTCTCGGTACGTATCTCCTCGGGCAGCAGAGCTGAAGGAGAGGCGACCTGACCTCGGCGGCGTCGAGCGTGAACGCCGTGCTTGAAGCTACCACGAGCGTACGCTTGTTGGTATGGATGGCGAACGTGCTGCCGAGCTCGACGCTCGGCTGGGCGCGCTGCGCGCCGGCTTCTGGCTCGGCTGGCTGTCGATCGTGGCGGTGATCGCGGGGCTGGCGTTCGGCCTGCACACACGTCACCCCGCGGTGCTCGTCGGGCTGACCGCGGCCGCCGCGGCGGCGAACGCTGTCGTGACCCTCGTGCCGTGGCGTCGGTGGCTCACAGCAGCGCGGGGCCGGCTGCTGCTCGATCTCTGGTCCGCCGGCCTGATCGCGTTCGCCGGCGCGCTCGTGATCGCCGCCGGTGCGCGCTCCGGCTTCGACCTGCTGCTGTTCCTGATCGCCCCGTTCCTGGCCACGGCGCATCGCGGCTGGCGTCGGGTGGCGTGGCTGGCGGTCGCCGCCATGTCCTACCTGGCGATGATGGCGGCCGCGCCCGAGCCGCTCGCTACCGGCGAGGTGGTGATGCGGCTCGCGCTGCTGGCCGCGGCGACGACACTAGCGCTCGCGCTGGCGCGGATGGTGGGGCGCGAAGCGACCGCCCGCGCGCGGGCGAGTGAGCGGGCCGAGCTCGAGCATGCGCTGCTGGCGGAGTCGCACCATCGCGTCAAGAACAGCCTGCAGACCGTCGCCGACATCCTGATGCTCGGGCGCCCGGCCGGCCCTGGCGCGGAGAGATTCGACGAGACGGCGGCTCGGATCCGGTCGATCGCGGCGGTACATCGGCTGCTGGCCGAGCGTCGCGGCGAGGCGGTCAGCGCACCGGCGCTGCTCGCCGCCGTGGCCGCCGCCGCAGCCGTGGACACGCAGCTCGAGGCCGAGCCCCGCGAGTTGAACCCAACCTCCGCTCAGCAGCTCGGGATCGTGGCCAACGAGCTGATCTCCAACGCCGCGCGTCACGGCCGTCCGCCCGTTCAGGTGCTGCTGCACGGCAGCAAGCCAGTGGTACTCGAGGTCCGCGACGCCGGCGACGGGCCGCGCGACGGCGTCGAGCGGCTCGGGCTGCAACTCGTTCGCCAGATCGTCGAGCGCGGCCTGGCCGGCACCTTGACGCTGGCGGCCGGCGTGCCGGCGGGAACGTGCGCACAGGTTCGCTTCGACCCTGACCGATGCGGATCCTGATCGCCGAAGACGAGCCGATCATCGCGCTGGCGCTCGCCGAGCGCCTGCGGATCCTCGGCCACCAACCGCTTGGGCCGGCAGGCGATGGACTCGAGGCGCTCGACGCCGCCCGCGCGGAGCATCCCGACCTCTACCTGTTCGACATCGACATGCCACGCCTCGACGGGCTGCGCGCGGCCCAGCAGCTGGCCGACGAGGGAGTCCGCCGCCCAGTAGTAGTGCTCACCGGCGTGGAAGACCCCGGGCTGGTCGAGCGGTCCGTCTCCAGCGGCGTATCGGCGTACCTGACCAAGCCGATCGACGACCGCCAGCTGGACGCCGCGATCAAGCTCGCCGCCGCGCGCCACGACGAGCTACTACGGCTGGAGGCCGAGCTGCAGCTGGCCCGCCAGTCGCTGGCTGATCGCAAACTGATCGAGCGCGCCAAGGGAGTGCTGATGGACGCACTCGGCCTCTCCGAAGCCGACGCGTTCGCACGCCTGCAGCACGCCGCCCGCAACCGCAACCTACGCTTGCCAACAGTCGCTCAACAAGTGATCGACCAGCGCGATCTCCTACGCACCTCGCGGGCCCCGACAGCCCCAGAGCGGTGAAGCGCACCAGGTGACAAGGCCGTTCTGAGCCGTCAGGACCGCGTCCGGCGCACGAAACGGTCAGCCCCTGAACCAGACCGAGCAGAACCGTAGGACGCCAGGCGCCACTCCCGACACGCCCACTGCCCGACAGGAGCAGCAGCCCCCACCCGCTTGCCGACCAGTGGCAAACGGGACCCCAGCAAACGCCGCGATCGCTAGAAGCGAAAGCCACCGTCGGGCCCGACGAGACCGCCGCCCTGGAGGATGCTCACGGAAGGGCGCATGCAGGAGGGCCGCGGCCAGAACAACGCAGACCTCACGCTCGCCCGCCGGCAAGCGCTTATGGCGTCGGGCGCTGAAGGGCCCGGGTTTGCTGGGGCCATGCACTGGCAGGCGTCCCATATCGCCTGGCCGCTGCGGGCGCTGAAAGATCACGAGATCGCGCCGCTCGGCCAGGCAGTAGCCGCGGTTTCCTGGGCACTCGTGTTGCTCCTTCAGTCGATGTGCCTCGCCGAGCCTGGAGGCGCGCACGCCGAGGAGGTGGCCGACTGTCTGACGACAGCGACGACTGAGCTAGCCACCGCGCAACGACACCTCGGCCGTCTCGACGAGCAGATGACTGCCGCGGCCGACGCCCTGTACGAGGTTGTCACCGCCGCCGAGAACGCCATGCACGCGACAGGCAACGGGCACAGTACCTAGCGCCTCCGGCGACATTTGCGGCTGGTGACACGGTTCTTACCGACAACCCAAGCCCGCCGGCGCGAGCGCCAGCGGGCCCCGGCCGACGGCCGATAAGCCCGTCTTCTGAAGACCGAGGCCGGCCGTCGGCGCTGGCCACGGCCGGGCGGGGAGCTGCGCTGGGGCAACTGGGGATGGGGCTTTCTGAGTCTAGGATGGCGCCCGTGAGGGAGCACTAGGTTGGACGTCTTCGTTTTACGCGACCAGCTTGTCAGCGACTACCGCGACTACGCGGGGTCGTTCCTGACGATCAAGGATGACCGGGTTCGGGAGCATGTCGAGCGGGAGCTCGACGAGGGTCTTCTGTGGCCTGATCCGGCGTTGCAGCTGAACCCTGCGTTTGAATCGGGCGGCTACATCGACGATCTGGTCCAGGGGGGTGTCCTGCTCGCCGAGTGTGGACGGATCTTCCGGGTCGGCAAGCGCGCCGAGGTCGGAAGCACCGGCGAGCCGCTGCGGCTCCACCGCCACCAGTCCGAGGCGGTTCTCGCGGCGCGCGAGGGTCAGAACTATGTGCTGACGACCGGCACGGGCTCGGGCAAGAGCTTGGCGTACATGGTTCCGATCGTCGACCACGTGCTGCGGACGCGTCGCGATGGTGGGCAGCGGATCAGGGCGATCGTCGTGTATCCGATGAACGCGCTGGCCAACAGCCAGGAGGAGGAGCTTCGGAAGTTCCTCAGTCACGGCTATCCCGACGGCGCGGGACCGGTCACGTTCCGGCGGTTCACGGGGCAGGAGAACGACGAGCAGCGGGAGGAAATCCGTTCCCATCCGCCGGACATCCTGCTGACGAACTACGTGATGCTCGAGTACATCCTCACGCGCCCATTCGATCAGGCGTTGGTTAGGGCGGCGGAGGGGCTCTCGTACTTGGTGCTCGACGAGCTCCACACCTACCGGGGCCGGCAGGGGGCGGACGTCGCGTTGCTGGTGCGACGCGTACGAGACGCGTGCAAGGCCACGAACCTGCGCTGTGTTGGCACGTCCGCAACGTTGGCTGGCCCGGGGACGTTCGCGCAGCAGCGGGTCGAGGTGGCGAGGATCGCAAGCCGCTTGTTCGGCACGACGGTGCGGCCTGAGAGCGTCATCGGCGAGACGCTACGCCCGGCGACTTCCGACGCCGACCTGGAGGACCGCGACTTCCTCGCCCGCTTGTCTGATCGCGTCCGTGCCGGCCAGCCGCCGGAGACCTACGACGAGACGATCGCCGATCCGCTCGCGTGTTGGATCGAGCGAACGCTCGGGATCGCTTTCAACGAGGCCGAGGGGCGCTACTTCCGCTGCGTGCCGCGACCGCTTCGTGGCAAGGACGGCGCTGGAGCGTTGCTGGCGGCGGCGACGGGTCTGTCGGAGGAGGTATGCCTCAAGTCGCTGCAGGCAGCGCTGCTCACGGGCAGCAGGATCCGCAGTCCGGACGGCTTCTCGGTGTTCGCATTTCGTCTGCATCAGTTTTTCAGCGGCGGTAGCGCGGTGGCGGTTTCATTGGCGCCGGAGTCTGAGCGGTACATCAGCACGACTGGGCAGCTGTACGTTCCGGGTGAGCGTGAGCAGTTGCTGATGCCGCTTGCCTTCTGCCGCGAGTGCGGTCAGGAGTACGTTCCGGTGCGCTTGCGCGAGCTCGATGAGGGTAGGTTCGCCGAGCCTCGGGAAATCTCGGATCGCAGCGCCGGGGAGGGCGAGCGAAATGGGTACTTCTTTTACTCGTCGGCGGATCCTTGGCCGAGTGGCGATGAGGCAGAGGTCCGCCGGCGGGTCCCGGCGGATTGGCTCGATCCATCGTCTGGCACCGTTCGGCAGAGCCTGCGCGCGCGGCTGCCGTCGCCGATCACGCTCACGACGGGAGGCCGCCTCGCCGCCACCGGCCTGTCTGGCCATTTCGTGCCGGCGCCGTTTCGCTTCTGCTTGAGCTGCGGCGTGTCGTACGGCGCTCGGCAGATCGCCGACTTCGGGAAGCTGAGCTCGCTGGGAGCAGGAGGACGGAGCACATCGACGACCGTGCTCGGCCTTTCGGCCGTCCGCCAGCTGCGAGCGGACCGCGAGCTGCCGCCCTCGGCACGGAAGCTGCTGAGCTTCTCCGACAACCGCCAGGACGCCTCGCTGCAGGCCGGGCACTTCAACGACTTCGTGGAGATCGGGCTGTTGCGCTCCGGGCTTCATCGCGCCGTCGCCGCCGCCGGCGAGCGCGGGCTGACGCACGACCGGCTCGCGCGGGCAGTCTTTGATGAGCTGGCGCTTGACACGGATCTCTATGCCGCCGAGCCGGAGCTCAGGGGTCCGGCGCGCCGGCAGACCGACGAGGTCTTGCGCGAGGTGATCGCCTACCGGATCTACCGTGACCAGCAGCGCGGGTGGAGACTTACCTCACCGAACCTTGAGCAGACCGGGCTGCTGCGGATCGAATACGACGGTCTGGCAGAGTGCTGCGCCGACGAGGATCAGTGGTCACGGGAGCTGCCCGCTTGGTTCGCCGCCGACGACGGGCGCGACGGTGATCCGGCGTTGGCGGGCGCGCGTCCGGAAGATCGTGAGCGGGTCGCCAGGGTGCTGCTGGACTACATGCGCCGCGAGCTTGCGATCAAGGTCGACGCGCTCGACGAGAGCAGTCAGGAGGGTCTCAAGCAGCGCTCGAGCCAGCGGCTAACCGGGTCGTGGGCGATCGACGAACTCGAGACGCTCTCGTACAGCGCCACACTGTTTCCCCGTCCGCGGGGTGGTGAGGACGAGCGCAGCGCGGTGTACTTGTCGCCGCGAGGAGGTTTTGGCCTCTATCTGCGCCGCCACGGCACGTTCCCACTGCATCAACATCAGCTGTCGCTGAAGGAGACCGAGCGGATCATCGTTGGGCTGCTCGACGCATTGCGGATCTACGGTCTGGTCGAGGTAACCGCTGAGCCCTCAGCCGAGCGGCCCGTCCCGGGCTATCGGCTGCAGGCGGCGCAGCTGCTCTGGCTCGCGGGCGACGGTAGCCGCGCCTTCCACGATCCGATCCGGGTGCCGCAGGCGCCGCCCGGAGGGGGCCGCACGAACCCGTTTTTCGTCGAGCTCTACCGAACGATCGTCGACGGCGGGCAGGGGATTGAGGCGCGCGAGCACACGGCGCAGGTCAAGCCCGAGGTGCGTGAGGAGCGCGAAAGGGAGTTTCGCTCTGGGGCGTTGCCGCTCTTGTTCTGCTCACCGACGATGGAGCTCGGCGTCGACATTGCTTCGCTCAATGTCGTCAACCTTCGCAACGTGCCGCCGACGCCGGCGAATTACGCGCAGCGCTCCGGTCGCGCGGGTCGGAGCGGGCAGCCGGCGTTGGTGTACACGTTCTGCTCGAGCTGGAACAGTCACGACCAGTACTTCTTTCGCCGTCCGCAGCGGATGGTCTCTGGGCAGGTCGCTCCACCGCAGCTCGACCTCGCCAATGAGGACTTGGTGCGCGCGCATGTGCACGCGATCTGGCTGAGCGAAACGGGCTGAGCCTGGGCACAGCGTTGACCGACATCCTCGATGTCGAGGGTGAGCAGCCGACGCTCGAGCTACGGGACTCGGTTCGTACCCAGACCGAGAGCGGGTCTGCTCGGCTGCGGGCGAAGGCTCGCGCTGAGCAGGTGCTCGCGACGCTCGGGGCCGAGCTGCACGAGGTCGACTGGTGGCGTGACGGGTGGCTTGATCGCGTCCTCGACCTAGCGGCCGCGCAGCTCGATGCCGCCTGCGATCGCTGGCGCGGCCTGTACCGCTCGGCGCTCGCGACCGTGGTCGCGCAAACGGCGATCATCACCGACGCAAGCAAGTCCCAGGCGCACAAGAAAGAGGCGAAGCGGCTGCGGCGTGAGGCCGAGGCGCAGCTTGAGCTGCTCACCGCAACGAGCGGCCCAAGCTACCAGTCGGACTTCTACAGCTACCGGTACATGGCCAGCGAGGGCTTCCTACCGGGCTACAACTTCCCGCGGCTGCCGCTCTCGGCGTACATCCCAGGCCGGCGGACTCGGCGTGAATCCCGGGACGAGTTCGTGCAGCGCCCCCGGTTTCTAGCGATCACCGAATTCGGGCCGCGCAGCATCATCTACCACGAGGGCGCCCGCTATCTCGTCAACAAGGTGATCCTTCCGATCCCGCAGCCAGGCGACGAGGACAGCCTGCCGACCGAGCGCGCGAAGCTGTGCGGTCGCTGCGGCTACCTGCACGCGATCGCACAAGGCGGTGGCCCCGATCTGTGCGTCCGGTGCGGAGCCGCGCTCGAGCATCCGCTGACCGAGCTGCTGCGGCTCCAGAACGTCGCGACCCGGCGGCGGGACCGGATCTCCTCCGACGAAGAGGAGCGCCAGCGCCAGGGTTACGAGGTCCGCACCGCCGTCCACTTCTCCGAGGTCGAGGGGCGGGTCGCGCGACGCACGGGCCAAGTGCAGGCCGGCGGCGAGCAGCTCGCGACGGTCGATTACGGCCACGCAGCGACGATCTGGCGGGTCAACTTTGGGTGGAGCCGCCGCGCCAACCCCGAGCAGCTCGGGTTCGTGCTGGACACCGAGCGCGGCTACTGGGCCCGCAACGATCAGGCAGCCGACGACCCGGAGGATCCGATGTCCGGGTCCGCCCGGCGCGTGATCCCGTTCGTCGAGGATCGCCGCAACTGTCTGCTGCTCGAACCAGGCGACCAGCTCACGCCCGACCAGATGGCGTCACTACAGGCGGCTCTCAAGCGTGGGATCCAGGCCGTGTTCCAGCTCGAGGAGCAGGAGCTCGCAGCCGAGCCGCTGCCGACATCTTCGCTGCGAAGGCTGCTGATGTTCTTCGAAGCCGCCGAGGGCGGCGCCGGCGTCCTCCGGCGGCTGCTGGACGACCCGGCCAAGCTGGCGGAGGTCGCGCGCGAGTCGCTGTCGATCTGCCACTTCGACCCAGACACTGGCGAGGACTGCGAGCACGCGCCCGGTGTGACCGAGCGATGCGAGGCGGCGTGCTACGACTGCCTGCTCAGCTACGGCAACCAGCGCGACCACCGGCTGCTCGACCGGCACGCGATCAAGGATGTGCTGGTCGCGCTCGCCCGCTCGACGGTCAGCGCCGCCGTCGGGAGCGCTCCGCCGGACGAACACCTCGAGACCTTGCGGATGCGCGCGGACTCGGATCTCGAGCGACGGTTCCTGGACCTGCTGGTCGCCGGGCGACGGCGGCTGCCGAGCCACTCGCAGAAGCTGATCGCGACAGCGCAAGCACGGCCGGACTTCCTGTACGGCGAGGAGCGGGTCGCGGTGTTCATCGACGGTCCGATCCACGACCAGCCCGACAAGCGCAGCGACGACGAGAACGCGACCGCGCGGCTCGAGGACGCCGGCTACGAGGTGCTGCGCTTCCACCACGCCGCCGACTGGGAGGCGCTGATTGACGCTCACCGCGACGTCTTCGGCGCCGACGGGGCCAAGGCGTGACGACGACAACGTTCGCGGTCGGGTCGCTCGTCTCAGCACGCGGACGGGAGTGGGTCGTGCTCCCCGAGTCCGAGCCCGACCTGCTGGTCCTGCGGCCGCTCGGCGCGACAGATGCGGAGATCGCCGGGATCCTGCCGGCGCTTGAGCAGATCACCCCGGCGACGTTCGACCTACCGGACGCGAGCAAACCGGGTGACGCGCGCAGCGCCAGGCTGCTCCGCGACGCGCTCCGGCTCGGGTTCCGATCGAGCGCGGGCCCGTTCCGCAGTTTCGGCCAGATCACGGTTGAGCCGCGCCCTTATCAGCTCGTGCCGCTCCTAATGGCGCTGCGGCTTGACCCTGTCCGGATGCTGATCGCCGACGACGTCGGGATCGGCAAGACGATCGAGTCGGCACTGATCGCACGCGAGCTGCTCGACCAAGGCAGCGCCCAACGGCTCGCGGTGCTGTGCCCGCCACACCTCGCCGAGCAATGGCAGTCCGAACTGCGCGACAAGTTCCACATCGACGCGGAGCTGGTGCTCGCCTCGACCGCGCGTCGGCTCGAGCGCGGACTCGGGGTCGGCGAGTCGCTGTTCGAGATCTACGACAACGTAATCGTCTCGACCGACTTCATCAAGGCAGAGCGCCGGCGTGACGACTTCGTGCGGACCTGCCCGGAGCTGGTGATCGTCGACCTATGCCGAGGCCGTGACTATGCCGAGGATTGACAGCGTTGCTGCAGGAGATCCCGACGACGGCGGCGCTCGCGCTCCCGCGGCCGGACGGCATGTCGGCATAGTCACAGGCTCTCGAGGAAGGCGAGAAGGTTGTCGTCCGGCCGGTAGCGGCCGGGGCGCACGGACGGGGGCGTGGTCATGGCGAGCGCGCGTTCCTTGATCGTGAGGTCGGCGTGGATGTAGGGGTCGGTCGAGCGACGATCGGCGTGTCCGAGCCACAGAGCGATGAGCGAGGTGTCGACTTTGCCTTGCAGCAGGGACATGGCGCAGCTGTGACGCATGACGTGGGGGTGAACGCTCTTGGCCTGCAACGATCGGCACTGTTGGGCAGCGGTGGTGGTGTGTAGAGCGACTCGGCTTGCGATGGCGTCTCGGCTGAGTCGCCGCCCGGTCCGGGTCGGGAACAGTGGGTCGTGGGCTGTGCCGCCGCGTTCGGTCAGCCAGGCCCGCAGGATCGCCTGGACGGGCGCGGCCAGGGGGACCGTTCTGCGTTTCCGCCCTTTGCCCTCGCAGCGGAGGTGCGCTCCGGTGCCGAGGACCACGTCGGCGCAGTCGAGCCCGGTGAGCTCCGAGACGCGGAGGCCGGTGAGCAGCCCGAGCGCGAGCAGCGCCCGGTCTCGTCGGCCTTCCCAGCGGGTTTGGTCGGGGGCGTCGATCAGGGCGGCGGCTTCTTCGGCGGTGAGGTAGGTGATGGTGCGCCGGTCAAAGCGCTTGGCCGGGATGGCGAGGACCCGCTGGATGACGGCGGCGTGCTCGGGGTGTGACAGCGCGGCGTAGCGAAACAGCGACCTGATGGCGGTCAGGCGTAGATTGCGTGTCCGGGCGGAGTTGTGCCGTTCGAGCTCGAGATGTTCCAAGAACGTCGAGATCACCTCGGCGTCCAGGTCGTCCCAGTCCAGGGTTGAGGGGGCCTTTCCGGTGCTGTCGTGCACGAAGCGCAGCAACAGACGGAACGTGTCGCGGTAGGAGGCGACGGTCTGGGGGCTGACTCGGCGTTGCCTGGCCAGGCGGTCGGTGAAGAACGCCTGTAGGGTCGGAGCGACCGCGCTCATGACCGCACCATCGTTTGCGTCTCCAGGCGTCTGACCGCCTCGCCGAGCAGTTCGGGGGTGGCGCTGAGATATCGGTAGGTGAAGCGGGGCTCTCGATGTCCGAGGTAGGTCGACAGCCTGGGCAGCAGCGCTTCGACGTCCAGGCCCGAGCGATACCAGCCGAGCAGGGTCCGCACCGCGAAGCTGTGGCGCAGGTGATGGATCCGGGGGCTCGTCGCCGATCCGCTCCCGATCCCGGCAGCGAGCACCGCGTTGTGGAAGGTCGTCTGGAAGTGGCTGTAGGCGACCGCGGTGCCCGACAGCGACACGAACAAGCAGGCGGTCTGCGGGCGCCTTCGGTCCCGCTGGCGCCGGTAGGCGGCAAGCGCGTCGATCGTCGACGCGGAGACCGGCACGTCGCGGCCCTTGTCGAACTTTGAGTGCCGCACCTGGATCACAGCGTCGTCCCAGTCGACCTCCGAGACCCGTAGGCGCAGCGCCTCACCGACCCGCATGCCGGTCACCGCCAACAGCGAGATGAGGGTCGCGAGGGTGTTCGCCCGGAACGCGAACGGTGTGGACGCCCGGGCGGCGGTGATGACCGCCAGCACGTCCTCATCAGAGAAGATGTGCGGGTCACGCCGGACCTGCCGGTAGGAGACCAGTCCAGCCGGCGGGATCTCGGTGCGCGGGTCGCGTCCGGCCAGGTTTCGTGCGAAGCCCCGCACCGCGATCAGCCGTCTGGCCGGGGTGGAGCTCACCGGATCAAGCTCAGGGTCGAGGACGAACGCGAGCGCGGCTTCTAGGCTGATGCTCTCGGCGCCGATGTCGTCCAGGTAGGCAACGAAGCGGGCAAGTTGACGGCCGGCGTCATCGAGCTTGTGGCCGAGCGCCCGGCGAAGGCCCAGGTAGTCGTCCAGAGCGGCTTGCAGGGCGCTCATCGAATCGTCTCCGGCCAGGGCAGCGCCAGCTCCCGCAGGGCACGATGGTCGATCTTGGCGTAGACGGCCGTGGTGGCCAGGTCCCGCTGGCGCAGCACCTGGGCGATCTCTGGCAGCCGAACCCCGAGGCCAACCAGTTCGCTGGCCAGCGCGTGGCGCAGCCGGTGCGCCCGTATCGGTTTCATGCCAGCCCGTCGAGACTGCCGCCAGACCATCTGGCTCACCGAGGTTGGCCACATCGGCCGAGGCGGGGCCGCCACAGTCAGAAACACGACCCGCTGCGCGGATCGGGGACGGCCGTGGCGAAGGTAGGCCGCCAGCGCCTCGCCAACATCGACGGGCAGCGGCATGCGATCGTCACGGCCGCCCTTGCCGTGCACCACCAGCTCACCGGCCCGCCAGTCCAGATCCTCCAACCGCAGGCCGGCCAGCTCGGCCGCACGCAGCCCAAGACGGGCCAGCACCAACAGCATCGCGAAGTCACGCACCCCGGTCGGCGTGGACCGATCACAGCTGTCAAGCAGCGCCCTCACCTCGGCCGGGTCGAGCCGCACCGGCACGCTCCGCTCCTTCCAACCCGGCACGGGCGGGACCGCGTTGGCGAGGTGAACATCGGTCACGCCCCGCAAGTAGAAGAAGCGCAGCAGCGAGCGCAGCTCAGCCACCCGCCCCTGCAACGAGCCAGGACCCAGGCCGCGCGCGACCTCCGCCAACAAATAGCCCGTCACCGCCTCCCCATCGAGACCCTCGGTCCCCACGGCGACCACTCCGGCCGCAACCCGCCAGGCGAGGAAACGGCGTGCGGCCTTCCCATACCGATCGATCGTCCGGGCCGCCAGAGCCCGGTCCGCCGTCAGCCAGCGGCGGTAATCCTCCAACAGCTCATCAACGGCGCTGCGCTTCACCGCCCTCACCTCCGTCGCGATAACGCCCTGCGACCGCAGCCACTCCAACAGCGGCCTCATCGCCTTGAGCGTCAGCGGCCGCCGACGGTTCGCGGCGAACACCCCCAAGAACGCTTCCACCGTCGCGCTGCTCACGTCGCCGACGCCGAGCCCCTCGACGTCCAGCCACCGGCTCAGGCCGGCCATCTGGTTGACCTTGTACTCCCTCGACGCCGGCGTGTACCCAAGCCGGTCCAGCTCAGCGCGGAACCCATCAGCGAACGGCGCCAACGGCCCAGACACCCTCGCCACATAGACGGTCTGCATCTTTCTTCCTTTCCTTCGAACGCTTTGTCGAGGAGGAAAGCTCAGCGATCAGCACCGCCCGTCACCCGGCGGTCACGACGCCCCATGTGACTCCCTCGGACGCCGACCCAAGAACTACGACCGCAAGATCGAAGCCGGCGCAGTGGGCGGAACAGAACACCCATCGTCAACCGACCGAAACTATGCCGACATGCCGTCCGGCCGCGGGAGCGCGAGCGCCCCCGTCGTCGGGATCTCCTGCAGCAACGCTGTCGATCCTCGGCATAGTCACGGCCTCGGCATAGGTCAATCTATGCGGATATCCGCATAGATTGACGAGGCGCACGGCTTCGCGTTCGGCGGCGACCGCGGCCGCCAGCTCCGCCACGAACTGCTCACCAAGCTCGCCGCAGACGAGCGACGCCACCTGATCCTCGTCACCGCGACACCGCACAGCGGCAAGGAGGACGCGTTCCGGTCACTGCTGGAGCTGCTCGATCCGAGCTTCGCGAACCTCCCAGAGGATCTCTCGGGCGCGCAGAACGAGCGCGAGCGCCGCCGGCTGGCGCGGCACCTCGTCCAGCGCCGCCGCGGCGACATCCGCCGCTACCTAGACACGGACACCCCGTTCCCTGAGCGCGAGCAGGCCGACTTCACATACAAGCTAACGCCCGAGTACCGGCGGCTGTTCGACCGCGCCGTCACGTACGCGCGGGAGACATGGCGTGAGGCGGAAGGCGACCGGCGTCGCCAGCGCGTTCACTGGTGGTCCGCGCTCGGATTGCTGCGCTCGCTCGGCTCAAGCCCGGACGCGGCAGTCGCGACACTTCGCAACCGCGCCCAGAACGCCGCCGCGCGAACGGTCGAAGAGGCTGACGAGCTCGGCCGCCGCACCGTGCTCGACCAGGCCGGCGATGAGGACGCCGAAAGCCTCGACGTAGCTCCCGGCGCTCGCTACGGCGAGGATGACGACCCGGGCCGCAGCGATTCGTGGTTCTCCGAGCTCGCGCGCGACGCGGCAGCGCTCTCCTGAGAACACGACCCGAAGCTGCGAGCTGGGGTCGAGCTCGTCCGCGACTTGATCGAGAAGGGCCACAACCCGATCGTGTTCTGCCGCTTTATCCCGACTGCCGAATACGTGGCGCGGCACCTCCGCGACGCGCTCGGCTCGCGTGTTGAGGTAATGGCAGTGACGGGTACGCTCGCGGCCGCCGAGCGCGAGGAGCGAGTGGCGCAGCTCGCCGTGCACGAGCGGCGTGTGCTGGTCGCGACCGACTGCCTGAGCGAGGGGATCAACCTGCAAGAGCACTTCGACGCGGTCATGCACTACGACCTCTCGTGGAACCCGACTCGGCACGAGCAGCGCGAGGGCCGCGTCGACCGCTACGGGCAGCCCGAGCCGACGGTTCGGGTGGTCACCTTCTACGGCGAGAACTCGCCGATCGACGGGCTTGTCCTAGAGGTGCTGCTCCGAAAGCACCAGCGGATCCGCAAGTCGCTCGGGGTCGCCGTCCCGGTGCCGACCGACTCGGCGGCGGTGATCGACGCGATCCTGGAAGGGCTGATCACGCGCGGGCGCGAGGGCGAGGCTGCGTTCGAGCAGCTCTCGCTCGACGTCGGCGACATCGCCAAGCCGTTAAGCGACGAGCTCGAGCTGGAGTGGCAGAGCGCCGCCGAGCGCGAGAAGCGCACGCAGACGATGTTCGCTCAGTACGCGATCAAGCCCGAGGAGGTCCACCGCGAGCTCCTCGCGACCCAGGACGCGACCGGCGCCGGGGTCGACGTGCGCCGGTTCGTGACCGGGGCGCTGAACGCGTACGGGGCGACCGTCCGCGAGGGATCCCGCGGCGGCCTGGTCGCGAACCTTGAGCGCCGCTGCGCGCGTTCACGCCGGCTCGCGCGGCCGTTCGCCGCGTGCGCGAGGAGCTCATTCGCGGCACCCGTGCAGTGCGCGCTTGACTCGCATGAGCGGCCGATGCATTGCCACCACGAGAAGCTGGTGATCGTTGACGGCGAGATCGCGTTCGTCGGGGGCATCGACTTGACCTCGCTCGGCGGGGACCGGTTCGACACGACTGATCATCCGATGCGCGGCCGTCTGGGATGGCACGATGCCTCCTCCCTGGTCCGTGGCCCGGCGGTGGCCGATGTAGCCGCGCATTTCGCGGCCCGTTGGCGCGAGGTGACCGGCGAGCAGGTCGACCAGACGCCGTCGCCGGTCGCCGCCGGCGACATCGAACTGCAGGTCGTGCGGACCGTCCCTGACAAGGTCCATGACTTCTTGCCCCAGTGTGACTTTCGCATCTTGGAGGCGTACACGTACGAAAATGGCGATCGGCAGCGCTAAACCGCTGCGCGGGGTCAGCCCAGCAGGACCGACGCTCGACGCCTGAGAACCCGACTTCGCTCGGGGTCTAACCTCCCCATTTGGTGTGCCGGGAAGACTGGTCGGCGACATGCGCGACCATGCCCGCTCTCGCTACCACGTCCTTTGACACGACCGCGCTGGTGCTCGCCGGGTTGCTGGTGCTTGGGGCGCTGCTGGCGGGCATCGCGCACCGCAGCTTCCTGTCGCTCACGGCGGTGTTCGTCCTGGCCGGGTTCGTGCTTGGCCCGGAGGGCTTCGGGGTATTGCGCTTCGACCCGCGGTCGGGATTCGTCAGCTCGCTTGCGACCGTGGCGCTGATCGTGATCCTGTTCCGCGACGGGCTCGAGGTCGAGGCGGAGATGCTCCAGCGAGCCTGGAGGGTCCCGCTCCGTGCGCTCGTGGTCGCGATGCCGCTCACAGCCATGCTGGTCGCCCTCCTCGCGAGAGTGCTGACGGACCTCACCTGGGGCGAGGCGTTTCTACTCGGCGCGTTGCTCTCGCCCACGGACCCGGTGCTGTCCTCGTCAGTGGTCACGAATCCGCGGGTGCCGCGGGTGATCCGCCACTCCCTGAACCTCGAGTCCGGGCTCAACGACGGCTTGGCGCTGCCGGCGGTGCTGGCGTTCGCCGCGGCGCTGGATCCGACCGCGAGCCATTTCGTCTGGTGGAGATTCGTGCTGCAGGACGTCGGCGTCGGGCTGCTCACCGGGTTGGTCATTGCCGCCGCCGGCTCGCTCCTGCTACCTCGCGGTCGAGCGCTGGGGCATGAGATCAGCCCGCGGCAGAAGTCGCTCTACGCGCTGGGCGTGGCCTTCGGTGCCTACGGGATCGCGGTCGCCGAGCCGCACGGCAACGGGTTCATCGCCGTGTTCGTCTGCTCGATCGCGCTGGGGATCATGCGGCCCGACATCCGCGAATGCTTCGAGAACCGCTCAGAGGAGCTGATCGAGATCGTCAAGCTCGGGATCTTCGTCGTGTTCGGCTCGCTGCTCACCTTCTCCCAGCTGTTCAACGACGGCTGGGCCGCGTTGGCGCTCGTGGCCGGAACGCTGCTCGTGATCCGGCCCGTGTCGATCTTCGTGTCGCTGATCGGCGTTCGCCTCACCGTCGCGTCGAAGGCGTTCATCGGCTGGTTCGGCCCGAAGGGGGTCGCGACGATGACGTTCTCGCTGCTGATCCTCAGTCGACAGATCACCGCGAGCGAGCGGATCTTCGACATCGCCGCGCTGGCGGTGTTCACGTCGATCATCGTCCACGGACTGACCGACCATCCGGGGGCAGAATGGATCGCGCGACACGGGGAGGCCGAGCGCATCCGCGAGGAGACACTCGAGCACCACCCAGGCGAGCCGCTCGAGCGCACGCCGGCTCCGGGCTGAGAACCATCCGTGACTCTTTGCCATCGCCACGTGAGGCGGATCGGCTCGGGTGCTCGCAGGTGTGCCGGGAAGTCTGGTCGGCGATCTCGCCGTCGACCCCTTCGGAGGCTTCGCGTTCGCGTTCGCCGCCGTGGCCGACCCGGTCTCCTCGGTCGCGTACGCGATCGAGGCCGGCTGCGCGCGCTGCACGGGCATCTCGGCCTGCTGCTGCCGGCGATGGGGATCGTGATCGGGATCATCGCCCTGGTCACCCTGAACTACTGGCAGCTCGTGCGCGCGTTCCCCGAGGGCGGCGGCTCGCCGGAGGCAGCGGGCCGCGCGTTCGGTGAGGAGTGGTCGTTTTTGCCGATCGGCGCGCTGGTCGTCGATCTTGCGTTGACGATCGCGATCTCGATCGCCGCGGCGGGCAGCGCGATTATCGCCTACCTCCCCGGATTGGCGTCGGACCGAATTCCGCTCGCGCTCGCTTTCACGGCGCTGGTGACGGGACTGACCTGGTTTGGGCACAGCGGGCGGATGATCTACGTGGTGATGACGTGGTCGTTCATCATCACCGCGATTCGCCGGCACCGTACTCGTGAGCGGCGGCGTCTAGTGGCGCTGGGTACGCGCCAGTCGACCGCGAGGAATCGAGGCGATCAAACGACACGCCGGGGCCGGAGACGAGCACCGACCACGAGGGGAGCCATTCGACACGAACCCCGGCCCGGCGTATCGTTTGTAAGTTTGTAACGGTGAGCCGGGAAGTCTGGTCGGCGTGCATGGAGTCACGCCTTGACACCACCAGGCTTCAACCAGCAAGCGGGCTCCCCCGAGACAGGGCCGGGGCGATGAGGCGGGTGCCGGGGACCGCAGCCCGGGCTCGCGGCGCTCCACCGCGGTCAGCGAGCGCCGTCCTCGGTTCAGATCATCCGCTGGCGCGCGCGACCGACGCGCTCGAGAGCGTGGTGCGGCAGTCGCTCGCTGTCGCGGCGGTCTTGGTCGGCAGCATCATCGACCTGCTGGCGGGACGGACGTGGGCAGCGACCCTGGCCGCCAGCGCCGCCATCGTCCTGGTGGGACTCACAGTGATCGCCACCGCATACAGACAGACCCAACGCGACCGCGCGCTCGCTCTGATTCGCGAGGGGCGCGAGAACGTCCCGGTCGCCGCCGTGCAGCGCCAGCGCAGACGCCTACTGGACCCGCGGACGCGAACCACGCTTGCCCGAAACCTCGCGGTCATGATCGAGCAAGCGTCGACCCGCCGCGGATTCCAAGCCTGCAGGATCTGTCCGCTGTTCGACCGTGCTGTCATCAGGGCAGTCGCGGACGATCTTCGCGCCGTCATCCGACTGCTCGGCCCCGACCACGCGCCGGTGCGTGGCGTCGCGGTCGTCGAGCACCTGCTCACCGACGCGTGCTCGCCGCTGTACGGAAACCAAGCAGAGCGACTGCGGGAAGAGCTCCACCGGGTCGGCCACCTACTCACCCCATAACCGTCCACAGCGGAGGCACCAACACTCGACGCGCGGCGACGGTAATGCCTGCCCATCCTCTCGGGTCGTCGGCCGTCTTCGCCATAACAAGGCCTCCAACCACGAGACGATGTCGTTGATCGTCCGTTATTGAGACGCCGGTGGGTCCGAGCTCAAGGCCGGGTCGTGACGGTCGGATCGTCGCTGTAAGCGATCGCTCACAGCGACGAATCGGGCGCCGCCGCAATTGGTGCGGAGCGCAAGCGTCGCCGATACGACTGCACCTGAGGACCAGAGGTAGCACGCCTAGGCCGGCAGACGGCCTCCTGCGCGCTCGGCGTCCAGCCACCTCGACGGCGCTCGGAGGCCAGTTCAACGCCTCTGGTTTGTCTGACAGCCACCGTCAAACCATCAGCGCCGATGACGACCAGTGGGGTACTTCCGCGTTTCGTCGCGGAGAGGTCCTCTGATCGCTGCGAAGTAGAGCCTGTTCGCTCTTCGCGTTCCAAACGGCGCTGACGCGAGCGTGGAGCGCGTCACGCACCACCGCTGGGGCCGCCTGGCGCAGCTGTCGGTCAGGTCAGCTCGGAATCGAAGCGTTCTGCTTCCTTGTTGCCTTTCAGACAGCGTTGACGTTGATTCGCCGGGTTGTGCTTATCGGAACACGCTCGGGTCGCTTCAGGGCCGACGAGGACGGGACGACGCTGCCGACGGTGGGGAAGCACGATGCCCTTGGGCTCCTCAACCTTCAAGCGGACAGCGTGTCGGTCAGCGTTGGTGGACTCGACTATGCACTCGTGCGTCGGGAACTGAGGACCGTCGGCGCGGTACTACGACGCGTTGGTGTCTTGATTGCACCTGCGAGTCAGGGGTTCACGTTCGGTGTTGTGTCGCGCGCTGGCGCGAGTTGACGAACGCTGCTCGGGCTGCTGCGATGATCGCGGCGCAGGCGCCGATCGAGGCGAGGGCGGCGCGGTCCGAGCGCGCCAGGTAGTAGAGCAGACCGCCCGCAGCGGCGATGCAGGCGCCCGCGCCGAGGTATGCGAGCCCGCGGTCCAGGCCGCGCGATGCGGTATGGCGAGCGTGCAGCAGGTTGATCAATCCGAAGACGAGCAGGAAGGTGAGCGAGCCGAATGAGACGATCTCGGTGATGGCGGGCAGCAGCGAGAAGGCCGCGCCGCCGATCGCGATCCACAGGATGGCCGCGGCGGGGAGTCCTCGGTGTTCGCGGCCGAGGCGGGCGGGGAGCTCGCCGGCTGCGCTGACGTCACGGACCAGCCGCGCGGTGGCGAACAGCGTCGCGTTGATCGCCGAGCTTGTGGAGAAGACGGCCCCGACCGTCGCTGCCCATAGGCCGAAGTCGCCGAGAGCCTTCTGGCCGACGATCGCGAACGCGACCTCTTTGCGGGCGATGATCGTCTGATCCGGGAGCAGCATCTGGGAGGCGACGGTGACCGCGACGTAGACAGCGATCACCACCGCGACCGAGAGGTAGAGGGCGCGGGGCAGCGTCCGTCGCGGCTCGGCGATGTCGTCGTAGTCGTAGGGCAGCAGCTCGAAGCCCTCGTAGGCGACGAAGATCACTCCAGCGCCTAGGAACACCCCGAGCAGTCCCTGGTTGTCCAATGGACTGAGCCGGTTCGAGGAGAACATGCTCGCGCCGATCAGGGCGATGCCGGCGAGGACGATCAGCTTGGTGAGCACGATCACGTCTTCGGTTCGCCCTGAAGTCGCGACTCCGCGAAGGTTCACGGCGACAAACACGGCCAGGACAGCGATCCCGGAGAGTCGCGCCACGATGATCGGGGCGCCGAGAATGTTGGCGAGGTAGTGGCCGAAGGTGAACGCGTAGACGGCGAGCGCGAAGACGTAGCCGACGATCAGAAGCCACGCGACCCAGGCGGCCGGCCGGGTATGCCCCTCGTCGCGCAGATATATGAACGGCCCTCCCGCTCGGCCCGCGCGCAACGCGAGACCGGCGTAGGCATGGGCCGTGAGCCCGGCAATCGCACCCCCGAGGAGAAACGCGGCGAACGCGAGGTGACCCGCGAGGTCGATGGTCACACCGAGGACGCTGAAGATGCCACCGCCGATCATTCCGCCGATCGCCATCGCGCTGGCCTCGCGCAACCCCAGAAGGCCGCTCTTGCGCTGCCGCCGTGCGTGGGTACGCGGGTGGTAGGGCGGTCTGAGACCCTTGGTCGCAGGCTTGCGTGCCTGCAGGTCTCCACTGCCGGGCACCCGCGGGGTCCCTGCGCCTGCGGTCGGATCGCTCACCGCGCCACGATCTCCGGCGCGACCTCGCGCCGTCGCTCGAGGATCTTGTACGCCCACAGCTTGATCTGGTCCAAGAGCAGGATCCACACGATCGCGTACCCCCACGCGAGCGCGACGAGCTCCCAGCGCAGCGGTTTCATCAGCAGGCCGCTGGCGGCGATCAGAGTGGCGAGGATTTGTGTGCCGATCACGGCGATCAGCACGATCCGGGCGGGGTGAGGATCGGACCATAGTCGGGCGCGGGTGCGGGCGACGAACAGGGTCAGGTGGCCGGCGACGGAGAGCTTGAGGTACATCAGCGTCTGCACCTCGGCGTGGCCGACACCGAGCGGACCGACCGCGAGAGCGACCAGCGAGAAGGACTCGACCACTCCCGCGAGCCCGAGCACGGTGGCGATGCTGAGCACCTCTGTGAGGTCCCAGCGCTCGGGTCTGGGGGACGGTCGGACGCGGTCGTAGGCGATCGTCAGGATCGCGGCGTCGTTGAGGATCGCGAGCAGCACGATCTGGGTCGGGGTGAGCGGAAAGAAGTTGAACGCGACGATCGCCAGGGTCACGAACAGGACCACGCGGATCGTTTCGGTGATCCGGTAGATCGCGTAGTTGGTCATCCGCCGGAACACCTCTCGCGCCCGGTGGATCGCCTCAACGATCACGGAGAGTCCCGCCGCGAGCAAGACGATGTCGGCCGCGGCTCGCGCGGCGTCGGTTGCGCCCGAGACCGCGATGCCGGCGTCGGCGCGGCTGAGCGCTGGAGCGTCGTTGACTCCGTCGCCGGTCATCCCGACGATGTGCCCCCACGCCTGCAGCGCTTTGACGATTCGATACTTGTCTTCGGGTACCACCTGGGCGAACCCGTCGGCGGACTCGACCCTTGTGGCGAGCTCCGCGCCGTCGAGCTCTTCGATCGCGTGCGAGTCGAGGATCTGCTCGCCGATTCCCACCTCGCCGGCGATCTGGCGGGCGATCTCCACCCGGTCGCCGGTGACCATCTTCACCTCCACGCCCAGCCGGCGCGCCTGCTCAAGCGTCTCGCGCGAGTCCTCTCGCGGCGGGTCCTGGATCGCCAGCACTCCCGCCAGCCGCCAGGTGTCGTCATCGGCCCGGGCCACGGCCAGCGCTCGGTAGCCCTTGTGGGCGAAGGCGGCGGTGACCTCGGACGCGCGCTCGGCTGCGCTGGTGGCGTCGCCGGCAAGGTCGATGATCGCCTGCACCGCTCGCTTCGCGACCCGGCACTCGGTGCCGTCGGGAAACCTCACCCTGGCCTCGGCGCGCTTGCGATCGGCGTCGAACGGCTCGAACTCCAGCACCTCGTAGCCCGCGGGCGGCTGCTGGAGCGCTGCGAGGATGGCCGCGTCGATCGGGTCCTGCCCTTCGAGCTCCGCGGTCAGCGCGGCCTCCACCAGGACCTCGTCGCGCCCGGCCTCGTCAGCGATCGGGACGACGTCGACGATCGCCAGCTCGTTCTTGGTGATCGTCCCGGTCTTATCCGCGCACAGCACGTCCACGCCCGAGAGCTCCTCGACCGCCGGCAGGTGGCTGACGACCGCCTCGCGTGTGGCCAGGTCGCGGGCACCGACCGCGAGGGTCACCGACAGCACCGCCGGCAGCGCGACCGGGATCGACGCGATCGTGACCACCAGCGCGAACTCGAGCGTCGTCGTCACGCTGGTACCGCGCAGCAGCGAGACGATCACGATCACCGCGATCAGGCTCATCGCGATCACGATCAAATAGCGGCCGATCGAGAAGATCGCCGCCTGGAAATGACTCTGTGGACCCTCCTCGCCGGTCAGCTCCGCCGTGCGGCCGAACTCCGTGCGCGAACCGGTCGCCACCACGCGCACCTTCGGCGAGCCTCTTGAGACGACCGTTCCGGAGTAGACGCCGTCACCAGCGCCCTTCTCGACCGGCAGCGACTCGCCGGTCAGCGCCGACTCGTCCGCTTCCGCCGTCCCGTCGACGATCCACCCGTCCGCTGGGATCACATCGCCGCGCGCGACGGCGACCAGATCGCCCGGCACCATCTCCTCGGCCGGCACCGTCCTCCATTCGCCGTCACGCCTCACCCGCGCCTGCTTGGCCAGCCGCTCCTTCAGCGCCTCGATCGCGTTCGCCGCCTGGTGCTCCTCCCAGAAACCGACGACCCCGTTGAGCAGCAACAACGCGAGAATGATCCCGAAATCCGCCCAGCGTCCGGTCAGCGCGGTGAGGACCACAGCCACCTCGATCATCCACGGGATCGGAGCCCAGAAATGCGACAGGAACTCGAGCACAACGCTTCGCTGCTGCTCCGCGAGCGCGTTCGGGCCGTAGCGCTCCAGCCGCCCGGCGGCCTCCTCGCGGCTCAAACCCTCGTCCGGGCCGAGTCGCTCGTCACTGCGGCGATCGGATTCGCTGCGCTCATCGCTCACGCCGCGCTTGGCTGCCGATCGCGCCGACGCGCTCGGCAGCGGGTTCTCGCCGCTGCCCCGCTCACTCACAGCGACCGCCCGCCCACGACCACGGCGACATCGAAGCGGCGCACCGCGTGCAGACCGGGGCGCTGGGAGAGCAGCGCGACGATCAGGATCGCCACTGCGGAGAGCGTGAGCGTCGATGCCCGCATCTGCAGGTCGAAGTTGTACTGCTCGGTGGTGAACGAGGCCGTGAACGCGCGCGCGGCGTGGTAGCCCACGAGCAGGCCGAGCGGGATCCTTGCGGTGATGACCAGCAGGTTCTGGGCGGTGATCATGCGAGCGATTCGGTGGCGGCCGGCGCCGGCGGCGCGTAGGGCCGCGAGTTCGACCGAGCGCTCGGCGATGTTGGCGGACCGGCGACGAGCGCGACGGCGCGGGCGACAGTGCCGGTGCTCGCCGCAGCCGCGGCGGCGAGCGCGACCGACCCGCTAAGCATCACGCCGAACGCCCGTGCCGCGTCCAGCGGCCGCATGGGACGGCTCTTTACCATACCGCCTTCCATGCCCCTTCTCAGATACCCGTTGTGGTCGCCTTCGGCCGCGCGCCGTGCGGAGTCGAGCGGGGCGCCGACGAGGATGTGCGCTCCCGAGCCAACGCCGAAGGTCCAGCAGCGGCGGAACCAGCGGCGCGCGTGCTCGTCGGTGGTCGCTGTCCGCATCGGCCCGGACAGCAGCGTCCTGTTCGCATTAACCTCGCGCACGGACAGGTCGTAGACCGTCTTCGCGAACCCGGGCTCGTCGAAGTCGCGATAATCATCCGCGCTCCGCGCGAACTCGATCACCGGCCGCCAGAACTTGCCCACCAGCCCCAGCGCGATCTCGTCGGCCGCGCGTTCGTCGAGCAGGATCCAGCCGCCCTCGTACATCGGGATCGAGGGAGATCTCGAAGCGGCATCGACTCCGGCGGCTTCGCTGGCGGCTCGCCGGAGAGCAGATGGCCGATGATCTCAGGCAGCATCCGCAGCGCGCCGAGCATCCCAACCATCGGCGCCTCGCGCCCCACCTGCAGCAGGTCGACGCCGAGCAGCGCCCGCCAGGTTGTCTCCCGATCGGCGTCAGCAACGGTCGCGACGGCATCGGAAACGTCGTGGACGGGCAGGAACTCGTCGGCGAGTTCGAAGTCGGCCATCTCGCTCGACGACAGCGGACGCTGCCGGGCATGGGCGGGGTTGAGCGGTACTGGGTGCCGCTCGGCGCGGGCAGGCACCTCGTCAGGCTCAACGGACGCGTCTACGAGGCGGGGGTGCGCGCTTGCAGCGGCGGCTGGCGCGCGACCTCTACCACTCCGCGCTCCAAGTCCAACTCCCGGAGGGAACGTTGGTGATCGAGCAGGCACGAGTCCACGACTGGAGCGGAAAGGAGCGCGGTGTCGTCGCCGAAGCCGCCGTCGGCGCTCTTTGGGCGGCCCGATTCGCATCTTCCGCCTACGAGATCAGGCTCTGGCGCGGCGGCCACATACCCGACGTCGCCGAGGCCGGCGACAGCCCCAGGCGGCTCACCGACGACGAGCAGCCCGCCCAGCGCTTGCTCGAAGTGATACCGGGGGTGCCAACCCGGTATGGGGCCGTGATGAGCTCGGCACCGGTGACATATGGAATTCGAACTCCGTGATCGCGTGGTTAACTCGCGCGCAGCCGGATCGACGCCCAGTCGCTCCAACCACCGCAAGGAGGGCACATGCCGGGCTGGCGGGCACGGCGTGACCGTCGCGAACAGAAGGGACGCTGAGGAAACGGCCGCTGCAACCCCCCGCCAGCAGCCGACCCTCGACCGCTGACCCCACCCGCTTGCCAGGCTTGCGGAACCGATCGCCTGGGGCACCTGCAAACGGCTGCCCCGCGGGCATCTCCACGACACTGCGAAGCCGCCTCGCCTTGCGCAGCTTGCAAAGCGCGCCCATCATGCGCGGGCAATGCCCCCAGGCGCCGGTCGCGCTCGTGGCGGCGATAAGCGTGAGCGCCTCGGCCCGTCACCCGGCCCCCTGCTCTGCGAAGGAAAGTCCGATTCGCGGTCGCCGCTGCAGCGAGCCAGGTGTGTCAAACCGTTTCGGGCCGAGAATGATCGGGACAGGCTCGCCGTCGCGGTTACGCGGATCATGGCGCGACCGAGATTCCGCCCCGCGAGCTGACCGCTGGATGATCCCGCGGCTTCAACAACCTCGCGCCCGAGGCGTAAACGAGGGCGTGATAGACGACCGAGAGGCTTGCCAACGCGATCCCAAGCACGTGCTGCCCGCTGGCATACCAGGCCGCGGCGGCCAACCCGGAGATCACGAGCTCTTGGGTCAGCCGCAGCAGTTCCGCGAGCCGGGCTTGGTGAAAATCGACCGCACCCCAGAAGCCGAAGCCGACGACGGGTGCGCCGATGCCGAGCAGGACCTTTGCTGCGGTGCCGCCGCCGGTATGAAAGCCCCAGTCGGCGAGCGCCACGACCACGCCGACTTCCATGAGGACCCGCAACATCAGGTTGAGCCGTTGTCGTCCCGTCATCTCGCGCTTCTCTCGGTTACGGTCGGGCTCTGAACTCGCGCCTTGGCCGGGGCGGGCGAGCCGCCGGCACGGAGGATCGCCTCATCCATCACGGCGCCCGGCTCGCGAACCGCAGGGCCATGTCCGACCAGGAGCACGCTCGGATTCAGCGAGCGCAGACGCCGGGCGGACTCGACCACCATCGCCTCGTCCCAAGTGGCCATCGCGGCAAACGGGAAGCGCAGGTAGAAGTGACTGGCCACCGCCAAGCGACCATACGCGGTGAACGTGTCCCCGGCGATCAGCGCGCGGTCGCGCGGGTCGAAGAAAGCGACGTGGCCCGGGGTGTGGCCGGGCGTAAGCACAACCTCGAGGTTTCCCACCCGGTCCCCGTGATCGATCCGGATGTCCGGCACCGTCTTGAGCTTCGGCCAGGCTCCGGGCAACTTGCCCTCGACAACCTTCTCGCCGGCGTGGATGCGCGCGTCGACCTCGGGCATTAGCATCTGCACGGAGGCGCCGAGGCGATCCTTGAGTGCGTCCAGCGACCCGACGTGATCGCCGTGACCGTGGGTCAGCGCGATACGGCGGATCTCCCCACCCTCACGCGCGGCCGCCGCGATGATCGTGTCGGCGCTCCCTCCGGTGGCTGTGTCCACCAGCGTGAACCCATCGTGCTCGCGGACGAGATAAGCGTTGACGAACCGCAGCCGGGTGAGCTGGACAATGTTGTGGGTTACACGGGTGGCCTTCACGTGGACCTCCTGTTCGGGTGGTGGGGAGCCGGGCGGCCCGGGCGCCGGGATGTGCGTGGACCGCGCGGATCGCGCACATCACGGCGACGGGATGCCCCAACGGCTGGTCAAGGCCCGGAGCTGGCTGGCCAAAGGACGTGCCGCCGACAAGCTCTTCGACGGTGTCCGCGACCCGCATGGCGGCAACCTAGCGCTCACGATTCAACTTGCCAGTACCGCCGTCAGTCCTGTGACGGGAGCGTCGCTCGGACTGACGATTGACCTCAGGCTGATGGAGTCGTTGTGATTTCGTCAGATCGCTGTCACCCATACTCCCGGTCTCGCCCGGCCGGTGGTATCTAGGAAGTCATTGATCCCGAGATCATTGATCCGGAGATGCAATCGGTGGAGGAGCAACACATGCACTCACGTACACACCGGCGGGCCACGATCCTGTCGTCGGAAGCGACGATCGCGCGGACCCGGCGCCGCCCCAAGATGGGTGTGGCCCGGTCGTTCTCGGCCAAGAGCCGTTGGACCCGAGCGTGCGGACGATCGTCGCCGGCTTCGATGGCACGTCTACAGGTGAGGCAGCGGTGGCGGAGGCTGCGCTCACAGCCGGGCCGAGTGGGTGCGTATTTGTCGTATACGCGTACCGGACTCCTCCCAGCTTTCTCGGCCGGACGATTTTCGACGGCGGGGTGAGTGAGGCTCGCCTGGCCGGCCGGCGCGCGCTTGATGATCTCTGGCGCAAGCGCGGCGAACTGCCGAGGGCTGATTTCATTCCCGAGCTGATCGCCGGACCTCCGGCGGACGCGATCAGCCGCGTCGCCTCGGTCCGACACGCCGAAGCGATCGTCGTCGGCGCGGGACATCGACGGCGGTTTCGTGTCAGGCGTAGCGTCGCACACGAACTGCAGCGGACGGTCGAGGTGCCGGTGATCGTCATCCCTTCGAGCCGCACACGCGAACCGGAGTCCGGCGTGACCACAGAGGTGGTCACGCCCGATGTCTCCACCTGGTGGTGAGGGCAAGCTGCGGCCGGACTGCGCGCGCGTGTGCACCCTCGGATCGGGCCGGGGTGCGCTTACAGACTGTTGGCGCGCACTTCATCACGGTCTCGACGCGGCGGCGCGGCCGTCATACCTCTGACGAATTTCACGATTCCCGGCCACGGGCGCACCGCCAAGGCGAGACCGACGCGCGACTCTGGCAGATTCTTGGCATCAGCGCCCACCTGCGAACATCGAGCACCGTTTGCCACGTGCTGCGCGAGGACCCTGACCTCGGCGAGGCTGTCCCGGTCGAGGTGCGCGAGCAGGCAGCGGAGGCGTGCATCGCCCCCGTACTTCGCATCCCTCGGGGGCAATGGAGCGGTGAGCAGACCGAGGTGATCCGTGACGGGATTGGGCTTATGGTCCTCCGAGGGCTACTGATCCGCCGGGTGGGAATCGACGGGCGATTCGGCGCGGAGCTACTCGGGGAGGGCGATGTACTGCGGCCATGGCAGGGCGAGGATGCGATGTCCACGTTTCCGCATTCGACCGGGTGGCGTGTCATCGATCCGGTGATCGTTGCCGTGCTCGACGAGCGGGTGGCACGGAGGTTTGCCCACTTCCCCGAGCTCACGGGTCGGCTCGTGGGACGCGCACTGGAGCGCTCACGCAACCTCGCGGTGAGCATGGCCATCCATCAGCACGCGCGGGTGGATGTTCGGTTAACCATGCTCTTTTGGCATTTGGCCGATAGGTGGGGCCGCGTACGCCCCGACGGGGTGCTCATTCCGCTGCGGCTGACGCATACCATCCTCAGCGACCTTGTCGCAGCTCGCCGCCCGACGGTCAGCGGTGCGATCTCGAGACTGGCCCGGGTCGGCCTGGTGGCCAAGGCCGAGGACGGATGGCTGCTGACCGGCGAGCCTCCGAGAGAGCTGTTGGAAGTGCAAGATGTCCGCGGCCAGCGTCCGGGCGAGAACGCGGACGGGATCGCGTAGCTCCAGGCACGAAGGCGCGCCCGCATCTGGGCGGCCGGACCTTCGTGATGACGACCGGCGTGAGCACATGGGCGATCGGAGACGAGAGAGTTCAGTCGAGCTCTTTGTTGGCGATCCTGCGCTGCCGTTTGATCTCACCGATCGCGGCGCTGGTGAGGGTTTCGGCTGGCAAGCAGGTCGTCCCGAACTCGGTCACCCCCCGGCGCCGCGCGGCGTAGCGCGGTCGGGGTCGCAGCGCCGCTGCCAGGCGCCGCACCTCCGCCTGGATCACAGCTTCCTCATGGCGGCCCGCCGCCCGCCGGCGCCGGTCAGTCGCGGGCTCACTGGTCGCGTTGCGCCCGGTTCGGTTCGGTTCAGCCATCAGCGACAGCGAAGCCAACAAGCGATCGAGAGTCCAGGACGACAGTCTGATTCATGACGCCAGCGCGCGAATCCTGGGAGCGTGAACCGATGAGTGAGAAACCGCAGGAGCGGCCGCCCCCAGGCGGCTCGTTTCTCGGCGCCGCGCCGCTCGGCACTGAGCGGCGCGGCGCGCGCGACGCAGCGTCCCGAAGATGTCCACGGGCGTTCTCAGTGGTCACGCGAACGATCGATGGCGGGCGGACCAGCGC
>CAWIII010000021.1:0-937860 GCA_963836065.1 uncultured Solirubrobacterales bacterium
TGCGGATCCTCGGGCGCCTGGTAGTCGAGCTTCAGGTATCCGTCGAGCAGGACCGCCATCAAATCGGCGGCCGACATCGAGGAGGTGGGGTGCCCGGAACCGGCCGCAGCGCTGGCGCGGATCGAATCTACGCGGAGTTGCTGCCCGAGCTCGCGGCGGAAGTTCGCGTCAGCCATGATTCAGGCCGCCACGAGCTGGTCGCGCTTGCTCGCCACCCCGTCGAACAGCTCCCGGAAGGACTTGGCGAACTTCTCCACGCCTTCGCGCTCGAGCACGGCGACGACGTCGTCGTAGTCGATGCCGGCGTCGGCGAACTGCTCAAGCGTCCGCCGCGCACCGGCGAGGTCCTGCTCTAGCGTGTGCTCGACGCGGCCGTGATCCTGGAATGCCTCGATCGTCTCGCGCGGCATCGTGTCGACCGTCTCCGGGCCGATCAGATCCTCGACGTAGACGACGTCGCGGTAGTCGGGATTCTTGGTCGAGGTCGACGCCCACAGACATCTCTGTGGCGAGGCCCCGACTCGCTCGAGCTTCTCCCACTCCGGACCGCCGAACAGCTCCTTGTAGGTCTGATAGGCGAGCTTGGCGTTGGCGATCGCCAGCGTTCCCTTGAGCTCGTCGTGGCCTCCGATCTCGTCCAGTCGCCGGTCGGCCTCGGTGTCAACACGCGAGACGAAGAAGGACGCCACTGACGCCACCCGAGATAGATCGCCGCCATCGTCGCGCAAGCGCCGAAGTCCGCGCAGGTACGCCTCCGCAGCGTCGCGATGGCGCTGCAGCGAGAACAGCAGCGTGACATTGATCGGGATGCCCGAAGCGATCGATTCCTCGATGGCTCTGAGCCCCGGCTCGGTGCCAGGGATCTTTACGAACAGATTCGGCCGCTCGATCATCGCGTGAAGTCGCTTGGCTTCCTCGATCGTGGCCCGATCGTCATAGGCGAAGTTCGGGTCGACCTCAAGCGAGACCCAGCCGTCGCGGGTCTTCTCACCGCGCTCGAAAACCTCCCTCAGCACGTCGCAGGCACCGCGGATATCCTCCTTTGCGAGCGATAGGAACACCTCCTTCGGGTCCGTCTGCTCCCGCAGGACCTCGCGAAACTGATCGTCGTAGGCGCTTCCGTCGGCAATCGCGCCTTGGAAGATCGTCGGATTGGATGTGACTCCGACGATCCCCTCATCCACGAGGCCGGCCAGGTCCCCGTCGCGTACGAATGGGCGCGAGAGATAGTCGATCCATGGGCTCTGGCCGTGCTCGGTCAAGAGCTGTAAAGGCGTCGGCATCAAATTCTCCTATCAAGAGGCATTGGCTGTTGCTTACCCTGCACACTCTTCCGGCAACCGCAGCGATGGATCGTGGTCACGTCTCGATCACATTGCTCGGGTCTGGCCCGAGCCCAGGTGATGACTGACTGTAGTCCGAAAGGGTGCTCGTTCAACGCAGTCGTCTCCATGTACGTGAAACGTTACGCGCCGCCGGCGGCACGGGCGATCGTGATCGCCTCGCAGCCCGCCGCGCCGTCGAGTCCTTCCAACGAAGCCGATCTCGCTGCGATCCTCGCGGAGTGCCTCGATCACGCCCGTGGAGTTGATGGTCTCGAGCTGAGGATGGACGTCCGGCTGGTGCCCGGGGTTTGCGCTCTGAACAGGCCTCGAGTACGAGCCTCCGTGGAGTAGAGGGGCGCTTGCCTCTCTGTCGGACCGCGGAGGTCGCCTCCTCGAGCGTGGTGAACGACAACCGGGGTGTCTGCGGCGCCACGGTCACGGCTGATCAGGCCCCGCGCTGCCGCTTGCCGGGTGGCCAACCAACAGCGCGCGGCGCTCGGCATTTCCACGTTCGTCTTGGTCGACAGTCTTAGCGCGGACCCAGGGTCCGATGGATCCCATCGACAGCAGTTGCATCTGCCAATGCTCGGAAGCCCGCGCTGTGGAGGCGCTTGGTCAACATGGCTTTGATCCTAGCGGTCTCGAGGCCTGGTTTCTAAACGGGCTGTATAGATTAGCTGGAGGGTAAGTCGAGAATATGTCGAGACGCCCGAAACCGATCCACCGCTGGATGACCGCCGCAACTTGGCCGGTGGGGGTCACCCTGACTTCGTGGGACTACATGTGGCGCTCGACACCGCTGCATCGCCGTGAAACGGCGGGGTCCGCGCCGGATCATGAACCCGCGTTGCTCGCGTGCCCGACCTCCGTAAGCCTGGAAGACCTCCAAGGCCAAGAGCGCGGTCACGGACCGCTGTTTCATCGCCGCTATCGAACCCAAATCCGGGATTCGGCAATGTCTGCCGAGGAGTTGATTGGCGAGGCTCAAGAGCGACCCCAACAGGCCTGCACCGAGCTTTGCGCGCTTCCAGACGGTCCTCGGGCAGCGGAACACGATGGCCCTGGGCGATGAGTACGTAGTTCGGATGCCCGGGCCCTGGGATGGTCCCGTCCGCGTGGTCGATCTCGGAGATCGTTCGCTTCGCTTGGCCACGCTGGAAGGACACCTGGAAGCGGGTCAGATCGAATTCCGCGCCGATCCAGAAAACGAGCACGAGCTGCTGTTCGAAATCGAATCGTGGGCGCGCAGCAGCAGCCGGCTTTCAAACCTCCTGTACCACAAGCTGCGCATGGCCAAGGAGGTCCAAGCCCACATGTGGATCTCGCTTCTCGAGGGCGTCGTCGAGCTGTCCGGCGGACGGATGACGGGTGCGTAAGAATCGACACCGAGCGCGTTGAGCACTGGGTCGATGAGGTGTGGAAGTGGCTCGACAGTGGGGAGGTCGAGTTCCGGATCCATTCCGTGTCGCGCCGGGCCGCGATCGCCAACCCGCTGGTCCGGATCGGATTCGATCTTCTCCGGGGACGCGAGCGCCGAGCGTTCCTTCAGAGCACACAGAGGCGGATGCGAACTTTCGTCGGCGTAGCACTCGAACAACAGTGTCGCCCTGAAGGAATACGGGAAGCTGCCGCAGAACTGACCGCTAGGCGCCTGCCGAATCGTGAATCGGCGCCCAATGGGGTCGTTGCCAACCTAAACGACGGAGAGGAGAGAGCCTAAATGCCGCGTCGCTTTCCCATCGCCCAATTCCCGAATCCCCCGCTGATCGTGGCGATGGCCGCCGGTGCGCTTGCCCGTACCGCTGACGGCACGATCGCGCGGGACGCCGCGCTGGTCTCGCAGCTGGCGTTGCTGGTCTGGGCCTATCAGGAGATCACTACCGGGGCCAACTGGTTTCGCCGGCTACTCGGGCTCGGCGGGGCTGCCTATGGCGTCGCTGCTCTAAAGCGGCTGAGCTCCACGCCGACGGGCGGCTGAGAGCTCGATCAGGACAGGTACGAGAGCATGCGATTTGTGATCGCGGTGGCAAGCCTCAGCTGCTCCGAGGTCGGCGGGCCCGGATCGGATTCGAGCCGTGCCTGCACGGGGTCAATCAGCTCCGAGCGCTTGGCGGCCGCGATTGCCGCGCAGATCCGCGCTGCATCCCAGACCACATCGGGCTCGACGCTCCAGATCGATTCCAATGCCCGATCCTGGGAAGCTCCGGTAGAGACCGGAGGCGGCTCCCAGGCGGCCAGGCAGACGGCATGATCAGGAGCGCAGCAGACCACGGTCCATTCCCGCGCGAGCGGGTGACCGCGGTCGACCGGGATCTCGGCCGGACCGCTGCGAGGCGTGCGGACCCGGTCGAAGTCCGCGAAGACGACCGTTAGTGCCGCGCTTTGTGAGAACTCGCGCCAGCGGCCCCGCTCCTGGAGATAGAACCGTTGGGTCTGGAATGACGCGAACAGCAGCGGACGCTCGGCACGCGAGAGGCTCTCGTCTTCGATCGCGTGCGTCAACGCGATCAGCTTCGACTTCCGTAGCGTCCGAGGCTCGAGGTCGGGCCGGCGACGGCGCAGTGCCGCAAACACCGAGGGCGTCGGGGTCGCGCTCAGGCTTCTGACGCGCGCGATCGCGGCGGCGAGGGACATTCCGGCCGAGCGCTCTGACGCGACGCGACGCACCAGCTCAATGTCGGCCTCGCTGTAGCGGCGATGGCCACTCAGTAGCCGCTGTGGAGTGGGAAAGCTGTGCCTGCGCTCCCACATCCGCAGCGTGCCTTCTGCGACGCCAGTCCGTTCTACGAACTGACCGATCGTGAGGCCTTTCAAGTAGCCTCCCCTGTACGTGTTGTCAAGGTTTTCTCACACAAGTGTAGGGGGGTACTGGCCGACGGACAGACAAATGCCATTTAGGAGGCTCGCACGTCCTCGATCGAACGGTCGATTGAAGTCCGTAGCTTGGAAGAAGACTGACGGCAAGGACAATGCCGGGGTCGTAAGGTGAGTGTGGTGGCGAGATCAAGCGTCCTGACGGGAGCTGATCGAGCTCCTTGCTCGGAAGTCGAGCTGAGCGGCTATTTCGACGAAGGTTCGATTCTTCGTCGGATCCACCGTGAGCGCGCCCTCGCGCTCTCAGGTCCTCGAGCGCTGTTAACGCAGGCGGCGCATCCGCTTGCGGTCTCAGGTCTACTCGCGCACTCAAGTGCGCTCGATCAGCCCTACGAGCGTCTGGCGCGTACCGCGGAGACGCTCAGCAAGATCGGGTTCGGCTCGCGTGCTGAGGCCGACGAGATCACCCGGCACGTACGTGCGATGCATCGCCGGGTGCGCGGCCGCCTGGCCGTAGGGGTCGGGCCGTATGCGGAAGGCACCCCGTATCGCGCCGATGATCCGGAGCTCTTGCTGTGGGTGTTGTTCACGCTCGTCGACTCGGGGCTGGTCGTTTATCGCAAGTACGTCGGATCTTTGTCGCGCCGCGAAGAGGCGGCGTATTGGGAGGACTACAAGGTCATCGGCCGGCTGTTCGGCTTGCGCGAGCGCCACCTGCCGCCAACCATCGACGACCTCGATGCTTATCGCCGGCGGATGCTCGATGGCGACAGGTTGTTCGTCACCGATTGGGCACGCCAGCGAGCAACGAAGATCGTGCTCGAGCCCCCGGTGCCGTGGACGGCCCGACCGCTGCTGGAAACCGTCAATTTCATAACCATCGCGCTGCTCCCCGACCAGGTTCGTCGTCAGTACGGTTTCTCGCCGGTCCCGCCGGCGGTCGTCCGCAAGGCCCTTGTCGCCGGCGGCGCCGAATACGTCAAGCGGGCAGTGCTGCCGTTTCTACCGGAGCGGCTGCGACTGGTCCCGCACGCTCGCGCCGCCTGAGAGATCGAGGTCCTAGAGGGAGGCGGCCAGCAGCTCCGCCAAGTGCCATGCCTGGCTGCTCGGCCGCTACCCGAACTGCCATGCCCGAACTCCGGCGCAGCCTCCCGAGCAGGATTGGCGTGCCGCGAGCAGGGTATTTGTGGTCCGACAGGCACTACGAGAAGGGACCCGATGACACAGACGACTGGGCAGTTCGTACTCGAGCGGTTGGCCGATGATTGGGGAGTCCGACGCATCTACGGGTATCCCGGCGATGGGATCAACGGGTTGATCGGCGGCTTTCACGAGGTGGGTGACCGGATCGAGTTCACGCAGGTCCGCCACGAGGAGATTGCCGCCTTGGCGGCGTGCGCGCACGCCAAGTTCACGGGCGAGGTTGGCGTTTGCATGGCTACCTCGGGGCCGGGGGCCATTCAGCTGCTGAACGGTCTGTACGACGCCAAGCTCGACACCAGCCGGTCGTGGCGATCATCGGTCAGCAGGCGCGGATGTCGTTGGGCTCGGAGTATCAGCAGGAAGTCGATCTGATGGCTGTTCAAGGACGTCGCCTCCGAGTTCGTTCAGGTCTGCATGGTCCCCGAGCAGGCTCCCCACCTGATCGACCGGGCGATGCGGATCGTCAGGCCCACGTCGTGCCCAATGACGTCGCGCTGCAGCAGGCGGCGGAGATCCTGAGGGCGGGGGAGAGGGTCGCGATGCTCGTCGGTCAGGGCGCCAGGGGCGCACTCGCCGAGATCGAGCAGGTTGCCGAACTACCTGGTGCGGGCGCCGCTCGTGCCCTGAACGGACGAGCCGTGCTGCCCGACGATCGGCCGTGGGTCACCGGCTCGATCGGCCTGCTCGGCACGCGTCCCGCTTACGAGCTGATGGAAGGCAGCGACACGCTGCTGATGGTCGGCTCGAATCTTCCCTACTCCGAGTGGCTGCCCGAGCCGGCAAGGCACGAGGAGTCCAGATCGACATCGATGCGCGGCTGATCGGCAATCGCTATCCGATGGAGGTCACCTCGTCGGCGACGCTCGGGATACGCTACGAGCGCTGATCCCGCTGCTCAAGCGAAAGGAAGACCGCGCTTGGCGCGAGCAGATCGAGTCGGGGGTGGCGCGTTGGTGGAGGGTCCTCGATGAGCGGGGTCATGTCGGGCGATCCCAAGCTCGACGCATCGCAGGTCCTACCGAACTTCGACTACGCCGGCTACGCACGGATGCTCGGCCTACAGGGGGTGCGCGTCGAGCGCCCCGAGGAAATCGGGAAAGCCTGGGACGATGCGCTGGCTGTCGGCCGCCCGGCGCTGATCGAGTTTCTGACCGACCCCGAGGTCCCGCCGCTACCGCCGCACATCAGCTTCGAGCAGGCCAAGGGTCTGGCCGGGACCATCCTCGAGGGTGACCCGGCCGCGCCACAGTTCGTCAAGCAGTCGTTGCGTGGCAAGCTCGCCGAGGTCCTGACGCGCTGACCCGCGGGGGAGAGGCTCGCAGAAAGGTGGCGCCAAATCTCGGGTGCGCCCGGCCCGGCCCTGTGGTCGCCCTTTTAGCTGGGAGGGGTTGGGAGGACAGGAGCGCCACTCCGGAACTAAACTAAAGGTGGTCGCCGCGATTAGGCGCATGCGGACCGGCGGGTCGCCAGCGTGAAGTGGCCGGACGCCGTCGCCCCAGATAACAGGGTGGACCCAGAACCGGACCTCGTCGACAAGCCCATGGCTCGCGAGGTAGTGGGCACCGGCCCAAGAGCAACGCACGCGCGGACACGATCAGCCTGCCCATTTGATCCCCTCCTCGTTCTCGATGCTCACCGCCGGTCAGGCCTTCACTCAGTTGGCGCTCTGCGCTACAACCCCGACTTGCAACGGAGCGCGGCAGCTCCGCCCTACCATCGAAGAGCGTCTGTGTCTGCCCACGTCGTCGATGCGAGCCACCGAGCGGCTACCCGCCCGCCCAACCGGCTGTCGGTCGGGATCCTCGTCGCGATCGCGACGGTCGCCTTGCTCGTCGGAAGCTTCGCCCTTTGGGTCGAGCGGGAGGCGCTGAACACGGCCAATTGGACGAAGACGAGCTCGTGGGTGCTAGCCAACCCGAAGGTCCAGGATGCCGTCGGCGCCTATTTGGTAAGGCAGCTGTTCACCTCGGTGAACGTGGACGGAGAGCTAAAGAAGGTCTTGCCCGCCGGAGTCGCCGCGCCCATCGCCGCGGAGCTGCGAACAGCGGCGGGTGGGCTCGTTGCGCGCGTGCTGGCAAAGCCATCGGTTCAAGATGCGTGGCGGACTGCCAACCGGGAAGCGCATCGGGAGCTCATCCGGATCCTCAACGGGGGCGGCCGTGGGGTGTCCACTCGCGGCGGAGTGGTCACGCTCAACCTGGCTCCGCTCGTCGACGATCTGGCCAAGGCGCTCGTCGGTGGATCGGTCGTCGCCGCCTTACCAGAAGGCACGAAGACGATCTTCGATAGGGAGCCGCCGCAGACCGGCCAGCTCGTGATCATGCGCTCGAACCAGCTGCGGACAGCGCAGAACATCGTCAAAGGGATCCGCGGACTCGCGATTGTCCTTCCGGTCGGTGCGGTCGTTCTGTTCGCGCTGGCGGTGGCGCTGGCACGAGGCTGGCGACGGGTCGTGCTCCGGAGGATCGGGTGGTGCCTGATCGGTCTCGGCATCGCCGTGTTGGTGGCTCGTCGGTTGCTCGAACCGCGGGTAGCCCAAGCGCTCGTTACGGACTCCTCGGTGAGGCCGGCGGCCAACGCCGCCTGGCTGATCGCGACCAGTCAGCTTCGCACTACCGCCGAAACGATAATTGCCTACGGTGCGGTGATCGTCGCGTCGGCGTGGCTGGCGGGCGCAACCCGGCCGGCGCGGGCGCTTCGGCGGGTGATGGCTCCCGGCCTTCGAGCGCATCCCGTGGTCCTGTTCGCAACGGTGGCGGCGATACCGCTGCTGCTTGTGCTGTGGGCCCCCAGTCCGGCGCTCCGTCAGCCGATCCCGGTGCTTGGGATCGCCACCGTGCTCGCGCTGACGCTGGAGGTCATCAGGCGCCAGACCAACAGGGAGTTTGCAGCGGCGGGTGTTGCGCGTGCCAGGGGGGTGGGGTGATTCCTACGAAGGATCAGAGCCCGGAGTAGGTCGCCCTGCCATAGCTCGGCTCCGAGGTCATTGAGCGCAAAGCCAGGTCCGCAGGACCAATAATAGCCCCAGCTGAAGCCATGCCGCTCGGTGCCGGGCGAACTCCATGAGCAACTCGCTCGCGCGGCCGAGGAGAAGCAGGTCAGTCTCAACCGGTTTCTCACCGATGTGCTGACCGCCAGGGTATCGCCCGCGAGGCCGCAGGACCCGCCCTTCCGGCCCCGGCGATCGAGCCGGTACTGAGTGGTGCGAAGCCAAGTCGGGCGCGCGCGCTCCGCCTTGCCGTGGTGATGAACCTGGCGGTCATCCTCCTCGCGGCGGTGGTCGCCGTCGCGCTCCTTGTCCTGGCCCTGCAGCGCGGGGTTTGAGCGGCGTTCGCGTCCGCGATGCGACTCCGCCTGGCGCGGATCGATCGTAGAGCTGCCAACTTTGGCGCCTAACCTCCGCCCCCGGAGGCCAGGCGCCAATGTTCACGATGAACGCGGCGCGTGAAAGTATCCGCTCGGTGCGGACGATCGCCCTCGAAGAGCACTGCCTAACCCCGGAGCTACGGGAGCTGCTCGGCCCTGAGATCCATCCCTACTACGCGGTTCACCGGTGGCCGCCCGCGCTGGAGTCGCGATTGCTGGACCTCGGAGAGGGGTGAATCGCCGAAATGGATGCGCAGGGCATCGACGTGCAGGTGCTGTCGATGGTGCAACCCGGGCTCGAGCACACCGAGGGTGACCGCGCGGTGCCTGTGGCGCGCGCGTTCAACGACCGGGTCGCCGAGGCGATTGCTTCGTACCCTGACCGCTTTGCCGGATTGGCGGCGCTGGCGTCCGCGGACCCCACAACGGCAGCCGAGGAGCTCGCGCGTGCCGTGCACGAGCTCGGCTTCAAGGGTGCGCTCGTGAACGGTCGCACGCGCGAGCGTTTCCTTGACGACGAGTTCTTCTGGCCGATCTTCGAGACGCCGAAGCGCTCGGCGTGCCCATTTATCTGCACCCGATGCCGCCGCCGAAGGCCGTGTACGAGGCCTACTACTCGGGCTTCGGGGACAACGTCGGTTTCATGCTCGCCGCGCCGGCCTGGGGCTGGCACATCGAGGTCGGGCTGCATGCGCTGCGGCTGGTCCTCGCCGGCGTGTTCGATCGCTTTCCCGCGCTGCAAATCGTCATCGGCCACATGGACGAGGCCGTACCGTTCATGCTCGCTCGCGCCAACCAGACGCTCAGCGGACGGCTCGCGCTGGAGCCGGCCCAGACGCGCGTCACGCTGTCGATCGAGGAGTACTTCCGCCGCAATTTCCACATCACGACGAGCGGTTTCTTCACCGATCCGCCGCTTCACTGCGCGCTTGAGACGCTCGGTTCGGACAGGATTCTGTTTGCCGTCGACCATCCTTTCAGCGACGGCGCCGAGGCTGTGCGCTTCCTCGAGCGGGCCGCGATCAGCGACGAGGACCGCGAGAAGATCGCCCACGGCAACGCGGAACGGTGGCTCGGGATCTGACGGTCAGGCCGTGCTTTCTCGACGGCGCACCACAGCTCGACGTGGTGCTCCTGATCATCGGCGTACCGACTGAGCTCCTCAGCCAGCATCCCTTCCGTCAGGGCCGCCGCGTGGCATGAAGCCCTGGCGAGCGCCACGATTGCGTGATGGTGCTCGCTGGCGTACAGCTGGAGATCGGTGCTAGTCAGCTCACCGGCGAACCAGCGTTCATAGAACGGGTGGCGAGGCGCGTCCCAGCGCTCGCGCGGGTGCGTGAGCTCGGTCCACAGCCACTTGGCCTGTGCGAACCGACTGGCGAGCGCTAAGTCGTCCACGCTCATGTCATTGGGCCAGGGCCTTCGTTCGCCAGCCCTCGGCGTACGTGGTGCGGGGAACTTCAGAGTATGGGCACGGGCTGACGACCGCGCGGATCTGGCCCTGGACGTGCCGCTCCACCACTGGCTTTGCCGAGCCACCGCCTTCTTCTCCCCAGACGAGGACGACCTCAGTGCCGATCTCGACGTCGACGTCGAGGATCGCGAGCGAGAGCATCGAGCGTTCGTTGTAGCTGTAGCCGGAGAAGGTGGACACGGCGATCATCCGGTCGCCGTCGAGCACCTTGTCGTTCGGCCACGTCGAATAGTTCGACAGGGGGAGGTCGATGTACTTGACCGGATCTCCCTTCTCGAACATCGTGCCCATGGCACGGCTGACGTCCTCGCCATTCCATGCGAGGGTGACCTTCCGGCGTCGCGGCTGCTCGACGATCTTCTCGAGCGCTTCCCGCCCGATGAAGTCGTGGTCGAACTTGACGAACTGCCCGTACCCAAGGTCGTGCGGCGTCAGGTAGTAGTCGGCGATGTCATCGGAGCAGTAGCTGCCGTCGAGTGAGCCGGTGCCCTCGTAGCCGTTCGCGGGCAGCCACTGCCTATAGGCCTTCATCTCCTTGCCCGTGAAGATTGCCGGAAGCGGACACGGGATCCATCCTGATTCGAGCGTCGTAGCCGCCGGTCTCGGCGTGGAACTGAACCCAGTTGTGGGCCGAGGGACGCCCGACGAGCCTGATTCGGTTCTCGTCCAGGAAGAAGAGAATCGCATCCCCGATTACGTGCCCGTCGTGATTGCAGGCGACGAATTGCTTGGCCTTATCGACTTGAAAGTTCGCGAAGGTGTTGATGCCGAGGTCCGAGAGCAGTCTGAGGGACGTCAGGACCCTCAACCGTCAGATCAGTCATGTGGTGGGACTGGTCGAACAGCGCGCATGTCTCAGCCCAGGCAAGCTGCTCGTCTCGCCAATTGGAGAACTCGCTGGCGACTGCGGGATAGACGTATGGTCCGATTTGCGAGTTCCGCGCCAGCTTCACCGGATCACCTACCTCTGCCAGCAGATCCTCGAGGCTTCGGTCAGTCATGTCGTACTCCCTTCAGGATCGGATAGAGCCGCTGGCCGGAGCTGACTCCCCAGCTTCGATCAGCATTACCCGCGCCGCGCTTGGAGCGATCCCAGCGCCACGTGTCGACCAGCCGACAGAAGGTGAAGTAGTGAAACCCGGCGACGTTCAGCTCCGGATCATCGCGCGAACCGGCCAGCGCGTTATAGAGCCGATCTGCCGGCGATCGTCCGAAGCGGTTCAGCAGAACGCGCTGCTTGCTATTCTCCCCCAGCGTCCGGTCGAGCTGCTCGGAGCTAACTAGAGGATGTCCCTCCGGATATCCCGCGATTCCGATCGTGCGCGGACGCTGAGGGTGCTCTGCAAGAACCGGTAGCAGCTCCGCCGCCGAGGAGTACGAGCCCCCGGAGGATCAGCGTCGCCGCCAATCAGGAAGACATCATCCGCCCCCGCCCGCGCGATGCGCGCCAGCAGCATGCCCAGGTGATCGCGGTCTCGGACCATCCGAGCGGACCGGACAGGTGCACGGTGACGGCATGGCCAAGAGCCCGCAACCGGCCGGCGACTTCGACCGACCAATCCGGTCCGTGCTTCGGGGAGCAGGTGACGGTCAGCCGCACCGTTGCCGACACCTGGGCGGCCTCCTCTTCGCTGCGGCCGAGCGGAAGGACCTCAAATCGCGCTTCGTCGTCCGCGGCTATCCCCAGGGGCTTACTCATCATCAGGAAAACTCCCCGAACGCGCGGCTTCTTCGCACTCTCAAAAGGCCAGGATTCCCCCGCCATTCGGGTGGCTGGCCGGTCTTCCTCAGCCCCGGACGCCGACTAGTGGCGTGTTAGTCCACCGCTTCGAGGAACGGCTCGGTTGCGGAGATGCCCGCGGGATTGTTGACGAACGCCCCTGGAGGCGCCGGAATGGGACCGTCCAGCAGCGGATCACGCGTCCGCACCATCCATTCGTGCAGCCGGCGCTCCAGCTGCTCGCAAAGCTCGGCGAAGTCGGAGAACTCGGCGAGGTTGCGCATTTCTCCGGGGTCCATCATGAGGTCGTAGAGCTCGACCCGTGGACCACGCTGGGTTCCCCAGCCGGCCGCGATCAGCAGTGACTTCGAGGGCGAGTCATCGACGTTTGGGAGCACCGGCTCCAACCGCTCGCCGAAGTGCCGAATCAGCTTATGGCGGTCGGTTCTGATCGCACGTTGGGGGTCATAGGCGGCGTGGTAGGTCAGCTCGGCGAACAGCTCCTCGCGCACCGCTGGCGTCTGCTTGCGCACAAGCGGCAGCAGCGAGTGGCCGTGAACGTCCTCGGGGACCGGCGCCCCGGCGAGCTCGAGCAGCGTTGGATAGAGATCGACGTGCGAGGTGAACGTGCCCGCCGTGAAATCCGCCGGCGCCGCGGATGATCAGCATCACGCCCAGGCCCCGGTCGCTGAGTGTTCCTTTGGCTCCGGGGAACGGCAGTCCATGGTCGGTCGTGAGCACCACGAGGGTGTCATCGGCCAATCCCGCTCATCGAGGCCGTGAAGCACCGCGCCGACGCCCTGGTCAAGGGAGCGAGCGCTGGCCTTGAACGCCGCCATGTCGGCGCGGGTCGCCGCCGTGTCGGGCAGCTGGGTCGGGGGAGCTCCGTAGAGCGCGTCGCGCACGGAGCTGGGCTCGAAGAATTCGCGGTGGGTCTCGAAGAATCCGATCGACAGGAAGAACGGCTGCGGCGGACGGCTACGCAGCAGCTGCAGCGCGGCGGGCGCGATTGAGTGGACCCGGCTGGTTCCGACGTCGACTACGTGGTCATAGCCGAGCACGCTTGGATCACTGGAGATGTGCTGCTCGCCGATCAGCGCCGACCAGTAGCCGGCCGCGCGCAGCGGGTGGATGACGTGCCGGCCATAGTCGACCAGCTTCCAGCCGCGGTGCGCCAGACCCGTCATCCCGTTCACGTGCGCCCATTGGCCGGTCAGTAGGCAGGCACGGCTGCCCGAGCAGGTAGGCGCGGCGCAGAAGGCCTGGCGGAAGAGCAATCCCTGATCGGCGAGCCGCTGAACGTTTGGGGTCGGTACCTGGTGCCCGTAGGGCTGGACGTAGCGGCCAGTGTCGTGTGAATGCAGGTAGAGGTGTTTGGCTGGGCCATTCTGCGTATATCCTATTGTTGATCGACTTAGTGAAGTTCGCTGATCTACATCCCCGACAGGCATATTTGGTTTGCGCCACCCCGCGGAGCGGCAGCACGCTGCTCTGCGAGATGCTGCGCGAGACCGGCGTCGCCGGTCGGCCACTGGAACTTTCGAGGACCTGCGGCATTCAAGCTTGCCACGGCAGCCCCGAGAGTACTTTGGCGGCCTGCCGTCGCCCCATGTCCTCGAGCTACTCCCCCCGGTGCAGCCAGGCACGCCGGTCTCCGAGCCGCCGGAGGCATGGTGGGCGCGGATCGTTGACGAGGGGAGAACCGAGAACGGCAGCTCCGCGACGACCTCGGGCGTCACGAACACCGCTTCGGCCTCGAGTGCGCGTAGCTCGGAGACATGACGTGCGGACGGGCTCATGCTGCCCTCCCTCGCTCCTGCCGGTAGCGCTCGATCCAAGCCGACGAGAGCCCGTCACGCTGGCGCGAGAGCCCCGGGAACGGCACATTCGCGGCCGGAAGGTCGAGTAGCTCCAGCACGCGGGTAACGGTGTCCCTAGGCGCCGCGTCGAGTTGCTCATAGGTCAGAGTCAGCGGGCGCAGACCGCTCCGGGCGAACCACGCCGTCCACCCCCGCTCGTCGGACTCGAGCGTCGAGACGAGATGATCGATCCCACTTAAGGCATAGACGGCGGTCCTGTTGCTCGATCCGTCCTCGACCCGCCAGGCTTGGGTCTGAAGCGCTCGCCGAGACCGCCTGAGCGACCTTTCCCGGCGGGTCACGAAGATCAGCTGCGGATCGTTCAGCAGCGTGAGGAGCACTATCTCAAGGTCGGCAGCTGCCAGCCCTGGCTCGCCCCGTGCTGCTCTTCAGCGGCGGCAAGGACTCGATCGCGTTGCTGCGGGTGGCCGAGAAGGCGTTTGCACCGCTGCCGCCGCGACGAGGAACGGGCGCGCGCTAAGGGCTCACGAATGAATTAGTGGGCTGTGGCAGGATGTTGGGTTGTGGTGGCGTATCGCGGGGGCATGATCGATGAATCGCAGATTGTTGAGCGTTATCGGGGGTTGGGGCCGGAGTTGAACGAGCGTCAGCGCAGGTTGTGGGCGGCGTCGGAGGCTCGGTCGTGTGGGCCGGGCGGGATCGCGGCTGTCGTGCGTGCGACGGGGATCAGCAAGAACACTGTGCAGCGTGGGATCGCAGAGCTGCGGGAGGGGACACGGCTCGAGGCGGGTCGTGTCCGTCGGCCGGGTGCGGGGCGGCCGCGGTTGACGGAGTCTGATCCGGAGCTGGTGGGAGCGTTGGAGGCGTTGGTGGATCCGGATACGCGTGGGGATCCGTGCTCGCCGTTGCGGTGGTGCTCGAAGAGCTTGCAGAACATCGCGAGTGCGCTTCAGGCGGCAGGACATCAGGTGTCCGATCGGACGTCCGGGAAGCTCTTGCGGGGGCTTGGGTTTCGGTTGCACGCGAACTCCAAGACGCGGGAGGGGAAGGATCATCCTGACCGTGACGCGCAGTTTCGGCATATCAACGAGACGACACGCTCGGCGCTCGCCGCGGATCAGCCGGTGATATCCGTAGACGCGAAAAAGCGCGAGCTGGTCGGGGATTTCAAGGCTGTCGGGCGGGAATACGAGCCGACTGGGCGGCCGGTCGAGGTTCGCTGCCACGACTTCAAAGACAAGGATCTGGGGCACGCGATCCCGTACGGCGTGCTCGACATCAAAGCCAACGAGGGGATGGTCAGCGTTGGTGTCACCCATGACACAAGCGCGTTCGCGGTCAACTCGATCCGCGTGTGGTGGCAGTACCTCGGCCAGAAGCGTTACCCCAAAGCGACGTGCCTGACGATCACTGCTGACGGCGGCGGCAGCAACTCCAGCCGCACGCGCCTGTGGAAGACCGAGCTGCAGAAGCTCGCCAACGAGCTCGCGCTGCCGATCCGCGTCTGCCACTTTCCGCCCGGGACGTCGAAGTGGAACAAAATCGAGCATCGCATGTTCAGCTACGTCAGCCTCAACTGGCGCGGACGGCCGCTTGAGAGCCTGCAGGTGATCATCGACCTGATCGGCGCGACCACGACCAGCACCGGCCTGAAGGTCTACGCGCGCCTGGACCCCGGCCACTACGAGAAAGGGATCAAGGTCATCGACCAAGAGCTTGCCGCCGTGGACATCGCCCGCGACCAGTTCCATCCAGACTGGAACTACACGATCCACCCAACCCAAAAGGGGCCACTAATTCTTTCGTGAGCCCTAAAGAGAGAGTCCTTTCGTTTCGGGACGAGTTCGGCCACTGGGAGCCACGAGCGCAACGTGCCGAGCCTTGGAGCCTGTACAACGCCCGAGTACGTCGCGGTGAGCACATCAGGGTGTTCCCGCTCAGCAACTGGACCGAGCTCGACGTGTGGCGCTACATCGAGGCCGAGCAGCTGGAGCTTCCGTCGATTTACTTCGCCCATCAGCGTCGGGTGATCGAGCGCGACGGGATCCTCTTAGCCGAATCGAACTGGATCACGCCGCAGGAGCCCGAACAGTCCGAGGAAGCCATGGTCCGCTACCGAACGGTGGGGGACCTGACGGTAACCGGCGCCGTGCGCTCGGATGCTCGCGACATCGCTGCCGTGATGCGGGAGACCGCCGCAGCGCGCGTGTCCGAACGTGGCGAGACCCGAGCGGACGATCGGGTATCAGAGGCCGCGATGGAGGACCGCAAGCGGGAGGGCTACTTCTGATGAGCGCCGCCGGCGGGCGAGAGCGCGAGCTGCTGCGGCTCACCACCGCCGGCTCGGTCGACGACGGCAAGAGCACCCTGATCGGACGCCTGCTGCTGGACTCGGGATCGCTGCTCAGCGATCACCTCGACGACGTCTCCCGCAACGGTGACGCGCCGGACCTCGCGGCGGTTAGCGACGGCCTGCGCGCCGAGCGCGGACAGGGGATCACGATCGACGTTGCCTATAGGTTCTTTTCTACATTTCTACCGAGAGGCGCTCTTTCATCCTGGCCGACACGCCCGGACACGAGCGCTACACGCGCAACATGTTCACCGGAGCCTCGAACGCAGACGTCCCGGTCGTACTGGTTGACGCCGGCAGCGGCGTGCTCACCCAGACGCGCAGACACGCGCACATCTCGGCGCTGCTCGGCATTCGGCACATGGTCGTGTGCGTGAACAAGATGGACCTGGTCGACTGGGACGCCGGGCGGTTCGCGGAGGTCGAACAGCAGGTACACGAGCTCACCCGGCGCCTCGGGGTATCGGATCTGCTCGTGATCCCGATCAGCGCGCTGCGAGCGACAACGTCGCCTCCCGCTCGAGCGGCACGCCGTTCTATGACGGCCCCACGCTGCTCGAATATCTGGAGAACATCGACGCCCAGGCCGACCGCGACCTGGAGCGCCTGCGTCTCCCGATCCAGTGGGTGGGGCGTCCGCCGGACAGCAGCTCCCGGCTCTACGCGGGCCGGTTGTCGCGGGCACGCTGGCGGTCGGCGATCAGGTAGTGGTGCTCCCCGGAGGCGCCACGACTACCGTCACCGCGCTGGACCAGCTTGATCCGGAGGTGCAGGATGCGGTACCTCCGATGTCCGTGACCGTGACGCTCGCGGATCAGCTGGACGTCGGTCGAGGCGACATGCTGGTCGGGCCCGAGGATCACCCACCGGCCGCACGGGAACTGGAGTGCACGATCTGCTGGATGAGCGAGGAGTCCCTGCATCCTGGTCGGCGATACGCGCTCAAGCACACAACCCGGACTGTCCGGACTACTGTTCAGGCGATCCACGAACGAACCGATCCCGAGACGCTCGAGCGCCAACTGGAACCCACCGGGCTGGCGCTCAATGACATCGGCCGGGTTACCCTTCGCACGAGCTCGGTCGTACTCGCCGATCCCTACGCCACCAATCGCGTGACCGGCGCGTTCATCCTGATTGACGAGTACAGCAACGACACGGTGGGCGCCGGGATCATCTCCAAGGCGCGGGTCGTGGAGCCCGTTCGCGAGGGCCGTTGGGACGTCACCTGGCACGCCTCGGCGCTCGATCGCAACGAGCGCTGGTCGGCGATCCATCAGCATGGTGCAACGGCGCTGCGCACGGGGCTGCCGGCCTCGGGGAAATCCACAATCGCTGTCGCGCTCGAGCGCCGGCTCGTGGACGACGGACGAGCGGCTTATCTCCTGGACGGTGACAACATCAGGCAGGGCTTGTCGGATGACCTAGGGTTCTCGCCCGGTGATCGCGCCGAGCACATTCGCCGCGTCGGACAGGTAGCGCGTCTGTTTACGGACTCCGGAGCGGTCGCCGTACTTTCGCTGATCTCGCCGCTGGCGGCGGACCGCGAGGACCTGCGCAAGGCGCATGCCGAGGCCGAGCTACCGTTCATCGAGGTGTTCGTTGACACGCCGCTCGGGGAATGTGAGCGACGGGATCCAAAGGGGCTATACGCGCGAGCTCGAGCCGGTGAGATCAAGGGTTTCACCGGCATCGATGCTCCGTACGAGCCGCCGGAGAGGCCCGAGATCCGGGTTCGCACCGGCGAGACGACGGTCGAGGAAGCCGTCTCCGAGATCATCGGCAGGCTCCGTCCCGACCCCCGGCCATGACCTCGGACGCTGAAGGTCGGCCGACCTTCGATCTACAAGCGCATTCGCAGCATTCCGACGGGGCGCTCGAGCCGGCAGAAGTGGTCGAGCGGGCTCAGGCCGCCGGCGTGGAGCTGTTTGCCCTCACCGACCACGACACCGTCGCCGGCGTTGAGGAGGCCCTCTCCGCCGGTCGTGAGTGTGGGATTGCCGTCGTGCCGGCCGTCGAGCTCTCGGCGATCCACGGCGAACGCGAGGACCTCCACATCCTCGGCTACGGAGTCGATCATCGCCAGGATGCGCTGCTCTCCGCGCTTAAGGAGTACCGAGCCGACCGCGAGGCGCGAGCAGAGCGCATGGCCCAAGCCCTCACCGAGCTCGGCTTACATCTCGACGACGAGCTGCTCGACTCCCGGCGACGCAGCGGAAGCTCGCTCGGGCGACCCCACCTGGCGCGCGCCGTCCTCGAGGATCGTCGCAATGCCACGAGGCTGGCCGAGGAAGGGCTCGAGCAGCCGGAGCGGATCCTCCAGGCATACCTGCTACCGGGAAAGCCTGCCTACCGCGGCCGGACCAAGCCGGGCGTGAAGGAAGCGCTCGACGTGATTCACGCCGCCGGGGGCGTCGCTGTGTGGGCTCACCCGTTCTGGGACATCGAGAATCCCGAGGACGTGCTGGCCACGCTCGAGCAGTTCGTGGCCGATGGCCTCGACGGTGTCGAGAGCTTCTACCTCACCCACGACCTCGCCCAGACGCAGCTGCTCGACCACGCCACCCGCCGACTGGGGCTGCTGAGCACCGGCTCCTCAGACTTTCACGGTCCTGACCACGCGATCTTCTCGCGTTTCCGCGCTTTCCCCTTGTACGGCCTACAACCGCGGCTGGGCACGATCGCGGCACCATCCCCGGCGTGAGCGTAGGCCGTCGTCTGGTCGGGTAACCAGATTCTCACTGGGGCACATCGCCATGCGGTGAGGCGATTGCTCGGCTACCAGAAGCGGAATTCAATGGATCGTAAGTGGTGGACTCTGAGAGCCGTATCCGTCGGCACGGTCATGTTGCTGCTGGACGTGACGATCGTCAATGTCGCGGTGCCGGCGATCCAAACTTCGCTGCACGCGAACTTCACCGATCTGCAATGGGTGGTGGACGCCTACGCGCCGGCGCTCGCCGCACTGCTGCTCACCAGCCGCCGGTGTGCGAGCGTGAAATCCGCGCCAGGTAGCGGGCTGCCGAGCGCGGAGTCGCGGTCATGATCTTCCGTCACCACGAGGCGTTCGACCACGGATGGGAGCTGGAGCTCGGTACGGTGAGGCTGCGCGCGATCCACACGCCCGGGCATCGGCCCGAGCACACCGCCTTCGCGCTCATCGACACCAGTCGCAGCGATGAGCCATGGGCGGTGCTGACGGGCGACTCGCTGTTCGTCAACGATGTGGCGCGTCCGGACTTGGCGATCGATCAAGAGAAGGGCGCACGGGACATCTTCTGCTCATTGCACGAACGCTTGCTGAGCCTCCCGGGCCACACCGAGGTCTGGCCCGGCCATCTCGGGGGTTCGCTTTGCGGCGGCCCGGGAATAGACATGAAGATCTGCTCGACGCTCGCCTACGAGCGCGCCCACAATGAGCTGCTCGGCGAACAGGACGAGACCAGCTTCGTCGAGCGAGCGGTCGCCGGGCTGGGGCCACAACCACCCAACTTCAAGGCGATCGTCGAGCTCCACTAAGGAGCGCCACTTACTCAGGGGGTCGAGCTCCTGCCGCTGGCCCCACGCCAAGTGGAGCAGATGCGGGGTAAAGGCGCGCTGGTCGTGGATGCCCGGACCGATTTCCAGTTCGACGAAGCGCATATCCCGGGGGCGGTCTGCACGACGTCGACGAGCTCCCGGGCGATCTGGACCGAGCGCGGCCGGTTGCGGTGGTGTGTGCCTCGGGTCAGCGGGTCGGGGCCGCGGCCAGCCTGCTTCAACGCTATGGGGCCAAGCAGGTGGTGCATGTGGTCGGTGGAGGCGTCCCGAGGTGGGCCGAGCTTGGAGCGGCGATCGAGCAGGTGATCTGGGCGCACTGACCGCCGACCACGGCCATCAGCCCGCGGTCGGAACGGGGACATCGGCCATCCCCTCGCGGTGGCGAGGGACGTTGTGACGGCTAGGGTCTAGGAGCGTTATGTGCTCATGCCGGCAACCTAAGCAACTGAACCCGGGTCGCGTTGCGCCCAATAGCGCTCGGCTTCGGCCTCCATCTTGGCAAGACGCGTGTAGTAATCGGGGAATTCGTTCAGGTGTGCCCGCGCAATCTTGCCGGTCGTGTCCTCGTCATCGTCGCTGACGTTTGTGGCGGCATCGCGGCGGCCATGCTCGAGCTCGACGTCGAGGCCAATGCGGAACTGCTCGACGTCAAACCGCGAACCGCTCCAGTCGATCCCGATCCGCTCACCGATCTCGCGAGCGTCATCTGAGGAAAAGCTGGCGTGTCTCTCCATCGCTTGAGCGTAGCCCGCCGCGGCGTCGCCTCGTCACCCCATTCGGACGATGCCGGATGTTCGTGCTCGGTGACGATCAGCATCCATGAACGAACAAGTATCGGCACCCGGTGGTAGTCAGGGTCCGGCCACGGTTTCCCTGCCGGAGTCCACCGGGACCACTTCGATCTCCCACCGCCGCTTGATCTTCGTCGATGCCCTGATCGCGCTGACGACCGTGCTCGCGGTGGTCGGGATGCTCTCCGTGTTTGCCAACCGCCTGCTGTTCAACCCGGACAATTGGGCGAAAACCAGTACGCAGCTGCTTCAGAACAGCGACGTCCGCAGCGCCACCGCAAATTACGTAGTTGACCAGTTGTACGCGAACGTGGACGTTGCCGGATTGATCAAGTCCGGGTTACCGACGCAACTGCAGCCGCTCGCCGGGCCGGCGGCAGGGGCGCTGCGAAACGCAGCAGTCCAGGGCGTGGAGCTCGCGCTGACTCGCCCCCAGATTCAGAGCCTGTGGGCATCCGCCAATCGCGCGGCCGACCAGACATTCATCGCGATCGTCAACGGCGGCAAGGGGCCGGTGAAGGTCAACGGCGGGGCGGTCACACTGGACCTGGGGTCGATCGTTGACAGCGTCGCCGCTCGTCTCGGTCTGCCGGCCGGCCTCGGGCAAAAGCTCCCGGCGAACGTTGCCAACCTAACGGTGTTCAAGTCCAGCCAGCTCAAGCTCGTGCAGAACGGCGGCAACGCCGTGCGGGGACTCGCGCTATGGCTGACAATCATCGTCCCCTTGCTGTACGCGTTGGCGATCTTTATCGCGCGTCGTCACAGGCGGAGAACCCTGATGACCGTGGGATTCTCGATTCTCTTTGCGGGTGTGCTCGCCGTGGCGGCTCGCTCGATTCTGGAGTCGCAGGTCACGAACTCGCTCGTCAGTGAAGCCTCGCTTCGTCCGGCTGTCCGCGCTGTCGTCACGATCGCGACAGAGATGCTCGGCGAGATCGCGGGAGCGTTCATCCTGGTTGGGCTGGTCGTGGTTGTGGTGGCTTGGTTCGCCGGCCCGGCGCGCGTCGCCGTGACTGCCCGTCGCGCGATCGCTCCGTTCTTGCGCGAGCATGCCCGCGCGACGTTCGCGATCACCGCGGCGGTGATGGTGCTCATCTACATCTGGCAACCAATCCAGGCTGCCGGCACGGTTGTGGGGATCATCGGATCGATGGTGCTGGCGTTGTTCGGAGTCGAGATCCTGCGGCGGCAGACCGCGGTCGAGTTTCCCGACGCGCAGCCGGGTGAGGCGACAGCGGCGATACGGGCACGACTGCACGCCTTTCGCGAACACCGACGGCACGAGAAGGATGCCCACGCCACTACGACTTCGCTTCCGCAGCAACTCGAGCACTTGGCCGCGCTGCGCGATCGGGGCGAGATCACGTCCGACGAATACAACGCCGCCAAGGCGAACATGCTGACCCACGCCTAACTGCTCGACGCAGCCTTGGCCCTGAACCCGCGGTGCTCCAGCATCGCCACGTTTAGCAGTGGCGCGGCCACCATCAGCCGGCCGACCACGTACAGCCAGCCGAGCACGACAAACGAGACGCCGAGCGAGCCGTAGAGCGCGGACTTGTGGTCGAGGTTGGGACCGACCCAATTAGCGGTGAGGAGTTCGAGCAGCGCAAATCCCACACCCCCAAGGAGGGCGCCTGGCACGAGCGCAGTCCAATCGATTCCGTCGCGATGTGGCAGCAGCAATGAAGCACCAAGCCAGACGACGGATACGATCAGAGCCATCAGTGAGGTTGCTCCAAATCCGAGCAACGCACCCGCGTCGCTGCGTACGCGCGCGGCCAGTCCGGCAGACGCAAATCCCACGACCACGGTTCCGAGGAAGATCATCGCCGCGGCGCTGCGCCGAAGCCAACGGGCCACCGGGATTCCCCACGCCAGCGCGTGGATCGCGCGCAGCGTCGCGGTGGTCGTGCGCGCACCGCTGAGCACTCCGACGACGCCCAGCGCAAGCACCGCTGTGCGCCCGGGTTACTGAAGGAAGCCGAGTGGTCGATCGTGCTCGCGATCACGCCCTTGATGCCGAATTGCTTCAGCGCGTCGGTCGGCGCGCCGCCGGCGGACTTCAGATAACCGAGACCGACCACGAGCACAAGCGTTACCGGCAGCAGCGTCAGAAACAAGCGAAAGGCGAGCGCGCCGGCGAGTACCGAGGCAGCTGACTGACGGCCGTCCTCCGCCACCACGTATCGCCGCTCGCGCTCTTGCTCGAGCCTCGCCCGGGCATCTGAAGAGAGCCTTCGCACGGTGCCGGGCAGGCGCCCACGCGGTCGCGAGTCGGGGGTGACCGGTTCGTCATCTCGCTTCCCCGGCACCACGGTCATGCAGAGCATCGTTGCACTGACCGGTTGCCGCCGCGTCAACGGGCGCGGCGCCGTCCGTCGGCTACCCGATCGGGATCCGGCCGCGCACGGAGGTGCCGTGGCCCCGGCGAGAGGTGACGGTTAGTGTCCCGCCGACCGCCTCGATGCGATCGCGCATGTTGACAAGTCCGTTTCCAGGTTGGATCTCCCTGGGACTGAAGCCGATCCCGGTGTCGCTCACCTCGAAGCAAAGCGCTGTCCGCGCTTGCCAAAGTCGCACCGTTGCCTCGCCACCGTCTCCCGCGTGCTTGACGAAGTTCTGGAGTGCCTCGAGACAGCAGAAATACACGGCGACCTCAAGATCCTCGTGATAACGGCCGAGGGAACTGGCGCGAACCGCAATCGGCAACGGGAGCCGTCGGGCCGCCGAGGTGAGCGCCTCGGCAACGCCGCGCTCCTGGAGCAACGCTGGGTAGATGCCCCTCGCCAGCGAGCGCAGCGCTTCCAGCGTGTCATCCATTTGCCGCCCGACGGCGGCGAGCATCCGCTCTCCGCGCGCCGGCTCTTCCTTGAGCGCCTCGACGGCCAGCTCGAGCTTGATTCGCAGTCCGACCAGATCCTGCTGGACACCGTCGTGGAGGTCACGCTCGATCCGCCGCCGCTCGGCGTGAGCCGACTCGACCAGACGGATGCGGGAGGCCGCAAGGTCCGCCGTCGAAGCCTTCAGGTCGGCCTCCAGCTGGGTCTGCTCCAGACGCATCATCGCTGCCGCTCCAGCCGCCTGAACGAACCGCTCCTGATCGGAGAGCTCCGGGTCGTAGATCACCGCGGCAAGGGGCCGAGTGTCGCTCTCGATCCAGGTGACGGCATGCTCATGGCCAGGTTGTGGCACCGTCACTCGCGCGCCCGACGCGTCCACGTATGTTCCGGTCGCTGGTCGCCGGTAGGCGATGTGTAGTGAAGGATCACACAGCGCGTCCGCGATCAGCGACTGGGGATCCGCCCGCGGAGCGTGCGAGAGCTCACTGACGAAGTCGGCGAGTGTCCGGCCCATGAACAGTCGTTCCAGGCTGAGGCCGACGAGAATCGCCACTGGAAGCGCCACCGCGAGTTCGACATAGGCGATGCCGAACGTGGTGCCGAGATGCAGTCCGAAAATCCGGCCCGCGAAATACCCGCCCAAGAACACCGCGGTGGCGGTTGCCACCAGCACGACCAAGCTCAGCGAGCGGCGCAGCGGAGCGGAGGCCGCTCGCCACCGCTGGGCCAGCAGCAGTGGCGTCCCGCAGACGACCGCGATCCAGCCCAGCATGATCGCGGCCTTCAGCACCGATTGGACCTCAGCAGTCGCCGATCCGATGAAAAAGGCGTTATGTGGGCAATGGGGTGCGCACCGCAGCAGCGGCGTGGCCAGCGGCGGCTGGATGCTGGTGAGGACGGCGACGACCCAGAGCAGCGTCAGCGCGCCACCGGCAGTTGCCAGAAACCGTCTCTCGGTGGTCGAGTGCAGCCGTCCCGAGGGATTCGCAAGCATCAGGTAGCTAAACACTGCTGGTGTCAGGCCCGTGCAGAGCACTCCGACGCTGAAGGCGAGCGGGTTGCTCGATCCGTTCGACAGCCACAGCGACGACCACAGTCCGGCAGCCACCAGCAGACCGCCCATCCGCGCCTGGATACGACTGGTCTGGGCGTAGACGCCGGTCACGATCAACGTCCCGATGATCAGGACACGCCCGGTCACAGCGATCCCTGCCGGCGTCGCGCGGGAGTTTATCGACGTGAGATATCCGACTCCGGCGGCCGCCACCGCTCCCATCAGGGCTACTCCTGCAAGCCGCCAGCGCGAAGGCAAGAACCGCGGGGCGGTCCTGCTCCGCAGGTAGCGCCGGGCCGCTGCTTGCAGGGAACCATCCGAGCCAAGCTCAGGCGCGTAGTCGATGGCCGGATGCGTGTCGGCGGCGATCTCTTGGCTCACAGCACAAAACCAATTCCGGTGACGTGCAGCCGGTCAGTTCCTACTCGCACCGACGACCCCTGTCGAGCGAGAACAGCAACCTTACCCTAAGCCGGATCGCGACCGCCTCCATCGGTGTAACTACGAGTGGTTCGCCGGCCCTACGCACCGGACGGCGCCCGAGGCTGTCTCAGGAGGACAAGCGGCTTTCCCCCTCCTCCGAGAGGAAGATCAGAGTCGCCTTTACCCGCCGGCTGACGTCTTGAGTCTCAGTCTCGGATTAGGTATGAGTCCTCAGCGATAACGACTCGGATCGGACGGACGGCGGGCTCGCCGCGATCGCGATCCGTGATCACCGCGGTCGCCGGCGGCAAGCTCGCGAGGGAGGCTTCGTGATCATCGCCCGAAGCACGCACCTTACGCTCCTGCTCCCAACGTGCTGCGATGATTGCTAGCCCCGAGCGACCGGTTGCCGCTCGCCGGCCGGTGCCAGCTCTCTCTGGAGCGATTTCCGCCAGCCCGCGAGCAGATCGTGGACGCCTACCGCGCCGACTACCGGCTCCGGCGGCATCGTCAGTTCCACCGGATGAAGAATGAACGGCCGCGTCTGAGGTCCTCCCACACCTCCGTGGAACGCTGGTCCAGCTTTCGCAACGCCTCGAGCGTGTCCGCGCGCTCGAGCCCAGAATGGTGGGCGACTTCGTCATAGCTGGAGAACGTGGCGTATACGGCTGGGCGCCCGCGCATCATGTCGGTCAGGACCCCGAAAACGATCAGGTCCCGGACGGCGACGCACACCGAACAAGACGAGCGCACGGCTACGAACACCGCTCCGGCTGCCACCACCCACGAGAGAAGTAGATGCGTCAGCCCGAAGCGAGGAGCCTGCGGCTTCCACTGGACGGTCTCGTCGTATGTGCCCGCGGAGGCCCCAGCCGGCGAGCTCGGGTCCTGCGAGATGTCTTTGGAGTGGTCTGTATCCATCGGCGACCGTGTCTGACTATGAGTCGGTGCGGGGCTGAATTCTTCATCCCGATCGGACGATGACGGTGTCGGGGTCGCCCGCTTTGATCCGGGGCAGCTGATTCCCGACGATCCGCACGTATCGCTCCGACGGCCGGCGGCCGGCCTGTCGATCACATGGCTTGGGCATGCCACAGTTCTTCTCGAGCTCGACGGGACGCGGCTGCTCACCGATCCGGTGTTTCGTGACCGGATTGGCCACCTGATCCGGATCGCCGCGCGAAACGGACTGGACCTCCCTGGAGGGGTCGATGCCGTTCTGCTCTCGCACCTCCACGCTGACCACACCGACCTCCCGACGCTTCGCAGGATCGCCCGCCGCACTCCGACCATCGCTCCGTATCCCGCTGGAGAATGGCTTGCTCGCCACGGGCTCGAAACCGTCCGCGAGCTTCGTCCAGGGGCCGAGTTGAGGGTGGGCCGAGTGCGCGTGAGAGCCACTCCGGCGATTCATCCCGCACATCGGTGGCCGTTCGGCCCAGCGGCTGACCCGGTCGGGTACCTGTTGAGGGGGTCACGCTCGGCCTACTTCGCGGGCGACACGGATCTGTTCCCGGCGATGGGGGAGCTACGAGGATCGGTCGATGCCGCATTGCTGCCGGTTTGGGGATGGGGACCGCGCCTCGGACCGGGCCACCTCGACCCGGAACGAGCCGCCAGAGCAGTAGCGCTGATCGAGCCTGCGGTCGCGATCCCGATCCATTGGGGCACGTTCACCGTACGGCGGCCCGGATGGCTGGGTCGGCGAGCCGCGGATCCTGCTTCGCCGGCCTGGGAGTTCGCCGCGCTGACGGGGCGGTATGCACCGGCCGTTGACGTGCGCGTGCTCGTGCCCGGCGAGCGGACGGAGTTGTAGCGGTGCTCGTGGTCCGAGATGCCGTGGATCTCACCCGATCTGGGGGATGGCCACGCACGGCAACTCACGGATGCTGTGACAGTGTGAAGTGGGATCTCTCACTCGTGGCCGTGGCTGTACTCGCGGTTGCTGCTGTCTCGCGCCGGCTGACCGGCACGCCGGTCACTGCGCCGATGGTGTTCGCTCTGCTCGGACTGATCGCCGGGCCCCTGGTCACCGACGAGCTCAAGCCCGCCACCAACGGCGGTGGAGTCCGAACTCTGGCGGAGGCGACGCTGGCAGTGGTGCTGTTCTCGGATGCGGCAAGGATCAATATGCGAGAACTCCGGCGGGAGTACTCGGTTCCACTCCGTCTGCTCGGAATCGGACTGCCACTGACGATCGCCCTCGGAGCCGTGGTTGCGGCGGCGGTCTTCGATCGGCTGACCTTTGGCGAGGCGCTGGTGCTGGCGGTTGTGCTTGCACCGACCGACGCCGCGCTTGGACAGGCAGTGGTCACCGAGCCCCGTCTTCCCTCGCGCATCCGTCAGGGACTGAATGTCGAGAGCGGGCTCAACGACGGGATCTGCGTGCCCCTCCTGCTGATCGTCTTGGCGGTGGCGGACGTCGAGTCGCACCTCGAGTCCGGTCACCATGCAGTCAAGATCGTGGCCGAGGAGGTCGGCTACGGAATCCTCGGCGGCGTCGCGGCGGGCCTGTTCGTCGTCGCGCTCGTCGCAATCTCAGTCCGCCGGAACCTGATCGCGACCGGATGGCTACAGGTCACGCCGGTGGCGGGCGCCGCGCTCGCCTACGGCGTCGCGGCGGCCCTCGGCGGCTCTGGGTTCATTGCCGCGTTCTTGGCGGGTGCGCTGTTCGGAGCGCTTCTCCGCCGTGAATCGGAAGCCGCCTCGGGCTTCAGCGAGGAGGCTGGCGAGCTTCTTAGTGGCGTCACCTTCCTGACCTTCGGGGCTGTGTTGCTAGGCCCCGCGCTCGAGCATCTGAGTTGGCAGATCGCGCTCTACGGAGTGTTCAGTCTGACACTTGCCAGGATGCTTCCGGTGGCGATCGCGATGATCGCCAGCGGCGCGAGCTGGAGAACCGTCAGCTTTCTCGGCTGGTTCGGCCCGCGCGGGCTCGCGTCGATCGTGTTCGCCGTGATCGTCGTGCAGGAGGCACATCTGCCGGGCGCCAATACGGTCCTGCGTACGACCTACTTCACGATCGGCCTTTCGGTGCTTGCTCACGGAGTCACGGCTGCGCCCCTGGCGAATCGCTATGCGCGCTGGTACGAATCTCATCGGCACCGCCGCGGCCCGATCATGGAGAGCGTTACCGCGCCGGAGCATCGACCGCGCGGCGCCTCACTGGCAGCCGCTGAGCGACGATAACGCAGAGCGGCCGAACCCCGGCAGCAGGAGAACGCATGCATCCACCAGATCGCAGCCGACACCGCCCCTTCTCCAGCAACCGCGCACGGGAACGCTACGGGCTTCTTCTGGGTGCGATCATCGCGGCTTTCGCGGTCCAGGGCATCGCCAGTCCTGGACGGTGGGAGGAGATGGTGGTGTCCGTTCTGCTTGCCGCCACGCTGCTGTTGGCGCTACGGGCCACGGATGCAGAGCCTTGGGTTATGCTCCCCGCGGCGTTGCTGGCGGGAGCTGTGGTGCTCTTCAGCGTGATTGAAGCCGCTATCGGAAATGTTGACAGCGCGCCGTCGCGGATCGCCAACCTGTTGCTGGTCACGCTCGCGCCGCCGGCGATCGTGGTAGGCATCGTGCGCAGCCTGCGCGCCCGCAACCAGGTGACCGTGGAAGCAGTGTTCGGCGTCCTGTGCCTCTACATACTGTTCGGGATGTTCTTCGCCTTCGCGTACGGCTCGATCGATCGCCTCGGCGGAGCTTTCTTTGCCAACGGGGTTGGGGCCACCGTCGCGCGGTGCCTCTACTACAGCTTCGCGACGCTGACCACCGTGGGATATGGAGATCTCACGGCAGTCAGCAATCTCGGCCACACCCTGTCGGTCGCCGAAGCCCTGTTGGGCCAGGTCTATCTCGTCACGGTGGTGTCGTTGATCGTAGGCAACCTGGGCCGCAGCCGACGAGCAGTGAGTGATCCGGTGATCCAATCGCCTCCGGGAGGTGCGGGCGACTCATCGCCAGGTGAGTGATTCGCACGCAAGCGAGCTACGCGACTGGCCCCGGCGCAACCTGGTCGACCGGAACGATCTCGCGACCGAAGGGCGCCAAGGCAATCGGGATATTTTGAAGTTCGCCACCGCGCCAGGATCAGCCAGATGATGTTGAGGATCACACGCATCCAGGAGGACCCTACTCGTCCGCCTCGAGGTCGTAGCCGATCGCCTGAGCGAGCCGAGGTGCGGTTGACACGACTCGTGCGAGCCCGACCGCCGGCGCCACCGCAATCAGTACCCCGACGATCTCGGCTTCGGTCGCGCCGGCTTCGGTTGCTCGCTCGACGGTCATCCGAAGCGAAGTGGTCGCGGCGCCCAGCGCCAGCAATGCTCCCAGCCTGACGAGCAAGTCGACCTTGGGTCGCAGGGGCGCATCGGCCTGCGCGTCAAGCCCGCCGGCGAGCACCATCCCCACCGACTCCTCGTCGTTGAGCGCCAGCTGGCGAAGCAGGCGTTCGACTTCGTCCATTCGATCAACCTACGGCCGAGCGCCGTATGCACATCCCCCAAACCGGGTGATGAGCAGACCGGCAACCTCATCCGAATCGGGTGTCCTTTTTCCTGGCCTTTGGTGGTGTGGGCCTCCCGCAACACGGAGGCGTGCTCCCTTGTTCGATAGACCGAATTGCGAGAGAACTTCGCTGGCACCCAGGATCCAGTCGCGTCCCGTCACGATGCCCACCTGCCAAGCAGCCTCCCTCTCGCCACGCCGGACCGCGTCTAACCGGCGTGTAGCGGAGGGGTACGCGCTCCCAGCGACCGAAACGGGTCCGATCCCATTCCGCAAGGGGTTTGTTCGGCGTCCGGCACTGGTGCGGCGACTCGTCGAAGCGGGACCGGCGCTCGCGCTGATTGTGGCGCCAGCGGGATACGGGAAGTCGACTCTGCTCTCGGAATGGGCAGAGCGGGACGAGCGCCAGTTCATCTGGCTCACACTCGGGGACGACGTCGCGGAGGCAGCCGTCTTGGGGGCGACGAGAACGATGATCTCGCTCAGCGAGCGGACGCGCAGGTTCGTGCTGGTGCTCGACGACGCGCACGAGGTCGGCCCCACGGTCCTGCGTGGACTTATGAAGACCGTCTTCGCCTACCTACCGGAGGGGTCGACGGTAGCGTTGGCTTCACGGGCGCAGCCGGCACTGCCCGTTGGCCGCCTGCGTGCCCACCGGGCTTTGGTCGAGGTGCGGGCGCGGGATCTCGGGCTGGCGCCGGCTGAGGCGGCGGTCCTGCTTCGTCGATCTGGGCTCGAGCTCGAGTTCGGGGCGGTGCAGACGTTGGTACGACGCACCGAAGGTTGGCCGGCGGCGCTGTACCTCGCGGCTCTCTCTCTGCGCGAGCAACCTGACTTGGATGCCGCCGTGGCGCGCTTTGCCGGCGATGACCACCTGATCGCAGAGTTCGTGGACGACGAGGTTCTATCGGTGCTCCCGTCCGATCTGCGGAGCTTCTCGGTCCGGACGTCCGCGCTTGACGTTCTCTGCGGACCGCTGTGCGATGCCGTGCTCGAAGCGGACGGATCGGCAGTTTCGCTCGCAAAGCTTGCCCGACTGACCCAGTTTCTAGTGCCTTTGGACGTGGCGCACGAGCGATATCGCTGGCACACGCTGGTGCGCGACGCCCTTGAAGCGGCGCTGCGCCGAGAGGAGCCCAGGCTCGAGGCTCGTATCCGGCGCCGGGCGAGCGCTTGGTACCGCCGCCAGGGAGACATCGACTCCGCGATCGAGCATGCGTTCGCGGCGGGGGACGCCGGGCGAGCCGGTGATCTGCTCTGGTCGAACATCCACAGGTACGTAACTGCCGGGCGCCACGGAGTCGTTCAGCGCTGGCTCGGAACGCTGACTTCCGAGCAGATCGAGGGTCGTCCGGCTCTCGCCCTCGCGGCAGCGCACAGCTCGCTGATCGCCGGTCGAGCCGAGGAGGCCCAGCGCTGGGCCCTGGTTGCGGACGGGGTCTATCAGCGCCAGGGTTCCAAACAAGGGCCACAGGCGCTCACGACGGGAATTGCGGCCATCGGCGCGATGGCCGCTCGAGGCGGGGCGGCGTGTATGGCGCAGACAGCTACCCACGCGTACGACCTCGAGCCGCCGGACAGCCCGTGGCGCGCCTTCCTCTCCCTCGCGCGGGGAATCGCGTTGCACCTGACCGGCGACAGCATGGCCGCGACGCAGTTGCTTGACGAGGGCGCCGAGCTCAGCTCCGCCACACAGCCCACCGTGAAGTCGCTGTGCCTCGCTCAGGCGATCATGATCTCGATGGAGCAACAGGACTGGGCGCTGGCTGCTGAGCTCGCCGACCGGGCAACAGTGGTGCTCGAGGAAGAGCTGCTATTCGGATGCCCGGTGATGGCCCTCGTGTTCGCGGCTACGGCCGCCGTCCGTGCGCACGAGGGATCAGTTGACCGGGCCAAGAAGGACCTCCGCCGCGCGATCGAGCTTCTCGCCACTCTTGGTGACTTCATCCCCTGGTACGGCGCCGAGACTCGCATCTTGCTCGCGCATGCATCCCTCTGGCTGGCGGACATTGTCGGGGCTCGAACACTGCTCGCAGAGGCGTCTCGGCTAGCGCGCAGAATGCCCGACGCCACAATCTTCCAGCGCTGGTTCGACGACGCGTGGGCCTATATGGACACCATGGCCGAGACGAGGATGGCGGGGCCGTCCTCGCTCACGATCGCCGAACTGAGGATCCTTCGGTTCCTCCCGAGCCACCGTTCTTTCCGCGAGATCGCTCAGCAGCTTGGCGTCTCCGCCAATACGGTCAAGACCCAAGCACACGCTGTCTACCGCAAGCTCGGCGCCGCTTCTCGATCAGAGGCGGTCGCGAGGGGACAAGACGCCGGGCTCCTAGGGCAGTAGGAGAGCTTGCCAGTCCTCACGAGCCGTCCCAATCCTCGACCACCGTCTCGAATCCGAGCGCGAGCGCCAGCCTCGGGGCCGTCAAGACGACCTGCGCCGCTCCGGTGGCAGGCGCCGACGCGATCAGCGCACGCACGATCGCGCGATCATCGGCACCGGCAGCGGCGGCCAGCTCGACTGCCCAGCGCAGCGACGTGGTCGGCGCATCGACCGCGACTAACGCCGCCAGGCGAACGAGCGCGCGGATCCTGTAGTCCAGGGACGACCGGGTCAGCCTCGTTGCGGTCTCGACCTCCGGCATCGGCGCCAGGACTGCCCGGAGGCAGCCCTCATCGCCCGCCGTCAATCGGCGGAGTAAGTCTTGGGCGTCGCTCATCGGCATCGCATTGGATGCTCGGCGACGAACCGCGCTGCGCATCCTCCAAAAAGGGTGATTGAGCTGGAACTGGTGCTCGGTCGGGCGAGGTGGCAGCCGAAAGGGGCGCCCGCTCATCCAATTAAGGTGATGACGACAGCGGCGCGCCCCGGCAATGTTAAAGTCGGCGCGACTATCTCACGCCTGACTCGGCCCGGATCGAACCGGAGCGCCGAGGAAAATAGCAACCACAAGAAAGGAGAGTCCGCCATGGCAACGCTCGTTGCGATTGGCTATCCCGATCAGGGCACCGCGGAACAGGCGAGGCACACCGTCCAGCAACTCGAGGCCGACTTGATCATCCAGGCGGACCAGGTCGCGGCGATCTCCCGTGGCGTCGACGGCAAGTATCACGTCCACACTACGCATGGCGGCGCGTCGGCCGGCGGTGGCGCGGTCTGGGGCGGCTTCTGGGCCGGCTTGGGTGCGCTGTTCGGCCATCTGGGCGAGAAGGGATCGACAAGGAGTTCCAGCAGCAGGTGCGCGACTACGTCAAGCCGGGAACGTCGGCGCTCTTCATGGTGATCGAGCAGGCGACGCCGGACAAGGCCGTCGCCGCCCTCGAGCAGTATGGCGGCACTGTCATCAAGACCACGCTGTCCGACGAAGACACCAAGAAGCTCCAGGACGCGCTCCAGCCGCCCGCGAACGTCGGTGCTCAGTAGCCACGAGAACGCTCCCAAGCAGCTGCTGGCGCATATGCCCGGCAGCTGCGTCAAATCATTGAAAGGAAGAACACATGCCTGTTGTTGGCGCAGATACTCATGAGACGTTGTCGGGCATTTCGGCCGGCAACCTGGACATCCTTGACAAGGCGGTTGGGCTTCGTGAGCTCAATCGTGAGGGCAGCGGTCTGGACCCGCGCACGTTCGCACTCGTGAAGATCGCCACCCTGATTGCGCTCGACGCACCGCCGGCCTCTTACGCGTGGCAGATCACCAATGCACTCGAAGACGGTGTTACGCCGGAGGATATTCTCGGCGTGCTGCGAGCAGTGGCCCCGCAGGTCGGGGGGCCCCGGGTCGTCGCCGCCGCCCCGGAGATCATGCTTTCGCTGGGGCTGGCGCTGGACGAGGAAGGTTAGGCGGTCGGGATGCCACTCTTTCGACGACGTCCCCTGCTCCGCGCCGCCGCGGTCGGCGGCGGCGCGTACGCGCTGGGAAAGCATCGCGAGCGCACACAAGAGGAACAGCAGCAACAGGCCTACTACGAAGGGCAGCAATCAAGCACTGCCGCGGCTGCTGAGCCCGCGCCGCAGGGCTCGAGCGGAATCACCGCCGAGGACACTCAGCGCTTGGCCGAACTCGGACGCTTGCACGATCAGGGAGTGCTCACCGACGAAGAGTTCTCCCAACAGAAGGCCAGGATCCTCGGCATCGGCTAGGCCGTGTCGGTTCTGCTCGGCACACCCAACGGCCCGTCATCGGCGGGCCGTTGGCTTGCGGGTTCTTAAGTGGAGGCAGGGTGTCAGATAGCCCAACGTCAGCTGCTCCCGACGCGCTTAGCGCCCATCGTCCATTCGTTGCGCTTCTTGAGGTAGCCTGGGGGGAGGGTGCCGTCCAGCTGCTCGACTACCTCCAGCCATCTGAGCGCTGAGCGGTAGTCCGCGCTGTTCGCATCGGCGAGCGCGAAGGTCAGCGCAAGCTCGCGCGCTTCGCGGTGGCCCGCCTGTGCCGCTCGCGGATCGTCGCTGGGCATGGGCCGGTCGTCGACCGGGATGCGCGCTTCCTGGCGCGCGGTTCGGGCGAGGTAGGGCCCGAGGTAACGTCCGGCGATCTTCGTAGGCGGCCACCAGAGCGGGTTGGCGCCGAGCTCACCGTAACCGGACGACGTGCCGGTTACGCCCGCGCGAAGGTAGATCGGCGCGACGCCCGTCAGCAGCATTCCCCGTAGCAGCGGCTGGAAGACTGATGGCTTCACGCCCGCTATGAGGCATGCGGCGATCGTCTCGACGGCCGCATCGGCCTGTTGAGTAGCGATGCCTCCCTGCTTGATTGGGAAGTCGGTGGCGTCGCCCACGGCGTACACGTTGTCGTAGCCGACGACTCGCGCGTAGTCGTCGATCCTAATGAACCCCGACTCATCCGAAGGAAGCCCGGGCAGACGAGGACCCTCAAGCGCGGGAAGGGCGATCACCTGGTCCACTGGGAGCGTCTTGCCCGAAGCCAGGCGCAGAGCGCCCGGAGTGAAAGCTTCGGGCTCGGTGTTCACGCGCAGGCGAATGCCGCGATCGGCGAGCAGGTCTCGCAGCGCGCGGCCCGCCGTAGGCCCGAAAATGGCGAGCGGCTCTTCCTCAGGGGTGAGGACCGTGAGCTCGATGCCGGTCAGGTGTCGGTCCGCGACCCAGGACGCCGTCAGCAGCGCCAGCTCGTATAGCGGAAGCGTCCAGCTGATCCTGGCTGGCGCGGTGAAGGCGACCCGTGAGAGATCGCCGCGCTCGAACTGGTCGAGCAGCGCACGAATCGACGAGACACCTGCAGCTCCGGTGAAGGGGACGGCCCCGGGGAGCCACGCGCATCGACTCGCCCCGACGGCGACGATCAGGCTGTCGTAGGACAGCGTCGCTCCGCTGCTCAGAGCAATCCGTCGCTTGGCGGGCGCTACGGCTTCCAGCGATGCGACGTGCAGCTGCGCGGCGTGCTCGGCGGCAACCGCTGCCACATCGAACAGACGCGTTTGTGCGAGCCCGAAAGGCTCCGCCACTGCGAGGGGCTGGTAGACAAACCGCCGATTGGGAGTGATCAGATCCACGTGAACAGCAAGCCCAGTTAGCGCCCGCAGTCCCAGCAGCGCCTCGATCGCCGCCACGCCGCCGCCACAAATGGCGACGCGCGTTGGTTTTCGGGCGCGATGCGACCCCTGCTTCGACGCTGTCATTCACAAGCCCCTATGCGATGGATCCGGGCGGCGGGTGGGAGGCTGATCGATCTCCCCGCCGGGGTTGTGAATGGTGCCAAATCCGATCGCGCGAGCATTTGATCGTCACCCGATCCGGATGACGATCATCAGGTCCGCCCCGCTGATCATCTCCTACCTCGAGTTCACAAATCATGCCCATCCAAGAACAGCCAGCTCTCTCGATTCACGACACCCCACGGGCGAATTGCTGGAGTTCGGGGACCGCCAGGATTTCGACGATCCGCAGCTGGAGTATCGCCGGTTGTTCTCGGAGCTGCTGGGCACGTTCTTCCTCGTGCTGGTGGCGGCTGGCGGTGGAATTTTGCATGCCACGGGGCAGATCAGCCTCGCGGCAGCGGTGGTCGCTCCAGGGCTGATGGTGCTGGCGATCATTCTGTTCATGGGCGCGGTCTCTGGCGCGCATCTGAACCCGGGGGTGTCGCTGGCGTTCGCGGTGCGGGGTGACTTTCCGTGGAAGCGGGTGCCGGGATACATCATCGTACAGCTGGTCGGGGCGACGCTGGCGTGCCTGTTCCTGCTGGCGGTGTTCGGCAACGTCGAGCATCTCGGGGCGACGCTGCCGGGAGCGGGCTATCACGATTGGCAGGCGTTCCTGATGGAGATCGCGCTGACCGCCGGTCTGCTGAGCGTGATCCTGGGTACGGCGTCGGCGGCGCAGAACGTCGGTGCGATTGGCGCGCTTGGGGTCGGCGGGTACATCGCTCTGGCGGGGCTGTGGTCGGCGCCGGTGAGTGGCACCTCGATGAACCCGGCGCGTTCGTTCGGTCCGGCGCTGGTGAGCGGCGATTGGCACGCCTATTGGGTGTATGTCGCGGGTCCGTTGCTCGGCGCGGCGATCGCGGTGGGGTGCGCGGTGATCCTGCGGGGTCGCGGTGGGGACCCGATCTCCCACGCCGCCGGGTCCGGCGTACTCACCGCCGGCGACCTCCCGCGAAAGGCCAAACTCGCGCAGGAAATCGACGAGGGAAAAATCGTACCGCCGGGGCTCGAGCAGACGAGCACCGGCGAGGGCTCGTAACCCAAGACAGTCGCGAGCTCATGCGTGTGATCGCCTGACGAGGCTCAGGACGCCCTAAACGGTGATATCTCCGGCGTCGCTGCCGGGCGATCGCGTTCGGAAGCCGACGGGTTTGCCCGCCTACCGATGGCGCAGGCTGCGCTCGCGTTTGCCTCGACCCGCCACGCGGATCAGCACCGGGAGATTGATCGTGCGCCGTTCATCGCCCACCCGGTCGAGGTCGGTCGGCTGCTTGAGTCAGCCGGACGAAGTCATCGCTGCCGGGCTGCTCCACGACGTGCTGGAGAAGACAGCGACCACCAGCCTGGAGCTCGAGCGCCGGTTCGGCGCTCGCATTGCTCGGCTCGTCGAATCGGTATCAGACGATCCGTCGATCGCCGACTACGAGACACGGAAACGCGAGCTGGCGCCTGCGTCGCGCGCGCGGCCCCGGACACGATCGCGATTTTCGCCGCTGACAAGATCTCCAAGGTCCGGGAGCTCGCGTTGTTGCGATCGTCGCGCTGTGACGAAACCAAGGCCAATGCCAAGCTCGCCCATTACCGCGCGAGCCTCGCGATGCTCCGCCGAGTTGCCGGGGGTCGCCCTCTCGTCGCACTTCTCGACGCCGAGCTCAACCGTCTCCTTTGCACGTGCGGTCGCGGGCACTGACATCGCCAGCTCTCGTCCGCGCTCGCCAGCACGTTCTTCAGGATTGATCGTCGTCGGGCGGGCTCCGAAGGGCCCGCCCGACGGGTTCGGACTTACCGGGTCAGTTCTGGCTTGCCGGCGTACGCGGCGAGGCCATAGATGACGAGGAAGTCGATCACAACCAGGGTCAGCGCCCAGAACGGGTACGCCGCGATCATCATCATCGCCGCCACGGCAGCTACGCCGGCGACGAGAATTCCGAACCGGCGTCCGAATTCTCCCCCGCGCCAGACCGACAGCGCGGCTAGTAGCTCAAGTGCTCGCTGCGCAGGTCACGCTCGCACAGGTTGTTATCGCAGAAGATCTCCGGCTGCTGGCGCACCCGCGAGGGCGCCGAGCGGCCGAGATGACCGGAGTGACACCTACCAGCCAGCCGGCGAGGCGCAACCTGTTCCTCCTCACCGGGCTGCTCTCACTGCTCATCTGGCGATACGCGTGTATCGAGCAGCGATGGGGTGGCGGCACTGAAGGAAATCCGGCCTCATCAGAAACGGGACTCCTCGTGACTTGGGGGTGAATCGGGGGTCTCGGCCGGTTGGTCGTTGGTCTGACGGGTGCCGGCCCTTGGCCGGCGATCATTGCGAGATAGCGGGGCCGAAGCCCGGGTCAAGCGGCCGGATCTCCCGCAAACGCGCGGGTTTGTGGACGGCTTGGCCGACCGGGGCTGCCGCTTGACGCGCGGCGCGCGGCTCCGCTACCGGCTGTTGACCCGGGCGGGCGCGGAGGTCATGCAAGTTGCGCGGATCGTGAGCGACCCGCCGCCGCCCCGACTTCGGCAGGCTGCTGGTTGTTGAGTACAAACGGCCTTTGAAGGAGGGCGACGTGCGGGTCACGACGGCATTCAACCGGATGCTCGGGCTACCGGGTGCGTGGGTGAGGGACGTGGAGTTCGGCGACCGAGCGGTGATCGTGACGGTCGCGCTGCGCCGAAAGCGGCCGGTCTGCTCGGGTTGTGGCGCCGGCGGCCTGCCGATCAAGGATCACCGGACCAAGCGCTGGCGGCATCTCGATCTCGGCGGGGTGCGGTGCCAGGTCGAGTGCCGGCTGCGCCGCCACTGCCCGGGCTGCGGCGAGCTTCCCGAGGCGGTGGAGTGGGCCGGGGGCGGGGCGCGCTACACCCGCGACTTCGACGATCTGACCGCGTGGCTGGCGCAGCAGATGAACCAGACGCAGATCACGAGGCTGATGCGGATCGGCTGGGAGACGGTCGGCAAGATCATCACGCGCGTCGTGGCAGAGAAGCTGCCGGCCGGCCGCCTGGATGGCCTTGAGCTGATCGGCTGCGACGAGGTCAACTACGGCGCCGATCACAAGTTTTTGACCTGTGTTGCCAACCATGAGAGCGGCGGGATCGTGTGGGCCACCGAGGGCCGCAACTCCGCCAGCTTGCAGGCGTTCTTCGATGGACTCACCGATGAGCAGAAGGCCTCGATCCGGGCGGTCTCGATCGACATGTCCGCCGGCTATGAGAAGGCGATCCGAGCGCCCGAGGGGCTCCCGCACGCCCGGGTGTGCTTTGACCCGTTTGTGCGCCACGAGGCGCTACCGGTTCGTTCGGGGTGCGAGACCCCGACGCCGGGCTGTCGCGGCAGCCCGGTGAAGCTGAGGGCAGTCTGACCCCAGAGCTGAGGGGAAGGACGGCAAGCAGCCCTGACAACGACGCGATGCGCGGGGACTGTCGGATCGCGCGGGCGCGGCAAGCAAGGCGGACAGTGTGTGATGCGAGTGAACCAGTGATTGAATCCCCTCAAGCGAAGCCCCCGGCTCAAACCCGACGGATACGGGCCGGGCAAGCGGTGCGCGGGAACCCGGAGGAATGGCCGGGAACCCGGCTCTCGACGACGGCTTGGCTGCGTCGTTCGGGGGCGTGTGGCGAGTGGCCGCGTGATCGTCACAACAAGCCCGCAGGGGAAGAGCTGGACACCGACCCCGCCAAGCGAACGGTAGTGAACGTGGGAACCCGCCCGGTGTCGCCTCGCTCCTCTCGGGGGGCAGGCAAGGCGCAGCGTCTGCTGATGGCGTCGGGTGGGGGCATAGCTCTCGTAGTAGTCGTCGGAGTCACGACCGACCATGGAGGACGGGAAAGCCGTCTACAGGGCCTGCGACGCGAGGTCGCACGTATATGAGTGAACACGTTGATTGGAGGTTCGACGAATATCGAAGGCGTAGTTCCGGGCTCGTGCTCGGGGCCTGGCCTCGGCCTGACGTGCGTCGCCGGCGTCCCCGGCGGGGTTCGAAGCATCAGGCAAAAGCCCAAGAGCGCCCGTTCCATCCGGGGGCCACAGGCGAGAGGCAGATCGGACGGGTGAAGAACTTAAACCTCTGGCTGATGTCTCGTGAGGACGAGCTCCGCCGATGGGATGCAGCAGCGGAGTACAGGGACTGGCCGCTGAGAAGCGGCAGGCGCCGGTTGAGGAGGCCTCTCAACCGGGAAGAGCACCGCCGTCCCCGGGGCACAGGAGGCACCCACCCCGGTCGTAGCTCGTGCGTGCGAAACGCGGTAACCCCCGTCGGGGTCCGGTGCTGTTTGACCGGTAAGCCGACCGTGAGGAAGGCCCAACTCCCCGGCGGGAATCTGATGATCGAGAAGCGAAATGCCGACAGTCGAAAGACAACAGGAAACCGGGACATGATGGCTGGCCCCTTCAGCTGGCCGTTCCGGATAACTGGCCGGATACGGGACGTAAGTGCCCGGACGCGAAAGCGTGCTGACGCGGTCAGGTGAGCCCCGGCAGGAGAAGATGATGATGACGCCAGAACCAACGGACAAGTTAGACGCTGCGACTACGGTCGTGGTGAACGGACCCGCGGACGACCCACTCGAGGTTGAGCGGATCGCACGACGTCGCCCCATCGGACCTACACGGGCTTGCTTGAGCCGGATGCATCGCAAGGTGCTCGTCCGGTTCTGAGGGGGGCCGGGCGCAGCAATGCGCCCGGCCTACCCGGTGAAGGGGAGCAGTGGGCTTGCAGCCCGTCTGGAACGCGAGGAGGTCGTCGTTGAATAGCGGCGGTCCGTCGTCTTCGCCGAAGCTGGCGCAGGCGCGGGTACTCGGAATCCAGCGCAAGCTGCACAAGTGGTCCATCGATGATCAGGACCGGAGGTTTGACGACCTCCACAACCTCGTCTGCGATCCCGCGACGCTGATGGTGGCGTGGCACAGGGTCAGGGCGAACCGAGGGTCACGCTCGGCGGGTGTAGACGGGCAGACCGCCCGCTACATCGAGCAGGTGCTGGGCGTTGAGAAGTTCCTCGACGGGCTCCGTGAGGAGCTGCGCTCAGGGAGCTTCCGGCCGCTGCCGGTCAAGGAGAGGCTGATCCCCAAGCGTGGTGGAACGAAGAAGTTCCGTCGCCTTGGGGTGCCCGCTCTACGCGATCGCGTTGTTCAGGCCGCTCTCAAGCCGGTGCTGGAGCCGATCTTTGAGGCCGACTTCAAACCCTGCTCCTACGGGTACCGGCCGGGACGCCGGACGCAGGACGCGATCGCTGAGATTCACTACCTCACCTCCCGCTGAATCGGAAATAGCTTGCGCCTCTCGCCGCTTCGGAGCAAAATGCCTGCTCAGGTGCCCTTCACTCATTAGTGCGGTGCGGGAACTCGTCGTCCCCGTGATGCGCCAGCCGCCCCAGCGACGCGTCGCGGCGTGCCCTTTTCCATCCGCTCCGGGCGGGCCTGCGGCGCATGATCACTCCTATGAGTGGATCGTTGAGGGTGACATCGAGGCATGTTTCGATGAGCTTTCGCACTCGGCCATTTTGGATCGGGTGCGACGGCGAATCGCGGACAGGCGCGTGCTGGCGTTGATCAAGGCGTTCCTGAAGGCCGGGATCATGACCGAGCAGGGCCGGTTGCAGGGAACGGTCACCGGCACGCCGCAAGGGGGAATTCTCTCGCCGCTGATGGCTAACGTCGCGCTGTCCGCGCTCGACGAGCATTTCGCTCGGGCGTGGGAGGCGACAGGCGGTCAGCATGAACGCCAAGCGAGACGTCGTCGAGGCGAGGCCAACTACCGGATTGTCCGCTACGCCGATGATTTTGTCATCGTCGTGGCAGGCGAACGGCGGCACGCCGAGGCGCTGATCGCAGAGACCGAGCAGGTGATCGCGCCGCTCGGTCTGGCGCTCTCGCGAGAGAAGACCAGCATCGCTCACATCGACGAGGGGATCGAGTTCCTCGGCTGGCGCATCCAGCGCCAGACGGGGCGCAAAGGCCGCCCGCAGATCTACACCTACCCGTCCAAGCCGTCACTCCAGGCGGTCATGGGCAAGGTCAAGCAGATCACGCGGACCGGCCAAAACCAGACGCTCGACCAGCTCCTGAACCGGCTCAACCCCGTGCTCAGAGGCTGGTGCGACCACTTCCGCCACGGTGTCAGTTCGCGGACGTTTGGTTACCTGCGCGCCGTTGGGCTTCTTGCGGGCGTCCTTGAGCTGTCGCCAGCGGGCGTTCAGCGTGCGTTGCGCGCGCCAGGCGATGTTGATGACCTCTGGCGGCTGGTCGCGCTGGCGGCGCTCGAGCGGCTCGCTGACACCGGGATGACGGCGGTAGTGGTAGGACGCCTCGATCAACAGCCGCCGCGCGTGGGTCGAGCTGGCCTTCGTGATCGAGCCTTGGCGGCGCTGGCTGCTGGTGGTGTGCTCGAGGGCACGATCCCGAGGTAGGCGGACAGCTGGTCGGGGTGATCGAACCTGCTCCACTCGCCGACCTCGGCGCACAGTCCGAGTGCCGAGAGCGTGTCGATCCCGCGTAGGCACCGCAGCCGACCGATCGTCTGCGCACAGGGCGAGTCGGCCGCGAGCTTGGTGAGCTCGTCCTCGATCGTCTCGCGGCGAGCGACCAGCACGTCGTGGGAGTGCAGGTAGTCAGCGATCGTCAACTGCGAGGCACGATCGGCGAACCGCAGACCCGCGAGCCACGCCCGGTGGCGGCGTGACCACGCCCGCCCCGGCCCCTCCCAGTAGATCTCACGGCGCAACAGGAACTTCCCGAGCCGATGGCGGGCGCGCATCAGATCCGCGCGTATGTCCTCGCGGCAGCGGACCAGGTCGCGCAGCTGTTCGCGTTCCAGCGACGGGACGGTCACGATCGCCAGCTCGCCGGCGGCCAGCAGCCTCGCGAGCCGGACCGCGTCGCGCTTATCGGTCTTGACCCGATCGCCCGGCCGCCGCTCGGTCCGGCCCGGCGCGCACACCGACAGCTCGATCCCCTCGGCCCGCGCGCGCCGCGCGAGCCCGTAGCCGGTCGGGCCCGCCTCGTACACCATCCGCGCCGGACGAGCGACCCCGCGCGAGCCACGGCAACAGCTCGTGCGGACGTCCGACCACCCGCTTCGTGGTCAGCTCTCCCATCCCCTGGTCAAAGATCGCGATCGTCGACTCGTGCGCGTGCACGTCGAGACCGACCCAACGGATTATCCGCAGCTGCGGATAATCCGTTTTATCTCCAGTCGGGCGTTATCTGAAGTCGGTGGCGATTCTGGCGGTGGATGCTGGATCTTCGGTTCGGCGACTTCTGATAATCGCGACTGCCGAGACGTGGTGATTGCGCTCAGCGGCGCCAGCGGCGGTAGGCGTCGATCCATTCGACGCCGTCAGGCGGCGGGTCGGGGAGCGGTAGGTCGAGGATCGGGATCGCCTGCTTGTGCGGATCGCGGCGGCAGATCGCGACGATCTCGTTGCCCGCGGTCAGGTCGATCTTCGTCGCGGTGACGGTGATTCCGAGTACCTCGGTGTCGAACGGGAGCGCGAGGTGCTCTTCGAGCATGGTGAACAGGCCGGTGATCTGTTCCTCGTCGTTGTAGGCGTCGACGGTCGCCTCTTCGATCATTGCGTCGAGCAGCTTGGTGCTGGGTTTCGGTCACGGCGAGCTCATCACGCCGCGAACAGGCTCGGAGCGCGCTCGTCGGCCGGCGGTCGCCATTTCCGCACCTGTGCGTTCGGGTCCGCGGCCGCGCGGCGCCGCGCGGTCTCGGGGCCGTCCAGTTCCCAGAGATGCTCAAGCGCGGCGATCCGCACGCTTCCCTGCGCCGCACGGAGCCCGCGATCGACCACTGTTCGCCTGGCGGGTTCGTCGAGCACGCCGGCGGCGTCGAGCAGGCCGTGGATAGCGGCGTCGCGGTGGCGTGGCTCGAACCGCTCGGCGGTGCTGAGCAGCTCAGCGAGCCGCTCCGGGTGCGTGTGGAGCGCTTGGCGTGCCGCCCAGCGACGCAGCGGCGGCTCGGGCCGGACGCGGTGCTGTGCCGGCGTGTCCTCGGTGACCGTGTAGGTGCGGCCGGTCCCGTCGTGCAGGTCGATCTCGAGCCATTGCGGAGAGGCCCACGCCAGCGGGTAGGAGATCACGTGGTCGTGGGCGAGGAACGCGTCGGCCAGCTCGTCGAGCTCGGTGTCGTCGAGCAGCCCGCTGTCGTGGATGGCGGCGATCAGCTTCGCGGTGACCCGGTCCCACCGCCGGCAGGTGCACACCAGCACGACGGCGAGCGAGAACCGCAGCTCGCCGGTGCCGTGCACACGGGTGAGCAGCTCGACCGCCTCGGTGTGGCGGGTGCTGCGCCCCGAACCGTCCGGATTGCCGAGCAGCAGCCGACACAGCTCGTCGACGTCGTCGATTGCCACGAGCTCGTCGACCGCGTCCTGATCGAATCTCAGCATCAACGGGGCAGCGTAGGCGCGTCGGCGGACAGCGAGGCACGGGACCATCGGGCCGCGAGGGTAGATTGCGCTTCGCGATGCCGGACGCGGTGACGATCGATCAGGCGCTCGACGCGTTCCTGGACGACCAGCGCGCGCGGCTGGCCGATCGGACGTATCGCAACTACGAGGACGTGATCCGGCTGCTGCGCGACAGCCTGAACCGCTACGCGTATTCCTCGCTTGACGCTCGCGACTCGAAGCGGTGGCAGAAGGCGTTCGACGCCGGGGATGAGGACGCGTTCTGCAATCTGCTCGGACCGGAGGAGATCCCGCCGCACCTCGGCGAGTTCCTCGGCTATTTCATGGTGCGCAAGGTGAGCGCCGGCCAGGAGCTGCTCAATGCCGCGGGGACGGTCACCGGCAAGCTCGCACGCTGGCTTGAGCAGCACGGCCACATCGAAACCGACGCGGCCGAGATCGCCGTCGACCGCGCGCGGGACAGCGCGCGCGAGCTCTCCGCGGCAGACCGTCTCACCGACCTGCTCGTCGATGTCGCGATGAAAGCGCCGGACATCGACGTCGACGATGTCGGCGAGCAGGACTGGGTCGAGGATCAGCTGATGATCGACCAGATCGAGCCCGGGAAGATCTGGTTCGAGGGCGGTATCGGTCCGATCCAGGTGCCCAAGCGCGCAAGCGAGCTCGCCCAGCCGGGCTGGATGGCGTTCATCGTCGCCGCGCGCCGTGGAGGCCGGTGGCATCTGCTCGAGGTCGGCTCCGTTTACCCATAGCCGTCCCGCGCGACCGCGATCTTTACAGACCATTGAGGAACGCCAGCAGTGGGGCGGGCGACCGGTCGCGGACGCGCCGACGGCCCGCGCGGGCGACTCGGCCCGGGGTAGGCTGCGCTGGTGGGAAGCGATCAACTGGACGCGGGATGAAGCCCGAGCATGAGGAGCGGTTTCGGCGGATCGCGGACGATTACCTCGACCGACCCGGCGGCGACTATGCGGAGCTGTTGCATCGCGGGGAGGTCAGCTCGCCGGAGGGTGTTGATCCTGAGCTGTGGCGGGCGGAGATCCGCGCGAAGGCGCGTGCGGACAAGATCAGGCTGATGACGATCCGTTCCGGTGATCGGGCGATCGCCGGGCTGCGGCGAACGGTCCCGAAGGATCAGGAGTTCGCGGTTCTCTCCGCGGCGATGGAGCGCGGCGAGGTGCTGCGGGGCGCTGCCGAGCGCGCGCGGCTGCGGGGGCATGAGATCATTCGCTGGGTCGCGCACGACCAGGAGAGCATCGCGATGTGCCCGCGCTGCCAAGCCCGGATCTATGTCCGGCTCGATACCGATCCTCCGGTCGTGGACGGCGAAGCGCTCAACGAGCCCTGCCCCAGCTGACCGGGCTCAGAGGCTTTCGAGGAACGCGAGCAGCTTGTCGGAGGGCTTGTAGCGTCCGGGTGGCGTATCGATCGGGGCGATCTTGTCGATCGTTTCCTGTTTGATCGTGGTGTTGGAGTGTAGATAGACCTCGGTCGACTTCGTGCTCTCGTGCCCGAGCCAGAGCGCGACAGTCGCGATGTCGTTCTTGGTGATCACGAGCATCGCGTTGGTGTGTCTCAAGACGTGTGGGGTGACACGCTTCTTGTTCAGCGACGGGCATCGGCGCGCGGCAGTGCTGGTGTGCTTGTCCAGCAGCCACGCGATCGCCTTCGGGCTCAGCGCGCGTCCTTGCCGGGTCGGGAACAGCGGGTCATCCTCGTTGCCTCGGCGTTCCTTCAGCCAGACGCGCAGGACTTTGACCGTGCCGGGTGTGAGCGGCGTGACGCGCTGCTTTCGTCTTTTCCCGAGGACCTGGATGCTCGCGCCGGTGTCGAGGCGGACGTGACCGATCTGCACACCGCAGAGCTCTGAGACACGCAGCCCGGTCTGGATCGCGGTCAGCAGCAGCGCGTGATCCCGGCGCCCGAGCCAGGTGCTCCGATCCGGGGCGGCAAGCAATGCTTTGATCTCTGGCGGCTCGAGGTAGCAGACGGTCGCGCGGTCGTGGGTCTTCTGCGGGATCTCGATCACGCGCGCGATCGTGTGCGCATGCTCGGGGTGACGCAAGGCGGCGTAGCGGTAGAGCGAATGGATCGCCGCCAGGCGCGCGTTGCGGGTCCTGGAGCTGTTGCCGCGCGCGCGCTCGAGGTGATCCAGGAACGCGCCGATCAACGGCGCGTCGAGATCCTCGATGTCCAGCCGACTGGGTGGCGTGCCCGTCTTCTCGGTGGCGAACGCGAGCAGCAGCCGCATCGTGTCGCGGTAGGCGGCGATCGTGCGAGAGCTGGCGTTCTTCTGATTGATCAGGCGGTCGGTGAAGAACGCCTGCATGGTGGGCGCGAGCTGCGTCATCGCAGATCACCTCCGAGGAGCTGATCGAGGTCGCGGGCGGCGAGCTCGAGCACTTCAGGTACCGCTTGCAGGTACCAATGGGTGTCCGACGGGTGCACGTGCCCGAGGTAGGTCGAGAGCCGGGGCAGCTCGCGGCGGACATCCGTGTCGGCGTGGTGCCAGTTGATCAGGGTGCGGACCGCAAAAGCGTGCCGGAGATCGTGCGGGCGCGGTCGGGCGCGCTCGCCGGCGCCTTCGAGCCCAACCTCGACGAGCAGCTCCCGGAACGCGTCGTGAAACGCGCCCTTGGTCAGCCGCTGGCCGTGGCGGGCGATGAACAGCGCGCCTGTGGGGCGATCGGGCCGCAGCCGGTCGCGGGTCAGCTGGTAATCGCGCAGCGCCACGACGGTTGTCGGGTGCAGCGGGACCTCGCGCTGCTTGCTCCACTTCCCGGTCGCAGTGATCACGCCTGCATTGAGGTCGACCATGCTGTCGTCGAGCGCGAGCACTTCGCCAATCCGCATGCCCGTCACGGCTAGTAGCCCGATCACGGTGCGCACGGTCGCAGCCCGGACCGCCGGGGAGAGGCTGCCAGCAGCGGACATCAGCGCTTCGATCTCGGCCGGTGAGTAGATATAGGGCGCGATCCGCTGCTGACGGGCAGGCAGCAGATCGGCCGGCGGGATCTCCGTGTCCGGGTCGAGCGTGGCGAGGTACCGGGCGAACCTGCGGACCATCCCGAGCCGCTGGCGCCAGCGGTGCGGCTTGACGCCGACCGGCTGGCGCGCCCATGCGACAGCGAGCTGCGTCGTAACCGTGGTGTGGCCGGCGTGCTCGACGAACGCGACGAACTCCGCGAGCAGCCGCCCGTCGTTCTCCAGCTTGAACCCGAGCTGCCGGCGGATCGTCAGATAGTCGTCGAGCGCGTCCTGCAACTGGCTCATGACCGGCCTCCCGGCCACGGGAGCGCCAGCGCTCGCAGCGAATCCACATCCACGCGCGCGTATAGCGCCGTCGATTCGAGCTGGCGGTGGCGCAGCACCTGCGCGATCTCCTCAAGCGAGCAGCGCGCACGCAGCATCTCGGTGGCGGCCGTGTGTCGCAGCCGGTGCGGTCCGACCTCCGGCACCCCGGCGCGACGGCACGCGCGCCGCACGATCGTCGCGACGACGTCGCTGGTGAGCGGACCGAACGGCGCCAGCTCGCACAAGAACAAGGCGCGATGCTCGCTGACCCGGCGAACGCGCAGATACGCGACGAGCGCGTCGCCGACGTCAACCGGCAACGGCATCCGGTCCTCCCGGTGACCTTTGCCGTGCACCAGCAGCTCGCCCGCCCGCCAATCGACGTCGTCGAGCTCGATCGCGGCGACCTCCCCGGCGCGCAACCCCAGCCTCCAGAGCAACAGCAGGACCACCAGATCCCGGCGTCCGATCGCGCGCTCGGGATCGCAGCCCGCCAGCATCGCAGCGACCCACTCGGGCGACACCCCCTTCGGAAGCGACCGGCCCCGCAGATCCGCGACGTTCGGCACCGCCCACACCAGCGGCGCCTCGATCAATCTCGCAACATGCAGATAGCTCAACAGCGGCCGCAGCTTCGCCGCCAGATCCATCGCCCCGGACACCGACCGCCGCGGGCACTCTCGCGCCAAGAACCCGCTCACATCCGCGGCCTCCAGCCGCCCCAGCTCGAGCCCGCCGACCCGCCCGACGCGATCCTCCAAGAAAGTCCTCGCGGCACGCTCGTAGTTACGGACCGTCCCAGCCACCAGCCCCCGCTCGCTCGCCAGGTACACACGGAAGTCGGCGAGCAGCTCCTCAACCGGCCCCGACCCAGCAGCTGGCGCCGGGACCGCGCCCATCTCCCGCAGATACGCAAGCGGAACCCGCATGCTCGCCCCAGTCACATACGAGCGATAGCCAGCCTGACGCAGCGCCACCACAAATCGCGCCGCGACCCCGGCGTTAAGCTCACCGACCGCCAGGCCCTCGCGCTGCAGCCAGCCGCTCAGCTGACCCAGCTGCCACAACCGGCACTGGACCGTCCCACGCGAGTACCCCCGCGCCACGAGCCACCGCTCATACCCGTCCGCGCACGGCGCCAACGGCCCCGACACGCTCGGAACCCACAGATGCCACCTCATCGATACCTCCCGTCCGATCAACAAGAACCGGACGGAACCCTCAACCGAGGCGGGCGATTATGCGAAGTCGATCACGGAGCCGATCCGGGAAACCCGGCATCCATCAGCTCTTCGCAGCCCCAACTTCAGATAACGCCCGACTGGAGATAAAACGGATACCGTCAGCCATCAGGCGCTCCTCTCGTAGATTGTGGGCCCCGCGCCGAGGGTGCAATCCTCAGCGCGAAGACTTACCCCGCAGCCTGCGCGGGGAGTGCCGACCACTTCGACATCGCGGCAGCCGGTCCTCCATAGGGTCTAAACGGAGAGGAGAGCCCCAAATTCGAACAGGAGGTACCGACCGTGGCCCAAGGTGCGCGATGGGTCGGGCTGGACGCTGCCCGCGTGACAGCTCTTATGGCGCTTGAGACAGAGGACGGGCTTGGGAAGGGAGAGGCGGCGGGGCGGTTGCCGATCGTGATGGGGCTCGATCAGCACCGGGCGCAGATCACGGCGGAGTGGATCGACCTGGAGACGGGCGAGATCTCGCGGGGGCGGGTGGCGCCGGCGGACCGGGCTGCGGTCGGGCGATTCCTGGGACGGTTCGCCGGGCGCCAGCTCGAGGTTGCGTTGGAGGCGACGACCGGCTGGCGGTTCGTGGTCGAGGAGCTTGACCGGGTCGGCGCCGGGGTGCACTTGGCCGAGCCGGCGGAGACGAGCGGGCTGCGGGGACCGAAGAAGCGCCCGAAGACCGACTGGGCTGATGCGCGGCATCTGCGGGAGCTGTTGTTGATCGGCCGGTTGCCGGAGTCGTGGATCCCGCCCGATCACATCCTCGATCTCCGCGCCCGAGTCCGCTGCCGGCACACGCTCAGCCATCAGCGCACCGAGTGGCAGCAGCGGATCCAGTCGGTGCTCTATCACCATGGCTGCCCGCACAAGCGCGACCTGATGACCGCCGACGGCCGCGAGTGGCTCGCCACCCAGCCGCTGCCCGCGACCGCGCGTGAGCAGGTCACTGTGGCGCTTGCGATGATCGACGCGTTCGACATCCAGCTTGCGCCGCTGACCACCGAGCTGCGCGACTATGCGCGTCGGCAGACGGGCTGCAAGGCGCTGATCGCCGCGCATTACGGGATCGGTGGGTTGTGTGCCGTGACGATCCTCGCCGAGCTCGGCGACGCCAGGCGGTTTGACAACTCTCGCGACGCCGTTCGTTACGGCGGCCTGGACATCACCGTCAAACAATCCGACGCGCATCGCGCGCCCGGCAGGCTCTCCCGCCAAGGACCGCCCGCGCTCAGATGGGCGCTGTATGAAGCCGCCCAGCAGGCCCGGCATCCCCGCAGCCCGGACCGCGACTACTACCTCCAAGCCGCTCAGCGGATCGGCGGCAACCGCGCCTGCCTCGCGCTCGCGCGCAAGATCCTCAAACGCTGCTACCACACGCTCCGAGACCTCGGCGAGGACGCCCTGTCGCCTGCATGACCCCCCTTCTCAGTCCGTGCGCGCCAAGTCCTCACTCACACCGATGCACCGCGGCCGGCTCCCGGCATTCTCCTGCCGACACCTCGTGGACGGCCTAGAAAGAACGAGCGGCCGCAACGCTTACCCCAGCGGGATTCACCCCATCGACCATCATGTCGCCGACCCGGAACCAACCCGGATCGCGGACCAAAGTAAGGCCGGGCGCCCGCGCGCACAACACCCGCCCATCGAACGCGGCAACGCCCCCCCCAGACAACACCGCCGCCGTGCCCATTTGACTCGAGGGCTTGACAGCGGGCCGTTGGACAAGTAAGGAGAATCACATGTCCGCAGTAACCACAGTCGCACCGGTCGTCCTAGAACCCGCCGCCCTGGAATTCGCGGACGCGACCGCCAACCCCCCTTACCTGTACGACCTCGGCCCGGTCGAGGGACTCAAGACCGTCGATCAGGTCCAATCCGGCGAGATCGAAAAGCCCGATGTCGATATCGAGGACACGACCATTCCCGGCGGCCCGCCCGGAGCCGTGTCAATCCGCATTCTCCGTCCCAACGGGGCGACCGGCCAGCTGCCCGTTGTGTTCTACACCGTCGCGGCCGGCTGGGTATTCGGCAACGCCCACACCCACGAGCCTGATCCGCGAGCTGGCGGTCGGCACCGGGGCCGCCGTGGTGTTCACCAACTACAGCCTCTCACCCGAAGCCCGCTATCCGACGGCGATCGAGGAGATTTACGCCGCCCTGACGTGGGTGGCCGAGGACGGATCGGAGAAGAACCTCGACGGATCACGGACCGTCGTCGCCGGCGACTCCGTCGGCGGCAACATGGCCGCCGCGATCACCCTGATGGCCAAGCAGCGCTCCGGGCCGAAGCTCGCCGCCCGGGTCCTGTTCTACCCCGTCACCGACGCGAGCTTCGACACCGACTCCTACCACCAGTTCGCCGACGGCTACTTCCTCACCCGCGATGCGATGAAGTGGTTCTGGGACCAGTACACCGCTGACGAGAACGAGCGCAACGAGATCACCGCCTCGCCGCTGCGCGCCACGTGCGATGACCTCGCCGGGCTTCCCAAGGCGCTCGCGATCACCGGAGAAGCGGACGTGCTCCGCGACGAGGGCGAGGCCTACGGACGAAAGCTCCGCGAGGCCGGAGTGGACGTCACCGCGATCCGGTACGAGGGCATCACCCACGATTTCATCATGCTCAACGCCCTGCGCGGCACCAACGCCGCGGGAGCAGCGATCGCCCAGGCCACCGCATACCTGCGCACCGCGCTGTGGCGGTGAGAGCTCGAAGAGCGCCTTCGATTGTGGCCGGGCAGTAGAGGCTGCCGTTGAAGCAGATCGCGCCCTCGTGGGTGCTCTGCGTCCCTTGGTCGTTGGGGTGCAGGTCCTGGACGAGGCGCGCCCCCAGCCGCCTGACTGGCAGCGCCCAGTCCTCCGCCACGCGGTAGGAGTAGCCGGAGCCGGCCAAGAGATCGCCGAGCTCGATGCCGTCTTTGACGATGCGGTCGAGCACGGGAACGAACGCGGACGGCGGGTCGGGGTCGCAGCTGGTGAGCAGCACGCGCCGCACGAGCTCTGGCACCTTGGGGCATTTCTCGTCTTTGACGATTGTGGCGGCTTGCAGGTAGTAGCCGAAGAACGCCTCGTCCTTCTGGCCGGGAGCGTCGCCGCGTCGACGCCCCCAGGAGGTCTCAGGATCGGCGCAGTCCCCGCCCTGCTTTGGCGTTCCTGGCTCAGCATCGTTTGCGACCGGCTCAGCACCCTCGGGGTCCTGTGTTTCTTGCGTGGCGGGCGCGACCAGGTCTCGTGGTCGGTCCAGTCGATGGCGTAGGAGCTCGATCCCGGCTCGCCCAGCTCCTTGACACTCGCTTCAAGCAGCGCGTCCAGGAGTTCGGAGAGGACCTCCGACGGGCTGCCGTCGGGCTTCTGTTTGGCGAGCTTGTCGACCATCATGAGAAGGTGCGCTCGACCTGGCGGTAGGTCAGCTCGTGCTTTCCTGTCTTCCACTGGGCGATCACCCCGAGCTGCGTGCGCTCGCGCTCGGGCAGCCCCTCAGCGCCTGGTGCACGCCGGTCAGCAACGCCGGGCGCTTGTCGGCGGCGACGAGCAGCATCCCGAGCAGCAGCGTGCGCACCAGCAGCTGGCGGGGGCGCACTCCGACAGGCAACAGCGTCTCGATCCGCCTGGACACCCCGGAGGCATCGAGGACCTGCTCGAGGCGCTGAAGCGTCGCCCTCAAGCTGCGCCTCCGAGCAGCGCTACCGCTTCCTCCTCCTCCGCCGCGGGCAGATAGCTCACGAGATCGCCGAGCCGCTGTGAGCAGCGCACGCCGGCCGCCTGCATGAACGCCTGAAGGCCGATCAGCTCCGCGCACCGGCACAGCCAGCCGCGCGCAGCCGCCCGGCCTCGAGCCGCGGCAGCCCCGCGTTGCGGCACAGCGCGGCGGTCAGCGTGTCGGTGAGGTTCTTGCGATCCGGAGCGCTTCCGCCGACGAGGTAGCGCTCGCCGGCGAACGCGGCCGCTGCCGTGAGCGGCTCGTGAAAGGCCGCGAGCACGGGGACGACGCGTGCCCGGCGTCCGCCGACGATCACCACCAGCCCGCCGGAGCGCCAGATCACGTCGCTGCCGGTGATGTGGCGCAGCTCTGAGCCGATCAGCCCCGCGCCCGCCCCCAGGCAGATCAGCGCGCTCGCGCGCATCCGCCGCGCGCGCGTGGACTGCGCGTGAGCCAGCGCCAGATACCCCGCGATCTCTGAGTCGCTGTACGGAGGTTTGGCGCGCTCGCGCCCCAGCGGCACCGCAGCCGGCTGGGGATGAGCGTCAAGCGCGCGGGCCAGCGCACGCAGATTAGTTCTGAGCGTGCGTGGCGTCGGCGGCGTGATCGTGCCCGCGCCCAGCACGATCAAACGCTCGATCACCGTCGGGGCGAGCAGCACCGTGGGTGAGAGCTCAAGCCCCACCGACTCGCCGAAGACGGCGAGCTGTGCGGCCGCGAACAACAGCGCCTTCGCCTGCGCCGGCGTGCCCGGCTGAGCCCGCGCCACGACCGCACGGACGAATTCCGCTGCTTGCGCCGACAGCGAGCCGGGAGCGTAGGCGGCGATCGCCGTCGCCAGCCTGCAGGCGGTGTCGGTCTGGCTCAGCGTGGGGCCTGGAGCGCTCGCCATAGGCGATCTCTATCTGCCGGTAGATCTACCGTACGATCAGGACGGAATGGCTGACCGCTCTGCCAGACTGCCCCGATGAGGATCGAACAGGCCCAGCGCGATGAGGCACGCGCGATCGCCAACGAACTCGCGAAGATCGCTCGCTCAACGAACGTGCTGCCCGGCTCGATCCAAGAGCGCCTCACCCGTTGCGGACGGGCCGGGTGCGCCTGCCAGGACGATCCCCCCGCCGACACGCGGACGTTGATCGCTCCGGCCGGTGTGGTCGCCACGCGCTTAACTGTGGTCGACAGCAGAAGGCTTTCGAAACACCCCATCACATCAGGGCGAATCGCAAACGTGAAGACCTCGTAAGGAAGCCCTGCAAATAGTCGGTTTCTGCAAGTAGGGTGAGGTGTTGCCCTGCCCTCTGGCCCGATTCTGGCGCGCGTCCAGGACGGTCGGCGAGAAGCCGGTCGAGCTACGGCACCATGAGGATGTCGCCCTGTTTGACAGCCGCGAGCGCTTTCTCCGGGGGGCCGTGCCGGTTGCAGCTGATGATCCCGTGGTTGAGGTAGATCCGCTTATCGTCGACACCGAGCGCGGAGCGCGTTGCGCTGGGCGGTGAGGCCCTGCTTCTCGGTGGAGCAGAGCAACTCCAGGCATTTCCCGCGAGCGTCCGTATACCCTCGGACAGTGAGACTAGTCAGCGGTCGGGCCAAGTGAGACGCCGAATCTCCATCAAGCGCGGGATGCCGACCCGGGCGGGCGGAGTCTCAGTGAGCGACCGTCCACCGCGCACCCCCTTGGAGGCTGCCGGCGCTTAGTCTCGCTGGCGCCTTACCGACATCGTCTTGGACGGGTCGTTGATGGTCTCCGATAAGAGAAGTCGTTCGGGGGAATGGCGTTGAAGCGTCCTAGCAGCATCCAGGCATCGAGGCAGCAATCTCTGGCCTCGGAGTCTGGAGATAGAGGATTCGCGGCGCCGAATGCGAACTCGTCACGCGAATCAGGCGACCGTCGACGACGGCGCCCTCGAGAGAAAGGAAGCGCACATGAGAGGTGTCGGCCGGGCGGTGTTCGTCGCGATCCTGTTGCTGATCATCGGCACGCTCAACATCATCTACGGGATCGCCGCGGTGGGCAACGCTCATTTCTTCAACGGCACGCAGTACGTGTTCTCGAGCCTCCACACCTGGGGGTGGATCACGATCATCGTCGGCGTGATCCAGCTCACCGCCGGGTTCTCGCTCTTCGGCGGCGGAGGCTACGGCCGGGTGATCGGGATCATCGCCGCCACTATTGGCGCGCTCGAGTCGCTGCTATCGATCGGCGGAGCACATCCGTGGTGGTCATTGGCGATCTTCGCGCTCTGCGTGTGGATCCTGTACGGCCTGATCGTCTACGGCGAGGAAAAGCCGGCGCAAACCTAACCGGCACGTGGTTGGGAGCCTGCCCCGGTGGGCGGGCTCCCGACTGTTTGACACATCTTCAAAGTTCCAGACTGGTGTCACTGGTGGTGATGCAGAGCACCGCGGCCGACAGCTCGGAGCTGCTCGTGCCCTCGATTTCGGCAAGGTGTCGAGCGCTATCACCATCTGCGCGACGCGCTTATCATAGCGACCTCTCGTTGGAAGTTTGATCCCGCAGCAAGCGCGCGATCCCGCTGGCGTCGCGGGCTGAGGTTCTGAGGAAGGCGAGCGTCGCGGACCCGCTCGTGGGTCATCTTCCACCCCCCGCCGGCTCGCAACATCGGTGGTTGCGTGGCCTGGGCGCGCAAATCCCAAATGCCTGCGGGAGCACTCGCGCGGGCGTGTGGGCCACATCGCGTGAATCGCGTCCGGCGCTGGTCGCTAGAGTCGATGCTCGTGTTCGATGAGCGTCAGGGTGTGCAGGTGAAGGATCGGGATGGCCCCGGATGGACCGCGGCTACGTTTGGCGAGGTCGATCCGAGCCAGGCAAAGGGGATCGAGAATCCTGGTGTCGGGAACGGGGGCTATAAGGCCAACCAAGCGTGGGTCATTTACCAGGAGGGTGATCATTGTGCCCGCACTCCGAGACGCTTTCAAGTTCCGCTCGCTGTAGCAACTATTCGCGTTCGTGCCTCAGGGACGCTCGGCGGATTCATGGTCAGATCCTGCGCTGTCTGCCCGAACTTGCTGAGGGGCGGGCGGGCCGTGCGTTCGCTCTCGGACTTGCGCTTTATCGAGGTCATTCCCGACAGGCTGAGTGGCCGTCCGGTCGTTCGAGGCCGCCAGTAGTTGATTGCAAGCGTAATGCTCGCTTCTAAGGATGCCAGTTTGCACGACGAGCGGGATGCTTTCAAGATCGACGGGACGTCGAGCATCGATCCTGCGTTGGCGTACTTACCGCAGGTTCTGGTAGCGACGACGCTCGTGGCCGTGATTCCCGCGGCACTGGTGTGGGGGCTGCACGCGGATGGCATTATTTCGGGGGCCTGGATTTGTCTGGGCCTAGCAGTCGTACTGTCGCTGATTGCCTCGTTTGCTGGCAGCGCGTATTGGATGCGCCGTCGACGCTCAGGCGACGTGCTGTTTAGCGACTTGTTGGTGTGGGGTTGGTTGCGTCGCGTGTACGTTGAGCGCCAGATAGCCCGTGTGATCCCGGTACTCGGCCAGTTGGGTTCGAGTGAGCCAGGCGAGAGCGCCGAGCAAAGAGTGCGGTTACTCAAGCAGCTTGCGATTGCGTTGGACGCTAAAGATCCCTACCTCATTGGCCATTCGCGCCGCGTGGCTCGCCACGCCACGGGCACCGCGCACAGGATGGGCTTATTAGGTGAGCAAGCGATCGGCGTCCAGACGGCCGCCGCGATTCACGATGTCGGCAAGCTTCACACACCACCGGAAATTCTCGGGAAGGCAGGCAGGCTCACCGACGCTGAGGTTGCGATCATGCGGCGCCACGCCGACGAGGGTGCCGCGATGGTTGAGGGTCTGGGGGATTCCGGGCTCACAGCGATTGTGCGCCATCACCATGAGCGGTTCGATGGAACTGGCTACCCATCCGGGTTGAAGGGTGCACAGATTCCGCTGGGGGCGCGGATCATCGCGGTCGCCGATACCTTTGACGCGATCACATCAGACCGCCCCTATCGTCCAGGGTTGGCCCACAAGCAGGCGCTCGATGTTCTAGCTAAGGAGGCTGGAAACCAATTTGACCCTGTACCGGTGCGCGCGTTCACTGCGTACTACTCCGGCAGACGGGGATCGGTATTGTGGTCGTTGGCGACCTCACCTCAGAATGCTTTCGCCCGCATGGTGCGCTCTGGGATGGCAGCGTCTTTGACCGCGATGGTCGTTGGCGCGGTTGCCGTCGCGGCTGTACCTCTCGGCGTGGCCCATAGGCACGGGCGCCCTCCGCTTGTCGTGGCAGTCACCGGAACCACTATGGGTGTCACGGGAAACATCGCACGCGCTACTAAGGCCTTAGTGTCTAATGAAAACAGCGCGCGTGTGAGGTCATCGCACGGTGCTGTGCCTAGACACGGAGGAAAGGGATCTATCGGCACTCGTGCACCGCAAATTCCTAGTAGTAGTAGAACAAGCGTTAGCTATAGCGTGCCGGTAATCGCTGCTGTTTCGAGGTCCATCGGTACCCGCTCCACTAGGACCACCAATCGCGTTTTCGTTGATTTTAATGTTGCTTCTGCCGCGCCGGTGTCAAGCTCGCCCGCATCGCAGACTCCTCCACCGCGTATCACCCTTCCGGGCACACCACCCCCTCGCACTCCACCACGTGGGTACACGAGATCACCACGTCCAAAGCCACCCTCGTCTACACGACCGTCTAGTACACAACCGCCTCGTGCGCAACCGAAACCTACGCCCACCAATCCTGCACCCCCAAGCACAGCGCCCCCAAAGACAGCGCCGCCTAGCAGTACTCCTCCGGCCACGCCGCCGCCGGCCACAACTCCACCGGTTACCCTGCCTCCGACGACTACGCCGCCGTCGGCGCCTCCTACCCAACCTGAGCCGCCGACGCCCCGAAATCCGCCCACCACGCCTCCAGACAACTCAGGCAGTCAAGGTGATCAGGGCAATCAAGGCCAGGACGATCAGGGTCAAGGCAACGGAGGAGTTCCAGGACAAGGCCAGGGCAATCGAAGCCAGGGCGATCAGGGTCAAGGCAACGGAGGAGTTCCGGGACAAGGGCAGGGCAATCAAGGCAACGCGACCTAGCGCACCCCCGGTCCGTTCCGTCCCGGGCTGGGTTGGGGCTCTCCGAGCAGAGGATCGCCGCCTGCTGTTCGAACCCGGCGTACCTGTCGCTCGCCCGCGCCGCCCGCGGCGGGCTGCGCGCCGGATCGTTGGACGTCAGCAGCGATGGGCTGGCGGTGGCCTGGCTTGCCGCTCCCGTCGTCCACACGTTTTGGAGCGCGGCGCCCACCCGCTGCAGCCCGGTGCGCCGTAGAGCGCAGCGATCGTCGCGGACACCAGCTCGGCGTAGCCGATCTTCCCCTTGACGGGCTGTCTGGGCAGCCGCGCCAGCGGCGCGGCGAACTTCGACCGGGTTGCCGCAGCGCTGCCCGCCGAGAAGGGCAGTGCGCGACACCGGCACGACCGCACAGATCAAGAAAAGCACGCAGCGTCTTCGCCGCGCCCTGATCGGAGCGTTGGCGCAGATGCGTGGGCAAGAACCTGCCGCCGTTGGCCTTCAGCTGCGGGCCCACCCAGGCCGTCGGGTTTATGGCCCCGTCCAGCACCATCGCACGCACCCGGTCCGGAGACAGATTCGCGTGCGTGGCGCCCAGAAAGGCTCCAGGAGAAGCGCCAAGATGATTCATCCACCGATCGCCCACCGCGCGCCGCAACAGATCCACATCACGGGCGGTGTCCACAGTCGACACGTGCTCAAGGAGCCTGCCGCTGCGCTGGGCGCAACGACGACCGAACTCCCGGGAGCGTCCGATCCACCGGCTCTCCTAGGAATCCGAGAAACGGCTCGCGGGATCAGGCGGGGACTTGAGGGAGCGTGCGCTCAAGCGGCAGCGCTCGACCACAGCGGAACCACAACTGCCCGAGCGTCTGCTCGATGCAGACCTCCAAATGCGTAGGCGGATCAGCTGAAAATCGACCGTCCGATACGCCAGAAGCACGGGCTCGACAGCGGACCCTGAGCAAGGCGTAACGGCCTGTCGGCGGGTTCCATAATCTCAGCTCGATAATCCATGCTATGGACGGCAGCGGAGGTGATCTGCTCGGGCGGGAGTCCAAACGGTGCTTTGCGCTGCAAGCTGCCGGTTCTGCTACCGCGCTTGTCTAGTCCACTGAGCGCGCGGGACGGGTGTACCGCGCTGCGACGTCGTCGATTGCTGCGATGTGGCGCTGCTTCTCGGCCGGCGGCAGGAACGCCGCGGTGAAGCTGTTCTTGGCGAGTAGGACGAGCTGCGCGTCGCTGAGACCCGCGGCTCGAACCGCGGCGAAATTGGCGCCGATGTAGCCACCAAAGTAGGCCGGATCATCCGAATTGACGGTGGCGAGGACTCCTCGTGCGAGCAGCCGTGGGAGGTTGTGATCCTCGATCCGGTCGAACACGCGCAGCCGCACGTTTGATAGCGGACAGACTGTCAGCGGGATCCGTTCGCCGACCAACCGTGCGATTAGCCTCGCATCCTCTAGGGACCGCACCCCGTGGTCGATGCGCTCCGCGCCGAGGTCCAAGGCCTGCCAGACGTATTCCGGCGGTCCCTCCTCACCGGCGTGCATGACGGTGTGAAAGCCGTACCCCTGCGCAGCGGTGAACACCTCGGCGAACTTCGACGGCGGGTTGTCGACTTCCGAAGAGTCCAAACCCCAGCCCAGAATGCGATCGCGATAGGGCAGCGCATCCTCGAGCGTTCGCATCGCATCCTCGGCGCTGAGGTGACGGAGAAGGTTCGGGATCAGGCGCGAGCTGATCCCGTAGCACTCCCGACCGACCGCCAGCCCGTCGCTGATCCCCTCGATGACCGTGCCGATCGGGATGCCGCGCGCGGTGTGCGTCTGCGGATCGAAGAACAGCTCGACGTGGCGGACGTTGTCCTTGACGACTCGATCAAGGTAGGCAACGGTGAGATCGCGGAAGTCCTCGCGGGTCCGCAGCACTTCGCACGCCGCGTAGTAGACGTCGAGGAAGTCCTGCAGGCTGCCGAAGTTGTACGCGGTCCTCGCCGATACCAGGTCTGGGTAGGGCAGCGCGCTGCCGTTGCGCTCGGCGATCGCGAACATCAAATCCGGCTCCAGAGTCCCCTCGAGGTGGACGTGCAGCTCGGCCTTGTCCAGCAGATAAGCGAGGTCGGCGCCCGGCAGCGTCCGCGTCGAAGCCATGAAGATCACCGAGTTTGGCACTATGCACCGAACGGAAGTGCGCGATGAGGCTTATGATCGGCACGGTCACGTTCGCACGACGTGCGCGGCCGACGCCGGCGTGCCACCAGTGTGCTGGGCTGTACACCGGCGGGTGCGCCGAGGCCGTTACGTCGCTGATCGTTCTGAGTCGGCGCCCCTGACGATCGCCAGGATTCCCAGATGCGCCCGCTCGATATTCATATCCGGTTCCGCACGGTGGGGGATGGGAGTCACGGGCGGCTAGTCGCATCAAGAAGCCACGCCCCGTCATAGCTCGCCGCATGTTGAGCGCCGTTGAGTTTGGTCACCGGCGGGGGTGATGGTGCCGTTCGTCGTGGTCGCGGGGTTGGCAGGCTTCGCGCGTTCGTGAACGCGCGAGAGCCCTCCCGCCAGCTTGGCTGTTGCGTCGGGAGGGCTCTCTTGATGCCGGAGGTGGCACCCGATGTTGATCGTAGGCACCGAGCTGGTGTTGGTGGAGGCTGAGCTGGTCGGCGGGTTGTTGGGCTGTCCGTCGTGCCGTGGGGTTCTGGGTCCGTGGGGGCACGCGAGGGAGCGGGTGCTGCGCTGCCGGGCGGGGAACAGGTTGTTGGGGCCGCGGCGGGCGCGGTGCCGGGGCTGCTTGGGGACGCACGTGTTGTTGCCGCAGCTGGCGTTCTCACGTCGGCAGGACGAGGTGGCGGTGATCGGCGAGGCGATCGAGGCGAACGTCGCGGGTGAGGGGTTCCGGCGGATCGCGGCGCGGTTGGGGGCGTATCCGGAGACGGTGCGTGGCTGGCTGCGCCGGTTCGCTGAGCGGGCGGAGGAGATCCGGGCGCATTTCACGCGGTGCGCGGTCGTGCTGGATCCGGAGCTCGGGCCGGTGATGCCCGCCGGTGGCGGCGTCGCGGACGCGTTGGAAGCGATCGCGATCACCGCGCGGGCGTGGGTGCTGCGGTTCGGGCCGGGCGAGCCGGCCGAACCGTGGGAGATCGCGTCGCGGTTCTCGGGCGGACGGCTGCTTGGCAACACGAATCGACCCTTGGAGGGCGTGACGTGAGTTGAGAGGGTCCCGCGCTCGATGAGCGAGAGCGCGGGAGGCATTTGATGGATGAGGACGGCCGCCGGGAGACCGGCCTGTTCCGGTACACGTTGATCCGCGACGCTGCCTACCCCTGGTCTGTCGAAGGCGCAGCGTGGCCGGCTGCTGCGCGCGTTGGCGGACGGTGAGCATGTCGGGCCGGACGGTCGGCTGGTCAGGGTCAGTCGCACGACGCTGGGGCGGTGGGTCCGCGCGTACCGTCACGGTGGGTTCGACGCGCTCGTTCCCCAACCACGGGGTCGTTCCGGTGCGCACGCCGGCCGAGACGTTAAAGCTGGCGTTCGCGCTCAAGCGCGAACGGCCGGAGCGGACCGCGGCGCAGGTCCACGAGATCATGCTCAGCACCGCCGAGGACCGTGACCGTGGGCCGGGGTTGCGGACCTTGCAGACGCACTTGGCCCGCGCCGGGTTGAACGTCCGGGGCGATGGCCGCTCGCCGGGGAAGGTCTATGGCCGCTTCGAGGCCGCCGCGCGCAACGAGTTGTGGACGGGGGACGGGTTACACGGCCCGGTCCTGGACGGCGCGGCGGGCGGTGCTGCTCGCGTTCATCGATGATCACTCCCGCATGTTGGTCGGGTGGCGGTGGGGTACCGGCGAGGACGTGTTCCGCCTCGAGGCCGCGCTGCGGTCCGGGTTGATGTCCCGTGGCGTTCCGGCGGCGATTCTGGTTGACCGCGGCTCCGCGTTCGTGTCCTCACAACTGCTCCGCGCATGCGCCGTCCTCGGGGTGAAATTGATTCACGCAAGCCCGCGCGCTGCGACCACGAAAGGGAAAATCGAACGGTTCTTCCTGACCAACCGAACCCGACTTCCGAAGTTGGTAGGCACGTCTTGAGGCGGAAAACTCGCGTGTGGCGCGGGTTTCCGGGGGTTTGTGCGCTTGTGCGGCGTGTGCCTACGGTTGCTTGGCTTGGGCGGGCGTGATGTGCCCGAAGCGTGGTGGTTCGGGGACGCCGAGCTTCTTGAGCAGCTGGCGTTGGTCGGCGGTGAGCTCGGTGCGTTGGGTGAACTCGCCGTCGGGTGAGCGGAACCGGCCGAGCTTGATGCGGCCGAGCTCGTCGCCGATCGTGCGCCAGGTGTCAGCGGCGCGGATCTCGGCGACGCGGATGATCACGAGCGCGAGGAAGCAGATCAGGACGTGGGAGCGGATGCGGTCTTCCTTGCGGTGGAAGACGGGGCGCATCAGCAGCGTGCCCTTGAGGTCGTTGAAGCCGCGTTCGGCTTCGAGCAGGTTCTTGTAGCCCAGCGCGATGTCCTCGGGGGTGAGCGTGTCGTCTGAGGTGCTGATCAGGTACTTGCCGTCAAGGCGCGCCTGGTCGCGGATCTTGGCGCGGTCGATCATCAGCCGGCCGGTCTTGGTCTGGCGCGGGTAGCGGCCCATGCTGCGGTGTGCGCGCAGCTTGCAGGCGGCCTTCTCGTGCGCCTTGCCGCGCGTCTGCTGCAGCTGTGAGAGCCGGTCTTGCAGGCGTGTGATCGTCTGCTCGCGGCGCGTGCGGTCGCGCTCAGCCTCGCGCGGGTTGCGCGCGACGACGAACCGCTGGCGCGCCTGCCCGTCGCCGACGATCACTTGCTTGACGGTCATGTTCTCAGCGACGGTGTGGTAGCGGCCCTGGCGCTGCAGGGCGAGCCTGGCCTCCGCGGTCCCGGAGCGCAGCTTCATCCCGGCGATGTAGTGCCCGCCGGCGCGCTGCAGGTAGCGCAGGTTCTCCTGGCTTGAGAAGCCGGAGTCCACGACCCACACGCAGCGCCCGAGCTTCCAGCCGCCGAGGTCGTCCTTGACGGACTCGATCACGGTCTGGTCTGAGGTGTTGCCTGGCCACATCCAGACCCTGACCGGGATCCCGTCGCGGGTGACGGCCAGCGCGATCACGACCTGCGGTCGGTCGGGGCGATGGTCCTTGGAGTGCCCCAGGCGCCGCAGCCCGGCCTCGGTCAGCGGCGCATCGCCGGCCGGCTCCGCGTCGCCCGCCTCACCCGCCTCACCCGCGTCGTCGAGGTGGTCGTCGTCGTCGTCGTCGGCCTCGATCTCGAAGTACGTCGAGGTCGTGTCTCCTTTAACCGGCTAAAGCTGTCGCGCAAGGCCCGGAGCAGGCCCGGTTGGAACGTGGACCATCTGCGCCGGGGGTAGAGGGTGGATCTCTCTTGAGGATGAGGAGAGCCACTCACGCCGGGGATAAGCGGGTGCGCGCGGAGCGAGGAGCGTTGCGACGAGCGGAGCGCGTACGCGCTTGCGCGCCTTCGGGCGGGGGGTGGTTCCGTCCTGGGCATGTGAGATACATGTCGCATGAGCGGAGAGATCGAGCTGCGCGTCGAGGAGCGCGAGGGAGGCTGGGCGCTCGTGGGCGACGGCGCCGAGCGGTTCGGCTTGGTCAACGAGTACCTGGGCTATCTCGCTGATCGGCGCTACTCGCCGCGGACGGTGCGCTCATACGCGTTCGACCTGCTCGGGTTCTGTCGCTGGCTTGCGGCGGAGGGCGTCGCGCTCGAGGACGTGAGGACCGAGGTGCTGCTGCGGTTCCTGGCGTTCTGCCGTCAGGCGAAACTGCAGGGGCAGCCGGGTGGCAACGTGTACTCGATCCGCGACGCGCGCAGCACCGGGTATGCGGCGGCGACGATCAACCGGCGGCTGGTGGCGATCGCGGGGTTGTTCGAGTATCGGGCGATGCGCGACCCGGAGGCGGTCAACCCGGTGCCGCGCGGCTCCGAGCGTCGGCGCGTGACCCGCGCTGAGCGGGGCGGGCTGCTCGGTCATCTGGCGCGGCCCAAGCCCTCCTCGCGGCTGCGGGTACGGGAGCCGAAGAGGCTGCCGCGCGGCCTGGCGGCGGAGGAGGTCAAGACGCTGCTTGAGAGCTTTCGCTCGTTCCGGGATCGCGCGGTCGCGGGGCTGATGCTGTACTCGGGGCTGCGCTCGGCGGAGGTGTTGTCGCTGTGCGTGGAGGACGTCGATGTCGCCTGCGGCTGGGTGCGGGTGTGCGGCAAGGGCGGCCGGGAGCGCCGGGTGCCGGTCGACCGCGAAGTGGCCGGGCTGATCCAGACCTACCTGTTGGTCGAGCGCCCGGAGACCGAGGAGCGGGCGCTGTTCGTGGTCGGGAAGGGACCGCATCGCGGCAGGCCGCTGAGCCCGGCGGGGCTGCGGGCGGTGTTTCGCTACCACCGCGCCCGGTCGGGCGCGCCGCGCGCGCATCCGCACGCGTTGCGTCACACGTTCGGGACCGCGCTGGCCGAGGCTGGCATTGATCTGCCGGTGATCCGGGAGCTCCTCGACCATGAGCACATCGATTCGTCGATCGGCTATGTCCACCTCGCGCCGGCGCACGTGCGCGCCGCCTTCGATGCCGCCCGCGAGGTCCAGCGCGCCCAGGGCTGAGCCCGCCCGGCCGCTGCGCGCGATCGCCGGCCGCGATGCGCTGCTGGCCGCCTACCGGGCGTGGCTGGCCGGTCGTGGGCGCGGCTGCCGCTCGTTCCGCGACGGGGCACGAGCGTTCCTGGATCGCTGGCCTGAGCCGCAGACGTTCGCCTCAGAGCCGCTTGATGTCCAACTCGAGTGCGATCAGCACGTTCGCCCGTTCATCACGTTCCTGCTGCTCACAGACCGGCTGCGGCCCGGCTATGACTACCTGGCGCACCGCAAGTTCGCCAGCCTGACGAAGCTCGCCGCCGGCAGCAGGCTGGAGGGCGATCTGGCGGGCTTTCAGCAGGCCGCCTCAGAGCTTGGGTTCTCCGAGCATGTCCGCACGCGCGCGGCCGAGCGGGTGGTCTGCCGGCTTCTGATCCAGACCGGCGGTGCGATGCGCGAGCTGTCAGTCGAGAATCTGCGCGAGCTCGAGGCCGCGTTCCGCGCCCGGGCGGAGGCGAAGGAGGTGAGCCCGGATAACGATCTCGGGTTCCTGCACGCCGCGTGGGCGGTGCTCTACCACCTGCGGATCGTGACGGTCACGCCGCCGAACCGCCGCCGCCGCGACCACGCCGACACATCACATCACTTCGGCGGGGTGCCGACCTGGCTGGCCAAGCGGCTGCTGACATACACCGAGCGGCTGCGGGGCACGCACCGCCGCTCGACGATTCATGGGATCGCGATCCGCCTGGCGCACTTCGGGCGTTTTCTCGTCGACTGCGACACGGAGCTGGAGTCGCTCGCCGGCCTGGAGCGCCAGCGCCACATCGAGCCGTATCTGAACGCGGTCGCCTCAGCGACAGCGCAGGGCACCGAGCGGACGATCTCGGTCGGCGAGCAGCGCAGCCGGATCATCACGCTCGGCCGGTTCCTGGCCGACATCTGCGAGTGGGAGTGGGCGGACTCGCCGCAGCGGCGCCTGGTGTTCCCGCGCGATGTTCCGCGCGCGCCGCGGCCGCTGCCGCGATACCTGCCGCCCGACCAGGACCGGCGGCTGCGGGAGACGCTCGGAGCCTCGCCCAAGCGGCTGTTCGCCGACGCGCTACTGCTGGCACGCGCCTGCGGTCTGCGGGTCGGTGAGCTCGTCGACCTTGAGCTTGACTGCGTGCACGAGCTGCCGGGCGCCGGGGCGTGGCTGAAGGTCCCGCCCTCAAAGCTCGATCAAGAGCGGATGGTGCCGCTGGACGAGGAGACGCTACCGCTCGTGGACCGGATCGTCGAACAGCGCTGCCCTTGCGAGCCGCTGCCGCACCCCGAGACCGGCCGGCTCGCGGACTTCCTGCTGACCCACCACGGCAAGCGCGTCTCCACGCAGGCGCTCCGCGACGAACTCGCCCGCGCCGCCGCAGGCGCCGGGCTGCCGCACGTCACCCCGCACCAGCTGCGCCACACCTACGCCACCGCGCTGGTCAACGCCGGCTGCTCGGTGCAATCGCTGATGGAGCTACTCGGCCACGTCTCGGCGGCGATGAGCCTGCGGTACGGCAAGCTATTCAACTCGACCGTCCGCGCCAACTACGAGCGTGCGCTGGCCCAAGCGAAGGCCCACATCGGGCCGCTGCCGGGCGGCACTGTCCCGCTGCCCACGGCCGAGATCACCGGCACCGGCGACTGGCGCGATGCGCCGCTGATCAAGGCCCGCCTGGCGGGCGGCTATTGCGTGCGCACCGCCGCCCAGGGCGCCTGCCCGTACACCAACGTGTGCGAGCACTGTCCGAACTTCCGCACCGACGCCGCGTTCCTGCCCGTGCTCTCAGCCCAGCTCAAGGACGCAGAGCTGCTCGCCAACGACGCCGAGCAGCGCGGCTGGGGCGAGGAGGCCGAGCGCCACCGCCGCCTCATCGCCCGCTTGGAGAAGCTGATCGACCAAGCCCAGGCCACCGGCGCATGAGCGACGATCCCGCCCGCCAGCTGAAGGCCGTCCGCTCGGCATGCGCCGAGCTTGTGCGCGCCGGCGAGCGCGTCACCTTCCCCAAGGTCGCGCAGCGGACCGGGATCAGCCGCGCCACCCTCTACCGCCAGCGCCGGCTGCGCGAGCTGATCGACCAGCACCGCCACCCGCTGCCCGGCGAGACGCTCACGCTGACCGCGCTCGCCGCCCAGGTCGATCAGCTACAACAAACGCTCGAAGCGCTCGCCGCCAAGGTCCGCCGCCACGAAGAACAGCTCCGCCGTTCAGGCGCTACGCAAACGCCAACGCGGGCTCGTCGCTGAACTCGTCTGCGCTCGGATTAGCCGGATAATCGAAGAAGATGATGTCGACCTCTGAGTTGAGCAGGTTCGCGACCGAGAAGAAGACCGCCTCCTGCCCGCGCTCTGAGCACTCAAGCAGGAAGTCCATCGCGCTGTACAGGCCATCGTCGGTGAGCTCGCCCACGCCGGGCAGCACGACCTCCCTGGGCGCCCAGCGCGTCGCCTCGAGCTTGGACGCCGGCGCAATCGTGCGCTGGGCGACCATCGCGAACACCTCGCGCTCGATCTCGCGTCGGTAGCGGCGCGGGCCCGCGACCCGCGCGAGCGCGCGGCCGATCCCCAGCTCTGACCACAACGCCCCCACGACGTGTGGGGGTGGTTTGCGTCTGACTTCGTGATAGTTGCCCTGGGCTGCGCCCACCCGCGGCGGGTGAAAATGGGTGGCAGGGCGAGGGCTGTCGCGCGGCGAACTGGTCGGGGTTGTCTGCCGATCGCCGCAATCTCTCTGGTGCCTGTGAGCCCGTCGATAGTTTGGCGTGGGAGCGTCGCCCGGATCCCGGGACTGTTGCCGTGAGCACGCTCTTCAGACTCGTCTGTTTCCGAGGCCCCTGGCGGATAACGAGAGTTGTCGATCGAGCCGAGGAGGCCGTAGATGGATGTGATCGTGGAGCGCCCGGCGGCGCTGGATGTGCACAAGGAGCAGGTGACCGCATGCGTGCGGGTGCCGGGAGCGGATGGGTCCCGTGCGCAGGAGGTGCGCGAGTTCAAGACCACGGTCGGCGGGTTGCTGGTGTTGCACGATTGGCTGGAGGCACACGGGGTCACCCGGGTGGCGATGGAGGCGACCGGCGTGTATTGGAAATGCGCCGCGAGGCGCCCTGTCGTATTCCCGGCGCAGCCGGGAGGAACTCGAAGGGAGGTTCTTGGGTCCAATGGATTACCCGGATCCGAAAGGTGAAAGGGACAGCAGCCTGCCAGGAAAGCGACGGTCAGGCCCAGGTGTCAGGGCTGAGGTGTCGCGGGACCCGCGTGATATGGCGAAAGCTGGATTGCCTGAAGCCGAATCTCCAGAAGATGAAAAGACGCATCCGCCGGCAAGGCACCCGGTAGCGGCGCCATGCTCTGCGACGGCATGCTTCCAGGGTCGTCGCAACCTTCGGGGCGTGGAGCGTTGCCCAGTGAGGGCAATTAAGGAGATGAGTCGGACGCCTAACTAAGTCACGCTCGGACGTACAACAGGGACGAACGCGGGATCAACCTACGGGGCGCGAGCCCCATGGTGACGGAGGGCCCGTGGTAGTCGCGGGAGTAGCGCCCCGCCAGGGAGGACGGGAGAGCCGTCCACAGGGCGACGGGGCCCAGGCGACCGGGACGTTCGAAGGCCGGGAGGTATGCGTAATGCAAATCGCCGAACCGGCACCGGACGTCCACCCGTGACGCTGTCGCGAGATGGTCGCTGGAGAGCCCGGTGAGCTGAAAGGTTCACGCCGGGTTCGGGAGAGGGGCGGCGGAAAAGGACCAACTTGGCACCTCGCCGCCGTCCTATCTCACGCCGGTGTGGGCGATCCTGGAGGATGACTTCGACTGCCTGCTGGTCAACGCCCGGCACGTGAAGAACCTCCCCGGCCGCAAGACCGACGTCAAGGACGCCGAATGGCTCTGTCAACTGCTGGAGGCGGGGCTGCTGCGGGCGAGCTTCGTGCCGCCCAAGCCGATTCGGCGGCTGCGGAACTTCACCCGCTACCGGACCGCGCAGGTCAAGGAGCGCCAGCGCGAGGCCAACCGCCTGCACAAGGCGCTGGAGGACACCGGAATCAAGCTCGACTGCGTGGTCACCGACATCCTCGGCAAGTCCGGTCGCGCGATGCTCGACGCGTTGTGCGAGGGCACCACCGACCCGGACATCCTGGCCGAGCTGGCGAAGGGCCGGCTGCGCGCGAAGATCCCCGCGCTACGGGAGGCGCTGGAGGGCCGCTTCGACACCCACCACGCGCTGTTGATCGGCGCGATCCTCGCGCACTTGGACTTCCTCGATGAGCAGATCCAACGGCTCTCCGACGCGATCGAGGAGCAATTGCGCCCTTTCCAGGCGCATGTTGAGCTGCTGCGCTCGCTCACCGGGATCGAGACCCGCACCGCGCAGAACATCCTCGCCGAGATCGGCACCGACATGTCGGTGTTCCCGACCGCCGGCCACTGCGCCTCGTGGGCAGGCCAGTGCTCGGGCAACGACCAGTCCGCCGGCAAGCGCCGCTCCGGCAAGACGCGCAAGGGCTCCAAATGGCTCAACGACGCGCTCAAGAACGCCGCCATGTCCGCGATCAGAACCAACGACAGCTACCTCCAGGCCCAGTACCAGCGGCTCCGGCCCAGGATCGGCCACGGTCGTGCGCTCGGCGCGGTCAAGCACTCGATCATCTGCGCGATCTGGCACATGCTCACAAACGGCGAGCTGTATAACGACCTCGGCGGCGATTACTTCCGCAGACGCGACCCCGAGCGACAGACCCGACGCCTCGTCGCCCAGCTCGAGCGCCTCGGCCACAAGGTGACACTCGAGGAGCTGCCGCAGGCCGCCTGAACCCCCAGCGCTGGCGCGACCCGACGGCTATTTTCCCTTCAGAGGTCGGGTCGTTTTTCACACCAATTCTGGTTGGCTGTTGGGGCTCTCGACCAGGAGGATGTGATGATGGAGAACGGCAAGTGGCGCAAGCGTCGGCAGCTGTCGCCGGAGGAGAAGTGGGAGGTGTTCCTCGAGGTCTGCTGGCAGCAGCTCTCGCAGGTCGATGCAGCCCGCAAGTGGAACGTCGATGTGAGTACGGTGATCTGGATCAGGCAGCTGGCCAAGGACGCGGCGCTGGCGGCGTTCGCGGCATCGAAGCCGGGGCGGATGCCCTCTCCTGAGCAGGTCGAGTTGGAGGAGGCGTTGGCGGAGAACGGTCGGCTGTCGGAGGCGCTGAAGGAGTTGGCGGTCGAGCTGAGCTTGCACCGGGGAAGGCAACGCTCGGGCTTTTCGGCCCGGTCCCCACGCGCGTGAGCGCGGAGACCAAGCTCGAGCTGCTGGGGCTGATCGATCAGGCCGTCGCTGACGGCTGGGCGCACGCCAGAGCGTGCCGGGTGCTCGATCTCGCCGACGTCCGCACGCCACCGCTGGCGGCAGCGGCTGCGGGACACCGGGACGCTGGTGGACCGCGATCCCGGCGGCGGCGCGGTGCACGGGCTGCTGGCGTGGGAGGAGCAGGCGATCCTCGATCTGATCGAGACTTGGGGTCCGGTCGATCGGTCGCATCGTAAGCTCGCGCACCGCGGCTCCTACATCGGCGTGGTGTTCGTCTCGCCCTCCACAGTGCTGCGCGTGGCGCTCAAGCACCTCGTGCAGCTGCCCGGTGAGCGGTTCCGCCCGCGCCCGGTTTTGCCTGCTATGCCGCAGGTTCCGTGGGAGAAGAACCGGATCTGGATATGGGACGCGACCCACTTCACTCGTTGCAAGCGGGTCGCGTACGCGATCGTTGACGTCGTCACCCGCTACTGGATCGGCTACCTGCTCACCAGCGAGCAGACGCACACCCAGGTGCAGCTGCTGTTCGCCCGCGCGCTCGAGGACCAGGAACTGCTCGGAGCGGACGGGCTGCCGCTCCGCGACGATGACGAGGACGGTCCGATCTTGGTCGCCTGGTCTGACAACGGCGCCGAGATGACCGCGATCGACACCCGCCAGTTCATGGCGCTGATGGCGATCGCCCAGCATCACGGCCGGCCCGGCACCCCGACCGACCAGGCGCACGTCGAATCGTTCTTCAGCCACCTGAAGGGCGACTGGCCACACCTGACCGGCATCACCGACCCGGCCGTGCTCGACACCGAACTCGCCCGCATCCGCACCGAGTACAACACCGTCCGCCTCCACGCCAGCATCGGCTACGTCACCCCCGATGACGAGCACCACGGCCGCGGGCCCGGCATCCGCCGCGCCCGCGCCGCCGGGATGCGCCGCGCACCGGCCGAGCGGATCAAGCAGAATCGAGCCAACAAGAAATGAGCGACCTCCACAGCATCGAACAAACCCACGCTCCCCTGGGGAAGAGGGGCGCTTTTGAGGGGGTCGCCCGCCGGCACGGACGCCGGCGGAACCCGGCACGGATGACGCCTCGGAGCTCGCTCCGAACACCCACCAACCAGTCCCGACACCACGCTCAGCATTGGGTTAGAAACGTCGGCCGCTCTGAAGGGAAAATAGCCGTCGGGTCGCGCCAGCGCTGGGGGTTCAGGCGGCCTGCGGCAGCTCCTCGAGTGTCACCTTGTGGCCGAGGCGCTCGAGCTGGGCGACGAGGCGTCGGGTCTGTCGCTCGGGGTCGCGTCTGCGGAAGTAATCGCCGCCGAGGTCGTTATACAGCTCGCCGTTTGTGAGCATGTGCCAGATCGCGCAGATGATCGAGTGCTTGACCGCGCCGAGCGCACGACCGTGGCCGATCCTGGGCCGGAGCCGCTGGTACTGGGCCTGGAGGTAGCTGTCGTTGGTTCTGATCGCGGACATGGCGGCGTTCTTGAGCGCGTCGTTGAGCCATTTGGAGCCCTTGCGCGTCTTGCCGGAGCGGCGCTTGCCGGCGGACTGGTCGTTGCCCGAGCACTGGCCTGCCCACGAGGCGCAGTGGCCGGCGGTCGGGAACACCGACATGTCGGTGCCGATCTCGGCGAGGATGTTCTGCGCGGTGCGGGTCTCGATCCCGGTGAGCGAGCGCAGCAGCTCAACATGCGCCTGGAAAGGGCGCAATTGCTCCTCGATCGCGTCGGAGAGCCGTTGGATCTGCTCATCGAGGAAGTCCAAGTGCGCGAGGATCGCGCCGATCAACAGCGCGTGGTGGGTGTCGAAGCGGCCCTCCAGCGCCTCCCGTAGCGCGGGGATCTTCGCGCGCAGCCGGCCCTTCGCCAGCTCGGCCAGGATGTCCGGGTCGGTGGTGCCCTCGCACAACGCGTCGAGCATCGCGCAACCGGACTTGCCGAGGATGTCGGTGACCACGCAGTCGAGCTTGATTCCGGTGTCCTCCAGCGCCTTGTGCAGGCGGTTGGCCTCGCGCTGGCGCTCCTTGACCTGCGCGGTCCGGTAGCGGGTGAAGTTCCGCAGCCGCCGAATCGGCTTGGGCGGCACGAAGCTCGCCCGCAGCAGCCCCGCCTCCAGCAGTTGACAGAGCCATTCGGCGTCCTTGACGTCGGTCTTGCGGCCGGGGAGGTTCTTCACGTGCCGGGCGTTGACCAGCAGGCAGTCGAAGTCATCCTCCAGGATCGCCCACACCGGCTTCCAATACACGCCGGTCGCCTCCATCGCCACCCGGGTGACCCCGTGTGCCTCCAGCCAATCGTGCAACACCAGCAACCCGCCGACCGTGGTCTTGAACTCGCGCACCTCCTGCGCACGGGACCCATCCGCTCCCGGCACCCGCACGCATGCGGTCACCTGCTCCTTGTGCACATCCAGCGCCGCCGGGCGCTCCACGATCACATCCATCTACGGCCTCCTCGGCTCGATCGACAACTCTCGTTATCCGCCAGGGGCCTCGGAAACAGACGAGTCTGAAGAGCGTGCTCACGGCAACAGTCCCGGGATCCGGGCGAGGCTCCCACGCCAAACTATCGACGGGCTCACAGGCACCAGAGAGATTGCGGCGATCGGCAGACAACCCCGACCAGTTCGCCGCGCGACAGCCCTCGCCCTGCCACCCATTTTCACCCGCCGCGGGTGGGCGCAGCCCAGGGCAACTATCGCGAACTCAGAAACACCGCACCACCCAGCGTGTCGCTCAACAAGCCGACGTCGTCCGCGACGACAGCGCCGCCTTCCCGGTGCCCGTTTCCGCCGTCGAGCACGACAGCAGCGCCCGCCCAGCGGTCACGCTTGGCCGATCCGTCCAGCTCGTTAGGCGTGCTGGCTTGGTGTTGAGCAGCTCACCGGGTGTTTCGGCCGGTGTCGGTCAGGCGCCACTCCAGCACACCGGCAATCTCGAGGCCATCAGCAGCTCCCGCAGATGCCGCGCGTCCGCGCGGTCGTTCTTCGCGCGCTGCTTGTTGCCGCGCAGCGCGCTCGTCTCCGCCGGCTCCGCGAGATGCACGCCGGCGCCGATCCGGCAAAGCTCCTCGACCACGAACCGCCCAGCCCGTCGTCGCCTCCAACGCGACCTCGAGCTCCAGATCCGCGAACCTCGCCAGGAGCCGGCGCACACCCGAGCGGTCCGCTGGCGCGATCCGACCACGCGACACCTCGCCCGTCACGGTGTCGATCCACTCGGCCGTGATCTGCGCCCGATGCTGATCCAAACCCTTCACAAGCGACATCTCGAGCCTTGCCCTTCTGTATCGAGCCGCGCGCGCAGCGTTCAGCCCGACCCATCGCATACCGTGGGACACGGTCGGTACCTGTTCGAATGGCCGGCGCGCGCGGCTGGCACCGCGCGTGCGTTCAACCTATGCCGTTCGACGCGGAGGGCCGGCCACCTGCACCGGGGTGGCCTCACGCGCCAACCTGCTCATGCCATCTTTTCCTCGTCGTATTCCGACCGGCGGACCCCTGCTTCGCATGACGACCTCTACGGCAGCTTCGGATGGCCTGCGTGCGCGCTCGGAATCGCCCAGGTCCAGCAGTCGGCCGTGCTTCGTGCCGGAGTGCTGGTCGCGTTCCGGAGCGGGAGTAATCAGCGGCAGTTCGGGGGCTGCTGGTTAGCGGGCAAAAGGGGGGCGCGTGCGCTCGCCGGCCCGCGGGCAGGCAGCTGACCGGCAAGTGCGTGTTAGTTCGGCTCCCCCAGTCGCATCGCCGAGAGCACTTTGAGAGGGAGATTGCTCTCTTAGATGCGATGCCCGTCCGGCGTGCCGTCTATGTTGGCGCGCCAGATGTCGTCGCAGGGCATGAGCTGGAGTAGCGCGAGGGCGGTCTGCCCGAGGCCGGAGCATGCTGGGTCGCGGGTGCGGTTCGACGGCCACTACGGCCCGCCGGAGCACCGGCGGCAGTACTACAGGTGTCTGCCGGCCAACGGCGATTCCCCCGCATCGCTTCACCGAGATGCTGCCGCGCGAGGAGTCCTGGGCGGACGCGTGCGAGATGTGCGAGCGCGACGTCGACCTCCACGAGGGTCCGCACGCGGCGCGCAAGTATCAGTTCGTCGCGCTGGGGATCGCCGAGGCGTTGCAGATGGTCGGGGCCGGCTCGACCTACCGGGACGCGGCGCTGGTGGCGCGGGAGCGCGCGAAGCGGCTGCGGTCGGACCCTGGTAGCGGGGAGCTGCGGTTCTCGCGGCATGGGTCGCTGGTGTCTGACTGGGTCGAGGTGTTCGCGCCGGTGGTGTTCGAGCCTTACCGCCTGCGCGCGTGGCCCGCCAGCGGGTCGCTGCTGCTGGATGACTTGCCGTTCAGGGTCCGGGACCCTGACACCGGCCGCCACCGGATCGCGTTCCGGATCTTCTCCGCGCTGGGGTATGAGGGCGGCCGCCCGAAGCTGTGGCGCGTGGAGGCGTTCACGAGCAAGTCCCAGGCTGACTGGGAGGCGTTCCTCGGTGCCCTCGACGGGGCGCCGCCGCGGGTCGTGTGCGACAACGACCACGGCCTCACGAACGCGGTTGGTGCGCGCTTCCCCGACGCCGAGCTGCACCTGTGCGAGTGGCATCTGCGCCACGCGCTGGAGCGGCTGATGGGCAAGCTCCGGACCGAAGAGCCCCAGCACCAGGAGGCGATCGACGAGCTGCTCCCCGACGCCGAGGCGGCGTTCACCGGCCCCTCGTTCTGGACGCCGTTTCAAGAGCGGTGCCACGCCGCCGGCATCCCCCGACTGAGCGAGTGGCTGAACACCACCGGCCAGATCGTCGAGGACCAGTTCAACCGACGCGGACTCCGCTGGAAGCGGCCCGCCGACATGCCGCTGTCAACCTCGCCGCTGGACGCGTTCATCAACCCGATCCGCGCCTCGATCAAGCCGCGCGCCTACGGGCTGAAGAACCGCGAGCGCACCAACCGGATGCTGATGCTGATGCAGCTGCACGCCAACCGCCACGACGACGAGCGCGCCTACGTCCGGCACATCCGCGCCTGGCTTGAGGCCAACCACGGCCGCCCCAGCATCGGCCGCCGCGCGATTGTCGACGTCGGCGGCATCGCCTCGTTGCGCTGACGAACCCTTCCGCCACGAAGCATCGCATCTGCGAGAGCGATCTGGTCATCAGAGTGCTCTTCGAGATGCGACTGGGGGGTTCGGCTTAGCGTCCATCTGCGGTACGGCGGCTGCAACTCAGGGGCGTAGCCTGATCCGGTCTCCGGGTTGCAGGGTGGTGGGTTTGAGCTTCGGGTTGAGTTGTTCGAGTTTGGTGAGGTTGATCCCGGTTTTGGCGGCGATCGAGCCGAATGACTCGCCAGTTCGCACCGTCCGGAAGCGGGGTCCTGGGGGCTTGGGGCGGGGCGCAGGCGGGTGCGGCCATAGGTTTAGGCGCTGCCCGGGGAGGACGTTGTTCGGATCGGTTTGGGGGTTGAACGCTTCGAGCTGACCGATCGTCAGGCCGGTCTTCTGGGAGATCTGCGCGTAGGTGTCACCGAGACGCACGGTCCAGTAGGGAGGGACGCCGTGGACAGGGGTGTGGGGGAGGCTGGTCGAGCGCGAGTGGGTGCCAGAGCTACCGGCAGCGCTGACGACCACGACGATGACCGCGGCCAGCAGGGCCGCGAGCGCGGCGGGGGCGAGGTAGCGCGGTATCCGGCCTGGTGGTTGGGTAGCTCCCGCGAACTGCACCGTGATGCGATCCTGCCAACGGCTGTCGCCTGATCTAGGCGAACTGTGACGGATTGGGCTGAGGATCGCCAGCGCCCGCGCTTTTTTTTCGTGGTGGCCTCAGCCCCGCGCTATCGCCGCCCGAAGCGGCACGCGATAGGTCGGCGTGGGAGCGTAGGGGACCTGTGAAATGAGCGTTGTCGACCACGCCGTCACAGATGAGGAGGCCTGGTGGCCCCCCCTCGCTCTTCTCAGCGCTCCACGCCCGCTTCGTGCCCTGCTGATTAGGAGCCCGACGGCGCTGGGGACGTTGATGAGGTATCAGTAGTTCTTAGTAGTGATCGCCTGGTCGACGCGATCCGCCAGCGGTTCGCTCCTCGACGGGGGATCCAGGGATGAGGGTGACGCTCGTGACGAGCTTTGGAGCAAGGATCGAGGTGTCGCAAGAGGAGGATCTCTTTGATGCCCGCAGCGAGCACAATGCGCAAACCGCGAGCGCTGGCACCGGGTTTAGTTCGCTTGCGCGTCTCAGGAGGTCTTCGCGCGGTCTGGTCGCCTGGCCCGACTGCTCCATGTTGCGGCCGCATTTGCGCCGCCTCGCGAGAGTGTCCCCTCCGGAGGGGGCGGAGATGGCATGTCCGCCGGCGCTCATCATTCGACACGCCCGTGTGGAGAGTTCGCCTTCCCAGACGAAGGTATGCTCGCACGCACTTTGGTCCCCGTGCGATGACCTCGCTCGACTTTCGCAGTTCATAGCCCGGCGGCGGCCCATGCGTGTTGGACTTGATGGATTTCTGCTGGTGTGGGGGTGCGGGTCTGTCCTGGGTGAAATTGTGCGGCGATGATCACGCGGCGGAGCTTGGCGAGCATGTCGGCGAATGACGGTGTGGTCTTGGTCAGGTACCAGGGGGCGCGTTGGCGGTGCTCGGCGACGACGTCGGGGTGGTGGCCTGAGGCGGCGTACCAGATGATCGCGAGGGTCATGCAGAGAAACTGGAACGGAACGGTGCGCTGGACTGCTTTGCGGGTTCGGTTGCGGGCGTGGCCGACGCCGAATAGTTCTTTGCCTTCTTCGTAGGCGACTTCGATCGGCCAGCGGTCGGCGTAGCGCTCGACGATCTCGGCTGGGGTGGCGTCACGGTCGGTGGTGATCAGCGCGATCTGATAGCCGTTGCTCTTCTTGGCGTCTTGGACGAGGATCACGCGGACGGGGGTCTCGGCGCCCAAGGGTCCCCACAGGCAGTCGATCGTGTGGAGCATCAGCGTTTCGGTCTTGCCGTAACGCCGGACGCTCGCGGCGGTCCATTCCGTCGCTGCGTCGCGGGCGATCTGCGTGAGCGTCGGTAGCCGTTTGCCCCAGGTCGCGGGCCGTCCTTGCTTGCCGGTCTTCGGTGGCGCGGGCGCGAAGATGACGCCGTTGGAGCGGAGGCGGGAGGTCAGGGTAACGTGGCCGGGAAGGCCACGCCACGCGGCCGTGGCGTACGCGGCGTCACCGACCAAGTGGATCGCGCGGCCCGGCAGGCGCGCGGCGAGCATGTCGAGCAGCTCCCTGGCCAGAACGGGCTTTGCGGGGCGCAGCGGGTCGGGCTTCTTCTTGGGGATCTCCTTGCGCTTGGGCTGCCAGAGCCGAAACAGCACGTGCAGGCAGACCGAGCGCTCGAGAAACGGCAGCCGCACGACCAGGCCGATCACAACCCAGTTGTTGCCCCACGCGACCGCGTCCTGCTCACTGTTGGCCGTCGCGTCGTGATGCCAATGCGTGCCATGGATCTTGCGTCCCAGACGGTGCAGCAGCGTGTCATCGACCGCGACCAGCACCGGTGCGCCAGGCTCGGTCAGCCGCTCGACGATCAGCACCGCGATCCGCAGCCCGAGCTGATCGACTGACCAGCGCGCGTGACTGAAGAAGCGATGCGCACGAGCGTGATGCCAGACCCCCGACAACCTCGCACCCACGAGCATCCCCGTGACCGTCCGCAGACCGGTCTGGGAGACCTGGCCCACGACCAGCGCCCGGAACGTCCGAAACGTCGGGCGAGAAAAACAATCCGCGAACAGGACGAGCACCTGATCCAGCGAAACTGGTAAGCAGAGCATCGGCGGGGACCCCCGTGGGCGCCGCGGACCGGGCAGCAACCCGCCCGCGGCATCGACTATGGACGCCCACGACTTCGGGGAACCCGCCGATGCTCCTCCCCAGCGCGACCGCTCTACGCCTGCTCAGAACCCCAAACCCAGCGCCCTACCACGGCACGTCACCACCACCGCCAGCCAACCCCCAGCACCCCCAAAAGTGCGAAACCCGAGTGACCTCGCCGATCTGCTGACAATGGGCACAGGTCGTCTATGGCGAGTGGCGCTACTCGGGCCTTTTGCGGCTCGAGGGGGAGCCACGAGCCCGGCGAACAGCTCAAACGACGGGTTGTAGGTCTCGACTGGCCTGATCCCGCTCGGGTGTGACGGCGGCCATGGGAATCTCCCCGTAGGCGGCCATCGAAAGTCCCCACTGATGGCCATCGGATCTCCCCATGGGTGGCCATCGGATCTCCCCACGACGAGCGTTCTGTCCTGAGCGGCCTGTAGCTCCCGGCGCTTCGTCATCGAGGCGCGTCGAGGAGGCGGGCTTGAAGAAAGCAGAGGAAGTCATGGAGATTCTGGAGGCGTTCGATCTGGCTGGTTCGCTGCGGGGAGCGGCGGAGTTGTGCGGGTGTGATCACAAGACGGTCGCGCATTGGGTAGCGGTCCGGGACGCTGCTGGTGGCGGGCTGCCGGTGTCGGTCAGGCCGCGGCCGATGGTCGACCGGTTCGCGGCGAAGGTCGAGGAGTTGGTCGATCGTTCGCGCGGGAAGATCCGGGCGGATAAGGCGCACGAGACGCTGGTCGCGATGGGCTATATGGGGTCGGAGCGAACGACGCGTCGGGCGGTCGCGGACGCGAAGCGCCGCTGGCGGCAGGGGAATGGGCGTCGGTACCGGCCGTGGATCCCGGAGCCGGGGCTGTGGATGCAGTGGGACTATGGCGACGGGCCCGAGGTTGGCGGCCGCTCGACGGTGTTGTTCTGCGCGTGGTTGGCGTGGTCGCGCTTCCGGGTCGTGTTGCCGTTGTGGGACAAGACGATGCCGAGCGTCGTGATGGCGCTTGATCGGACGCTGAGACGGTTCGCGTCCGCGCCGACGTACGCGTTGACCGATAACGAGAAGACCGTGAGCGTGGATCAGGTGTGCGGGATCGCGGTCCGCAACCCGCAGATCGTGTCGGTGGGTCGCCATTACGGGTTGACGGTCGCGACCTGCGTGCCGGCGGATCCTGAGAGCAAGGGCGGGTCAGAAGCGACGGTCAGGATCGCCACGGCGGATCTGGTCCCGACCGACCATAACCTCCGCTCGGCGTATCGGGATTTCGCCGAGCTGGAGTCCGAGTGCGAGCGGTTCTGCGAGCGGGTGAACGCGCGCGAGCACCGGATCACGCGCCGGGCGCCGGTGGTGATGCTCGCCGAGGAGCGCGAGCGGATGCACCCGTTGCCGAAGGTGGCGCACACGGTGTGCTTCGGGCAGACGCGGAAGGTCGACCGGCAGTCGACGATCTCGGTTGGTAGTGCGATCTACTCAGTCCCGAGCTCGCTGGTGGAGGAGCGGGTGTGGGCCAGGGCGCATGGGTCGGAGTTGATCGTGGTGCATGTCGACTCGCCGGAGGGGCCGCGTGAGGTCGCCCGGCACGAGTTGACGACGCCGGGCCGGCCGAGCATCAAGGATGAGCACTATCCGCCCCGCCCGGCGGGCGCGCTGGAGCGTCGCCCACGGGCCCGTTCGCGGGAGGAGGCGGCGTTCTTGGCGCTCGGACCGGGCGGCGAGCAGTGGCTGATCAAGGCGGCCGCGGCGGGCGCGACGCGGGTCAGACGGAAGATGGCTGAGGCGGTCGACCTCGCCAAGCTCCACGGCGCCGAGCAGGTCGAGCATGCGCTGAAGGTATGCGCTGAGGCGGGCCGCTTCAGCGACGGTGACCTGGCCGCGATCCTCGCGCATCAGCGGGCGGGGACGGTGATCCCGTTCCCCGCCCGCGCGTCGGAGGACTCCTCGTTGCAGCGCTCGACTCGCAGCTGGGAGGGGTTCGGGCGATGAGCGGCTATCGATGCGAGGCGGAGGCGTTCGCGGGCCCGGCACGCGAACGGCTGCTCTACGGAGCCCGGCAGCTGTTGGTGCGCGTGCGGCTTCACGACGGGCCGGGCGCCGTCGATGATCACGGCCGGCCGACCAACCTGCCGGACGCGTATACCGATCTGCGGCCCGAGCAGGCGCGCCAGCTCGCGCTGGCGTTGCTGCAGGCGGCCGAGGACGCCGAGCGGCAAACGCTCCAAGCGAACTGGTGGAAGCAGGAGGCCGCGCGATGAGCGATTACCGCGACAGCGTCCACTGCCGGATCGATCCCGAGCAGGTCTGGCAACCAGACGGCGGGCGGCCGGTGCAGGAGATCAGCGTGATCATGACCGACGATCACCGCTTCGACTGCCGGCGGGAGCGCTGCTGGTTGCCGCCGGCGATCTGCACGCTCACACCCAATGAGGCGCGCGAGTTCGCGTCAGAGCTGCTGGAGTTCGCCGCGCAGGCGGATCGGATCGGAGCACGGCTATGACCGTCAAGCTACCAGCCCCGCCGCCGCTGCCCGACGAGCTCGACCGGCTGCTCAGACGACTGCGGCTGCCATACGTTCGGCGGGCGGCGCCGGACGTGCTCGCGACCGCCAACTCACAACGCTGGGAACACGCCGAAGTCCTCAGGGTGCTGCTCGCCGAGGAGGCAGCCGGCCGCGACCACGCCACGATCACTACCCGCAGGCGCGCTTCCGGGCTGCCCGCCGGCAAGACGTTCGATGCGTGGGAACCCCAGGCGTCGGCGATCCCGAAACCCACCCAGCAAGCGCTGCGCACGCTCGAATGGATCGACCGCGCGGAGGTGCTGTGCGTTTGCGGGCCCAGCGGCACCGGCAAGAGCCACTTCGTCGAGGCGCTCGGGCATTTGGCGATCGACAAGGGCAAGACCGTCGCGTGGCACACGCTCGAGACGCTCGCGGTCCTGTTCCGCCGCCACCGCGCCGATGACAGCGTCAGCAAAGCGATCAGCAAGCTGATCCGCGCCGATCTGATCATCGTCGATGACGTCGGGCTGTTGCCGGTCTCGGCCGACGCGGCCGAGGCGCTGTTCCGAGTCGTTGACGCCGCCTATGAGAAACGATCGCTCGCGATCTCGTCGAACATTCACCCTTCCGGGTTTGACGAGCTGATGCCCAAGACGCTCGCGACCGCGACGGTCGAGCGGCTGCTGCATCACGCGCACGTGCTGATCACCGACGGCACCGACAGCTACCGACTCGCCCAGGCGACCGCCGGCAAGGGGGTGAGGCCCCTGACCTGAGACGGACTTTAAGCGACCATCGCCGCGGCGCCTCGCCCTCCCGGCTCGGCCCCCGCGACGACGGTCGCTCTCCCACCCGGTCGTGGGGAGAACTCATGGCCACCAGCGGGGAGAAAAGATGGCCGCCGGTGGGGAGAACCGATGGCCGTACTTGGGGAGAAACCGATGGCCATTGACACGGGTGGCTGACCTCAGTGGCAATGTCTCCTGCGGCCCGTGAGGGGCCGTGTTGAGAATGTCGAACAGCGCGCAGTTGTCGTCGTGTAGCGATCGGCTGATGGCCGACAAGCGGCTCCCGCCCAGCCAGCGCGAGCCGTTGCGGGTAACCACGGCATGAGATCGGAGCTTCTCCGGCGTTTGGTGCGCGCCTTAACCGATGGAAACGCTCGGGCCGAGCGAGAAACTGGCGCCCTCACCTAAAACCGTCGCGAGAGGGAGACCAGATGCCTAGCGAGATCCTGACATCGATGCGTGAGCTGGATAGCCGTGGCAACGGCGGCATCGAGGTACGGCTGCTGTGGTGTGAGCTGGACGGGCGCCTCTGGGTTGTCGTCGTGGATACCAAGACGGCCGACTCGTTTCACCTCGAGGTTCGCGATGGCGAGCGCCCGTTCGATGTCTTTCATCATCCGTACGCCTATGCTGCCGATCGCCGGGTCGAAACGAGGCCAGGATCGGCGGACGCCGAGTACCCGATTTCGCTGGGGGCGTGACGGCCGCCGTGACAGCGAAGCTCGATCTCCCGCCGCAGTTTGGCATCCTCTCCGGGATCGCCGCGAGTTCAAATGGGTGCGGGTCTCCTGGAGGGACTTCATGTTGACTGGGGGATGACGCCGTGGGCGTAGCGGGATTCGTGGACTCGGCGGCGTTCTTGTTTGCGGTGGTAGTGCCAGTACTCGTCGAGGTGACCGTTGCTTCGGATAGCGCGAAGCTTGAGTACTGCCTCGGCGCTGTCGAGGCCCCAGCGCGCGCCGGTGATGTCCATCCGATCTTTCACCAAGTGGCGACAGGCGCCCTCGATCACGCCGGTCGCGATCGGCCATCCGTTGCTCAGCGCGGTTGGGTAGTCGAGGTAGCGGCGTTTGGCGAGCAGGTAGTCGGCGCAGGTGTCGGCGTTGGTGCGCTTGGCGTTCTCGAGGCCGAGGCGGGTGGCCTTGCGACGGATCGCTGCGGCGACAGTGCCAGCGTTGCCCTCGAGCACTGCGCGCGCTTTCTCGTGCACCCAGCGCTCGGCGGCGGGGTCGCCCTCGGCGAAGAAACACCACGCCGCGTCCCAGAGATACTCCAGTACATGAATCACGTCGACGAGGATCGTGACCTTGACCTTGCGTTTGCGGGCCTCGGCCTTGATCCGGTCGATCTGGTGGTTGTTGCCATCGACCAGCGCGACCCACGGGCGCTTGTGCTTGGGGTCGCGCCGCTGTGCCTCCTCGAACATTTGCGTGATCACGGTGGCCGCGTCGTCGGTGATGCTCGCAGACAGCCACTTGCTCTTGGCCTCGGGCGCTGAGCAGGCCGCCTCGCGCTCGGTTTCGGTGGCGGGCAGGATGTCGGCTGGCGTTCTGGCCTGCGGGGCGATCTCGTAGACCGCGGCGACCTCCGCCATCCGCTTGCGGCCTTGCTTCTCGCCCTTGGACAGTCGCGTCTTGAGCTTTCGCTCAGCGCTCTGGGCCTGCTTTCTGGTCTGCGGCCTGAGCGCCTCGGGACGCATCACCACGCCTTTGGCGTCGCAGGAGAGGATCAGCACGTCGTCCTGCTCGGGAGCGGTGCGCTGGCGCTGCTCATAGAAGGACTCGAAGTCCACCGCGGCCCGGACCACCAGCTCGCGCAGCTGGCGCTTGCCCAACCGCTGGCCGGTGTGGCGGAAGATCGCCTCCTGCCCCTCCTCGAAGCTGTCGCGTGTGGCCTCGATCGCCGCGAGGCGCCGCATCCCGTGCGAGTGCTTCTCCTCGGGCAGATTCAACATCCCGTCGGCCACATATAGGTTCTCCTGCCCGCGCGCCCGGTAGGCCAGCCGGTCGACCCGAACCTCCCCGACCACCGTTGACAGCGCCCGCTCGTGCGCGCGCTCGACGTTCGCCCGGCGCACCCCGTCCGAGCCCACGACCTGATCGACCCGCTGCTCCCGCAAGGCGCGCAGATCGAGCGAGTCCTGAAACAGCGCCTGCAATAGCTCGCGACCGTCGCACACAACCCGCTCCTCAAGCTCAGAATGCTCAAGGCCCTGAGCCTCCTCGCCCGACAGCCAGCCAGCCAGCCCGCAGAACCGCTCCAGGGAGCGGGCAAACCCCTCGGGCAAAGGCAGATCGCCCGAGCGAGCGCCGGCATCGCCGGCAACATCCTTTGCCTCACCATCGGCCGGGCGCTCCACCTGAAGGAGTTTGCCCGCTGATGCGTAAGCTTGGCTTGCAAGGGTGTCGAAGTCGGCACACACGTGGCCACCTCCGGTGATCGACGTTGAACGTTTCCACCGCCGACTTTCGACACCCTCTTTTTGTGTTCCTCCTTACACCTGGCGACCCTTGCCTATAGCCGCCCACAAAATCCCTGCTCAGGCACACTTTTCAGTCCCTCTCGGAGACCCGCACCCAGTTCAAATCGCGCCTGAGCCCGCCAGCGGAATCAGCGTCCTGGCTCGAGTCGGACTCGCCCCGGCGGATGAGCAGAGCACTTGCAAGGTTTGATTTCGGCCACCGGAGGGCTCCCGTCCGCGAGGATCGCTATGAGCATTGCGCCATGGCCGCGGCGATCGGACCCGCTGGTCATGCGGCGGGATCCCCCGCGTGGACTCCTTTGGTAGCGCTGGGCTTGCTCGTATTCGGTCTTCGTTTCCAGCGCGATCTGGTTCGCTGTATGGTGGATTCGCTGGGAGCTCCGTCGCCCCGATTCTGATGGCGGTGATGGTGACGGAGGGCCACGTAGCGCCTCCGGGGTGTGCGACGAGGCGATCCGCGCGAGGGGGCACGATCACGCGGGGCACAGGCGCGGGGCTACTGAGTCGGCGCGCTCGCGCTGTCGGGCGGCGTCGGAACGAGCCAGACGACGGCGAGCGGGGGCAGCATCACCTCGGCTGAGGCGTTCTGCCCGTGCCACGGGATCGCCTCCCCTTCGATGCCATTGGGGTTTCCTGCGTTGGAGCCGCCGTAGCGCGCGGAATCCGTGTTGAGCGCCTCGATCCAGCGGCCGGAGCGGGGGAGGCCGAGGCGGTAGCGCTCGCGCGGGACCGGGGAGAGGTTGGCCGCGCACACGAGCAGGCGGTTGCGGCCGCGGGATGCGCGCGCAAAGGCGAACACGTTTGACGCCGCGTCGTTTGGCTCGAGCCACCAGAAGCCGGCGGAATCGAAATCCTGCTCATACAGGGCCGGCTCTCCGCGCAGCAGATGGTTGAGATCACGCACCAGGCGCTGCACGCCCGCGTGCTCCCGCCGCTCGAGCAGGTGCCAGTCGACTGACCGCTCGTAGCTCCACTCCTGCTCCTGCGCCAGCTCACCGCCCATGAACAGCAGCTTCTTGCCCGGGTGCGCCCACATGTAGCCGTACAGCGCACGCAGGTTTGCGAGCTTCTGCCAGCGGTCTCCCGCCATCTTCCCGTAGAGCGAGCCCTTGCCGTGCACGACCTCGTCGTGCGAGAGCGGCAGGATGAAGTTCTCGGTGAACGCGTATAGCAAGCTGAACGTGAGCTCGTGGTGGTGATAGCGCCGGTATGCGGAATCGCGGTGGAAGTAGCCGAGGGTGTCGTGCATCCAGCCCATGTTCCATTTGAAGCCGAAACCAAGGCCGCCGAGGAACGTGGGGCGCGACACCCCCGCCCAGGCGGTCGACTCCTCAGCGGCGGAGATCACCCCCGGCTCGCGTCGGTGGAGCACCTCGTTCATCTCCTGCAGAAAGGCGATCGCCTCGAGGTCCTCGCGCCCGCCGTGCACGTTGGCGATCCACTCGCCCTCGCCGCGCGCGTAGTCGAGGTAGAGCATCGACGCCACCCCATCTGCACGGATCCCATCGGTGTGGTACTCGCGGGGCCAGAAGAACGAGCTCGCCTCCAGGAAGTTGCGCACCTCGTGGCGGCCATAGTTGAAGATCAGGGTACCCCACTCCGGGTGCGCTCCGCGGGCATGCTCATGCTCGTAGAGCAACGTCCCATCGAACCGGGCCAGCGCCCAGTCGTCACGCGGGAAGTGCGCGGGCACCCAATCGAGGATCACTCCGATTCCCTTGCCGTGCAAATGATCGACGAACTGCTTGAAGTCGTCTGGGGAGCCGAAGCGCGCGGTGGGCGCGAAGTAGCTGGTCACCTGATAGCCCCACGAGCCCGAGAACGGATGCTCCATCACCGGCATCAGCTCGACGTGCGTGAAACCAAGATCGCTGACGTACTCGGCCAGCTCGTCAGCCAGCTCCAGGTAGCGCAGCGACCGGTTGCCCTCCACGGGGTTGCGCCGCCACGACCCCAGGTGGACCTCGTAGATCGACATTGGACGCTCGTGCGGCTGCGTCGCCCGCCGGCGCTCCATCCACTCCGCGTCACGCCAGAGGTGGCGCGAGCGGTGCACGATCGAGTCGGTGCGCGGCATGACTACCGTGCGGAAGGCGAACGGGTCCGCCTTCATACGAATGTCGCCGCCCTCGGCGAGGATCTCGAACTTGTACCCGGCGCCTTCCACGACGTCCGGGATGAAGATCTCCCAGATCCCCGATCCACCGAGCACACGCATCGCGTGCAGGCGACCGTCCCAGGAGTTGAAGTCGCCCACGACGCTCACTGCCCGCGCGGCCGGCGCCCACACCGCAAACGAGGTGCCGAGTGCGCCGTCGAGCTCGCGCACGTGAGCGCCCAGCCGCTCGTAGATCTCCTCGTGGCGTCCCTCCCCGGCGAGGTGCAGATCGATGTCCCCGAGCGTCGGCGCGAAGGCATAGGCGTCGCGCAACGTATACACGTTGCCGTCCGGGTAGCTCACCTCGAGCTCGTAGCGCAGCGGCAGCCTGGCGCCGTGCAAAAGCCCCTGGAAGAGCCCCGCCGGGTGGCGCTGCTCGAGCATCACGGGCTCCCCGCCCTCCGGTCGCGCGAGCACCTCCCCTGCGTCGGGCCGGAAGGCACGGACCATGACGCCATCGCCGGAGGGGTGCGCGCCCAGCAGGCGGTGCGGATCCCAATGCCGGCGCGCCACGACCAACTCGATCTCAGCCTCGACCGTCACGCGACAGCCGCCTCCAGCCACCGCCCCAAACCGCGGAGCTGATCCCTGCTCCACCCCCGCCCGCGCCGTGTGTGGGCCTCCCGCCTGCGCAGCCTCACCGCGATTCTCCGGTTCTCACGCCTAAAACCGGGCCGCTCCGCGAGGTCGGGGATGTCGGTCTCAAGTGCATCCACCAGGCACAACGACATCTCCCTCCAAGCGTGGTCACCAATCAAGTCCCCGACCCGCTCCGCTGTCATCCGCGACGCACGATCCACAGTCCAATCCCCTCGGTTCGTTTGGCCACATCCTCTCCGCTCGAGCGCCGTCGCGTCAAACGCCAACCCGGGGCGGGCGTCGCGCGGCCGGGCAGCGCATAGCGGCCACCGTGCATTTCCGGATCAGCGGTGGGCACATTGCGCCGCAGGTGAAAGACGTTGCGCCGGACCATCGACCGGCCGCGATGCCAAACGCTGATCGTCGGCAACCCTTTTCGGTTTCGCATGCGGACTGCGCGAGGATGAAGCAGCGCAGCCACATCCGAGACGGACGGCCAAGAAACGCTCCAGCCGAGCCACCGCGAGCCGCTCGACACTTCTGGTCCCTCCCGGACTCGCTGGCACGCGGGCTCGGTGGCCAAAGCGTGCGCCGCGACGACGAGCCAGGGCACCCAACACAGCGGGGGGAGCGGCGGGCCGCGGCGAACGGGGTCGGGGTGTGCGAGGGGCGTGTCGTCGGTGAAGAGCACGCTCCGAAGCGAGCCGTGCTTGGCGCTCGAAGCAGACGTGGTTACGCGAGCGGACCAGGACGAACTGAGCTCTGACCCTGACTGCGAGTGGTGGCGGATGGGGCGCAACGTCGAGCGGGTCTTTGATGTGCGGTAGGCGCGCTCGGCATCTTCAGCCGGTTGTGGACGCGCACAGCTGTTGTACAGATCAAGCAGCGCCTACTGCCGCGCCGCCGAGGATCTTGAGATATCTCACCCTTGCCACGCTAGGAAGGCCTTCGATGCGCGGGGGCGTTGTTCGGAAGGGCCACGAGATCCCCTGCCGACCGGCCGCACAGAAGCACGTGCGCTGGTGTCGTCGATGTTGAACTGAACTTTCCTCTCAGACCGGTCGGGTGCTTGTCGTGTCGCCGGCAGACTGGCCGTCGCCCTCCTCCTGCTGGGGAGTGGTGGGGGCTGTGGCGTGCGGCGCGGGTTCGGTCGCCGGCGGCTCGGGCCGCTGTTGACGTCCGCGGTGGCGGATGAAGGCCGCGGTAGTGGCGACGGCGACGGCGCCCGCCAGAAGCCCGGCCAGGCTCCTCTTCTGTGCGCGTCGTCTGCGCTCATTCGTTCGGCCGGAGGTGAGCTCGCCGAGCGCCTTGCCGACGGTCGCGAGGAACCCTGGCTTGCCCCTCCTGCTCGAGCGCTTGGGCCTCAGGCGCGCGGCCAGGGCGGCCCGTCGCGAGGCGGGCTGCTTGCTCGCGAGGCCGGGAACCAGGGCGAGCCGCTTAGAAGGCGTGCGGCTCGGCTGCCGTCGGCCTGACGGTCGCCGTGCTCTGTCCTTGGTCGGGATCTGTTTCTCCCCCCAGATCGGTCAGTGAGTGGTCCGGAGTTTTGGCGGGTTCGAGTTCTAGCTCGCGGTCGACGGATAGTTGCCCTCAAGTTCCCGGCCGCGTTCGCTGAAGTCCCCTTGCTGGACTGGCCAATTCCGCCGGACTGCCGGGCCGACGGCCACGAGGGCGCTCGAGCCGGGGGTGGCGTTCCTGCAGCGGTTGGCCGCGCACCGCCCGAGCGGCTGACTCGAAATTCGGTCGCTCCCTGTCGGCGTCCTACTTCTTGCCCTCTGAGCCGCTCCGCGATTTGCCTGCGCTGTCTACCACCTTGTGCAGGAACTCAGATTGCGTGTGGACCAGCTGCTGTGCCATCTCCAGGGCGGACTCGGTGATCTTCTTCTCGGCTGTCCGCGCGCCCTCGACTTGGGGCAACGTCTCCTCGACGGTCACCAGGAACCGGCTCACCGCCTGGATCGCGGCCCGGCCGCCGTCTTCTAGCGCCTGGATCATATCCTCCGAGAGCTCCGTCGCCCGCTCCACTGCGCCCATCCTCTCGTGCTCGCTAGCCATTAGGTTCACCATCTTTCAGGATTCGGTTGTGTTCGGGGTTCGGTGTCGGCCTGATGCTCTGGTTGAGCGTCCGCGCGAGGTTGATGCGGCTGTGCGCGAATCGTGCTCACCGCTCGTGCGTGATGGTCGACGACCGCGCCTAGCCTATCGCTCCACACCGCACGTCGCTGAATCCCGCCGCGGATTTACAAAATGGATGCGCGGCGGAAGCTTGCCGTCCCCGACCTGGCGCTGTCCCCTTCCGATCGCGAAGCCGCACCGTGAGGTGTCGTCTGTCGTCGGTGCGCTGCCGTTCCTGTTCGGCATCCACCAGCTCACAAAGGGCCTCGTCTGGCTGGCGCTACTGGGGCGGGTTACCAGCAGCTTGGGCAGCGCTGCGCGCCGCGACGGAGGCATCCATCATCGGCGCGCACGCGGTCCTGCCAGCGATCGTGCCGCTGGGATTTGCTGCTCGAGCCAGACCGTCGTCGCACGCGCCGGCTGTGGAGGCTCTGCTCGATGACCGGCCGCAGCTCGTCTGAGGCGGTGATCGCGAGGGTGCTCGACCGGCCCGCGAACGTGGGTGCGTAGCAAGCGGTCGGCGACCTCTGCGCACGTGCACCGTCACCTGCTCCTCGATCCCGCGCTGGAAGCGGGCTTAGGACCAGCCGCTCTGAGCGTGCCTGGGGTCAACCTCGTGGTGGAACGCCGCGAACTCGGTCAGTCTCTCGGGGCCTCCACGGGACAGCCGTGCCGCGCCCCGGCTCACCACCGCGATCCCCCAGTCACCGGGGAGATCATCTCCCGCCAGCGGCTCGAGGCGCGGCACCGTATTAGTTAGCAGCGGCCATCGGCTCGACCGGGCTGGGCAGGCCCACCGTTTTAAGAACATCGGTCGCGGGAAAGAAGAAGATCGCCAGTCCCCGGGCACTGCGCATGATCGTCGGGGGGTGCTCCGCCTGCGCGTGTTTCCGGCGTCGCTCTCGCTGGCTTCCCGCTGGGCTGCGCGCCCAGCTGCGCGTCATGCGCAGCTGGTGTAGGAAACCGCGTCGGGTCGAAATCGACGTACACGCGGAGAACGCGATCCCCGTGCGTGTCCAGACGCGCAGGCGCTAGGGCGTCTCGACTCCGATCACCTCGACCGTCATTGTAGCTGGCCCTAACGGGTCGTCCGGCGAGCGCGCCGTTTGCGCGGCGGCGTGATGACGACTCCATCAGCCGGATACACGATCGACTCATGCTGCTCGTCCCAGCGAACGCGGTAGTGCTCGTGCTCGTCGTGGCCGAGTAGCTCGATGATCTGTCCGCGTCGAACTGGCTGTCCGTGCAGCCCGCGCGCCTCGATCCAGTCACCTACGTGTGCGCTGCCTGTGGTCCTGTCTGCCGACATTGGTTACACCTCCTCGTCTATCTAATCCTTCGACGCGGGCCCCGGCATCGGGGTCATGCGCTGAATCTGGCTGTGGGGATGTACTGAGTCGCCTCGTGACGCTCGCGGGGGTGCTCCTCACTGCACAAACAGTGAGCAGCAGCACGGGAATCTCGCTGTGCGCGAGCGTCTCCGACACCAGCGCGCACTTAATGCCGGTCGCGGCTTCTTCCGTGTGATGAATCCGGTGCGCTGCTTCCGCAGACGCCGGTCGTTTTCATCAGGTCTTGGGTCACGAGCTCCCCTTGATCACGATCAAGGGGAAGGAATCCGGCCGTCAATACACGTTCCCCGTCGGCCACAGCCAGAGCGGCGACACGGTTCGGATCGCCGCCGGCTGTTCTGGCAGCAGGGTCTGGTGGCGCAAGCCGGTGCGGCGGTGCGCATCCGCATCCGGGCCATGAGCGAGGCGGCCACGCAGTCGCCGAGGGTGAGCCAAGACCGGACGTGGTCGTGAACATCACCACGTGCACTGGGAGATCGTGTGTCGCATCGGCCTCGCCTGGCTGATCACGCTACCGGCGACCGCCGCGCTCGATGCGGCGGTGCTCGCGCGGTGGCGATGGCTTGGCATGAGACGCGGAATGTGGTTCCTGCCGGCGGCACCGCCGGCACCCTGGCGTCGACGACCCCACGGACACGCAGCTCAGCTGCAGAGGCGACCGCGATCTCCCCGTCAAGCATGAGTGCCGCCTGGGACTCGGGACCACCGTCGTATCCAACCCCGAATGCACGCGATACGTGCCTCCGTGTGCTCGTGCATCCCGCGGGGTGCGACCGCGAGCGCGCATTCGAAGTGGCAGAGGAGCTGGCGGGTGCGCTTTCCGATCCGCACCAGGCCCTCTGGCGCGTGACGGCTCGATCCCATCGCAAGGAGGTCACGGCGCTCGCGACGAACGACGCGCGCCAGCGCACGCGGGACCGAGAAGTCGGTCTCGACGACGATTCGCGCGTCGGGCGCGAGCGCGTCGCGAGCCTCCCTGAGAGTCGCTTCAGCCTGCTTCTCTAGCCCCTTCCAGTTCATCCCGCTGGGAAGCACGACGAGCGGGTCGGGGTGCACTGCGACGAGCATCAGCTCAGCACGCGTGGCGCGTGCGATCGCCGCGCCGAGAGCGTTGTCCTGTGGCCTCGCACACTACACGCCAACCGCAGTGGCGGACTACCGCCGAGCGCTGGATGGCTTGCCAGCCTGGGCAGACGCCTGCGGATCGATCGCGGCGCTCACCATCCGGTGGCGGACCAAGTGGCGTCGCGGCTCGTCGGCGCCGCGCACGATGAACGGAAACGGCAAGGTGAACAGCCGGTCGACGGGGCTGAGTCCAGCCGTGGCGAGCAGGGACTGGAATGGCGGTAGGTAGACCATTGAGCGCCGCGGCGAGCACCAGCTCGGAGGCGCTACCAGACGGTAGCAGGCGGTTTGCGAACACGCCCAGATGACCGCAGCAACGCACGGCCGTGCGGTCGGCGAACGCCGTCCCGATGTGTCCAACGATCATCCCGAAGAGGGTCATCGTCGTCGCCGCCACGTACGCGTGGTGCAGGGAGTGCCCTCGACCTGCCCCGTCACCGGGATGCCGTCACGCCCAACGATCGGAATCGATCAGGCCGCACTCGTGGTCGGACCGGGCCGGTTCGGTTAGGTCAGGTGAGTGAGCCCGGGCTGGACGGGCAACCGGTGCGACGCTTCGTCAATGAGAGCCAGGCGGTGCGTCCGATCAACCGGCGCGCTGTCGGGTAGATGCTCGTGAACGAGTCGATCGCGAGCGATTGACATCCGCTCCACCGCGTCCGACCGCCGCGGAGGACGCTGTCCGGACAACGGCCAGATCGCTCGCACGCCACAGCTGTCGCGGCGCGTGTCGGGTTTGGTCAAGAACCTTCGCATCGGGCTAGGTGGTGGTCCCCCTAAACGCTTCTAGGGGTGCGTTCTGAGGGCCGGAATGCCCACTTGGATGCGTTCGTCTGCTTCTGGCGGCGCGCTGGGCGCGCCGGCGGCCAGGTAGGGATGGCGGTCAGCGCAGCGACGCGACGCGGTCGACGTCGACGATCGCGCGGCGAGTGACACGGGGGCGGCCTTGGTTGGACTCAAGGTGGTCGCGGATGTGCCTGACGTAGGCGCGCTCGTCGTCCCGGCGGTTGGCGTGCAGCTGCATGAGCATCAGCATCCGGTTGGTGCGCTCGCGGTTCTTCAGCCCGTAGGCGCGGGGGCGGATCGAGTCGCGCACTGGGTTGATGAAGGCGTCCATCGGCGAGGTGCTCAACGGCGTGTCGGCGCCTCGCGTCGAGCGTGGCCCACGCCGACCGAACTGATCCTCGACGATCCGTCCGGTGCTGTTCAGCCAGTCGCTCACGCGCGCGATGCCGGCGGCATGCGCGCGCTCGAGGAACGGCGCCCAGAACGACGGGGCAGTGAACGCGGTCTCGACCTGCGGCAGCAGCTCGTCGATCGTCTCCTTGTGCTGGGGCTGCTGGGCGCGATGTTCTTCATCAGCCGCTCGAGCGCGTGGCGCAGATGCCACTCGCACAGGTATAACTCAGCGTGCGGGAAACGGGCGCGCACCGCGCGGGTGAGGCCGCTGTCGTTGTCGCACACCAAGCGCTCGGGCGCACCCTCGAGACGGTGAAGGAACGCCTCCCAGTCGGCCTGGGACTCGGACGGGAACGCCTCCATTCGCCAGATCTTCGCCCGGCCGTTCTCGTAGCCCATCGCGCAGAAAACGCGAAACACGATCCGCGGTGGGCCGCCGTCCGCGAAACGCACGCTGAACGGCAGGTCGTCGAGCAACAGCGACCCGCTCGCCGGCCACTCGCGCGGCCGGTAGGACTCGAACACGACCGGCGCGAACACCTCCACCCAGTCCATCACCAGCGACCCATGGCGCGTGAAGCGCACCACACCGCTGGCGGGATCGGTGCGCATCCGCCGGGCGCGCTCGCGCGCCACCAGCGCCGCCTGGCAGTAGGTCGAGCCGGACCCGACCATCTTCAACGCCTCGGCGATGCCAAGCGCAACGAACTGGTAGCGCCGCGCCGCGTGCGGACCCTCGTGGGAGCCGACGTCGCGCTCGCAAGACTCGCAGGCGTCCGTCCAGGACTCCTCGCGCGGCAGAACCTCCGTGAACCGGTGCGGGCGATCGCCGTTGACCGGGACGCACCGATAGCGCTGCCGGCGGTGCTCCGGCGAACCGTAATGGCCGTCGAACCGCACCCGCGACCCGGCGTGCTCCGGCCTCGGACACACCGCCCTGGCATTGCTCCAGCTCTTCCCCAGCGACGACATCAGTCGCGCCAACATAGCCGCCACGCCAGACGACCAACGCATCCAAGTGAGCATCCTCACGGCCAGAACGCACCCCTAGAAGCGTTTAGGGGGGTGGTGGTTAGCACCGGTGCGATGATCTCGCCCAGCCACGAGTTCGCCCTACGCGGCGATCCCGCTGAGCGTGATCGCTGCGTTGGGACCGTAGTTTGCCGCTGCTGGGCGCGGATGGCTGCCGATGGCGACCTGGCGCGTGGGCGCCTAGTGTTGTCGGTCATGGATCGCAAGATCATCGTTGGCTATGACGGCTCGCGGGGGGCGCGCGACGCGCTTGTCCTCGGCGGTCTGCTCGAGGGGCTGACCGGGCGTCCGCTGCTGCTTGCCGCCTTCTACGACGATGATCCAGTCCGGTACGCTCGCGCCGTCGACGACCGGGAGCTGCGCGCCTACCGGGACGCTCGGCTCGCGCTCGACGAGGCGCCGCTCGGCGCGGAGATCGAGAGACAGGTGATCCACGGGCGCTCGCCCGCTGCGGCGCTCTCGTTGCTCGCCGAGGAGCAGGATGCCGCCGCGATCGTTCTCGGCTCCGCGCACCACCGTCGCCAGGGCTTCGCCGTCACGGGTGGTGTCGCTCGCCAGCTTTTTCGCAACTGTCCGTGCTCGGTCGCGGCCGCGCCGCGCGGATACCGGCAGCGTCCTCCGCAGCGCCTCACGCGTCTCCTCGCCGCCTACGTCGAGACCAACGAGGGGCTCGATGCGCTGCGTGTCGCTGGTTCGCTGGCACACGCCGGGCGGGCAATGCTGAGCGTCGTCTCGGTCGTTGACGCAGACGGTGCGTCTGTCATCCCGGGGCGTCCGAACTTTGACTCGCTGCGGGCCGTCCGCGAGCGCGCGCTCGACTCGGCGCTCCGCGGGCTCGCGAACACCGTCGCGGTCGACGGCGTCGTTCTAGCCGGCGACCCGGTGACGTGCCTGCTCGAGCAGGCCGCCTCCGGTGTTGACCTGATCATCACCGGGTCGCGCGGCTTCGGGGTCGTGCGCCAAGTCGCTCTCGGCAGCGTCAGCTCGAGGCTCGTTGAGCGCTCGCCTGTCCCGGTGCTCGTCGTCCCGCGCGGTGGCGATCGCGATCCCGTCGCGATGGCGCTTCGTCCCACGGCCACGAGCCAGCGCAGGTCACAGCCTTCGGAGCTACACGCTCGCGGCGTCGGAGATGGGGCACGCCATCCGGGTGCAGGAGTCGGCGAGCACCTCGGTCGGGAGCGGTGATCCGCCGAGCTCGGCGGCAACTGGAGTGATGCAGCCGCTCTCGGTGCCCTACCAAGCAGTCGAGCAGTTCCCAACCCGCGATCTTGGGCACGGCGAAGGTCGGGCAGAGGCTGTCCGCGTTCACCGGCCTCTGGCCCGGGACACCGCCGCTCTCCTACGGCTAGCGGTGGCAGGCGCCATCTGCTGGGCGAGGAACGCGGCGATGCCTTCGAAATCGAGCGTGTCGGAGGACTCAGCTCTGGCCTGCGGCACCGCCTGCCTCGAGGAGGTCGCCGCAGCCAGGCAGCGCAGCCGCCTGAGCTCGCACTCGATCACCCACCGAGAGGCGCCGAGATCGAGATGCCGCCAGCGCTTCACCCGACGGGTCCTTGATCTCCAAGCCGACAGTCCCGCAGCCCGAACAGATCCGCCGTTTGCGTGCACAACCGGACGGTTACGATTACCCCCTCGCCGCCGAACGCCACATCCCGCACAGACGCCCCCGGAAGCCTGAGCATCCGGTTGAATGCCGTTGGTGACCCGCACGTCGTCCCCCCCCGTGGGCCGCGGAGTCTTGGACCAGCCAGCAGCCTGCCGTACAGGACGGCGGCGGGGAACCTTTGTCTGCAAACTCCGAGAAGAGCTACGCAGCCGGAAATGGGTCCTCAGCAGCGCTTCCGCGCAACCGCCGCGCCCACGTCACCCCAACGGACAGGTGAGCCAGAAATTCGGGTCGCCGCCCATGGTGGCGGGCGCGTTCACGACCCGCCCCGTCATCGCAGTGAAACGATCGTGGCAACGCCCTCGCGTATCGGTTCCGTAGCCAATCCGCGGCGCCATCTGCATGCTCCCGAGACGTGAGCGGCACGCCACCAGACGAGAAGGGGGACGAGCTGAATGTATGCGCCTGACACGACGGCCGAGCAGGTGGAGTTGCGCGACGGGACGATGATCGCGATCCGTGCCGTCGAACCGGACGATGCGGGGCTGCTCGAGAGAGGGTTCGCGGAGCTCAGCGACGAGTCGCGGCGGCGGCGGTTCTTGACGCCGATCGAGCGTCTCGATAACGCCCTCCTCGCGTACCTGAGGCGGATCGACCACCACCACCACGAGGCGCTCGCGCTGTCCGCTCCTTGTGCTCACGCGCGCGGCGGAGAGTCCGGCACACTCCAACGAGGCCGAGGCAGGTCGCGAAACGGCTTCCGCGGCAACTACTTGATGGTGCTCGGGCGCTCACCGAAGGACGCGACGCGATACGACCAACCGTGTTGACATCATCGATCGCAGCGTCGAGAAGATGGGAACAGTTGCCTGAACGAGGTCGTGGCCGAGCTCGGGACCGAAGATCGAAGGTACGCCTACCGCGTCCTGCGGGGCGGTACTGCAGGGCGTGCGGATCGGCGGGAGGTCATGGAGACGCGCCGGGCAGTGTTGACCGATGGCCCGCGATCGCGATGGAAGCCTACATCAGGTTGATGGTCCTTCAAGGAGCGTCACGGTACCGGTCGCTGGTGGCGAAGGGGTCGGACTCGATTCGTCTCCGGCGGTTCTGCCGGACCGCGCTCTCGGAGCGGTGCCCGACGAGTCGACGTCAGAAAGCTCACCAGGCGGATCGACGCGGAAACGGTCAACTGGTCACGCGCGTCTTGATCGTCAACGCGACTCGGTCCAAGCGTGTCAGGGCGCGGGCGGTCCGGATCGACTCGACGGTAATCGAGGCGGATTGAAGTATCTGACCGATGCGGGTCTCGCTGCTGCCGGGGTGCGGCGCTCGCCCGGGAGGGCCGCAAGCTCGCCAAGCGGATCGGCGAGCAGGGGCGGCGGGTGCGGGATCGCTCGCGGGCGATGGTGCGCACGCTGCGCGGGATCACGCACACGATCCGTCGCCGCACCGGAGAGGCGAAGAAGGGGTGCTCGCGCTGACCGCCAATACCGGCGAGCTGCTCGAGAAGGAGGAGGAAAAGAAGACGAAGAAGAAGAAGAAGGTCGGTTCAAGCCAGCGCGGCTAATGTCCGCTTTTCGATCTCTCTCGAGCCGGTAACCGATCCCGCCGAGCCGCGGATGCCCGAACTCGTCGACGTCGCCTGTCAGGAGCTCCATCGTGCCGGCCCTCGGCGTCGCCCCCTCGGCGGCGACGACGATCGAGAAGTAGCGCCCGCGGGTATGCCTGCGCTGGATCAGCCAGCAGACTTCGTCGATGTCGAAGGGAATCTCGGGGATCAGGATCACGTCGGCGCCGCCGGCGATCCCCGAGTGCAGCGCGATCCAGCCGGCGCTGCGGCCCATCACCTCGATGACCAGGATCCGGTTGTGGCTCTCGGCCGTGGTGTGCAGGCGGTCGATCGCCTCGCTCGCGACTTGCAGCGCGGTGTCGAACCCGAACGTCACGTCGGTCCCCCCGAGATCGTTGTCGATCGTTTTCGGCACGCCGACGACGTTGACGCCGTCCTGGTGCAGCCTGTTGGCGACGCCGAGCGTGTCCTCGCCGCCGATTGCGATCAGGCCGTCGAGCTCGAGGCCTGCGAGCGTCTCATGGACGAGCTGCACGCCATCGTCGCGCTTGTAGGGGTTCGTGCGCGAGCTGCCAAGGATCGTGCCGCCGCGGGGGAGGATCCCGCGCGTGGACTCGATGTCAAGCTCGATGAACGACTTCTCGAGCACCCCGCGCCAGCCGTCGCGGAAGCCGACCAGCTGGTCGCCGTAGCCGTCGACCCCCTTTCGAACGACCGCCCGGATGACCGCATTGAGGCCGGGGCAATCGCCGCCGCCTGTGAGCAGAGCGATGCGCATCCCGCGGGATGCTACGCAACCTTGGGACGTGGCCATGCTATGGCCACGTAGGCCCCAGGTGGGCGCGATCCGCCATCGCTAGGGCGGTGAACGAGGAGTGGTCATGCACAACATCGAACGGCAGACCCCGCTCGGCCGCAACATCGATCTGCCCCCATACGCACGCCACATTGTCTGACTCGTACAACGACGAGCCGATCTCATCAGGATGAGCGTCCTCCAGGAGCGGATACACACGCACCGTCGAACGCGATCCCGGCGCCGCGAACAACGTCACGTCATGCCCACGCGCCACCAGCCCCTCACACAGCAGATCGACGACCGCCTCGACCCCCCATACCCCGGCGGCGGCACCGGAATCCACGGCGCGCAACCACCGCGATCCGAAGCGGATCGGTGCTCGTGTTGGCAGAAGGACACAGCCGGATGGCACACGAGGATGCGTTCATCTGGAGGGCGGAATTGGGACGGTTTCACCGTAGTCCACGGTTGGGAGCAGCGAATCGGGGGGTTGCCCGCACACGCGCTCGTGGGAAATGCGGTGGCACGAACGGGCGCCGGGCCTGAAGCTGACTTCGACGCGTCTGGCACGAGCATGTCAACACCGCGTCCCGTCGACGAGGCATCCGTCCACGGTCTCGAGCTCGCGGTCGTGAGCCGCGCGCATGTCGGCGACCTCGACGGCCAGGTCGGCGTGCGCCCCGCCGGCCCCGGCGGCCTGATGCTGGCGCTCAACCGCGGCTCGGAGACGTTGTGTCGAGTCGGGTTACAGGAGGTCAGCGGCGCCGTAGTGATCCTGTGATGGCAGCTGGCGGCGGTCAACTACTGGCCAAGCGGCTCGTCGTTGTCAGCGGTAAGGGTGGAGTGGGGAAGTCGACGGTTGCCGCTGCGCTAGGTGTCGTAGCCGCCAGGCGTGGGCTTCGAACGGTTGTCGCCGAGGTAGCCGGCCGTGCGGATGTCGCGCACGTGCTCGTCCTGCTGGTCGTTATCAGCGGCTGGGCCGTTCTGCTTATCCTCGGCTGGGCAGCTGGGCGCTGATCTTCTGGCCACACATCGATCGCGAGCGCCATGTTGCGGTGCCCGTTCATCCTGGTACGTTCATCGAGGCTTTACACATCTCGCTGGTCACCAGCACGATGCTCGGATTCGCCAACGTGCCCGCGCCGGGTGGCTGCGAGTGGTGGCTCCGCTTGAGGCGTTTCTGGGCTTCGGGCTGCTGAGCGCAAGCATCCCGTGGCTGCTCTTGATCTATCCCGCGATCTCGCGTCGGCGCTCGCCGGCATATGAGATCTCGCTGCTTGTCGCGGCCGAGGGGCAAACCGGCGTGGCGCTGGAGCAGCTCAAGCCTGCGTCGGCCGAGCGGATCTACGCCGAGCTGACAGCGCGTCTCGTGGCCGTAGAGCGTGACCGGTGAGCTTCCCGATTTCTTACTACTTCGCGGAGCTCGACCAACGGTTCGTGCTTGCGCGCTCGCGTCGCGGCTACATGAGCTCGCCGAGCGCGGAGCCCGCGCGGAGCTGCCCGAGAGCGCGGGCACCGCCCGCAGGATCTCTGCGTCCTTGGCGATCTCACACCGTCTTCGAGCACATCTTGCAGCGGGTTCGATCATTGCGTCGAGCTCCCCTGCGTTCGCCGCCTACTTTAGTGCCCTCCACGAAGCTCAGCACCAGCGCCAACAACTGGGCGCAAGGGCGGGCCGCCAGAAGGAGGAGCGCGTGAATGTTCAGCTCGGAAACTTGGTTGTCTTCCCACGCCGAGCGTCTGATGTTTGTGGGGCGATGCGCGTGTTGACGCGTGAAGCGGTTCCGGCTGGCGGTGTCGGCGAGCACCAAGCCATGAGCTGGGGATGCGTGTAGCGTGCTAGTCGGACGCGAGCGAGCGTTGGCGAATTCGCAGCCCACGAGAGCCCTCTTTGTCAATGGAGTTTGAGACAGACTCGACTTTCGCAGTTCATAGGCCAGCTGCGGCCCATGCTTGCTGGACGTGCATGATTTCCCGTGGTGTGGGGGTTCGACCCTGTCCCGGGTGATATTGGGTGGCGATGATCACGCGGCGGAGCTTGGCGAGCATGTCGGCGAACGATGGGGCGGTCTTGGTGAGGTACCAGGGAGCGCGTTGGCGGTGCTCTTCGACGACGTCTGGGTGATGCCCGCAGACCGCGTACCAGATGATCGTCAGCGTCATCGCGAGGAACTGGAAGGGGACGGTCCGCTCGACGGCTTTCTTGGCGCGGTTGCGCGCATCGCCGACGCCGAACAGTTCTTTGCCGTCTTCGAAGGCGACTTCGATCGGCCAGCGGTCTGCGTAGCGCTCGACGATCTCGGCGGCACTGGCGTCAAGGTCGGTGGTGATCAGCGCGAGCTGGTAGCCGGAGGGCTTGCGCTCGTCTTTGACGAGGATCACGCGCGCGGGGGTGTCGGGGCCGAGCGGCCCCCACAGGCAGTCGATGATGGCGAGCTTGAGCGTTTCGGTCTTGCCGTAGCGTCGCACGGCCTGCTCGACCCACTCGGTGGCAGGGTCGGTCGCGAGCTTGGCAAGCGTGGGGAGTCGTTTGCCCCACTTGCGGGGCCGGCCCTGCTTGCCGGAGCGCGGCGGTTTGCGATCGTAGATCGCGCCGTTGGAGCGCAGGCGGGAGGTGATCGTGACCCGGCCGGGCAGACCCCGCCAGGCCTCGGTTGCGTACGCGGCGTCACCGACGATGTCGATCCTGCGATCCGGCAGGCGGGCGGCGAGCAGGTCGAGCATTTCCCTTGCCAGCTCGGGCTTTCCGGGCCGCTCAGGATCGCGCTTGTCCTTCTTGGCGAACTGTTTGCGCCTGGGCTGCCAGCAGCGGAACAGGATCGGCAGGCAGACCGATCGCTCGAGGAACGCCAAGCGCACCACGATCCCGACCACGACCCAGTTGTTGCCCCACGCGACCGCCGCCTTGTCGGAGTTGGCGGTCGCGTCGTGATGCCAGAAGCAGGCGTGGATCTTGCGCCCCAGACGATGCAGCAACGTGTCGTCGACCGCCACCAGCAGCGGCGCGCCGGGCGCTGTCAGCCGCTCGGCGATCAGCTCCGCGAGGCGCAGCCCGAGCTCATCAGCAGACCAGTCCGAGAGACTGAAGAACCGGTGCGCGCGGCAGTGATGCCAGACCGCCGAGAGCCGACAGCCGACCAGCATCCCTGTGACCGTACGCAACCCGGTCTGCGAAATCTGGCCCACAACCAGCGCGCAGAAGGTCTGGAACGTGGGGCGAGAGAAACACGGCGCGAACAGGAGCAGAAGCTCATTCAGCGAAGATGGGACGCAGAGCATCGGCGGCAACCCCCATGGGCAGCCGCGACGGGCCTCCCACCCGACCGCGGAAATGGTCATCGAACAACCACCGCTTCGGGGAAGCCGCCGATGCTCCTTCTGCGTCCTCGCGCGGCCGACCGCTCAACAGCCCCGACCGCTCACCCCACCGCGCCTACCGACCCACGCCCCGCGCGCCCGTGCCCCCCTCCCCCTCAAAAGTGCAAAAGTCGAGGACAGAGAGGGAGCGTCGAGGGCTGATGTATGCGCTGGACGGTCAGTAGAACGCCGCGATCAGTGACGCGGCTGGGTGCGGTTGTGGAGCGACACTGGATGGGGGTAGTTTGCGGCCAATGGCTTCGCCGAGCTCCTTCGATGAGGTGGAGGTGCTCGAGTCTCAGGCGCTCTTGTTACGTGACCTGGACACGACGCCGCGGGGCCTGTCCTCGCGCGAGGCAGACCGCCGGCTGGTCCAGTACGGCCCGAACGCGCTGCGACGCCGCGGCGGCGCGCAGTGGCCGCACGAGCTCGCGCGTCAGCTGACCCATCCGCTGGCGCTTCTGCTGTGGTTGGCAGCTGGGCTGTCGTTCCTGGTTGGCAGCCAGACCGTCGGGATCGCCGTCGTGCTCGTGATCGTTATAAACGCGGCGTTCGCGTTCGCTCAGGAGCTGCAGGCCGAGCGCGCGGTCGAGGCTCTGGCCGGGTACCTGCCCCCGCACACCAACGTCGTTCGCGACGGCGCCGCGCGGGTGGTTGAGGCGGCCGAGTTGGTGCCGGGAGATGTCGTGCTGTTGGAGGAGGGCGAGCGGATCGCGGCCGACATGCGGCTTTTGTCGGGCGCGGTCGAGGTCGATCTCTCCACGCTCACAGGCGAGTCGGTACCGGTGTTGCGCTCGGCCGAACTGCAGGACGCGGACGTTCCGCGCCTGGTCGCCCGCGACCTTGTCTTCAATGGTACGACGTGCACCGGAGGCGAGGCCCAGGCGGTGGTGTTCGCGACCGGCATGCACACCGAGCTTGGTCGCATCGCGGCGCTGACCGAGCTTGCCAAGGAGGAGCCCAGCCCGCTCGAGCGTCAGGTGCGTCGCGTCGCTTGGCTGATCGCTGGGATCGCGGTGGCGATGGCGATTGCGTTCGTGCCGATAGCGATCTTCGGGGCCGGGCTTTCGGTCAAGAAACAGCGTCGTGTTCGCGGTCGGCCCGCTGTCACAGCGCGGGGATCCGGATCATCGTCATCACGGGCGATCATCCACTGACCGCGGCGGCGATTGCCCGCCAGGTCGGGATCGGCGGCGAGCACCTAGTCGTCGTCAACGCGGAGCGGCTCGATCACCGGCAAGAGAGGGAAATCGACCAGATCCTGTCCGGAGACCGGGAGGTGATCTTCGCGCGCGCCTCGCCGGACGCCAAGCTGCACATCGCCGAGGCGTTGCGTGCAGAGGGTCACGTGGTGGCGATGACGGGCGACGGCGTCAACGACGCCCCCGCGCTGCGCCGCGCCGACATCGGCGTCGCGATGGGCCTGTCGGGGACCGACGTCGCCCGCGAGGCCGCGACGATCGTGCTGACCGACGACAACTTCGCCTCGATCGTCGCCGCGGTCGACGAAGGCCGCGTCGTCTACGACAACGTCCGCAAGTTCATCGTCTACATCTTCGCCCACGCCACACCCGAGGTCGTCCCGTTCCTCGTCTTCGCTCTCGCCGGCGGCGCTGTGCCGCTGCCGCTGACGGTGCTTCAGCTGCTGGCGTTCGACGTGGGCACCGAGACGCTCCCGTCGCTCGCTCTCGGACGTGACCACGCTGAGCCGGGGATCATGGAGCGCTTGCCGCGTAAGCGATCGGAGGGCGTGATCCGCCGATCGATGCTGCTGCGCGCCTGGCTGTTCCTAGGCCTGATCGTCGCCGCGCTGTCGATGGGCGGCTTCTTCTACGTTCTCACGCGCGCAGGCTGGCACCCGGGCGACACGGTCGGCGCGGGAAGCCGCTTTCACCATGCCTACCTGCAGGCGACGACGATGACCTTCCTCGCCATGATCTTCGGCCAGATCGGCACCGCCTTCGCGGTGCGCATGCAGCGCGCGTCGCTGCGGTCGGTCGGCGTCTTCAGCAACCGCTATCTGCTGGTCGCCATCGCCGCCGAGCTGGCCCTGGCGGCCGTGTTCGTATTCGCTCCGCCACTTCAGACGCTGCTCGGCACGGCTGCGCTCCCGCCAGCGATCTGGCGCTGTTGCTCCCCTATCCCTTCATCGTGTGCGGTGCCGACGAGCTGCGACGCTACATCGTGCGTCGCCGCGCAGCGAGGGCTTCTGCCCGCACGAGCTCGACCCCGCAACGCGCGGCTGCGACGTAAGTGGCGCCCATTACCGCCCCCACGGGAGCGCCTGAGGACCGTTCCACGTCGACATCGCCCGGCGCGGCGTGGCCGCTCTCACGGCGGCGTTGCGCTGCGCAACCTCTGCCGGCGGGTCAGTGCTCGCCAGTCATCAGCGTGCGCCGACCCGCGCCCGCAACGGCAACGAACCTGCTGGCCAGATCGCCGCGCGCGAGCTCGAAATCACCCGCATCCAACGTGCCCTGCGCAAAGCCGAAGAACTCACACACGACGTCGCGCCAGCTATCGAAGCCTCCGCCATCACCTGAAAGCGGGGCGCATGCCCGTGCACGCCACTCCGCGGAACAAGACTCTCGAGAGCCTCTCGGAGGCGGACGGGACGCTGTCGTGTCACTGAGCAGAAGCGAGCATCCAGCCACGCAGACGGTCGGAGCTCGTCCAAAAGGGAGAGTGCGCCGGACGCCCATCGGAGACGCTCCGTTCGCGCCGGAGCAGCAGGGAGGACGCGTGCTGGGTCTCCCCGGGCCGGCGGCGAGTGTCGCTCAGCGCCGGCGGTCTGTGGTGGCGGTGCGGCCGGCGGGCCGCCCCGGCGGCGGGCGGGCGTCACGGGGCCGCGGAGGTGCCTTGCGGCGGCAGGTCGAGCTCGGGGGAGCCGTTGCGCAGTAGCTCGCCCCAGCGCCGGGCATCGATCCGCGCCGGCGGGCTGGTCTCGAGGAAGTCGATCATCACACGGACGAAGCGAAGCGGATCGTCGAGGTGCGGGAAGTGGCCCGCGTCGGGAAACACCTCGAGCCGGCTGCCCGGGACCAGCTTGTGGGCCGCACGCCCGTGCGCGACGGGGATGATCGGATCGCGTTCCCCCCAGACGATCATGAACGGGATTGCCTGGGCGAGGTAGATGCGATCGGTCGCGTCGACCCGCTGGCCGCGGACGTCAACGATCGGCCTGAGCGTGTGCAGGAACGCTGCGCGCGCGTCGCCTTCCGAGAGCGAGGCGTGACCGCGCAGCACCTCCCCGAGGTCGGCGTGCACCCGCAGCCCGACGCGGCTGAGCAGATCACCGACGAGCCGGCCGAGCCCGAGGACCCGGTCGTTGACCAGCAACGGTAGGACCAGCTCAGAGCCGGGAAGGCTGGCTGCCCGCAACAGCGCGTTGATCTCGCGACCGAGGCCGCCGCTGCTGACCAGCACCAGCCGCTCGCAGTGCTCGGGGAACTGGTAGGCGACCTGCATCGCCACGCCGCCGCCCAGCGAGTGCCCGACGACCGTCGCCCGCTCATGCCCCAGCGCGATCAGCAGATCGCGGATCCCGCTCGCGTAGGCGCCCAGCGAATAGTCCCCCCGGGGCTTGGCCGACTCGCCGTGACCGATCAGATCGGGAGCGATCACAGTGAAATGCTCAGCCAGGGACGGGATCAAGTTCGCCCAGGTGGCCGACGTACACGTGATCCCGTGGATCAGCACCAACACCGGGCCGCTGCCCGCCGACCGGTAGAACACGCGGTGGCCATGCAGAACGATCTCGCAAAGCCCCTCGTCCACCGGCACGCTCAACGCCGGCGGTAGCACAGAACCCGCCTCGATCCGGCCGTTCGCATCCGCTCTTGACATGGAATGCCCCACGCGCTCAGCCCTAGTCTAACTCCCAAGTGGCCGCCCCGTCACCGCGACCGATCCCCGCCCGCGGCGATCCCAATCCGCGCCGAAGGCTGGGCCAGATGTGGCAGGACCGGAACTCGGATCGTGCTCGTCCATGCGTCCTTGGCGCCTCGCCGACGATCACGGCTCCAGAGCTCAGCGTACTGGTCCGAGAAAGGGCCGCGGGAACGACAACCGCATGAGATGGCTACCGCTTGATCTCGCCCGCGGGTCCGCCACCGGGCTGGATCCCCGCCGGGCCTACTGGCGCAGAGCGTCCTTGAAGTGCCCCCAGCGCTCGCGCAGCCGGCCGCGGGCCTGATCGGCGCGGCCCTGCCTGGCCTGCTGGCGATTGCCTGTCAGAGCGCCGATCGCCTCCTTGAGCCGCCCCTGGGTTTGCTTGCTCGCGCCTTTCGTCCGCTCCTGCCTTCCGCTCCTGGCCATGTCGGCCTCCTCGATCATCTGCGCGCGTGCTAGCTAACGCTGCGATTCCGCGACGAGGAGCGGTCTGAGACCTGCTTGCCAGCGTCCGGCAAGCGTGCAGGCGCTTGCTTGGGCGCCCTTGCGGGTCTCCGTGGAGCAGCTGCTCGACAAGGCGGTCAACTTTCAGCGCTCACAACCGTGGCGCCGGAGGTCGGCGCTGGGCGCGCCGACAGCAGCGGGACACGCTCCTACGTCGTGTGTGACGACGGCGTGGGCTTCGATATGAGCTACGCCGAGATGCTGTTCGGACCGTTCCACCGTATTCATCTCGACGTCGAGTTTCCGGGTATCTTGATTGAACTCTCGCTGGCGCGCTGCGCCGTGCGGGCGACGAGGCGGATCTGGTCCGGGGCCGCACCCGTAGCAGGCGCGACGTTGTGGCTTACCCCTCTCAGTGTGCGCTGCCCGACCATCGACTGAAACGGAGGTGACCCGATGCCCAATTCTTTTACGATTCTGCTCGTCGAGGACAACTCAGATGACGAAGAGCTGACGGTGCTTGCGCTACGCGCACAAACGGTCGCTACGGTCGCGGTCGCGCGCGACGGCCAGGAGGCGATCGATTACCTGCTCAACGAGGGCAAGGACCCGCCTCGGCTGGTGCTGCTGGACCTCAAGCTCCCGAAGATGGACGGGCTCGAGGTGCTGCGGCGCATCCGCGAAGACGAGCGCATATGCCTGACGCCGGTAGTGATCCTGACGAGCTCCTTAGCGCCGAATGATGTCGCTGCGAGCTATCGACTCGGGGCCAACAGCTACGTCCGCAAGCCGGTCGACTTCGACGAGTTCTCCGAGGCGGTCCATCAGCTCGGCCTGTACTGGCTCGTGGTCAACGAGCCGCCGCCAAGTGTCCGCGACCAGTAACCGTAGGCCCCGGGTTTGGGGGTACCGCCGGAGCGATCGCTGCGGTGGAGACTGCCGCCGGCGGACGCCCGCCGTCTGCGCCGGCGATTGCCACGGTCGGCCTGGCGGGTTAGATCCTCGGCAGCCACGCGCTCGCGATAGCGGCCGGGGTGCCGGGTCAAGGCGAACGCGGCCGTTGCTCGGCTCGCCGGCGGGCTGGCACTGGTACTCGTCGGTCTGCGCTCGCTCCTGCACTACTCTTTGGCTGGCGTCTGGGCATCGACGAGGCGCCGGTACTTTCGTGGTGTAGCCAGACGCTCACGAGCACGGGAGCAACTCTGTGGCGGTGCCGAGCACTCGCTCGCTTACCGGTCTGATAGGACCGATGCCAGGGGACTGCTGGCATCCTCACCCGTGCGCTCAGCTGACCTATCTAGTGGTTCATCCTTCAAGTTCGTTGCATCGGGTAGGTTCCCTGCTTGTGGCCTCGAAGTCCTTGCCGACAAGTTCGGCGAGGATGGAGGTTGGCGATGGGTGTCATCAAGCAGATCGAGGTGTCAGTGGAGGATCGGCTGGAGTTAGAGCGGATCGTGCGCGCGGTGAGTTCTGAGGTGCGGATGGTCGAGCGGGCGCAGATCGTGCTGGCGGCGGCGGAGGGGTTGAAGGGCGTGGAGGTCGCCGAGCGGGTGGGGTGCTCTGAGCCGACGGTGGTGAAGTGGCGCGGGCGCTATGCCGAGCGCGGGATCGAGGGGCTGAAGGATGCCTCGCGGTCAGGGGCGCCGTTGACGCACGGCCCGGAGACCAGGGCGTTGTTGATCGCGAAGGCGTGCACCCGGCCGGAGCCGACTGCGGAGGGCGCCCGGCGGGAGCGGTGGACCTATGAGGAGCTGGGAGCGGAGGTGGGCATGTCCGCGTCGCAGGCGCACGTGATCCTGTCGCGCGCGGAGATCAAGCCGCACCGGACCGACTACTGGATGATGAGCGACTACTCGCGGCCCGAGTTCGAGGAGCGCCTCGGCGAGATCTGCGGGCTGTACGTCGACCCGCCGGAGAACGTGCTGGTCGTCTCGCTCGACGAGAAGACCGGGATCCAGGCCAAGGCGCCGACGAAGCCCGACCAGCCGCCGGCGCCGGGCAAGCCCGCCCGCCGCGAGCACGAGTACACCAGAAACGGCACCCAGTGCCTGTTCGCGTGCCTCAACGTGCAGGCAGGTGACGTGCTGGCGATGCCGTCCAAGACCCGCAACCGGTGGGACCTGATCCACTTCCTCGACCACCTCGACGACGAGATCCCGGTCGTGGAGGGTCAGGAGATCGTGGCGATCACCGACAACCTCTCGACCCGCGGCACCGAGGAAGTCGAGCAGTGGCTCAAAGACCATCCCCGCTGGAGCTTTCAGTTCACTCCCAAGCACGCCTCGTGGCTCAACCAAATCGAGATCTTCTTCTCGATCCTCTGGCGGCGACTGCTCAAGCACGGCATCTTCACCTCCGAACAGGACCTCGCCTGCCAGATGCTTGCGTTCATCGAGACCTACAACCAGACCGCCAAGCCGTTCAAATGGACCTACACCGGCAAGGTCCTCGAAGCGTAGAAAAGTAAGTAAGTAACTCAATCAACTAACAGGATGATCCACTAGCGACAACCCATCCCAGGAGAGGTCCATATGTTCAGTAACGTCATCGTAGGAATCGACGGCGGCCCCGGCGGTCTCGACGCGCTTGCGATGGCAAGACGTCTAGCGGACGAGCACGCGGAGATCACGCTCGCACACGTCCGCGTCGAGAACCCGATTGCGATTCGTCCTGAAAGCAGCGAATTCGAAGCGGCCGAGCACGAGCGCTCAGCCGAGCTGCTCGAGGACGCGCGAGCCGCCGCCGGGATCTCTGCGACGCTTGACCCGGTCAGAGCTGCGTCGGTCGGCCGCGGGCTACACGAGCTCGCCGAACGGGTCGGCGCCGACCTAATCGTCGTCGGCTCCTCCTCCCGCGGATTGGTCGGACGTGTACTCCAAGGCGATGACACACGCGCCTCGCTGAACGGCGCTCCGTGCGCGGTGGCGGTCGCGCCCACCCACTATGTTGACCGTGCATCAGCGCTGACAGAGATCGGCGTCGGCTACGACGAATCGCCAGAGAGCAAGCACGCGCTCGCCGTCGCCAGAGAACTCGCAGCCCAGCACGGAGCAAGGGTCTCGGCATTCGAAGCCATATCGATCCCATCGCTTCAGCTCGGCGGTGGCGACGGCGCGGCGGTCAAGGCCCTGGAGGCCAAGGTCGAAGAGACACGCCAGCGGATCGCCGCGCTCGGCGGCGTCGAACCCCACGCGGCTTACGGCGACGCCGCCGAGGAACTGGCGCTCTACGGTGCATCGGTCGACCTGCTCGTAATCGGTTCACGGGGATATGGCCCGCTCGGCCGGCTGATGCACGGAGGCACATCATTTCGGCTCACGGGCCGCGCACGCTGCCCGCTGCTCGTCCTGCCTAGAGCCGCAAACCTTTGACCAACCAGCTCCCCTACGACCGACCATGAGACGGCTCACATGATCGGTCGATAACGGGTGACACCCACCCGATATCGGTGTCCTTCCGGAGCTCACACTGCTCGGCAGCTCGACAGACCCTCAAAGATCTCGTCTTACCGGATCGCTCCCTAATTCCAGCTCCTCTCAAAGACCCTCGCCCTCTGCGAGCATTTGAGCGGCGATCGATGCCGACCGTGGGGCGGTTGGGCATGCATCGAGTGCGAAATCGCCCCGCCTTGACAACCGTGGGGCCGGTCGCAGCCGAGATGGGCGCTGCGGTCCCGTCCGCTGCCAAGCCCGAAGCGGCCGCAGCACCACCCACCCCTGAACCTGAGCCGGACCGCCCCGCGCCCTTCCTCCTCCTGGCCGGGGCGGTCAAGGCCGAAGCATTGCCGTGGCTCAACACGCACTCGATCCAATCCTTGAAGATCCCGCACCCGAGCCAGTACACCGGCGCGTGAATGTCCGCGGAGGGCGTCCCGTTAACTGTGTAGGCGGATTATGGTAAGTGTAACAGTTACTCCGTGTGAGTGGCAATCAGTGACTGTCAGTTTGCATTGTCGGGGACGCGGTCACCGGAGTGGATCTTGAACGCGAGCAGCGCGGTCGTCCAGTTCTGACATCGTGTCCATTGCGGGGTCGCGTTCTGCAGCGCGAGGTAGACGAGCTTGCGGGCGGCGTCGTCGTTCGGGAAGCTGCCCTTGGTCTTGATCGCCTTGCGCAGCTGCCGGTTCAGGGCTTCGATGGCATTCGTGGTGTAGATCACGCGGCGGACCTCGGCGGGGAACGCGAGGAACGGGACCACGTGCTCCCACGCGTTCAGCCACGCCTGGGTGATGACCGGGAACCGGGCGCCCCACTTCTCATCGAAGGCCTCGAGCTCGGCGTGGGCCTGGTCGGCATCCTTGGCGGTGTAGATCGGCTTCAGGTCCCGGGCGACGTGCTCGCGCTCGCGGCGGGGGACGTACTTGAGGCTGTTGCGGATCAGGTGGACGATGCACGTCTGCACGGTCGTCTTGGGGAAGATCGCCTCGATCGCCTCGGGGAACCCCGCGAGCCCGTCGACACACGCGATCAGGATGTCGCGGACGCCGCGCTGCTTGAGGTCGGTGAGCACCTGCATCCAGAACTTCGCGCCCTCGGTTTCTTGGAACCACATGCCGAGCACGTCGCGCTCGCCGTCGAGCGTGACGCCCAAGGCGAGGTACAGCGCGCGGCGCTGGACGGTGCCGCCCTCGCGGATCTTCAGGACCATGCAGTCACCTCCAGTGGCCGCTTGCCCCAGTCGCGCACGTCGTCCATCACCCCATCGGTCACGCGGCTGATCAGGTCACGGCCGACCTTCACGCCGTAGATCTCCTCGAGGTGCGCCTCGATATCGCGCGTGGAGAGCCCGCGGCTGTAGGGGCTCACGAATGAATTAGTGGGCTGTGGCAGGATGTTGGGTTGTGGTGGCGTATCGCGGGGGCATGATCGATGAATCGCAGATTGTTGAGCGTTATCGGGGGTTGGGGCCGGAGTTGAACGAGCGTCAGCGCAGGTTGTGGGCGGCGTCGGAGGCTCGGTCGTGTGGGCCGGGCGGGATCGCGGCTGTCGTGCGTGCGACGGGGATCAGCAAGAACACTGTGCAGCGTGGGATCGCAGAGCTGCGGGAGGGGACACGGCTCGAGGCGGGTCGTGTCCGTCGGCCGGGTGCGGGGCGGCCGCGGTTGACGGAGTCTGATCCGGAGCTGGTGGGAGCGTTGGAGGCGTTGGTGGATCCGGATACGCGTGGGGATCCGTGCTCGCCGTTGCGGTGGTGCTCGAAGAGCTTGCAGAACATCGCGAGTGCGCTTCAGGCGGCAGGACATCAGGTGTCCGATCGGACGTCCGGGAAGCTCTTGCGGGGGCTTGGGTTTCGGTTGCACGCGAACTCCAAGACGCGGGAGGGGAAGGATCATCCTGACCGTGACGCGCAGTTTCGGCATATCAACGAGACGACACGCTCGGCGCTCGCCGCGGATCAGCCGGTGATATCCGTAGACGCGAAAAAGCGCGAGCTGGTCGGGGATTTCAAGGCTGTCGGGCGGGAATACGAGCCGACTGGGCGGCCGGTCGAGGTTCGCTGCCACGACTTCAAAGACAAGGATCTGGGGCACGCGATCCCGTACGGCGTGCTCGACATCAAAGCCAACGAGGGGATGGTCAGCGTTGGTGTCACCCATGACACAAGCGCGTTCGCGGTCAACTCGATCCGCGTGTGGTGGCAGTACCTCGGCCAGAAGCGTTACCCCAAAGCGACGTGCCTGACGATCACTGCTGACGGCGGCGGCAGCAACTCCAGCCGCACGCGCCTGTGGAAGACCGAGCTGCAGAAGCTCGCCAACGAGCTCGCGCTGCCGATCCGCGTCTGCCACTTTCCGCCCGGGACGTCGAAGTGGAACAAAATCGAGCATCGCATGTTCAGCTACGTCAGCCTCAACTGGCGCGGACGGCCACTTGAGAGCCTGCAGGTGATCATCGACCTGATCGGCGCGACCACGACCAGCACCGGCCTGAAGGTCTACGCGCGCCTGGACCCCGGCCACTACGAGAAAGGGATCAAGGTCACCGACCAAGAGCTTGCCGCCGTGGACATCGCCCGCGACCAGTTCCATCCAGACTGGAACTACACGATCCACCCAACCCAAAAGGGGCCACTAATTCTTTCGTGAGCCCTAGAGCGCGAGGATCTTCTCGTCAAACCCGACGAACCGGCGCTGACGCTTTTTGACGATCTTCGGCGCAAAGCTGCCGTCGCGATCGCGAGGCGCGTCGATCGGGACCTTCCCGTGCTCGGTGATCAACGTCTTCGCGGTCGTGCCATTGCGCGGGTTCCCACCGCCGCCTGGCGGCTCCAGATGCGGCTCGTAGCCGACGTGCTCGGTCAGCTCGACCTCCATCGCCCGCTCCACCAGCCGCTTGGTCAGCTCGGCGAGCAGCCCACCAGGCCCGGCGATCTCCTCCTCCGTGCCGGCGCCGGCCAGCAGCTCGTCGATCACCTCGTTGCTGATCCGCCTGTCAGACGGCACACCGAGAGCTTCACGGACCCGCCGGCGGCCAGCAGCACGGTCGACAGCCTCATCGACCAGCTCCGGCGACACAGCCGGGGGGTCCGCGGCCGGCGCGATCCCCAACCCGAGAGCCTCTAGACGGAAGTTTTCGTAGGTTGGGGTTGTTGGACCCTGTTGCGGCTGGGGTTTTGCCGCTTGGGAGGGGTGGTTGCTTGGCTACGCGGGTTTGATGTTGATCAGCGCGTAGGCGTCGGCTTGGAGCTCGGTCGGGGTGGTAAGACGGGTGAAGGTGTGTTGGCTTGTGCCGATTCGGATGGTGTTGCGACAGAGGGTGGCGAGGTCGCTGAGCAGGTCTTCGAGGCTGTGGGCGGGACGGCCGTCGGGGGTGCGGGCGCTGCCGGCCTTGGCGATCGCGTCGGGGGAGCGGCGGGCCGGCGCGACGGGGTCGGCGGGCGCGATCGGGGTGTCGTCGCAGAACAGCATCGGCGCGAGCCGGCGGGCGAGCTCGAACTGGACGTAGCAGGCGAGCATGCAGAGGAACACGTGCGCGCGGACGCGATCCTCGAGTCGGTGGTGCACGGGTCGGATCTCGAGCGTGGTCTTCATCTCTCGGAAGCAGCGCTCGTTGACTTTGAGTTGCTTGTAGGCGCGCGCGACCGCGGCCGAACCGATCCGCGAGGCTGGTTCTTGGGTGCGTAGCACGTAGATCCCGTCCAGCAGCGCCTCCTCGTCGATCTGCGCTTGGTTGCGCTCGTAGCCGAAGCTGGCGTCTGAGGTCGAGGGTGTCAGTTCTTCCGTGTAAGCTGACTATTTGATAGTAACAGTTACTCCTGGTGTGTCAAGTAGTGACAGTCAGGTTTCAGTTGTCGGGGATGCGGTCACCGAACTCGATTTTGAATGCGGCCAAGGCGGCTGGCCAGTTGAACACGCGCTTCCATTTGGTCTCGGCTTTGGTGATCGCGAGGTAGATCAGCTTGCGGGCGGCGTCCTCGGTCGGGAAGTGCCCGCGCGTCTTGATGATCTTCCGTAGCTGGCGGTGTAGGGCTTCGATCGAGTTGGTGGTGTAGATCACACGGCGGACGTCGGCGGGGTAGGCCAGGAACGGGGTGATCTGCTCCCAGTGCTCGAGCCAGCTGGCTGAGATCATCGGGTAGCGGTGATCCCATTTCTCGGCGAACGTTGTGAGCTCGTCTGCGGCGTGCTCGGCGTCGACGGCGGTGTAGATCTTGCGCAGGTCGCCGGCGAGCGGTTTGCGGTCCTTGTAGGACACGAAGCGCAGGCTGGAGCGGACCTGATGCACCAGGCAGGTGTGGACGGTCGCGTGCGGGAAGGTCGCCTCGATCGCCTCCGGGAAGCCGGTCAGCCCGTCGACGCAGACGAACAGGATGTCGGCGACGCCGCGGGTCTTCAGATCGGTGAGAACGTGCAGCCAGAACTTCGCGCCTTCGGTCTGCCCGAACCACAGGCCGAGCACGCCACGCTCGCCGTCGAGGTTGACGCCCAGCGCCACGTAGCACGCCTGGTTTCGGACCGTATGCCCGTCGCGGATCTTCACGATCAGCGCGTCGAGGTAGACGATCGGGTAGACGCGCTCCAGCGGCCGGTTCTGCCACGCCTTCGCGTCGCTGAGCACCGTGTCGGTGATCTTCGAGATCAGATCCGGCGAGACCTCGGTGCCGTAGATCTCCGCGAGGTGTCCCTGGATCTCACGGACCGTCAGACCGCGGGCGTAGAGGCTGATCGCGCGATCGTCGAACCCAACCCACCGGGTCTGACGTTTCTTGACGATCTGCGGCTCAAACGTGCCCTTGCGATCCCGCGGGGAGCGGATCCGCAGCGGTCCGTGATCGGTCAGGATCGTCTTTGACGGCTTGCCGTTGCGCGCGTTCCCCACGCCACCGGGCGGCGCCTGATCGGGCTCATAGCCGAGATGCTCGCTCAGCTCCGCCTCCAACGCCCGGTTCAACAGCCGGCGCGTCAACTGCCCCAGCAGCCCGTCTGGGCCCGCGATCTCCTCAGCGGTCCTCGCCCCTGAGAGCAACGCATCAAGGACCTCGTCAGAGATCTCAAGCGGCTGCTCATCGACCCCCGGCCCACCCGGCAGTCCGGGCAACACCTCTCGCCGCTCGACGGTTTCGGATCGCTGTGCTCGCCCTGCGGGCTCGCTCCGCTCCTCGCTCGAACAAGAAATCAGATCTGGATGAATGAATGTGGATGGCATGACCAGTCCTTTCGATCACGCTTACACGGTTCCTCCGACACTCCCCCGCACCTGGACCAGACCCCGCAGCAGCCACGCGCCCGGCTCGGCACCGCGTGGGCTCCACTGTGAGTTGTCACGGGTGACGTGTTTGACGCGCTCAAACGTGTCACGATCGATGATCGCCGGCACCGCGATCGCGATCCACTCCTCACGCGGACGCTCCCGCTGGCGGGTCTTGCGGTTGCGCGCCCCGCGCGGACCGCCGCCCTCCAGTGACTCATAGCGGTTGTAGTACATGGTGCCGATGTACGCCTCGTTGCGCAGTAGCCGGTCGATCGTAGAGGTTCCCCAGATCGGCTTGCCGGTCGGGGAAGGGATCCCGCGGTCACGCAGCCAAAAAGCGATCTGGCGAACCGACAGTCCTCGCTCGACATACCCGTGGAAGATCTCGCGCACGACCTGCGCCTCGGGTTCGAAGACCTCGACCCGCGCCGGCCCGCCGTCGCCGCTGACCACGCGCCGATACCCATAAGAGATCCTCCAGAACAGAATCTCGCCCGCGCGGGCGCGATACAGCTTGCCGCGCCGATAGCGCTCGGCGATCTTGGCCTTCTCATACTCGGCGATCACGCCCTGCATCTGCACCAGCAGCGTCGCCTGCGGGTCATCGCCGTGCGCGGGGCCCTCGAGGAACCGCACGCTGACCCCGAAGCGCTCCAGCTCCTCGAGGATCAGCACCTGGTAGGCATACGCGCGCGCCAGGCGATCGGCGCACAAGCACAACACGCCGTCGAGCACGCCCGCCTCGGCCGCATCGCGCAAGCGGTCAAGCGCCGGGCGATCCAACCGCGCGCCCGAGTAACCATCATCGACAAACTCCTCGACCACCTCGTGCCCGTCGGCCTCAGCCGCCGCGCGCAATGCCTCCAGCTGTGAGCTGATCGTGCCGCGCTCCTGCTGGCGCTCGGTCGACACGCGGGCATACAAACCGACTCTCACTCGTTCACCGCCCGCAACAAGTTACTGTCAGCATCAGCGAGCGGAAGCCATAGGCGTCACGCAACTGCTGCTCGCGCGGATCTTCACTACCGCACCAGGCCGGACGACACGCGCCGATCAGCGACCCCAGATAGTCAGGCTCAGCCTGAGGCCAGCTGATCAACCCCGCCAAGCCGCGCCGCTCAAACCGCCGCGCTGCCAGCAACTCACCACACCGCTCTCCAGCCAGCACCAGCGCGCGCAGCCGCTCATAGTCGGCCTGCGCTGGCTCGTCCACGGGCCAAAACCGCGAGCTCACCCGCGACCCCCCAACGCCTTCTCCACCGTGCGGCGGTGCAGCCTCACCCCCAACGCCGCCTCCAACTCGCGCGCCAACTGCGCGCCAGAAGCGTCCGGCATCTCGCGGCGACGCGACTCCAAAAACGCCAGCACCTCGGGCGAGAGCCGCAACGGGCCACGCCGTCCGGGCCGCTCGTCCAACAGCCCGACCATCCCAGACCGCTCGAACGCCGCCGCCACCAGATACAACGCCGCCCGCGAGTAACCGTGCGCGCTCGCCGCGGCACTCGCCGTCTGCCCGTCGAGCACATGCGCGCGCAGCATCTCGTACTTGACCTGCACCTTGTCGAAGCAGACAAAGAACCGCGGGTCCGAGCGAAACGGCTCGGCAACCACCGCGTCGGGCGTCGGGTGCAACAAGCCCGCCTGCTCCAGAGCCCGGTAACGCGCCGACTCGGCCACCGCCGCTCACCCGCCCCGCAACGATCGTCCGCGACGCGTCGCACGACACGTCTCTAAGGAGATCGGTAGCCGTCCAGCCATGACCGCCGCGACGATCATATCGGCCCGTTCGCCCATCGATGAACACCACATAACGGCTATTTCCACGCAGACAAGACGGATCCTGCGGCGAACATCGCTGGACGCTGCGGCGCTCACCCTTACACACCTCTAGCCCTCCCCGCACCCCATAGTCCCCGCCGAGAACTCCCGCGCCGCCCCGGATCGCGGTACAACTCGACATCCCGTCGGCTCACCTCACGCGCCAGAACGCTGCGGTAGTTCAGACCTGCGTTCCGATCATCGAGATGATGTGCGCCTTGTGGGTGATCCGGTCCACGACGGCCTTCGCGAGCCGTGGGTCGGGGAACACCTTGGTCCATTCTCCGAACGGTAGGTTGGTGGTCACGATCAGCGATCCGCGTTCGTTGCGCTCGCTGATGACTTGGAAGACGAGCTCGGCGGCGCCCTCGGGCAGGGCCAGATAGCCAAGCTCGTCAAGGATGACGAGCTCGGTGCGGGCGTAGCGGCCGACGACTCGTCCGAGCTCGCGGCGGGACTCGGCTTCCTGCAGTTCGGTCGCGAGGCCAGCGAGTGTGGTGAAGCGGACCCGTCGGCCTTGCTGGCAGGCGCACACGCCGAGCGCGGTCGCGAGCATCGTCTTCCCGGTCCCGCTCTCGCCGATCACAATGATCGACTCGCGGTCGTCGATCCACGAACCTTCGGCGAGCGCGGCGATCGTGGCTTGCGGGACCTTCGGATTCTCGTCGAAGCGGAAGTCCTCCAGTCGCTTGAGGATCGGGAAGCGTGCGTCGAGCAGTCGTCGTCGTTCGCGTCGCTCGGCGCGTTCCTGGACTTCGGCTTCGAGGAGCGCGGCGAGGTAGGCGAGCGGGGTCTGCTGTTCACGGGTTGCTTCGGCCGCGAGCGCCCGGAACCGTCCGCGGATCGCGGGGAGGTGCAGCTCTTTGGCGTGCGCCTCGACGAGCGCTTCGAGCGCCTGGGTCTTCGCCGGGACGCTCACCTGCTCATCTCCCAGAACCCGGCCTGATCGCTTTGCCACTCGGCGTCCTGTGCCGCGGCGAGCAGCTCGAGCGCGAGGTGACGCGCGCTCGAAGGTCGCAGGTCGATGTATGCGTCAGGCTGCGGGTTCTCGACGCCCTCGTCGAATAGGCGCACGCGGACCAGCAGCTGCGCGCCGCCACCGACGAGTCCCTCGCGGGCGGGCCCGGCGGACGCTTCGATCTCCCAGCGATAGCCGGTCACTGTCCCACCCCCTCGCCGTCGATCAGCTCGTTGTATTCGCCCAGGTCCGGGGCGGGCCGGTCGAGCTCGGCGAGCCGGTCTGGCAGCTCTAGCCGCTCGGGCTCGGGCCGCGCTCGCCGATCGATCAGCACAGCGACCGCGCGTCCGTCGATCGCGCCGGCCGCGAGCGCGCCGCGAACCGCGAGCTCGACCACCGAGGGGTCGTGCTCTCGGCAGAGCAGCAGCACGTCGACGATCTGCCGGGCCGCTTCCGAGGCGCCGACCCGCTGCGCGAGCGCCTGCCAGAGCTGATCGAAACTGTCCGGCCAGCGGCCCTGCTCGCGCTGCTGGCGCAACGCCAGCGAGTGCTCAAGCGCGCCGGGCTTACGCACAAGCAGCTCGAGATAGTGATCGAGCTGCGCGGAGCGCAGCTGGCTGCCCCGCAACCGCGGATGGCTCGCGATCACCTCACCGGCGGACAGAACCTCGATCTCCCGCGCGCCCACCCGCGCCGTCACACGCGCGCCGACGAGCCGGACGGGAACCGAATAGTGATTGCGCCGCACCGTGATCATCGACTTCTGACTAACCTGGATTATCGGTGCACTAATTCGACCTAGCTTGGCTGGTCAGGCGGGGAAGCTGTAGCTGAGGGTGCGTCCGTCCCACCAGGGGACTTCGATGCGGCGGTCTTGATAGCTGGCGTCGAGGAGCGCTGGGGTGTGGGTGCGGCGTTTGAGGCGGACTTCGATGTGGCCGGGGGTGAAGCGTAGTTCGCCGATCGCGTCGATGAGGTGGCTGCGGATCGTGTCGGGGGTCTGGTTGTGGTAGGCGGGGTGCAGGCCGCGCGCGAAGCGGCGGTAGGTGATGTCGGCGAGTACGGTGAGCGCGACGTCGAAGTCGACCGCCAAGGGGAGTTGGGATGCGAGCGAGTCCAGATGGAAGGCGCGGATCTGTTCTGCGAGTTGGTTCTCGATTCCCCACCGTTGGCCGTAGCGTTCGATCAGCTGCTTGACGGTCGGCTGCTGTTGGTTGGTGAGGATCAGGGTGGCTTGGTCTCGGCCGAGGCCGTTGACGGCGATCTGGCGGAACGTCCGCTGCTTGATCTTCACAGCGTCCTCGTGGTAGGTGACGTTGCGATGCTTGCCCGGTCGGTCGAGCCGGGTCTTGGTCCAGTTGGCGGCGTCGAGCGCCTCGAGCTTTGCGATCAGGGCAGGGGAGCGTTGGCGCAAGGTGATGAACCCGACGCCCATGTCGTCGAGCTCGGCGAGGTGTTCCTGGGTGGTGAGCTTCTGGTCGAACACCAAGAGCTTGGGCAGGGTGCCGTGGGTGCGCTCGTAGAAGCGGCAGAAGTCGATCACCTCGCCTGACTGCTGGCGCGCGGTGAGTTCGGCGTTGGCATAGAGGATGGTGCGCTGCTCGCCGTCTTGGGCGATGAACGTCAGCACCGAGCGGGTGCGCTGCGAGCGGCGGGGGACGTAGTGCTTGTCGAGGATCTCGCCCTCGCCGTAGCTCATGATCGTGTGGAAGTCGAGGTTCAGGCCCGACTCGCCAAGCAGCCCGGCGTGACGCAGTCGCGGCTGCAGCGCCTCGAACAGCGCGAGTTGCTGGGAGCGGGTGGTGCGGTAGCTGTAGGTGCTCAGATGCCAGGTTTTCGGCAACACGTTGAGCCCTGCGAAGATTCCCAGCGCCGGGTCGTGCACGACATCGCGCACGTGGCTGCGTCGGCGGCGACCCGAGAGCTTGAGCGCGATCAGCGACAGCACCGAGCGCAGCGCGCCGAGCTGGCTGGTGGACGGCCAGGCGGCTGCCTTCACCAGCCCGGGGAGATCCAACGCGATCAGCTCGGGCAAGAGCAGGAACAGGCCGGCGTGCGCGGTCGGCATGCTGCCAGCCGTCGGCCACTCGTCGTCTTCGAGCACGCGCACCTTCGAGGCCCGAAGCCGCTCTGGCTCCGCCGGGGGCTCAGGCGCGGCGGCGGGCTTCGGCATCCGCGCGAGCCCCGCGTCCCCCAAGATCTCCCACACCGCGGTGCGCGACAAAGGCGTGCCCGCGCGCGCGAGCTCAGCGACGATCTGATCAAGCCCGTGGCGGTGGCGGCGCAGCTCGATCACCCGCTCCCGGGCGGCGTCCTTCTTGGGCTGGCGCTTGGGCCCTGGCCGCGGGACGGCGAACAGCTCTCCGAGCCGGCCTTGGCGGTAGTCGCGCACCAGCGTCTCGACGCTCGCCCGCGTGTACCCCAGCCGCTCGGCCACCTCCTCAGCAGACACGCCCTCGACGAAGTACGCGCGCAGCGCCTCGTAGCGGCGCTGGTTTGGCTGCGAGGGCCGCGTGAACTGCTCATGGCCGGAACGTGAAGCCATCTACTAGGCCGAACTAGTGGACTGATGTCTAACGTATAGTTGCAGTACATGCGGACGGAGCCGCCGACAAGGGCCAATGAGTCAGCAATCATTGCTGGTTGCCGCCATCCGAGCGCCCGATCGCCAGCCAACCACCCCAGATACAGCCGCCAGCCTAGTCCACCGAATCACCCCAGCCGGGCTCCCAGACCGCGCGAAAAAGCCCGCCCCTACAGCCACAAACCGCCCACGCCCACCAGCAACCGCCCCCAACGCGGTGAACAAGCCCCCTACGATAATCCAGGCTAACGCGGTGCGAGCTGTCCTCCCAGGTCGGGAACGGCCCGGCCAGCAACGGTCTGAGCAGATCGATCTCGCGCGAGAGCGCCGCTCCGACAGTCTCTCGGCACCCGACGATCGTGCGATGCAGATCCTCGATGCAGAACGCCAGCAGCCGCTCGTTGAGCTCAGCGAGCGACGCGACCTCCGGCACCGGCACCAGATGATTGCGGCGAAACCGGCCGACCTCGCCCTCCACGCCACCCTTCTCGTGTGCCCCTTCGACGCCTGAGAGCGTGAACCACGACTCGAACAGGTAATGCGAGCGCAACGCGACAAACCGCTCGTTCGCGACCCGCCGGCGGCCCTTCAGCGTCTTCTTCGCCGCTGACTTCAGGTTGTCATAACGGATAGTCGCGAATGCCCCGCCATACCAGTCCAGCGCGTGCACGTGCCCTTCGAAGAACGCCTGCTGGCTCTGGGACTCGAACGCCATCACGAAGCACGCGCCCGAAAAACACGACCGCATCAAAAACAAGCCAACGGTCATCAAAACGCCAGCGATCAGCACCCTCGCCTCGCCCCAGTCGACCTCCGCGGTCACCCCCGGGTCATGCACCTGCGGACAGAACGCCTCCGCCGCCAACCCCAGCTCCCGGCGCCGGCGACGCACGTAGTCCCTCACCGTCGTCTCCGCGATGACCGCGCCGTGCTCCTCGACCAGCCGATCATGGATCCGCTTCGCGGTGTGCCGCTGCTTGCGCGGCGCGTCCCGATCAGCCAGAAGCCACGAGTCGATCAGCTCGCGATACGCCCCCATCGCCGGCGCCGGGCGACCCTCCGGACGCTTGCGCTCCGGCGGCACCGTCGACCCAAGCGCCTGCCGGACCGTCCGCCTGTGCACCCCATGCCGGCGCGCCAACGCGTGCACCGACAGCCCCTCAAACTCCCGATCCCTACGGATCCTCTCAAACAGCTCCACTCTGGAACCCATCCCTTCTGCGCCCTCCGATCCATGCTCCGAAAAGCACGGACCCTCCGGTCACGCTCGGACGGAAGGTGGGGCCAAATCAAGCCGTCGCACTGGGGCCAAATGAGCCCGTCGTTCCCAACGTGACCCCCGACGACGAGCACGAGGGCCGCGGGCCCGCGATCCGTGAAGCCCGCCGCGCCGGCCTCGCGCGCGCCCGAGAGCAGCGCCTGGCCGACAACCGCGGCACCCACCCGAGGCTGATCGGATGACGACGACGCCCCCAAACCGCCAACAGCGGGCGACCGATCACCCTGCCCGCCTCGCCGCAGGGCCGCACAGGGCCGCACAACGCGCCGGTGCTCGCCGCAACCGCCCAAATCGAGCCCGCCGAGCTCTCAGCGGCCCTGTCATGGCCCTCGGCAGCTCTGCTGCCGACCTCACCAGCCCATCAGCGAAGCTGGCGCAGACTGTCAAGGCCAGCCCGACAGGGCCCAGCGCAGCCGGCCGCGCAGCGGTGGCCTTGACCGGCCGCGCCGGCGTAGCTAACCCACGCCACGAACCCTGCACTACCATCAATCCACTACCCCATGACGACCCCCGGAACTGGCTGCGAATTACACGCCCAGATTTCGGAAAAAGACTCAGACACACGTCAGGGTGAACGAGGCCAAGTCGGCCGTTGCCCGACCCGAAGAGCGCCACTTCCTCGGCTTCCGGCTATGGGTAAACCCGTATACCGGGGTCGTGGAGGTGATGTTGTCGGAGCGCACCAAGCGCTTAGCGATGGAGCGCATCCGCCAGCTCACACCCAGGAACTGGGGAGGCACGCTTGAGAGCTGCATCGCCAGGACCAACGCGTGGCTGTGCGGCTGGCACGGTTTCTTCGGGATCGCCTCCGCCACGGAAATGCGGATGATGCGCACGCTCGACGCTCACATCAGGCGCCGGCTCCGCGCGATCATTCTGCGCCACTGGAAACGCAAACGCACGATCGCGCGGCGTCTCATCAAGCTGGGCGTCAAACGAGAAAACGTGTGGCGGCAGGTCTACTCGGGACGCAAGTCCTGGTGGGCGCTGAGCCACACGTCCGCGGTCGACCATGGCCTGCGCAACGCGTACTTCGCCAAGCGCGGGCTGTTGTTCCTGGCCGACCTTCATCGCCAAGCGCACCGGCAGATCGTCGCTCCCGCCTCGCCACAACTGGCGTTATGGGAATGATTCGAGGTCGACAAACCGGCCGGCGGCGAGGGTCATAACCCGCCGTCCCGAAGAGCCGTATACGACCAGCGTACGTACGGTTCTGTGGGAGCCGGGGCGGGCAACCGCCCCGGCTACCCGAGACGGCAACACGCAGCGAAGCTACCCCAACCACCCCGGCCCCGCCAGCACCCTCGCACCCCCGACCGCAACTCCTTGATCCCACGCCCGACCGTGTCCTCAGAGATACCCGTCGCGCGCGCGACCGCAGCGATCCCACCACGCCCATGCGAGCGAGCCTCCGTCGCCGCCCAAATCCTGCGCTGACGCTCGTTCAGCTCAGGACCCAACCCGCAAAACGCTCAGCAATCTTCGATTCATCGATCATGTCTCGCGATACGACACCCGCCCCAAACATCCTCCCACACCGCACTAAATCATTCCGGACTCCTAAGCGGATCGGCCGATCTGCCTGACGAACCCCGTCACCAGAAAGTCCGCTAGCCGCAGCCCGAGCTGATCGGGCTCCCAGCGCGCCCGCGCGAAGAAGTCGTGCGCACGGCTGTGATGCCAACAGCCGGCGAGCCCCGCGGCCTGCAACATCCCCGTGACCGTGCAATCCCGGACGCGACCGACGAACCCGACCACGAGCATGCTGAACGTCTGAAACGACGGTTGCGTGAACGCCGGCCGACAAAGGGACAGCAGATCCACAAGCGAACTGGGAACCTGACACACGGCGGCGACCCCCCGAACTGGGCAGGCCACGGAAGCGCGCCAACGCCCCGCGGCCGATGGACTTGATCGCCCACCGGATTCGGGGTCGCCGCCACTTTCGCCTGCTCAGACCCCCAAACCCGCCACGCCAGGACCACCCCGGCCGGTCACCACAACCGCGCTCTCAACCCCGAAAATCCCGAAACTCGAGACAAGTGCATCCCGGCCAACGGGGATCGTCCGCGCCGCTTCACCGAGGTGATGCCGCGCAAGGAGTCGTGGCACGATGCTTGCGAGTTGTGCGAGCGCGACGTCGGCTTCCACGAGGGGTCGCACGCGGCGCGGCGCTACCAGTTCGTCGCCCGCGGGGTCGCCGAGGCGTTGGTGGCGGTCGGGGCCGGCTCGACCTACCGGGACGCAGCGCTGGTTGCGCGCGAGCGGGGGAAGCGGCTGCGGTCCGACCCCGGTAGCGGCGAGCCGCGGTTCTCGGACATGGGTCGCTGGTGATGGACTGGGTCGAGGTGTTCGCCCTGGTCGTCGTTGAGGCCTACCGCCCGCGGGTGTGGCCTGCGAGCGGCTCGCTGCTGCTCGATGACTTTCCGTTCAGGGTCCGCGACCCAGACAGTGGCCGCCACCGGATCGCGTTCCGGATCTTCTCCGCGATGGGGTACGAGGGCGGGCGCCCGAAGTTGTGGCGCCTGGAGGCGTTCACGAGCAAGTCGCAGCCTCACTGGGAGGCGTTCCTTGGCACCCTAGATGGAGCCCCGCCACGGGTCGTCTGCGACAACGACTCCGGCTTCACGAACGCCGTGCGCACCCGCTTCCCCGACGCCGAACCTGTACCTGTGCGAGTGGCACCTGCGCCACGCGCTGGAGCGGCTTGCTGGGCAAGCTCCGCACCGAAGAGCCCCAACACCAGGAGGCGATCGACGAGCTACTGCCCGACGTCGAGGCGGCGTTCACCGGCCCCTCGTTCTGGGCGCCGTTGCTCGAGCGCGCAACTGCGGCCGGTATCCCCCGCGTCAGCGAGTGGCTGAACACCACCGGGCGGATCGTCGAGGACCAGTTCCGCCGGCGTGACCCCGCTCTGCTCGGCCGGCGGACACGCCGTTGAGCACCTCGCCGCTGGACGCCTTCACCAACCCGATCCGCGCCGCAATCCAGCCGCGCGAGTACGGGCTGAAGAACCGCCAGCGCACCAACCGGATGCTGATGCTCATGCAACTGCACGCCAACCGCCACGACGACGTTCACGCCTATACACACCTCATCCGGGAGTGGCTTCAGATCAACAAGGGCGCCCAGGCGTTGACCGGCGGGCGATCGCCGACGCTCGCGGCGTTCCCTCCCTCCGCTGACCGACCAACCGCGAGCTAACGCATCTCAGTGAGCATTTTCAGGGGGAAATTGCTCTCGAAAATGCGTTTGGGGGAAGGAGTTAGCCCCGTTGAACAACACGCTGTTCGAGAGCGAATAAGCGACGATCAGCGGGATCAGCAACGGTAACGCGACGTTGGCCGCGTCGGGCTGACGCGTGATCATCGACCCAGCGGCTGCGAACGCCGAGCAATACAGGGCGTAGCCGAGAACGAGCCACAGCGCGCCCATCAACGCGACTCCACCCGCCGTGCCTCGAATCGCGTGCGATCCAACGGCCGCGCCGAACACCACGAACGTCACCCCCAAGGCGAGCATCTGCGCGAACGCGAGCGCTGCGAAGCCGATCAAGTTGCCCGTCAAGACCTGGGTGGAGCGAACCGTCGCGAGCATCACCTCGACCACGCGGCTCATATTCTCGTCGCCCACGGCCTGCGCGATCCACATTCCATACAAGAAGATCACGATGTAGATCAGCAGGTTGACCCCCAGCGCCGTGAAGCGGCTCGCGAGGCTCCGTGGCGGCGGCTCCACGCCTCGCACAGGCAGCGCGATACCACCCGTAAGCGCAGACGCAGCAGCCCGACGCTGAAGCTTGCGCTCGAGGCCCACGAGCTGCGCAAGTGCGCACGCGAGGGTGGAAGTCGATGAACTCGTGCCCCCGATCGGCTGCTGCTTGACGAGCACCTCGCGGCCGTCCACCACGACCGCCGCCAGCGTCCCCGAGCGCAGGAGCGTGCGCGCCGGGCCGAGGCTGGCCACCGGGACGGCCGAGACCCGGTTACCAGTGACGCGACCGGCCTCAAGCGCCGCCTGCGTGATCGCGGGATCACTACCGCCGACGACGCCCACCTTCTCGACCTTGTGGTGATGGCCGACGAGCGCCGGGATCACGACGGCGGCCGCGACGGCGATCACCATCAGTACGGTGACGATCCGAAACGACCTCGCCTGGAAGCGCTCGTCCATCTGCCGTCGGGCGATCAACCGGGTCGGCTTCCACCATGTGGCGTTCAATCACCGCCTCAGCGCGGGCAGGCATCCGTGACCTCTACTGACGGCCGTGGCGGGCTTTGCGCCGATGTCGCCTGCGCACGCGCACAGTAGCGTCGAGGATGGCCGCGCAGTCAGCTTTGACGGACGTGGCCAAGCGAGAAGATCGGAGCTTGCGATGACGGATCAAAGTCTGGGTGCGATAGCAACGACTCGCGTTGACGCGATCGCCCAGTTCCTGGAAGGCGAGAAGATCCAGTACGAGCTGGTCGAGCACGATCCGGTGATCAGCGCCGCGGCCGAGGCACGCGTCGCACACACGCCGCCGGACCAGGTCGCAAAGACGATCGTGCTGCACGACCGAAGCGCCTACGTGATCGCGGCGATCCCGGCCTCCTACCGGCTCGACCTGCACAAGCTGCGCGAGCTGCTTGGCGCGACGCGGCAGCTGCGGCTCGCCGGCGAGGGTGAGATTGCGCGGGAGTTCCCGTCCTTGGAGGTTGGCGCGGTGCCTCCGTTCGGGCCGATGGTGCCCGCGGCGGAGGTGATCGACCGTGCGCTGATGGAGCAGGAACGGATTCTGTGTCCTGCAGGCGACCATCGCCATTCGGTGCTCGTGGATCCACGCGACGTGGCGCGGATCACCGCGGCCAGGATTGCCGACATCTGCCAGGACTGATCGTGCCGACATCGCCTGGGCCGAGGCCCCATGACGGCCACACCGCTGCTGTAATGGTGCTGGCGCTCGAAGAACCGCTGCCCGCCGACGATCCCGGCTACCGACGGCAGCGCAGACATCGCTGGTAATCGACCAGTACGAGCTCGCGATGGCGGCCAGCTACCTGGTGCGCGGGATGAACAAGCCGGCGATCTTCGGGCTGTTCCGTGCGCGAGCTGCCTCATGGGCGGGACTGGCTGCTCGTCGCCGGTCTGGGCCTCGCGCTGCGGATGATCGAAGCGATGCGCTTCGGCGAGGACGAGCTGCGCTACTGGAGAGCGTCGGCTACAGAGCTGTGCTGCTGCGGGTATCTCGAGCGGTTTCGCTTCAGCGGTGAGATCGACGCGATCCCGGAGAGAACGGTCGCGTTCGCCGGTGAGCCGCTGGTGCGCGTGATCGGGCGGAGGATCGAGGCGCACCTGCTGGAGACACTGCTGCTGAATCAGGTCAACTTTCAGACCGCGATCGCGACCAAGACCGCAGCGATCGCGCAGCGCCCGGCCATGATCCTGGCGCGCGACGAGCAGAGGTCGCAGTCGGGTGGACCACCGTGCGAAAGTCAGCGAATGCCAACGCCGTGTCGGGAACGTCAGCTTGTCTTGTCAGCGCCCATTCACGACACCGTTGGTGGGAGGTGTGTCCCGCCCGACCACCAGGCCTCCGACCGCGAACTCGATCTCGACTGTTCGGACCGCCCTCGCCCACGTGGGTCTGTAGATGGAGCGAATAGGCCCATGGGCGCTTGACCGTGGGGGCGTCGTTTCGCGCCCACGGAGCGTTGCGTGCACACGGGCCCGCGAGGACCGAGGACCGTCCGGACGCAACGCTCCGTGGGCGAATATCTACATGACGACTTCGTTGATGCGTGTCATAAGGTGATCAAGATGCGGTTTTCAAGGGGTAACAAGATGTCCAGAAACTTCATTCGGATTGACATACCCGCCAGCGGATAGCAGATCAGCCGAGCCGGTTTTTGACAGAGAGCCATGCGAACGCTCGGTCGCTTCAGATCATTGGCGCAGTGCTGACCTGGTATTGCCCTGATTGCGGCGGTCCTACGGTCGCCCGGTTGGCGCGCCCCAAGTCCCATAGGAGCCCCATCCTCCGGGCCGCTGCTGATCGCCGCGATGCTCGCAAGCGCCCTGATCGACAGCCGGAGCCGCGGCTAGGATGAATCTCGATGCGGGTGCTGCTCACCAACGACGACGGCATCGAGGCTGCCGGGCTGCAGGCGCTTCGTAGAGCCCTGCTCGCCGTACCGGGTATCCAGCTGGCGGTGATCGCGCCCGATGGCAACCGTTCCGCAATGGCACGGTCGATCACAACCCGCCGGCCGTTGTGGGTGGAGGAGGTCGATTTTGACGACGGAACTGTCGGCTATGCCACCGATGGGACGCCCGTCGATTGCGTTCGCCTGGCGCGGCTTGGGCTGGTGGAGGGGTTTGAGGCGGAGTTGGTCGTGTCCGGGATCAATCACGGCTCCAATCTCGGCGACGACATCACCTACTCAGGCACGGTCGCGGCGGCGTTCGAGGCGATCGTGCTGGGGTTGCCGGGAATCGCGGTATCGCAGCAGTCGCGCGCACTCGAGCTCGACTTCCGGCAGGGCGAGGGCTTTGACTTCGGGGTCGCGGCGGCGTTCGCTGCCAGCCTTGTCGGAGAGCTGGAGGATGTTCCCTTGCCCGGGGGCACGCTGCTGAACATCAACGTCCCTGGAGCCCACCCGAATGGCGTTGAGGTGGCTCGCTTGGGCAAGCGGATCTACCGTGATGAGCTTGCGCTGGTGGATCAGGCCGCCGGTGGCCGCCGTCTCTACCGGATCTATGGCGATGCCAGCTACGAGGGCGACGAGAGCGGGACCGACGTAACCGCGGTCGCCGAGGGCAGGATCGCCGTGACACCGATCCACTTTGACCTCACTGACCGAGACGGACTCTCGGCCCTGCAGCGCTACGACTTGGCGCGGCTGGTCGAACCCGCGGCCCGGGAGCTGGAAGAGTGAGTCCCGCGGAGCGGGCCGCCGAGCTGCGACGCTTACTCGACTATCATGACGCGCAGTTTGTTCACATCAATGAGACGGTCGCGCGGGCGATCGAGCAGGGCCAGCCGGCGATCTCGGTCGGTAACAAGGAGCGCGAGCTGGTCGGGGATTTCAAGGCCGTGGTCCGGGAGCTTGAGCCGAAGGGAAAGCCTGTCGAGGTGCGCACGCACGACTTCAAGGACAAGGAGCTTGGGCACGCGATCCCGTACGGGGTGCTCGACCTCACCCGCGACATGGGATGGGTCAACGTCGGGATCGACCGCGACACCGCCCAGTTCGCCGCGGCGGGCATCAAAGGATGGTGGGAGCACCTCGGCTGTGAGCGCTACCCCGACGCTAGGAGCCTGATGATCACCGCCGACTCGGGCGGCTCCAATAGCCACCGCACCAGGCTGTGGAAGGTGGAACTGCAGAAGCTCGTCGACGCGATTGGGCCTCGCGATCACCGTCTGCCACGTCCCGCCCGGAACCAGCAAGTGGACGCTGCTCCGTCTGGTCGCTCGTCGAAGTTTGACTTCTCCCGCTGCCGCCGCAGCCCGCGAGAGCCCCTACGGCCAGTACAGCAGCAAGCACACCGTGCAGCGAACGCTTCTTCTCCCTGTTCATGCGTCACCAATAGCAGCCGCATCCCGCTGTGCCGTCGGGGGGACTACAGAACCGGTTTGCACGGAACTACCCAGCGTCTCCCAAGGGGAGACAGGCGGGTGCTTCGGCGCTTCAGGCGGCGGGATCTCGCGGTCCCAGACGCTCGCGACGTTGCTCTCGTTCCTCGGCGCGGAACCGGCCGTCTGGCCTTGGTCTAGCCGCTCGAAGTCGACGGCGGCACAGAGTGACACGCGGATCATCGCCCTGGTTCTTTCGGGCATCAGTGCAATCGCTGCCGTCTCCGGCGTCATCGGGGTGGGACGTTGGCGGTGCGGTCGTGGCGATGATCATGATCAACGTGTGGTGGCGTTCTTTCAGGAGGCGCAGGCCGAGCGGGCTACGGAAGCGCTGCGCGAGTTCCTGCCGCCGCACGTGCAGGTACGCCGCGACGGGCAGCTCGCGGATGTCGAAGGCGACTCTATTCGTGCCGGGTGACGTGGTGTGATTAGGGGGATCGTGTCTCGGCGGATGCGCGTCTGCTCTCCGGGCTGCGGAAGCTCATATGTCCCCATTGACGGGGAGTCTCGGCCGGTCGCGCGTGACGCCGTCGCCAGGGCTGCTGCGTCGCCGTTGGAGGCGCACGAGCTGGTGTTCGCGGGAACCTCGTGCACCGAAGGAGAGGCCGAGGCTGTGGTGTTCGCAACGGGAATGAGCACCGAGCTTGGTCGGATCGCTGCTCCCTCTCAGCGGCCCCTCAAGTCGCTGGCCTCGGTACGGCTAGCACCGGGCAGGCGGCATCGTGCAGGAGCGCCTCGCCGGTGCTTCCCAGGAGCACGCGCGCCGCGGGCCCCCACCGTCGCGAACCAATCACGAGAAGATCGACCTCGCCCGAGAGCGCGAGCAGCGCGTCGGCCGGACGGCCGTACAGTACCTCGGTATGGACCGTGGCGCCCGTTTGCTGGGCAGCAGCTAGGGCTTGGTCATGAAGCCGTTCTGTCTCCTCCAGGATGGCGTCCCGCCACTCGGTGCTCACCAATCCGCCCAGGGCCGACCGCAGGAGGACGGGGACTCGGTCATCCACGACAGCGCTGACGTGCAGTTCCGCTTTGGCGGCAAGGGCGATCGAACCCGCCATCGCGAGCGCAGCGTCCGACTCCGAGCTAGCGTCGTATCCGACGCCGATCCGTCGGAACCTGACCTCCGGTCGGGTTTGCATCCCGCGGGGTGCGATCGCGAGCGGGGACTCGAAATGACAGAGCAGCTGGCGGGTCCGCTTGCCGATCCGGACTCGTCCGTTGGGTGCGTGGCGGCCGGAGCCGACGACAAGCAGGTCGCGATGTTCGCGGCGAACAACGCGGTGCAGTGCGCGTGCGATTGACAGGTCAGTCTCGGCCATGATTCTTGCGTGCGGCGCAAGCGAGTTGCGAACCTCCCTGAGCGTCTTTTCGGCCTGCTGGTGAAGGCTCTTCCAGTCCATCCCAGGCGGTAGGACGACCAGCGGGTCGGGCTGGACCGCGACGAGCATCAGCTCGGCACCCGTCACGCGTGCGATCGCCGCCCCCAGCACAACCGCGTCCCGTCCCTCTGGATGGCCGTCGACGCCGACGGCGATCCGCATGACCGTCTCGCGCTGAGCGGCAGGTGCACTGCGGCTCGCTGCCGGCCGGGGGCCGAGGTGCTTGCGCTGTGTGGGTTCGGACATCGCGTCGATTCTCACACCGGCAGCGACATGGCCACGGTCGCATCGGCGGCCGTCGCGCGCGAGTTGATCCCGTGATGGGCAGCGCAGACGTACGGATGATCGAACACGTCGAGCGCCCGCTCGCGGTCCCGAACCTCTACGCAGAACTCCTCGCCTGCGTTGCTGTCGATGACGGCGACCCACAGCCGCCCGTCGCGCTCGCACCACAACGGTCGGACCTTAATGCCGTCATTCACTCGACGGTGCAGCTCGCGCGTAGATGTCAGGGCTGTAGCGCTCATCGCTTGGTCCTGCGTTGCGGACGATGCAGAGCCCAGTATCGCAACGGGGCGGGGGTGCCGCCATCGGGCTTGGCGCCCCCGTGTGCGGCGGAAAAACCCTGATGGGTAGCGGTTTGCCGTCAGGGATTGCTTCACATGACATGTACCTGCTGGTCAGCCCCGCGAGTGCGCCTCCGGCTCCCTCCGCCGCCGCAGCGCGCGCGCTTCGTCCAGAAGCACCTCTACGAGCTTCGGGACCCTCGCCTTTAGCTCGTCCGGACGCGTCACCTGCGTGAACGCGGTCGGGGGTCCGAAGGCGTTCGTCAGCTGGGTGGTGGTTCACCCGAACACGATGCGCTGACGCTCGCCAATCTGACGACCGGACCTGATGGCCGCGTCGTCTCGCTGTCCCAGCACCGCACCGAAATCGAATCGCGCTATGCCGCCGATTCCGTCGAAGTCCGCGGGTGAGATCTTGTCCGTGCTCGGCTCGGGAAGACTCTCGAGCCTGAACTTGGATCGACGCACGGCGGGTCGCCGAGCGTGCTCTTGTTGTTCCCCGCTTTCGACGAACCGCTGGCTCCCGACTTAATCGGGGTTTCGGGCGAGCGGCAGCCAAGTCGGTTGACCTTGAGTGAGCTGACGCTGCGATCCCATCAAGCTCGTCAAGGTCAATGAGGGCAGCTGTAGCAGCGGCGAGCCAAACACGCGCGCTGTCCTAGACCGGGCGCGCGCCGACCTCGAACGGGCGGCGCGGCTCGTGGAAGCGCCGGCGGAACTGACGGTGCTGTTCGGTCCCCCCCAGCGGGCGCTCCCCGAGGCCGCAAGCGAATTCGACTGCGATGCGATCATGCTCCCGCCCCGTCCGCGGCGTCGCCTCGCGAGGCTGTTCTCACGCGACCACGCGGCCGCGATACGCCGATGGGCGGCCTGCGAGGTGCTGCAACCTCGCTGAAGGACGCCATGGTCGCGCGACCGGTGAAGACCTGCAGATCGTGCGCGGCGACAAGCACTGCCCGCGCCGCTAGCCCACCGCTAGCCCCGGTCGTGCAAAGGGTCTTGCGCTGCTTGAGGGTCCTGTCCGACACGACATACTTCCGCTTCGCGCTCGCGAGCGCCAGCGCGTCGCCGGTTGACGACCGCGATCGCATCTCGTCTGAGGGACGCGTCTCGCGACGCGCAATCCGACGGGCTCACGCTCCTTCTTGTCCGCTGAGCGGCAGTGCCGGGGGCGCTATCCGTGCACTGGGGAACTGTCGCCGTGCCCGTACGTGGCGGGGTCCTCGCGACGACGGGTGCCCCGAACCTCGTGACCGTGACGAGGGAGCTGCTCGTCCGTGCTCGCTGACGCTGTGCCGGCGGGTGTTGAGCGCCGTTTGAATCCGGCACCGGAGCTGGTGCTCGCGCCGTTGATCGCCGGGATGATGCCCGCTGGCTTGGCAGGCTTCGCGCGTTTCTGAACGCGCGAGAGCCCTCCCGCCAGCTTGGTCGTTGCGTCGGGGGGGGGGGGCTCTCCTGGATGCCGGAGGTGGCACCCGATGTTGATCGTATGCGTCGAGCAGGCGCCGGTCGAGGCTGAGCTGATGGCGGGGGCGTTGTCGTGTCCGTCGTGTCGGGGGGTGCTGGGGCCGTGGGGGCATGCTCGGGAGCGGGTGCTGCGCTGCTCGTTCGGGGATCGGTTGTTGCGCCCGCGTCGAGGGCGGTGTCGGGGGTGCGCGGGCACGCACGTGTTGCTGCCGGACGTGGCGTTGTTGCGGCGCCAGGATGAGGTGTCGGTGATCGGGGCGGCGATCGAGGCGAACGTCGCCGGTGAGGGGTATCGGCGGATCGCTTCACGGTTGGGGGTGGCGGCGGACACGGTCCGTGGTTGGCTGCGCCGGTTCGTCGAGCGCGCTGATCAGATCGGGGCGCATTTCACGCGGTGTGCGGTCGTGCTGGATCCGGAGCTGGGGCCGGTGTTGCCGGCCGGGAGCGGCGTCGCGGACGCGTTGGAGGCGATCGCGGTCGCCGCCCGGGCGTGGGTGTTGCGGTTCGGGCCGGGTGAGCGCGGCCGGCTGGTTCGCGCCCCCCGCTTCACCGCATCGGCCCAGACCGCAGACGCGAGCCGGGACCCGACTCGTCGATGGTCTCGAGACCGATGCCTGTCTGACCGCCGACGGGCAGCTGGTGCTGCTTTACGACCCGTGGTTGAGCAGCTCTACGACGTTACGCGGTTGGGCGCACGAGACGGTCTGGAGCGACCTGCGAAATGCCCGCCTGCGCGACGGCGGCGCCACACTGACCGACGAGACGCCGATACACCTCGAGCAGTTGCTGGGCCACGCACCGCGTGACGTTCCGTTGCAGGTCGAGGTCAACGCCCACGGCGATCCTGGGCTGGCACGGGCTACCGCCGCTGCGGTTTGCCGGTTAGCGGGCAGACCAGGGGACCGTGGCCGTGTGGAGGTTCTCTCTTTTCCATACGATCGCGTGCGAGGAGACCGCTCGCCACGGGATCCCGGCGCGGCTCCTCGCGGGGGCCGGCTACGCGCTGGCCGCGCTTGCCCAGTGGGCGGCGCGTGCGGGCGTCGGTGGCGACTGCATCGAGCACTTTCTTCTGCACCCTGCCTTGGTCGGACCGGGACCGTCAGCGACGCCACGCTCGCCGTGCGAGCCGCTGCTCTCGGCGTCGACGCGATCACCACCGATTGACCGGCGGCGCTGCACCACGAGCTTGCCAAAATGTGGCAGGCAGCCTCAGAGGCGATCGCAGGGCGGGATCGCAGGGTGCGGTCAGCCGGCCCCTCGTAGCACCGCGAGGATCCGCGGGTGGCCGTCGATCTCCAGCCCGTCGATAACCTCGACCTGGTCGAGGCCAACGATCCGCGCCAGCCGCCGCAGACCCTCGCGCGGGAAGCCCCAATACACGAACTCATCGCGCGCGTACACGTCGCCCGGCTCGTGAACCTCGATCGCCGGCGCGTCGGCGGCCAGACGCGAGCCGTAGGTCTCGAGCACCAGCTCGCCGTCCGGTGCCAGCACGGCGGCGAGCGCCTGCAGCAGCGCGATCGGATCGGTCACGCGGTGCAGGATCCCGAAACACAACACAACATCGAAGCGCTCGCCGAGCTCGCGCACGTCCAGCGCTTCCATCCGGCGATACTCGACCCGCGATCCGACCAACCCGGCGATCGCGCGGAAGCCGACGGCGCCCTCAAGCGTCACCCCGAAGCGAGCACGCACCCAGTCGACGTATTGCTGATTGTCGACCGCGACAACCCGCCGCGCACCGCGGGCCTCCGCGAGGAAGCTGTAGAAGCCATCGAACGCGCCGACGTCGAGCACGCGGCGGCCCGCGAAACGATCCGCGCCGAGCACCACAAGGCGGTAGCCGTGGTCGCGGGCGATCCCCGGCGTGTAGATCCCGGGCGCCAGCGCGAAGGTGTGAAACCACAGCGGAACCGAATCGCGAACGCGCTCGGCGTCCACAACCGACGCGCCGATCGCCAACGCGTCAGCGACAAGTCGCTCGGCAAGGGACGTCTCAGCGATTGGCTCGATCGGCTCGAGCGCCTCTGCGTGGACTGCCAACGCATCAACTCCAGTCTCTCGTTCACATCACGGTCACACCAGCATCACAGGTTGGCGCCAGCGGCGCGCGACAGCCCGACCGGCCCAACGCCAGAAGAGCGCCACGCGAAAGACGCAAACCTGGGCCTCGGCGTCCACGCGGCAACGCCGCCACGCCGGTGGCCAGGATGGTCGAGTGCGGGAGTCGACTGCGGCGCGACGCAGCGGTGCCCGGCGACCAAACCGGGTCACCAAACGTCCAGTAACAGCAGGGCGGCTTGGAAACCACCGACGCGCCCGCAATCCCACTGAAGGACGACAATCCGGTCGATGACTCTCCTTGACGCCCAGCAACAGCGGCTGCTGGAGCGACTGGGCACGGCCGGCGACCAGCCGGTCGCTTTTGCCGTGCTGCACGCCGCCGGGATTGACTTCCCAGCCGCCATCGCCTCCGACCTCGAGCTGAAAGGATACGTCATCGAGCGCGTCTATGACCACGAGCGGCTGGTCGGCGTGCGCCTGCTCCATCCAGAACCCCGGGACCCACCCTCTGCGCACCTGCGGCGGCCCTGGCCGCACCGATAGCCAGCTGCAGCGCATCTCGCGAGCGCCGCAGATGGCCCAGGCGTTGAGCTCTGGTGGCGTGCCGAGCCGTAAGCGTGCGGGGAGCGCCCGGGACACGGGACGGCGAGAACAAGGCCGTAGGGCTATGGTCCTGGCTCTGTTGTCCTCACCGCCGTACGGCGTCCGGGATGCCGCCGCGTGTCCGCAGGCGCTCGGGCCGGACCACTACGGGCAGGCTACCCGCGCCCCGCCGGTCCTTCTGCCGCGTAGCGGCAGCTACGCCACGCCCGGGCGATCCGTTCGGGTCGGCTTCGTCGTTTGCGGTTCCCGATCGGGGAGTCGGCTGCGCGCGCGGCGTCTGGTGTTCTTGCCAGGCGGTGGTGGATCGTCGCGTCTAGGTTGGTTTGCGTTTCGGTGGTGACGTTGCCGTTGGCGGCTGGCGGGTTTGTTCGGCTCGGAGGGCGCCGCCTGCAGGTGTGTAGATGCTCCCGTGGCCGTCGTCCCAGCGGATGCGATAGCGAGGCGAGGGATCGCCGCGCAGAACTTCCTCAACGACACCCGAGCGGGGTCGGCGGCCGGTTGACTCGGACTCGGCCACGACGCGCTTGCCGACTCCAAAGGCCATGCTCACTCCTCATTGTTGTCCGAATCGAGGATAGTCGGCGTCAGTCATCTGCCAAGCGACGAGTGTCTGATTCCGCTGCCCGAAGGTTGCTTGACCGGGCTGGCCGCCGATCACGGCTTGGATGTTCAGACGCCGGGCTGTGGACCCCGAGGGTCTTGGGGCCGGTCGGAGACGGTGCTCGTTTTGGTCGACCGAGGGTCGTTGCTGGCGGAGGGTTTCCCGCGGTAGAGTCGCGTGTGGGCGGTCGCTGACCGAGCCGTACGAGCGGCGTGTTTTCTCCTTGCTGACGTGATTGGCCTCCGCCTCGGAAGTGTTCGCTTGCCGGACCGCGGCGGTCAAGGACATTACGCCCAACGATGGGCGCCTAGCCGGAGCTCAGATGTCGCGCTCAACAGCCTCGCCGCCGCTCGAACGGGGCGTCCTGCCGGAAGGACGGCTAGGGCCCGAGCGAAGCCGATGACCACGAGCGACAGCGATCCGCCCGCGCCGGGTGTGTCAGCCAGTCTTGCTGGGCACGCGGCCGGCGCCGAAGCGCGTGTCGTGAACGTTTGCGGCCGACCCCCCCGCGACACCAACCCGCACTCAAACCCTCAGGAGGTGCATGGCGATGCTGATGCAGTTCGATCCGTTCCGCGAGTTTGACCGCCTGGCCGAGCAGCTCGCGTCAGGCGCGCGGACACCGCGGCAGTTCCCGATGGACGCGTACCGCCGCGGCGACGAGTTCGTGGTGTGCGTTGACCTGCCTGGTACGGCCCGGGCACGATCGACCTGACCGTCGAGCAGAACGTCCTCACGATCAAAGGCAGAACGAAGGTTCGACGGCCAACAGGGCGATGAGGTGATCGCCGCCGAGCGCCCGCACGGCGCGTTTACCCGCCAGCTATTGACGATCTCCAGAAGCGACCTCGCGTGCCGCGCGCAGCCCACCGCGGTGACACTTCCCGCGTTAGGCGGGTATCACTTTGGTTGCAGCTGGGAGCGAAGTCACCAGCTAGGCCGCGGCCGGGAGAGCGGCGTGAGACGCGCGTTCGAGGCGCCGTTGGCTGCGGACGCCCAGCCGCGTCGAAAACGTCTCGCCGGGGATCACGCGCGCTGATGAGGCGCGCGGCCCGAGCTACTGCAAATCAACTCTCGCGCTCGCTGCTACGCGCGGCGCAAAGCGAGTGCGTCGACCCTCGGGCCGCCCGGGCCCCGCAGCAAAGCGATCGACGTCCGTCACGCCGGCTGCTCTGATCGGTCGATCCGTTGCTCGTTCGGCACTGTGAGAGCTCGACCGACCGCGATCGCCGAAGGCGTCCAGTCGGCTACGAGCGCTTGCAGACGATCAGCTCCGCCAGGACCATCGCGATGCTCAACCTCGGCGACCGGGTGAGGATGAACCAGCACACCAGCCCCGCTAGCCGTCTGGCGTTCACACGTTGTGGTCGAAGCTCGACGATGACACAGCGACTGCTTGCGCGCACTAACGCACTTGCGAAAGTCAGACTCGTAATTGGGAGGCCCTCCGGGCGGCGCATAGCGTCCCTGCGACGAAGGTGGAAGCCGACACCAGCTGACAGCCGAGCACGCTCTGCAGGTCTGGCCTTCGGCCCGGCCTGTTCTTGGGTGCTTTGGGCCGCTCCTCCACTCCCAGGATGCGCAAGTCCGCCACGAGGAGGGGCGCACCAGCAGCAGACACCTCGAGCGGAACGGAGGGATGCCTTACTGGGGGCTCTGGTGCTCGCCAGCGCGTGGAAGGGGTGCTCAGTGTACAGACGCGACGGAGCTGATGCTGCGGGGGTGGGGCGTCGGACGGGTTGCGGGATTCCCGCACGGAAACCGTGGTGACTACGGATGTTGCGAGCGCCGGAAGCGGGGATCTTAGCGCCTCTCCGGACGACGGGGACGACCCAAATGAGTACCGAGCTAACCGAGCCCTGAAAGATGGTGAATCTAATGGCTAGTGAGCACGAGGCGAGGAGTGCAGTGGAGCGGGCCACAGTGCTGTCCGACGATATGATCCAGGCGCTAGAAGACGGTGGCCGGGCCGCGATCGATGCGGTGGGGCGGTTCGTGATTACCCTTGAGGAGGCGTTGCCAGAAGAAGTCAAGGGCACGTCCGAGGTGGAGAAGAAGATCACCGAGTCCGCCCTGGAGATGGCCCAGCAGCTTGTCCACACCCAAGCTGACTTCCTGCGCAAGGCGGTAGACAGCGCAGGCAAGTCGCGGAGCGGGTCAGAGGGCGAGAAGTAGGACGCCGGCGGGAGCGGCCGCGTTCGAGTCAGCCGCTCCCGCCGCGCGCGGTCGTCCGCTGCGGGAACGCCATCCGCTCGGGCAGCTCGTGGCCGTCGGCCCGGGCGGAATTGTCACGTCCAGCAGGGACTTGATAGCAACGCGGGCGGGAATTTGAAGCAAGCTACGCGTCGACCGCGAGCTACAGCTGTACAGCTCGAACCCCGCAAAACCCCAGACCACTCGCTGACCGACCTGCGGGAGGACACATGCCCACCAAGGAACCAGCACCGCGGCGATCGGGCCGACGGCAGCCGAGCCGCACGCCTTCCAAGCGGCTCGCCGCGGTTCCCGGCCGCGCGAGCAAGCAGCCCGCCTCGCGACCGGCCGCCTGCGCCCCACGCGCTCCAGCGCAAGCGGCAGGCCAGGCCTCCTCGCGGCTGTCGGCACGGCGTTCGGCGAGCTTACTTCCGGCCGAACGGGGATTGTCCGAGGAACTGTGTAGGCACGAGCGAAAGAGATCGCTATGCCTACGACTACGAGTAGCAGGACGCAGAAGAGCGGGACCAGGACCGAGCTGGAGCAGCACGCCGCGGAGCTAGGGGCTCTCGGGTTGGGGATCGCGCCGGGGTTGCCCGGCGACGATCGCAGCGAGTTCGTAGAACGAGCTGGGGTGTGCCGGGCACGGACGTTGAGATCGGAGGTGTGAGTCCTGACCTGGAGCCCGTTAGGGGGAATCCAACATCGAAGGCAAGGGCGCGGCCCGGGATTGACCGGGTGGCCTGATGGCGGCTGGTCGCGACCGGCTTGCCGACCGGCTCCCGTGAGGGCGTGTCTGAAGGGGGCCCTAGACCTAGATGCGTCGTGGTGGCGAACGAAGGTGAAGCGCCGTAAGGCGTTCCTCGGGTGGGTGAGCTGGCCTCTAGCAGCGATGCCCGATTCCTGTCGTTGGTCCCGAGGGCGTAGTGGCGACGTGGTCACGACGAAATCTCAACGTCTCACCCCGGGAGATCTGCTGGGTCCCGAGTTCGGCGGTTCCGAGTTCGGTAGGCCGAAGAACTAAGGACGACGGCTGATGGCCCAGCAGAAGTCCGAGGGTCGCGTATTACCGGAAGGCGGGGTAATGTCCGCTGAGCGCGTCGGGTCGAGCACCCGCGGGCAAGGGAAGGCGGTCCCGGTCGAAGAAACGGCGGTGCAGCTCAGCCTGCCGATCGCAACAGCAGAAAACCCGCAAGGGGCTACCCGCAGGAAGACCCGGGACCGGCTTGGGGCGATCCGGGCGGGAGCGTCGAAGGCGATCGCCAATGCTGAGAGTGCAGCGCCGGCGACGATGGAGGAGGTTGCCAAGCGATTGACGGATGCGTTGTTGAAGGTGGCGTCGAAGGAGGGCGCTCCTGGACCGGATGGGCAGAGGATCGAGGCGCTGCTTGAGCAGTGGCCGGTCGTTTTGCCCAGGCTGCAGGCTGACCTGCTGACAGGTATGTATCAGCCGGGCGTGATCCGCCGGGCGTACATTCCCAAGGCGGGAGGCGGGCAGCGCGGGTTGGGGATTCCGACGGTCATCGCATACCACAAGGTCGTGCAGGCGGTCTTTGGGTTCGCTGGTGGTCACGCATCCGTTTCATCTGCTGTGCGGCGAGCGCCTTCAGGTGCTGTTCGTGCGTCGCATCGGTGCCACTCGCATCTACGTGTGCGAGGGCGGTCCTTTGGGCAGCGTGTCGCTTCCGGAGGATGCGACCGATCGTGGCGCGGGGCCGGCTGAGCGGCCGCTGAGCATCGAGGTTCTGGCGGCGCTCGTCGCGTTGGTCGCCGAGCTCACCGGCGAGCAGGGGGTGGCGCGATGATCGCCGCGAGCCTGTCTGATGAGCTCGCCGTTCCGGCGCGAGCACGTGAGCTGGCCGCCCGGCTGTCGGCGTTGTTCGAGCGCGACATCGAGATTGTGGGGCGGCTGAACGACGCGCAGAGCCGCCTGCGCGACGCCAACGAGCGGCTCTGGTCGGGGCTGGCGCCGGACGCGTTCGGGCTGGTCTACGACGGGGCCGCGCCAGCCGGTCAGAGCCAGATCGCCAAGCTGATGAGCGACGCGCGCAGCGCCGTCGGACCGGATACCGACACCGCAGTGCTCGGGGCGCTGCAGCAGATCCACTCGGCGATCGATCGTTCCTTTTGTGGGTACCAGTCGGCGTGCGAGGAGCGCCGCCAGCTGGCGGTCGACGTCGGCGAGCTCTCCCAGCAGCTGACCGAGGTGCTGTGCGCCGCCGGCTTCAGTGCGGACGACGCGCGGAACGCCGACGTGCACAAGCTCGCCGGGGCGAGGATCCGATGAGCGTCAGGGGAAGGACTCGTCAGCCTGGTCTCGAATCGGATACACGTCGAATCGGACACAAGGGGTGAGGATGAGCACGGGCACCAAGCTCTCAGAGTTGAGCGAGCGGCAGCTGTTCGCGCTCCGGCGACGGCTGGCGTCGGGCGTTCACGATCCGGCGTTGACGCTGCGCGGCGCGCTTCATCACGACCTGCGGCGTTGCTCGAGCGAGAACTGTCGCTGCCGGTCGGGCGAGCTGCACGGCCCCTACGCGTACCTGACCGTGTACGGCGACGGGCGCAGCCGAACGGTGTACGTGCCCCAGGCGCTCGCCGCGATCACATCAGAGCAGGTCGAGGCGACGCGCCAGGGCGAGGCGTTGATGTTGGAGATCTCGCGGGTCAATCTCGAGCTGCTCAGGCGGCGGGCGCTGCGGTGATCGGCGGTGGCGGGCATCGGCGCCGAGGCGACAGTGGCGGTGGCGAACATGCTCGGCGCCGCGCTGGGGGCGGGAGCCGATGCTGAACTCGCGGCAGAAGATCACGAGCTCGCACCTGGAGCGCCTGGCGGCGATCTACCTGCGGCAGTCCTCGCCGAGGCAGCTGCGCGAGAACTTCCGCTCGACCGAGCGTCAGTACGGGCTCTCGGAGGAGGCGGTCCGGCTCGGCTGGGCGCCGGAGCGGGTGATCGCCGTCGACGGCGATCTGGGCGTCTCGGGCCGGTTCTCAGACAGCCAGGCGCGCGGGGGGTTCAAGGAGCTGGTCGCGCGCGTGTGCCTGGGGGAGGTCGGCGCGATCTTCGGCCTTGAGGTCTCGCGGCTGGCGCGCTCGAGCGCCGAGACCCAGCGGCTGCTTGAGTACTGTGGGCTGACCGACACGCTCGTGATCGACACCGACGGGATCTACGACCTCAGGGATTTCAACGACCAGCTCGTGTTGGGGGTCAAGGGCCAGCTCGCCCAGGCCGAGCTGCACATGATGGGCGTGCGCTTGCAGGGCGCCAAGCGGCACGCGGCCGAGCGCGGCGAGCTGCACTTCCCGCTGCCGGTCGGCCTCGTCTACGACGCCGACGGTCAGACGATCATCGACCCCGACGAGGAGGTCAGGGCCGCGATCGCCGACGTGTTCAAGGCGTTTTGGCAGACCGGCTCGGCCTACGGCGTGGTCGGCGTCTTCAAGGGCAGGCGCTTCCCCCGCCGCGCCTACGGCGGGGCGTGGGCGGGCGAGCTTCGCTGGGGAGCGCTGACGCACGCGCGCGTGCGCGGCGTGCTTCGGAACCCCAGCTACGCCGGGGCGTACGTGTTCGGGCGCTACCGCTATCACCGCGTGGTCAGGCCCGACGGCGCGATCGTGAGCAAGATGGTCGAGCTGCCGCGCTCGGAGTGGGCGGTCGTGATCCAGGACCACCATCAGGGATACATCAGCTGGCAGGAGTTCCTGGCCAACCAAGAGCGGCTGGCTCAGAACAACACGCGCAAGGGAGCCCGCCCGCCGCGCGAGGGGCAGGCGATCTGCCAGGGGATCGTGCGCTGCGGGGCGTGCGGAGGGTCGATGACCACGCTTCACCGCCGCGAAGGCAGCTACTACGAGTGCGGCCACTCGCGCGCCAACCACCTCAGCACGCCCGGCTGCCGCTCGGTCAAGGCGACCGTCGTCGATGAGCTGATCGCCCGCCGGCTGCTCGAGGCGCTTGAGCCCGAACAGATCGCGCTCGCGCTGGCCGCCGCCGACGAGCACGCCGACCGCCGCGCGCGCTCTGACCGAGCGCTCCAGCTGCGCGTCGAGCGCGCCCGATATGAGGCGATCCGCGCCGAGCGCGCGTTCCACGCCTGCGAGCCGGACAACCGGCTGGTCGCCCGCAGCCTGGAGAACCGCTGGGAGGAGAAGCTCCGCGATCTCAAGGACGCCGAGGCCGAGCTCGCCGAGCACGTCGTGCCCGCAGTCGAGCCCTCGCGCGAGCAGCTCGAGGCGCTCGCCCGCGACCTGCCGGCGCTGTGGGCCGCGAAGACGACATCAGATCACGATCGCAAGCGGCTGCTGCGCGCGCTGATCGCAGACGTCACGCTCACCTCCCAGCCCGAGGGACGCGAGCTTCAAGTCGGGATCCGCTGGCGCTCGGGCGCCAGCGAGCAACACACCGTCCAGCGCCCACCCAAGCCGGCCGACGCGCAACGCACGCCATCCCCCGCCGTCGACCTCACCCGGCGCCTAGCCGCCGACCACGCCAACGCGCAGATCGCCGAGCAGCTCAACGCCGCCGGCCTGCGCACCGGCAAAGGCAAGCCGTTCGACGAGAGCGCCGTCAGATGGCTGCGCTGGCGCTACCGGATCCTGACCGGCCCCGAGCAGCTCCTCAACGATGGCGAGGTCACCGTCGCGCACCTCGCCGAGCGGCTCGGCGTCTCGCACAGTGTCGTCTACGCCTGGATCTCAACTGGCAAGCTCACCGCCCGCCGCGGGGCCGCCGACCGGCTCTACATCCCGTTCTCGCCGCAGGTCGAGCAACAATGCCGCGAGCGTATACAGAACTCGGTTCACCTACCGGCCGAAACCAAAACCAGGTCTGCAGGAGGTGCAGTATGAAGCGACCGTCCCCGACGTGATCGATCGGGTGGTCCAGGAGGCTGTGCGGCAGGTGCTCGAACCGCTGTGGGAGCCGACGTTTCATCCGTCAAGTCACGGGTTTCGACCCGGCCGAAGTTGCCACACGGCGATCAACGAGGCCAACGGCCATCTCGAGAACGGCTACGAGTGGGTGGTAGATCTTGATTTGGAGAAGTTCTTCGATCTCGTTTGCCACCAGCGGCTGACCGCCAGGCTCGCTGAGCGAGTTGGTGATCGGCGGCTGCTCGTGCTGATCGGACGGATGCTGAAGGCTAAGGTGGTGCTGCCGGACGGCGTTGTGATCGCCAGCGAGCAGGGCGTTCCGCAAGGCGGTCCGCTTTCGCGCTTTTGTCCAACATCGTGCTGGACGAGCTCGACCAAGAGCTCGCCCGGCGTGGCCACAGGTTCGTTCGCTATGCAGACGATGCCAACGCGTACGTGCGTAGCGAGCGGGCGGGGCAGCGGGTGATGGCTGGCCTGACCGAGTTCATCGAACGGCGGTTGCGCCTGAAGGTGAACCAGGCCAAGTCCGCTGTTGCCCGGCCTGATGATCGCCACTTCGTCGGTTTCCGGCTGCGATGAGATCCGCAGACCGGGACTGTGGAGGTGCTGTTGTCGGAGCGCTCCAAGCGCAACGCGATGGAGCGGGTACGTCGGCTCACGCCACGCAACTGGGGACGCAAGCTCGATGCTTGCATCGCCCAGATCAACGCGTGGCTGCGCGGATGGCACGGCTTCTTCGGGATCGCCTCGGCCTCGGGGATGCAGATGATGCGCAAGCTCGACGCTCACATCCGGCGTCGGTTGCGCGCGATCATTCTGCGCCACTGGAAACGCAAACGAACGATCGCAAAGCGCCTCGTCGCGCTGGGCGTTCCCCGGCGATCAGCGTGGAAGCAGCTCTATCAGGGCCGCCGGTCCTGGTGGGCGCTGAGCCACACTCACGCAGTCGACCAGGGCCTGCGCAACGCGTACTTCGCCAAGCGTGGGTTGAAAGGGGTGGCGGTACGCTTGCGTATGCCAACGCTGGTGCTTGGTACCCCTCCGCCGGAGCTTGACGCTCTGCTGGAGCGCCGTCGGCGCGCGGACGCGGATCGGTTCGACGAGGTGTGGGAGGGTGTCTACCACATGGTTCCCGTTCCCAGCCACGCACATGGCCGCACCGAGGCGCAGACTGCTCGCACTGCTGCGCGCGCCAGCGACAGACGCGGGGTTGGAGATCACCAGCCAGTTCAACTTGGGCGAGTCAGAGCACGACTTCCGGGTGCCCGACGGCGGGCTGCACCGTCCTGGCGCGGGCGGGATGTGGCATCCGAGCGCCGCGCTCGTGATCGAGATCGTCTCGCCGGGCGACGAGAGCTGGCAGAAGCTGCCGTTCTATGCCAAGCACAACGTCGACGAGGTCCTGATCGTCGACCCGGCCGAGCGGACGGTCACTTGGCTGGTGCTGCGTGAAGGCGAGTATCGCCCGATCCACAGCAGCGGCCTTATCGAGCTGGGGACAACCGAGCTCGCCAAGCAGATCGACTGGCCGTATGAGCGAGGGCTCGCCGACGTTTCCGCTTGGCGATCGGCGGACGAAGCTCTCGACGGCCGCGCACGAGTGCGACGAGGACGCGTCCAAAGCTGGCGTCGGTCGTATACGTGGCTCGGACCGAGCGCTCCGGCGCCGCGCCTGGGTCGCGCGCGAAGTAGCGCCGGGCGACCACCGCGACCGCGACGTTCGACCAGCCGAGCGGAGCCTCGACGGCGTCGCAGGCAAACGCGATGTTCCCGTTCGGCTCTGTGATCTGCACGGAGCAAGGGGACCAGTGAACGAGCTCGAACGGGCTGCTAACCGACCCGCCCGCTCGTGTCAGAATCCGCCGCACGAGCGGCGGTCTGACGGCGGACGAGGATCCCACCACCGTCATTCGCTCGCGCGAGGTCGAGCACTCGCGAGGTGCTGCACGAACCAGTCGCCCGCGAGCCGGGAGATTTTCTCGAGCGCCCCCGGCTCCTCGAACAGGTGCGTGGCTCCCGGCACGACGGACAGCTCGGACGGTCCTCGCAACAGGCTTTGTGCTTCGCGGTTCAGCTCCAGCACGATCTCGTCGCGCCCACCGACGATCAGCAGCACGGGCGCGCGCACCTCGGCCAGCCGCACCGCGGCGAGGTCGGGCCGTCCACCGCGCGAGACGACCGCGGCGATCTCCTCGCCCAGCTCCGCGGCCGCCCACAGCGCCGCGCCGGCGCCCGTGCTGGCACCGAAGTAACCGACCGCGAGCTCGGCAAGCCGCGGCTGACCCTGCGCCCATCGCGTAGCGGCGACGAGGCGCCACGCGAGCAGGTCGATGTCGAACACGTTCGCGCGCTCGAGCTCCTCCTCGACGGTCAACAAGTCCAGCAGCAGCGTCGCCAGGCCACGCTCGTTTAGCGTCCTTGCCACCCACCGGTTGCGGGGACTATGGCGGCTCGAGCCACTGCCGTGCGCGAACACCACCAAGCCTCGTGCCAGCTCCGGCAGCACGAGATCGGCGACGATCGCCGCCGTTTGATCCAAGCTGATCCGCACTTCGGTGCTGCTCAATACCGGCGTCGGCGGGGGATCGTCTGCGCCGCCGGCCAGTAGCTCGGCGATCTCAGCATCCTGCGTCGGCTCGAAGTGCTCATACCAAAGGCCGACCGCCCACAGAAACTCAGGCTGCATCAGACAGACCACCTCGTCGGCTTCTCGGCGCAGCGACTCGACCGTCGCCGGCGCGCCCACGGGGACGGCGATCACCAGCCGGCGGGGATTTCGTGCCCGGACTGCCCGCAGCGCGGCGCGAGCCGTGCCACCGGTAGCCAAACCGTCGTCCACGACGATCGCTGTGCGCCCCTTGACCTCCAGCGGCGGGCGGCCGTCCCGGAATCGGGCGACGCGCGCTTCGACCTGCGCTCGCGCGTGCGCAGCCGCTGCCTCGAGCTCCTCGGCGCTGATCAGCAGTTGGCGGATCGCCTCGTGGTTGAGCACCCGCACGCCGCCCTCGGCAACCGCGCCGATCCCGTACTCCGGGTTGCCGGGCGCGCCGATCTTTCGCACAACCAGCACGTCGAGCGGCGCCCCAAGCGCTTGCGCGACCTCGTAGGCGACTGGAACGCCGCCCCGCGCGAGGCCGAGCACGACCGGCTGCTTCTCCGCGAACTCACTCAGCCGGCCGGCGAGCTCCCGCCCTGCGTCGCGGCGATCGACAAACCTGCGCGTTTCGAGTTCGAACATCGCATCGTCTCCCTATGGGTGGTCGCTGATTCCTTCAAGCACCGGCGAAAGCAACGGCGCGACGGGCGCTACCGTCGCGTCTGGGGGGCGGTGTCGAGAGAGCACCGTGTCGCTGATCCACATTTGCTGGACGCCCTCTGGGACCAGCGCGCGCCGGTGCTCGCCGGTGAACAGCCCGTGTGTTGCGATCACGCCGATCTGCCTCACGCCGGCGTCGCGAAGCTGCCTGCAGCAAGACACGAGCGTCGCGCCCGTGTCGAGGATGTCGTCGACCATGACAGCCTGACGGGTCGGCGAGCCCACCAACCCGAGATGCTCCACTCCGCTTGGCGTGCGGCGTTTGCGCGCCCAGACGATCGGAGTATCCACCTTGGCGGCTCGCGCGACCGCCGAGCACCGGTCGATCGCGCCCTCGTCGGGCGCGACGAACGTCGCGTCCCGCAGCCATGCCATCGGCAGCGCGCTGGCCAGCAGGCCAGCCGGTGAAAGCGAGGTGAGCGGCAGGCCGAGCACTTCGCCTGCGTTCTCGCTGTGGACGTCGACGCAGACCAGGTCGCTGATCCCGCTCGCGCGCAGCAACTCCCCGACCCAAGCCAACCCCAGGCTCGCGGTCCGAGCAGCCCGGTCCTGGCGGGCGTACGCAAGGTAGGGCAGTAGCGCGGTGATCCGTGTCGCGCCGGCGCGTCGCAACGCGTGCGCGAGCAGCGTCACGCGCTCGAGATTCGCTGCGGGCGGGGAGATCGACCCAACCACGATGCACCGGCGGCCCTCCGCGCACGGAGGCACCTCGACGTGAAGCTCGCCGTTCGGGAACCGCCTAACGGTCACCCGCTCAGTTCCGGGCCTGGCGTCCTGGATGAACCGCTCAAACCCCGGCAGCACGAGAACGACGGGAGCCGCGTCCGCGTGTCGCCGAGCCGCGGCGCGGGAAGCCCTTGGGCGAAGCGGAGCTGGAGGTTCGGTGACCCGGACGGCCATCTGCGCCTACGCGCCTACGCGGGTACCGCCGTTGGCCGCTCGATCGCCTCCAAGCGCTGGTGTATGCGCCCGGCGACCTGCGGGGCATGGTCGTGCGGCATGGTCGTAGTCGATGTCCTCGATCGGCAACCGGCCAGGCTCGAACGGTCCCATCAGGCGCACCGGGTCGGCCATCTCGAGCGCCTGCCAGCGCGCGCGGTCAAACGAGAGTTCTCCGAGCATGTCGCGCGGGCCGATCAGCCGTCCGTCGACGAGCTGGAGGCCCATCCCCACGACGGGTGGCGAACCGTCGAACCGGGCGGGGTGGGCGTCGGTGAGCGCGCACGGCATCAGCGGGCCGTTGTGCGAGCCTCGCATCCACCCCGCGACGTAGTGCAGGTTGGCGAACGGCTCGAGCACCTCGCCAACTGGCGGCAGTCCGCTCCGGCAGCGAACGATCATGACCGGGTCGTCCTTGCCCACGTAGCCCCCGGCGATCAGCGACAGTCGCGAGGTCGAGGTGGACGCGACCGGCTCATCAAGGTTGGTGCGGCGGAAGAAGTGCTTGATCACGAATCTTCCGGGCGTGTCGATGTAGACCAGGGGGTCATAGAGGTCCTCGGGCAGTGGAAGAACGCCGCCCGCTCGATCGTCAATCCGGCGTGCATGCTCTCGTCGATCATCAGCCGGCGGTGCTTAACGGATCGCAAAAGATCTTGTACAGCGGCAGGTTCCACGCGGCCCGGAGAGGTCTCATCCGCCGCGAACACGATCAACGGCTCAGACGGGCGCTCCTGGATCTCCATCTCGGCGACGCCCGGGCCCGCCCCGCGCACGTTGCCCACGAACGCGTCGGCGAGCAGGCCCTGGCCCACGCCATCCAGATGGAGTCGCTTTGCCAACTCCGTCAGCTCCACGAACGTATCCCACGCGAAATGACGCACAGGCTCGGCGGCCACGCCGTGACGATGCGTCATCAGAAGATTGACGTCATCCCGCACGAGTTCACGCTGCCGTCGATCAGCAGCCCCTCGGAGACGGCTGCATCGACGCACTGCAGGGCTTCGTCGATCAGATCGGCACGAACCGCGTAGTGGCCGACGTAACCGCCGACGTCGGCCTTGATCGCAGCTGATCGTGTGGATGCTCATGGATACCTCCATTCCGCGCCTTCGGGGCATCTGGATGAGATGGCGGCCGCTCACTGCGCGACGCTAGCCCGGCAGCATCAGGCCGACATCCGTGACGATTTCGCCGCCCGGACTGGAGGACTACTGATTGAAACCCACGAGCACCCGCGTCGGCGTTCTGTGCCGCTGCTGCGATCCCGACACGGGGAACTGCCGATGGCGAAGTCGACGAGCGAATGTACCGTCGCGTGCCTGGACGATCCGAGGGGCGCCTGGCGACTGTTCGCGCTGGCTTGCCTCATCGCGCTCGCGGTGGGCGCCTGCGGCGGAGTACATCGCGCATCCGACCAGCAGCAGGTCACTCAGGTGCTGTGCTCCGACCTGCGCGCCCACCGACAAGGTTGACGCGAAGGTCCTGGCGCAGCTGCTGGCAGCGGACTATCTGCCGGCGGTTTGGATGGCGGATGAGCAGACGCAGGCGTTGCGTCGTCAGGTCGCTCGGCGTGCGCACATCGTCCGTCAGTGCACCGGGCTCAAGAACCAGGTGCAGTCAATCCTTCACCGCAACCTGGTGCCCAAGCCGCCGATGGCTGACCTGTTCGGGATCAAGGGCCGCTGTTGGTTGGCCAACCAGCCGCTCCCGCCTGATGAGTAGCTCGCGGTCGGGGCGCTGCTGCGCCAGCTCGACTTCCACGCCCAGGAGCTGCGGATCGTCGACGCGTCGCTCGGGCGTCCACCGCGTCGCGAGCCTGCTCAAGCGCTGGCTGCTCGGCACCCACCGAGGCAAAGTCTCACCCGAGCATCTCGACGCTTACCTCAACGAGTTCACATTCCGCTTCAACCGCCGCCGCTCACGACGCCGCGGCTTCTCTTCTAGCGACTGCCCGTCGCGACCAACCCGATCACCTACCTGGCACATGCTCCAAACCGGCGAGCGATACAACGATCTCGGCGGCGACTACTTCACCAGCCGCCACCCCGACCGACAGATCAAATGCCTCATCGCCCAACTCGAACGCCTCGGACAAGTGACCCTCCGACCAACCCCCGCATAAGTTCCAACGGGGATTTCCCAGACATACGTTAGTGATTTAGTGACGTCCGCAGCGATAGCAATTGGCCAGACGCCCGCTTTTCGTCTCGAAGCGCACCTGACGCCGCGCCGGCCCGGACCGGCGCCCCAGCGCTTGTCTGGCGATCTGGAAAGCGCAAGCGGCCGTGTACTGCACGGCGCGGATCGCGGCGAGTTCTTCGCCCGCAGCGGGTCAGGATCGCTGACCGAAAACTTGCAGCGGGCCGTGAACGAGCTCGGGCAGATCGTGGTTGGAGAGTGAGCGGGTGCGGAGAGCTACGCGGCGGTCAACGTAATCGCCGGGGTGCCCGTGCCTCTGGGGGTCTTCTACGCTCCGAGCCGTGCAGAAGCTTCACGCTGTCCATGACCGATCGACGATCCTGGTCGCTGGCGGCGGGCGGCCGGCCTCGAGTCGTTGATGGCGTTTGCGCTCGCGGTTGCCGGGAACTGTCGAGATCGAGCTGTTGGCGCCTGCGCGGGTGTTTGCCTACCGCCTATCGCGGCCGCCGAGCCGGTTGGCCTGGGGAGGGGGTGGCGCTTCACGCTTGCCGGGATCGCCGCCGACCACGCTGCGCGCCCATATCAATGCCCGCTCGCCGAGGTCGAGGTGGCGGCAATGGTCGTGGGGGCGGTTGAGCTGGCGATGGCAAGGTGCGGCGAGGCATATACGCTTTCGCGATCAATCGCGCCTGCGCGGCTGAGGGCGTGGCGGGACCGCTCCCAGCGGCGCGGCACGCCCAGCCGGAAGAGTGGGCGCAGGGACGCGTATGCGCGGTTCGATGACTGAGCAGCCGCCGGCAGCCCTTCCGACGCCGGATCCGACCGAAGCGGCCGAGCTTCTGCTGCGCCACCTCAAGAGCGCCAGGCAGGGATTGACCTCGCGCGAGGCACAGCGGCGTCTGGTCCAGTTCGGGCCCAACGAGCTGCGGCGCCGGGGAGGGCGTCGCTGGCCGCGCGAGCTCGCGCGCCAGTTCACTCATCCGCTCGCTCTGTTGTTGGTTGCGGCCGCGGTGCTTGCGTGGGTCGCGGGAATCTTGGCGGTCGCGGTGGCGATCGTCGCCGTGATCCTGATCAACGCGGTGTTCGCGTTCATCCAGGAGATGCAGGCGGAGCGCGCGGTCGAGGCGCTCGCGCAGTTCCTCCCGGCTCAGGCTAAGGTGGTGCGCGACGGTCAGCACCAAGTTGTCGAGGCGCGGAGGCTCGTGCCCGGCGACGTGTTGATTATCGAGGAGGGCGAGCGGATCTCCGCCGATGCGCGGCTGCTGAGCGGCGGCGTCGAGGTCGACACGTCGATGCTGACCGGCGAATCGATGCCGGTGCTCCGCGCCGCGGATCTGTTGGACCGAGGCGTGCCGCTGCTGCTGGCGCGTGACATCGTGTTCAGCGGCACGACCTGCACCGCGGGGGAGGCGCGAGCGCTCGTGTTCGCGACCGGGATGCACACCGAGCTCGGACGGATCGCCGCGCTCTCCGAGCGCGTATCCAGCGAAGAGAGCCCGCTCGAGGCGCAGGTCCGCCGCGTCGCGTGGCTGATCGCGCTGATCGCCGTCCTGACAGGCCTGGCGTTCATCCCGCTAGCGACCGTTGTCGCCGGACTGTCGCTGTCGGCCGGGGTTGTGTTCGCCGTCGGGCTGCTGGTTGGCAATGTCCCCGAGGGGCTGCTGCCCGTGATCACTCTGGCCCTCGCGGTCGGAGTGCGCGAGCTCGTCGGCCGCGGCGCCGTCGTCAAGCGTCTCAGCGCCGTCGAGACGCTCGGCTCGACGAACGTGATCTGCACCGACAAGACCGGCACGCTGACCGAAAACCGGATGAACGTCAAAGGCATCTGGACCGCGGACGGCTCGGGTGGCGCGCTGAGCGACACGTTCGCAGCAGTCACCGCGCGGCTGGCAGCAGTGATGGCGGCGTGCAACAACGCGGAGCTCGACACCCCGACCGGGCCCAGCGGCGACCCCACCGAAATCGCGCTGCTGGAGTCCGCTCGGTCGCTGGGGACGCGGCTCGACGCCGAGCACCGCGAGGCGCTGCGTCGCCGGCACTTCCTCTTCGACCCAGTGCTCAAGCGGATGAGCACCGTGGATGAGCGCGACGGCCGTTTGTGGGTCCATGCCAAGGGCGCACCCGAGCAGCTGCTCCCGAGCTGTGCGCGGATCCTCTGGCGCGATGGTTCCGTACGGCCCCTCGGACCCGATCACCTGCGAGCCGTGACGGACGCGGTCCAGGCGTACGCCGCGGGCGGATTGCGCGTCCTCGGGCTCGCCGACAGGCTGCTCGACGAAGGCGCCGATCCGCCCGATCGGCGCGAGCAGGCCGAGCGGGATCTGTGCTTCCTGGGCCTCGTGGCGATGCTGGATCCGCCGCGGCCGGAGGTCGCCGAAGCGGTCGCGCGCTGCCATGACGCGGGCATTCGCGTGATCGTGATTACCGGCGATCATCCGGTGACGGCAGCGGCGATCGCTCGCGAAGTCGGCATCGGAGACGACTCCGCGCCGGTCTTGACAGGCGAGCAGCTCGAGCGCATCAGCGACGCCGAGCTCGAGCGGCTGTTAGGCGAGGGCAAGGAGCTGGTGTTCGCTCGGACCTCGCCGGAGGCGAAGCTGCGGATCGCCGAGGCGCTGCGCGCCGAGGGTCAGATCGTCGCGATGACCGGAGATGGCGTGAACGACGCGCCGGCGCTCAGGCGCGCCGACATCGGGATCGCGATGGGCCGGTCTGGCACCGACGTCGCTCGGGAAGCCTCGACGATGGTGCTGACCGACGACAACTTCGCGACGATCGTCGCCGCGGTCGAAACTGGGCGCCGCGTGTACGACAACATCCGCAAGTTCATTCTCTATATCTTCGCCCACGCCACCCCAGAGGTCACGCCATTCATGGTCTTCGCTCTCAGTGGGGGAAAGATCCCGCTGCCGCTGACGGTGCTACAGCTGCTCGCGTTCGACGTCGGCACCGAGACCCTTCCCGCGCTGGCGCTCGGGCGCGAGCCGGCCGAGCCGGGGCTCATGCAGCGGCCGCCGCGCCCGCGCTCGGAAGGGGTGATCCGTGCGCCGATGCTGCTGCGCGCGTGGCTGTTCCTGGGCCTGATCTGCGCTCTGCTGGCAATGGCCGGCTTCTTCTTCGTGCTCCTGCGCGCGGGCTGGCACCCAGGTGACCCCGTCGGACGCGGGCACCTCCTGCATCACGCCTACGTGACGGCGACAACGATGACGTTTTTCGGCATGATCGCCGGGCAGATTGGGACCGCGTTCGCCGCCCGCACTGACCGCGCATCGCTGCGGTCAGTCGGGGTGTTCAGCAATCGCCTGCTGCTGTGGGGGATCGCATTCGAGCTCGTGCTCGCGGCTGTGCTGATCTACGTGCCGCTGTTCCAATCGCTGCTGGCGACGGCGGCGCTCAGCCCCATCGACCTGCTGTTCGCGCTCCCGTTCCCGTTCATTGTGTGGGGCGCCGACGAGCTGCGGCGATACCTGATCCGCCGCCACGCCACGAGCGAGGACAACGACCGGGTGACCACGACCCGGGACAACCCATCGATCGCCCCTCGACAGGGGGAGCGCCCCGTCGATCGTAAATTGGCAGAATAGCCGCTTTCGCCATGTCGCTCCGTCGAGGACTAGGACCGTCGCACCGGCACAGAACTCTTGCAGCTCCCGCGTCAGGTAAGCGATGTCGGAGGTGTACACGACCGATCGCGTGCCGGACGAGATGCGCCACGCATATGTCGTGAAGCGAGGCACGCGCGCGTGCGGAACGACCACAGCCGTCGGAGAGAGCCCGCGCGGCGAGATTGGCCGGGGGTCACGACTTGGAGTTGGCAGTGCTCGAGGTGCCTGTATCGCGTCCGGATGATCTGGGCGGTCGGCTCGCTCAGGAAAATGTCGATTGGAGGCGAGCCGCTGAGCTCCAGCCACCAGCGGCGGAGCGAAGGCAGACCGCCGATCGCGTCCCGGTGCCAGTGCGTCAACAGGACCGAGTCGATCCGGACCCAAGGCTTGGCCCGGGATCGGAAATCCCGGGCCAGGTCGATCATCACTGCCCTTCCGTCGGATATCAGCAACGAGCTTTCGTGTCGGCCGGAGCGGCCACGTCCGGGGGTGCTGCCACTGCTGCCGTGCCAAGAACGCGAAGCCGCATCTCGCGAATGGTGGCTGTGACTGGGCAGGCTGAGGTGCGGCTGGTGGCGTGCGGGGCGGGGCTTCCTCGAAAGCAGGCCTCGTTGCGCTTACCGGGCCCGAAGCCACGCTCGAATGGTCCGACACGGACGCACCGAACCGGTGGTTGTCATCTGTGGTGGCTACCGGGCATGGTCGCGGCCCTCTACGGATGGCGGACGAGCCCGCCGCTGCGACCCTGTTGGCAGTAGGAACTCCGACTTGGTGCCTGCTGCTTGTCAGGTTGAGATCGGTTCGATGGCTCCGTCTTCCGCCAGATCGTCTATTCCGGCCGTGAGCGTGGATGACGTCTGCGCCGCACTGGCCCGCCCCGATTTCTACCCCGACCGGCCGGGCCGAGTCGAGGTGCGCGAGACGCACATCTCGTGGGTTTTTCTTGCGGGCGACCGCGCCTATAAGCTCAAGAAGCCGCTGGTGCTGCCGTTCCTGGACTACGGGACGGCGGAGCAGCGGCACGAGATGTGCGGCGAAGAGGTGCGCTTGAACCGCCGCTTGGCGCCTGATCTCTATCTCGGCGTGCGCGCGGTCGCGGCGACGGGCGACGGATGGGAGTTGGCAGCCGAGGACGATCCGCGAGCGGTCGACTATCTGGTCGAGATGCGCCGGTACGACGAACGCTGCACGCTGGCGGCGAAGCTCGAGCGCGGTGAGCTCAAGCGCGGCGAGGTCGTGGCGTTGGCGCGGGTGCTGGCGCGGTTTCACGCGCGGGCCCGGCGCGTTGCCGCGGTCGGGGTGCCGGTGCTCGCCGTGGAGCGGCGGATGACGGAGAACTTCCACGAGCTGTTGGCGATCGTCGAGCAGCGCGCGGAGGTCGAGTGGGTGCTCGCGCTGGAGCGCTTCGCGCACGCGTTCGTGGTGGCTCATGGGCCGATGCTGGACGGCCGTGCGCGGCGCGGTTTCGTGCGCGAGGTTCACGGCGACTTGCGTGCCGAGCATGTCCTGCTCGACGAGGCATTGCAGGTCGTCGACTGCATCGAGTTCGACCGTGGGCTGCGGGAGCTCGACGTAGCCGACGACCTCGCGTTCCTGGTCATGGACCTCGCGGCGGTCGGAAGCGAGCGGTTCGCACGGATGCTCGTACGTGCCTACCGCGATGCCGGCGGCGACCCGGGCGAGGATCGGCTGATCGCGTTCTACGGCGCCTACCGGGCGCTGGTGCGCGCGAAGGTCGGATTGCTGCGCGCCGCCGGGCATCCCGCCTCGAGCAGCGAGCACGGCCACGAGAGCGCCGCCGCGCGGGACCTGCTTGCCGTGGCCGAGCGGTTCGCGTGGCGGGCCCGGCTGCCGCTGGTGGTCGTCATCTGCGGGGTGCCGGCCGCCGGCAAGTCGCACCTCGCTGAGGCCCTGGCCGAGGTCTCGGGCCTTCCGCACCTGAGCTCGGATGTGACCCGCAAGCGCCTTGCTCGCACCAGGCCTGATCAACGGGCAATAAGCGCGGTCTACAGCGCCGACTTCAACCGGCTCACCTATGCCGAGCTCGGCCGTCGCGCCGCGGTGGAAACGGCCCGCTGCGGCGGTGCGCTCGTTGATGCGACGTTCCGGCATCGGGCCGACCGCGCCGCCTTCGCCGAGGCGTTTGGGGACGCGGCGCCCTTGCTGTTCGTCGAGTGCCGCGCGCCCGCGCGTGTGCTTGCGGAGCGAGCTGCCCAGCGTGACCGTCAGCCAGGGCGCGTGTCGGATGCGTCGCTGTCGGTCGTCGTGCGCGAGAGCTCGGCCTTGGAGTCGCTAGATGAGCTGCCGCCTGAGGCGCACGTGACGCTGCGCAGCGATCGTCCCGTTGAGGCGCAGCTCGCGGATCTCTTGGCGTTGCTCGACCGGCGGATCGGCCAGCTCACAAGGCGGCAAGGCGAACCGGTAAGCGTCACAGAAATGTCCAGAAAAGATGTGCTATCGCGCTAACACGAAGACTCATGCTCTCGGCGTGACCGCGCGGGGACGGGGGAGGGATCGATGTCGTGTCACCGACACGACTCCTGGGTGTCCCGGAGGGGCGAGCACCGGCACGCGTGGGGTCTGGCTGAGGAAATCAGCACGCGCTCGACAGAAGCGCGATATGCCTTTCCAGACGCTGAGCGGACGTGATGCGCAAACGCCGCAGTCGGGACCGTGGAAACGACCGATGCGCGAGCGCGCTTGGGGTTCTACCGTCGCATCAGCAAACAGGAGACGGACTGGCTGAGTATTTGAGCCCCTCTACCGCGGAGTCATGCCGGCATAAGGCTCTGCTACGGCGTACGTCCTTGCGCTTCAGCCAGCGCGAGGTCTCGTGGGGCACTCTCGCGCCAGGTAGTGCAGGGCAGTCCCGCGGCAGATCTGAGCGAGCGCGGAAAGCGCGGTCTCACGGCGACCTTCACGCTTCGATTCTCGAGCCGGACCGTCTCACTCAGGCCCTGCGTGTGGCGTCGTTGTCGACCTGGAGCGGCTCGAACATCGGACCGGCAAGCTCAAGCTCGGCCGAGTCTCCGTCGGCGCCGACCAAGACGGCGGGCGGCGCCGTGCGCGAGGCGAACACGTGCCGTGCACCAGCCGGGTGCAGCCGGCGGGCCCCTCGACCAGATCCGAGAGCGGATCGCTGGCCGGGCAGCCGTCCCGGACAAGCTCCTCGAGGCTGAGCCTGAGCAACTCGATATCACGCTTGAGCGCCGCCCGAAGCAGCGACCATGTCAGATCGGCAATCGCGAGCTCGCCGGTGGCTCGCCGATCGCCGGCCAGCCGGCGATACAGATCGGCGTCGACGACGTTCTCGGGTTCGCGGCCGGTCATCGGCAGCATGTCGGCGTCGAGGCCAGCGCCGAGCGCGGTCCCATACATCTCCTCGGACGCGTGTCGAGCCGGCGGTTCGCCCTGCACGCGGACGACCTCGACCCGTACTCGATATCCACCGTGCCCGACAGCGGGTGCCCGCTCGCGTCGTTTCACGCGCAGCGAGTTGTTCCGATCCTTGTTGACCCGGGGAGTGGTGCTCACCACGGAGCGTCCCGCGCGCCGGGCCGGCGGAGACGGGGAGGTTCCACCCGTCTGGGTGGCTGCGGTTGTGGCTTGGTCGTCGACGACGTGGTCGTGGTGGTGTGAGACGTCGTGGAGCTCGACTTCGAGCTACGTCCGCCGCACGAGGCAGCTTCAAGAGCGAGCATCGCGGTGTTCAAGCACTACGGTCAGCGCCCGGCCTCTGGCAACGGGGACCCGTTCAGTGTGTGGCATGCTTCGGAAGCCTCAATGGGCTAGCGGTTCGGTCAGTGCGGTGCCGGCCGGGCTGGGCGGCTTGGGGTATCACGAAGGCGGGTCGCTGTGATCGCGCGCTGGACGTCGGTGATCGAGAGGATGCCGACCGGGCGTCGGGACTCGTCGATCACGGTTGCGCGGCCGACGCGGGCAAACGCGGATCGCTCAAGCAGGTGGGCGACGTCCTCGTGCTTATCGACCATCAACGCCAGGTCCCGGTCGGCGCCGTTGCCGACCAACGTGCCGGCGTTTGCCCGGTGGGGAATATGCTCGAGCTGACTTATACTCAGCAGGCCGACGGCGCGGCCGCTTGCGTCGATGACGGGGAAGGCCGTGTAGCGGTAACGGGAAAAGTACTGCTCGGCGGCATCGGTCAGCGTCAGATCAGCTGGGATGCAGATCACCGGCTGGGACATCAGCTCCTCGGCGTGGATGCCGGTGAAGGCGCTCACGACTTCCTGCTGGATGCGTTCGGCACTCGCCGCCGCGGTGAGGAATACGCCGATCACCGCGAGCCACAGCCCCTCGAGGTAGCCGTAGAACGTCATCAGGACGCCGCCACCTATCAGGACATAGCCAAACGCTCGTCCGAGGCCTGCGGCGGTGTCCGTTGCCGCAGCGATGTTCCCGCTCCGGCGCCACAGCAGCGCCCGGGCGACGCGGCCACCGTCGAGCGGGAACGCCGGAAGGAGGTTGAAACCGAGGATCAGGACGTTGACCTCAGCCTGATACCGGATCACCGCCAGCAGCGCGGCCGGCGCCGAGGTCGGGTGCGCGAGCGCGAGTGCACCGAAGATCGCGGCGATCACAGCGGTCACCACGGGCCCCGCCAACGCGAAATCCAGCTCGTCGCGGGGGTTCTGCGGCTGCCCGCTCATGCGCGCCACGCCGCCGAGCAACCACAGATCAATCTCCTCGATCACGACACCATGCCTGCGCGCTACGAGCGCGTGACCGAACTCGTGCGCGAGGATGCTCGCGAACAGCAATAGCGCACTCGCGAGACCCAGCCCGTAGGACGCCGCGGGGGCGATCCCGGGCACCTCGCCCGGGTAGTAGCCAGCGCCCAGCGACCATGTGATCAGCGCGACGATCGCCAGCCACCACGGGCTGATACCTACGGGTATTCCTGCTATCCGAGCGACGCGAAAGCTGCGGCCGGGCATACCCGGACGGTGCCACGCCCACCCGGCGGCTCCATCGGTGATTTCTTCTCCGACCCGAGCGGCAAGCTACGGATGCCAACCGTGTTCGCAAACGCCGTAAACGCGGTGTCGGCCTTGGCCTCCTGCTCCCTTGGCATCGTAGGTGACGAGGTTCTCAGGTCGATCGAGACCGCGACAACAGCAGACCCAGTAGCGCGCCGCTGACCGACGCGCCGGCGGCGAAGAAGTCAACAAAGTTGCCGGACACGACGGGGCTTACCCGCAATGCAGCAATCGCAAGCCGATACCTCTCCAGGGCACGGGCGCGGCTGCTGACGAGCCGCGCGATCGCTTACTCGACGAGAAGTGCAATAACCCCTCGGGACGGGGACGTTCGAGCTCTCGCGCCCCGCACGTGTGGTCCACCTACCGCTGTGCACACAACGACAGGCCGCTGAAATACGACTAGTGGTTCATCCTTCAAGTTCGTTGCATCGGGTAGGTTCCCTGCTTGTGGCCTCGAAGTCCTTGCCGACAAGTTCGGCGAGGATGGAGGTTGGCGATGGGTGTCATCAAGCAGATCGAGGTGTCAGTGGAGGATCGGCTGGAGTTAGAGCGGATCGTGCGCGCGGTGAGTTCTGAGGTGCGGATGGTCGAGCGGGCGCAGATCGTGCTGGCGGCGGCGGAGGGGTTGAAGGGCGTGGAGATCGCCGAGCGGGTGGGGTGCTCTGAGCCGACGGTGGTGAAGTGGCGCGGGCGCTATGCCGAGCGCGGGATCGAGGGGCTGAAGGATGCCTCGCGGTCAGGGGCGCCGTTGACGCACGGCCCGGAGACCAGGGCGTTGTTGATCGCGAAGGCGTGCACCCGGCCGGAGCCGACTGCGGAGGGCGCCCGGCGGGAGCGGTGGACCTATGAGGAGCTGGGAGCGGAGGTGGGCATGTCCGCGTCGCAGGCGCACGTGATCCTGTCGCGCGCGGAGATCAAGCCGCACCGGACCGACTACTGGATGATGAGCGACTACTCGCGGCCCGAGTTCGAGGAGCGCCTCGGCGAGATCTGCGGGCTGTACGTCGACCCGCCGGAGAACGTGCTGGTCGTCTCGCTCGACGAGAAGACCGGGATCCAGGCCAAGGCGCCGACGAAGCCCGACCAGCCGCCGGCGCCGGGCAAGCCCGCCCGCCGCGAGCACGAGTACACCAGAAACGGCACCCAGTGCCTGTTCGCGTGCCTCAACGTGCAGGCAGGTGACGTGCTGGCGATGCCGTCCAAGACCCGCAACCGGTGGGACCTGATCCACTTCCTCGACCACCTCGACGAGGAGATCCCGGTCGTGGAGGGTCAGGAGATCGTGGCGATCACCGACAACCTCTCGACCCGCGGCACCGAGGAAGTCGAGCAGTGGCTCAAAGACCATCCCCGCTGGAGCTTTCAGTTCACTCCCAAGCACGCCTCGTGGCTCAACCAAATCGAGATCTTCTTCTCGATCCTCTGGCGGCGACTGCTCAAGCACGGCATCTTCACCTCCGAACAGGACCTCGCCTGCCAGATGCTTGCGTTCATCGAGACCTACAACCAGACCGCCAAGCCGTTCAAATGGACCTACACCGGCAAGGTCCTCGAAGCGTAGAAAAGTAAGTAAGTAACTCAATCAACTAACAGGATGATCCACTAGGAGGACCGCGTCGAGCTTCCTGTTGCGTCCATGCGACGAGCACGCGTCGAATCCCGGTAGACGCGATAGTCCCGAGCCCGTCGAGCAGAGCCGCTCCGGACGCGGCGCTACAGCCTGTGGCCTCGCCCCGGTCGCTTCTATGGATCGGTGCCGGAGGGGAAACCGCTGCCGGGGGAGTTCGCTCGTGGACGAGTCCGCGCCCATCGGATGATCATGACCAGCTCGTCGAGCAGGTAGTAGGAGCTGAAGGTCACGGGAACGTGATCGTGACCCGCGGTCCAGTGCCGCAGGCCGGGGGCGATCTCGTTTGCGGCGCCGGCAGCGTAGCGGGCACCGTGGGGCCCGCATCAGGGTTCTCAGTCATCCGCGTCGGCGGGTGGGAACCCGGATCGGGCGTGTCGGCGGCTGCGCAGGGCGTCCGGGAGGTCGGGGCGATCATGCGCGCATGGAGTTCGTGGATCGCCGTGATGCCGGGCGCGCGGTGGCCGTGCAGTTGCTGCCCTTGGCGGACGAGCGCCCTGTGGTGATTGCTGTTCGGCGGGGGCGGTCGCGTTCGAGATCGCGCGGGTGCTCGACGCGCCGCTTGACACTTTGGCGGTGCGCAAGCTTGGCGCTCCCGCGAACCGGAGTACGGCGTGGGCGCGATCGCGGAGGGCGCCGGCCCGGTACTCGACACCGAGATGGCGCGTCGCGTCGGCATGACAGGCGAGACGCTCGACGCGACCGTCGAGCGCGGTGACGGATTGCCGCGGCTCGTGGAGACCTGTCGCGACGGCCGGGCGCGAATTGACGTGCGCGGGCGCATGGTGAGCGTGGTCGACGACGGTCTGGCGACGCGCTGACCGATCTCGGCGGCGGTGCGTGCGCTGCGGGCCGGCGGCGCCGCACGAATCGTCGTCGCCGTCCCGGTCGGACCGCGGGAGTCGGTGGCGCTCGTCGGCGAGGAGGCCGACGAGATCGTCTGCCTCACGATCCCGCACGAGCTGCTCGGCGTCGGCCGTTGGTACCGCGACTTCTCGCCGGTCTCCGACGCAGAGGTGATCGCTGCACTGACCGGCGCTTCCGGGCAGGCGCCGCCGACGGGCGAGACGGCGACCACGGAGCGAGTCGCGTCGCAGTGGCCGATCTCGTCCGGCGGGACCGGTGAGATCGCACGAGCTCTGCGACATTAGCCCGGCAGCGTCGCTAGGCAATCCATGCCCATCCGGTCTCCAGATCGGGCGGACTACGGATCATGTAGCGAACCTGCGAGGCTGATCGGTCAACTGCGGGCTTCCGCGGTCGGCCGCGGGCAGAACTGCCGATGGCGGAGCCAGTGAGCAGGTGTACGGTCGCGGCTGATGAACGGGTTCCTGCTGGAAGCTCGGATGGCTTGGGGGCTCTCACAGGACGGCTGCGGCTAGCTGATCAATCTCCGCGCGCGAGAGATCGACTGCCGCGAATCCCAGGTGCCCGCGCGATCGCACCGGACGAGATGCCCGGCGAACTCGCAATCCTTGACCGGGAGCGGCCGGTGGTGTTCGTGTCTGGCACCGGGCGAAAAGCGACCGACGCGGTGGACGCGTTCCGGTCGGTCGGAATGGTCGCATACGCCGTTGAAGGGGCATGGGCGGGTGGCTCGATGCCGGGCTGCCGATTGAGCACGGTCTCGTTCAGGACCCGCCGCCACCGGCATGACCCGCTTTCCTGAACTGTGACCTCGCTGAGTGAGCGTGCTGGCGTGCTTGCTCGCCACGCGGCGGCCGCTCCGGTCGGGCCAGCGCTGAGGTCGTGGACGGCACTCAGTTCCAGCCCCAGCAGGTCGCACTCGCGAAGGCCGGCTTGACCTGGAAGATCGCCGGAGTCCCCGGGCTTGGCGGTGGTGCCCCCGGCGAGACTTGTTCGCTACCCGCAGGCCGCTGGGTGATGGCGCGCAGGGGCGCCGCGCTCAGATCCCCCGATCGGCAACCGCGTGACGTCCAGCGAGCGGCGGTTCTCGGGTCCGACCATCTCATCCATGCCGCTCGCCACTACGGCGAGGAATCGGTACAGGTTGACGTCATCGGTGCGGTAGCGACGGGGCTGGCCGGTGTGATCGGCGATCGTGTCGGCAGGCGCTGCCTCCGTCGCTGATCCGCTGCTACCGGCCGGGAGCGAGCGGAGATTGTCGGCTCCGTCGATGCTCGTCGTATCCGCTGGAAGCTCCGCCCGGCGAGGCGTAGGTCATCGGCGGTACGTTGCCGAGCGTTGCGGGAGCCCGCGCAAGCGCGATCCGTAATCCCCCGCACCTGTGATCGCGATCTGTGCTGATGTGCCATTCGACCGCCGCTAGAAGGATCTCACGATGCGCCTGATCGCTTACTGTCGCTGGATCGGAGTCCGGTGCGATCACTCGGCAGGCCCGAGGTGAGCGATAACGGCTTGCGCGGCGCGCAATGACCGAGAAGATCAGTCCTTCCTCGGGTGAGGACCGGCGCTCGGGGGCGGTCCCGGATCCCGGGTGGGCCAGGCTGCTGCTCGCTGCTGAGCGCGCTGTCGATATCGGGGCGCAGCTCCTGATTCAAGGCCGTTCGCATATCGGTGCGGTGATCGGCAAGGGAGACCGTGACTTCGCTACGGACGTTGATCTGCAGATCGAGTCAGCGATCAAGGGGTCCTTGGCGGAGGTCGCACCGGAGATCTCCTTCTTGGGCGAGGAGGAGGGCGGGGAGGGGGATTCTGGAGAGCCACGTTGGGTCCTTGATCCGATCGATGGCACGATCAACTTCGCTAGGGACAGTCCGCTGTGCACGATCTCGCTGTCGCTGGTGATCGCCGGGCAGCCGGTTCTGGGGATTGTCGATGCGCCGTTGCTGGGCGAGCGGTTTATCGCCCGCCGGGGTGCGGGGGCCTACTTCAACGGCACGGCGGTCACGGTCTCGAAGGTTGATGGGTTGCGGGAGGCGATCGTTGGGCTGTCGGATTTCAAGGTGGGTGTCGGTTCCCGGGAGGAGAACCGGGTGCATCTCGCCGTGCTTGCCCGCCTGGCGCACGACAGCCTGCGGGTGCGCATGCACGGCTCCGCGGCGCTTGATCTCGCGTGGCTTGCGGCAGGCCGGTTGAACGCGACCGTGATGCTGTCCAACCTGCCGTGGGATGTGACGGCGGGCTTGTTGCTCGTACGAGAGGCGGGCGGGCTGGTGTACGACTACGACGGCTCGCTGCATGACGCCGAGTCCCGGTACACGATCGCGTCGGCTCCGTCGCTGGCGGAGCCGGTCCGGCGCATTATCGTGGAGTCGATGTGAGGCGCGGGCCGCGTGGTCGCCGTGTGCGGGCGAAGCTTCGGTCCCAGCGGCCGAAGCAGCCGGTCACCGGCCGCATTGCGGTGTTTTCGCCCTCGCCCCTGCTTACGGTTACGATCGAGCCCGGGACGGATCGAGCAGAGGTGCATCTGCACGCCGGTGGCCAGGGATTCTGGGTCGCGCGGCTTGCCGCGACGCTGGGGGCCGAGGTGGTCTTCTGCTGCGCACTGGGCGGTGAGTCCGGGCGCGTGCTGCGAGGGCTGATCGAAGCCGAGCCGATGACGCTCCGAGCGGCCGATGCCGGGACGCCGAACGGGGTTTATGTTCACGACCGGCGCAGCGGCACGCGCGTCGAGGTTGTCAGCGTGGACAGCAGGCCGCTGGCACGGCACGCATCGGATGCGCTGTATGGGATCGCGCTCGGCGCTGGGCTTGACGCCGACGTGACGATGGTGACCGGCTGTCAACCCAGCGAGGTCGTCGATGCGGAGCTGTATCGCCGGCTGGTCGGCGACCTGGGCACGAACAGGAAGGTCGTTATCGCAGACCTGTCGGGCCCGCCGCTAGGGGCCACGCTCGAGGGCGGCGTCGAGTTGCTCAAGCTGAGCGGGGAGGAGCTCGTCCAGGAGCAGCTCGCCGCCAGCGACTCGCTGGCGGACATCGTCGCCGGCGCGCGGCGGCTGCATCGAGCCGGAGCGCGCCACGTCCTAGTCTCGCGCGCGTCAGCGCCGGCCGTGCTGATTAACGAACGCGCGAGCCCGGCTCAGATCGAGCTAGCACCGCCGGTGTTCGAGGCGCTCGACCAGCGCGGCACCGGCGACTCGATGTTCGCCGCCACCGGTGTCGGCCTCGCACGCGGGATGAGCCTGATCGACGCGCTGCGACTCGGCATGGCCGCCGGTGCGCTGAACGTCACGCGGCGCGGCCTCGGCAGTGGCACAAGGGACGAGATAGAGCGCCTCGCGGCCCACGTGACGGTCAATCCACGCTCGTGACGTTAGATCCCACTCATCAGAGATGTGGCTCTCGCCGGATTCTCCGTGATGTGCACGACGACAAGCGAAGCTCGCTGCCTCGAGTTCACGCATGCTTCGGATCAATCGTGCAGAGGTTTGCGACGAAGCAGGGGCTGGCGGCGTTCGCCGACGAGGAGAAGGTCGCAGCGAAGCTCAATGACGTGGTGGAGGAGCTTTCGCGGGAGGAATTCGATGCCACGCTCAAGATCGTCAACCATGTCGGACCCCAGCCCGCGCACGAGGTCGCCGATGTCGCCCGCGAGGTTGGAGTTGACTTGATCGTCCTCGGCACCCGTGGCCGCGGGGCGGTCGTCGGGCTGGTGCTTGGGAGCGTAACGCTGCGTCTCCTTCACGTTGCGGCGTGTCCGGTGCTGGCCGTGCCCGCCATCGAGCAGTCCACCGACAGGGCCGAGGCTGAGTCAGGCGAAGCCGGGAACTGATCACGCGGAGGGCGACGAAGCCCGGTTCTCGTGAAGTCATTCCCGATAGAGTCTCGGCTAGCTCTCGAAGGGTCGTGAGTTGAGCCTCCATCCACCGCGTAATGGGCTCGTTCTGTCCGGTGTGGGCGTTTAAGCGACCTCCTAAGCAGGAAAAAGCAGCTGTATTGGGCGGCCGCGGCCCCGCTCAGGAGGTCACCCACATGGTGAAGGATTCGCTGGACGCGATCGAATCCCGCTTGACGATGATCGGTCGGTCGCTGATGCGGGGGTGCTGGTCGCGGCGACACTCGCGCGCAAGCTCGGGATCGAGGCGTTAAGTGAACGGGTGTGTGGACCTGGGCCGTCGCGTGGGGTACTTCCGGCCAGGACGCAAAGTGATGTCGTTGGTTCACGCGATGCTGCTCGGCGCGGACAGCATCGATGGCTGCGACGTGCTGCGCAGCGGCCGCACCGGGCGGGTGCTCGGCCATCGTGTGATGGCACCCTCGACGCTCGGGACGTTTCGCGGGCGTTCACGTTCGGGCATGTCCGCCAGCTCGATCGTGTCCTTGGCGAGCTGCTGGCCCGGGCGTGGACGGCGGGCGCCGGCCCGGGCGCCCAGCGGCTGGTGATCGATGTTGACTCGTTCATCCGTGAGGTGCATGGCAGCCAGAAGCAGGGCGCAAGCTACGGCTACACCAAGAAGCTGGGCTATCACCCGCTGCTGGCCACCCGGGCAGGTAGCGGCGAGGTGCTGCACGTCCGCTTCCGCGCTGGCAAGGCCACACGCAGCGCGGCGTCATTCGCTTCGTTGACGAGCTGCTCGCGCGGGTATCGCGCACTGGCGCGACCGGCGAGATTCTGCTGCGCGCCGACTCCGGCTTTCACAACGCCAAGCTCCTCGACGGCTCGCCGCGAACGGCGTGCTGTACTCGATTGGGGTGCGGCAGACCACGGCGATCGCTGCGGCGATCGCCCTGATCCCCGAAGCAGCGTGGGTTCCGCTGGTGGACTACCCCAAGACCGGGGAAGCGCAGATCGCCGAGACCACGACAGCGAACGGTGAGCGGCTGATCGTCCGTCGCGTCCGAACGCTTGGCGTCCAGGCCCAGCTGTTTGAGACCTGGCGGCACTTCGCGGCGTTGACTAATCGCACCGAGCCGCTCGCCCTTGTTGAGGCTGAGCATCGCGATCACGCGACCGTTGAGCTCGACATTCGCGACCTGCTCGACCAGGCGCTCGCACACGCCCCCTCAGGCCAGTTCGCCGCGAACGCGGCCTGGAAGTAATCGCCGCGATCGCGCACAACCTGCACCGCTGGAGCGAACTGATTGGCCTGCCCAACACCACGATCCCCCGCCGCGCGCACACCAACCGCCGACGACTGCTCGCGATCCCCGGCCGCCTCACCTACCACAGCCGACGCTGGACGCTGCACCTCCCCGCCCGCTGGCCCGGCAAACAGACTGGCAAGCAGCGCTCACCCGGATCCGCGCGCTCCCCGTGCTGAGCTGACCGGCCGGGGCACCCGACCCCGGACACCACCCACGCCTCCCAACACCACCGCGGCGACCGCCGCCGATCACCGCTGTCCGAATACGCCCACACAACACTCCGCGACACCGCCACACAACACTCCGCGACACAAAACGACGGGATTGTCCGAGGAACTGTGTAGGCATGAGCGAAAGAGATCCTCATGGCTACTACTACGAGAAGCAGGACGCAGAGGAGCAGGACCAGGACCGAGCTGGAGCAGCACGCCGCGGAGCTAGAGGCTCTCGGGTTGGGGATCGCGCCGGCCGCGGACCCCCCGGCTGTGTCGCCGGAGCTGGTCGATGAGGCTGTCGACCGTGCTGCTGGCCGCCGGCGGGTCCGTGAAGCTCTCGGTGTGCCGTCTGACAGGCGGATCAGCAACGAGGTGATCGACGAGCTGCTGGCCGGCGCGAGCACGGAGGAGGAGATCGCCGGGCCCGGCGGGCTGCTCGCCGAGCTGACCAAGCGGCTGGTGGAGCGGGCGATGGAGGTCGAGCTGACCGAGCACGTCGGCTACGAGCCGCATCTGGAGCCGCCAGGCGGCGGTGGGAACCCGCGCAATGGCACGACCGCGAAGACGCTGATCACCGAGCACGGGAAGGTCCCGATCGACGCGCCTCGCGATCGCGACGGCAGCTTTGCGCCGAAGATCGTCAAAAAGCGTCAGCGCCGGTTCGTCGGGTTCGACGAGAAGATCCTCGCGCTCTACAGCCGCGGGCTCTCGACGCGCGATATCGAGGCGCACCTCCAGGAGATCTACGGCGTGAAGGTCGGCCGCGACCTGATCAGCCGCGTCACCGACGCGGTCATGGACGACGTGCGCGACTGGGGCAAGCGGCCACTGGAGGTGACTGCATGGTCCTGAAGATCCGCGAGGGCGGCACCGTCCAGCGCCGCGCGCTGTACCTCGCCTTGGGGGTCACGCTCGACGGCGAGCGCGACGTGCTCGGCATGTGGTTCCAAGAAACCGAGGGCGCGAAGTTCTGGATGCAGGTGCTCACCGACCTCAAGCAGCGCGGCGTCCGCGACATCCTGATCGCGTGTGTCGACGGGCTCGCGGGGTTCCCCGAGGCGATCGAGGCGATCTTCCCCAAGACGACCGTGCAGACGTGCATCGTGCACCTGATCCGCAACAGCCTCAAGTACGTCCCCCGCCGCGAGCGCGAGCAGGTCGCCCGGGACCTGAAGCCGATCTACACCGCCAAGGACGCCGACCAGGCCCACGCCGAGCTCGAGGCCTTCGATGAGAAGTGGGGCGCCCGGTTCCCGGTCATCACCCAGGCGTGGCTGAACGCGTGGGAGCACGTGGTCCCGTTCCTCGCGTTCCCCGCCGAGGTCCGCCGCGTGATCTACACCACGAATGCCATCGAAGCCCTGAACCGGCAGCTGCGCAAGGCGACCAAGACCAAGGGCAGCTTCCCGAACGACGACGCCGCCCGCAAGCTCGTCTACCTCGCGCTGCAGAACGCGACCCCGCAATGGACACGATGTCAGAACTGGACGACCGCGCTGCTCGCGTTCAAGATCCACTTCGGTGACCGCGTCCCCGACAATGCAAACTGACAGTCACTGATTGCCACTCACACGGAGTAACTGTTACACTTACCATAATCCGCCTACACGGTTAACGGGACGCCCTCAAAACGACACCCTAAGGGCTCACGAATGAATTAGTGGGCTGTGGCAGGATGTTGGGTTGTGGTGGCGTATCGCGGGGGCATGATCGATGAATCGCAGATTGTTGAGCGTTATCGGGGGTTGGGGCCGGAGTTGAACGAGCGTCAGCGCAGGTTGTGGGCGGCGTCGGAGGCTCGGTCGTGTGGGCCGGGCGGGATCGCGGCTGTCGTGCGTGCGACGGGGATCAGCAAGAACACTGTGCAGCGTGGGATCGCAGAGCTGCGGGAGGGGACACGGCTCGAGGCGGGTCGTGTCCGTCGGCCGGGTGCGGGGCGGCCGCGGTTGACGGAGTCTGATGCGGAGCTGGTGGGAGCGTTGGAGGCGTTGGTGGATCCGGATACGCGTGGGGATCCGTGCTCGCCGTTGCGGTGGTGCTCGAAGAGCTTGCAGAACATCGCGAGTGCGCTTCAGGCGGCAGGACATCGGTGTCCGATCGGACGTCCGGGAAGCTTGACGTGTGTCTGAGTCTTTTTCCGAAATCTGGGCGTGTAATTCGCAGCCAGTTCCGGGGGTCGTCATGGGGTAGTGGATTGATGGTAGTGCAGGGTTCGTGGCGTGGTTAGCTACGCCGGCGCGGCCGGTCAAGGCCACCGCTGCGCGGCCGGCTGCGCTGGGCCCTGTCGGGCTGGCCTTGACAGTCTGCGCCAGCTTCGCTGATGGGCTGGTGAGGTCGGCAGCAGAGCTGCCGAGGGCCGTGACAGGGCCGCTGAGAGCTCGGCGGGCTCGATTTGGGCGGTTGCGGCGAGAACCGGCGCGTTGTGCGGCCCTGTGCGGCCCTGCGGCGAGGCGGGCAGGGTGATCGGTCGCCCGCTGTTGGCGGTTTGGGGGCGTCGTCGTCATCCGATCAGCCTCGGGTGGGTGCCGCGGTTGTAGGCCAGGCGCTGCTCTCGGGCGCGCGCGAGGCCGGCGCGGCGGGCTTCACGGATCGCGGGCCCGCGGCCCTCGTGCTCGTCGTCGGGGGTCACGTAGCCGATGCCGGCGTGCAGGCGCACCCGGTTGTACTGCTCGCGTACGGCGTCGAGCTCGCGTGATAGGTCGGCCGGGTCCTTTAGCGCGCACAGGTACGGCCATTCGTACTTGACGTGGCCGAACAGCGACTCGATGTGGGCCTGATCGGTCGGCGTCCCGGGGCGGCCATAGTGGGTCGCGATCGCGTGCAGAGCCATAAACTCGCGGGTCGAGCCCGACCTCATCTGGGCGCCGTTGTCCGACACTGAGAGCAGGATCGGCTCAAGCTCGTCCTCCTGCTCGCCGGCCGCGTGCTCGTCGATCAGCGAGAGGATCACGTCCAACAGGCCCTCGCGCTCGAGCGCGCGCGTGAACAGCACCTGGACCTGCACGTCGGTCGCCTCGGGACAGAGCATCGTCTCGATCCACTTGCGCGAGACGAGGTCGAGGATCGCCAGCGCGCTCGTGCCGGCCTGCGGGAACTCGGTGAAGTCATAGCCCCACACCTGACGGGGCTTGTACTGGACCCATTCGGGCCACGGACGCTTGAGCGACTTCTGCCGCGGCGGGCGCCAGGGCAGCGCCCGGCCGTGCTCGAGCAGCACCCGCAGCACCGTCGAGGGCGACACCCACACGCGCCCAAGGTAAGAGCCGCGGTGCGCGAGCTTGCGGTGCGAGCCGTCGATCTCGCCCCACTGATCGGCGAGCCCCAGGATCGCATCGACCTCCTCCGGGCGCAGCGCGTGCACCGGCGTGCCGCCCGGCTTGCGGTCAGCCAAAGCACCGGCGGCGGCGCGCTTTTGCCAGTAGCGGGCGCGCCGCTCGCCCAGCCCGAGCGCCCCGCACGCCTTGCCAAAGCTCCAGCCCGCCCCGGTCGCCTGCGCGATCAGCTCCAAAAGCCGCGCCTTGACCGCCACCTCGACACGAGCTGGGACGCGGCCTACCAGCCCGAGCGCGCTTTTCCCCGCAACGCCACCAGCTCGATCGCCTGCTCCTTGACCGTCTCCTCCAACCTGGCGATCTCCGCGCGCGCCGCCGCCAGCTCCGCGTCCACAGCCCCACGAGCACCGCCACCAGGCTTGGAGCTGGCCAGCGCCGTCAACGCGCCCTCGCGCCCGACGCGACGGATCCGCATGATCGTCGTCGGATCCACCCCCCAACGCTCGGCCGCCTGGCGCTGCGTCAGCTCCCCCGTCAACAACTGCAGCCAGATCTGCAGCTTCTCCTCCGCGCTCAGCGCCCGCTTGCGGCGCCCACCACGACGGCTGACATCCTGTAGTTCGGACATGCTCCTCCTCGCGCCCGTCTGACCCCTTCACAGCATCGTTGCACACGCAACGAGATGGCGTAACAAAACGGCGGATTTCGGAAACGAACTCAGACGCATAACGAGCTCTTGCGGGGGCTTGGGTTTCGGTTGCACGCGAACTCGAAGACGCGGGAGGGGAAGGATCATCCTGACCGTGACGCGCAGTTTCGGCATATCAACGAGACGACACGCTCGGCGCTCGCCGCGGACGAGCCGGTGATATCCGTAGACGCGAAAAAGCGCGAGCTGGTCGGGGATTTCAAGGCTGTCGGGCGGGAATACGAGCCGACGGGGCGGCCGGTCGAGGTTCGCTGCCACGACTTCAAAGACAAGGATCTGGGGCACGCGATCCCTACGGCGTGCACGACATCAAAGCCAACGAGGGGATGGTCAGCGTTGGTGTCACCCATGACACAAGCGCGTTCGCGGTCAACTCGATCCGCGTGTGGTGGCAGTACCTCGGCCAGAAGCGATACCCCAAAGCGACGAGCCTGACGATCACTGCTGACGGCGGCGGCAGCAACTCCAGCCGCACGCGCCTGTGGAAGACCGAGCTGCAGAAGCTCGCCAACGAGCTCGCGCTGCCGATCCGCGTCTGCCACTTTCCGCCCGGGACGTCGAAGTGCAACAAAATCGAGCATCGCATGTTCAGCTACGTCAGCCTCAACTGGCGCGGACGGCCGCTTGAGAGCCTGCAGGTGATCATCGACCTGATCGGCGCGACCACGACCAGCACCGGCCTGAAGGTCTACGCGCGCCTGGACCCCGGCCACTACGAGAAAGGGATCAAGGTCACCGACCAAGAGCTTGCCGCCGTGGACATCGCCCGCGACCAGTTCCATCCAGACTGGAACTACACGATCCACCCAACCCAAAAGGGGCCACTAATTCTTTCGTGAACCCTAAACCGTCACCCGCGGCCTCCAATCCGCCCAACACCCCGATCAGCTCCCAAAAACCGGGCAACCCGCCATTACGCGGTGGTTCGAGGTTGAGCTACCGGTGGATTGAGCACACCGCGGAGGTCCAGTTGGAGTCAACGCGGCCACTGAGGAGGCGGTGTTCATCGATGCGCTGCATGCGTTCGATGAGCTTCTCAGTGACGGTCCGCGCGGGCGCCCGGTCTGGTCCGAGATTGCCGTTGTTGGCCGCGACAGTGCGGACCTCCTCGCGCGGTGGCTCGATGAGCTCCTGTACCGCACCGAGAACCAGGATCTCGTGCCCGCGGATGTGCGCGTATCGAGCTCAGGGAACGCGGCCTGGTCGCAATCGTACGGTGCCATCGCGGCGGCACTCGCCATCTGGTCAAGGGCGCGATCCACCGCCGCCGGGCGTTCGAGCCCTGCGACGGTGGTTTCCGCGCAAAGGTGGTGCTCGCTGTTTCACTCCTCGCAGATTGTCGTCGCTGGTTCCACCAGGTCGACGAGGGCGTGTGGGGGAGCTTCCGGCGAGCGCGCGTGCGGATATGTGTGTCCCCTGGCGGGTGTTCGCCGACCGCGAGCTGATCGAGGAGCTCGCGGCGGACCGGTCGCTCGAGCAGGCTGCAGAACGTCGCGACGCTGCCTGGGATCGTCGATGCGGCGCTGGCGATGCCCGACGTCGATCAGGGTTACGGCGTCGGCGGCGTGGCCGCGACCGAGCCTCCGGACGACGTCGCTTCTCCAGGCGGCGTCGGCTGCGACATCAACTGCGGCGTGCGGCTGCTCGCGCTACCGCTGACGGGTCCAGAGCTCGGCAATCGCGCCGAAGCGCTGGTGATGAATCTCGCCGCGAGTGCCTGTTGGCGGCGGCCACGGCCGCTCGTTGAAGCTCACCGGCGCGGCGCTCGATCGTGTACTCGTTGAGGGACCGAAGGTTCTGCTCTCCGAGCATCGGATCCGCACCGAGGAAGACGTCGAGCACACCGAGTCCGGGGGCTATTACCCGGTGCGGTCCCGGGGCGGTGTACGAGCGCGACCATCTGCGCAGTGCCGACTAGCTTGGGACGCTTGGCTCGGGTACCGACTTGCTCGAGCTCAAGCGCGTCGCGGAGATCCTCGGCCCAGCGGATCCCAGCGAGGAGCCGGCCGATGAGCGATGACTGGCGGCTGCCGATCGACCGTAACGAGCGGGGCCACGCACGCCGGCTGATCGAGCGTCTTGAAAGAAACGAGCTTGAGCACGACCTCGACGCTTCCTTCCAGGATCGCGCGGTCGTCTCACGCGACGGAGCAGAGGTCTCCTGTCACGCCGGTACGTGTCAGCAAGCCGAGCACTCCGAGCAGCTGATCCGGCCGCTCGCCGCCGAGCACTGCTGGCCCCTGGAACGCGAGCGGAAGCACCGGCACCCGAGCGCGGAGGATTCGTAAGACCCACCAGCCGCTGCCCGACAGCGATGCCCAGCGCGCTAGCGCGGGCGCCGTGCGAGACTATCCGGAGTTCGAGGTGGGCGTTCAATGCCTATCGCAGTTGGAGGAGTTCGAGCTGGCCGGCGAGCTTCGACGCGAAGGGGTGCCGAGCGTTCACCGCTAGAGATACTTGCTCGTCGGTGCAGTCGATGATGACCGCGCGAACGCGATCGCCGAGCGTCTGCGTCAGGAGGCCCCGCTGGGAAACATCCTTACCCCCGGAGGAACTCTGCACGCGATCTCGGCAGAGCAGCCGGCCGATGCCTTGGCGATCCTGGGCGGCCGGGCGGCTAGACGGGCACAATCCGCTGTCCGCCGGTTACAGGAGGTCAGCGGCGCCGTGGTGATCCTGTGATGGCAGCTGGCGGCGGTCAACTACTGGCCAAGCGGCTCGTCGTTGTCAGCGGTAAGGGCGGAGTGGGGAAGTCGACGGTTGCCGCTGCGCTGGGTGTCGTAGCCGCCAGGCGTGGGCTTCGAACGGTCGTCGCCGAGGTAGCCGGCCGTGCGGATGTCGCGCACGTGCTAGGAGGGGAAGCTGCGGATCGGCTTGGCGAGATAGAGGTTTACTCCGGCTTGCACCATGTCACGATTGAGCGTCGGCCAGCTCTTGAGGAGTACTTGCGCGACGAGCTTCCGGGACCGCTCCCGGCGGGGATCCTCGCGCGCAGCAGGGCTTTCGCGGACGTTCAGCTCGGTTGCTCGCGTGGGACCGGTGGCTCGTCAGGGTGCTGCGATCGACCGCATGCTCGGGGATCCGAGCTCGATCGGTGTGATCGCGGTTGCCACCGCGGAGCAGATGGCGGTGAGCGAGACGCTCGGCTTACGCGCCGCGCTGGCGAGCGAATTGGGCATCAAGCTCGACGCGGTCGTGGTCAACCGGATGTTTCCCTCTCGCTTCAGCGCCAAGGATGTGGTCGCACTCGCCTCAGCGCCGGATGACCCGGCGGTGCGCTCCGCCCGCTGGTTAAACGGTCGCGCGCGGGCGCAGCGAGCGCAGCTTGCCAGGCTACGCAGACGGCTTGTGGGAGTCCGCTCACGACATTGCCGTTCCTCTTCACGGACGATCTCAGCCGCGCTGACGTCGAGCACGTCGCGGACCTGCTTGAAAGGTCGTTGCTGTGAGCCCGCTGGCGAGGAGGCTTTCGGGCAAGCGCGTGGTGATTTGCGCCGGGGCCGGTGGGGTCGGCAAGACCACGGTGTCCGCGACGGTTGCGCTCGGGTTGGCGGCGCAGGGTCGGCGAGTCGCGGTGGTGACGATCGATCCTGCTCGCCGCTTGGCGGAGGCGCTTGGGTTGGCTGAGCTTGGCAATCAGCCACAGCGCGTGGATCCCGCTCGGTTCGAGGGGTCGGGGCTTGCGGTCGACGGGGAGTTGTTCGCGATGATGCTCGATGTCAAGCGCACGTTCGACGAGCTGATCGCGCGGCTCGCACCGAATCCGTGGACGCGGGAGGAGATCCTCACCAACCCGATATACGGGCACCTCTCTGCGGCGGTGGCCGGTTCGCAGGAATACACCGCGATCGCGAAACTGTTCGAGATCGAGCGCGAAGGGGATTATGAGGTGATCGTGCTCGACACCCCGCCCTCACGCAACGCGATCGACTTCCTCGAGGCGCCCGAGCGGCTGATCGGGTTTCTCGAAGGTCGCGCGCTGAAAGCGTTCCTCAGGCCGACCGGGGGAGTGATCCGTGCCGCGGGTGTCGTGTTCGCGGCGCTTCGTCGCATTACCGGCGTCGGCCTGCTCGAGGACCTGACGACGTTCTTCGGCCTGGTCAGCGGCCTGCTCGACGGATTCCGTAGCCGCGCCGCGGACGTCCAGGCTCTACTTACCGATCCGACGACCGCGTTCCTGGTCGTTACCTCGCCAGAGCGGGCGCCGCTCGATGAGGCGATCTTCTTCGCAGGCGAGCTAGAGCGCGCTGGGATGAACCGGTCCGCCATGATCGTCAACCGCGTACATCCGCTCGATTTAGGTGAACGCGACACCGCTACCACGTCGGCCAGGCTGACCCACACGCTTGGTTCGCCGTTGGCGGAAAAGGTCGCGCGGACGCACGCTGAGATCCAGCGGCTCGCCCGCAGGGACCAAGCCGCGCTGAGGCGACTACGAGATGCGCTGCGCGACCCCGACCCCATCTGCCTAGGCGACCGCGAGACAGACGTGCACAACATCCGCGGACTCGTCGATCTCCACCAGGAGCTGTTCATCTGATCCCCCGGAACGTTGCTCATGAAGGTTCAGCCAAGCGCCGCCACGCCTTGCTCAGCGTTCGTTCGCGGCGGGGTTGACGGCAACTTCGGGAGAAGGGACGACGATCACCGGGCCGATCGTCGTGCTGCCCTACGGGCCACCTGGTACGCATAGACCCCGGGATACTCACGTCGAGCCACGCTGACCTTCTCACCTTTGGCGCGACAAACGTTGCCATGTGTTGCCACGATCTTGCCAAGGGGACTGTGGGCAAATCGAGGAGCTGAGTGCGGAGCACAAAGACCCCGCTAGTAGCGGGGCTTCCTATGCGCCCGAGAGGACTCGAACCTCCACGGACCAATCAGTCCACAAGGCCCTCAACCTTGTACGGCCCGTGTCGATGCTTCCACGGGCGTCCGATCGTCCAAATCGTGCGGGTCCGTGGACGTATTGGACGGAATGGACGGAGTGGATGTTGTCACGAGTGTTGCCACGGATCTGTTCGCTTGAGCCGGTCAGGTAGCCGCGTCGTGGTAGGACCACGGTTGGTGCTCAGGCGTTCATGGCTTGGCGGGCGCAGGTCGGCGCCGTCGGGCCAGACCACGGACCTGGTGCTGGCTCGTCAGCCCAAGGGCAACCAGTCAAGTCGGATGTAGTGGTGTAACGCGTAGAGCTCGTCGGTGAGGTTGGCGCCTCAGGCCTGAGCTGAGAAGTGTTCACCTCCTCGTTGTCTGCTTGGGGGGAGCCATACGGGGACTTCCTCGTAGTTTGGTGACTTCGGGGGTAATGGGCAACGGTTTGATCGGTCGTTCATGCGCGGGGGGATCAAGCGGTCATGGATGCCGTACCGTGGAATCCGGATGATCGATGCGGGAGACTCGGGGCCCGTAGGGCCGCCGTGAGCCGCTCGCCGAGCGGGCCAGACGTTGGCGCAGCTGAGAAGCCCGCCTTGCCAGGGGGTCGGACCAACCGTCGCTTCGCCCCCTTCGATGCAGCGGTCGTTTGCCGGTGTGCGCCGAGCCGAGCGTTCGCGTTGAAACAGATGCCGGCGGGTGGGTTCCTGTGGGTCGCGGTCATCGGCCGGAGGGCGTTAGACGGGCCCAGGACGCGTCCGTGTGCAACCCGAGGGTTACGGCTTGGCTGGATTGGGTCGGCGGGTGGCTCAGGCGGCGGTGAGACTGGGCACCTCCTGCTCGACCTGGGGGGGCTCGGGGTCGGCGCAGCTCAGCGTGATCGACTCGACCGACAGGTAGCGCCGCTGGACGAGCCATTCGTCGTTCTGTTCGGAGAGCAGCGCGCCGGCGAGGCGGATCACCGCCTGGTCGTTGGGGAAGATCCCGACGACGTCGGTGCGCCGGCCGATCTCCTTGTTGACACGCTCCAGCGGGTTCGTTGAGCGCAGCTTGGTCCAGTGCTCGGACGGGAAGTTGTAGAACGCGATCAGGTCTTCCTCGGCCGTCTCGAGCAGCTCGCATACCTTCGGCGCGATCCCCTGCAGCCGTTCGAGCACGTGCCCGACGCGCGCGCGGGCCTGCTCGAGGCCCTCGGCGTTGAACACCTCGCGCAGCGCGGCGGCGACAAGCCCGCGCTGGTCGCGGCGGCAGTGCATCACCATGTCGCGGAGGAAGTGGACCGTGCAGCGCTGCCACGGGCAGCCCAGCACCCGGGCGATCGCTGCTTTGAGTCCCTCGTGCTGATCGGAGATCGCCAGCCGCACCCCATCCAGCCCGCGCTGCTTGAGCCCGCGGATGAACTCGACCCAAAACGCGCCGGACTCGACCTCGCCGACATCAAGGCCGATCACCTCCCGCACCCCGGTCTCGTGCACCGCGTAGGCGACCACCAGTGCCTTGGACACCACCCGGCCGTGGTCACGAACTTTGACCTGCTTCGCGTCGAGCCAGAGATACGGGTAGGCACCCTCCAACGGCCGCCCGCGAAACAGCTCGACCTGCTGATCCAGCGCCCGGCAGATCGCGCTCACGCGGTCCTTGGTCATCCCTTCGATCCCCAGCTGCTCCACCAGCCGATCGACCTTCCGCGTCGAGACACCGTTCACATACGCCTCCAACACAACCGCAACGATCGCCTGCTCACTGCGCCGGCGGGGCTCCAGAAAGCTCGGAAAGTACGCCGGACCCGACCGCTTCTTCGGGATCAACAACTCGAGCTCCCCAACCCTCGTCTCCCACGCCCGCTGCCGATACCCGTTGCGATGCGTGACGCGCGTCCCCGGCGCGACCTCGCCCCGTCCAGCGCCCACCTCAGCGCTGACCTCGGCCTCCATCACCTCGCGGGCGACCAGCGCGACCGCCTCGCGCACGAAATCCTCAAGCCGACCATCCATCGTCTTGGCGACGACATCGGCAACCGTCATGCTCTGACCTTCGGCCATCGTGGTGTCTCCATTCGTCTGATTGCGATAACAGCCGACGAGTTCGGCGCCACGGTGGCCGACCCCTCTTCAGCGGTCGACCCCCGAGACGCTCGTTACACCACTTCTACCGACATGACCCAACCACGGCCACGGGCGACCGCAGCGAGCGTGCGAACGCCAGAGCGAGAGCGCTGACGATCGCTGTCTATACCCGTGGTGGACCACAGGTTTGGCTTCGCCTGGGAGCCCCAGTGCAAGCGAGGCTCTCGCATGAAGCTTGGTGATTTACCGCCCGGGGGTGGCGGTGAATCACCATGCTTCGGTCCTGCAGCCTGGATCAGTCGAGGTTTGGAGGCGATTGCCGATACGGCCCGCGCGGTGGCCTGCGCCGCAGCGTCTCGGTCAGGCGCGGGCCACCGGTGCAGCGACTTGGCGTCTGCGTGCCTCGGTGTAGAGCGCCTCGGGCGCCATGTCAAGCTCCCCGGGCCAAACGATCGTTCCGGCCAGCGGATCGATTCGAACTTGAGCGAACAGTTCCGGGTCACGTAACGGGGCGAACACGCCCTGCCACTCTTCGTCGGCGAACGCGACGTCACCGACCGTGCCGTCCTCGAACAGCAGCCGGAGCTCGTGATCGCCGATCACCGTGACTCCGACGATATGGACAAGAGGGGGTAGGTCGGTCACCGGCGTGATGTTAAGGCAGCGGGTCGATGCGCTCCAGCGGCAAGAGGTTGCGCGCGCGGTCCCAGTTCGCCAGAAGTTCTTCACGGTGCAGTTCAGCCCACTCCTGGACGAACCGCAGCGCACGCGCCGGAAGCTCGCCGGCCAGCACGGTCCCGTCAATCGCGAACGAGGCACGGTCGCCTCCCTGCTCGGCGTGAAAGTGCGGGATCGGGTGATCTCGTTCGCGCCAGTACATGGTGATCGTGATCCCATAGAAAACGCTGATCCGCGGCACACGAAGATGGTCCCGCGCCACCCGGATGCGATGCGCAGCGCCGATCGATCTGACGATCATCATGCTTACTGTGTTGCTTTAGAAAGGCTCGATTTGCGGCCTCCTGATGCTTCTTGATGGCGTGATTACGCGACGGTGCTCTCCGTCGCTGGTGCGCGCTGACCGGCGAGTGCTTGCGACGCCGGTCGCAGGACTTTCAGGCTGCGGACGTCGCGGGTTGGACTGTCAGCCTGTGGTTGTGAACGCGTCAATGACCTCGGCGTAGGCGGCCGCTTGGGCGCGCAGAACGCCGAGATGACCGCCGGGCATCAGGTGAAGCCTGGCGTCAGGGATGAGACGAGCGAGCTGCTGGCTGTTGGCGACGGGGACGACGTGGTCGCGCCGACCGTGGCATCCATCGCCGCGAGGGTGTCCGCCGCCATCATCTCGTAGCTGTACGGCGCGTCGGGCTTGTCGCTCAAGCCAGAGCCGCGGTTGTCGGCAGCGAGCACGCGGTGCTGGCGGGCGAGCGCGTCGATGAGCGGCCGGTATTCGCCTGTGTGGACGCCGAGCCCGCCGATGAGCACGAGAGGGTGACCGGTCCCGGCGAGCTCGTAGTGGATGCGCACCCCGTCGCTTTGAGCGCTCGGCATGCGGCCAAGATACGCCAGGTGTGCCCGGGTATCGAAGCGCGCTGGCAACAGACTCCGGCGGCCCTAGATTGCGCGCAGCGAGCTGGTTCCGTCAGGGTCCGCGATGGCCCGGCGGGGCAGGCGCGGGCGACCGGCGTTGCCCTGCAGCCAGTCGCGGATGAACGCCGCGTACTCGCGCTCGTTCGCGTAGCCGTCCATCTCCAGGTGGATGAGCAGCAGGAGCCGGTTGAGGCGCTCGCGGTTGCGGAACGCGAACCGTCGGTGCTTGATGTAGTGGTCGCGCAGGACCCGCAGCTTCTGTTCAAGCGGGCCGGCGCTCACGGGCAGGCCGCGCTCGTGTCGCCACTCGGAGGGTCGCCTGGCGATGTGGTCGCGGACCTCAGCGTCGTGCCGACGGATGAACCGGTCGAGCTGCTTGATGCGCAGCTTGGCGGCGAGCTCGCAAAACTCGTCCCGGCCGGTCGGAGTGGTCAGGGCGTTGTGCGCCGCGGAGCGCACGCGCCGCACGCCGAGCGTCTGGGTCTCCTCGTCCTCAGAGCGCGAGCCCCACACGCCGTTCTCATCGAGCACGTTGGTGAGGCTCTGCTTGCGATGCCACTCGCAGATGAACAACTCAGCGGCCGGCCAGACGCCCCGGACCGCCCGGACGAGGCTCCCGTCGTTGTCGCAGACGACGCGAGCCGGAGCGCCCGGCAGGGAGCTGAGGAACTCCACCCACTCCGCTTCGACGTTGGTCTGCGTCCCTCGAAACGCCTGCAAGCGGACGAGCTTCGCGTCGCTGGCGCCCGTGTAGGCCATCGCCGCGTAGATGGTGAAGGCGCGCTTGCCGCCCTGCTTGCGGGTCGCGGCGCGGATGTTGAAGGGCAGCGCGTCGAGTAGCAGCGTCCCGTCCCCGCGCATGACCCGCTCATAGTTCGGATTCCACCTCAAGCCGATGCCGTTCGAACACGACCGGCGCGAACACTTCCACGAAGTCGCCGACGAGCTGCCCGTGCCGAAGCCGCCGCCGGCGTGCCCGGTATCCACCTCTCGGTACGCGGCCCGTTCGTTCCCGGATTTTGGCTCCCGCTGAACGGTAGGACTGCCCTTCGCCAACGCTGATGAGCGTGTGCGCGATGTCGCGCGCGCTGAACTCATACAGGCGCGGGGTCGGCGGACCTTCATGCGGCGCGTAGGCCCGCTCGCACTCGTAGCAATCGCCCGCATGCGTGTTCTGGCGCGGCAGCCTCTCGGTGAACGTATGCGCCGGCTCGCCGTACTTCGGCCAGCACCTGTAGCGCTGCCGACGATGCCCCGGAGACCCGTAGAAGCCGGCGAACCTCACATCCGAGCGCTCATCCCCAGGCCGCGTGCATCACGGCGGTGCGCCGTCCTTGCGTCGAGTGCGGAGCTTCCTTGCCACCTGCCGACACCGACGGTAATCGGCAACCAAGACCAAGAACCTGAGCCGCTAAGCAACACAGTAAGCGACACCCAGGAAAAAGCCCCGCGGTGCGGGGCTTTTCCAGTGCGCCCGAGAGGACTCGAACCTCCACGGACCATTCAGTCCACAAGGCCCTCAACCTTGACCGAGCCGTGTCGATGCTTCGAAACGCGTGGAGATCGTGCAAATCGTGAGCTTCCTTGCACGAATTGGCCGCGATGGAAGGGGTGGATGTTGTCACGACTGTTGTCACGCCGGCTGCGGATTTCGCCGTCGCTCCGGACGCAAAGCACACGTTCAGCGGCGTCTGAGCCACTCGCCGAAGAGCGGGTCGAGCACGAACGGTCGATCTTGGTCGTCGCGCCTGACGTTGCGCTCGTCGGCGAGGAGGCGTTGGAGTGCGTCCTGGAGTGTGCTGCGAGCGATTCGGTGTTCGTCTGCCACCCGGCTGCCGGTTGGCGCTTGGCCGTCGGCGAGCGCTAGGAGCACGATCCGCTCGACTCGCCCGAGCCCATCCCAGACGGCCTGATGGGCATCGCGAGTCTCGGCGAGTGCGAGGTCGATGGCGGCTGTCGCGAGGTCCTCGGGTTCGCCGGGCTGGTCGAGGAGGTTGTAGAGGTGGTGGGCGAGCAGGACCGTGCGTTGCGGGTGTCCGCCCGTGAACGCGAGCAGCTCGTCGACCGCACCGCCCGCGTCCAGGCCATCAGCTCTTAGCAGGGCTTCGATGTCTCGAGCTGCCTCGTCGACCGGGAGGGGCGGTAGTTCAAGCGGTCTTGCCTGGCCGTAGAACGGTCGTTCTCGCTCTGAGAACAGGGCTCGCATGAGGGACGGTTGACTGCCGGCGAAGACGTAGGCGGCAGCCGCCGCGTGGTGTTGGATGACCGAGCGAAACAGGCCGTCGAGCGCGTCGTCGGCGACGAGCAGGTCCTGAAACTCATCCAGACACACGATCGTCACCTCGCCATCGGCCTCGTGGAGGCCCAACGGCACGTCGAGAAGTTCGAGCAGTGCCGCGCGTGCCTCGTCGGCCGGCGGCCGCGCAGCACTTGGGGCAATCGCGAGTTGCACGCCGGCCAGCTTCGCCGTCACGCCGAGTCGCGCTGCCCAGCGCCGGACGCTCCTACGCGGATCGGTCGGGAGCGCGCTGAAGCTCTCCGCCACCCTGGCTGCCACGTCGCCGACGTTCGCGACCGTCGACAGGTCGATGCGCACCGCTCGATGCCCGACGGCTCGCATCGAGGCGATGTGGGCGTCGAGCAGACTGGTCTTGCCAAAGCGCCGCGGGGCCGCGAGCCGGATCGCCACGCGATCAGCGGCCGCGCTCTGGAGCGCATCGAGCTCGAGGCGCCGATCGATAAGCGCGTGAGGTTCGACTGGGCCTTGGTACTTGAACGGATTCACCGTACATCATTGTACGACCTTGACGGACAACTTTTTGGCGCGAGTCTCGCGTGCGAGCGAGCGTTCCGGAGCCGCCGGTGCGTCCGCTTGGCGCGTACGTCTCGAGGTGGATCGATGGATCGCGCCCCGCCAGATCGACGTCACGGTGGTTCCTACTGGCACGTTTCCGTGGACCAATGGACGGATGAGACGCGCTGGATGCTGTCACGAGTGTTGTGACAAGCTACTTCGGCTTCCGCGGAGGAGCAGCAGGCGGCGCGGACTTGACTGCTAGCGGCCTGCCCAGGTCATTTCTTCGTGGGTCAGCGGGGGGCAAGCCCGACCGTTGCCGAGTCGGTCCCGGGCTGGAGCAATCGTCGCCAGCTGACAAGAAGATCATGAACGGCCGCGGCTCCGATCACTGGCACTGCGGGGACGGGCAGCTCGGCGGGGTGCAGGATGAATGGGCGAGTCTGTGAGGGCCGCCCAAGCCCCCGTGGAACGAGATGAGCTCCTCGAACGCACAGCCTTTGCTCGAGCTCCGGGTCGTAGAAGCTGTTGACGAGGATGTCGGGCACATGCTCGAAGCCGTTTGTCCGTAGCAAATGGATCGCGGCGTTGGGGGGAAACGCCGCCAGCGGATCCTCACCCTCGACCTCATCGCCGCGCAGGTGGCGGCTCCCGCGCGCACCAAGTATCACCGGCCCGTTCAGTTTGGATTCGACCATCAGGAAGCCGATGTGCGGATGGCTGCGCAGCGCATCGAGCAACCGAGGGTGGCGCTCTTCGATCTCCTCCATACACAGCCGCCGGCGCTCTTCCATGAAATAGATGAGGCCGAGGTTGCCCGAGGCGAGGACAACCACGTCGTCACCGCCAACGTTGGTGCCGTCGCCGTCTCGATGGCGGCCGGTGGCCTCCGCGACCGCATGCCCGACGGCGGCTTCGTTTTCGTCGCCGGCGGCAACACCGGAGACTCGGCCATGAGCGATCGAGCGCTCGACGAATTCGTGCAGGTCGTAGCCGTTTCGCTGCTTGAAGGTCGCTCCCTGAGTCTGGCCGTGGTCGGAGAGCACGACGAGCTTGTACGGCCGGGGCGCAAATCGGCGGGCGCGCTCGATCCGGCCGAAGTGTTGGTCGAGCTTGCGCAGCGCATCGAGCGTGTCTGCTCGCTCGAGTCCCGAGTGATGCGCGACCTCGTCGTAGCTCGAGAACGTGGCATACAGGATCGGGCGCCCGCGCATCATGTCGCTCAGCACGCTGAATACGATCAGATCCCTGACTCCGACGCACATCGCCGCCCGCAGGAACGGATACATGCCGCCGCGGTGACCGCGCGGGCGCACGTCGCGGCGTCGCTGCTCGGTCGCAGCCACCCACTCGAGGATCACCTCCCAGCAGAACAGGATCAGCAGCCGGGTGGCGTTGAAGCCGCTGGCCAGGAACGAGCGATAGCCAGGGTTGGCATGTTTCTCCGCGCTCATCCGGCTGACGGTGAGGATTGCCGCGTCGGCCTCGCCGGAGAACAGGTTGCCGCGGCTCGCTCCCTGACCGGCGAGCAGACCATTGCCGCTCGCCAGGCGCTGCTCGATCGCCGCGCAATCGGCTGGCGAGGAGCACGACATCACTTTCCCGGTCTCCTTCTCGACCCAGCGAAAAGCCGGGATGTTCTCGTTGGAGCCGAGCAGGATGCCCGCCTGGCTCGCTCCGGTCTGGGAGCTGAGATCGGTCTCCCACTCGGCGAGCTCATAGCCTTCGGACTCAAGCGAGCGCGCCATATTCGGCGTAGCGCCGTCTCGCATCGCGCGGCGGAGCACCGGCAGCGCCAGACCGTCGATCTCCAGCAACAGGATTCCCGGCACGTCTGCGGTCGTCCGGTCGCCCTGGCGCCGCGCGGCACGGATGCTTAACCGGAGCAATCGCGTGTCATCGTCACCGATGCCCAGTATCACCATCAGGATCACGATCACCGCAGAGATGACGAGCGCAGCCAGCAGCGCCGCCCCGAACGAGTCAACCTTGATCGATGACGAGTCGACGTGCGACGCCAAGAGGAGCATTGCTGCGTCGAGAAGTAAGACCAGCACGAACCCGAGCGCGAGTGTGAGCGGGAGACGCAGCGCGGCCACGAGCGGTGGAAGCACGGCGTTGAGGGCCGCGATCAGCAGCGCCGCCACGGCGGCGTGAGCGAAGCTGCCGACCCTGACTCCGGGTATGACGGCGCCGGCGACGAAGACCGCGACGGCCGTCACGAGCCACAGGAGCAACGCATGCCCGAGGCGAAAACGCGGCGCTTCGGGCGTCCACTTCAGTGCGGCACCGTAGGGCGCAGCAGGATCGCGACGCCGCTCATCGCCGAGGACTCGTGACCGGTGTTGACGCGGAGCGTTCATCACACCAGTTCGCTGATCCCGATAGCCGCGAGGCCCGCAGCGACCACGGACAGGCCACAGATGGCCAGCATCCTCCCGTACGCTCGACCCCAACTCTTCGTGCGGTCGATGGCAGCTGGGGCCTGCTCCGGCCAGATCCAGAACGCGATTATCGCCCCTTCGAGCAGAACCGGTTCAACCAGGCAGAACCCGACTACGGCTAGGACCGTCGCCGCCGTCGCGTAATGCTGCTTGCCGAGCGTATCCAGGGCGACCAGGTAAGAAGCGCCCGGAAACGAGAGCAGCGCTCCGACCACGAAGGTGATCCGGGGGCTGTCTTTGCTCAGCTGGCGCTGCCACGTCGGGGTTTCCTCGCCCCGCCGCCGCTTCGCCGCTTTTCGCTTAGCGCGGCGCTCTGCGATGGGCTTGTGGAGACCGGTGGCGAGCACCACGACGATGGCCAGCAGGATCCCCGCCAGGGCGAGAGAGATCACCGGGTGGGCGGTCTTCTTCGCCGAGTGCTCGAAGCTCGACCCCTCGAGCACGAAGACGATCACGAGGCCGGTCGTGACCGCCGTGAGCATCGCCCCGAGCCAGTAGCCGATCATCAGTCTGCTGGGGCGAGGAAGCAGCAGCATGATCGTGGTCGCCGCAAGGAGCGCCAGATTCAACGCTGCGACGAACGCGAGGCCTAAGATTTTGCCCATGGCTTGACCGGTGGAAGGTCTGGTCTTCGATACTGGCTGGGTCGAGTCTCGTGCGCATGTAGCGTGGCGAATGTCTCGGCTCCGCCGCCAGCGGGCCGCCACGGGTTAGGCAGGGGGGGGGTCACCACCACCTCCCTGGTAGGCCAACACGGCGGTTACGCGGTCAAGTTTGCCGCCACGCCGCCGACGGGCCGGCGCGCAGAGGCCTCTGGTGTGAGCACCGTTGCGGCAGCCGGCGGGGGTGTCCAGACTCCCCTGGGCGACCGTCGCCATCGAAGCTACAACGACCGCCTCGGCGCCTCACTGAAGTGCGCGCCGGCACCGCCCATTGACCACCGCCGTCACGTCGACGACGGGATACGCGGAGGACCAGCCATGAGTTCTGCAGTCAGCACTCGCCCCGCCACGAGCGCCAGTCAGGAGGCAGCGGGCGGTCAGCAGATAGCCGACGTGTTCGTGATCTTTGGGATCACGGGCGATCTCGCGAAGGTGATGACGTTCAACTCGTTGTACCGGCTCGAGCGACGCGGCTTGCTCGATTGCCCGATCGTCGGCGTGGCGGTGAGCGATTGGTCGGACGAGGATCTGCGTAGCCACGCGCGCGCCGACATCGAGGCGTGCGGGACGGCGATCGAGGATGCCGTCTTCGACCGGCTGGCTGCTCGCATGTCGTATGTGTCCGGTGACTTCGGCGACGCCGCGACCTATGAGCGGGTGGCGCAGGCCGTCGGGCAGGCACGCTGTCCGGTCTTCTACCTCGAGATTCCGCCGTTCCTGTTCGGCCCGGTGATCAAAGGCTTGTCTGAGGCCGGCTTGACGAAGCCGCCCGTGCGCGTCGTGGTCGAGAAACCGTTCGGCCACGATCTGCAGTCGGCGCGGGACTTGGCGGCCGAGATTCATCAGTACCTCGAGGAGTCGCAGCTTTACCGGATCGACCACTTCCTGGGAAAGATGGGCCTCGGGGAGATCCTCTATCTGCGATTCGCGAACGCCCACCTCGAGCCGGTCTGGAACCGCCACCACGTCGAGAGCGTTCAGATCACGATGGCCGAGAGTTTCGGCGTCGAGGATCGCGGCCATTTCTATGACCCTGTCGGCGCGCTCCGCGACGTAGTCGTCAATCACCTCATGCAGGTGGTCGCCGCCGCGGCGATGGAGGCTCCGGCCTCAGGGGAGGCCGACGTGCTCAAGGACGCGCTGGTGTCCGTTTACCGCGCGATGCCTGCTGCCGACCCGTCCCACTACGTGCGGGGGCAGTATGACGGGTACCGGTCGATCGACGGCGTGGCCGCCGACTCCACGACCGAGACGTACACGGCGTTGCGGCTCGAGATCGAGAACTGGCGGTGGGCCGGGGTTCCTTGGTTCATCCGCACCGGCAAGCGGCTGCCGATCACGCAGACCGAGTTGCGCGTGGTGTTCCGGCGTCCGCCGCGGCTCGGTTTCGCCAACTGGACGCGCCGCCCAGAGCCCAGTCAGATGGTGGTCAAGCTCGATCCCAGTACCGGCGTAAGGATGCTGCTCGAGGCTCAGCGCGATGTGACGGTCGAGCCCGAGCAGATCACGATGGACATGGAGTTCGCCCAGGAAGGCGGGGAGGGACCGACGCCGTACGAGGTCTTGCTTCATGCCGCGCTGATCGGCGACAGTAAGCGCTTCACCCGCCAGGACGGCATCGAGCAGTGCTGGCGGGTGATGCAACCGCTGCTCGACGATCCTCCGCCGGTGCACCCGTACGCACCAGGGTCTTGGGGTCCGGACGCAGCAAATCAGGTGCTGGCCGGCTCTGGACGCTGGCACGAGCCGTGGAGGGCGTCATGAGCACCGCGGTCAAGAGCAAGCGCTCCGGCGCCAAGGCCGAGGACGGCGCAGAGCCGGCGGTGAAAGCGGACGGGAAGGCCGCACCGGCGGCGCAGAGCGCCGCCGCGCCGTCGCCGTTCACTCCGATCGCCCAGTATGCGTTTCTATCGGACTGCCACACCGGCGCGCTGGTCGCGCCCGACGGAACCATCGATTGGCTCTGCGTCCCTCGGTTTGACTCCCCGAGCGTATTTGGAACGCTGCTCGACCGCGGGGCCGGGGACTTCCGGTTCGCGCCGTTCGGGGTCAACGTCCCCAGCGGGAGCACCTACGAGCCGGGGACAAACACGCTCGTGACTTCGTGGAAGACGCCGACCGGTTGGGCGACGGCGCGGGAAGGCCTGACGATGGGTCCGCGCCGTGGCGAGGACACGGTCACGCCGCACACGCGACCGCCCGCCGACGAGGACGCCGATCACATGCTGGTGCGCACGATCGCGTGCGTGGAGGGCAGTGTCGAGATCGAGCTGGTGTGCGAGCCCGGCTTCGACTACGGCCGTGTGATGGGCGAGTGGACACTGTCGGCCGACCGGCATCGCGGCGAGGTCACCGGCGCCGGTGAGAAGCTGGCTCTGCAGACCGACATGCTGCTCGGGATCGAGGCCAATCACGTCCGCGCGCGGCATGTGCTGCATGAAGGTGAGGAGGTCTATTGCGCGCTCGCCTGGGACGACGAGGCCCCGGTTCCCGTCGACGTCGAGGAAGCGAACGCGCGGCTCAATGACACCTCGCGATTCTGGCGCCACTGGCTGGCCCGGGCCCGGATCCCCGACCACGAGCTTCGCCACCTGATTCAGCGCTCGGCGCTCGCCATCAAGGGCCTGACGTTCATGCCGACCGGCGCAACCGTGGCTGCCCTGACCACCTCGCTGCCGGAGACGCCGGGCGGGGAGCGCAACTGGGACTACCGCTACACGTGGATTCGCGACTCGACGTTCACGCTCCAGGCACTACATTTCCTCGATCTCGACTGGGAGGCCAATGAGTTCATGCAGTTCATCGCCGACCTCGAGCGAAGCGACGACGGCGCCCTGCAGATCATGTACGGGATCGACGGCCGGCGCGACTTGACGGAGACGTTCCGCGAGGACCTCTCGGGCTACGTCGGCGCGCGTCCGGTGCGGATCGGAAATGGCGCGTTTGACCAGCGCCAGAACGACGTGTTCGGGGCGGCGCTCGACTCCGTCCTCTTGCACACGCGTCGCAGCCAACGTCTGCCTCGCCGGCTGTGGCCCCTGATCGAATCACAGGCCGAGTGCGCTAAGGCCGTGTGGCGCAATCCGGACCAGGGGATCTGGGAGGCGCGCGGCAAACCGCAGCACTACGTGTCCTCGAAGCTGATGTGCTGGGTGGCGATGGACCGCGCGGCGAAGCTGGCCGAGATCCGTGGGGATCGCGAGCTCTCGGCAAGCTGGGCGGAGACCGCGGCCGAGATCAAGGCGGACATACTCGAGCACGGCGTCGATTCGCGCGGGGTGTTGTGCCAACACTACGAGACCAACGCGCTCGACGCTTCGACGCTGCTGGCGGCGATCTTCGGCTTCCTCCCGGGCGAGGACAAAGTCCTGCGCGCCAGCGTGCTGGCGATCGCCGACGAGCTGACCGAGCGCGGGTTCGTGCTGCGCTACCGCACCGACGAGACCGACGACGGGCTGTCCGGGAAGGAGGGCACGTTCGTGATCTGCTCCTTCTGGCTGGTCTCGGCGCTGGCGATCATCGGCGAGATGCAGCGCGCTCGCGACCTGATGGAGCGCCTAACCAAGGTGGCGTCGCCGCTGGGGCTGTATGCGGAGGAGTTCGACGTCGACACCGGACGGCACCTGGGCAACTTCCCGCAGGCCTTCTCGCACCTCGCGGCGGTCGAGGCGGCCGCCCGGATCGTCCTTGCAGACCGACTCGCGGAGATCACCTGATGAGCGACACCTACGACGTGATCATCATCGGCAGCGGCGCCGGCGGCGGCACCCTGGCGCACCGCCTGACGCCTTCGGGCAAACGGATCCTGCTGCTCGAGCGCGGCGACTGGCTCCCGCGTGAGCCGCAGAACTGGCGGGCGGAGAACGTGTTCGTGGAGAACCGCTACGTCTCGCCTGACACGTGGTACTACTCGGACGGATCGTCGTTCCAGCCAGAGGTGCATTACTGGGTGGGCGGCGCGACGAAGCGCTACGGCGCCGCGCTGTACCGGCTGCGCGCGGAGGACTTCGGGGAACTGCGTCACCACGGCGGTATGTCGCCCGCCTGGCCGATCTCCTACGACGAGCTCGAGCCCTACTACACCCAGGCCGAGCAGCTCTACCAAGTGCACGGGGCACGCGGGGAGGACCCGACCGAGCCGCCCGCGAGCGCACCCTACCCGTTCCCCGCCGTGAGCCACGAGCCGCGGATCCAGCAGCTGTCAGACGACTTGGCCAAGGCCGGTCTGCACCCGTTCCACGCTCCGTGCGGGATCTTGCTCGACGAGTCCAACATGCCGTTCAGCAAGTGCGTTCGGTGCGACAACTGCGACGGCTTCCCGTGTCTCGTGCACGCCAAGTCAGACGCCGAGGTGATCGCCGTGCGGCCGGCGATCGAGCACCCGAACGTGACGCTCTTGACCAATGCGGAGGCGGTCCGGCTCGAGACGAACGAAGCCGGAACCGCGGTTACCCGTGTGGTCGTCAACCACGAGGGCCAAGAGGAAACCTTCGAAGCCGAGCTCATCGCCGTCTCCTGCGGCGCCGCGAACAGCGCCAGGCTGCTGCTCGCGTCCGCGACCGACAGGCACCCGAATGGGCTTGCGAACGGCTCTGACCAGGTCGGCCGCAACTTCATGTTCCATGAGAGCGTCGCCGTGCTCGCGCTCTCGAAGGAAGAGAACCCCACGGTGTTCCAGAAGACGCTTGGCGTCAACGACTTCTACCTCAAGGGGACGGACGACTTCGAGTTCCCGCTGGGAAACATCCAGATGGTCGGCAAGTCGCAGGCGCCGATGTTCCGGGGAGAGAAGCCCGGCGAGACGAAGTTCGCCCCGGAGTGGACCTTGCGCGACGTCGCCAAGCACGCGGTCGACTTCTGGCTCTCGACCGAGGATCTGCCGGTGCCTGAGAACCGGGTCACGCTCAACAAGGACGGCGACATCGTCATCAACTACTCGGCCAGCAACACGGAGCCGAGTCATCGGCTGTACCACGAGCTCAAGGAGATGCTCAAGGACCTCGGGATGCACCACGGGCACCTGCTCCCCCACCACGCGTACCTCAAGAACGAGATCCCGGTCGCCGGCTGCGCCCACCAGGCGGGAACGGTCAGGTTCGGCAGCGACGCCAAGAGCTCGGTGCTGAACACAGATTGCCGCGCTCACGAGCTCGACAACCTGTACGTGGTCGACACGAGCTTCTTCCCGAGCATCGGCGCGGTCAACCCGGCGCTGACGGCGATGGCCAATGCCCTGCGCGTCGGCGACCACCTGCTCGAGCGCCTGGGCGCCCGAGCGGCCGCCGTCCCCGCGTCGTCCGCCGTGGCGTCATGAGCGCCCCCGACGGCCGGCGTCACGTGGTGATCGTGGGTGGCGGCTTCGCCGGCCTCGGCTGCGCCCGGGAGCTGGCGGACCATGACGGCGTCCGGGTCACGCTGATCGACCGCAACAACTATCACCAGTTCCAGCCGCTGCTCTACCAGGTGGCGAGCTCGCTGCTGGCGCCGAGCGACATCGCCCACTCGTTGCGAGCGGTGTTCGCCGGAGAAGACAACGTCGACGTCAAGCTCGCCCAGATCTCGTCGGTCGATACGGGCACGAAGACCGTCACGTCGAGCGATGGAGAGGAATGGACCGCGGACGCGCTGGTGTTGGCGGCCGGGTCGCAGCCGAACTTCTTTGGGACGCCGGGTGCCGCGGAGAACTCCTTCCCGCTGTACTCGCTGGACAACGCCACCGAGCTGCGATCACGGATCCTGGGCATCTTCGAGCAGGTCGACCGCGACCCGAAGCTGATCGACCGCGGGGCTCTGAACTTCGTCATCGTCGGTGGCGGCCCCACCGGCGTCGAGGTGGCGGGCGCGATCGCGGACATGATCAATACCACGGTGCCGGCCGAGTACCGCAACTTCGATGTCGGCGCGGGTCACATCTACCTGCTCGACTACGGCGACGCGCTGCTGAAGCCGTTCTCGGACAAGGCCCACGGCTACGTCGCCAAGGTCCTCACTGAGCGAAACGTCGAGCTGAGGCTCGGCACCGGCGTCAAGGAGGTCGGAACCGGCCACGCCAAGCTCTCGGACGGCACGCTGATCCCGACCCGTTGCGTGATCTGGGGTGGAGGGATCATGGCGGCCCCGGTCGCCGCGAACTGCGGGCTGGCGCAAGGACGGGGCGGGCGAGTCGACGTCAACCCCGACCTGACGCTGCCCGGCGGCGACGGCGTGTACGTGGTCGGGGACATCGCCAACATCCCGGGCCCGGACAAACAGCCGCTGCCCCAACTCGGTTCGGTGGCGCTGCAGAGCGGCAAGGCGGCGGCCAGGAACATCCTCGCGCAGTTCGAGGGCAAGCCACGCGAGGCCTTCGCCTACAAGGACAAGGGGATCATGGCGATGATCGGCCGGAAGGCCGCGATCGCCGAGATGGGCAAGGGCCATCACGAGGTCCACGGGCAGCTCGCGCACGTGGCATGGCTGGGCGTGCATATGACCCTGATGACCGGCGCGCGAGACAAGATCGAGGCGATCATCGACTGGGGCTGGGACCGTTTCTCGAAGACCGGCGGGCCGCACGTGCTCGATCGAGGCGGCGCCGCCGAGATCAACTGGGACGACGACCCCATGGTTACGGCGTCCGGTGTCGCAGCGGCGCGGCCGGATGCACCGCAGCCGAGTCCTGCGTTAGCTCCATGATCGCGGTAGCTTCGACCGTCGTCGACGTGTCGCGCTTTCAGTTCGCGACCACGTCGATCTATCACTTCCTGTTCGTGCCGCTCACGCTTGGCCTCGCGCCGCTGGTGGCGATCATGCAGACGCTGTGGCATCGGACGCACGACGACGCGTGGCTGCGGCTGACACGGTTCTTCGGCACGCTGCTGCTGATCAATTTCGCGATCGGAGTGGCGACCGGGCTGGTGCAGGAGTTCCAGTTCGGGATGAACTGGTCGGTGTACTCGAACTTTGTCGGCGGGGTGTTCGGCGCGCCGCTGGCGATCGAGGGCTTGGCCGCGTTTGCGATCGAGGCGACTTTCCTGGGGGTGTGGATCTTTGGCTGGAACCACATGTCGCCCGGCCTGCACCTGGCAACGATCTGGATCGCGGCGCTGGCCACGTGGGTTTCCGCCTACATGATCCTGGTGGCGAACTCCTGGATGCAGCATCCGGTCGGCTACAAGGTCGTCCACGGGAAGGCCCAGCTCACCAGCGTCGGATCGCTGCTGTCGAACCACTTCGCCCTGCTGGCGTGGGTGCACGTGATCCTCGCCGGGCTGATCTTCGGCTCGATCGTCATGCTCGGCGTTTCGTGCTGGCACTTCCTGCGGGGGCGGAACGTCGAGTTGTTCCAGCGTGCGGCGAAGCTGGCGCTGATCGTTGCGGTGCCGATGACGCTGATCCAGCTGTCGGTCGGCAACCGTTTCGGTGCGGCCGTGACCAGTGCGCAGGGCATGAAGATCGCCGCGTCGGAGGCGCAGTGGAACACGTGCCAGCCGTGCGGCTTCTCGCTCTTCCAGATCGGCGGGTTCTCCTCCCAGGACCCGAACCCGAGCTTCTCGATCACGATCCCCCGGCTCCTCTCTTGGATGGCCACAGGCTCGTTCGACGGCAAGGTGCAGGGCCTCAATCAACTCCAGGCCCAGGAACAGAGGCAGTACGGCCGCGGTAACTACATGCCGCGCGTCGAGCTGATGTATTGGTCGATGCGGGTGATGGCGATGCTCGGCGTCACGATGTTCCTGATCGCCGCCGTCGGCGCCTGGCTGTATCGCAAACGAAGGCTCGAGAAGGCGCGGTGGTTCCAGCGGATCGCGCTCGTCGCGATCGCGTTCCCGTACATCGCTGCGATCTTCGGCTGGATCCTGACCGAGATGGGCCGCCAGCCGTGGATCGTGCAGAACCTGCTGAAGACCACGCAGGCTGTCTCGCCGAGCACGAGCACGGCGATGGTCGCGACGAGCCTCGGCGTGTTCGTGCTGCTCTACCTCACCCTTGGAGTCGTGGACTTCATCTTGATGCGCCGATACGCCCGCCTGGACCCGCCCAAGGTCGGCGAGGCTGGTCTGGGCGGGACCGCGGCGGTTCCCGAGACGGTGTCTCAGCCACTCAGCTACGAAGGGGGCATGACATGAGCCTTGAGACCTTCTGGTTCTGCCTGATCGGCGTCGTCTGGAGCGGCTACTTCCTGCTCGAGGGCTTCGACTTTGGCGTCGGGCTGCTGCTTCCCGTACTGCCGCGCGCCGGGAGCGAGCACCAACGGGGCGTGATGTTCGAGTCGATCGGGCCGGTCTGGGACGGCAACGAGGTGTGGCTGGTAATCGCGGCGGGCGCGACGTTTGCCGCCTTCCCGGCCTGGTATGCGACCATGTTTTCGGGGTTCTACATCGCGCTCCTGCTGATCCTCGTGCTCCTAATCGTTCGCGCCGTCTCGTTCGAATGGCGCGAGAAGCGCGACGAACCGCGCTGGCGGGCCACCTGGCTGTGGGCCAACACGATCGGCAGCGTCGGCGCCACATTTCTCTGGGGGGTCATCCTCGCCAGCCTCGTGCACGGCGTGCCGCTCAATTCCTCGCACGGCTTCGCCGGCGACTTCTTCGACCTGTTCAGCGCCTACACCGTGCTCGGCGGGATCGCAGTCGTGCTCCTGTTCGCGCTCCACGGCGCGAACTACCTCGCGATCCGCACGCTCGGTGATCTGTGCATCCGCGCGCAAGCCGCCGCTCGGCGCCTGTCGGTGCTCGCGGCCCTGGTTGGCATCGCGTTCGCGGCATGGACCGTCGTCGTCGCGCACAATCGCAACAGCCGGGGGATCCTGCCGACAGCGATCGTAGCTGCGATAGCGACCGCGGCCCTCGTCTTGGCCGTGGCGCTTGCGTACGCGCGCCGGAGCGGCTGGGGGTTCGCGATGACCGGCATTGCCACGATCGGACTGGTGGCGACGATCTTCACCGGGCTGTATCCGCGCGTGCTCGTCTCCAATCCGACGTTCGCCAACAGCCTCACGATCTCCAACGCCGCGTCCGGTCACTACGCGCTCAAGGTCATCACGATCGTCGCCGGGATCTTCGTCCCGCTCATGCTCCTCTACCAGAGCTGGACCTACTACGTCTTCCGCCGGCGGCTGGGCGGAGAGCCCGTCGCCACGCCGGCCGGAGTTCTGCGCGGCGTGAGCGCCCGTCGCCCCGCCTAGCGCCAATGCGTGCCCTCGACTCGCGCCTGTTGGAGCGAACCAGGTCGGCGCGGCCGCTTCTGACGCTGGACACGCTGCTCGGGATCGGCACCGCGCTGGCGGTCCTGCTCCAGGGCAGCGTGCTGGCGCTGATCGTCGCCCGCGCGTTCGGCGGCGTCCGGCTAGAGAGGTTCGGGGCGTACTTCGGGCTGCTCGTGGCCGCGTTCCTGCTCCGCGCCACGTTCGCGTGGGGAATGGAGCTCGCCGGCCGACGCGCTGCCTGGAGCGTTCTCTCCGAGCTGCGCCTGGCGCTCGTCGAGAAGCGAGTTCGGGCGCAACCGACCGCGATTGACGGCACCGAAGGAGCCGAGGTCACCGCGGTTTCGGTACAGGGCATCGAGGCGCTCGAGGGCTACTTCGCGCGGTACCTGCCCCAGGTGGTGCTGGCCTCGATCGTCCCGCTCCTGGTGCTCGCGTGGGTGGCGGTCGTCGACGTCGAGTCCGCCCTGATCATGCTGCTGACACTGCCGCTGGTACCCGTGTTCATGGTTCTGATCGGTCGCTACACCAAGCGGCGAACGGAAGCGCGATGGGAGGCGCTGCGGCACCTATCGACGCACTTTCTCGATGTCGTGCGCGGCCTGCCGACGCTGCGGGCGTTCGGACGAGCCCACGGTCAAGCCGTCGCGGTCGGCGAGGTCAGCGATCGCTACCGGGTCACGACCATGGAGACGCTCAGGGTGAGCTTTCTATCGGGGTCCGTGCTCGAGCTGGCGGCGACGCTGGGAGTGGCGCTCGTCGCGGTGACGGCTGGGGTGCGATTGGCGGGCGGCACGCTGTCTCTGGAGGCCGGGTTGACCGTGCTCGTGCTCGCGCCCGAGCTGTATGTCCCGTTCCGAAGACTCGGCGCGGAATACCACGCCAGTGCCGACGGGCTCGCCGTCGCGGAGCGAATGTTCGAGTTGCTCGACGCCCCGGCATCCGTCGGTCCGGGTGGCGCGCGACTGGCCCCGACCCCAGCGCGGGCTCAGGTGCGGTTCGAGCAGGTTTCATTCTCGTACCCCAGCCGCTCAGCCCTCGTGCTCGATCGGCTGGACCTCGAGCTCTCACCGGGCGAGACCGTCGCGCTCGTGGGCGAAAGCGGAGCAGGCAAGAGCACCGTGGCCCAGCTGCTACTCGGGCTGCTCGAGCCGACGTCGGGCCGCGTATCCACCGGGGGCGTGGATCTCGCTTGGTGTCAACCAGAAGCCTGGCGGTGCGCCGTCGCGTGGGTACCTCAGCATCCGAGCATGTTCCGCGGCACCGTCGCGGAGAACATTCGTCTCGGCGAACCGACGGCCTCCGACGGCGAGGTGTGCGCCGCCGCGGCGCTGGCCGGCGCGGACGACCTCATCCGCGCCCTGCCGGACGGCTATCAGACGCTGATCGGAGACGGCGAACGGCGCCTGTCGCCGGGGGAGAGCAGGCGAATAGGGCTCGCACGAGCCTTCCTCAGAGACGCTCCGCTGGTCATCCTCGATGAGCCGACAGCCGACCTGGATCCGGCCAGCGTGGCCGCCGTCGCGCGAGCCGTGAGCCGCCTCCGACAAGGACGAACGATGCTCCTGATCGCGCATCGACCCGAGCTCGTCGAGCATGCGGACCGCGTGGTACGGCTTGTGGACGGCAGAGCGGTGCCCGACCAGGAGAAGGCGGCAGCATGAGGGCGACGTTGCGCTCACTCCTGGCGCTCGGGAACCCGCCGCGAGCCCGGTTCTCGGTGGCGGTCGTGCTCGGCGCGCTGACGGTCGTATTCGGCGTCGGATTGATGGCGACAGCCGGCTATCTGATCTCGCGGTCGGCTGAGCGGCCGCCGGTGCTCTCGTTGATGGTGGCGATCGTGATCGTGCGAGTCTTCGGCCTCGGCCGCCCGATCGTTCGCTATCTCGAGCGGCTCGCGTCGCATGACGTCGCACTGCGTGTGCTCGGGCGAGTACGCGTGAGCTTCTACGAGCGCATCGAGCCGCTCGCGCCGGCGCAGCTCGACTGCTATCGCAGCGGAGATCTGCTCTCGCGCATGGTCGCCGATGTCGACGCACTCCAGAACCTGTACCTGCGTGGCCTCGGACCGTCGCTCGTCGCGCTTCTCGCGGGGGCGGTCTGCATAGGGATCGCCGCCGCGTTCCTGCCCGTGGCCGGACTGCTCCTCGCCGCGGGGCTGCTCGCCGGCGGGCTAGGCGTGCCCGCCCTGTCGGGGTTTCTCGCAGCGCGTGCCGGCCGCCGTCAGGCCGCGGCGCGCGGGGAGCTGTCGGCTGAGGTGCTCGAGCTGATCCGCGGCGCCCCGGAGCTCGTCGCGTTCGGCGCCGACCGGGCGCGGCTGGAGCGCGTGCGCACCATGGATGGACGTCTCGTGAGGATCGCCCGCCGCGACGCGCTCGCCACCGGGCTGGCCGACGGCCTCGGTCTGGTGGTCACCGGCGTAACTGTCGCCGGAGTCCTCGCGATCTCAGTTCTGGCGTCGGCGGACGGCCGGCTTGACCGCGTGATGATCGCGGCGGTGGCGTTGCTGGCGCTGGCTGCCTTCGAGGCCGTGACCCCGCTCGGCGAGGCGGCGCGCTCGCTCTCCGCCACGCTCGCCGCGGGCAAGCGAATCCTCGAGCTCACGGCCGCGGATGCCGCAGTGCGCGACCCGTCTGATCCAGAGCCGGCCCCTGCCCGGCGGTTGGGGATCGCGCTGGAGGGCGTGTGCGCCGCGTACCCGCGCCAGCCGCGACCCGCGCTTGAGGGACTCACCCTGGCGCTTGCGCCCGGCGAGAAGGTCGCGCTGATCGGCGCCAGCGGCGCCGGCAAGACGACAGTCGCGAACCTGCTGCTGCGCTTCCTCGACCCACAGCGCGGTCGGGTGACGCTCGCCGGACGGGATCTACGCGAATACCGGCAGGCGGATGCCCGGCGCATGATCTCGCTCGCGGGCCAGGATTCACACCTGTTCACGGCGAGCATCCGCGACAACGTCCGCCTCGCGCGTCCGGATGCCACCGATTGGGAGGTCGAGCAGGCACTCCGCCGTGCACGCATCTGGGACTGGATCCGCCGGCTCCCCAGCGGCCTCGACACCACCGTCGGCGAGGAAGGCCGCCAGCTGTCCGGGGGCCAGCGCCAGCGGATCGTGCTCGCTCGGGCGTTGCTGGCCGACGCGCCGGTGCTGGTGCTCGATGAGCCGACTGCCCACCTGGATCCGGCCACGGCAGCCGAGCTGATCCACGACGTGTTCTCCGCGGCAGGCGAGCGCACCGTGCTGCTGATTACACATCGCGCCGAAGGGCTCGAGCTCGTCGACCGAGTGGTCGAGCTGACACCGGCGATCGGCGCTACTTCTTCGAGCCGTACGTCGTCACGGCGCTCGGCGTGATGATCGGCCACAGCATCAGCCGGTGGAAGTGAACGTCCCTGGCCTCTCCGAAGCGCACTGGCGGGCACCGCCGGGACCGCCGCGATGACACTGGCCTACGCGCTGGAACGACACCTCCGGCCAAACCCGCGCGGCCCCTCGACTATCTTCGCCGGGACGGTCATGAGCAGCGGGCTGACACTCGGTCCGATCCTCGGACGGACTCCGACGCCGTGGCGCTGGCCGGTCGACGTGTTCGTGACGAGCGTCGGCACCCACGCTGCGTACGTCGTGGCCGTCGCGGCCACGAACGGACCCCCCCATCCGCGGCAGTTTTGATCGGTGCTGCAGCTACGAGTATTCGGAGCGACGCGGACGATGGACGATGTCGCTCAATGCTTGCGCGACATCCCCAGCTCCCGTCACGTGCTCCGGACGATGGACGGAGGATCGGACCACTCGCTCGTCACCGCCGAGCTCCCTGACGACGCGGTCGACACGGTGTTGGCGCGAATGGACGGACTTGGCGTGCCACCTGAGGATGTCGCGCTGGTGCGCCTGGACGCGATCGGTCCCTCGGCGGCGCAACGGCAACGGGGCAGCGTCGTGTGGGCGGACCTCCTAAGCCAGGCCGGCGCGAACGCGCGCCCGATCCCCCGCTACGTCGTGTTCATGGCGATGGCCGGGATCATCGCGGCGTTCGGCGTCATCTATGAGGAGACGACGCTGCTCGTCGGCGCGATGGCGATCAGCCCGGACACGCTCCCGATCACTGCGGCGGCGACGGCGCTCGTGCTGCGTCGTTGGGGACTCGCCGGACGGGCTGTGGTGGCTCTCGGCCTTGGGCTCGGGGTGGCCTGCCTGGTCGGAGTCGTGATGACGTTCGTGCTTAACGCTTTCAGCCTGCTTCCGACGGGCTTTGAGCCGGGCCACGGCGGATTCCTGTCCGGCCTGTCGACGGTCAACATCTCGACTCCGCTGGTGGCTCTGGCGGCCGGGGTCGCAGGGATGCTCGCGCTCGAGACCCGGGCGAGTTCGGCTGTCGGCGTCGCCATCTCTGTGACGACGATCCCGGCTTCGGCGTATTTCGGGGTCGCGGCAGGGGTCGGCGAGATGTCAAAGGCCGCGGGCGCGCTGCTGGTGCTTGGCATCAACGTCGCAATGTTGCTCGTCGGCGGTTACGTCACACTCCTCGTGCAACGGTCTGTCGCGCGTCGGGCGGCCCGCTCCGGCCGAGCGTAGGCGGACACACCCGCCCGTGCCCCGGCTTCGTAGCACGCCGATGATTAGCCGCGCTCGCGCGATACGTGCGTGCACGCAAACTGGGTGTCGTGCGGGCAGTGTGGTAGCCGGAACGCTTCCCGGATGACACTACGGGCGCGATGACTACGACGCACACCCGTCCCGCCGAAGGTCAGGCGTCCGGAGTTGTGAGTCGCATCGAGGGGAGCGGCCTGTTGGGGAAGCGGGCGTTGCTCGCACTCGGCGTCGCGTTGTTCTTCATGTGCGCACTGGCGGCGGTGTGGGTCAGCGCGTTGCAGGCTCAGGTCCCGCGCAACATGCCGTTCGGCGTGACGGGGAACTCGTCGGTGGTGACGGCCGCCGAGTCGCGGAAGATCTCCGGGTACCAGGTCTCGTTCGTAAACACGACCTATCCCTCTGAGAGCGCAGCGATCAATGCGATCAACGAGGGAAAGATCTACGGCGCGTATATCACCGGGACGAGCAGCGACACGCTGCTGTCAAGCCAGGCGAAGCGCTTCTTCGCCTACACGGAGGTGGTGCCACTGTTCGCCCAGACGGCGGCGAAGCTCGGACGCCCGCTGCAGGTGAAAATCGTCAAGCCCTTACCGGCGGGCAAGGATCCGGTCGGAGCGGTCACAGGCTTGCTGCTGCTTCGGGCGGTCGTCGAGGATGGTGGCGGCGATCCTGATCTTCACGCTGACGGGCCTGGCGGTGCAGCGCTGGCGGGCGTTGATCCTGCTGGGCTGCTCGGTGCTCAGCGCGGTGCTGATCGACAGCGGGGCGTCGCGGTATGACGCCTCCCACTGAGACCACAGACCCGCCCGCGCAGCCCCAGAAGGGAACGCGCGACGCACCGTCCCCGGGCTCAGATTTCGTGCCTCTGACCAAATCGCCCGGGTTCTGGACGACCATCTGTTACGCGGCCTTGTTCGGAGTCGTCCTCGCGTTCGCGGCGCTGGCGTTTCTGGGGTTGGTCAAGGGCGGCACCAAGCTGTGGTTCACGCTTCCGAAAGATCCAGGGTGGTTCGACGGAAGCCTGTGGTGGGTGGCAGTGACCGCCGGGGCGGGAGTGCTCGTGGGCGTCCTGCGACGTGTCTTTCGGCTACCCGTCAAGCTGGCGGGCACCCTCGAGGAGATCAAGGAACAGCGGGTCGAGCCCGCGACGGCCCCGGCGGCCGTCGTCGTTTCGCTGGTGTCGCTGGTAGGGGGAGCGAGCCTCGGCCCCGAGGACGCGCTGGGGAAGATGGGCGGCGGGCTCGGAGCCTGCGTCTCGGAGCGGCAGAAGGTCAGCGACGACGTGCAGGCCACGAACGCCCTCAGCGGGATGGCCGCAGCGTACGGCGGATTGTTGGCATCCCCGATTCTGGCCACGGTTCTCGTGCTCGAGGTAGCGCGTCTGCAGGCCCGGCGCTTCGCGGATACGCTGGTCGCGTGCCTGCTGTCCTCGTCGGTAGCGTTCGCCATCTACTTCGCGATCGCGGGTTCGACCTTCGTTGGGATCTTCGCGGTGCCTTCGTACAAGTACAAGGACTGGCAGTTGCTCGCGGCGATTCCGCTCGGGCTGGCGGCCGGGGCGCTCGCGCTGATCACAGTCATCGCGATCGGTGCGATGAGACGGCTCGTTGCTCCGCTCGCTGAGCGGACGATCCTTCGCGCGGCGATCGGCGGAGTCACTTTCGGGCTTGTCGGCGTGGCGCTACCGCTGACGCTGTTCACCGGCACCGGTCAGCTGCCCACGGTGATCCACGACGGCGCGACCCTCGGTGCAGGTCTGCTGATCGCCGTCGTGTTCGCGAAAATACTCGTGTTCGGGCTGTGCGACGCCACCGGCTTCATCGGCGGCACGATCCTCGTGATGCTGTTCATCGGCGGCACGGCTGGAACCGCTACCCATGTGCTGATTCCAGGGCTGCCCGAGGGGCTCGCGTTCACGACGATGTTCGCTGCCATCCTCGGAGCACTCGTCGCCGCCCCGTTCTCGCTGATCGTCCTAGCCGCCCTCACGACCCAGGTCGGCACGCTCCAGATGGCGCCCGTCGCGATAGCGGTCATCACCGCCTACCTTGCTGTTTCCGGCACCGGGACGCTCATGGCGCTAGCTGCCCGCGCCCGCACCCGCGCCGGCCCCAGCAGTCGGCCGGCGCGATCATCAGCACCCTAAGAGTCAGCCGGCGAATCGAGCTGGCGCAACAGCCCAATCACTTCGTCGAGACTGTCGATCTTCGCGGACTCCACGAACACGAAATGGCCACCCTGCACGGCAATCCCGTAGTCACCGCCGTTGTAGTCCCAACCCGACGTCGGCAGCCAGCTGCCGGCAACGGTCAGCCGGTCCAGTGCGGCCCCCATCGAGGTGAACATCATGGTGAGGGCCGAGCAAAACCAATGTGCCATCTCCAGTGCCGCTGGATTTTCGATGTACATCCCCTTGCTCCTCTGTGCGGCAACACGGCCGTCCGGGCCGAGTCTCCCGGCCATGATCACGCCGTGGCGTGAGGCCAGGTCGTCAAGCGCGTTCATTGCGATGGATCCCAGTCAAGCTGCTCGGTTGAGGCCGTCAGGTCAGATATCCGCAGTTTGCCGGGGCAGGTCTCCGGCCACCACGGTGTTCACACGGTGTCATTTGCCGTGTATGCACGAATGAGGCAGCTCTGTCCGTCGCAATGCTTGCAGGCCGTCGGCGACGGGTGACTAGCGGCGCTGACGCCGCCTCAATGCCGGGCGGCCAGCTGCAACGCACCCGCCATCACCCCGAACGAGTGGCGCGAGGGCCGCAGGCGCGAGTTGGCCGCATGGGACAACGCGCTCTACGGCGCTACTCGACGGTCGCGCCAGACGCGGTCGCTCTCTACGGAATTCGACTGGACAAGACGATTCTGGGAACAGGACGATTCGGGCGCCGCGTCGGCAGGCGGACCCGGGCTTTGACCGTCACTCAGTCCGTGGGCGCCGAATGAGTGACGCGCACGCCAAGGCTGTGTCAGCTGTTCTCTACGAGTCCCACCATCGTGTCACCGTCCCGGGCTTCATCCCCACGCCCGTTTGTCGCGGCCCGCAAGGCTCCGTTGGCTCCGATTATCAACAGCAGCTCTTGGCTCCGGCAAGCTGGACGCTGTTGTTGCCGCGGACGGGTATCTCGACGAAGCGGACGCCGTGGTGGCGGCGACGTGTGAGCTCGTCGAGCGTCAGCGCTTCCGGCCCGAGAATGTCGCCGACGGCGAGTGGAGGTTGCAGGTCGGGCTCCCGGGGATCGGGGGCGATCCGATAGGCGTGGCCCCAGGTCGGCGGGCAGCTCGGATCCGGCAAGCGCATTGAAGTCGTCGCTGCGTGAGAGCAGCAGCGCGTCGGTGACTTCCTCGAGTTCCGCCTCGCGATTGAGCGAGTCGACCAGGATCTGGCCGCGGTCGGCGTCGAGTCCGGCTGCGCGTGCCGATGGCTTGCGCCGACGGGCCCGCCCAAAGACGGACTCCGACACCGGCGTTCTTGAGCGCGGCACCGATAGCCCGGGCCGGCTTGTGTCCTCCGACGATAAGCACCAAGGTTCCCTCTGTCCCGTCACCCCGAGCTGTTGTGCCACGGGCCGTCCGCTGAGGCCGTAGACCACTACCGTTCCGGAGATCACAAGGAACACGATCGGCAGGATGTTGTTGGCCCCCTGGACGTGGGCAGCCGCAAGTTAAACCTGAAGTCACCGATTCGCTGGGAGGGTGACTGGGTTGTGTTGGTTTCGGCGGGGTGGCTGGGTGTAACGGCGCGTGTCGGGGTTTGGGTGCGGGTCTCGGGGTCGGCGTTTGGGGCGGGAACGTTGTGGGAGCGCTCGCGGGAGCGTCGTCGGGCCAGGTTTCGGGCAGGGTTCTCGCGCCGGGTGGCGGTGGGGTGTGCTGGTGGTTGTCGTCGGGGCCCGCGGTGGCGGTCAGGTGCGGGCGGGGAGCGCGCGGATCGTGTCGAGGGCGATGGTGAAGTCGGTCTGCCATGGCCAGCGGGCGGGGAGTCGGAGGGTCCAGCGGCGGCTGGTGCGGGTCAGGCGCGCGGGGATCTGGAGCAGTTGCCGGCGGCGGGCGCGGGCGGTCTGTACGGGCCGGGTCGGTAGCCCGATCTGGGTGCTCCAGCGTCCGAGGTTGTGCGCGAGCGCGGCGATCACAGTCCAGGCGCTGTTGGCGTCCATCTGCGCGGACGGGAAATGGCAGAGCGCTTGGTCTTTGAGATCGCGGATCGTGAGTTCGATGGTCGCGTGGTCGCGGTGATCGACATCGGCGGTCAGCAGCGGCACGGTGCGGTTGGTCGCGAACGCGTGATGACGCCAGTCGGGGAACAGCTCGGCTTGGGCGCCGACGAGCCGGGTGCGGCGAACGATCAGCCGGAACTCGCCCAGCGTCGTCTCGGCGATCTGCGCCTCCCCGGTGTCCGGGTAGTCGGTGATCGTGACCCAGTCCTCCTCGGGGATCTCGGCGATCAGCGCCCGGACCTGCTTGGTCTGCTTGATGCCGATCGAGAATTCGACGCCCTGGCGGGCGAGTTGGGCCATCAGCTTGCGATTCTCAAACCCGGTGTCGGCGCGGATGATGATCGCCCCGGTGCGTCCGGCGCGGCGCACGCGGGCGATCAGCTCTTCCACGAACCGACGGAACCCGCGCTGCGTGTTCGCCGCGCCTTTGCGGTTGCGGATGTGCAGCACCTCGCCGGTATCGGAGCGGACCGCGAGGATCGGGTGATACCCCAGCGTGCGGGTGTACCCGTAGCTCGCGCCCTGCTTGCGGTCTGAGTGGACCTCGCCGATGAAGCTGTCGATGTCGATCACCAACGGCATCCCGTCCCCCGGGCCGGCACCGGCGGCCCACGCGCGGGCGAGCGCGACATCAAGCACCCGGTCGAGCTGGCGCACATGCCCGAACGTGAACGCGCGCAGGAAGGTCCCGAGCGTCGAGGGCGCCATCACCCGGTGACCCAAGATCAGGCCGGTCGAGCCGGCTCGGAGCACGTTCATCTGATCGGTCCGATCGGCGCCGGCGAGCATCCCGTGCACCAACGACATCACTTTGCGGCCGGGGAGCGATGCGCCCGGAAGTCTCGGGTCAAGCCACACCGACTCGTTCACCAACTCCTCGACACCCAACCGCTCCGCCAACGTCGCGGTCACCAACAACCCGGCGTCGCTGATCAGCCGCTCCTCATCAAACCGGACCCGCACCGAATCGAGGCTTGCCGGTCCCGCCGGTACATCCGCCGTGTCGTGCACCACATGGGTGAACCTCCTGACAGGGCCCCGACTGCGTGCACAGTCGTGAAAAAGCCCTGCTCAGGAGGGCATTTAAGCCTCAGCCCCGGACAGAACCACGCGCGTCAGGCGGTGACTTCAGGTTAAAGCCCGAACGCCGACGCGGTGGCGCCGGCGACGATGCCCCGAGGAGCCATCCACCCTGCGAACGCGCGCTCTCGACCCGCCGGCAGTCGCAGCGTTCGGGCGAGGAGCTGGGAGCCCACGGCGAGGAGGACAAGGACCAACCCGATCCCGAGCAGCAGCTGATTGGTCGACACCGCTCGCTGAGACTGCACAAGTCGACCGAGGCCCGCAACAGTGCCGGCACCCGCCTGCCCTACGTGCAGGCCCGCGAAAGCTTGATGTTCCGGCGCCGCGGCGGCGGCCTGCGAGCGTCAGGACATGCGGACCACCGAGACGGGGGCATCCGCCTCGGTTCGCCGGGTCGCGTCGACGGGGGGTCTGCGGACAGGAGCCGAAGCGGCGATGCGTGTGCCCTTGCCGGGCTGGGAGATGATCTCGACTCGCCCTCCAACCGCGCCAAAACGGTCGCGCATGTTCTGCAGCCCGACGCCGTCCCGAGCGCGCGCAACATCGAAGCCCGCGCCGTTGTCGCGTACCTCGAGGCGGAGCTCATCGGCCTCGACGTATAAGCGAATCCACGTCTGGGCCTGCGCTCCCGCGTGCTTGGACGCGTTCTGGACCGCCTCCAAACCGCAGTAGTACGCGGCGAGCTCGATCTCAGGGGCGAACCTTCCCACGCTGGCCTCGGCGACGGTGACCTTGCCCTGGGACCGGGCCGCGAGCCAGTCGAACGCTCGGCTCAGGCCAGAGCGGGCGAGCGCTGTCGGGTAGATCCCATGCGCAATCTCCCGGAGCTCGTTGATCGCTTCCTCGATGTCAGCCCGCGAGTCAGCGATCCGCTCGTGGAGCTCATCCTCGTCGCGCGCTTCGTCGGCCAGGGTCAGGTTGATCGAAGCTGCCACCAAGCGCTGCTGCGCGCCGTCGTGGAGATTGCGCTCGAGCTTGCGGCGCTCTCGCTCGGCCGCGCTCGCGAGCCGTGCGCGCGACTCGTCGAGGTCTCGGAGCGACTCCTGCCACGCGGTTTCGAGCTCGGTGTTCTCCCGTGCAAGCAGCACGGCCGCGCCGGCTGCTTGCAGGAGCTCAGGATCCTCCGCGAGCTGGGTATCGTGGACGATCGCCGCGGCGGGGCGCCCGTGTCGATCGACCTTCGTCAGCCGTTGGCCAGGCCCAGGAGGTTCGAGCGCTGCGCCGTCGTGCCCGACCCAATCGCGGGTGCTGGGGCGCCAGAATCCGACCCGCAAGCCGGGATCGCCAAGCGGGCCGCGCAGCATCCCCTCGAGCTCCCGAAGTGATGGTCGCCCGAGTGAGCCACGAACGACGTCGCGCAGCACGTGGCCGGCGAACAATTCGGCCGCGATTAGCGCGAACAGAAAGCCATACCAGACCAAGGAGCGACTTGCGGCGTCAGCCCACTGCAGCACGTTCTGTATCAGGCGCGCGCTCGGCGCCAGGCCGTTGGGCGCAAATACGAACAGCCCCCGGTACGCCGCGTCCACGATCATGAACAGCAGCGCGATCGGGGCGCCGATCGCCAGCGCGCGACGACGTGGAGGGGTGCCGGTGGCGAACCGCAACGCGATCACACCCGCGGTGGAGAGCGCGACCATGGTGCCCATGACCGGGATGATGCGGCGGTGGAACAGCCACGCACCCGCCGAATCGGTGAAGGGCGTCGGACGTTGCCCCGGACAAAGGACGTGGCAGTTCGAGATTGTGAACCCCGCGACGTGTGGAGGGAACGCGAACAGGACCGAGACGAGAGTTATCTGCCCTACCACGGCGGCGATGACCAGCCACTCCGGCAGGCCCTCGAGTCGGCCGCTCGGAAAGGCGAGGATCACGATCGTGATCATCAGCCAGAGCGGGAACTCCGTGAGCGATCCCACGCTGAACAGGGTGGGATCGCTAGACGACTCCAGGATGTAGGGCACGCCGAGCAGCCCGAGCACGATCAGGAGCAGACCGAAGCGATTCCCCGGCCGTCGATGCCTCCAGTACAGCCCAACGCCGATCGGGCCCAGGATGAAGTCGGCCTTCTGCACCGCCAGCCAGCCCGGGTAGGCCAGGAACCGGGCATCCAGGGTGGTCCACAAGGCGGCGACCGCGCCGGCTACGGCGAGCACCGCGACTGCGGGCTCCCAACGCCGCGTTCTAAGCCGACGCCAGGGCGAGGGTTGCGCCCAGAATCCAGGCGGCAGGCCTGGCTCGCCTATGGACAGACCGGGCTCGCGGGTCAGCGGCTCCGCCATCGCCGTGTGGAGCTATGTCGAGGCGCGCGCAACCTTGCCCTCACCCACGATGCCGTCATCCTCAGGCGGGTCTCCGAAATCATCTGGCCATTCTGTCACCGAGCCCAAACCGGCACATCCAAGCGGCCCCGTTCACCGGCCAGACACATGCCCGCACGGTAGAAATCGAGATCGACGATCCGGCACGATGACACGATGAGCAGCCCCGGCCCTCGGTGGATCGCACCTCGCAGAAGGGAATCGACCCGCTGATGGGCCCGAAGCCCTGGGAATGGGCGGCCGAGCTCGACGCTCTGCGTGCTGCGCCTGGAAATCATGAGCTCCTCCTGGAGAACGACCGGGTTCGTGTCCTCCTCACCACGATCTCGATCGGGGCGACCACACCCATTCATACGCATCGCTGGCCGAGCGTCGAATACGTACTCAGCGCCACCAACTTCGTTCGCCGCGACGCGGACGGCAAGGTCCTCTTCGACACACGCGTGGCTGATGCTGAGCCGCAGATCTCCGAGGTCCTGTGGTCCGAGCCTTTCCCGCCTCATTCGCTAGAGAACGTCGGCGCCTCGGAGCTGCGCGTGGTTATGGTCGAGATCAAGGACACGGCCTAGCCGCTTAGGGCCGTCCGCCGTGGGCGGCCCACAGGCCGCGCAGCACGTCGGGCTTGAGGTCCTGCTTTCGGAGATAATCGGCCGCTCCGCACGACGCCACGGTGGTGGCAGGGTCGTCGAGCTCGTCGAGTGAGACGAGCACGATGACGCAGCCCGGATGGGCCTCGGTGAGCTGCCTCGCTGCTTCTATCCCATCCATTCCTGGCATGTGCACGTCCATGAGTACGAGGTCGGGTTCGAGCTGGTCTGCGCGCTTCAGCGCTTCATAACCCGACGCGGCATCCCCGAGCGGCACGAAGCCTGCCGTTGCGCCGATGACGGCTCGGGCGGCACGGCGGAACGGGGGTTGGTCGTCGACGATCATGACCCCGACCGTGTCCTCCGGTTCGAGCCGTGCTGACGGTGACGAAGCCATTGTCACTTCCCCGTCCAGGACTGGGGATCGTGACGCGGAGCGCGTGTAGCGTCGAATCGGCGATCCGTGTCGGTGGTAAGGAGGAAGAGGCACACTAAGTCCGCGAGCCGTCTGGCCTGGTGCGGCAAGGACTGTGTTGGGGGATGGGTGTCGGATGGCTGCCCTGAGCGCAGCGAGGCCGAGCCGGGCGTACCCACGACGCCCTCGTCCGCAAGAGATTTCCAGACGTGTGCTTCGACGACCACCACGCCCACGGGTGAGCTTGAGGGCAACAGCATCACCTTCGAGTGCATGCACACACGGTGGGATCGGTGCGCCTGCACCGTTATGCTCGGGGTCGGCATGGCTCTCCGCATCGTGGTTGCCGAGGACAGCCTCCTTGTGCGCGAAGGGATAGTGCGGCTGCTGTCCAACGCCGCGGACCTCGATGTGGTTCGCGCGTGCGGCGACTATGAGGCGGCTGTAGCTGCCGTCACCGAGGAGGATCCCGATGTCGTCGTAACTGACATCAAGATGCCCCCGACATCGACCGATGAGGGTATCCGTCTGGCGAGGGAACTCCGCGTCAGTCATCCAAAGGTCGGCGTAGTCGTCGTCAGCCAGTATTCAGAGCCCGACCATGTATTGGCCGTGTTCGAGGACGGCTCCGACGGCCGCGCTTACCTGCTCAAGGAGCGACTGCACGACCGCGCGGTGCTGCTGTCGGCTATCCGCTCGGTGGCTGCCGGCGCGTCGTCCGTCGATTCGAAGATCATCGACGTGCTCGTTTCCGCACGCTCCGGCCGGTCGAACTCTCCGGTCGCGGAGCTGACTCCGCGCGAGCGCGAGGTGCTGGCCGAGATCGCCCAGGGCAAGAGCAACGCGGTGATCGCTGACCGGCTCGTCCTGACGAAGCGATCCGTCGAGAAGCACGTGAACTCCATCTTCTTGAAGCTCGACATTGGCGACGCCGACGACGTCAGCAAACGGGTCAAGGCCGCGCTCATCTTCCTGGCGGAGACCGACGGAACGGCGACTGGCTGACCGCCGCCCGTCAGTGGGTCATCGCCGCGCCCGCCACCCGCCGGCGTACGAGCCGACATCGATGAAGAAGGCGAGGGCGATGAAGAACCATTCGAAGCCGTAGACATGGTGGCCCGGGCCCCAGTCCCAAAAAGCCGCGTAGGCGAGCGTCGTCCACGGCAGGAAGAAGAATCCCAATAGCGGGATCACCCAGCTGTCGAAGGCGCGACTCAGCACGTTGCTGAAGATCCACAGCAGCACGAGCACGAGCCGGGGCGAGATCAGCGCGAGAACTGCCAGAAAGCATCCCACGAGTCAACGGTCGCACCGGTGTGGGAGCGCGCCATCACCCGCTCCGGATGAGACTGTTGTCACGCGGCTGCGGATTCCGCCGTCGCTCCGGGCCTAAGCAGGGCGAAGATCGGGACGCTCAGATTGGCCAATCAACCTGAAGCGCGCCCATGGGCGACGCGCCCAAGGCTCGCGCGCAAGCGCGCGGTGAAAGGTTGGGCGACACCAAGAACAGTGCCCGATAGCTCGCCTGCATCAGTAAGAACAGCAACGCTATCGGCGCGCCGATAGACAGCGCTCGACGCCGCCGCGGGCTGCCGACGATGAACCGCGAAACGAGCACGCACAAAGGACCCACCTGAATGGTGGGAGGTGCGCGCCGCCGATGCACCGTGTGTGCACGGGGCCGAGTCACGTGCGGGCAATGTGGCTGTCGGTGTCGCTGGCCGCTGAGATGGCGGCACCGATGAGTGTGGGCGGAAAACCTGGAGGACAGGTCGGTGAGCCCCTGCGGCTCGGGCGCGCGGAGCGGGCGCCGGAGGGTCGACGAACACACGCTTCGAGGGTGCATCTGCATCGGCGGCCTTGGCGGGTGCTTGCCGCAGGCGTCGGGGTCAACGGGGGTGCCGTGGCGCTCGTGGTGTTGGTCTTGCCGGGAGTGAAGGAGAGCACCGGTCATCCGGTGCTCGGGTATCTCGCGTTGGGGGTGATCTTCGGGGTGATCAACGCGTTCGTGAAGCCGGTGATCCAGTTCGTGGCGCTGCCCGCGCTGCCGGGCTCGCTGGGATTGGTGGTGATCGTTGTCGATGTCATCACCTTCTGGCTGCTCGACGCGCTCACGCCGCTGCTCCACACGGATGGGCTCTTCGCTGTGCTGGCGGCCGGCGTGGTGCTCGGAGTGTTGAGCTACGTGCTCGACAACATGCTCGGCCTGGTGCCACCGATCGTTCAGGGGCAGGAGCGACGGGGGTTTGCCGAATGAGCGCTTCGAGCATGCGCGAGCGGATCGACGAGCGCCTGCGGTTGATGCAGATCTACGACGTGTTCCTGCGTTACAGCTCGGACGCGATGTTCAACCGCGGGCTGGCCGGAAACGTTCGGCGCGCGCTCCAGGGCTGGTTCTACTCCGAGCGCGTAGAAGCGCTGACAATGCCACAGCGGGCGCGTCTGATGCTCGAGGAGCTGGGGCCCACGTATGTGAAGCTCGGCCAGATCGTTTCCAGTCGGGCGGACACGCTGCCGACCGATTGGGAGGACGAGTTGGCGCGACTGCAGAGCCACGTCCGTCCGTTCCCGGTGGAGCAGGCGCGCGAGGTGATCGCGGGCGAGCTGGGCGCTCCGCCGGATGAGCTGTTCGAGAGCTTCGATCCCAAGCCGTTGGCCGCGGCGTCGCTGGCGCAGGTGCATCGCGCGACGCTCGTCGGCGGCCGGCCTGTGATCGTCAAGGTCCAGCGGCCGGACATCGCGTCGCAGGTCGAGTCGGACCTGTTGATCCTCGAGAACGCGGCGCAGTTCGCCGAGCGCCGGTCCGCGGTGGCGCGGGAGTCGGGCGCGCGGGAGATCATCGAGGAGTTCGGTGGCGCGTTGGTGCTGGAGCTGGACTACCGGCTGGAGGCGTACAACGCTCGCCGGCTTGCGCGAAACCTCGAAGCGCTGACGGGCGTTGCCGTCCCGGAGGTGATTCGCGAGCTTTCGGGTCAACGTGTGCTGACGATGGAGTTCGTCGACGGCGTGGAGGCCAACGACCGCGACGCGATCATCGCGGCCGGCCTCAATCCGGAGGAGATCGCCGACAACGCGGTGCGGGCGGCGATCAAGATAATTCTGGTCGACGGGTTCTTCCACTCCGACCCGCACCCAGGCAACGTGCTCGTGAACCTCGACACGGGGGCGCTGACGTTCATCGACACGGGGATGGTCGGCGAGCTCGGTCTGCGCCAGCGGCTGAATCTCGTTGGATTGCTGTACACCTCGACCAAGAATGATCCGCGTGCGCTGGCGCAGTCGCTGCGCGCGTTGAGCGAGCCGTTCCGCGAAACCAACCCGAAGCCGTTCGACGAGACATTCGCGGTCCATGTCGGCCCGCTGATGGACGTGCCGGAGGGCGAGAAGCTCGATCTCGCGGGGATCATGTCGACCTCGATGGACCTGCTGCGCGACGCCGGTTACCGCCCGGACCCGCAGCTCTCGCTGGCGATGAAGGCGATGACTCAGTCGGCGGAGTTCATGAAGGTCCTCTACCCGCCCGGACACGCCAGCGAGTTCAGCGCCAGGGCGGTCGAGATGACGCGCGATCTCGTCCTGGACGGCGTGACAGAAGAGCGGGTCTCGGACTTCGCGAAGAAGCAGGCCACGTACGCGGCCCGCGAGGCGCTGCAACAGCTGCCCTCTCTTCAGGAAGCGACCAGCATGTGGCTGCGCCAGGCGCGCAAAGGCCGCTTCGAGGTCAAGATCGACACCTCAGACGTCGCGCCGCGGATGGACGAGGTGCGCGCCATGGTGCGAACGACAACGCTCGGATTTATCGTTGTCGGCCTGGCCATCGCTTCGGCGATCGCCGCCACCGCTCCTCACAACGTCACGTTCAGGTGGGTGCGCGACGTGGGTCTGGTCGTGTATTTGGTCGCCCTGGTTCTCGCGGCAGCGTTCATCGTCGATCTCATCAGGCGCGCCGGGAGACGGCGGCGTGAGGCCGGCGTACGAGGTGGCGGGCACACCGCCGCAAGGCGCTAGTGGTCGCTCCTAGGTGGGCTCGTCTTGCCGAACGTCAGCCGGCGCGCACCCCAGCCCGATCGTGTTCGCGCGCGGACGCACAAGCGGATGGGCGTTCGCGATGACGGCACTCGCCACGATCGGGATCGTGGCGACGATCTTCACCGGGCTCAATCCGCGCGTGCTCGTCTCGAGCCCGACCTTCGCGAACAGCCTCACGATCTCCAACGCAGCGGCCGGGCACCACGGACTGGTCATCATCACCGTCGCCGCAGCGACCTTAACACCACTTGTGCTCCTCTACCAGAGCTGGACCTACTACGTGTTCCGCAAGCGCCTGGGCGGACAGCAGCCCGACTCTCCGGTCGCGGTGCTCGCCGATGCCGACCGCAGCACGGCCACAGGAGCGCCGTAGGGCTATCCCCTCATGGATACGAAACCCTGGACATGGCCGGCGGCGCTCGACGCTCTCAGCGCCGCCCCAGGCAATCATCAACTCCCGCTCGAGAACGACCATGTCGGCGCACGATCGCCTACGTCGGTGGCACCACCGCATCGACGCCTCTCGTGGCAGGGATGATCGCGCTTTGGGACCAGGTCGCCAAGCAGAAAAGTGGCCAATGCCCGGATTCATCCCGCCGATGCTCTACTACATCGCCAAGCACGCGCCTGGTTTCCTCGACATCACTACCGGGACAAACTCGGTGTTCAGCAGTGTCGCGTGCTGCAAGGCCGCCCCCGGATGTGACGAGGCGACAGAAGTGGGCTCACCAAACGCGGACCCGATCGCCCAGCAGCTCCACTACTGACCCATCCGACCAGATGGAGGCTTCCTGAGCCTGTCTTTTCACGGCGACGGCGCCGGGACGACAGCCTACGACCCGACTCTGAGGCAGCCCGCGACCGCATCGACGAGGGCCTCTCGGTCGATCACGCGTTCTCGATGGCGGCTTTGCCCTCTAGGTCGTGTTGAGGTCAATTCACATTGGCTTGGAATGCTGTCGCCGCGCGCGAAACAGAGAGCGCGCAGCTGCCGCGACCTGCCCCGGTCCGTCCGGGTCAATCGGGTGAATGGACGTCGATCGGTGGCAGGTCACGCACCTCGTCCTCGGTGAGATTCAGTCGAATGATCGGGCCGAGGCGTTTCACGGCGCTGATCGGAATCGCGACCCGCTTCTTGCCCCAGGGGTGGCCCTCGTCGAGCAGGATGTGTGTCACGTGATGATCGCTGGGATCGATGACCAGGCCTTGGACGCGCCCGACGGGCATCGCGACGTGGTCGCGCCGCGCAACGACGAGGCAACAGTACGTCCACCACCGGACGAACGCAACGATGCCGTCGCCGCACACAAAAGCCCAGCGTTTGCGGGGCTTTCCCAGTGCGCCCGAGAGGACTCGAACCTCCACGGACCATACAGTCCACAAGGCCCTCAACCTTGCGCGTCTACCAATTCCGCCACAGGCGCGTGGGCGGCCAGTATAGCCCGGAGAGGGGGCCTGAACGGATCGGAGAAGTCGCGGGCAGCGCGCGAGGAGGGGCGGTCGCCGAGCTTCGAAGTAACACGCTGCAGAGGGCGCTGCGAGCGTCCGCCGCGAAACAGGGCCAAGCTGGTCGCACTGCGAAGCGGCCCAAAGTCTTCGCGCCGAGCCCCATTTATTGAGTCTGTCCTGGACCAGCGCTACATTTCCGAACACATGTTCGACCGATGGGCACCGCCCCGCTACACCGAGCAAGGAGTGGACGGATGGATCTAACGAAGCGTCAGCAAGAGATCTTCGACTTCATCAAGCGCTACTCAGCCAAGTACGGGTATCCGCCGACGGTCCGTGACATCGGCAAGGCGGTCGGTCTGGCGTCTTCCTCGACCGTGCACGCGCACCTTGCCAACCTCGAGCGCATCGGGCTGTTGCGGCGCGATCCGTCGAAGCCTCGCGCGATCGAGCTATTCGACCGTGCCGCCGCGGGCGTCCGGGGGTTCGTGCGGCCGGGACTGCCGTTGGTCGGCCAAGTGGCGGCCGGTCAGCCGGTGCTGGCAGAAGAGAACATCGAGGACTACGTGCAGACCCCCTCGTATGCAGGTGGGGAGGACGGTGAGTACCTGCTGCGCGTAAGGGGTGAATCGATGAAGAACGTCGGCATCCTGGAGGGCGATCTGGTCGTCGTCAGACCGCAGGACACGGCTAGCGACGGAGACATCGTGGTCGCTCTGCTGGGCGAGGAGGCGACGGTGAAGCGGTTCTTCCATGAATCGGATCATGTGCGGTTGCAGCCTGAGAACGACTCGATGGAGCCGATCCGTAGCCGGGACGTGCGCGTGCTTGGGAAGGTCGTCGGCCTGATGCGGAGCCTTCCATGAGGAGCGGCGTGTGACCACTTTGATGCTCAGCCGGCCGACGCTGTTTGACGCGGTGGGCGGTGAGCCGACGCTCGACGAGACGCTTGTCGATGCCTGGGAGGGGCTCACCGCCCATCGGGCGGTGGACTGCCCGGTCTGCGGCGCGGCGGAGATGGCGCCGGAGTACGGCGCGCACGCGCTGCCGATCGGCGGATCCTGCCGGTGCTGCGGTTCAACCCTTTTGTAGACCGTTTGCGTCGAGGTGAGGCCCGCCGATCAGAGCTCCGCCGATCCCGTTTCCGCCGAGGTGAGCCCGCTATGCTCTCGAGCGCAGGCTGAGCAGTCGCGGAGGTGAATGCCTTCGAGGAAAGTCCGGACATCACAGGGCAGGGTGGTCGGTAACCCCGACCCGGGGAAACCCGCGGGAAAGTGCCACAGAAACGACACCGCCTAAGCCTGGGGCCGCTGCAGAGTTCCAGGCCGGTAAGGGTGAAATGGTGCGGTAAGAGCGCACCAGCGTCGCGGTGACGCGGCGGCTGAGGTAAACCCCACCCGATGCTAGGCCAAGCAGGACCGTTTGTAGGTGGCCCGCTAAGGTCCGGGTAGGCCGCGTAGATGGATGACTGCTCTCGACAAGATCCGGCTTATAGGTCTGCTACGGAGAGGCCCCGCTGAGGCGGGGCCTTCTCTATTGAGCCGGGCCTCGCTATTGACGCGCCTCGTCGATTGACACCGGTCTTCTCGACGGATGAGGCCTTGGTGGCTGCGCCGGCCGGCTCAGGCTCAGATCTCCGGTCGTAGGACAGCGGTCGGATGTCAAGGCGTGGACGTGCTGTAGGTGATTCTGCGGCTGTCGCCGGCTAGTTTGGGTGGGGTGTTGTTGATCTGGTCCATCAGTAAGGTGAGGGCGCGTGCGATGCGGGGCGCGTGGGGTTTGTCGATCGTGACGGTGATGCTGGTCGGGGTGTAGTGGATGTGTCCGGGCTGGTGCATTAGGTGGCGGGTGATCGCGCGGTATTCGTCGGGGTCGGCGAGGTAGGTGTTCAGGGCGCGGGCGAGGTCGAGCTCGGCGTTGTAGGCGAGTAGGCGGCAGACGGTTTGTAGGGCGCGGCGGTTGGTGCGCGGTGTCGCGCGCTTGGCGTCGGGGTCGATTGTGTTCGCTGGTAGCTTCGCGGGGATCGGCTTGAGCGCTGCGCCGGCTGCGACGATGTCGGCGCGTGCGGTGTGAAGGTCTGCTTGCAGCATGCAGAGCGTTTCGGCTGGGTTGGTGTCGGTGGTGGCGTAGGCGTTCAGGGGGGTGTCGTGGTTGTGAGCAGGGTTCCTGCGTGTTGCATGGAATTTTGCGTGCGTGCGGCGTGACGAGGTAGAGGCGATCGGGTTGGCGGGCGGGGAGCCGGCGGGGCAGCTGGTGCTGGCGTTGCTTGACGAGGTCGTGCTGCTGCGTGAGCGGGTCGAGGAGCTCGAGCGTCGCCTTGGCCAGAACTCGGGGAATAGCGACAAGCCGCCGTCGTCGGATCCGCCGGCGTCTCGGGCCGAGCGTCGCCGGTTGGCGCGGGAGGCGTACAAGCGCTCGATGCGCAAGTCCGGCGGCCAGCCGGGGCATCAGGGCAAGACCCGGGAGCTGGTCGCGCCCGAGCGGCTGGACAAGCGGGTCGCGCATCTGCCTGACTGTTGCGGTTGCGGGCATGTGTTTGACGGCAGCGAGGAGCGGGTCGGCGATCCGGTGTGCCATCAGCAGTTCGAGTTGCCGGTGATCCGCCCGCTGGTGTTCGAGCACGCCCGGCTGCGGTTGCGCTGCCCGGCGTGTCAGAAGGCGACGCTCGCGCAGCTGTCGGCGGGTGCCCTGTCGGGGTTCGGGCCGCGTATCGATGCGCATATCGCGATGCTCGCCGGCGTGTTTAGGCTCTCGCGTGACCAGGTCCGTCAGACGGTCGTTGAGGTGTTCCGGATCCCGGCATCGACGGGGTCGATCGACAACGCGATCATGCGGATGAGCGCGATCCTCGCCGATCCGTGGGCTGAGCTGCGGGACGCGATCCGCAAGGCCGAGGCCGTGCATATGGACGAGACGACGTGGCGCCTTCAGGGAGCTCAGCAGTGGCTGTGGGTCGCGGCGTCGGCGCTGGTGGCGTGTTTTCGAATCGACCCGACCCGGTCCCAAAAGGCGGCAAAGGCGCTGCTGGGCGATGAGTTCGGCGGGTTCGTGATCAGCGACCGGTACACCGGCTATCACTTCCTCGACGTCCTCCAACAACAACTTTGCTGGTGCCACGTCATTCGCCAGCTGGTCGAGGTCTCCCAGCGCACCGGGGCGGCCGGCCGCCGCGGCACACAACTCGTCAAGCTCGCGCGCGAAGTGATCGCTATCCACCGAGAGTTCCTGACCGACGGCCACGACCCGGACTGGCTCAGTGACCAGCTGGCGCCGCCGCGAGCGCAGATCCGTGTACTGCTCGAGCAATGCGCCACCGGCCACCACACCAAGACAGCGAACTTCGCCGCCGGACTGTTGGAGGAGTACGACGCGCTGTGGACCTTCTGCGACGTTCCCGACCTCCAGATCGACCCGACGAACTCGAAAGGACTGGTCATGTCTACATTTCCTGTGTCTACTAGTCATAACATTGCGTCATCCTGCGGCTCGGCTGACGACTTCGAGCTTGGTTATGTGAATCCGAGCGAGGAGCAAAGCGAGCTCGTTGAGAGCGGCCGGCGTGGAGCGCTGCCGGGGTTGCAGGCGGCCCGGCGCTCGGTGATCAGGAGCTTGAGATCTCTGATGAGGTGCTCGATGCGTTGCTGGCGGGCGCGAGCACTGCGCAGGAGATCGCTGGGCCCGACGGGTGCTGGCGCATGTCACGCGCCGGCTCTTGAATCGGGCGCTCGAGGCGGAGCTCACCGCGCATCTGGGGTATGCGGCCGGGCAGGCGCCGCGCGGAGGGTGGGAACTCGCGGAACGGCAAGCCGTCTAAGACGCTGATCACCGATCACGGGCCGTTGCGGATCAGCTCGCCGAGGGATCGCAAGGGTACGTTCGCACCGCAGATCGTCAAGAAGCGCCAGACGCGCTGGGTGGGGTTTGACGAGAAGGTGATCAGCCTCTACGCGCGCGGGCTGACGGACCGCGAGATCCAGGGGCACCTGGCCGAGATCTACGGGAGCGAGGTCTCGCCGGATCTGATCTCGCGGATCACCGACGCGGTGCTCGAGGACGCTAAGGCATGGCAGCACCGGCCGCTGGAGCGTTGTATCCGATCGTCTACCTCGACGCGCTGGTGGTCAAGATCCGCGAGGGCCACACGGTGCGGAACTTCGCTGCTACGTGGCGATCGGCGTGAACCTCGAGGGTGAGCGCGATGTGCTCGGCCTATGGTTTCAGCGCACCGAGGGCGCGAAGTTCTGGATGCACGTCTGACCGACATCAAGACCCGCGGCGTCGGACATCCTGTTCGTCTGCGTTGACGGCCTCAGCGGGTTCGTCGAGGCGATCGAGGCGACCTTCCGGCACGCCACAGTGCAAACGTGCATCGTGCACCAGGTCCGCAACTCGCTGAAATTCGTCTCCTACAAGGACCGCAAGCACGTGCCGCCGACCTGCGCACGATCTACACGGCCGCCAACGCCGACCACGCCGCGATCAGCTGCAGGCGTTCGCCGAGAAGTGGGACGAGCGCTACCCGACGATCAGCCAGAGCTGGCTTGAGCACTGGGAGCAGATCACCCCGTTCCTCGCCTACCCCGAAGAGGTCCGCCGCGTGATCTACACGACCAACTCGATCGAGGCGCTGCACCGCCAGACCCGCAAGATCATCAAGACGAGAGGGCACTTCCCGACCGAGGACGCCGCCCGCAAGCTCATCTACCTCGCGATCACCAAGGCCGAGACCAGATGGCAACAGGTGCTGCACTGGCAGTCCGCACTCGCAGCCTTCAAGATCCAGTTCCCCGACCGCATCCCCGACAGTGACATCTAGCAACTCCCCCTTCCCCGCCGCCCGTGCCCGTCGCCAGACGATACTGCTTGGTTGCTGGAAGAGGCGTGTCGCAACGACCGGCGGAATGGGTGACGGAATGGGGTGGCACCGACGAACAATCGACACCAAACCGCAAGACACCCTCACTCTTGACATTATCTAGGTAACTGTTACACTCAAATAGTCAGCTTACACGGAAGAACTGACACCCTCAACGCCGCCGAGCGCGCCGTCAGACACGCCGTCCTGATGCGCCGCCTTCAAGGCGGCACCCAGTGCGAGCAGGGCAGCCGCTGGATCGAACGCATCCAATCCATCCGCGAGACCTGCCGCCTGCAACACCGCTCGCCGCTGGCCTACCTGACCGACGCCGCGACCGCCGCCCACCGGCGGCTCCCAGCACCCTCGCTCGTCCCGACATAACTCACGCAGGAACCTCCTCGTTCACGACGATACCCCGTGAGCGCCAACGTGGTGGCGGTGGTGGTGAGGTGCTGGCCGATCCGTTGCTCGAGCTCGGCGACGGTCTGCTGGTTTTGTCGTAGCAGTGAGAGGGCTTTGGTGCGCTCGGGGTTGCGGACGGGCGTGGTGTCCGGCGCGAGGTTCATGTGGTAGTCGCAGAGCCAGTTGGAATGCCCTGGGTTTGACGGAGACCGGGTTTGTAGGTCCTTGTGAGTAATTATATCAAGTTAGTGTGAATAGTTACCCACCCTCACAGCGGAGACGACCCCGAAGGGGTCGTACACCCCGGAGCGGTTCAAGGGTGACAGAGCCCGTCGGAGACAGCAGCGCTTCAGGGTCAGCGGCGAGCGCCGCGACGTGTCGCTGCTCGTGCTCGACGGGCGGTACGTTCCCGAGCGAGGAGTGCAGCCGGCGCGTGTTGAACCAGGCGACGTAGTCGACGGTCGCGAGCTCGAGCTGCGCGTGGGAGCGCCACACGCGATCGGCGATCAGCTCGGTCTTGTAGCTGTCGACGAACGATTCGGCGAGCGCGTTGTCGTAGCAGTCGCCGACCGACCCGACCGACGCCAGCACGTGCGCATCGTCGAGCTGCTGGGTGTAGTCCTCCGCGGTGTATTGCGAGCCGTGGTCGTTGTGGGACACGAGCTCGAAGTCCGCGCCGGGCTGGCGGATCGCGAGCGCCATCCGGAGCGCGTCGAGCACCAGGCTGGTGCGCATGTGACGGGCGATCTGCCACCCGACGATCATCCGCGAGAACACGTCGATGATGAACGAGAAGAACGACCGGCCCTCCCAGCTCCGCAGGTAGGTGAAGTCCCCGACCCACAGCCGGTCCGGCGCGGTGGCGGTGAAGTCCCGCTGGACGAGATCAGACGCCCGCTGCGCCTCAGGATCCGCGGTAGTCGTCTTCCATGGCTTGCCGCGCCGCTTCGCGCCCTGGATGCCGCCCGCGTGCATCAGCCGGGCGACCTGGTCACGGCCGGCGGTCTCGCCCTCGCGAACCAGCTGAGCGTGCGTGCGACGGTAGCCGTAGCACTCGTAGTTGGCCTCGTGCACCTCCCGGATCCGGCCGGTCAACCGCTCGTCCTCGACGCGGCGGGCGGACCGCTCGCCGGTCGCGCGCTGGTGGTACGCGGACGCCGACACGTCCAGGGTCCGGCAGATCGGCTCGACGCCGAAGCGGTCGCGGTGATCATCGATGAACGCGCTCACCTCGGTCGGTCTGCGTCGAGCTCGATCGCGAAATACACGCTGGCAGCCTTCAAGATCTCGTTCGCGCGACGCAGCTCATGATTCTCCTTGCGGAGCTTCTTGATTTCCTCGCGCTCCTCGGTCGTGGGCAGATCCGGCCGCAGGCCGCCGTCGGCCTCGGCCAGACGAACCCGCTTACGCAGCACCTCGTGACCGATACCGAGATCGCGCGCGACCGCAGCTACCGGCCGGCCCGACTCGAGCGCCAAACGCACGCCACGGTCGATCAGCTCCTCTGGATACTTCCTGGCTCTGGGCATGAACTTGCAGTTCCTTGCTCGAGGAACGAATCCTCGTTTCAAAGCCTCCGCGAATCCCAGGGCAGCTCAAGTGCAGGCCGTGATGGTCCTCGAGGTACTTAGAGGTGTTCTCGATGCACCACCGGCAGCGCAGCACGTGCGCCAGGCGCGCCGCCCGGGTTCTGAGGTCGCTGGTCAGGATCTGCAGCGCGACCCGCCCGTGCTCATAGAGCGTGATCTGTCGCGCGGGGCCGTAGCCGTCGAGCTCGACGATCTCGTCGGCGACCCGCAGGTCGCGCCGGCGCCCGTCGAGCGCGACCCACGACCCACGCGGCTTGACCGTCGGGGTAGCGAGCGGCGCGCGGCGGTAGGTAACCCAGTCCCACCCGCGGTCGCGCAGCTCGCCAAACGCCTTAGGGAACGAGCCGCCGCGGTCAAAGCCGATCATCACCGGCCGCTCGCCGCAGATCGCCCGCAGCTGCTCGAGCGGGCCCAACATGCCCGCGGCTAGGCCCTGAGGCGGGGCGGACGCGAAGCACACCGCGCGCCAGCTGTCATCGACGATCACCGTCTCGTGGCGTCCAGGCTCAGCGTGACGGCGCCGCGTGTTCCACCCCTTCGCGACCGGACGCGACCCGGTGTAGGCGACGAAGTGCTCATCGACGAAAAACACACTCGGCGGCTCGGGGTCGGCGTCGAGGATCGCTTTGGCCAGCGCGACCTGCACCACGAGCGGGTCGGCCGCGTCGGCCAGCGCCCCAAGGCGCGGGCGGAGCGTCCGCAAATGCGGGAAGCGCTCGATCCCGACCAGCAGTCCCGCGTCGCTCGGCAGCAGATGCTTTGAGCCCTCCAGCGACGATGTCCCCAGCGCGAACGCGAACGTGCCAGTCAGCGCCACCGCGGTACTGTCAAAACGCCGTGACGGACCCGAGTCAAGCGCCGAGAACACCTCGCCCGCGCCGACCTTATCCAAGAACGGGTGCAAAAGCATCGCCCCCGCATACGCGCAGCGGCCGCCACCCTCGGCGATCCGCACTCCCACCGGCCCATCAACGCCACCGACGTGCTGACCATCACCATCGGCCACCACGATCGGCTCACCCGCATCGGCCGCCTCTGCCGAATCGACCGCAACGTCCGCACTGTCAAGCAGCGCGACCTGGGTCACCGTCCCCACCGCGCCACTATCAACCATCGCAACGCTCTCAGCCGCGTTCCTCGCCGTGGTTTGCGTCTGAGTCAATGACATAGATCCCGGATTTCATTAGCCCACATCTGCGAGGCTTCCGGCACGATCAGTAGGAGGTCTTGATGACCGGGCCGGGACATTCAGCAGGCAGTGACGGGGGCCGTCGGAGGAAGCGGTTTCTCTCGCCTTCGCAGAAGTATGAGATCTGGCTCGCGCTGGTGCGCGGGGAAGTCTCGACGGTGGAGGCGGCCGACCGTGCGGGGGTGGATCGATCGACGATCGTGAAGCTGCGGCAGGTCGGTAAGCAGGGCGCGTTGGACGCGTTCGCGGCGTCCCGGCCGGGGGTGCGCCACGGCGGCCCGGACCCAGAGCTTGCGGCGGCGAGGGCGGAGATCGCCAGGCTGTCGGAGGCGTTGAAGGAGATGGGCGTGCGGTTGATGCTCGCGGAGGGAAAAGAGCGCTGGGACTGAGTGGCCGGGTCCCTCGCCGCGTCGACACGGCCACCAAGCATGAGCTGCTGGATCTGATCGATAAGGCCGTGCTGGACGGGTGGGATCACCGTCGCGCCTGCACGTACCTCGAGCTGGACGAGGGGCGGGCGTGGCGGTGGCGCCGCCGGCGTGATGACGGCTGCCTGGAGGATCGTAAGCCCGGTGCGGCGTTGCACGGGCTCAGACCGGTGGAGGAGCAGGCGATCCTTCAGCTGTTCGAGGCCTGGGGCGATATCGATCGTTCGCATCGCAAGCTCGCGCACCGCGGGAGCTACCTCGGACTGGTGTGGGTCTCGCCGGCGACCGTCCGTCGTGTTTTGGCTGCTCACGGGCTGGTTCTGAAACGACCTCGCCGGGTCCGGTCGGAGCGCAAGCCGTTCCCGGAGCGGGCCGATTACCGCAAGAACTCGATCTGGATTTACGACTGCACCCACTTCGCGGGCTGTCCGAACCATGCGGTGTTCGCGGTGATGGACCTCGTGACCCGCAAGTGGATCACAGAGCTCGTGAGCATCGAGGAGACCTCGACGCAGGTGCAGGTCGTGTTCATGGATGCGCTCGAACTCGAGGGGCTGCTCGAGCTCGTGGAGGCCCGCCAGGACGCCGTGCCCGCCGAGACCTTCCCCTTCGATGCCGCCGTTGATGAGCCCGAGCTGGCGCCGATCCTCTTGGCCGTCTCGGACAACGGGCCGCAGATGAGGAGCGGCTCGACGCGCGAGTTCATGGCGATGTGCGCGATCGCGCAACACTTTGGCCGGCCCGGAACTCCAACCGATCAGGCCTGGATCGAGTCGCTGTTCTCGCATGTCAAGGCCGACTGGCCGCACCTGGACCGCATCAAGGATCCCGAGGTGCTGCGCGCCGAGCTCGCCGACGTCCGCCGGCAATACAACACCGTGCGCCTGCACGCCGGGATCGGGTACGTCACGCCTGAGGACGAGCACGAAGGCCGCGGCCCGCGGATCCGTGCTGCCCGGAAACGCGGGCTCAAGCTCGCCCGGTGGGCACGAATCGCCTACCATCGAATCCAGCAATCCAAAGCCAACCGCCGGAGCCCCACCGATGTGGACTAATTCGCTCCCCGATCTGTGGCTTTAACTCAGAAACACACCGCGTCCAGGCTGTCCACGTCTCCCCGATCGGGCTCGATCAGTTCGCGGCGCTCAGGCGCGGGTCGACGAGCCAACAACCGCGAGATCGTTGCTTCCGACACGCCGAGCGCCTTGGCGATCTCGGCACCCGTGACACCATGATCAAACATCTCATATGCCCGCGCGACCGCGCCACGATCAAGCTTCCGCGGGCGTCCCATCGGCCGCACCAGCGCCCCGGACCCCCCCTCGGCCACCAGCCCGCGCAGACGACTCACATGCTCAGGACGCATCCCGAACAGCCGGCCCACCTCCACGCACTTCACCCCGGCCCGCGTCAACGACACGATCGCCAAATTACGCATCCCCTGATCGCTGCGCTCATAACACGCCAGCGCCCGCCCCCCATACGACATCACCACATTCTCACCCACAACCTCCAGGCGCAACTCCAACGGTGCCGGCATCCCCGCCAACTCACCCGTGTCACCAGACGAGCCGGTCAACACCCCACCAGACGACCAAATCCTGCACATATTCGCAAGACCTCCGGGGCGTAAAAGCCCAACAAAACCGGGCCAATCAAACTCCACTACCGGAGATCTGAGACGGCAGGGGCTGGCGGGGCCGGCTCGCGCTGGTCGAAGAACTCGGCGCCTTCGATGCTGAGGTGAGGGACAGCTCTGTCGAGCCAATGGGGCATGTACCAATTGATTTTGCCCATCAGGATCATCAGAGCGGGGACGAGTAGGCAGCGGACGATCGTGGCGTCAAGGATCACGGCCACAGCGAGGCCGACGCCGAATTGCTTGATCGTGGGATCGCCGTTGAGGACGAAGCTGCCAAACACGAACACCATGATCAGGGCGGCGGAGGTGATCACCCGGGCGCTGGTGACCAGTCCAGAGACGACAGAGCTCTTGTTGTCCTCGCCGGCGTGGACGTGTTCTTCGATTTGGCTGACGAGGAACACTTCATAGTCCATGGACAGGCCGAACAGGATCGCGAACATGAACAGGGGCACGTAGGAAACGATTGGGACGGGCCCGTCGAGACCTATGAGCCCACTGAGCCAGCCGTACTGGAAGACCGCGGTGAGCACGCCGTAGGAGGCGCCGATCGAGAGGAGGTTCATGATCGCGGCTTGGGGCGGGACCACGATCGTGCGGAACGCGAGGACTAGGAGAACGAAGCTGAGGGCGATCACGACCAAGATCTGCAGCGGGAGTTTGCTGGAGATCTTGCTCGCGAGGTCGTCGTAGGCGGCGGTCGTGCCGCCTACGTAGGCGTGCATGTTGGTGCCCTGTTCGGCTTTCGGGATTGCGCTGTCGCGTAGCTGATGTACGAGGTTGGTGGTGGCGGTCTCCGCGGGGCCGGTTTTTGAGATCGCGTTGAAGTACGCCGTGGTTCCGGCTTTGTCGAGCGTGACCGGGGTCACGCCGGCCACGCCGCTGGTGCTCGAGACGTCTTTTTGCAGGGTTTGGAGGCGGGAGTCGCTGGTAGAGGAGGCGGGCGATCCGAGCGAGACTGCGATCAGCAGTGGTCCATTTACCCCGGGGCCGAAGTTCTCTGAGATCAGGTCATACGCCCGCCGGGCGGTGGTCGAGGTCGACAGCGCGGCGGTGTCCTGCTGGCCCAGGGTCAGGGAAAGCAACGGGATCATCAGCGGGATCAGGATCGCCAGCGCCACCAGTCCAGCGACCAGCGGGAACTTGGCGATATCCGCCGCCCACTTCGCCCACAGCCCTTGCTTGGCCTGCTCATCTGACGGTTGCCGGCGCACGCGTAGGGAGTTGATCCTGGGGCCGAGGATCGCGAGCTCGGCCGGGAGCAGAGTGAGCGCGGCCAGCACCGCGACCACGACCGCGATCGCCGCCATCAATCCCATCGTGGTCACCAACGGGATCGCCGCGACGGCCAGCGACACCAACGCAATCGTGACCGTGCTCCCGGCAAAGAACACCGCCCCTCCAGAAGTGGCCACGGCCCGCGCGATCGACTCCTCGATTCCCCAACCAGCACGCATTCCCCGGAAATGGCGGGTCACGATAAACAGCGCGTAGTCGATCCCGACCCCTAACCCGATCATCGTCGCCAACGTCGGTGCGACCGTCGGGACCGTCACCACATGCCCCAAGATCCTGATCACGGCCAATGTCGCCGCCAACGCAAATACGGCGGTCACGATCGGCAACAGCATCGCTGCGACCGTCCCGAACGTGAACGTCAGGATCACCATCGCGGCCAAGATTCCGATCAGCTCGCTCGACTCGGTTGAGGGCTTAGAGACCTTCTGCCCTAACTGGCCACCGGTCTCGACCTGAAGCCCCGCGCTCTTTGCCGGCTTCGCCGCAGCATCGATGATCTTCTGCGCGTCACCGACCGATAGCGACCCCGGACTGACTGACAGCGTCACCGACAAGTACCCGGTCGCCTGATCCTTACTGAGCGCCGAGGCTCCCTGCGACGTCAACGGATTGACGACCGAGGCGACGTTGGGAGCCTTCGCCACATCCGCCGCCGCATCATTCACCGCACCCGAGTACTTGGAATCGGTCAGCTTCCCGCTCGGCGCGTGCAACACAATCGGGCTGGTCCCGTTCGACTGCGCCGAGAACGACTTCGAAAGCGTGTCCGTCGCCTTTTGACTATCGGTTCCGGGCAGCGACAAGTTGTCGTTGGTGTTATCGCCCAACTGCTGCGACACCACCACCAACGCCACCGCCAGCACCAACCAGACCCCAACAACCACAAACCGACGCCTCACACAGAACCGCCCCACTGCATACAAAACCCCGGTCAACGGGCTTGCCCCTCTCCATCTGGTTGGAGAATCCCATCCTCGCGGCTCCGCGATTTTCTGTCAAGTTGGAACGATTGGCTAATGACGCCGACGGCGATTGGGCGATCTGGCACCCGGTCATCGAGTACTCTCTCCGGCGCCCGAGCGAGACAACGAGGAGGTAAGAAGCAGTGGCACGTAAGCACGTATCGCTCGCGGCCGCGCTCGTCGCCGCCGCCTTGACGGTCGTTCCTTCGTCGGCGCTGGCCCGCGACTACGCGACGATCGCGCGCAACATCATCCCGTCGGGCCAGTACGGCACTTTTCCGCCGCCCGCGAACGCCAACCAGCAGGCAGTGATGTACAACGCGCTCACGCCGCTGTTCAACCACGTCACCGCCAACGACCTGCAGCACGACTTCAAGTCGGAGTCGCTGGGCAACGTGAGCGGGACTACCGAGGCGGTTCCCCGTCCAGGTGTGAGGATCGTCCGCGACGCTTACAACGTTCCGCACATCCACGGTCAGACGCGCGACGACGTCACCTGGGGCGCGGGGTGGGTGGTCGCCGAGGACCGTAGCCTGCTGCTCAACGAGGCCCGGTATGTCTCACTACTGGCAGCGGTCGACGCGCCTGGGGTGAGCGCGATTGGGCTGATCGGCGGCCTGGCGAACTTCAAGCCGACCGCGCAGACCGAGCGAGAAGTGAGCAAGCAAACCGGCGTCCTGCTCGCTCACGGCGCCAAGGGGCGCGCCGTGCTGCACGACATCGACGTGTGCCTGGAAGGGATCAACGCATACGTCTCGGCTCACGGTGGCGGGGCACCGTTCACCCGGACCGACATCTACGCGTTCAATGCGCTCAAGGACCAGTTCGTGGGCGAGGGCGGCGGAGACGAAGCGGTCCGTTCGGAGTTCCTCTCGGCCTTGCGAGGGCGTTTGGGTAAGAAGCGCGGGCTGGCGGTCTGGAACGACCTCCGCGAAGCCTACGACCCCGAATCTCCGGCGAGCGTGCCCGGCAAAGTGCAGCTCCAGCCGCGCCCGAAGAGCGCCTCGGGAAATATGCAACTGGATGCAGGGAGCGTGTCCTCGGCGGCCACGCAGGCACTTGCCGTCCAGCGCAAGTTCCGCGGCCACGCGAGCAACGCGCTGCTGGCGTCCGGGAAGCGCTCAGCCACCCACCATCCGATCATGGTCGCTGGTCCTCAGATCGGCTACTCCTACCCGGGACTGACTCTGGAGATGGAGCTCGAAGGCCCCGGTATCAGCCAGCGGGGCGCGATGTCGGCTCCGTTCCCCGGCTACGTCTTCATCGGCCGTAACGAGGACTCGGCGTGGTCGCTGACCTCCGCCGGGCTCGACCAGATTGACACCTACGTCGAGACCTTGTGCGGTCGCAGCATCCATCGCTACCTGTTCAACGGCAAGTGCCGCGCGATGCAGTTCTTCAACGCCGGCGCGCTCACCACCAAGGCGGGCACGCACGAGGTGACCTTCTACCGAACGGTGCATGGTGCGGTGATCGGTTACGCGCACGTGCACGGTCGTCTCGTCGCCCTCTCACGGAGGCGTGCCAGCTATGGCAAAGACGTGCTCGACCTGCTCTTCTACCACGACCTCACGGACGGACTGGTCCACAACGTGCATCAGTTCTTCAGGGCGGCGAACCAGACGCCACAGACGTTCAATTCGTTGTACGTCGATGACAAGGACATCGGCGTGTTCACCAGCGGCCTGATCCCGATCCGTCCCTCGAACGTCGATCCAGCGATGCCGATTAACGGACGCGGCAAGGAGGAGTGGCGCGGCTGGGTCTCGTTCAAGAACCATCCTCAGGGCAACAATCCCCGCAGCGGCGAGATCGTCAACTGGAACAATCGGCCTCAGGCGGGATACGAAGCGCCGGACGACAACTGGTCGCTCGGGGCCGTGCAGCGGGTCGATCTGCTGCTGAGAAACCTGGGCAGCGGCCGGCACCTGGCGCCGGCGAAGGTCGTCTCGGCGATGAACGCAGCAGCGACCCAGGACGTGCGGGAGATCACGCTCGAGCCCGTCCTGTCAAAGCTGCTGCACCGCGGTCGCGCCCCGAGCGCCAGGGCCGCCAAGATGCTCTCCCTGCTGGACGCCTGGCGGCGCAACGGCAGCAGTCGCCTCGACCACACCGGAAACGGCAAGATCAGCTCTCCGGGCGCCGCGATCATGGACACCGCGTGGCCACTGCTGGCGAATGCCTGGACCTCGGCTGTGCTCGGCAAGAAACTGAGCGCTGAGCTGGCCTCGTTCAACGGTCAATACGACCAGCCGCCCGGTGGTCAGTACTCGGGTTGGCACATCTACATGAACAAGGACCTGCGGACGATGCTCGGTGAGCGCGTACGAGGCAAATACGCCGTGCGCTACTGCGGAGGCGGCAACCTTAAGCGCTGCCGCACGCTGCTGTGGGCGGCGATCAACCAGGCCGGCAAGCGGCTCGCGGCCAAGCAGGGTCCGAATCCGGCGAAGTGGCGCGCGAGCGCGACGGCCGAGCAGATCTCGTTCACTCCCGGCCTCCTGCCTTACAAGATGCGGTACACGAACCGGCCGAGCGGAATCCAGCAGGTGATCAGCTTCCACGGTCGTGCGCCACAGGACAGTGGACGGTGAGCCACGCTAGAGCGGTAGCGGGCCACCGGCGAGACCGACAATCGCGCCGACCGTGCCCGCTACCAGCAACGTCGAGACGATCCCGCGCTTGGCGATCAAGAGCGCGATCGCGGCGGCTCCCAGAACCAGGAACTGCCAGGTTTCCGCCAGTGCGGCGGCGAGCGCAATCGCAGCGCCGAGGATTGCACCAATGGCGGCTGGTCCGGCGCCGGCGAGGAACGCCTGGGCGCGGGCGTCGCCCCGGACACGCTCGAAATGCGAGCCGAGAAGAATCACGATCGTGAACGACGGCAAGAAGGCGATCAGCGCCGCCAGCAAGGCGCCACCGAGGCCGTGGGCGGCGTAGCCGACCGCGGCCACGGTGGCAAGGACCGGACCCGGGGTGATCTGGCCGAGCGCAACGGCGCTCAGGAACTGAGTCGAGGTCATCCAGTGGTAGGTGTGCACTGCGTCGGTGCGCATCAACGGGACGATCACGAACCCCCCACCGTAGGACAGTGCCCCAACCTTGATCGCGACCCAGGCAAGCGATCCGAGTCCACTCACCGTCGTGATCGCCACGAGCGGCGCGATCGTCACCGGCCCGCTCGCCGGTGGCCGCACGCGCAGCAGCAGCTCAATCAGCCCGCAGCCGAGCAACACCAGCACCAGATACGGACCAAGCAGCGCACCGGTCGCCCCGAGCACGACATAGAGGACCCACCGCGCTCGCCCAGACCGGACCTCGCTGACTCGTCTCCAACTTGGCCTCATCAGCGCCGCTGCGGCATGCGCCGCCACCGCGGCGACCGCCGCTCCGGCTCCAGCGCCGGCGCCGCGGATCCAGGCGGGTGCGGAGTTGGCGAGGAACAGCGCCGATAGCGCGGTCACCATCGCAACCGCCGGAACGATGAAACCAAGTCCCCCCACCACCGCCCCGAACCGCCCTGACACCCGCCGAGCGCAGAAGATCGCCAGCTGAGTGGAGGCCGGTCCGGGCAGCAGGTTGCACGCGGCGATCGCGTCCTCAAACTCACGCGCATCAAGCCAGTGAGCTCGCTCCACGACGAGGCGCCTGATCAGCGCGATGTGGGTTGGCGGACCGCCGAATCCGGTTACGCCGAGTCTCGTCCACTCGCGCGCGACCGTGCGCAAAGGCACGTGGACAGCGCGTGCGGGATCGCTCATCGGTCTGCAGCGGCGGGACCCGCGAGGAGCGCGAGCGCCTCGCCGTCCAGGCGGTGCATCCGCCACTCATCCAGTCGCGTGGCACCGAGCTTGTCGTAGAAGTCCAGCGCCGGTGTGTTCCAGTGCAGCGCCGCCCACTCCAGTCGCGTGCAACCCCGCCCGACCGCGATCTCCGCGAGATGGCGTAAGAGCGCTTGCCCGACGCCCGCGCGGCGATGCTCAGGCGGGACGTAGAGATCCTCGAGCCAGATTCCGGGCCGGCACTCCCAGGTCGAGAAGCTGCTGTGGAAGAGCGCAAAGCCAACGGGCTGCCCGTCTAGTTCGGCGATCACGGCCTCGGCCGAGGGATGCGACCCGAACAACGCGGCCGTGAGCAGCTCCGCGTTGCCCTTGACCTGGTCCGGCGCGCGCTCGTACTCGGCGAGCTCGACGATCAACGAGAGAATCCGCGGAACGTCGGAGCGCTCGGCCGACCGAATAGCCAAGTCCATGGCGCGGGCCGTCGGCCGTGCTTAGTCGCCGGTGAAGCGCGGCTGGCGCTTCTCGATAAAGGCGAGCACACCCTCCATGAAGTCGGCCGACTCGGCGCGCTCCTGCTGCACTACGGCCTCGAGATCGAGTAGTTCCTCGAACCCGGCGTATAGCCGGTCGTTGATCGTGCGCTTGATCGCCGCGTAGGAGCCAGGCGGACCCGCCGCCAGCCGCGCGGCGAGTGTTCGCGCTGCCGGCATGAGCTCTGCATCGGCAACCACCTGGTTGACGAGGCCCCAGTCGAGCGCCTGTGCGGCTGGGATCCGCTCACCGAGGTAGGCGATCTCGAACGCGCGCGCATGGCCGACCCGGGCAGCGAGCGTTTGCGAGGCGCCGCCGTCGAGTCCCAAACCGATGTTGACGAACGCCAGCAGGAAGTACGCCGACTCCGCAGCCAGGATCAGGTCTGCGGCGAGCGCGAGCGAGCATCCGATTCCGACCGCCGGACCGTTAACCGCGGCCAGCACTGGCTTGGCGACAGTGCGCACGCGGTGGATCAGGGGATGGTAAGCCTCTCGCAGCGGGGTGAGCACGTCCGCTTTGCCGCTCTCGTCGAGGACGCCGCCGGACTTCAGATCGGCTCCGGAGGAGAACGCCCGTCCCGCGCCGGTAAACACGATCGCGCGCACGTCAGGATCGTCGGCGGCGCGATCAAGCGCGGTGAGCATCTCCTCGCCGAGCTGGATGGTCCAGGCATTGAGCGCATCGGGGCGGCTCAGGGTCACCCAGGCGACGCGGTCGGCAATCGTCAGCTCGACGGTCTCGAGATCTAGGTTCAGCATCGCAAGGTTTATACCTAGGCTGGCAGCGACTGGCCGGAGTACAGCTTGATCACCCTCACCGTGCCGGACGGCGTGGCGTTGAGGCACAGTTCGCACAGCACACACTCGTCGAGGTTGTGCCCCACAATTTCCAGAGTGCCGTCCTCATGTTGGCCAAAGATGTCGACCGGACAGACCTCGGTCAGCTTGGCTGCGAGCAGGGGGTCGCGAGCGACCGCGTAGTCGACCTCGATGTCGATGAACAAACCTGGCATTAGACCTTCGCCCCGATCTTATCCTTGACGATGCTGGGAATCTCAGAGATCTCCTCGGCGACGACGATGCCGGCTTCGGCCAGCCGCGCGATCTTTTCGGTGGCGGTGTCTTCCTTGCCTTCGACGATCGTCCCGGCGTGGCCAAAGCTCATCCCGGGCATCTCGTCCATGAACCGGCCTGCCATGAAGGCGACAATCGGCAGGCGGGAATTGTTGTCCTTGACCCACTTGGCGAGTGCCGCTTCCATGCGGCCCCCGGGCTCGGTGTAAATGACGATCGCCTGCGTGTGCTCGTCGGCCTCGAAAAGCGGCATCAACTCGGCATACGTCGAGCCGATGATCGCGTCGCCGCCGATCGAGACGGCGGTCGACTGACCGAGCCCGGCGGCGGACAGCGTCGAGGACATCTCGGTGGTCATCCCGCCGGAGCGAGAGATGACCCCAACCGGCCCCGGGGTATAGGACTTGGCCGCGTCTTTGGCGGGGCCGCCGATTCCTCCCATCTTGATCACGTCGGGGACGATCACCCCAAGGCAATTCGGGCCGATGATGCGCGCCTCGCGTTCGGCGGCGAGCTCGACCATCTCGGCGACGTCGCCGCGGGGGATCCGCTCGGTGACGATCACCACCAGCTTGACGCCGTGCTCGAGCGCCTCGAAGACGGCATCCTTGGTGAAGGCCGGAGGGACGGTTACGACTGAGCCGAAGATCGATTTGCCGTGGTGCTCAACCGCCTGGGCGACGGTGTCGAACACCGGGACTCCATGCACGTCGCGGCCCAGGCGCCCGGGGGTTACGCCGCCAACGATCTTCGCGCCTTTACCGTAACCGAGGCATTCCTTCGTTAAATTCACCGCCTCGCGGCCGGTAATGCCCTGGACGATGAAGGTCGTGTTTTCGTCGATCAGGATCGACATCAGGCCTGAGCCCCCTGGATCTTTTCCACGGCACGCCTCGCGGCCTCGTGCAGCGAGACACTGCGATCCACGAATTCAACCCCGTACTTGTCGAGGATTTTGAAGCCTTCGTCCTCCCAGGCGCCGGGGATCCGGAAGATCGCGATTTTCTCCGCGGGATCGTAACCGAGCTCTACACACGCCTTGATCACTCCGCGCGCGACGATGTCGACGCGCGTGTTGGAGACGATCGACATCATCACGGCGATCTTGTCGACGCCTGGTTTCTCGAGTACCAGCTTCGCCAGTCCGCAGGCCTTGCGGACCGAAGGATTCCCGCCGATCTCGCAATAGTTGGCCGGGCTGCCGCCGTGGGCGCGGACGGCGTCGAACAGCGTCAGCGACCCGCCGCCGGCGCCGATCACCAGCCCGAGGTTGCCATCGAACTCCGTCACGTTGCCGGCCACGCCCCGGTGGTCTTGCGCGTCCACCTGCTCACCGGCCAGCTCAAACGGCGTCGGCTCGCGAGCCTGGCGGGTCTCCTCGTCGCCGACTCCGAGCTCGTGCAGGAGCGGCTTCTGCCGGGGTCGGGCCTCGTTCTCCATGTCCATGTGAGCGTCGAGCGCGACAAAGGAGCCATCCTCGAGCTCGCCGAGCGGATTGATCTCGGCCAGCGTCATGTCGTAATCCAGGAACAGCCGGGCCAGTCGCGCCAGGATCGGCGTCAAGCGGTTGAGCGCTGATCCGGAGACCCCCAGCGAGGCGATCACCTGCTTGGCCTGCCAGTCCGAGAACGGCCTGAGCGTCGAGAAATGGCCCCTGGCAACGTGGTCGGGATGTTGCTCGGCGACCTCCTCAATGTCGATTCCCCCCATGTCCGAGAACAGCATCACCGGACGCTTTTGGATTCCGTCCCAAACGACGCCGGCGTAGTATTCGTGCTTGACGGCCGCGCGGGAATCGACCAGCACGCCGCGGGGCATGTGCCCGCCGATCTCCAGGTCGAGGATGTGCTCGGCATGACGTGCGGCTTCGTCGGGCGTCTGGGCGAACTGCACGCCGCCTGCTTTCATTCGCCCACCGGTCAGCACCTGGGATTTGATCACGACCGGTCCGGCGATCTGCTCGGCGATCCGGCGCGCCTCATCGGGCGCCTTGGCGAGGCCATGCTTGGTGACCGGGATGCCGGCCTTGGCGACGATCGCTCTCGACTCGTACTCGAAGAAGCGCATATGCGTCCACGAGGCTAGCGATCCGGGGCTTCGCGAGGATTCTGGCGTGACCGAAGCTAAATCAACTTACTCGACTTAAGCAGTTGACCTAGCTGGCTATACTCGCAACCCGACTAACCTGATCGATCAACAACCTTTTGGGATAAGGAGCACATGAGACGAGGATTCAAGCTCGCCCGCGTTCCGGCGCTGATCGCGGCCGTTGCCGGCGCCGCGGCGCTCGCGGGCTGCGGCGGCTCATCGGACACCAGCAGCACAGCCGCGGCGTCTTCGGGCGGAGGTGGCAGCAGCACCCAGCTGGCACTGGTCGGTTACTCGACGCCGAAGAAAGCCTACGACGCGCTTACCGGCGCCTTCGCTCAGACCACCGCCGGCAAGGGCGTGAGCTTCGGCCAGTCCTTCGGCGCGTCGGGCTCTCAGAGCCGCGCGGTCGATTCAGGCCAGCCCGCCGATGTAGTCGCGTTCTCGACGACGCCGGACATGACGCGCCTGGTCAAGGACGGGATCGTGGCCAAGACCTGGGATGCCAACCCCCAAAAAGGGATGTCGAGCAACTCGGTCGTGGTGTTCGTCGTCCGCAAGGGCAATCCGAAGCACATCACCGGGTGGGATGACCTGATCAAGCCGGGAATCGATGTGATCACCCCCAATCCCTCGACCTCCGGTAGCGCGCGCTGGAACATCCTCGCCGGGTACGGCGCCGAGCTCAAGGAGGGCAAGACGCCCGCGCAGGCGCTCGCCTACGTGCGAACGCTGCTGACCAAGAACGTCAGCGTCCAGGACGCGGCTGCGAGCGCGGCGCTCCAGACGTTCACCAGCGGCAAGGGCGACGTGCTGCTCGACTACGAGAGCGACGCGATCGCGGCTGAGAAGGCCGGCGACGCGATCCAGTACATCGTCCCCGAGCAGACGATCCTGATCCAGACGCCGATCGCCGTCACCGCCAAGACCTCTCATCCCACCCAGGCCAAGGCGTTCCTCAACTGGCAGTGGTCGACCGCCGGCCAAACGATCTGGGCGCAGCAGGGCTATCGCCCCGTGCTGGCGTCGGTGGCCAAGCACTTCACCAGCAAGTTCCCGACGCCACCGCAGCTATTCACGATCGCGTTCCTGGGCGGCTGGACGAAGGCCAAGAGCCAGTTCTTCGATCCCTCGACGGGATCGATCACCAAAATCGAGCAGGCGGCGGGGGTCCCCACTGCCTCCAGCTAGCAGCGCATCGGTCGCGGTTGGGCCAGCACCTGCGCCGTCGGCGCGCGGCCGGAGGCGCGCGCGCGTTCGTCACCGGGGCGGGCTGGGACTCGGCATCGCCACGCTCTACCTAAGCGTGATCGTGCTGATCCCGCTCGCCGCGGTGACGGTCAAGGCCTTCTCTCAGGGTCTGGGCACGTTCTGGTCATCGGTGACGAACAGCGTTGCGTTGACCGCGCTCGGGGTCTCGCTCGGGGTCTCGCTGGTGGTGGCGGCGATCGGCGCGGTGATGGGCACGCTCGTGGCCTGGGTGCTCGTCCGCGACGAGTTTCCGGGCAAGCGGTTCGTAAACGCTCTGATCGACCTGCCGTTCGCACTCCCGACGATTGTCGCCGGGTTGACTTTGCTCGCCCTGTACGGCCCCGGGAGTCCGTTCGGCGTTCATCTCGCCTATACGAGAGCGGCCGTGCTGATCGCCCTGCTGTTCGTGACCCTGCCGTTCGTGGTGCGGTCCGTGCAGCCGGTGCTGATCGAGCTCGATCGACAGGTGGAAGAGGCCGCGGCGTCACTGGGGGCGTCAAACCGCATCACGTTTCGACGAGTCGTGCTGCCTGCGCTGCGCCCCGCGATCGTCTCCGGTGCGGCGCTGTCGTTCGCGCGCTCAGTTGGGGAAATCGGCTCGCTGGTACTGATCGTAGGCAAGGTTCAGATCGCCAGCATCGTGATCTTCGCCGACATCGAGAGCGACGCTCCACAGGCGGCAGCGGCGCTGTCGGTCGTGCTGCTGGCGGTGTCGCTGCTCGTGCTGCTGATCCTGCGCCGGTTGGGGGGTCGCGTTGCTCATTAGCCGGCGAGCCAGCCTGTCGCTACGGACGATCGCGCTCCTCTACCTCGTGCTGCTGCTGCTGCTGCCGCTGGGCGTGATCTTCGGGCGCACATTCGAGCACGGCCTATCCGCCGCCTGGGCCTGGGTCACGACGCCGGCCGCCCTGAGCGCCTTCTGGCTGACGGTCCTGATCGCGGCGATCGCCGTGCCGCTGAACACCATCTTCGGCGTTGGCTGCGCGCTGGTGCTCGTGCGCAGCCGGACACGCGGCCGCGCGATGCTCGACGCGTTGATCGACCTGCCGTTCGTGGTCTCGCCCGTGATCATCGGGCTCGCGCTGGTGCTCGTGTACGGCGTGGGCGGCTGGTTCGGGGACTGGTTCGTCAACCACGGAATCAGGATCATCTACGCCGTCCCGGGAATGGTCCTGGCGACGATCTTCGTCTCGCTGCCGTTCGTGGTGCGCGAGGTCGCACCGGTCCTGATCGAGGTTGGGGATGAGCAGGAGCAGGCCGCCGCCACGCTCGGGGCCTCGTCCTGGCAGACCTTCTGGCGGGTGACGTTGCCCTCGATTCGGTGGGGGGTCGCCTACGGCGTGGTGTTGACCACCGCACGCGCGCTCGGGGAGATCGGCGCGGTGCTGGTCGTCTCTTCGAACGTGGCCGGCTCGACGCTCACGCTGCCGCTGCTCGTATACCAGCGCGACTCACAGATCGGGTCCCAGGCAGTTAGCGGCGCGTATGCTGCAGGCACCGAGCTGGCCGTGATGTCGCTGGTGGTGTTGCTCGCCATGACCGTGCTTGGACCAAGGAGAAGCGACTCGAAATGAGAATCGACTCGCAGGGCGTTTGCAAGCAGTTCGGCGACTTCCGGGCGCTCGACGACGTGACGCTTGAGGTACCGAAGGGCTCACTGACAGCACTGCTGGGCCCGAGCGGCTCAGGGAAGTCGACGCTGCTCAGGATCATCGCCGGGCTCGAGAGTCCCGATGCCGGCGCGGTGTTGCTGGACGGGACTGACGTCACCGCGTCGCGTCCCCAGGAACGCGGCATGGGATTCGTCTTCCAGCATTACGCCGCGTTCTCGCACATGACCGTGCGTGAGAACGTGGCCTTCGGGTTGCGCATCCGCAAGCGCCCGCGAGATGAGATTCGGGCGCGCGTGGACGAACTGCTGTCCCTCGTCGGGCTGACCGCGTGGGGGGGGCAGCGACCCGGCCAGCTCTCCGGAGGTCAACGTCAGCGGATGGCGCTCGCGCGAGCGTTGGCGGTGGAGCCACGCGTGCTGTTGCTCGACGAGCCATTCGGGGCGCTTGACGCGAACGTCAGGGCGGAACTGCGCACCTGGCTGCGACGCCTGCACGACGAGCAGGGCGTCACCACGGTGCTGGTCACTCACGATCAAGAGGAGGCGATGGAGGTGGCCGACCGGATCGCCGTGATGCACGAGGGCCGGATCGAGCAGGTTGGCTCGCCGCGCGAGGTGTACGACAAACCGGCAAACGATTTCGTGATGGGATTCCTCGGCCCGGTCAGCCGAATCGAGGGGCGTCTGGTCCGCCCGCACGACGTTACCGTCTTGCTCGCACCGGCCGACGACGCGGTCGAGGCGACGGTCGCGCGAATCGTGCACCTCGGTTTCGAGGTGCGGATCGAGCTCGAGCTGCCCGGGGGAGAGCAGGCTCGGGCGCAGCTGACTCGGGCGCAGATCGAGGAGCTCGAGCTGGATCGCGGCGACATCGTCTACGTGCGCCCGCCGGTGACCAACGGGACCGCGGCCGCGGCCTCGGTCAGCGCGTGATCCACGCTTCCGGGTCCTCCGCCAGCCGGTCGATCGTCTTTGGCAACCGGCCGCTGGCGACGTCGGCGACGGTCACGTGCTCGACGACCTTGCGCAGGTTGGCGCGGACGGCGATCCAGACGCGCGGTAGCGCCGCGGAGGTGCCGGGATAGGAGATCTCCTCCGGCGGTCCGCCGCGAACGCTCGCGAGCGGGCCCTCGACGGCGCGAATCAGGTCGGCGATCGTCAGCTGTTCAGGGGGCTTGGCGAGCCTGAAGCCACCCTCAGCACCACGGTGGCTGCGGACAATCCCGGCATGTCGCAACTCGCCGAGAATGTTCTCGAGGAAGTTGAGCGGGATGTCTTGAGCCCTCGCAATCCGCTCGGCCTTCACCGGCTTCTCGTCGGGCGCGGCGGCGAGCTCCACCGCTGCGCGGACCGCGTAGTCAGCCTTGGCCGAGATTCGCATGGGCCGATCGTCAGGCCGGCGCCGGCGTGAAGCCGTACGCCTCGGCAAGCTCGGGATCCTTGTGGGCAAGCATCTCGGCGAGGGTGACCATCACCTTGCACTGCTTCCAGGTGGCGTCGTCCTGCATCTTGCCGTCGATCATGTGCACGCCGCGCCCGTCCGGAATTGCTTCCAGAACCTTCTTGGCAAACCGGACCTCGTCGGGGTCGGGGCTGAAGACCCGCTTGGCGATCTCGATCTGCACCGGGTGCAGCGACCAGGCGCCGACACAACCGAGCAGAAACGCCGCGCGGAACTGTGCCTCGCAGCCCTGTACGTCCCGGATGTCACCGAACGGCCCATAGAACGGCAGGATCCCGGCGGAGGTGCAGGCGTCCACCATGCGGGCGATCGAGTAGTGCCACGGATCCTGCTGCGCACTGGCGCGCGGGGCCTCGGGGTCATCGGGATCAGGGTCACTGATCACGCGGTAGCCCGGGTGGCCGCCGCCCACGCGCGTGGTCTTCATCCGCCGGGAGGCGGCAAGATCGGCTGGACCGAAGCTCATCCCCTGCATTCGAGGGCTGGCCGCGGCAATCTCCTCGAGATTGACCACCCCGAGGCCCGTTTCGAGAATCGCATGCACGAGAATCGGGCGCTCGAGGCCCGCCTTGGCCTCGAGCTGGGCGAGCAGACGGTCGACGTAGTGGATGTCCCAGGCACCCTCCACCTTGGGGATCATCACTACTTCCAGCTTGTCGCCGATTTCGCTCACCAGCGTCGTCAAATCGTCGAGTACCCATGGGGATTCGAGGCTGTTCACGCGCGTCCACAACGCCGACTCGCCGAAGTCGATCTCCTTCCCGAGTTTCACCAAACCCTCGCGCGCTGGGATCTTGCGATCAACCGCCACGGCGTCCTCGAGATTGCCGAGCAAGATGTCCGACTTGGCGGCGAGATCGGGCAGCTTGGCGGCCATCTTCTCGTTGCTGGGATCGAAGAAGTGGATCATCCGCGAGGGCTTGAACGGCACCTCCAGCGGCGGCGCCGGGGCGCCAATCGCAAGGGGCTTTCCGAAATCGCGGGGGTTTCGCACGGGCAGATCTCCTGTTCGCTGGCAAGCGAAAGCTACCTGCTCTCCTTTGCCGTTGGCGCTCGCAGGCGCTGCAGCGTGGCCACCTCAAGGCCGGCTGCGCGTCTCGAATGCCATCCTCAAGGGCTGATTCCAACGAAATTCAGGAGATCGCATGACTGAAGTCGATACCGACCAGGCGGCGCGCGAGGCCACGGGGGCGCACCCTTACGGCCGCTACCTGGAGGAGTTCGAAGTCGGCGCGGTCTACAAGCATTGGCCGGCCAAAACCGTTACAGAGGGGGATGACCATCTTTTCTGCCTGCTGACGATGAACCATCATCCCCTGCATATCAACGATGTGTACGCCAAGCAATCCCAGCAGGGACGCAACGTGGTCGTGGGGCCGCTTGTCTACTCGCTCGCGCTCGGGATGAGCGTCTCCGACGTCAGCGGCAAGGCGATCGCCAACCTGGCGACGGAGGAGCTCAGGCACCCCGCTCCGGTGTTCCACGGGGACACGTTGTTCTGCGAGTCCGAGGTGCTGGAGGTCAAGCCCTCACAGTCAAAGCCCGACCGCGGCACGGTCAAGGTCCAGACCCGTGTCCTCAATCAGGATGGCGTGCTGGTGGCTGAATTCAGGCGGCTCGTGCTCGTGCCGCGCAAGCATCCCGGCGAGGAAACCAGCCCCGCCCACGCCGCCGAGGCGAACGTTGAATAAACGCAGAGCAGCAATTTAGGAGTCGTTTACCAAAGGTCAAAAAAAAGGCTCACCGAGTAGGCTCTCCGGACCACCGAGGCAGCAAGGAGTTCGCGAAAACCATGGCTCACACCGCACCCCAGCAACACGCTACGACCAACCACGCTCAACTACTGAGATGGGTAGAAGAGGCAGCGGAGCTGACTCAGCCCGAGGAGATCTACTGGTGCGCCGGGTCAGCAGAGGAGTACGACCAGCTGGCACAGACGCTCATTGACGCGGGGACTTTTCAGCGGCTCACAGACGCCAAGCGGCCGAACTCGTACCTTGCCTTGTCGGACCCTGAGGATGTCGCCCGGGTTGAGGACCAAACGTTCATTTGCTCCCGGGAAGAGGCTGATGCCGGGCCCACTAACAACTGGCGCGAGCCGCAGGAGATGCGCAAGGGGCTAAGGGAGCTATTCAAGGGCTCGATGCGCGGTCGAACGATGTACGTGGTGCCGTTTTCGATGGGGCCGCTCGGCTCGCCGATCTCCTATATCGGCGTCCAGTTGACCGATTCCGCCTACGTTGCGGCATCGATGCGGCTGATGACCCGGATGGGGCAGCCGGCGCTCGACGCGCTGGGTGACGACGGGAACTTCGTTCCCTGCCTGCACTCGGTCGGGATGCCGCTGGTAGCGGGAGTTACGGACGTTTCCTGGCCATGCAACGCCGATAACAAGTACATCGTCCATTTCCCAGAGACTCGCGAGGTCTGGTCCTACGGCTCCGGGTACGGTGGTAACGCGCTGCTGGGCAAGAAGTGCTTTGCGCTGAGAATCGCCTCGGTGATGGCCCGGGATGAGGGCTGGCTCGCGGAACACATGCTGATCCTCAAGTTGACCGCTCCCGAAGGAGAGGTCAGGTACATCGCGGCGGCATTCCCGAGCGCCTGTGGCAAGACCAACCTGGCGATGCTGATTCCGACGCTGCCGGACTGGAAGGTCGAGACGATCGGCGATGACATTGCCTGGATGAAGTTCGGCGCCGACGGTCAGCTGTATGCGGTCAATCCTGAGGCCGGATTCTTCGGCGTCGCGCCCGGAACGGGAGTGATCACCAACCCGAACGCGGTCGACACGATCGGACGCAATTCGATTTTCACGAACTGCGCCAAGACGGACGATGGCGACATCTGGTGGGAGGGGCTGACGGCCGAGCCGCCGGAGCACGCGATCGATTGGCGCGGGAACGATTGGACACCGGATTCCGAGACGCCTGCAGCGCACCCCAACGCTCGGTTCACGACGCCGGCGGCCCAGTGTCCCTCGATCGCACCGGAGTGGGAGGACCCCAAGGGGGTGCCGATCTCGGCGATCCTGTTCGGCGGGCGCCGTTCGACCGTCGTGCCACTCGTGCACGAGGCACGCGACTGGGACCACGGCGTGTTTCTGGGATCGATCATGTCCTCCGAGACGACCGCGGCGGCCTCAGGGAAGGTCGGCCGGCTTCGCTGGGATCCGATGGCGATGCTGCCGTTCTGTGGCTACCACATGGCCGACTACTTCGGTCACTGGTTGAAGATGGGCCAGCACGAGGGCGCGAAGCTGCCGCGGATCTTCTACGTCAACTGGTTTCGCAAGGGTCGGGACGGCAGGTTCCTGTGGCCCGGATATGGCGAGAACTCGCGGGTTCTGGCGTGGATCTTCCGTCGCTGCCAGGGCAAGGGCGAGGTCGTCGAGACGGAGATCGGGCTGCTGCCGCCGGTCGAAGAGGGCGGGATCGACACCGAGGGCCTGGATGTGCCGGTCGAGGCGATGCAGGAGCTGCTCGCGATCGACGTCGACGGCTGGACTCACCAGCTGCCGCAGATGCACGAGCACTACGCCGAGTTTGGCCCGAAGCTGCCGCCCGAGCTGCACCGGCAGCTCGATCGGCTCGAGCAGCTCCTCGGCGTTTAGCTGCCGCCCCGGGAGCGCCCTACCCTGGAGGCATGGCGCTCCCGTTTCTGCCCTCCGATGCTGGGCTGCTGGTGTTGCAGGCCGGTCTCGTGGCGGCGCCCCGTGCGGTGCCCAGAGTCAGGCAGCTCGAGCGCCTCCGGGGACCCGCCTGGGCCCTGATCCCGGTGGCCGCGATCGTCCTGGTCGTGTTTGCGATTCGCTACGTCTCTGATACCGCGACCGGACTGACCTACCTGGCGCTCGTGGCTGTACCGCTGCTAGCCGCGGTGGCGCTGGGCTGGGCGATGCGTGGAGCAAAGCCCCTCTACGCGGTCGGGGCCGTCGGCCTGTTCGTCCTCGCCTGGGTAGCCCGCACCTCGCTAGCCGGCGAGGCGGCCGGTTCCCTGCTCTCCGGGCTGAGCTGCATAACGCTGGCGGTGCTGCTGGCGGCGGTTACGCCGTCGAGCTGGCTGAAGGTGGGAATCGTGCTGATGGCCGGAGCGGACGCGTGGCTGGTCGTCAGCGACCTGTTGCAGGCCCCAAACGCGACGCTTGTCGCCGCGGCTCCTGGCGGCGGGCTCCCGCAACTGCAATCGGAGATCTTCGGCACGGTCTCGATGGGCTACGGCGACCTGTTCGTGGCTGCTCTGCTGGGCGCGGTGATGGCCGTCAGCCGTCCCCGCCAGCTCACCTCCGCGCTGCTGACGTTGCTGATCGCGTCGGCCTTCGATGTGCTCTTCCTGGCGATCAACCAGCTCCCGGCTACGGTGCCGGTGGCGCTGGCTCTGATCGTCGTCGAAGCGTGGCCGCGGATCAGTGCAACCCGTCGCCGGTCGAGGCCGGCGGACGCGACTCCTCAGCCAGCGAGGTGATTGCCAGCGTTCCGCGAGCGGCTTCCTCGAGGACCTCAGTGGCCTCCTCGGCCGACCGGGCGTACAACTCGACCAGCAGGTGCACGACGATGCGATCCTCGTCGTGCTTGTGAAAACGCACGTGAGTGAAGAACTCTCGTGTCCCGTGATCGCCGAAGGCGGCGTAAGAAAGGGCATCCCCGGCCTCAGGCCCTGAGCAGGTCTCGACGTCGTCGGCATCGACCGTGACCGTGCACGAGGCCACCCAGGGTGTGCCGGCAATCATTCGCTCCCAGCGGTCCTCAATCGGTTCGACCCGTCCATTGTGAAAGCCCAGGTGGGGCTGATCGTGCATGCACTCGAGGCATTGGACGACTGCCTCTTGCATTTCGTCGACGACCTCGCCACGCTCTCCGGTCTCGGGGTCGATCCTGTGAATGCCTTCGTAATGGACCTGGACCTCGAGATTCTGCGACCAGCAGCGGTAGCAGCGAAGCCAGCTCCTTACCTCGGTTGAGCCCTCCATGCATTCGATTCTACGATCCTCCCGTGAGTGACCCCGTCGCGAGGCCTCACGGCGCCCCGATGGCGGCGAGGGGACTGGCCTGATGGACCCCAGCGCGGAGCCGATTGGAGTGGTGCTGGCGGGCGGTTCCGGGCGGCGAATGGGAGGCTCGAAGGCGACTGTGCAGCTTCGCGGGAGGCCGCTGATCTCCTACCCGCTCGAGGCGCTGCAGCGGGCGCTGCGGGAGGTGACGGTGATCGCGAAGGCTGATACCGAGCTACCGCAAATGCCCGGTGTGACGGTCTGGATCGAGCCGACGACGCCTCGCCATCCGCTGGTAGGGATCGTGCAAGCGCTGGCCCTTGCCGCGGGCAGGCCTGTCCTGATCGTTGCCGGGGACCTGCCGCTCGTGACCGCGGAGCTGCTCGGCGACCTCGCCCGGTCCGCTCCCGGCGCAGCCCCCGCGGTGATTGCTGCCTGGCGCGGCGAGGTCCAGCCGCTGCTGGGCTGCTACCAGGCGCGGGCGCTCGACCTGCTCCGCGATGCCGCGCTCCGTGCCGACATGCCGCTGCGCAACACAATCGAGGGAATTGAGCCCCGACTGTTCGAGCTGCCCGATCCGGACGCGCTGTTCAACGTGAACGCTCCGGATGACCTGCTTCAGGCGGCCGCGATGCTCGACCCCTCCTGACGAGCGCTACCCGAAGGTGAAGTCGTACGCGCTGACGCCGGGTGGAAGCTCGATCGTCAGCGCGTGCCGCTCGGCGCGAGGGAGGGCTACGAGCGAATACAGCCGCTGACCGCGGACATCAACCAGGCCCGTGTGGACATCTGCTCCGGCCTCGGTGGCGGAAATCGGACGGCCGTCGAGCAGCACTCTTCCGCTCCGCGCGATGTTCCCCGCCGAGGTGAGCACGAGATACACGTCGGCGGCCTGGAAACCCGCCTGGATCGTTGCGCCGCCCGAGAGCGGCATTGCCGACTGCGAGGTGATGCGCCAGGTGCCGTGGAGTGCGAACTCATTCAGCGCCGGAGTGATCACGCCGGGGTAGAAGTGGACTCCAGACTTGAGCGGTTGCGCGAAGCCCTGGGCGCGCTCGTCGTCGAGGTAGGTTTCGGGAGTCCCCAGGTGCGCTGAGGGGATCTTGGCGGTCGCAGTCATCGGCGGCGGCAGGTGGCGCGTCCCGGTCTCGCGCAAAAGCGCGCGTACGGCCAACTCACTCTGCTTGTAGTCGCCCTCGCCGAACTGGACGTGGCGCACGTGACCGCGAGCGTCGATCAGATACTCGGCGGGCCAGTATTGGTTCTGGTACGCGTTCCAGGTGCCGTAGCCGTTGTCTTGAACTACCGGATAGCGGATCCCGTCTGACTGAATCGCTTGCCTGACGTTGCTCGCTTCTTGCTCGAAGGTGAACTCGGGGGTCTCCACTCCGACGATCTGGAGTCCGGACCGGTGGTAGGTGGAGTACAGACCCTTGAGGAACGGGAGCGTGCGGAGGCAGTTGATACAGGTGTAGGTCCAGAAGTCGACGAGTACGACGTGGCCACGCAGCCCAGCGAGCGTCAGGGGCCGGTCAGCCGGCGTGTTGAACCAGTCCTCGGTGTGCGTGAACTCGGGCGCAGGGCCGAGATTGGGCAGGCCGCTCCGAGCAGCGAACTTGGCCGGCGGACGCAGCGACGCGAGCCGCTTCTGGACGGCGTTCGAGCTCTCCAGCGAGCGGGTCGGATCGACGAAAACCGCCGGGAGGCTGGTGCTCCTGGCGAGCGTCTCCTCGAAGCGCACGTCAAGATTAGTGGCCATCACGACCGCGGTCACCAGCAGTACGGCACCAAGCGTTCGCTCAACGATGTGGCCGCGAGCCGAGCGGCGGATGCGCTCGACCACCGCTCGCCCGCCCAACGCGTACAGCAGCATCACCGCGCTCAGTCCAAGCGAATAGGCGACCGCGACCGCCACGACGCGTACGGACGCGCCGCTCGACGCGCTGACGGACGTGACCGCGGCGAGGATCGGACCGGCACAGGGCGCGCACACGAACCCGAGCGCTCCGCCGACGCCCACCCCCGACCAGAAGCCCGTTCCGCGGCTGCGGGGGCCGAAGCGAGCCAGGCGCGAAAGCGGCGCCTGCACGCGTTCGGCGAGCTCCGGGATCAGCAGCACAATGCCGAATCCGAACAGCACGACGATCGCGAGCGTTCGCGCTGCCCCGCTCGCCAATCCGACGCCCTTCACGAGCTGCGCGAGCGCCACGATCGCGATCGTGAACGTGCTCGCCAGACCGACGACGATGCCCAGCGGCCTGCGGCGGCCACCGACGGCACTCGCGGACAGCAACGCCGGCAGGACAGGGAGCACGCAAGGGGTGATCGCCGTTCCCGCCCCGGCGAGAAGGGCAAAGAGCATCAGCAGCGGCATCGCGCCTCAGATGATGCTGGGAAAGGATTGCGAAAGGATTAACCGCCGATTGCGGACATGGTGCGACCCGGCTGGATGAAGCCGGTTTCACCGACGTGATGCTTGAGCTCCTTGCGCCACACCGCGTCGCGAATGATCTGCTCGAGCTCGAACTCATCGGCGCCCTCGCGCAGCGGGCTCCGCAGATCGGTCTCGTTCAGCGAGAACAGGCACGTGCGCAGCCGGCCGTCGGCGGTCAGTCGAATCCGGTTGCAGTCTGCGCAGAATGGCTCGGAGACCGGATTGATGAAGCCGATCTTGCCGTGTCCGTCGGCGAAGCGGTACACCCGAGCGGTGGCGTGCGGCTCGCGCGGCTGGGGCTCGAGCGGGTAGACGGCATCGATCGCGGCGCGGATCTCGGTGCCCGTCAGCACCCGCTCCGGCGTCCAGGCATGGTCGGCGTCAAGCGGCATGAACTCGATGAAACGGACCTCGTACGACGTCCGGCGGGCGAGCTCGACGAACGGAAGCACTTCCTCCTCGGTGAAGTCCCGAATTGCGACCGCGTTGATCTTGATCGGATGGGCCTCCGGAAAAGTGGCCAGCCGCTCGAGTCCGCGCAGGACCTGGGGCAGGGCATCGCGCCTGGTGATCTCGTAGAAGCGGTCCTGCTGGAGGGAGTCGATCGAGACGTTGAAGCGGCTGACGCCGGCGGCGACGAGCGCCTCGGCGTCGCGCTCGAGCAAGAAACCGTTGGTGGTCACAGACAGGTCCCGCACGTCTTCGAGCTGCGACAGCATCGCCGCCAGTTGCGGAAAGCCGCGACGCACGAGCGGCTCCCCGCCCGTCAGCCGGATGTCGTGGACCCCCATGCTCGAGAGCAGCTCGACGAGCCGCGTGATCTCCTCGAAGCTGAGGATCTCCACCCGATCGAGCCACGGAAGCCCCTCCGCAGGCATGCAGTACTGGCAGCGGAAATTGCAGCGATCGGTGACCGATATTCGCAAGTCGCCGATCAGGCGGCCATGTCCGTCGCGTAGAGGCTCGAACTCCATCACACCAAGCCTACAGCCCGAGTTCCGCTTTCCCTGGCAACCAGGCCGAACGCGATCATGTCCTGACGCCCGTCGCGCCCCCGCAGGTAGGAGCGCAGCACCGCCTCGCGCGTGAATCCGGCCCGCTCCGCGACTCGCTGAGAAGCGGCGTTCCCGGTTGCCGCCAGCAGCTCGATCCGCTCGAGTCCGAGCATCTCGAATCCCCACCGGCAGCTGAGACGCACGGCCCGGGTGGCATGTCCTTGCCCGCGGGCCTCGCGCGCGAGCCAGTAGCCGACCTCCCCGCGGGCCTGGTCCCAGGCCAGCCTCATCAGCGAGATCGAGCCCAGCACGGGGCCGTCGTCGGCGGCGGAGACGATCGCGAAGGGCGCCGACTTGCCCGCGTGAAGGGTGTCGTAACGCTGCATCAGGTAGGCCCTGGCGTCGGCTTCGCCGTACGGCCACGGGACGCGCGTCCACCGCGATATCTCGGGATCCTGGCAGGCCGCCACGAGGCCCGAGATGTCGCGGTCGCGCCACGACCGCAGCGCTGTCGGGCCGTCGACGAGCGGTCCGCCGGGGAGGACGATCCTGCTCACGGCGGGTTTGGCTCCCAAGCCCGCGCCTCCAGCACCCGCGCAAGCGCGGGCACGTCAAGGCCCGGATCAGTGTCTGAGAGCCACCGCTCCGCCAGGCGGCGACCGCCCAGCGCGCGCAGTCCGCGATCGCCGTACTCAGCGATGAAGTCGTCCAGCGCGTGCATCCGGCGCGCCTGAAGGCGGCGGGCGGAGAGGTCGAGTTGCTTGCGGTGGGCATCGAAGGCGTCGATGAGCTCGTCAATTCCGGACGGCGGCGCAATCGCGGACACGGCCAGCACCGGGGTGTCGGCCACGCCCAGCGACCGGATGGCCGAGCGGAGATCGGCCAGCGCCCGCGTCGCGACCTGTCCAAGATCGGATTTGGTGACGACGAGCACGTCGGGGACCTCCATGATCCCGGCTTTCAGGAACTGGAGCACGTCGCCCGAGCCGGGCTGAACGACCACGGCCACCGTGTCGGCGACGTCGGCGATCTCGGTCTCCGACTGCCCGACGCCGACAGTCTCGATCACCACCACATCAAACGCCGCGGCCAGCGCGTACGCGCCTGCTCGCGTCGCGGGGGCGAGGCCACCCAGCCGGTTGCCAGCAGCGGTCGAGCGGATGAACACGCCGCGGTCGGCCGGGTCGACCTCGATCCGGGCGCGGTCGCCGAGCAGGGCGCCGCCCGAGCGCCGTGAGCTCGGATCGACCGCCAGGACCGCGACCGAACGATCGCGGGCCCGCCACGCCGTCACGAGCCGTGAGAGCAGCGAGGACTTGCCGACCCCGGGGGGACCCGTGACCCCGACGACGTGGGCTTGCGCCTCCTCGCCAAGGCGCCCAGAGGAGACGGACGCCAGCAGCTCAGCGGTTTGCGCCCGCGCCCGGGGAGCCCGGTTCTCAACCAGGTTCAGCACCGCCGGGGCGACAGCCAGGTCGCGATCACGCAGGCGAGCGCCGAGCTCGCGTCCATCGAAGGGGCCGTGGCCGCTGCTCAAGCGGGAGTGGCGGTGTCGATGCCCTGGCGCTCGCCGACGAGCGAAATGATGTCCCACATCATCTGGTTGAGGTGCCAGTCCTTCGGGGTGTAGACGGCAGCGACGCCGGCCCCGCGCAACCAGCTAGCATCGGACTCGGGGATGATCCCACCGACGACCACCGGGATATCGCCGGCGCCCGCGTCACGGAGCGCTCCGAGCACGGCCGGAATCAGCTCCCGGTGAGACCCCGACAGGATCGAGAGGCCGACGATGTGGACGCCTTCCTGCGCGGCCGAGTTGGCGATCTGTGAGGGGGTGAGGCGGATCCCCTCGTAAACGACGTCCATGCCGGCATCGCGCGCCCGAACGGCGATCTGCTCAGCGCCGTTGGAGTGACCGTCGAGCCCGGGCTTGCCGACGAGGAATTTCAGGCGGCGCCCGAGCACTTCGCTGACGCGCTCGACCTCCTCGCGTAGCTCGGCCACTTCTTCGCTGGACACAGCGGCAGCCTCGCCGACTCCGGTGGGCGCTCGATATTCGCCAAACACCTCCCGGAGCGTCTGCGCCCATTCGCCGGTGGTGACGCCGGCTCGCGCCGCCGCAATCGTCGCCGGCATGACGTTTGCCTGCTCGTCGCGAGCTACGCGTGCCAGCTCGCGCAGCGCTCCGCCGACGGCCGCTTGATCGCGCTCGTTCCGCCAGCGTTCCAGCGCGCTGCGCTGTTGCGCCTCGACCTCGGGATCGACAACCAGGATCCCGCCGTCGGCGTCGGCAGTCAGGGGGGAGGGCTCGGTCGAGGTGAACTTGTTCATGCCCACGACCGTAAGCTCCCCAGACTCGATTCGCCGCCAGCGCTCGCGGTGGGACTCGACCAGCGAAGCCTTCATGTACTCAACGGCTTCTACGGCGCCGCCGAGCTCGGCGACGCGGTCCATTTCTTGGCGGGCGCCGTCGAGCAGCTCCGCAACCAGTGAGTCCATGACCTTGGAGCCTTCGAAGATGTCGGGGTACTCGAGCAGATCGGTCTCGTAGGCCAAGATCTGCTGAAGGCGCAGCGACCACTGTTGGTCCCACGGCCGCGGCAGCCCGAGCGCCTCGTTCCAGGCGGGAAGCTGGATCGCTCGAGCTCGCGTGCCGCGGCCGAGCGTGACCGCAAGCGACTCGAGAGCGATCCGGTAGACGTTGTTCTCAGGCTGGGCCTCTGTCAGTCCGAGCGAGTTGACCTGGACGCCGTAGCGGAAGCGCCGATACTTGTCGTCCCGGACGCCATAGCGCTCGCGGCCGAGAAGGTCCCAGAGCTGCTCCATCGCTCGCAGCTTGGCGTGTTCCTCGATGAACCGGACCCCGGCGTTGACGAAGAACGAGATCCTTCCGAACACTTCGCCCATCAGCTCCTGGGGTACTCGCTCGCGCACCGCGTCCAGCACGGCGACGGCGTTGCTCATCGCATAAGCGATCTCCTGCACCGGAGTGGCGCCCGCCTCCTGAAGGTGGTAGGAGCAGATGTTGATCGGGTTCCACTTCGGGACGTGCTCGACCGTGTAGGCGATCATGTCGGCAATCAGCCGCATGCTGGGAGCCGGCGGGAAGGCGTAGGTGCCTCGGCTGAGGTACTCCTTCAGGATGTCGTTCTGGGTGGTGCCCTGGAGCGTCGCCTGTGGCACGGCCTGCTCCTCGGCCGCGACGATATAGAGCGCCAGTAGCCAGGCTGCGGTGGCGTTAATCGTCATCGAGGTGTTCATCTCCTCGAGCGGAATCCCGTGCAACAGGGTTTGCATGTCGCCCTTGTGCGCGACCCCGACCCCGACCTTGCCCACCTCGCCCCGAGCCAGCTCGTGATCGGGGTCATAGCCGGTCTGGGTCGGCAGGTCGAACGCGATCGACAGACCGGTCTGGCCCTTCTCGAGATTGCGCCGGTAGAGCTGGTTGGAGCGACTAGCGTCCGAGTGACCGGCGTAAGTCCGCATCATCCACGGCCGATCGCGCTCGGGCAGACGAGGCGACGGAGTCTCCGACATACAGAGCATTGTATTTGCCTTCGTCGGTCCTGCGGCCGAGGTTGGGCCTGTCGTGGCAGGGCGGTAAGGTCCAGGCATGCCCGATCAAAGCTCAGCTGCCACGGAGCACTCAATCCTGCAAGAGATCACCGCCCCCCTTTCGACCTTGCCCGACGACGCGGTGGCGATTGCGGCGGATGTCGACTTTCCCGTAGTACTGCGCGGATACGACCGCCTGGCGGTGGACGCCTACGTCAAGAAGACCAGTCAGTTGGTGGCCGAGCTCCAGGCCACTCGCTCGCCTGAGGCGGCCGTGAGGAAAGCGCTGGAGCGAGTCGGAGAGCAGATCTCGGGGATCTTGCAGCGCGCCCACGACACGGCCGAGGAGATCACGACCCAATCTCGTCGGGAGGCCGAGGACCGGCTCGAGCAGGCCCGACAGGAGTCAGCCGAGGTCACCGTGCGATCGCAGCTCCGTCTCAAGGAGCTTGACGTCGAAACTGACCGGATCTGGGGGGAGCGCCATCGGATCGTCGGCGACGTCCGTGAGCTCTCCCGCCAGCTCGTGGAGTTGGCTGAGGCCGCCGCCACGCGCTTTCCGCCCGCCGAGGAGCCCGAAGGCCCGGCGCGGGTGCGGGAGGAGGAGGGCGGCGGGGCGGCGGGGCCGGTCGGGGCTGGGGAGTCACTGCCCCTGGAGGGCCAAGAAGCACTCGCGCTCGGCGATGAGAACGAGGCCACAGCGGTGCTTCCGGCCGTGGGGCCCCAGGAGCCAGCAGCCCTCGAGGACCCCGCAGCCGCCGAGGACCCCGCCGACGACGAGCCGGAAACGCCGTAGCGTGTCTCGGATGCGGGCGATCGAGCTCATGCATTTGGGGCGCGAGCGCGTGATCTGCTGCTGGCAGGCCGGCGACGTGCTGATCGATCCCGGCCCGACCTCGTGTCTCCCGACCTTGCTTGAAGCGCTCGGTGAGCGGCGCCCGCGGGTTCTACTACTCACCCACGTTCATCTCGACCACGCTGGAGCCAGCGGGTCGCTCCTGGAGCGCTGGCCGGAGCTGGAGGTCTACGTCCACGAGCGCGGCGCCAGGCACTTGATCGATCCGTCGCGATTGCTCGAGAGTGCCCGCCGGCTATATGGGGAGGACATGGATCGGCTGTGGGGCGACGTAGTGCCGGTGCCTGAGGCACAGGTGCGGGTGCTAACCGGTGGCGAGCAGCTGCTCAGCGGGGCGTTTGAGGTCGCCTACACACCGGGGCACGCGTCGCATCACGTCTCGTATCTACACGAGCGCACGGCGTTTGTCGGCGATGTGGCAGGGGTTCGGATCACGCCGCACACGCTCACGGTCCCACCAACGCCGCCGCCGGATATTGACCTGGCGGCATGGCATGACTCGATCGCTCGCGTGGCGGCCTGGCGTCCGGAACGTCTGGCGATGACCCATTTCGGCGCCAGCGAAGATGTGCAGGAACAGCTTAAGGAGCTGGGAGCACGGCTCGATGACTGGGCTGAGCGAGTGCGCGGTCAAGATCTCGAAACGTTCAAGGCGGGAATTCGAGAAGAGATCGAGCGCGACGCCGGTCCGGAGCTCGTCGACACCTACGCCCAGGCCGCCCCACCGGAGCAGCTGTACGCCGGCCTCGAGCGCTACTGGCGAAAGCAGGCCCAGGCTCCGGCGGTATCCTGATTTGTGATGGCGCTGACGGTTGAGCTGCCCCAGGTGGGCAGACCAGGAACGGGAACCGGCGGCCTGTGGCGGGTCGTTGTTCTCAACGATGACTTCAACACCTTCGACCACGTCGCCGAGACACTCGCGCGCGTGATCCCGGGCGTGACGCTCGCCGAGGGGTACCGGTTCGCCGATCGGATCCACAGCACCGGGTGCGCGATCGTCTGGAGCGGATCGCGCGAGGACGCCGAGCTCTACTGGGAGCAGCTCGACGACGCCGGCCTGACGTTGGCCCCGCTGGAGGAGGGCTAGCCCGTCGCCTTAGCCTCGGCTGGGCAGTGCCCTTCCGGGATGTCCGGTCGGGAGGGCTTTGGCGGCTTGGCGTTCGGGGCTGACCCGGACGACGTTCCAGACGATCCCGAGTTTTTCCAGCAGCGCGATCAGCAGGCCGGTCGGGTCGGCCAGTCGCTCCCAGAAGCGCAGTCCGTGAAAGGCTGACGTGGGGAAAGCGTGGTGGTTGTGGTGCCAAGCCTCGCCCATCGACAGCGGCGCGAGCCAGAACACGTTGCGGGATTCGTCTTCGATGTCGAAGCGTTTGCGGCCGAAGAAGTGGCAGACGGAGTTAATCGACCAGGTGACGTGGTGCAGCAGGAACACCCGCACGAATCCGCCCCACAGGAGCGCCGTGAGCGCGGTCCCCAGCCCGCCGCCGACGATCCAGCCGAGCACGAACGGGAGCGCGAACCCAAGGACGACCCATACCCAGAACAGCTTGTCGACGGCGCGCACGACGCGGTCCTTGACCAGGTCGGCGGCGAACCGCTCGCGCTCGGCGGTGCCGACGCTCTCAAACAGCCAGCCGACGTGCGCGTGCCAGAGCCCCTTGACGCCGCCCCAGAGGCCAGGTCCGCTGAGATGGGGGGAATGGGGGTCGCCGTCCTGGTCTGTGAATGCGTGATGCTTGCGGTGATCAGCGACCCAGGTGATCACCGACCCCTCGACGGCCATCGAGCCGAACACAGCCACGATCGCCCGAAACGCCCGCGATGACTCAAACGCGCGATGGGTGAACATCCGGTGGTAGCCGAGCGTCACCCCGAGCGCCGTGAGCACGTACAGGCCGACCAGCAATGCCAGCTCCAGCGGCCCGATCGCACGATCCCACAACAACACGACCGCAACGAGCAGACCGATCAGCGGCAACGGCACGCCGATCAAGTTGGCGATCTTGTGTTTGATTGTCACAGCCAGCGGGAGCGTACATCTTTCCGAGCAAATTTCTCCTACGGTCACGACGAGTGAGACGCCTGAACTTGTAACTTTCGGACAAGTCATGGCCGAGCAACCTTGGCACGAGCTCCCCCCAGAAATCGCCGGGGTACTTCGCCCGCAGCTGGCAGACATCGTGGACGAGATCATCGAGGCGGTCCGTACCGTCCCGGCCTACGCCCGGCCGCTGCACGGCCTATTCGGGCAGGGCGTTCGGCAAGGCGTACAGCAAGCCCTGGGCCATTTTTTGGCCGAGATCGAGGCAGGGGGCCCGGTGGCACGCTCGGAGGTGTACAGCGCGCTTGGTCGCGGCGAGATGCGGGCGGGGCGGAGTCTGGACTCGCTGCTCAGCGCCTACCGCGTCGGAGCTCGCGTCGCCTGGCGCCGGTTCGCCGCCGCCGGCGCCGCGGCCGGGCTCGAACCGGACACGTTGTATCTACTGGCGGAATCGATCTTCGCGTACATCGACATGCTCTCAGCGGAGTCCGCGGAGGGCCACGCGCTGGAGCAGTCGGCCGCGGCCGGTCAGGCCGACCTCCGCCGCCGGCGCTTGGTCCGGATGCTGGTGCGTGACCCGGCCGCCGATCCGAGCGCGGTCGAGGCTGCCGCGAGCGAGGCTGGCTGGCCGCTGCCAAGGACCCTCGCGGTGCTGGCGATCGCCGGCGAGCAGCGCGACGTGGCGGCTTCTCACCTACCGCCCGATGCGATCAGCGAGGCGATCGGCGAGCTTACCTGCGCGATCCTCCCCGACCCCGACGCTCCCCGACGGCGCAAGCTGATCGAACGGGCGGTTCGCGACGCCGGCGGCAGCGCAGGCCTCGGTACAACCGTCGACTGGTCGGACACCGCGGTGAGCTTCTCGCGCGCCCAAGCGGCGCTTGAGCTGGCCGAGGGCGCGGCCGGGGTCCTCGTCGCCCGTGACCTCGCCGGCGAGTTGCTGCTGAGGAGCGATCCGCGGCTGGCCGGCGAGCTGGCGGCGGACAAGCTCGCGCCGTTGGCTGATCTACCGGCCGGATCTCGCAGTCGCTTGACCGAGACATTGAGCGCGTGGCTCGCCGAGCAGGGCCGGCTGGGTGCTGTCGCCCGCCGGCTGAGCGTACATCCGCAAACCGCGCGTTACCGGATGACCCGCTTGCGAGAGCTTTTCGGCGAGACCCTCGACGACCCGGATGGTCGGCTGTGGTTGGAGGTGGCGCTGCGGGTGCAGGCGTCCCGGTCCGAACAGCCGGAGATCGCGACCCTCAAGCCGCCGCCTGCGGTCTAGGTTCGGGCTCCGGCTGGGGGCTTGGCTCAAGGCCGACCTCAGGCCCGAGCGACCCGGCGATCAGTTCGTCTTGCCAGATGTAAGTTATCGGGCTCTGAAAACGGCCTTGGTTGCGACGGCGGAACTCGGTCATCTCAGGCCCGTCCCAGTAACGATACCAGTCGGCCTTGAACTCAAACCACGACATCTGCGTGACCCGGTAGCGGTCGTCCTGGGAGCGATGCACCGAATACTGCGTGGCGCCGTAACGTAGGGCGAGCGGCGCGACCTGGGCGACCGACTCGGCGAACGACTCCTGGCGGAGGATGGTCGCGTACCACTGGATGTGAACAACGCCGGCCATGATCAGGCTCCCACCTCCGCTCGGATTGCGCCGGGACCGTCGGCAGTCTTGCCTTGCCCTGCTTTGCTGGCGCCGACGAGAATCGCGATTTTGCCGAGATGCTTATTGTCGCGAAGCAGCTGGTGGGCCTCGGCAACCTTCTCGAATCCCATCGTCTGCCACAGAACGGGCCTGATCTTCGACTCCTCGATCAGCTCGTTGGCCTTGTTGGCTTCCCACGCGTTGGCGAAGTGCGAGCCGATGATCTCCTTCTGGCGCATCCACAGGTAGCGCACGTCGAAGTCGAGCTGGTACCCCGAGGTGGCGCCGCAGATCACAATCTTGCCGAACGTCTTTACCGCCAGCACCGAGGTTGGGAAGGTGGCCCTGCCGACGTGCTCGAACACGACGTCCGGCTGCCCGCCGAGCTTCGCCTCGACCGCCCGGCAGAAACGTCGCGATTCCTTGAACCGAGCCAGCTCCTCATCGGGGGTCTCGCCGCCGCGACGCATCATGCCGGCGAACTCCGCGCGGTTGATGTGGCCGAGGGCGCCAAGCTGTTCGATCAGTCTTCCCTTCTCCTCACTGGAGACGACGCCGACGGCATCTGCGCCAGTCAGCCGGCATAGCTGGGTAGCGAACACACCGAGGCCGCCAGCCGCGCCCCAGATCAGTACACGGTGCCCCGCCTGCAGCCGGCAGCGGTCCATCAGCATCCGGTACGCGGTGAAGTAGGTAAGGCCGTAGGCGGCGGCCTCCTCCCAGGCCAAGTGCTTGGGCTTGGGGAGCAACTGCTGGGCTTGCACCTTGCAAAACTGCGCGAACGAGCCCCAGGTGGTCTCATACCCCCAGATCTGCTGGCTCGGCGCCGCCAGTGGATCGAGTCCATGGACCTCGGGATCCTCGTAGGACGCCTGATTGCAGTGGATCACGACCTCGTCGCCCGGGCGCCAGCGAGTGACCCCGTCGCCAACCTTCCAGACGACTCCGGAGGCATCCGAGCCGCCGATGTGGTGATCCTCCTTGGGGTGATAGCGGAATACCGACACCGGCTCGCCGAGGGCCGCCCAAACGTTGTTGAAGTTGACGCCGGCGGCCATGACGCGAACGATCACCTCGAACGCGCCCGGCTCCGGAACCTCGATTTGCTCGAGCTGGAAGGCGTCCACGGGCTCGCCAAAGCGCTCCTCGCGGATTACCCACGCGGCCATCGTCGGCGGGATCTCACCCGGCTCGGTCTCGATATTGGCGACTTGGCTCAGATCGACGGCCACTCGTTGCGCCTCCTGGTCGAAAACGGTCGTCGGGCAGATCGTACCCGGGCTCGGCGGCGGAGGGGGCTCGACGCCCTCCACCGTCCCATCAGACGGGAGTCAGCTCGCGTGCCGCGTCCTCGGTGGAAAGCGCGGGCTCGGGTTGCTCGATGGGCTGCGCCTGGGCTTTCTTCGGGAGGGTCTCCATCAGCCGCCAGGCCAGCACCGCGCCGGCCAGGGTCACGGCAGCGCCGATTGTTAGCCCGGTCCCGAGTGCGGAGACGAACGCCTCCCGCACCGCGGCCACCACGTGCGCCGAGGTGTGCTGAGAACCGAGGGCAGTGCCACTCCCGAGCGAGTTCGCGATCGCCCCGCGCGTTGCGGCTGGGAGGTGGGGGAGGCTCGAGTCGATCTCTGAGCGCCCGATCGTGGCGATCAGGGCCCCCATCACGGCAACGCCGAACGTACCGCCGACCATCCGGCTCATCGACAGCACGCCCGAAGCCGCGCCGGCCTTGGTCCGGTCCACTGCGTTCATCGCCGCGGTGCTCATCGGCGACATCACGAGGCCCATTCCGACGCCCATCAGCACGAAGCCCGGCAGCAGCAGCAGGTAGCCGGTGTGGATCGTGATTCGGGACTGGATGAAGATCGCAGCGGCGACGACGACGAGTCCGCTGGTCATCAATGGGCGCGGCCCGATGCGATCCGTGAGCCGACCGGCGAGCGGTCCCATGATGATGATCAACACCGTCGCCGGCAGAAACCGGATCCCGGCTTGGAGTGGCGAGTAATGCAGGATGTTCTGCATGTACAGGGCCAGGAAGAAGAACTGGGCAAGCATCGCAAAGCTGACGATGAACGCGACCAGGTTCGCGCCCACGAAGGACCGCGAGCGAAAGAAGTCAAAGTTGATCATTGGGGCGCGGACACGCTTCTCGATTAGCGGGAATGCGCCCAGGGCGATCACCGCGATCGAGAACAGCGAGAGCACGCGCACCGATCCCCAATGCCAGCTGTTGCCCTCGACGAGCGCGAGCACGAGCGCGGTCAAGCCGACCGTGATCGCCGCGATTCCGCTCACGTCGACGGTCTTGTCGACGGTCTCATCGCGCGATTCGCGGGCCGCAAACAGCGTGACTGCCAGCGCGATCGCGGCGATCGGCGGGTTGATGAAGAAGATCGCGCGCCAGCTGACCGATTCGGTCAGGAAGCCGCCGAGCACGGGCCCGATCGCCAGCGCCATCGCGCTCACACCGGCCCAAGTCCCGATCGCCATGCCACGCTGCTCGGGCGGGAAAGCCTGGGTGATGATCGACAGCGTCGCCGGCATCATGAACGCCGCGCCGACCCCCTGAACGGCCCGGAAGGCCACGAGCGCGGTGTCGTTCGGAGCAAGCCCGATCGCGGCGCTTGAGAGTCCGAACACGACCACGCCAAACATGAACATCCTCCGGCGTCCAAACAGGTCGCCGAGGCGACCACCGGTGACCATCAGGACAGCGAAGGTGAGCGTGTAGGCGTTCACGGTCCACTCGAGCGAGGACAGCGAGGCATGGAGGCTGCGCTGAATCGACGGCAGCGAGACGTTGACGACCGTGTTGTCGAGCATCACCATGAACAGCGCGAAGCACATCGCGCCCAACGTCCACCAACGGCTGTTCTCGTCGGTCACCAAGCGATGGCGGTGGTCAAGGATGCGCGCGGTCATTCGGCGCCTCTTTCAGGTCTGCACGCCGCCACGTCCTCGCGTTCGAGCAGCGCCTCGAGTGCGATCTCCAACTTGTTGCGTTCAATCTCGGTCAGGGTCTCGGTGAACCGCTGGAGCCCGTTCAGCCGGGCAGCGTTCAGGCGACGGCCCGTGGCACGACCCTCGTCGGTAAGGCTGACGCGCTTCATCCGACGGTCAGCAGCGTCCTCATGGCGCTCGACGAAGCCGCGGCGAACCAGGTCATCGACCGTCCGGCTCATCGCCGGTAGCGAAAGGAGCACCAGCTCGGAGGCCTCCTTAAGCGTAAGCGCGTGTGCGGCTTCCTCGAGATGGTGCAGCAGCTTGATCTGGGTGATCGTCAGCTCGAGCGTGCCAACGGCCTCGAACAGGTCGGCGGTGCAGTTCTTGTGCAGGTACACAACCACCGCGTAGAGGTCGGAGGCGAGATCGGTTGGGACACGCCCAACGTCGTCTTGCGTAGTTGCTTGCACGCATGCAAGTATTGCACGCAAGGAGTGTTTGTGCAAGCGCAAACGTAGGACCGGTGATGCCATCGTCACCCAAGTACATCCGCGACACCGTGTTCCTGGCGACGGTGCTGTTCCTGGTGGGAATCAGCGGTCACTTCCGGGTTCGGGTGGCGCGGTTGGGCCTGGTCGGTGTGGGAGCTGCGCTGCTGATATTCGCGTTGATCCAACTGCTCGGCCTGCCCGGCCCACCCGGGGTGACTCCGGGGCGGCCCTCGGCATGAAATAGAAATAGGATCGCGACCGGCGTCCAGAAACCACCAAGCGAGAAGTCTCGGAGAACATCTTGGCCGGCAACGTGATGACGCGCCGGGCTCTGTACCAGTACGGCTCGTTGATCCCGTTCGACGAGACGGGCAACGTCGGACTCGGTCTCGGGACGGCGATCTCGCTCGGCAGCATTACGCTGATCGCACCCAGGAGGATGCCGACGCCACCGTCACGCTCACCCGAGCGGCGCTGGATCGGTTCATCCTCGGGGAGAGCACGCTGGACGATCAGGCCAAGTCGGGCGAGATCACCGTCGAGCCAGACCTGGCGCCGCTCGATCAGCTCCTCGCGCTACTCGACGAGTTCAGTCTCTGGTTCAACATCATCGAGCCGTGAGCGGAGGCCGCGCTCGCGCGCAACCAGCACGCGCACATTCCGACGTCGTAGGTCCTCGGCCGCCCGGATCCTGACCGAGGCCCGGCGGCCTACGGCTGCAACAGCGTTCCGCTCGAGTTTGGCCGCTTGCGCCCGATGTGCAGGGCGGCCGGGCGGATCGGGGAGGGGAGGGTCAGCTGCGCGTCTGTGCGGCCGCCGGCGCCCGCCGAAACCGTGTACTCGCCCGGGACGTTGAAGTTGACGGTTATCTGGGCGGTGGCTTGGGGGTTGATCGGTCCGGTTCTCGCCAGCGCCGCCCCGTTCGCCGCGCGGGCGATCCTCAGCGACTCGGTGCGCATCCCTTGATTGGTGACGATGAAGCTGACGGGGCCGGCGCCAACCGAGCTTGGAGAGACCAGCACCCGCACGTCGCTGATGTAAACCGAGAGGTTGACCGGGACAGCCGGTCGCGCCTCGTTAGCGAACTGCTGGCCGCCGCCGCAGCCGCAGAGGGCGGTCGCCAACAGCACCCCGACCGTCGTTCCGCGCATGCCGCCCGCACTCCTCTCCTGACGTTCCGGTGGCGAACCCTAAACCACCGGAGAGCGAAGCGCGAGTGCGGGGCGGCCGAGGATCCGGGCTCTCAGATCGTCGTTTGATTCAGCGCTTCGCGCCGGCGCTCGAGGCGACCCAGCTGATTCTGGAGCTCAGTCCACGACTCGCGCTCGGCCCGCTCGTACTCTTCTCCGGCCAGGCCCCGAGTCTGCGTGCTGTATGCACGCCACGCCTCCCGGGTGTCCGCATCGAGCACTTGAAGCTGGTCTGTGTCAGGGGCGATAGCAGTCACTGTCACGACTCCTCCGGTAGCTCTTCATCAACGATGGTACCCACAGCGACGGTCGCCGAGTCCCAGTTCCCGCCTGGAGGCCGCCCCGGCTTGCAACAAGGCCTGCATGCCGTCCGGTGCCGGGCGTATCACCGGACGCTTGGATTTGTCAGAGCAACCGATCGCCACCGCCGAGTTCCTGGTCGTCGATACCGAGACGAACGGGCTCGGCGGCGATGCCTGCGAATTGACCGAGGTTGGCGCGGTGCTCGTCGGCGGCGGCGAGTTGCACGACCGCTGGTCCTCGCTGGTCCGCACAGCGATCCCGCTGCGCCGAGGGATCCAGCGTTTCACCGGAATCACCCAGAAGATGGTCGACTCGGCACCGGCCCTCGAGGAGGCCCTGCCGCCGCTGGGTGAGCGCTTGCACGGACGGGTGATGGTGGCCCACAACGCGCCGTTTGACCGCAGGGTGCTACGTCAGGGCTTCGAGCGGATCGGGCTCGAGTGGCCGGCACCGCCGGTGCTCTGCACCGCTGCCCTGGCGCGCGCGATGCTTCCGCTGCAACGGGTGCGCCGCCTGGGCGCGCTGGCCGATGCGCTGGGGATCGAGGTCGAGCTCGCGCATCGCGCGCTGGCCGATGCGGAGACCTGCGCCCGGGTGCTGTGTGCGCTGTTTCCACGGCTGTGCGCAAACGCCGTCACGATTCGCGAGGCCCTCGCGCTGCTCGCCCCCCGCCGTTCCCGGCGGCGCGCGGTGGCGCGGCGGGGAGCGGCGGCCGCTGCGGAGCGGGCGCAGGTCGACTTCGGTCAGCTGCCGCGCGATCCCGGCGTATATCTGTTTCGCGATCATGCCGGCGCGACGCTGTACGTCGGCAAGTCGATCTCGATCCGCAACCGAGCTCGTGCGCATTTCGCTCCCTCCACGGCACCGGCACAGTGGACTGCGCACGCCGCGATGGTCGACTACCGAGCGACTCGCTCGGAGCTGGGCGCGCTGGTGCTCGAGAACCGATTGATCAAGGAACTGCGTCCGCCTGGGAACATTCGCCTGGCTCGCCGCGACGATCGGCTGGTGTATGTGCGCTGCCGGCTCGACATTCCGTTCCCGATCCTCGAGGTCTCCGCCGAGCCGGCCTCTGGCCACGCGGTCACGATCGGGCCGCTGCGAGGACGGCGACTCGCGCACGAGCTCGTCGAGCAGCTCGACTCGCTGTTTGGTCTGCGCCACTGCGGGCGGCGCCTGCCGCGCCGCGAGTATCCCTCGGCTTATGGGCAAATGGGTCGCTGCTTGTCGCCGTGCCTTGGTGATCTGGACCCAAACCTCTACCGCAGGCGGTTAGACGAAGCGCTGCGGCTGTTTGTCGATGGCGACTCCGCCGGCCGCTTGCTCGCCCATGTCGAGGGGCAGATGCGCGCAGCGGCGCAGGAGCGCCGCTACGAGCGGGCGCTGTGGCTGCGACGGCGGTGGCGGCGGTTAGCCACGATAATCGGACGACTCGAGGGAGTACTCGAGGCGACCCACGCGCGGCCGCGACTTGTGCTGGCGCTGCACCCGACTGCGGCCTCCTATGACGGCTTCTGGATTGCCGGCGGGCGGCTTGTCGACTGGGGACCGCTTCCGACGGAGATTCAGGAGCTCGAACACCGGAACGCCGCGGTCCTGGCGCGGGGTGGCCGCGCCGGAGAGCTCGGCGCGCACGTTCCGACCAACGAGGTGGACGAGGTCAGGATCGTCGCGACATACCTGGCGTCCCATCCTGACACGCCGCAGCTGATGCTCGATCCGCCGCCGGATAGCCGATCGCTCGCCGGCTTCCTCGCAGCTCAAGAGAAGGGCAACTCGACGACCTCAGCCGCGAGATCTGAGGACTCGGGTCCGACCGAGACCGAGGCACCCGGCGCGACCTCCCGTCGGACGAAAGCGAGCGCGATCGGACCAAACCGCGGCGAGATTGCCACGCTTCCGAGCTGACCAACGACCCGGCCCTCGAACCTGACCTGATCCGCGGGCGTCGGGGGCGCCGGCAAGCGCAGCCCGCGCAGGTGCCGATTGGGCTTGCCGCGGTAGTAGAGCCGGGCGACCGTCTCCTGACCGACGTAGCAGCCCTTGGTGAACGACACCGCGCGTTGATTGAGGCCGGCCTCCTGCGGGATCACGGTCTCGTCGAGGTCGATTCCGTACCGCGGGCGACCCAGTTCGATCCGCAGGCACTCGACGGCCTGCTCGGACACCGGGACGGCGCCGGCGTCCTGCAGCACCGCAGTCAGAGCCGGGACGTCCGCGGCGTCGCAGAGGAGGTCGACGCCCACGTTGGTGCGGACCGCGCGCGCCGACCGAGCCCCGATTTCCAGCGGCACGTGCGCGTGCTCGCGCTCCGGAAGCCCAGATAACCTCGCGATCGAATCCGACGCGGGACCGACCAGGGACAACAGGCCACGCTCGAGAGTGCGCTTGTGCAGCTCCGCCCGGTAGCCGATGCTGAAGCGGGAGATCATGTTGAACAGCCCCTGTAGGGCGACCCGCTCGGTGTCGAGCAGCAACTCGTCACCTGAGTCGAGAATCCGCAGATCCCCGAGCATCTTGCCCTTCGGGGTCAGGAACGCCGCGTAGCAGCCCTCACCGGGCGTCAGCGCCTCGACGTCGTTGCTGACCTGCCCCTGAAGGAACGCCTTTGCGTCTGGGCCCGACAGCGCCAGCTTCCCGCGCTGGGAGCGATCGAGCAGGCCAGCGGCCTCGGTGATCGTCCGGTACTCGCTGCTGATCGCCGCGGTGGAGGTCATCCTTCCTCACAGCATAGGAAGGGGCGAGCGCGGCCTCAGCCCACGAAGACGTGAACGCCCATCAGCTTCCGGTTGGAGGTGAGCATCACCCACGGGATCAGGGCGAACGGAATTCCGAACGACAGCACGACCTGGCTCAGCACTAGCGCCTCGGTCGGGTTGACGCCGATCGCCAGGACGGTGATCGCCGGAACCATCGTGATCGCGCGGCGGAGGAGTAGCGGGACCCGGATGTTGACGAAGCCGGCCATCACCACCTGCCCGGAGTAGGTGCCGACGCTCGAGGACGATGCGCCCGAAGCCAGGAGGGCGATCGCGAACGCCAGCGCTGCGGTGCCGCCGACCAGGTGACCAAATTCGGCGTGAGCCTGTTGAAGCGTGCTGAGACCAGTCAACCCGGGGACGTGGAACAGCTTGGCGGCGACGGCGAGCATCGCCATGTTGAAGATCCCGGCGAGCCCCAGGGCAACGATCACGTCCGAGCGCGCGAACCGCAGCACGCGACCGCGCTCCTTGTCGTTGCGAACGGGCATGCGGCCGTTAGTGAGCGACGAGTGCAGGTAGATCGCGTGCGGCATCACGGTCGCGCCGATGATGCCGACGGCGAGATACAACGAGTCGCTGCCGTGGAGGCTCGGGATCAGGCCGCGCAGGCTGTCGTGAGCGGAGGGACCGATCCGCAGCGTCTCATACAGCAAGCCGGCAAAGATCAGGCCCAGCAGCGCGGTGATCGTGACCTCGAAGCGGCGAACGCCGCGAGTCTGAAGCTCCAGGATCGCGAACGCGATCACCCCGGTGATCAAGCCAGCGGGTAGTAGCGGCACACCGAACAGGAGGTTCAGGCCGAGCGCGGCGCCCACGAACTCCGCGATGTCGGTGGACATCGAGATCAACTCAGCCTGCACCCACATTCCCCAAGTGACTGCGCGTGGCAGGCGTGCCCGGACCAGCTCCGGGAGGTCGTGGTCGGTGACGATCCCGACTTTGGCCGAGAGGTACTGGATCAGCATCGCGATCAGGTTCGCCGCGAGCACCACCCACAGGAGCAGGTAGCCGTACCTGGCGCCGCCCCGCACGTTGGTGGCGAAGTTCCCCGGATCGAGATAGGCAATCGGGCAATCGCCGCTACGAACGCCGGTCCGAGCATCGCCATGCTGGCGCGAAGGCGGCCCTTGGCCAACAGCTGCTCGAGCGCGCTCGCGCCGCGGAGGGCAGGATCGGGGAGTGCGAGAGCGGCGCCCTCGGTGGCGCCCTCGAGCGCCGGGACCCCGGGCCGGGGTGGCGTCAACGCGGCAGCCTCTCGATCTCGATCCTCATCGCGCTGGCCAACTCGCCGCCCAGCGGCAGCTCACGTTTGCCGACCCGCACGAACACGGGTCCTCCGAACGGCTGACGGTCGACGACCACCAGCCGCTTTCCCAGCGTTACTCCCCGCTCGGCGAGGTACCGCAACATCTCGGGATTGGAGTCCGACACTCGCACGAAACGTCCCGCGGCCCCGAGCGGCAGCTCATCGAGGCTACGTGTCCGGCCCTCATCGATCTCGAATGTCGCCGTGGGGATCGGGTCGCCGTGTGGATCCACGGTCGGATCGCCGAGCCGCGCGGCGATCAGTTGCTCGAGCTCTTCGGAGAGCACGTGCTCGAGCACCTCGGCCTCGGCATGCACGCGGTCCCAGGGCATCCCCAGCTCTTCGGCCAGGAACAGCTCCAGCAGCCGATGGTGCCGAAGCACTTCAAGCGCGAGATGGCGCCCTTGCGCGGTCAGCCGTACCCCGCGGTAGCGCTCGTGCTCGACGATCCCAAGCTCGGATAGCTTGCGGACCATCGCCGAGACCCATCCGGCGGTGACGCCGAGTCGGTCCGCAAGGTCATTTGTCGAGACCGCCGCGCCTTGCCGGATCTCGAGGGCGTAGACCGCCTTGGCGTAATCTTGAATAGAGGAAGAAACCGAATCTGGAACCGCCATAGTCATTATTTTGGCACACCAAAACTTCCGGTCAAGAAAGGCGTCCGGATAACCTTCGTCGTGATGGCCCTGGCCGACACGTTTCACGAGATCGTCGCGTCGCTGCCCGACGACTGGACCGACTTGGAGCTCGACCTGCGGATCTTCGATGAGCGGAGGTATGTGGACGCCGCCGTGCTGCTCGTGACCTGCAATGCCCAGCCTTACTCCAAGCACGACTGGCACTGGCGCTTGATCGTGGCTCATCGCTTTGGCCATGCCGCAGCGGCGCCAGCGGTTCACGCCGCCCTCAAGTTGCTCGACGACGCCGGGATCGACGGGGAGCTGGCGGTCCGCGAGGTTCGCACCGGCCGTGTCGAGGTCGTGCAGATGTGGGGCCGGCCGGAGTCGGTCCGTCAAGAGTTCAAGCGGATTCGAGCGCAGTAACCGGCGTGGCGCGCGTCGCGGCGCTGGTTCCGGATCTGCTGTTCGGCTCCAACGTGCTCGGATCCCTGCGCGCCGCCGGGCACGAGGCGGTGCTCGTGAATGACCCCACGAGCATCGAGCCTGAGGCCATCGATGTGTTGATCGTCGATCTCACCGTCGACGCGAAGGAACGGATCGCGCTGGTCCAGGCGGCCAACCTGGCGGGCGTGCCGAAGCTTGCCTTCTATTCCCACGTCGAGAGCGAGGTTCGTGCCCTGGCCGAGCAGGCCGGCTTTGAGCTTGTCATCCCGCGCTCGCGGATGGCGCGCGAGGGAGCAAGCCTGGTCGCGCGGCTAGCGGCCCATCCGCCCCACACGTAGAATCGACGGCCCGCATGCGCCGACGCGTCACGTTCAGCCGTAACCTCACGCTGTCGCTATCGCGGACCTGTCGTTGCTACTGCAAGTACTGCGCGTTCGCGACGCACAAGCCGCATCTTCATCCGCCCGAGGAGGTCGAGCGGATCCTCGATGACGCCGTCAAGCGCCACCGGGTCAAGGAGCTGCTGGTGCTGACGGGCGAGCGACCGGAGATCAACGCCGGGGTGGCGGTGCAACTGGAGCGCTACGGGTACGAGGACTTCACCTCATATGTGGTGTGGACTTGCGAACGCGCGCTGGAGCGCGGATTACTGCCGCACACCAACCTGGGCGTGATCAGCCGCGCCGACCTGGCACGGTTGCGGGAGGTGACCGCCTCTCAGGGGCTGATGCTCGAGTCGGTCTCCGAGCGGCTGATGAGCACCGTCCACGCCGGGTCGCCGACCAAGCATCCGGCACGGCGGATCGAGACGATCGCCGCCGCCGGCGAGCTCCAGATACCGTTTACCAGCGGGATCCTCGTCGGGATCGGGGAGACCGAGGCCGAGCGGATGGCGTCGCTGGAAAAACTGGCCGAGTTGAGTGAGCGCCACGGCCACATCCAAGAAGTCATCCTGCAGAATTTCGTCCCCCACCAGAGCTATTACGGACGTGAGCCGGCGGACATCGCCGACGACGCTGCCAGCGAGTATTGGCGTACCGGGGTGGGAGCGGGACCGCGGCTGGACGCCCCGGGCTGGGCCTGCGAGATCACGATCGAGGACATGAAGCGGCTGGTCGCCGAGGCGCGGCGGCTGATGCCGGAAGTCGGAATCCAGGTGCCGCCCAACTTGTCTGACTGGTGGGTGGAGCTGGTGCGGGCCGGCGCCACCGATCTCGGCGGGCTGAGCGCCAACGGCGATCACATCTCGCCGGAGCATCCGTTCCCGTCGCCGACGCAGGTTCGCAAACGCCTGCTCGCCGAGGGGCTGGCGCTGACCGAGCGGCTGTGCGTGTACGGCGAATACATCGATCCAGAGTGGATCGCCCCTCCGGTACTCGATGTGATCAAGTCCCGCTACTGGTCCTTCATCCCGCGACGTGGCTCGGGTCGCCGGGGGGACGTCAGCGTCTCGCCCGACGTGGCGCTTAAGGCGGTGGCGCGCGCGCTCGAGAACGAGCCGCTGAGCCCCGAGGAATTGACGGCGCTGTTCTCCGAGCGGCGCCCGGAGGCGATCGAGGAGATGCGCTACGCGGCCGACCGTTTGCGACGCGAGCTGGCGGGCGAGACGGTGACGTTCGTCGTGAACCGCAACATCAACGTGTCGAACATCTGCACGGTCGGCTGCGCCTTCTGCGGCTTTGGTCAATCGCGCCGCTCGCCCGACGCCTACGAGCACTCCGAGGAGGAATTCGCCAGCCGGATTCAGGATGCGCTCGCGTTCGGCGCCACGGAGCTCTGTATCCAGTCGGGTATCCATCCCGACTGGGGCCTGGAGGACTACGAGAAGTGGCTGCGCTTCGCCAAGTCAGTCGCCCCGGACATTCACCTGCATGCGTACTCGCCGATGGAGGTGGCACACATGTGCGATGTCAGCGGCTTCGCCCCCCGGGCGGTGTTCGAGCGGTTGCGGGAAGCCGGGCTTGGGTCGACTCCCGGCACCGCTGCCGAGGTGCTCGATGATGGGGTGCGCCAACGGATCTCACCGAACAAGCTGCCGGTCGCCCGGTGGGTCGAGATCATCGAGGCCTCACACGCCGCGGGGATCCGATCGACGGTGACGGTCATGTTCGGACACATCGAGGAGCCGTGGGAGCTAGCCGAGCACATGCGGGTCGTGCGCGAGCTGCAGGAGCGGACCGGCGGCTTCACCGAGTTCGTGCCTCTGTCGTTCATTCCGTTTCACACCTTGCTCGGGCGGACGCACGGGATCGAGGAGATCTCGCGCGAGGAGAACCTCAAGCACACCGCCGCATTCAGGCTCGCCCTCGGCAAGACCATCCCCAGTCTTCAGGCGAGCTGGGTCAAGATGGGCCTGGATGCCGCCACCGAAGCGCTGAGCTGGGGCGTCAACGATCTCGGCGGCACGCTGATGGAGGAGTCGATCTCGCGGATGGCCGGCAGCTACCATGGCGTCAGGCTCGAGCCTGAGGACCTGATCGCCGCCGCCCATCGCGCGGGACGCCCGGCGGCGGAGCGCACGACCTTGTACGAGATACGGCGCCGGTTTGAGCTGACGATGGCTGCGTGAGCGCGACTCCATCACTGTTCGCCGGCGTCGAGCCGCTCGAAGTATTCGTCGAGTTGCTTGCCGACCTCGACACGCGCACCTCTTCGACCGAGTTCTACGACCGCATCTGTGAGGCGATCTGCCGGCTGACGACGATGCGCCGCGCGGCGATCTTCATCGCCGACGCCAGCCGCCGGCGAGTGCGCGCCGTCGGCGCCCATGGCACCTCGTTCTCGCAGCTGGCGGCGCTGCGCCCGACGCTCGTCAACACGCCGATCGCGCAGCGCGCGCTGCTCGAAGACGAGGTGGTCGTGGTCTCCGATCGAATCGAGGAGGCGGTGCCTTCCGAGTACGCCAAGGTGCTGGGAATCACGACGCTCGTGTGCACCCCGATGAGCGCCGCCGGCCGCGCCTACGGCGTGATCTGCGCAGATCGCGGCGGCGGCAGGTTTGACCTGACCGACGGTGAGCGCCATCTACTTTGGACGCTCGGCAAGACCGCGGCGCTGGTCGCGACCGCACGTAACGCGACCCGACAGCAGGAGCGGGCGCGCCGGCTCGGGGAGCGACTCGGACTGGCTCGGGAGATCCACGAGCGAGTGCTCCAGCGCCTGTTTGGAGTCTCGCTCGTGCTGGGCGCCGAGCAGCCGCTCGATCCGACCGAGCGCGAGCGTTGCCGGGTTGAGATGCAGGAGGCGATCGGGGATTTGCGCCGCGCCCTCGAGCGACCGCTCGCACCGCTGCCCGCCGAGACGGGGACCACGCTCGCCGACGAGCTCGAGCGGCTCAGGAGTTCACCGGGCGCCCCGATCGTCCTCGACTGGCCCGGAGCGGTGACCGTGCCGCCCGACCTCGAGCCGCTCGCCCAGTCGGTGCTGGCCGAGGCGCTGCGCAACGCCGCCAAGCACGCCTCACCATCGGGCGTGAACGTGACCGTGTGCCGGGATGAAGACACGTTCACGCTCGAGGTCCGAAACGACGGCGTCCGGGCCACGGCCGGGCGCGAAGCGGGAATGGGATTGCGCCTGGCCACCTTCGAAGCGCTCCAGCAAGGGGGGGTGATGGAGTTCGGGCCGGCCGGCGAGGCCGAATGGAGGGTTCGGCTGGTGGTGCCGTTGGAGCGTGAGCGGGGATGAACGCCGCGACGATCCCGCGCCGTCTTCAGGACCGCCGCCTGCGGGTGTTGGTGGTGGACGATCACGACGTTGTCCACTGGGGGTTTCGTGTCCTGCTCGGCCAGCAACCGTGGGTCGAGCGCTGTCTGGCCGCGAGGACCGGCGCAGAGGCACTGGAGCTCACAAAGACGTTTCATCCGCATGTGGCGCTCGTCGATCTGTTCCTGGCGGGCGAGTCGGGCGCGGATGTGTGCGAGTCGATCCTCGCGGCCTCGCCAGCGACGCGCGTGCTGCTGATCTCCGGCGCGGGGCGCATGTCCTCCGCCGCCGCGCGAGCCTCGGGTGCATCGGGGTTCGTCTCCAAGGACTGGGAGGCGCAGGAGGTGGCAACCGCGGTGCGGATGGTCGGGCTCGGAATGACGATGTTCTCTCCAAAGTCCGATCAGCCCATGCCGTTGCTGAGCGAGCGCGAGCGTGAGGTGCTGGGGTTGATCGCCGCCGGCTCGACGAACCGCGAGATCGCCGAGCAGCTCTACCTCTCCCCCCACACCGTCAAGGAGCACACGAGTGCGCTGTACCGCAAGCTGCAGGCCCGCAACCGGGCCGAGGCGGTGCAGCGCGCGCAGCGGATTGGGCTATTGGGATGAACCCTGGCGCGCTCACGACGTGAGCAAAGTCACGAATAGCCGACACGCAACTCAAATAACCTGTTAATCGTGACCGTCTTCGATGTCGCGCGTTACGCGACCGCGCAACTGATGTTGATGTCGACTCCTCGCCGGCGCAGCGCGACCGACGAGTCCTTCTACGAACCACCCGACCCGCTGCCTCCGGGCCAGCCCGGAGACCTGATCAGAGCGGAGGCAATGGACGCCTACCTCGCGCCCGCGGTCCGGCTACGGGCACGAGCGTGGCGGGTGCTGTACCGCTCTACTTCGGCGATCGGCGAGCCGACCGCCGTGTCAGGAGCTGTGATGCTTCCCCGAGCAAGCCGCTCGGGACGGCCCAGTCCGCTGCTGGGATACGCGGTCGGAACGCACGGCATCGGCGACATGGCCGCTCCTTCCCGGCTGCTGGCCCGGGGACTGGAATGGGAGGCCGGGCTGATCGCGATGGCGCTCGCTCGAGGCTGGGCGGTCGCGATCACCGATTACCAAGGACTCGGTACGCCAGGCGACCACACCTACATGGTGGGACGCGCGCTCGGCCCGAACGTGCTCGATGCGATGCGGGCGGCGCGGACGCTGGTGCCCAGCGAGCTGCCGGTTGACGGTCCCGCCGCAATCGTCGGCTACTCCGAGGGCGGCGCGGCGGCGGCGTGGGCGGCTCAGCTACAGCCCAGCTACGCGCCAGATGTGGCGCTGGCGGGCGTCGCCGCAGGCGCAGCGGCCGCGAACGTCGAGAGTGCCGGACCGAGCATCGAGCGGACCTTCTTCTCCTTTTTCATCGCCTACGGCGGGATCGGATACGCCGCCGCGTACCCCGAATTGGATCTCGACTCCTACCTGACGCCGAGGGGGCGGGCCTGGATTCCGTTGCTGCGTAACTCCTCGATCCTGCAGGCCGCGGTCGCGGGGCCCCGGTTTGTCCGAGCTTCCGACCTGGCCGACCCGAACGTGCTCGAGCTTCCCGAGTGGCGCCGGCGGTTGCGCGAGAACCGTCTCGGACTGATGGTCCCCGATGCTCCGGTCCTGCTCCACCACGCCCGCCGGGACCAGATAGTTTCCTTTTCGCAGAGCGCCGGCTTGCGCGAAGACTGGCGGGCGCTCGGTGCCGACGTGCGGCTGTACGTCACCCGCGGTGGCCTTGACCACATCAGCGGCGCGCTCGCGGGAACCCCAGTCGCGCTCGACTGGCTCGCGAGGCGGTTGGCCGGGAAAGCGGGGCGGCCGCGACTATCTGCCGACGGGATGGTGGAGTCCGACTCGGAGGCGGCGTGAACCGGACCGGCGGCCGATCGCAACCTCGCCCGCTGCGTGACCAGCGGATCCTGATCACCGGTGCGGCGCGGGGAATCGGGGCGGCGCTGGCTGAGCGACTCGCCGCCTCCGGCGCCCGGCTGGCGCTCATTGGCCTGGAGCCGGAGCGGCTGAGGGCGGTCGCCGAGCGGTGTAGCGAGGACACGTTCGTCGCAGTATGCGACGTGTCCGATGGAGAGCAGGTGACTGCCGCGATCGATGGCGCGGCGGCGACACTCGGTGGACTCGACGTGGTGGCCGCGAACGCCGGAATCGCGACCGCCGGCCCGTTGCGTTCGCAGGATCTGCGCTCCTGGGAGCGCACGATCGAGATCAACTTGCTCGGCGTGATGCACACCGATCGGGCAGCGGCCCAGCATCTGGAACGCAGTCGCGGCTATCTCCTGAACATCGCCTCGACCGCGGCGGTCCTCCGCGGCCCGGGGATGAGCGCGTACTGCGCGGCCAAAGCGGGCGTCGAGGCCCTTAGCGACTGCCTGCGAATCGAGATGGGTGCGGGTCTCCTGGAGGGACTTCATGTTGACTGGGGGATGACGCCGTGGGCGTAGCGGGATTCGTGGACTCGGCGGCGTTCTTGTTTGCGGTGGTAGTGCCAGTACTCGTCGAGGTGACCGTTGCTTCGGATAGCGCGAAGCTTGAGTACTGCCTCGGCGCTGTCGAGGCCCCAGCGCGCGCCGGTGATGTCCATCCGATCTTTCACCAAGTGGCGACAGGCGCCCTCGATCACGCCGGTCGCGATCGGCCATCCGTTGCTCAGCGCGGTTGGGTAGTCGAGGTAGCGGCGTTTGGCGAGCAGGTAGTCGGCGCAGGTGTCGGCGTTGGTGCGCTTGGCGTTCTCGAGGCCGAGGCGGGTGGCCTTGCGACGGATCGCTGCGGCGACAGTGCCAGCGTTGCCCTCGAGCACTGCGCGCGCTTTCTCGTGCACCCAGCGCTCGGCGGCGGGGTCGCCCTCGGCGAAGAAACACCACGCCGCGTCCCAGAGATACTCCAGTACATGAATCACGTCGACGAGGATCGTGACCTTGACCTTGCGTTTGCGGGCCTCGGCCTTGATCCGGTCGATCTGGTGGTTGTTGCCATCGACCAGCGCGACCCACGGGCGCTTGTGCTTGGGGTCGCGCCGCTGTGCCTCCTCGAACATTTGCGTGATCACGGTGGCCGCGTCGTCGGTGATGCTCGCAGACAGCCACTTGCTCTTGGCCTCGGGCGCTGAGCAGGCCGCCTCGCGCTCGGTTTCGGTGGCGGGCAGGATGTCGGCTGGCGTTCTGGCCTGCGGGGCGATCTCGTAGACCGCGGCGACCTCCGCCATCCGCTTGCGGCCTTGCTTCTCGCCCTTGGACAGTCGCGTCTTGAGCTTTCGCTCAGCGCTCTGGGCCTGCTTTCTGGTCTGCGGCCTGAGCGCCTCGGGACGCATCACCACGCCTTTGGCGTCGCAGGAGAGGATCAGCACGTCGTCCTGCTCGGGAGCGGTGCGCTGGCGCTGCTCATAGAAGGACTCGAAGTCCACCGCGGCCCGGACCACCAGCTCGCGCAGCTGGCGCTTGCCCAACCGCTGGCCGGTGTGGCGGAAGATCGCCTCCTGCCCCTCCTCGAAGCTGTCGCGTGTGGCCTCGATCGCCGCGAGGCGCCGCATCCCGTGCGAGTGCTTCTCCTCGGGCAGATTCAACATCCCGTCGGCCACATATAGGTTCTCCTGCCCGCGCGCCCGGTAGGCCAGCCGGTCGACCCGAACCTCCCCGACCACCGTTGACAGCGCCCGCTCGTGCGCGCGCTCGACGTTCGCCCGGCGCACCCCGTCCGAGCCCACGACCTGATCGACCCGCTGCTCCCGCAAGGCGCGCAGATCGAGCGAGTCCTGAAACAGCGCCTGCAATAGCTCGCGACCGTCGCACACAACCCGCTCCTCAAGCTCAGAATGCTCAAGGCCCTGAGCCTCCTCGCCCGACAGCCAGCCAGCCAGCCCGCAGAACCGCTCCAGGGAGCGGGCAAACCCCTCGGGCAAAGGCAGATCGCCCGAGCGAGCGCCGGCATCGCCGGCAACATCCTTTGCCTCACCATCGGCCGGGCGCTCCACCTGAAGGAGTTTGCCCGCTGATGCGTAAGCTTGGCTTGCAAGGGTGTCGAAGTCGGCACACACGTGGCCACCTCCGGTGATCGACGTTGAACGTTTCCACCGCCGACTTTCGACACCCTCTTTTCGTGTTCCTCCTTACACCTGGCGACCCTTGCCTATAGCCGCCCACAAAATCCCTGCTCAGGCACACTTTTCAGTCCCTCTCGGAGACCCGCACCCAATCGAGATGCAGCCGCTCGGCGTCCGGGTCGGGGTGGCGTACTTCCTGTTTCTCGACACCGACATGGTGCGCGACGCAGACCGGGAGATGCCGTTGTTCGAGCAGGCGAGGACCGAGCTGCCGCGGATTCTCGGGCGAACGTATCCACTCGCGCCGGCGATCGATGAGCTCGTGGCCGGGATCGCCTCTCGGCGGCGGCGGATTGCCTACCCGCGCTGGGTCCTGAAATCGCTGCCACTGCGCCAGCTGTTCGCCTCGGCGTGGCTCGAACGCCAGGCCAGCAAGGGGGTCGCCGACTCGCACGCCGACTACCAACGGCTCCTCGCGCAGCGGGGGGCACCAGCCGTTTCGGCTACCGAGCGCACGCGTCGCCTGAGCGGTCTCTAGGGTTGCACTCGTGTTCGCGGCTCATCGGGGTCGCATCACCCACTCGATCACGGGCAGCTTCACCGCGTTTGGGACGTAGCGCGTCGCCTGCATGGCTGCCCGCACGGGCAGCCCCGGGACCACGACTCGCCGGCCAGCGGCCAGGCCCTGGACCCCAGCGCGGGCCGCTTCCGCGGGCGAGATCCGCGCAGGCCCGGGGACGGCGTTCTCGAATGACCGGCCGGTATTGACCTGCCAGCCCGCGATCTCCCAGAACTCGGTCTCCACAGGGCCCGGGCACAGCGCCGTCACGGTCACGCCGCAGCCATGCAGCTCCTGGTGCAGCGCCTCGGAAAACGTGAGGACGTACGCCTTGGCGGCTGAGTAGCCGGCCGAGTAGGGCATCGGCTGCATCGCGGCCGTCGACGCGACGTTCAACACCGCGCCCCGGCCGCGATCGACCATCGCCGGGATGAACGCGGAGCTGAGCGCGACGACCGCCTCGACGAGCACCCGAACCTGCTCGAGCTCCCGCGCCGGATCTGATTCGTGGAAGGCCCCGCCGGTGGCAAAACCGGCGTTGTTGATCAGGATCTCGGCCCGCAGCCCGAGCTCCTGCACACGACCCGGCAGGCGACCCCGGGCGGTGGGCTTCGAAAGATCGCAGGCGATCGTCTCAGCGCGGACGCTGTGCGCGTCGCTCAGTTCGCGCGCAAGCGCCTCCAGTCGATGTTTGCGGCGCGCGACCAGCACCAGTCCATGACCGCGGGAGGCCAGCTCGCGCGCGATCGCGCTGCCGATGCCCGCCGAGGCGCCCGTGACGAGCGCAGCCGAGTCTGAAGATGGTTCGGGTAGACCCATTGCGAGACGAGACCAGCGTACTGCCGGCCCGCGCCCAGGGTCAGCTGGCGGTGGCCACGATCGCCGAGGCATGGATCTCGCCGCCGTCGCCGATGATCCACATGCGGTCCTCGGCGGCCTGCACCAGCTTCACGCCAGCCTGCGCAGGGGCGCGAAACTCGAGCTCCACGTCCAGCCGCTCGGGGTCGGCACGTGCCAGCAGGTCCTCTTCCAGAGGCTCCCAGTACGCGGCGTTGTTCACGTGGTCGGCGAGGTCGCATTCGGTTGCTCGGAATGTCCACGACCGCTGCCGCTGCACCCGCTCTGGCCCGGTATGGCGCAGGCGCGCCCGGACCCGCCGTGAGGACGCTGTGCCGCCGTAGGCGCTCAGCTCCGCCGGAGTGAGCCGCGTCGGCTCTCGGCTGACGGGATCTAGGTGCACCCAAAGTGCGACCGCTTCGACGTCCGCGGCGCTGCCCTGATCGCGTCTGATCGTCGTTCGCCTTTCGGCCCACATCCGGCCCATCCCACTACAGAACGTAACTACGGTGAAGCTCTCGGCAAAGCGAGGAAAGCGCGCCACGCTCAGACGTGTCCGGCGGAGGACCCACGCCGCCTGATCTGCCACCCCAGCATCCTCGACGTCCGCGTAGGCGACATCCTGAAGCCAGCGGGCGAGGGCATCGAGCCGCATCCGCCCCGATGGCGCGCAGTCAGCCAGCCACGGGCGGCGGGTCTGGCTGAACAGGCGTCCGCCATCGGGCGGCGGAACCAGCTCCGTGAGCAGTTGTACATCCACGAGTCCGGAAATGTACGGGGCTCCCCCCGAACGGGGGGAAGTCGGCAGGAGCCGTGTATCGGAGCGAGAAGTTGCGCGTAGGTTCAGTCGCATGACCACCGCAACTCCGCTCGCAGCCGATCCGGGGATCGCCCGTGCTTGAGTCCTCGCTTGCCCCGGCCGAAGCCGCCTCCGACAGTGCGGCCCCCACGGCCGCGATCCTATCCGTCGCCGCTGAACTGCCGCCCGGGCGCATTACCAGCGACGAGCTGGCTTCGCGTCTCGGAATCACCGAGGAATGGATCCTGTCGCGGACCGGGATCCGAGAGCGCCGCCACGCGCGAGCCGACGAGCGGCTCAGCGACTACGCGTCACGAGTCGGCGCGGTAGCGCTGGAGCGTGCTGGAGTCAGCGCCGCCGATCTCGACCTCGTGATGGTTGCCACGATGACCCAGGATGAGCTGACGCCAAACACTGCTCCACTCGTGGCGCACGCGATCGGCGCGACTCGGGCGGGTGCATTCGACATCGGAGCCGCCTGCACGGCGTTTCTGTCGGGCATGGCGCTCGGCGCGGCACAGATCGAGACCCGCCGGGCCAACCTGATTCTGCTGATCGGCGCGGACTTCATCTCCCGGATCACCAACTGGGAGGACAAGCGCACCGCTCCTCTGTTTGCCGATGCTGCTGGCGCCGTGGTGCTCGGGCCGGCGGGAGACGCTTACGGCAAGATCGGCCCGATCGTACTCGGCGCCGACGGCTCGCACGGCGGTGCGATCACCGCAAGTCACGCCGACCGCAAGGTCTACATGGACGGACACGAGGTGTTTCGGAACGCGATTATCCGGATGCGCGAGGTGACGCTCGAGGCGGTCGCGCGCGCTGGTCTGACCCTCGATGACATCGATCTATTCGTCTTTCATCAGGCGAACGCCAGAATCACCCGTGCCCTCGGGGAGCGGCTCGGGCTGACGCCCGAGCGAATCGTGGACTGCATCGAAACGCTCGGCAACGCATCGTCGGCGACGCTCCCGGTGGCGCTCGCCGTAGCCGAGCAGGAGGGACGGTTGAAGCCGGGCGCGCGCGTGCTGTTGAGCGCCTTCGGGGCGGGATTTACCTGGGCGGGCGGGGTGGTCGAATGGGCAGGCGGCGATCGTGGTTGAGCGCGACGGTTGCGCGCTCGTCACGGGCGCATCGCGTGGAATCGGCGCGGCGATTGCGCGCCGGCTCGCCGGCGACGGCTGGCCGGTGGGTGTGAATTTCCGCGCGGACCGCGATGGGGCGCAATCGATCGTGGCGGAGATCGAGGGATTCGGTGGACGCGCGATGGCGGTAGCCGGCGACGTCACTGACCCGGCGGTCGCCGACCAGCTGTTCGAAGCGGTGCAGTCGGAGTTTGGCTCGCCGGTTCTGGTGCTGATCAACAATGCCGGCATCAGCCGGGACGACTTGACCGCGACGCTCGGCGATGACGAGTGGTCCGAAGTCATCGAGACTGATCTGACGGCGGCGTTTCGGCTGATGCGCCGGGCACTGAAGTCAATGATGCGCGCTCGCTCGGGCAGGATCGTCAACGTCGCCTCGGTCGTAGGGCTGCGCGCTAATCCGGGTCAATCCAACTATGCCGCCGCGAAGGCGGGACTGATCGCTCTCACCAAGACGACGGCGGTCGAGGTGGCCCGGCGCGGCATCACCATCAACGCCGTTGCGCCCGGTTGGATTGACACCGAGATGACCTCGGAGGTCTCGAAGGACCTCTTGGCTGCCGTGCCCGCTCGGCGGGCCGGCACGCCAGATGAAGTTGCCGCATGCGTCCGCTTTCTGGCCTCCGAGGAGGCCAGCTACGTGACCGGAGCGGTCCTCAGCGTCGACGGCGGCCTGGCCGCTTGAACTCAACCACAGAACGGAGCAATCAAATATGTCAGCAGTCACTACTCAACAGGTCGAATCGCGCGTTGTCGAGGCGCTCGCGAGCTTCGGCCCTGACCCCAGCCAGATCACCCGTGAGGCCACCTTCGAGGAGCTCGACATCGACTCGTTGGACCTGGTCGAGCTCGCTCAGATCGTCGAGGATGACTACGGGGTCGTCCTCAAGGGCGAGGACATGAAGGAACTGACGACCGTGGGGGACGCGGTCGACCTGATCGTGGACCGGGCGGAGTGAAGCGAAGAGCCGTCATAACCGGCATCGGAGCGGTCACTCCGCTCGGGATCGGCGCCGGTCCGCTCCACGAGCGGTGGGCGGCTGGGCAGAGCGGAATCGTCGACGGCGCCGGAGCCTGCAGCGAGTTTGAGCCGAAGGACTTCTTGTCGGTGAAGGAGATCCGCAGGCTTGACCGGTTCTCGCAGTTCGCGCTGGTTGCCGCGGATGAAGCGCTGATGCAAGCTGGGTGGGGTCAGGATCTGCCGTATGACCCGTTGCGGATCGGCTGCATCCTCGCGACCGGGATCGGTGGGATCGAGACCGTCGAGACCCAGCACGACGTGATGCGCGACCGGGGGGCGAAGATGGTCTCGCCGTTCGGCATTCCGCAGTACATGCCGAACGCCGGCGCGGCGGCGGTTTCGATGAGATACGGGCTGCAAGGCCAGACGTATGGCGTGGTGTCGGCCTGCTCGAGCGGCGCGCATGCGGTCGGCTTGGCAATGCGAATGGTTCAGTACGGCGACGCTGATGCGGTCCTCGCCGGCGGGGCGGAAGCGACCCTGACGGCGTTCGGTTTCGCCTGCTTTCAGTCGATGCAGGCTCTCTCCCCGACCGGAATCTCCCGGCCGTTCGACGCCCTCCGGGATGGCTTCGTGATGGGGGAGGGCGCGGGTGTGCTGATCATCGAGGAAGGCAATGCCGCCGAGGCCCGAGGCGCGACGATCCTCGGCGAGGTAGTTGGATATGGATCCACGTCAGATGCACATCATCTGACGGCGCCCGACCCCAGCGGCGGACCGGCTGCGAGGGCGATCGAGCTGGCGTTGGCCGACGCGGGCGCCAAGCCCGAGGAAGTGAGCTACGTCAACGCGCATGGCACCTCAACCCAGCTCAACGATGCTGCCGAGACGATCGCCTTGAAGCGGGCGTTGGGTGAGCAGCGTGCCAAGCGGATCCCGGTGTCGTCGACCAAGTCGGCGATCGGACATCTGCTCGGTGCGGCCGGCGCCGTTGAGGCAGTCGCGACCGTGCTCGCGCTTCAGACCCGAGTGATCCCACCGACGCTCGGGTACGAGGTTGCCGACCCTGAGCTCGATCTCGACTACGTCCCCGGTGAGGCGCGGCCGCTGTTGATGGCCAACGGCGAGCCTCCGCTCGCAGTCTCGAACTCGTTCGCGTTCGGTGGTCACAACGTAGCCTTGGCGCTGCGAGGGGCCCCGGCGTGAGCGCGACCGTGCTGCACGAGCCCGCGGTTCGCTTGAGCCCGACCGAGCGGCTGGAGGCCCTATGCGACTCCGGCAGCGTGCAGGTACTCCGATCGCGCGTGCTCTCGCCTCGCCTCGGCTCGCGCGCAGTCCCCGGCGACGGGGTCGTCGCTGCCACCGCAACCGTTGCCGGACGCCCGATCGCCTGCTATGCGCAGGACGGCGCTTATCTCGGTGGCTCCCTCGGGGAGCGCCACGCCGACACCATCGTCCGGCTGCTCCAGCTCGCGGGACGGGCGAAAATCCCGGTGGTCGCCTTCGTCGAGTCGGGCGGCGCCCGGATGCAGGAGGGAACCGCCGCCCTCGCCGGCTACGGTCGGATCTTTCGCGAAACGGTTGCGCTCACCGGACGCGTACCCCAGATCTCGATCGTGTCCGGAGCCTCAGCCGGCGGCGGCGCGTACTCCCCGGCGCTGACCGACGTGATCGTGATGACCGAGGACGCCGCGATGTTCTTGACCGGGCCCGGAGTCGTCAAGGAGGCACTCGGCGAGGAGATCGACGCGGCCTCGCTCGGGGGCCCGCGCGTGCACGACCGCAACGGCGTCTGCCACCTCGTCGAGCACGACGAGGCGAGCGCGGCGGCGCGGGTGCGCTCCCTACTGGGATATCTGCCAGCCGCGGCCGGTGAGTCGCTGCCGCGTCTGGAGCCAATCGGGCCTGAGCTGCCCGACCCAGGTGTGGTCGTCCCCCGTGAGCCGCGGCGCAGCTACGATGTCCGGGACGCGCTGCGCGGGATCGTCGACGGCGGCTCGCTGCTCGAGCTGTGTCCGCGCTGGGCGCGCAACGTGGTCACGACGTTGGCGCGCGTGGACGGCCGTCCCGTCGGAATCGTCGCCAACCAGCCGCACCACCTGGGCGGCGTGCTCGATGCCGAAGGTTCGGAGAAAGCCGCGCGGTTCGTCGGCTTCTGCCACTCGTTTGGACTACCGCTGATCGCGGTCGTGGACACGCCGGGGTTTATGCCCGGCTCCAAGCAGGAGCAGTCCGGTGTGATCAGGTACGGCGCGTCGTTGGTGCGGGCGTTCGCGGCTGCACGAGTGCCGAAGCTGACGGTCGTGCTGCGCAAGTCCTATGGCGGCGCCTATATCACGATGAACTCGCGCGACCTCGGAGCAGATCTCGTGCTCGCCTGGCCCGACGCCGAGCTCGGCATCATGAGCGCGCGGGCTGCCGTCGGGATCGTCCATCGCCGCGAGCTTCGCGCCGCCTCGGATCCGGAGATGGAACGGACCCGGCTGAGTGAGGCCTACGCTCGCGAGCACCTGGTCGCCGAGGCCTCTGCGGCCTCGGGATTCATCGACGAGATCGTTGAGCCGGTTCAGACCCGCACGCGCCTGGCGTGGGCGCTGCTGACGCTCACGGGGGCGGGGGCGGGGGCGTGATCCTCGCCGGCAAGCGGCTGCTGATCACCGGCGTCATCACCAAGGAGTCGATCGCGTTCCACGCTGCCGAACAGGCGCAAAAGGAGGGCGCGACGGTTCTACTGACGAGCTTCGGCCGCGTCCGGCGAATGACCGAGCGGGCGGCGCAGCGGCTGCCCGAGGCGGTTGACGTCCTGGAGCTGGACGTTAACAAGCCCTCAGAGCTCTCGGCGCTGACCGACGAACTGCGGGAAAGGTGGGGAGGAGTCGATGGCGTCCTGCACGCGATCGCCTACGCGCCGGACGACGCGCTCGGAGGACGATTCATGACCGCTCCCGCGGAGAGCGCGATGCAGGCCTTCCAGACGAGCGCCTTCTCGCTCAAGGCCCTAGCTGCCGCGCTGGCGCCACTGATGCCCTCGGGAGCGGGCATCGTCGGGCTCGACTTCGACGCGACCGTGGCATGGCCGATCTACGACTGGATGGGAGTCGCAAAGGCGGCACTCGAGTCCGTTTCCCGGTACCTGGCTCGGGACCTCGGGCCGAACGGGATCCGAGTCAACTTGGTCGCGGCCGGACCGTTGGGTACCGTCGCTGCGCGCGGCATACCAGGCTTCCAGACGCTGGCCGATCTGTGGCAGGAGCAAGCGCCCCTGGGGTGGGACGTCGAGGACCCCTCGCCCGTGGCCAGCACGGTCTGCTTCCTCCTGTCCGATTATGCGAGAGCGATCAGCGGGGAGATCCTGCACGTCGATGGTGGCTTCCACGCGATCGGGGCGCCCCCTTCACCGCTGACGGAATAGATCCTCGCTCTCCGGTCGTAGCAGGGCTCCGGCGCCGGGTCCGTCGTCCGCAGTCACGTGTCGGCCGGCGCCTCGTAGGAGGACCGCCGGCTGAAAACTGTCTTTGGTCCTGGCGAGGTCCGCCGTGCCCGCCAGCTCGTCCGCGACGGCGATCCACGTAGCCCGGAGCTCGCGCCCTGTCGCGTCGGTGCTTCCGCGCCAGTCCTCGAGCGGCTGTAGGCCCGCGCACCCGATTGCGACGTCAGTCTGGCCGTGGCGCCACGCGCGCCCGAACGAGTCCGTGATCACGATCGCCGGCGCCTCGCCGGTGAGAGCCCGTATTCTGCGGCGGAGTGTCCGGGCAGAAGCATCGGGGTCTCGGGGGAGCAGCACAACCGTGTCCTGATCCGGTGCGTTCGATGCGTCAACGCCCGCGTTCGCGCACACGAAACCATGATGGGTCACGCAGATCAGAACGCCATGCGCGGCGCGCAGCAGCGATTGTGATTCGTCGAGCACGACCTGTACATGACGGGGATCCTTGCCGTGCTCGGCTGCGAGCTCCTTCGCCAGCGCGGTGGGCCGCACTTCTTGAAGCTTTCGGAGCCTTCCCTCCGCCTTGGATATCACCTTGTGAGCGACCACGAGCACGTCGCCTGCGGTAAACGGGAGCTCTGGTCCTCGGAGTGCATCAACGATCAGCTTTGCGAGATCGTCTCCGGGGCGTACGTCCGGGAGACCTTCGAGCGCGAGCGCAGCGAGCACCGCCTACGCCCGGCTGCGCATCAGCTGGTTGAGCATTCCCCGGGTATGGGCCGCACCGCCGTGCATGCTCGCGAGCGCCACCCGGAGCGCCTGCAGGTCCTCCGCCGTGTCGACGTCCAGCGCCAGCGACGGGACGGCAATCACCTCGTGGGCGATTCCGTTTGACTCGGCATTGGCCGCGTGACGCTGGCAGCTGCCCGGACCAAACGACGGCTCGAGCACGTCGGGTGGCGTCAGCAGCAGCGCGTTTGTGCCGGTTCCGTGGCGATCGGGCACGATCAGAGCGGATCGCACAGGCGCCGCGCGCGCGAGCAGCTGCTCGAGCTGGGTGGGATCGAGCATCGGGCAGTCACCCGGAACCAGCAGTGCACGATCGGCCCCGCGCTCGAGTCCCTCGCGGATACCCGCGATCGCCGCGGGGTTGTGTCCACTGTCACTCTCAGCGCGCACCAGCGCGCCGTATCCGGCGGCAATCTGCTGCGCGCCGCGGTCCTCGGATATGACCAGCACCTCGTTGACCGACGCGGATCGGCGAAGGGCGACGAGCACGTCTGAGAACATCGCCTCGGCCAGCGCACGGCGCTCGCCCGGGGTGTATTGATCCTCCAAGCGTTGCTTGGCGCCGTCGAACCGCTTCATCGGCAGGACCGCTAGGGTTGGCATCGTCGGCGAACGCTACCCGAGCGCCAACGCAAATCGCAGTGTCTCCTCGGCCGCACGGCGGCGCGCGGCCGGGCTGTCGAGCAAGACGTCGGTTTCGAGCGTTGGTACCGCGTCCGTGCGTTCATCGGCCACCAAGCCGTCGATCAGATTCGCGTAGATCGCCACGATCCCCGTGCTCGTCAGCGGCTGGCCAGCCCATTCCATGAACGCGGCGGTCGGACCCTTCATCACCTTGCCGCGGACCACTGGGCTGACCGCAACCACCGGCGCCGCGGTGTCTTTGAGCGCAGTACGGAGTTCGGCCAGCGCGAGCATCGGGCCGATCGAGATCACCGGGTTGGAGGGGCCGATCACGATCGCGCGCGCCTCCGCGATCGCTTCGAGGACCTCAGCTGTGGCGCGTGCGCTGCGGACCCCTCTGAAGTCGACCTCGTCAATCGGGCCTTGCGATCCGGCTCTGATCATGAACTCCTGAAACGACCACCAGCGTCCGTGCGCGCGGACGTGGGTGCGAACCGGGTCGTCGCTCATCGGCAGGACCTTCATCCTTGCTCCGAGCGCGCGTGCTATGGCGGCGTGGGCGTCGGTCAATCGCGTCCCGGCCCTCAGCGCTCGGTCCCGCTCGAGCGCGATCGCGAGATCGCGGTCTCCAAGGTTGAACCAGACGTCGGTGCCAAGCGTCCGGAGACCCTCCATCACGTGGAAGGTGTCGCCCGCCAACCCCCAACCGCGCTCGTCGATCCGGTCGGTGAGCCAGAACGTCAGCAGATCGGGATCGGGCGAGACGTATCCGCCATAGATCTCTATGTCGTCCGCCGTGTTGGCGATCGCTACGAGCTGCTCCGGTCCGACGACATCGAGCATTCCCCGCGCCAGCTTCGCGCCGCCCGTGCCGCCCGTCAGGACGACGACCCGAGGGCTGCTCACAGCCCCGTGATCTTGATGCCGGCTCTGGCCTTGTTACGCATGTTGATCGAGATGATCAGCGGTGTCAGCTGCTCGACGATTCGGGCCATCTCCAGCGGCCCGCAGTCGACCGCCCGCAGGCCCGGAATCAGGGCGACGAGCTCGGCCACCCTGGCCTTGTCCTCACGGCGGTCGCCGCAGACCAGCACGTCCTCGCCGAGCTCATGGCCGAGGTCGCTCAGCAGTGCCGCGCTGACGGTATGAAAGGCTGACACGACGCGTAGGCCATCGGGCGCCATCTCCTGGGCCTGCTGCGCCGCCGAACCCTGCCAGACTCCTAGCGTACGCGTCGCCTTGCCGCTGACCGCTGCGGCCAGCGGAACCGTTGCGTCGAGGATCAGCTGCCCTTCGCGCAGCACTCCCTTTAGGTTCGTGAGGTTCTCGGACTGATTGCGAAACGGAACGCTCAGGACGATGATCTCGGTTCCCTGAACCGCCTCGGAGTTTTCCAGCCCGGTGAAAGAGCCGCCCGGAACCTGGTTTTGGGCTCGTTCGGTAGCTTCCTGGGCGCGGCTAGCGTCGCGTGAGCCGATCACGATCGGAACGCCGGCCTTTCCCAGCCGGAGCGCCAACCCGAACCCAAGCGCCCCAGTCCCTCCGACGATGCAAATCGGTGCTGGCATGGGCGGCGATGTATATCGATATATTGCGCGCGGGTGCGTCTTCGGATTGCTTTCGTGGCGGTTGCGGGCATGCTTGCGGTCTCGGTACCGGGCGCAGGAGCGGCCAAGACTGGGCGCCTACCCTTGGGCGTGCACACGGCGGTACTGAGTCAGGCCGGCCAGCAGCTCATCTGGAGCGTCCAGCTCGATCATCCCTTCTCGCCGAGCGCCCTGGGGCACGATCACCGGTCGCTGTGCCTGCTGATCGAGCGCAGCGCGTCAGGCTCGGTCGCGGGCCAGCTGTGCGTGGCGGCACCGGCTCGCGGCCAGCGCGAGCCGTCACTGATCTACAGCGCGATTACGCGCCGCGGTGCCGGGCCAGGTCGTGTCATCCCCGACACTGTCAGCCGTGCCGGTGCGAAGTCGCTGAGCGCGAGCTTCCTTCCCTCGGCCGTCGGAATCGGCTACCGCCCGGTCCGCTGGCAAGTGATCAGCACACTGGCTGCACCGGCATGCGTGCCTCGGGTGGCGAATAGGATCGGTTGCTACCTCCTGTTGCCGTCGCGGCCAACGCTCGCCAACCTACACACGCCGCGGGTGGTCGGTTGCGTTCCGAGCGGAGCGCCGTTCGTCCTAAACGGGTCCACCGACCGCCGCGAGATCGCGCTGACGTTCGACGACGGCCCATGGCCGGATACGCCGGAGTTCCTGAACGTGCTCGAGCGCGAGCATGTGGTGGCGACGTTCTTCGAGATCGGAGAGCAGATTTCCACCTACGGCCGGGGCGGTGCTCTCGAGCGGCGGATGCTGGCCGACGGCGACATGGTCGGCGATCACACGTGGAGTCATCCGAACGTTTCGGGCGGCGGCTCGTTCGCAGAGGGCCAGATCTTGAGGACCGCCGACGCGCTCCGTCGCGCAACCGGCGGCTTCAGACCATGCCTTTTCCGGGCGCCCTACGGTGCGGTTAGTGGAGCGCTGATCTCCGAGGTCCGCTCGCTAGGCTTCACCACCATCCAATGGAACGTGGATCCGCGCGACTGGGCCCGGCCAGGCACCGATGCGATCTACAACAACGTCGTCGCCAACGCCCATTCTGGCGCGATCGTGCTCCAGCATGACGGCGGCGGCGATCGCTCCGAAACGCTCGCCGCCCTGCCGCGGGAAATCGCCACCCTGCGGGGCGAGGGCTACAAGTTCGTGACCGTGACGCAGCTGCTGGGTCAGCGGCTGCTCTATCGGTAGTCACGCGCGGCAGTAGCCTTGCGCTGGTGAGCACATGACCGAGCTCGATCACGACGTCGACTTGAAGGATGCCGCCGCCCGCGCGCGCGCCGGCGGTCCCGAGCGCCATCGCGAAAAGGCCGCCGGGCAGGGCAAGCTACCGGTACGCGAACGCGTGGCCCGGCTGCTCGATCCCGAGTCTTTCGTCGAGGACGCATTGCTAGCCGGTTGGGAGCAGGAAGGGCTCGGCGCGGAGGGTGTGGTCACCGGACTCGGCTCGATCGGCGGCCGGAGGGTAGCCGTGATGGCAAACGATCCGACGGTCAAGGCGGGATCGTGGGCGCCGAAGACGGTCGAGAAGATCCTCCGGATCCAAGAGCGAGCCCTGTCGCTGCGCGCGCCGATCGTTTACCTCGTCGACTCCGCTGGAGCGCGCATCAACGAGCAGGTGCACATGTTTCCGGGCCGTCGGCACGCCGGGCGGATCTTCTTTAACCAGGTACGGCTGTCCGGCGTGGTTCCGCAGGTGTGCGTGCTATTCGGACCGAGTGCGGCCGGCGGCGCCTACATCCCAGCATTCTGCGACGTCGTGATCATGCGCGAGGGCAACGCATCGATGTACCTGGGATCGCCGCGGATGGCCGAGATGGTGATCGGGGAGAAGGTCACGCTCGAGGAGATGGGCGGCGCTCGCATGCATACCTCGAAGAGCGGCTGCGGGCATGCGCTGGTTAAGACCGACGAGGAGGGGATCGAGTTCGCGCGCCGGTATCTCGGGTACTTTCCGTCGTCATTCACCGAGGAGCCTCCCAGCGCGCCGCCCCGGGCGCCGGTTTCAGATCAGCCGATCCGTTCGCTGATTCCGTCCGACGAGAACAAGCCTTTCGATATGCGCGAGCTGCTCGACTCGCTGCTCGACGCCGATTCGTTGATCGAGATCCACGCGCGGTGGGCCCGAGAAGTGATCGTCGGATACGCACGGTTGGACGGTCGCGTGATCGGAGTGCTCGCCAACCAGCCGAAGGTCAAGGGCGGCGTTCTGTTCGTCGATTCCTCGGACAAATGCGCCCGCTTCATTTGGACTTGCAACGCCTTCAACATCCCGCTGCTGTTCCTTGCCGACGTGCCGGGATTCATGATCGGCACCCAAGTCGAGCGCGAGGGCATCATCCGCCACGGCGCAAAGATGATCAGCGCAGTCTCGGAGGCCAACGTGCCGAAGATCTCGGTGATCGTGCGCAAGGCCTACGGTGCGGGCCTGTACGCGATGGCCGGGCCGGCGTTCGATCCCGACTGCTGCTTGGCGCTGCCGACCGCCTCAATCGCGGTGATGGGGCCACAGGCGGCAATCAACGCCGTCTACTACAACCAACTGCAGGAGATCACCGACGATGCCGAGCGGGCGGCGCGGACCGAAGAGCTACGGCATGAGTACGCGCAAGACATCGACATCCTCCACCTGGCCTCTGAGCTAATCGTCGATGCCGTGATCCAGCCCGAGGACTTGCGCTCCGAACTGATTCGGCGGTTCGCGCTCGCGGCCGGCAAGCACCGGGAATGGCCCGCCAAGCGCCATCCGATCACGCCGGTGTGACCGCCTCGGTCGGCGCGGCGCTGCGTCCCAGGTAGGCGTCGATCGCGTCGACCAGGATCAGCGCCAGCACGACGGTGTGATCAAGCGCTCGAAGATCGAGCGAGTCCGGCGTGTCTGATCGGAGGTGGGAGCGAGGAACGAGACCACGCTCGTCGAGGCAGCCGATCGTGATCGCCGGGAGACGAGCCGATCTGGCAGGAAACGCCGGAGTGGTGCCGCGCCCGCGATGGCCCTCTAGGCCAAGCACAGGCTCGCTCACGGCCAGCTGTTCGCAAAGCGTTCGGAGCTGCTTGGCGTATCGCCCGGGCACGAGTGGGCCATCGCTGGTCCACCAGCGTGGCCGGCCGGCGGCGCACGGCGCGATTCCGAGGACGATTGTGTTGGTGGCGTTGAAGGTCTTTGTACGGGCGCGCAGATACCTGCGCAGGCCGGTCATCGTTTGGTCTCCGGCACCCTGAAGCAATAGCTCGGGGTTCAGGTTGCGCGGAGGGCCGGCTTGGAGCGCGCGAGTTACCGCTAGCGCGGCCGCGACGCCGCTGGCGTTGTCACCGGCACCAGGGCCGAAGTCTGCGATGGCCAGCTCGAGCAGCAGCGCCAGCGCCAGGACGAGCGCGACCGTCGGCAGCAGTTGGGCCGCTCCGACGGCATTGCCCCGAGTGCCCTCGAGCCGCAGGATCGCGGTCGCGAGCAGCCACAGGAGCGCAATCGCCAGCCAACCGATCCACCCTGGAGCCAGACCACGCGTGGCTACGCGCAGCCTGGCGGCGGCGGTGCGGAAGGCGCCTCGATAGACCAGGCCGGTGCGCCCGGCGTCGTAGTTGGCCGTGATCAGGAGCCGCACGCGGGGCGTCGCCTCGCCGCGGCGACGCGCCGCGATCACGTTCTGGCTGGCGCGCTCAGGGGTCAGCCGGCGGCTGAGCGACACGCCAAGCCGCGCGTCGGCCAGCAGCGACACCAGCGTCAGCAGAATCAGCACGCTGCCAACCGCCGGTGCGTTCACCGACAGCAGGCTTCCCACAAGCCCGATCGCGACGTGCCAGGCGTGGGTGAGCGCCCAGTTCGGCCGGCACCAGAACGGCTCGAGTCGGGCCGTGCGGTCCGTCGCTTGGATTTCCCCCGCGAGCCAGATTGCCGCCCGCCGCTCGGCGTCGCTGCCCGCGCCGCGCCGCTCGAAGGCCGTAAGTCCCGCGACTGTCTCGGCAGGGCCCATCGCGGCTGATGATTCCAGGGAGGGCGGCTTGGCTAGCGATGGTCGAAGCGCGCGTCGGCCCTGGTCGCGTGTACTCGGTCGGCGATGCCCTCCAGCCAGCCCGTTCGCTCGGTGGAGATCGCGTCGAACTCCGGCACTACGGCTTGATGTCGAGAACGGGCGTCTGGTCAAGCAGGTCCATCGCCAGGTGATGCTATCCACGTGCCCAAGCAGTGCTGGCGGCTCGGCGATGGCTGACTGAATCCCCGCGAAGCACCAGGTCGGCGCATCCGGTACAACGGGATCGTGGCCGAGACCGACGAGTCGTCGCTCCTCGCTGTCGCGCAAGAAGCCGCCGAGGCAGCTGCGACCGAACTTCGGGCGCGGTTCGGGCAGCTCGCGGCCGGTGTGCACGCCAAGAGCACACCGACCGACTTGGTATCCGATGCCGATCTCGCCGCCGAGGCGGCGATTCGCGCCGTGCTGGCCGAGCGTCGGCCGGAGGACGCGTTCGTTGGGGAGGAAGGGGGTGCCAGCGGCGACGGAGCGCTCCGCTGGGTCGTTGACCCCCTCGACGGGACGATCAACTTCCTGTTTGGGATCCCGCAGTTCGCGGTCAGCGTCGCCTGCGAGAACGTCTCAGGCACGCTTGCCGGGGTAGTGCTCGACCCGATTCGCGAGGAATGCTTTGCCGCCACGCGCCAAGGAGCACCCACGCTTAACGGCGAGCCGATTAGCCGCCCGCAGCGTGACGGGGGGCTCGAGACGGCGATGATCTCAACCGGCTTTGGATACGACTCGGCCTTGCGCGCGCGCCAGGCCGAGATCCTCGTCCAGTTGCTTCCACGGGTGCGCGATATCCGCCGAGCGGGGGCAGCGGCGATCGACCTTGCCTGGTGCGCCTGCGGACGCTATGACGCCTTCTACGAGCGTGGTCTGCACAGCTGGGACGTGGCCGCCGGCGCCCTGATCGCCGCCCGCGCCGGCCTCGGGGTGCGAGAGCTGGTGGCGACCGACGATCTGCCGGGCGGGGTTCTGGCCGCGCCGCCGGAGCTAATCGAGCAGCTGGCGGCGCTCGGCTTGTGAGGATGAGACAGTGCGGGCTGGGAACTACACTCCAGGCCCGCGCGCGGCGGTGGTGGAATCGGTAGACACGATGCCCTCAAAAGGCATTGTCCGAATGGACGTGTGGGTTCGAGTCCCACCCGCCGCACCTTCGGCGTTCGGGTCGCGAGGGCCAGTTACGCCGCCGCCGGCTCCGGGGGAGGAGGCCCTGCGGCTCTCCCGCGACGGCGCTGGGCCTCCTCGATCGGAACCTCAAGCTCGATGTTCCAGCCCTGACCGAAGGCCCTGATCACGAAAAAGATCAGAAGCACCTGGACCACAGCGATCAGCACCGTCAGCAGGCCGAGAGTGTTTGGGCTGAGTCCGGCGCCGCCGAAGAGGCTCTGGGGATGGCCGAAGCCGTCGCGATTACGGTCAAACCAGCTCGTGCCCGAGGTGCCGGTGGCGGCGATCACGGAGATGATCAGCAGCATGGTCCCCAGCGCTCCGGCGATCGGTAATAGGCCCCGGCTCCACCGTGCCACGTAGAACGCGATCACCAAATAGAGGATGCACCAGGCGAAGATCAGTGGCCGCAGCCCCTCGAGCTTGCTCCAGCCGCCCACCGTCACAAACAGCATCAGCGCGACCGAGGCCAGCAGGATCAACACCACGATCGCCTTCGTCGCCTTGCACACCGCCTTGTCGCGGCTGGGATGGATGATCGTGTAGCCCGGGGGGATATGCCGCGCCTCTCGCATCCGAGCGCACGATACCTGCCGAGGGCGGGGACGTGTCGCGCTTGGAGGGCCTGCGGCCGAGCCGGCCCTAGACTCTTAGCTGATCACGCGGGCGTGGCGAAATTGGCAGACGCGCCGGCTTTAGGTGCCGGTGGGCTTACGCCCTTGGGGGTTCGAGTCCCTCCGCCCGCATGATGATCGAACACAGGGGGGCGGGATGTCCTCCAGACGACCACCGCGGGCCGACAGTCGGGGGGCGGGCGACACAGGGGAGACAGGACTCGAACCTGCAACCGCCGGTTTTGGAGACCGGAACTCTACCAATTGAGTTACTCCCCTCTTGGGGCTTCGGAGTCTAGACCGAAGTTGCGGCTGACGAGCGGTGGTTTTTGCCCCGATTTCGGGCTTTTGTGGGGTTGGGGCCTGTCTGGCTCGTGGCTACGTGATCTGGGGGACGCGCTCGTTGATCAGCGTGATCGCCCGCGCTTGCAGCTCGGTCGGCGTGCTCAGCTGCGGGAAGGTCGCGTCGGTGCCCTTGACACGGATCGTGTTGCGGGTGCGGTTCTCAAGCTCGTCGAACAGGCTCTGGATCGTGTGGCAGGGCTCGTGCTGGGGGGTGCGGCGGCGGCCGGCCTTGCGGGTCGCTGCCGGCGAGCGGGTGGCCTTGGCGACGGGGTCTGTGTTGGAGCGGGGGTTGTCGTCTTGGAAGAGCAGTTCGGCCCACGCGTGGCGCAGGTGCCAGCGCACGTATTCGGCGAGCATGCAGATCAGCAGGTGTGAGCGGACGCGGTCTTCCAGGCGGTGGTGGATCGGGCGGACCTCCAGTGGGCCTTTCATGCCACCAAACCCCTTCTCTGCCTCTTTGAGTTGCTTGTAGGCGCGTACGATGCCGGCGGCGGTGAGCTCGTCTGGTTCGATCCGCCCGGCACGGATCACGTAGATCCCGTCGAGTTCTGCCTCCTGGGCGATCTGTTGCTGCTTGCGCTCATAGGTGAGCGTGTCATCGGTGATGTTCGCCTGAAAGTGTTTCTTGACCTTGTAGCGGTTCCACACCGCGCCCACCTGAAGGCCGATCTCGGCCTGGCCTTGCAGCGTGCCGGCCTGCACCCGGCGCTTGAGCTCACCCAGATCCTTCTCGGTACCCGCCAGCAGCTCGGAGCGCTTGCGGGCGCGCTCCTCGGCCACCAGCGGGTTGCGGCAGACAACCAGCCGCTGGCCGGGATACAGCTTCTCGCAGGCGATCTCGGCCAGGTTGAGCTCGTCGAACATCGACAGCTGCAGGCAGCCCTCCTTGACCAGCGCTCTGATCTGCGGCGCCTTCAGCGCGGTGACGAACGCATACTGTGCCGTCTGTGAGAGCAGTGTCACGTTCTCCTTGGTGCCGATCCCGCGATCTGTCACCACGATCACGCGCGAGAGCCCGAACCGTTGCTCGAGCTTCTTGACCTGTGGGGGCAGCGTCTTTGGGTCCTTCAGTGACCCTTCGAACGCCTCGATCGCCACCGGCCGCCCGTCGCTGTCACACAACAGCCCGTACTCGACCTGCATGCGTCCCCGCTTGCCTGACCCATGGTCATAGCCAAAGCGCGCAAGCGGGCAACTGCGCCCCTCAAAGTACGAGCAGGATACGTCGTACAACGCCAGCTCACCGTCTGTGAGGTGCCGGCGCGCGAGCCGCTGCTCGATCGCCGGTTGGCGCTCAAGCAGCCAGTCCATCGCCGCGTAGAGGTCATCGTGAACCGCGCCCTCCACACCCAGCTCCTCCCCCAGCGTGCAGGCGTCAAGCTGGCGCGTGCACGCGAGCTTTGAGCCCGGCTCGAGCACCCGGCCGGCGATCATCGCCAGGCACAGATCCCGCTCGCGTGAGGGCTCGCGATCGAGCAGCCGCGCCAAGCCCAGTCGCCGAGCCGCATCGAGCACCGCCTCCACGTGCCCGTGTTTGCGCGATGCCACGATCTCAAACGCCTCACCTACTGGCACGAGCCGCACCCCCTGAAGCGCCAGCGTCAACGCCTCGATCGCCTCCCGCGGCAGCTGGGAGACGTTCGCGATCGTCTCATGACGCACACGCCGGCCCTCGCGGATCGAGCGGCGCACCAGATAGGAGTTGTACTCGCGCTCCCCATGACGCCGACTGATCTTGGCCACATGCATCGCGCCTACCGTTCGCGCCATCGCCCAGATGGTTGCACATCAGCCTACAGATGTCACCGTCACTCTTGGCTACACTGTCGAGCCTGGGAGAGGCCGCGATCCCAGCGGCCGTAAGGGATTGCGGCCGATCAGCAGTCGCTCTTTACCCGCAACTTCCGTCTAGAGGCCAACGAGCGATCGTGATCGGTCTGACAACGTGAGTCGCGCCAAATACATACGATCAGCTCGATGAACTTCCACACCGTGTATCGCACCTTCAACACCGATCGCCGGCGCGAGTTCGTCCGTATCACCGAGGACGTCGAGCAGGCAGTACGGGAAGCCGGGATCAGCGAGGGGATGGTGCTGGTGGCGGCGATGCACATCACCGCCGGCGTGTGGATCAACGACGATGAGCCCGGCCTTCAGGCCGACGCGCTCGAATGGCTCGACAAGCTGGCTCCGCCCACCTGGCGGGAACCTGATGGAGAGGTGGCGCAAGCATTGCTGCCAAATCCCGGCGACTACCGGCACCATCGGGGTGGAGAGGACAACGGCGACGCGCACCTCAAGAACCTGCTCGTGCACCATCAGGTGATCGTGCCGGTCACGGAGGGGCGACTCGACCTGGGGCCCTGGCAGCAGGTCTTCTACTGCGAGTTCGACGGTGGCCGACCGAAGCGGCTCGTGATCAAGGTGATAGGGGAGTAGCGCTGGAAACGTCGCGCGTGTTCGCGCCCGGCGCGCTGGCCGGCCGGGTCGCGCTGATCACCGGCGGCGGCACTAACCTCGGTAAGTCGGCCGCCGCTGAGCTGGTCCGCTGCGGCGCCCGCGTCGTGATTGCGGGTCGGCGTGAGGAGGTCCTCGAGCAGGCCGCGACGGAGATCGGAGACCGCTGCTCGGTGATCGCGGGCGACATCCGAGTCCCTCCGGAGGCCGAGCGGATCGTACGGAGCGCGCTCGAGCGTCACGGCCAGCTCGACTTCCTGCTCAACAACGCCGGCGGCCAATACTTCGTACCGGCAGAGAAGATCACGACCAAGGGCTGGAACGCGGTGCAGCGGCTCAACGTCGGCGGAACCCTCGCGATGTGCCAGGCCGCCCACGAGCTCGCAATGCGTCCCACGGGTGAAGGGATGATTGTCAACGTGACCGTGTCTCCCCATCACGGAATGCCGGCGATGGCGCACACGGGGGCCGCCCGCGCGGCGGTCGAGGCGCTGACACGCGAGTTTGCGCAAGCCTGGTCTGCCGATGGCGTGTCCGTTGTGGCGATCGCGGTCGGGCGCTTCGCCACCGCATCGCTGCGCTAGTACCCCGCCGAGCTCTGGCGACGTGCCGCCGCCACCGTCCCGCTGCAATGGCTGGGCGAAGTGGAGGAGTACGCCTGGCTGGTCGCGCTGCTCGCCACGCCGCTCGGCCGAGCGTTCTCCGGATCGGTGCTGACCCTCGACGGGGGACTCGACAACTGGATCGGGCCATGGCCGCCGCCGGATCTCGTCCCGGAAGGCGAGGTGCGGACGGAGGCGCGCCGCGCCTCGCAGCCGAGCTAAGAGCGGCGGACGGGGATCGAACCCGCATCATCGGCTTGGAAGGCCGAGGCTCTACCATTGAGCTACCACCGCGCGTGCAATCGCCGCGACAGGTCGCGCGACGCCGATGACAGTTTGCACAAACCACGTCGCACCTTGTCATCTCGTCGAGCACGCTGGCCCAGTTGCGCATGCTGAGGCCCTTGGAGTCTGGACGCCCCTAGAATGCCCCTACCACGGGGAGTGGCGCAGTCTGGTAGCGCACCCGGCTGGGGGCCGGGCGGTCGCAGGTTCAAATCCTGTCTCCCCGACTACAAAATCCCTGCTAATCGGGATTTTCGACAGGCGGACAGATTAGCGAAAACGCTCGGAGGGCGACAAACGCGAGCGGCTCGTGCAAGACGAACCACCGAACTCCGCATCCGTCGAGGCGAAAGACGCCGCGTCGGCGCGTGGGGTCCAGTGGTCGAAATGCGGCCGTTGCGGGGGCTGAGCGGACGGGAAGTGGGCGGCCGCTGATCGCGGAGCGGTCCGACGCTGTCCGGCGGCCGCGCCGGACCGGTGCCTGCCCGGACCTCATGGGTTCGCGTGTCGCCTGCTCGGCTTCGCGAAAGCGCATCGGGCGTCGTCACGTGCAGGCGATTCGCCACCCTCAGGGCTGTGGGGCTCCGAGCTTCTGGCCGAGTCGTTTCTGCAGCGTCGCGTGCAGCAGGTGTCGTGGCAGCAGAGCCGCGGTTAGCGAGCTGGGGGACAGCAGCGCGTCGAGCTGCTCGGGGCTCCAGCTCGAGCTGCGTGCGGCGAGCACGACCTCGACGAGGATCTGCTCGCACCATTCGCGCACGTGCGCCTCGATGACGGCGTGGGCGCCGGGGATTGCGGGGTAGCGTCCGCGCCAGTAGGCCGTCAGGTCGGTGATCGCTCGGAAGTCCGCGTTTGATCGTGAGCTCGTGGCGGCCGGGGTGGTAGCGGGCTGTCTGGTCCTTGAGGTCGCACGGCGCTCTGGACCCGTCGCGGGCGGAGACCCAGGCGACGTCGGGAAGATCGACGGCATTGTCGGAGCCGGGATCGTGATCAGTGTGGTCTGCGGGCGGCTGACCGTCCGACTCGTCGTTGGCGGGCTCTCCGTTGGCGGGAGCGTGCACCGAGTTCGTGGTCGGCGGTGCGCTGCGCGCTTGGCGCCGGGTCGCTGGCCGGCCCGCGGGCTCATCGCCGCCGCTGGTGGCGGCTGACTCGGCGGATGGTTGCCGTGGCGGCTGAGTTGGCCGGTAGCGGCTGAGGCGGTAGAGCGGCATGATCGCACCGATGCGGTGGCGGATCGCTTCCCGGCGCGGGAGCGAGTCGGCGTTGGCGGCGCGTTCCTGGAGCTGCAGGATCTCGGCCGGCATCGCGGCGGCGAACTCCTCGCCCCAGCGGGCCCACGGGAGCGGCTCGTGGTCCAGGAGCAGTAGCGTGCGGGCGGTGTTGCACTCGAGGCGACCGGCGTGGACGTGCGGCTCGAGGTGCAGTACGATGCGCTCGTAGCCGAGTGTTCCTCACCGTGGACGTGCTGCAGCCGTCCGGCCTCGTCGCGGCCGCGTTGCTCGCGGACGAGCACCTCGACCCGCGTCGGGAGCCGCAGGAAGCGGCCGTTGAGGTAGCGGGTGATCCAGTGCCGGCGGACGTCGGTGACGCTCGCCGGCGCCTGGGTGGTGTCGTGGCGCTGATGCTGGCCGAGCAGCACGACCTGGGTGCCGTGATCCCGGCCGCGCAGAATCCATGGCTTGTCCTGCTCGTCGAGCGGTCGCCAGTAGTCACTGCGGCCGTTCTCCCAGCGCTGCGGTTCAAGCCCCCAACGGCCGTCGGGGTGTCGCTTGAAGCACACCAGCGAGCCTTGCCCCTGGTGCTGGGAGCCGTATTCGAGTCCCTGCGGATTACGGGAGCCCGCGTGGACCTTCGCGCCGACGCCGAAGTCGCCGCTGGCGGACTGCTCGCGGCCGCTTGAGGCCAGCTGGTTGATGCCCCGGCGCAGCTGCTCGGCGGTCATCCCGGTGCCGGTGTCGATTACCGACAGCTTGCGCACATGCCCGCCCGAGGCGTCGAACCGCAGCCAGTCCCATGTCCCACACGACCCGGCCGCGGGCGACAGGGCCCTGGGCGTTGATCGGAGGTTGTCCCGGGGCTCGTAGAACTTTGTGGTGACGGCGGTCCCTCCGGCCCGTCCGCTCCTGGTGGGAGCGTGATGGGCGATCCGGCCAAGATCTGAAGGAGGAACCGCCGTGAGTAGCAACGTACCGGTCGCACAGGCGACCGGCGATGAGGGCGTGCTCCCGGAGCGCGTGCGAGAAGCGTTGGGGCAGCTGGTTGGGGCTGCGAGGGAGGGGCTGTTGGCGCTCAGCGTGAGCGTCGGCGTGGGTGTGCTCTGGGAGCTGCTGGAGGAGGAGGTCGACCAGGTCGTGGGTCCGAAGGGGAAGTGGAACCGGGACCGCGCCGCGGTCAGGCATGGCCATGAGGATGGAGCGGTACAACATCCAGCGGGCCGTGGACGAGATCGCCGCCGCCAACGGCGTCAGCAACGAGGTGACCCATCTCATCTATTCCCATCACCACGCCGATCACGCCGGCGCGTCCTCGCTGTTCGGCCCGAACATCAGTCGCATCGGGCACGAGGAGACGCGGAAGCTGCTGCTCCGCGGCGACGACCACGCGAGACCTGCACCAGAAGAGACCTTCCAGAACCGCCGCAGCCTCGAGATCGGAGGCGAGCGCATCGACCTGGCCTGGCACGGCTCCAATCACTCGCCGGACAACATCTTCATCCATCTGCCCGACCACGACGCGCTGATGCTCGTCGACATAGTCAACCCGGGTTGGGCGCCGGTTTGCCAGAGCAACCTCACCGAGGACGTGCCCGGCTACATCGAGGCCCCGGATACCGCGCTCACCTACCCGTGGAAGCACTTCATCGGCGGCCACATGGGCCGGCTCGGGACCCGCGACGACGTCGCAGCGCACCGGCAGTACATGGCCGACATCGCGGACAGCTCACGGAAGGCGCTGGACACCGTCGATCCCGCCCCGTATTTCGTCAAGTACGGCGAGAACGCCTGGGCCGCGGTGAGGGGCTATCTGGACGCGATTACGGCCGCCGCCGCCGCGCCGGTCATCGAAAAGTACACCGGCGTTCTAGCGGCCGCCGACGTCTTCACGGCCAGCACCACGTTCCACGTTATGCAATCGATCCGCCTCGACCTGGGCTACGGGTCGCAGGTTCACCCGTGAGCCCGGCGATGAACAGCACTGCGGTCGCCCGTTACGACGCGATGTTTGTCACCGACGCTGTCGGTGGCCGATCTCAGATCGCGCACCGCACGGGGATCGAGAGGCTGGCCCACAACGGGAGGAACTCAAGCGAGGTTGTTGCCGGCCTCGTTCGCGGTGCGCGCGTCGTGAAGCCCGCGAACACGCTCGCCGCGGCGGTGCTCGGCTCAGATCCGCATGAGGCCGGGGGCAACGAGTGATCTTTCTTTCAGGCGACGACGTCGACGCGAAGGCCGACGTGATCTCGCCGTTCGAGGACGCGGGGTGCTTCACGATCGACCTCGCGGCCCTGATCACGGGCGGCGCCATGCAACAGCTCGGTCCCCCGCTCGCCGGGGTCAACCTGATCCGGCTCTCTGGCAAGTGACTGCTCAGATGACTCTCTCACCCCCAGAGGCCCGGCGGTTGCCATCTGCGAAGGCTGACCGACCAAGTTCACGCGGTGGTCAAACGATCGTCCGACGACCTAAGCTAGTCCTAAAGCAAGCGTAAGACTGTGGTAGATGGGCATCGAAGGCCCGGAAGACCCGGTATTCCTGGGGTTTGAGTGCCGAGGCGGGATGGCCCGTGTCGGTTTGAAGTGAAGGGGCGTCGGCTGTCGGCTGTGGGCTTGCGGCCCTGACGCTTATCTGGGTGTGCTGCGTCGGAGGCGGTCCAGTTCGATGGCGGCGTCGATCCATTGGTCGTTGAGTTCGCGCAGTTTGCGGTAGTTGGCGATCTGGGAGTTGACCGCGTCGATGTGTTCGGGGCGGATGTTCTCGGTGCGGCTTCGTCCGCGGTGGCTGTAGCTGAGCTGGTGGTATGGGCCGTGGCGCTGGGGCGGGTCGGCTTTGCAGCGACAACCGGGGGTGCGGCAGGTGTTGTACTGCTCGGAGAGCGCTCCTGGCCGCAGGTCGCCTAGCGCAAGCAGAGCGGCTTTGATGCGTTGGATCGTGTCGGTCAGTTGGGCCTCGGTCGCCATAGTCGTCCTCCCTTGGGTGTTGGATTGATCCTGATGGTGACATCCATGTAACCATAGCTGATCTCTGCTATGGTTACATAACATTGTTGATCAGAGGGAGCGTGGAGATGAGCAACCCGAGGCGACAGTTGCAACGCAGGCTCGAGCGCGAACAGCTGGCGATCGAGCGGCGCCTGCAAGCCGCAGTGGCCCCCAACCTGTCCGGCCCGCTCCTGGGGGGAGCCCCGATCCGCTACGAGTGGGCCGAGCGGGACCGGGGGGTCGCCCATGGTGGCATGGGGATGATCGCCCGCCTGGTCGAGGCGGTCGGCCTGGCCTGCGAGATCGACGCCTCGGTCAAACTGCTCAAGGTCCACCGCCCCTACCACGAGTCCGACCACGTGTTGAACATCGCCTACAACGCGCTGTGCGGCGGCACCCGCTTGGAGGACATCGAGACTCGCCGAACCGACGCGGTGTTCTTGGACGGCCTGGGGACGCCGTCGCTGCCCGACCCCACCACCGCGGGCGACTTCTGCCGCCGCTTCGACGAGGCCTCGATCATGGCCCTCCAGGAGGCGATCAACCGGGCTCGGCTGAAGCTGTGGTCCCAGCAGCCGGCCTCATTCTTCTCCCAGACCGCCCGGATCGACGCGGACGCCTCGATCGTGGGCACCGACGGGCAGTGCAAGCAGGGCATGGACATCTCCTACAACGGCAGCTGGGGTTACTCGGCGTTGCTGGTCTCGCTCGCCAACACCGCCGAGCCGCTGTATGAGTCCCTCCACGGCGCCAACCGTCCCTCCCATGAGGGGGTCGTTCCCCTCTATGACCGATCGATCGAGCTGTGCCGGCGGGCCGGGTTCACCGACATCTTGCTGAGAGGTGACACCGACTTCTCGCTCACAACTGAGTTCGACCGCTGGGACGCCGACGGGGTGCGCTTCGTCTTCGGCTACGACGCCAAGGCCAACCTCATCCAAGCCGCCGAAGGCCAACCGGAAGATCTCTACCACGAGCTGGTGGCCAAGACCGAACGCCAGATCGCGACGCGGCCCCGGACCCGGCCCACAAACGTCAAAGACGACATCGTTCGCCAGCGCGGCTACAAGACGATACGACCGAAGAAGGAACAGGTAGTCGAGTTCTCCTACCGGCCTCGCGCTTGCAAGAAGGACTACCGCGTGGTCGCCTTGCGCAAGAACCTGTCGATCGAGCGGGGTGACAACGTACTGTTCGATGAATATAGGTACTTCTTCTACATCACCAACGACCGCAAGCTCACCGCCGACCAGGTGATCGGCGAAGCCCACCAGCGCTGCAACCAAGAGAACCTCATCGCCAACCTAAAAAGCGGGGTGCGAGCCCTGCACGCCCCCGTCAACACCCTCTACGCCAACTGGGCCTACATGACCATGGCGTCACTGGCCTGGACCCTCAAGGCCTGGTGCGCGCTCATGCTGCCCGTCTCACCCCGCTGGGAAGCGCAGCACGAACAGCAGCGGTGCCGACTGCTCACCATGGAGTTCCGAACCTTCCGGGCCGCTCTGATCGACATCCCCTGTCAGATCGTCAGGACAGCCCGCTACATACGCTGGCGCATCCAAGCCTGGAACCCCTGGCTGGGCATCTTCTTCCGCCTCCTCGACGCCCTCTAACACCATCCGAGACCCGCGCTCACCCCGAGCCGGCCCACCGGCTCTGCGTCAGCCACCCAAAAACCAGCCCCCCTCGACATGAGTGAACTCCACGCACCTCATCCCCTCGCCAAAACGCTCTCGTACCAACGACAGACGAGCCGGCCCGCTACCAATCAGACCGCAAGCCACGATTTTCGCCCACAGCTCAGCACCATTCGCTTGTTTTAGGGCTAGTCGAAGGACTCGACCGTGGGCATAGCATGACCAGCTTGACGACGGAAACGCAGCGCGGGGAGCACCTGGAGCAGCCGATCTCAACAGCCGTTTCGGCCGACCGGGGCATGCTCGACCGGGATGACCTCCTCCGGATGCTGGATCGCGCTGTGACCAAACGGGTGACGGTCATCTCGGCGCCCCCGAGAACTGGCAAGACCTCGCTGTTGCGTGCGTGGGCTGCCCGCTCGACCAACGTTCGTCCCGTCGCGTTCGTGTCCGTCGACCGCGACCAACAGGATGCGCAGCGGTTCTGGTGCGCCGTCCTGGACGCGATCCGCAACCCGGCGCGCTCGATCGATCCTCAGACGCAACCTGCCGCGACCGCCGCGCTCGACGGCGACCAGGTGGTCGACGCAGTCCTTTCGGAGTTCGCCGAGCAAGTCGAACCCGTCGTGCTGATCATCGACGATCTCCACGAGCTGAGGTCACCTGACGCCCTCGCGCAGCTCGACCATTTGCTCGCGATTCTGCCCAGCTCTGCGCGCCTGGTGTTGTCATCTCGCCGCGATCCGCCGATCAGGCTGCACCAGCTCAGGCTTGCCGACGAGATCGCCGAGATCCGAGCCGGCGATCTTCGGTTCACTGAGCTGAGAGCGAGACGCGCGAACTGCTTGCTGCGTCCGGGATCAGTTTGTCCGACGCCGGGGCGGCCGCGCTGTACCAGCGCACGGAAGGCTGGGCGGCTGGCCTGCGCCTGGCGGTGATCTCGCTCAGCGGTCACCCGGATCCCGAGCGTTTCGTGGCTGAGTTCTCGGGCACTGATAGGGCGATTGGGGAGTACCTAATGGCCGAGATGCTCGAACGCCAACCGAGCGAGGTTCAGAGCATGCTGTTGCGAACCTCGCTCGTCGACCGGGTAAACGGTGAACTCGCCGACCTGCTGGCAGACCGCTCGGGCTCGGAGCAGATGCTGCTGGAGCTGGAGGACGCCAACGCGTTCGTCGTGTCGCTGGACACTCAGCGCACCTGGTTTCGCTACCACCAGCTTCTGGCGGATTTCCTGCGCCTCGAGCTCCGCCGAACGTTGGCGGACGAGGTTCCTGACCTCCACCGCCGGGCCGCCCAGTGGTTCGCTGATCACGGGGACGTCGTCAAGGCCGTGCGACACACCCTCGCGGCCGGCGACTGGCCCGATGCGGCCCGGCTGCTCGAAGACCACTTGTTCAGTTTGACGCTCGACGGGCAAGAAGGGGCGATCGGCGCGCTGCTGCGTTCGTTCCCCGGGGGCGCATCAGTCGATCATCCTGACCTGGCGCTAGCCCGCGCGGCAACTCAGCTGGCGCAGGGAACGACACCCGGGACGGTCCTCGGCCACCACGATTGGAGGAAGCGGCCGCTCAGCTGGCGCTGGCCGAGTCCCACGTCCAGAGCACCCCGCCCGCCCGCCGCTGCCGCCGCCTCACGGTGGCCATCGCGTCCCTGCGGTTGGCGCTAGCACGGCGCCCAGTCGCATCTCGAAGAGCACTCTGATGACCAGATCGCTCTCGCAGATGCGATGCTTCGTGGCGGAAGGGTTCGTCAGCGCAACGAGGCGATGCCGCCGACGTCGACAATCGCGCGGCGGCCGATGCTGGGGCGGCCGTGGTTGGCCTCAAGCCAGGCGCGGATGTGCCGGACGTAGGCGCGCTCGTCGTCGTGGCGGTTGGCGTGCAGCTGCATCAGCATCAGCATCCGGTTGGTGCGCTCGCGGTTCTTCAGCCCGTAGGCGCGCGGCTTGATCGAGGCGCGGATCGGGTTGATGAACGCGTCCAGCGGCGAGGTTGACAGCGGCATGTCGGCGGGCCGCTTCCAGCGGAGTCCGCGTCGGTTGAACTGGTCCTCGACGATCTGGCCGGTGGTGTTCAGCCACTCGCTCAGTCGGGGGATGCCGGCGGCGTGGCACCGCTCTTGAAACGGCGTCCAGAACGAGGGGCCGGTGAACGCCGCCTCGGCGTCGGGGAGCAGCTCGTCGATCGCCTCCTGGTGCTGGGGCTCTTCGGTCCGGAGCTTGCCCATCAGCCGCTCCAGCGCGTGGCGCAGATGCCACTCGCACAGGTGCAGCTCGGCGTCGGGGAAGCGCGCACCAACCGCGTTCGTGAGGCCGTGGTCGTTGTCGCACACGACCCGCGGCGGCGCCCCGTCGAGGGCACCGAGGAACGCCTCCCAGTCAGCCTGGGACTTGCTCGTGAACGCCTCCACGCGCCACAGCTTCGGGCGGCCGCCCTCATACCCCAGCGCGGAGAAGATCCGGAACGCGATCCGGTGGCGGCCGGTGTCAGGGTCCCGGACCCTGAACGGCAAGTCATCCAGCAGCAGCGACCCGCTGGCGGGCCACGCGCGCAGGCGGTAAGGCTCGAACACCACCGGCGCGAACACCTCGACCCAGTCAGACACCAGCGACCCATGCCGCGAGAACCGCAGCTCCCCGCTACCAGGGTCCGACCGCAGCCGCTTCGCGCGCTCCCGCGCCACCAGCGCCGCGTCCCGGTAGGTCGAGCCGGCCCCGACCATCTGCAACGCCTCGGCGATCCCCAGCGCGACGAACTGATACTTGCGCGCCGCGTGCGGACCCTCGTGGAGGTCGACGTCGCGCTCGCACATCTCGCACGCGTCCGCCCAGGACTCCTCGCGCGGCAGCATCTCGGTGAAGCGATGCGGGGGATCGCCGTTGGCCGGCAGACACCTGTAGTACTGCCGCCGGTGCTCCGGCGGGCCGTAGTGGCCGTCGAACCGCACCCGCGACCCAGCATGCTCCGGCCTCGGGCAGACCGCCCTCGCGCTACTCCAGCTCATGCCCTGCGACGACATCTGGCGCGCCAACATAGACGGCACGCCGGACGGGCATCGCATCTAAGAGAGCAATCTCCCTCTCAAAGTGCTCTCGGAGATGCGAGGGGGGCACGGCGTAGCGGTCAGTTCACGGAAGTGATCGAGCAGGTGAACCTGCTTGATGCTTCGATCGCAGACGAATCGAGCGAATTGATCGCGATGGGTAGCGAGCTGCGGGGAGTCGCGCTGATGAATCTCGGGATCGTCGAGACGTGGTCTGGGCGACTCATCGACGCCGAGCGCCACCTCTCCGAAGGAGCCGCGCTCGCCCAGACGATCGGCCGACCATACCTCGAAGTCGCGTGTCGCGCGCATCAAGGCTTCCCGTCAAAGCTAGTCTCGGTCGCGACCGCACGCGAGCGCGGCCAGCAGGCGGTAACCCTGGCCGAACGTCATGGCTTGGACGATCGGCCGATAATCGCGCCCGCGCTTGGGGCGGTTGGCGGCATGGCGCTCTGGATGGGCGAGCTCGACGAGGGAGAACGCTGGCTACGCCGCGCCTGGGAGGTCGCCGATCCACAAGTTGACCCGGCCGCCGCAGTGCTTCTGCACGTGGCGACGGGCATGTTGCACGCCGGTCGCGGGCAGCATCAATCGGCGCTCGAAGAATTCCCGGCGGCAGCGCATGCGCAGTCGCTACTCACAGGTGTGCACGCTCTCGCGCCGCGGATCACCGGGATGGCTCGCCGCCAGGCAGGCTCGCTTGGGATGCCAGATGAGGCGCGCGCAACACTCACCGGATTCTCCGCCGAGCCCGCGCAAATGGGTGCCATTTACAACGCTCGTGCGGTGATCTGCCTGGCGGAGGGGGACCCCGATACGGCGTTGGATGAACTCCGAGACGTTCGGGACGCGACGCCCCCGATCGTCCCCGCGTTCACACTCGTTGAAGCGCATCTGCTCGCTGGCATCGCGCACCTAGCTAGGCCTAGAGCTGGGGGATCGAAACGCCGCCGCTGCCGCAGCCGAGGCAGCCCTCGCGGCCGCCGAGCCAGACCGGCTGATCTTCCCGTTTGCAATGACCGGAGCCGCGGAGCTACTCGACGCGCTCCCGCGCCACGAAACGGCTCATGGCGCCCTGCTCGCCGACATCGTCGACGTGCTGCGAGGCGAACCGGCCCCGAGTGTCGATCGAGAGCGCCTGTCGCAACCGGAGGAGCTCAGCCCGAGCGAGCTCCGTGTACTGCGATACCTGCCGACAAATCTGACGCGGCCCGAGATCGCGGGCGAGCTCTACGTCTCCATCAACACGGTCAACACGCACATCCACCACATCTATTCCAAGCTCGGTGCGCACGATCGGTCTTCCGCCGTTCAACGCGCACGCGAGCTGCGGCTCCTCTCAACCGGGCGCTCCTGAACATCGCCGAGGTAGCGCGAGCCCCGTCGCGCGCACGATCACCAGATTCCGGCGTCGCCGGCTCACTAGGTCGGGCGGCAGGATGATCACGTGGCCACACCGCCGGGCTTGTACACGATCCGGATAAAGGGCCCGCTCGGAGCTACGGCCCTGTCGGCCTTTCCCTCGATGGTGTCTGAGCTGAAAGGCAGCGAGACCGTGCTCACCAGCTTGCTTAAAGATCGATCCGCGGTGTTCGGCGTCCTTGCGCAGATCGAAGCGCTCGGCCTCGAACTGCTCAAGCGCCGACAGATCCGGGCGAAACCGACATCGCGTGAATCCTGCGATGACCGCCCACCGCGTGGCGTGTGAGGCTAAGCGCACATCGCCAAACCGAAAAGACGAGCGTCCATGACAACCGAAGCAGTTCCTAACCCGGTCGCGGTGCAGAAGCCGACAGACATGAGCGAGACCGCCGGGCGTTCGATCGACGGTGAATGGACCCGGTCCGACACCGCCTCGGAGTCGATCAACCCCGACTGCCTAGCGTTCTGCAGCACAGCCCCAGGAGCGCTGGATCTTCTGGGCCGGCGCCGGAATCTTCGCCCTGGGCGCGCTCGTTTGCGGGCTACTCGTGCGCCGGCGAAGTCCGCACGCGCCGCTCGGGGCCGAGCCGCTGCCGCCTCATCATTGGTCACTCGGGGGTTACAGGCCCCGGCCCGTCATTGATTCGAGGCACGGGACTCAGCAAACGAGATGAACACGACGACTTTTCTCGGTGACAAGCCGATCAACCGCATGGGCTATGGCGCGATGCAGCTCGCCGGTCCCGGCGTGCTCGGGCCGCCCCGCGACCCGGGTGCGGCCCGGGCTGTGCTCCGTCGGGCGGTCGAGCTCAGCGTGGACCACATCGACACCTCGCAGTACTAAGGGCCGGGCGTGGTCAACGACCTGATCCGCGAGGCCCTTTATCCATACCCCGAGAACCTCAAGCTGGTAACCAAGGTCGGCGCGCGGCGCGACGACGCGGGACGGATACTCTCCGCACAGCGGCCCGGCGAACTGCGCGACGGTGTGGAGGCGAACCTCCGCTCACTCCGGGTGGAGCGTCTGGACCTCGTCAACCTGCGCCTGGTCGAGACCAGCCACGACGCCGGCATACCGCTCGAGGCGCAGTTATCGGCGCTCGAGGACATGCGCCAGGAGGGCAAGCTTGATCTGATCGGGCTGCTCTCCAATGTCGAACAAGCAAAGGTGCAGCGTGCGCTCGAGTTCGTCGACGTGGGCGAGATCCAAAACGGCTACAGCATCATTGACCGCCAGGACGACGAGCTGGTCGAGTTTGCCCGGGAGCGCGAGATCGCGTTCGTGCCATTCTTCCCCCTTGGCTCGGCGTTCAGGGGCGGCCCGGCGCGACTGGCCGGCGACCCCGCGCTCGTCCGGGTTGCCCACAAGCACGGGGCCACGTCGGCGCAAGTCGCGCTAGCGTGGTTGCTGGCTCGCTACGACCGGATGCTGTTGATTCCGGGCACAACCTCGGTCGCGCACCGCGAGGAGAACATGGCTGCGATCGAGCTCGAGCTCGACGACGCCGATCTCGCCGCCCTCGATGGCGTCGGTCAGCGCGACGACTGCGCAGAGTGAGGTCTCGGATAAACGCCCTAGTTGGAGGCCCGCCGGGGATGTGTGGCCGGAGAATCACCATCATCCGGTGAGGACAGCTCACCTGAGTCGCCGCGAACCTGCAGCCCGTGCAACAGCGCCCGGTCGAGGGAGGTCCCAGATGAAGCTTGTCGTCAACGGCACCGACGTCGAGGTTGACGACCGCCACGCGAAGACCCCGCTGCTGTGGGTGCTTCGGGACGTCCTCGGGCTGCATGGCACGAAGTTCGGCTGCGGAGCCGGCTTCTGCGCCGCGTGCACGGTGCTGATCGACGGGCGCAACCAGAAGTCGTGTCAGACCGTGACCGAGCGGGCGGTCGGAAAGGACATCACGACGGTCGAGGGAGCTTCAGGCCCTGTCGTCGATGCGATCCGCGACGCTTGGCACCAGCGCAACGTCGTGCAGTGTGGCTACTGCCAACCGGGACAGACGCTGGCCGCTGTGTCGCTGCTCGAGTCAGACCCGTCCCCTGACGACGCGAAGATCGACGAGTGGATGAGCGGGAACCTGTGCCGTTGCGGCACGTATCCGCGAATCCGGGCCGCGATCCACGACGCGGCTGACGCGGTGGCCGCCGGGACCGACCCCGGTTCGCTGACGGCGCCCCCAGAGCCGGAGGTCCACAAGCTGACTCCAGAGGAGGCGGCCGACCCGGTGCATCCGTACGTGCGGGTGCGCGACGACGGAACGGTTGTCGTGTTCTGCACCCAGATCGAGATGGGTCAGGGGATCCACACCGGGTTCGCGACGCTGGTGGCGGAAGAGCTCGACGCGGACTTCGACTCGGTTCGCGTGGTCAACGCCTCAAACGGAGGTGGGCCCCCGAAGGATGTCTACGGCAACCCCGACGTTGGTGGGACGTTCCAGCTCACCGGTGCGTCCAATTCGATGAAGGGATCCTTCGGCCGCTACCGGCAGGCCGGTGCCCAGGCGCGGGCGCGGCTGGTGGCCGCGGCGGCCGAGGCGTGGCAGGTCCCGGTGACAGAGGTCGAAGTCGACCGCGGGATGCTCTCTCACGCCAGCGGGAGGCGGGCGAGCTTTGGAGAGCTGGCCGCGCGGGCGGAGGGGCTGCCCGTGCCTGAGGATGTGCGCCTGAAGGACCCGTCCGACTTCAAGTTGATTGGAAACGAGGGGCGGCTGCGCGTCGACGCTCCTGGCAAGATCCTCGGCCAGACCCGGTTCACGATCGACGTGAGTCTCCCCGGGATGGTGACCGCGGTCGTGCTTCACCCTCCGCGGTTTGGGGCGACGGTCGCCTCGGTCGACGACGAGGCGGCCCTAGCTGAGCCGGGGGCGATCGCGGCCGTCCCGATCGAGGAGGGCGTCGCCGTGGTCGCTGAGACCGTCGCGGATGCCCAGCGGGGTTTGCGTGCCCTGAACGTGAGCTGGGATGACAACGCTGCGGAGCGCCGCAGCTCCAGCGAGCTTTTGGCCGAGCACCTGCGGCTGCTCGAGTCGGGCGATAAGGCGGTGATCTCGCGTGACGACGGCGATGTCGGGCAGGCGCTCGGGGGCGCGGAGGCGACGATCGATGCGGTGTACACGCTGCCGTATCTGGCTCACGCCGCGATGGAGCCCAACAACGCCGCGTGCCGGATGCGCGACGACGGCACCCTCGGGGTGTGGGCGAGCACCGAGTCTCCCGAGTACACGCGGATGGCGGCCTCCGAAGCCGCTGGCGTCGAGAAGGAGCACGTCGAGGTCCACGTGACGTTTGCCGGGGGTTCGTTCGGTCTGCACAGTACGTCCACTCACGATCCGACCACCGAGGCCGTGCACGTCGCACGCGCGCTCGATTGGAAGCACCCGGTCAAGGTCCAGTCGCTGCGCGAGGAGGACTTCAAGACCGGCCGCTATCGCGTCATGGCCGTGCACCGCGTCCGCGCGGGCGCCGACGCTGCCGGTCACCTAACGGCGGTGCACCACGAGATGGTCGCCGAACCAACCTCGGTGAACCTGCCATACGTCCGAGACGCGCTGTTCACGGGCGGCGTCGACTTGATGACGGTGACCGGCGTTGCCGACGGCCCATACGCATTCCCGAACTTCCGGCTCGCGTCGACCAACTTCGAGTCGGGCGTGCCGATCATGGTCTGGCGCTCGGTCGGCAACTCCCACACCGAGTTCGCGCGCGAGTCGGCGATCGACGAGCTCGCGACCACCGCCGGCCGTGACCCCGTCGACTTCAGGCGCGAGCTGCTCGCCGAGAACCCGCGGACGCTTCACGCCCTCGGACTCGCCGCCGAGCGCTCCGGCTGGGGATCGCCCATGCCCGAGGGCGCGGCGCGCGGAATCGCGTGCTCGAGCTTCCTCAGCCACAGCGCCCAGGTCACCGAGGTCTCGCTCGATAACCGCGGACGCGTCCACGTCGACAGGATCGTCTACGTGCTCGACTGCGGGATCGAGGTCAACCCCGATCTCATCCGCGCGCAGGTCGAAGGCGGGCTTCTATTCGGCCTCAGCGCCGCCGCCTGGGGCGAGGTGATCCTCGGGGAGGGCGGCGAGATCGTCACCCAGAACTTCGACCGCTACCCGGTCGTGCGGATGCGCTCCGTCCCGACAATCGAAATACACCTGATCGAGTCGACCGAACCACCGACCGGCGTCGGCGAGGTCAGCGTCCCATCCACCGCACCGGCCCTGACCAACGCCATCGCCGCCCTCACCGGCACACGAATCTGTCAGCTCCCAATCAACAACACAATCAAGATCGCCTAGGAGGACACCCGTGACCGACGTCAACATCACCCCGAGCGAAAACGGCCCCTACATCGTCTCAGGTCCGGTAATCCTGATCGCCCCGGAGGGGCATGTGATCGACCACCCCGACCCGATGGCCATCTGCCGCTGCGGACACTCTTCGAACAAGCCGTTCTGCGATGGCACGCACGCCACGATCGACTTCGACGGAACCCTGGCGAACTGATCGCAGCGAGGTCGCGGCGTTTCGGGCTGAGCTCGCCCGCCGCGACCAGCGCCGGGCGACCGATCCCGATCGCGGTTCGTCTCCCGAACAGAGCCTTCGAGTAAACGGTGAACCCAAGCGGGCATGGTGATCGCGTCTGGGTACCAGCGGCTGTCTGCGCCGTGACTCACCAGCTGGGTTGGCTGGAGGTCCCGAAGCTGACCGCCGGGGTCGGGGCAGCGGAGGCGGAGAAGCGCGCCGCACAAGCCCAAGGAGCGAACTGATGCCTGGCAGACTTGAAGAAAAGGTGTGCGTGATCACGGGCACGGGTGGGAGCATGGGCCGCGAAAGCGCGCTGGCGTTCGCTCGCGAGCGCGCATCAGTCGTGGGTTGCGATGTGACCGTCGAACCGGCCGAGGCCACGGTCGGGATGGTTCGCGACAAGGGCGGTGAGATGGTCTCCATGCAGCCATGCCGTCTCAGCGAGCCCGGCGACTGTCGGGCGCTCGTCGAGCTGGCGGTGAGCACGTTCGGCCGGATCGACGTGCTCTTCAACCTCGCCGCGTTGTCGTACTTCAACTGGCTTGAAGACACTACGGACGAGGAGTGGGCTCTCGCTCGCCGCGACGAGGTCGATCTAGTTTTCTACCTGACCCGCACGGCGTGGCCGCATCTGAAGGCCAGCGGCGGCGCGGTCGTGAACATGGCGTCCCTGAAACGCGTCGCTGAGCTTCAGGATCCTCCCGTCACTTGCCCACACGACGAACAAAGCGGGGATCATCGGGATGACGCGGCAGCTGGCGATGGAGGGTCGTGAGCATGGGATTCGCGCCAACTCGATTTCGCCAGGACTGATTGAGAGCAACGCAACGAAAGACCAGCTGAAGGACGCGGAGTGGGCAAGCTACATGCTCGGCAAGACCTTGCTGGGTCGTCTCGGTCGGCCGGAGGAGGTCGCGAACGTCGCGCTGTTCCTGGCCTCGGACGAGAGCTCCTACGTCACGGGCATCGACATCGTCGTCGACGGCGGCATGAAGGCGTGGTGACGTGCCCGCCACCGACGGCCTGGCAGACGAATGACGGAGAGGATCGACATCGCCCGCCGCGAGCGGCGTGCTGCCCCCGATCCAAAGGCGCGAGAGTTCTTGCGGTATGCCGATCCGGTTCTGGCGCGGCTCATTCGCGCGCAGCCGGACTTCCGCCCCAGGGCGTGGCTCGACGAGCTTCCCCCGCTTGACGCCTTCGGGACGCTCATCTTTCAGGTCGTCGGTCAGCAGCTTTCCGTCAAAAGTCAAAGCGACCCGGACCATCGTGTCTCGTCTTCAGGAGCGGTTCGGAGGACATCTCCCGTCGGCCAGAGAGCTGCTCGCGGCAGATCCACAGGAGTTGCGCGCCAGCGGGATGTCGGCTCGCACGGGCGGCACGTTACGAGCGATCGCGGAGCGGTTCGTCGATGGACGCCTGAGCGACGACGCACTGTCCCGCATGACGGATGCCGAGGTCGAGGCGGCTACTGACGGACGTGCCGGGAATCGGTCCGTGGACGGCACACGGCTTCCTGATCGTGGCTCTCGATCGGCCCGACGTGCTGCTCTCCGGCGACCTCGCATTGCGGCACGCGGTCGAACGGGCCTACGGATTCGACCACCTCCCAACCGAAGACGAAATGATCCAGGTCGCCGAGCGCTGGCGACCGTATCGAAGCCTCGCCGTGAGCTACCTGTTCGCGTCCGAGTTCGAGAAAGGAACCTGATGCAACCAGTCGAAATCAAGAAGCTAGGGATCATCGGTGCGGGCCGGATTGGCCAGGCGATGGCGCGGATCGCGCGCCGGGCCGGCAGGCAGGTCGTGATCGCCAACAGCCGAGGACCTGAGTCGCTGACCCCGGTGGTGCAGGCGCTCGGCGACGGGGTGTCGGCTGGGACGGTCAAGGACGCCGTCGCGACGGAGATCGTCGTCCTCGCTGTGATGTGGCCGCAAGTTCCGAAGGCGGTCGAGGGGCTCGTATGGGACGGGCGGATCGTGATCGACCCGACCAACGACTTTGACCCCAGCGACCTCGACGGGCGCACGTCGAGCGAGGTCGTCGCCGATCTCGTCGCTCCCGCGCGTGTAGTGAAGGCAGCCAATACATTCGCGGCCGCCGTGCTCGGGTCCGATCCACACCAAGCGGGCGGCCAGCGTGTGATCTTCGTGTCCGGTGACGACGCCGAGGCCAAGTCCGTCGTCGTCGCGTTGTTCGAGGATGCCGGTTTTTTTGTCGTTGACCTCGGCGGGCTGCGCGAGGGCGGCAAGATGCAGCAGGTCGGTGCTCCACTGGCCGGCCAGAACCTGATCCGTCTCCCCTGAGCCAGCTATTTGACCGGATGCACTCTCGTGGGGTGCTCGGGCTGCTCGGGGGAGCCGTGCGCAAGTTCGTAGTGAAGGGCGCCGGAGGGGCAGCGGCGGATGACCTCTGCCACGAGTTCCGCAGGCGCATTGTCCGGCTGAATCCACGGCCGCTTCCGCACATCAAATACCTCTGACAGGCCTCGGATGCACTCGGCGAAGTGCAGGCAGCGGCAAGCTTCGTAGTAGACGGTCACGCGCTCGCCCGTGTACGTCCGGCCCGGCGTCGTTTCGTTCTCAGCTTTGTCTGGCATCTTCCATCACCCTCTCTCAAGCTGGGCGCCACCAGGTCGAGGTAGTCGCGCGGGCGGCGGCGGATGTAGGCAGCGATGAACGGGCAAAGCGGCACCAAGACGAAGCCGCGGCGTCGGACGTCGTCCAGCGCGGCATGCGCCTGGCCGCGCCGCGGCCGAAGCTCCGTCGAGGCGATACCGGGCAAGACCTGCGTCGAGTCCGTCGGCCCATGGGCTGTGGCGGGATCGTGCGCCGATAACAAAACGGGACCGGTCGCCGGGTCGGGGCGCTGGACTGTCGCTCGGCCATGGTCTTGACAAGCGCGGGCCGGCCCCCACCTGACATCTGTTCCCGCGTAGACGCGCTCGCCAGCGTCCTGCCGACCGTGCTGCTGATCGTCATGCAAATGAGCAGTCGCACTGGCGTGACCCGATACCAAATCCGCATGAAAGGACGGCTCGGGGTCACCGCTCTGTCCGCGGTCCCGTCGATGGCCCACCAGATGAAGGGTGGCGAAACGGAGCTCACTGGCTTCTTGGAGGACAGCTGGGTGCTGTTCGGGGTCCTCGCGGAGATCGAAGCGCTCCGCCTCGAGTTGCTCGAGTTCCCTGAGATCCCGACCGGACCGAAATCACCGTGATGCGGTGATGACGTCTCACCCGAACCTTGGTGAATGTTCGTCGGGTGATTGGACCCCAAGGACACGTTGCCCGAGCCGACGGCCGGGCGAAGCTCTACCCGGAGGCGGCATATGCCCGAGTCTGTTGACCCTCGTCACCTTCTGCTGATCGGGGCCGGACCCGGCGTCGGCGCCAGTGTCGTTCGGCGCTTCGGCCGCGAAGGCTTCCGCAGCACACTCATCTTCCGCGGCGAAACGCTCGAGCAACTCGCCCCTGAGCTGCGTAGCGACGGGCTTGAGATCGAGGCGGTGGGCGCAGACATCGAAGATCTGGACGGCTATCGTGCGACGCTCGAGCGGATCTTCCGCGCCCCAGGCGCCCCCGGCGTCGCCGTCTACAACGCTGCCCTGCCGGATCCTGGCGAGATCCTCGACGCGACGGTCGGACGGCTCCGGACCGCGTATGACGTCGATGTCCTCGGCGCCGTCGTCGCGGCACAGGTCGCCGCACCCGTCCTGCGGACCGCCGGCATCGGGACAGTGCTGTTCACCAGCGGCGGCTTCGCTGACCATCCGGTGCCCGCACTGGCGAGCCTCTCTATGGGGAAGGCCGCCCTGCGCTCGGCGGCGACCCTGATCGCCGCCGGTGTCACGGAGGACGGCATCCATGCCGCAACAATCACGATCGCCGGCTCGGTCGTGCGTGGGACGGCGTTCGATCCGGACAACATCGCAGAACTCTTTTGGACCGCCCACACCGACCCGACCGACGCCTGGCAGACCGAGTATCGATTCACGGGCGCGTAACGGCCACGACACCGAGACACGACGGACCGCGATCCATAGGCTCCGGGCGAGGCGTGGGCTCCGGGCGAACAGCGGACCAATCCGGGGGTTCCGAAGTGAGCGAGCGGCGCCGAACGCTCTGGGGCGGGACCGCCGAAGGCATCACCGGCGTTCATGAGTGGCATTTCGCCGAGACAGACGGCGGCGTTCGAGTGACCACAAACGAGTCCTTCGCGGGCGATCCCGTGAACGCCGACGTCGCGGGGATGCAGGCTCAGCTCGACGCATCACTCGTGGCGTGGCTCGACTACCTCAGGTCAGCCGCTACGAGCAGCGGTTGACCTGCTGCCCCTCACGCGGGGAGCACTGCCGGAGGGAACGACAACGAGCAGCCGCGATCGCCGCTTCCCCCCGCTTTGATGCCGCGGCGAGCATCTCGGGGCTTCCCGCCTTCGGTCCTGCAAAGCGCGGAAAGCTCGACTGTGAACGCGAGCCTCCGCTACACACACACTTGCCTAGGCAAAGGATCGATCTGGCTCGCGGCAATCGCCTCCTTCGATCCCGTCGATTCCAGTACTAGGAGCCCGCCGTGGCCGGGTTGCGTGGCTTCTGCATCGTCGCCCGAGCGGCCGTGGAGCGGTGACTCCTGCTCGGGCTAGTGCCCGACGCAAAGCAGAAGTGAGCCGCCGGGCCGATGACGCGGCCGACACGGCTCCGTCGTCGTAGAACCACCAGTCTTAGCCAGCAAGGGTCGACGTGCCGCAGATCGTCGACTCAGGCCGCCAGCGACAGTGCTGCCAATCGATCGTTGCGGCAGCGACGCCACCTCCGACGCCTTCGCGTGTTGGAGTGGAGGTCGCACTGGCGCGGTCAGCGCCCTGACGTTCGAATCGCCGCTCGCCCCGAATCTGGATTGAAACGATGGGTCCTTTGGCGGTAGGTTCGCGTTCTACCCGGTCGAGGTGGTGGTGTGGGAATTCGCCTGATCGCCATCACCGGGGGAAAGGGGTCCAACGGGTGTCTCTAGATCAGAAGAGGGCACATTGGTGAAAGCGCCGGGATAAGCGAAAGCGCCGGGAGAAACCGGCATGGAGATGCGGATGAAAGAGCCGTACATCGAAGAAGTAGCGACTCACGATGGCCCTGAGCCATGGAAAGCGCCGGACAACCGGCATGGAGAAGGGAATGAAAGAGTCCTACGTTGAAGATCTAGCCAATCACGACGTCCCCGATCATGCGTTGGCGACCCGCGAGGGCGCAGCGAAGCGTTGGTTTGGGGTGCGCGCAGGCCGGGCTATTCAGCCTCGAAATGGGGCTCGTTCGGGGTGCCGACGCGGTCATGGTACGCGGAAGGCAACATCGCTGGTGGCGTTTTGGCGAGCCGTCAGCGGACCCCGCGGGGTCGGAGACCCTGAGCATGCGCGTGATCTCTTCATGTTGAGAACTCACGAACGCAAAGGAGGCTGATGTAGGAAGCGGTTTCTGAAGCGGTGCTATGTGAGAGATGGAGGATTGCTGGCGAAAGCGCCGGGATAAGCCGGCATGGAGAAGGAGATGAGAACGCTCTACGTCGAAGGAGTAGCTATCCACGGCGGCCCCGAGTCATGCGTTGGTGTCCCGTGAGGGCGCAGCGAAGCGTTGACAGGGGGCGTGCGGGCGGGGTGATTGAGCCGCGTAATTCCTCTAGTCCTAAACCAAGCGTAAGACTGTGGTAGATGGGCATCGAAGGCCCGGAAGACCCGGTATTCCTGGGGTTTGAGTGCCGAGGCGGGATGGCCCGTGTCGGTTTGAAGTGAAGGGGCGTCGGCTGTCGGCTGTGGGCTTGCGGCCCTGACGCTTATCTGGGTGTGCTGCGTCGGAGGCGGTCCAGTTCGATGGCGGCGTCGATCCATTGGTCGTTGAGTTCGCGCAGTTTGCGGTAGTTGGCGATCTGGGAGTTGACCGCGTCGATGTGTTCGGGGCGGATGTTCTCGGTGCGGCTTCGTCCGCGGTGGCTGTAGCTGAGCTGGTGGTATGGGCCGTGGCGCTGGGGCGGGTCGGCTTTGCAGCGACAACCGGGGGTGCGGCAGGTGTTGTACTGCTCGGAGAGCGCTCCTGGCCGCAGGTCGCCTAGCGCAAGCAGAGCGGCTTTGATGCGTTGGATCGTGTCGGTCAGTTGGGCCTCGGTCGCCATAGTCGTCCTCCCTTGGGTGTTGGATTGATCCTGATGGTGACATCCATGTAACCATAGCTGATCTCGGCTATGGTTACATAACATTGTTGATCAGAGGGAGCGTGGAGATGAGCAACCCGAGGCGACAGTTGCAACGCAGGCTCGAGCGCGAACAGCTGGCGATCGAGCGGCGCCTGCAAGCCGCAGTGGCCCCCAACCTGTCCGGCCCGCTCCTGGGGGGAGCCCCGATCCGCTACGAGTGGGCCGAGCGGGACCGGGGGGTAGCCCATGGTGGCATGGGGATGATCGCCCGCCTGGTCGAGGCGGTCGGCCTGGCCTGCGAGATCGACGCCTCGGTCAAACTGCTCAAGGTCCACCGCCCCTACCACGAGTCCGACCACGTGTTGAACATCGCCTACAACGCACTGTGCGGCGGCACCCGCTTGGAGGACATCGAGACTCGCCGAACCGACGCGGTGTTCTTGGACGGCCTGGGGACGCCGTCGCTGCCCGACCCCACCACCGCGGGCGACTTCTGCCGCCGCTTCGACGAGGCCTCGATCATGGCCCTCCAGGAGGCGATCAACCGGGCTCGGCTGAAGCTGTGGTCCCAGCAGCCGGCCTCATTCTTCTCCCAGACCGCCCGGATCGACGCGGACGCCTCGATCGTGGGCACCGACGGGCAGTGCAAGCAGGGCATGGACATCTCCTACAACGGCAGCTGGGGTTACTCGGCGTTGCTGGTCTCGCTCGCCAACACCGCCGAGCCGCTGTATCAGGCCCTCCACGGCGCCAACCGTCCCTCCCATGAGGGGGTCGTTCCCCTCTATGACCGATCGATCGAGCTGTGCCGGCGGGCCGGGTTCACCGACATCCTGCTGAGAGGTGACACCGACTTCTCGCTCACAACTGAGTTCGACCGCTGGGACGCCGACGGGGTGCGCTTCGTCTTCGGCTACGACGCCAAGGCCAACCTCATCCAAGCCGCCGAAGGCCAACCGGAAGATCTCTACCACGAGCTGGTGGCCAAGACCGAACGCCAGATCGCGACGCGGCCCCGGACCCGCCCCACAAACGTCAAAGACGACATCGTTCGCCAGCGCGGCTACAAGACGATACGACCGAAGAAGGAACAGGTAGTCGAGTTCTCCTACCGGCCGCGCGCTAGCAAGAAGGACTACCGCGTGGTCGCCTTGCGCAAGAACCTGTCGATCGAGCGGGGTGACAACGTCCTGTTCGATGAATATAGGTACTTCTTCTACATCACCAACGACCGCAAGCTCACCGCCGACCAGGTGATCGGCGAAGCCCACCAGCGCTGCAACCAAGAGAACCTCATCGCCAACCTAAAAAGCGGGGTGCGAGCCCTGCACGCCCCCGTCAACACCCTCTACGCCAACTGGGCCTACATGACCATGGCGTCACTGGCCTGGACCCTCAAGGCCTGGTGCGCGCTCATGCTGCCCGTCTCACCCCGCTGGGAAACGCAGCACGAACAGCAGCGGTGCCGACTGCTCACCATGGAGTTCCGCACCTTCCGAGCCGCTCTGATCGACATCCCCTGTCAGATCGTCAAGACAGCCCGCTACATACGCTGGCGCATCCAAGCCTGGAACCCCTGGCTGGGCATCTTCTTCCGCCTCCTCGACGCCCTCTAACACCATCCGAGACCCGCGCTCACCCCGAGCCGGCCCACCGGCTCTGCGTCAGCCACCCAAAAACCAGCCCCCCTCGACATGAGTGAACTCCACGCACCTCAACCCCTCGCCAAAACGCTCTCGTACCAACGACAGACGAGCCGGCCCGCTACCAATCAGACCGCAAGCCACGATTTTCGCCCACAGCTCAGCACCATTCGCTTGTTTTAGGCCTAGTTCAGGGTGCCGACGCTCTGCCAGTAGGCGGAAGGCAACACTGCCGCGGCGTTTTCGCGAGCCGTTGGTGGACCTTGCGCGGTCGGAGAACCCGGGCACGCACGACGAGCTCCATGCGCGAGAACCGGGAGAGCTCGTGGTCGCCCGCGAGTGGTTGATGATGCCCCGTTCTGGATGGTTCGCGGGGTGGCGGATCAGCACTGGGCGGGCGGTGAGGGCAACGTTGAGGCGGTAATCCCTTGATGCACGACCACGAGCAGTCAGACAGGCCCGTACTACCTGCGAAGCTGCCGAACAAGCCCGGGGAGCCGGGGGCGGAGGCGGTGGAGGGAAGGGGCCTGCCCGAGGGGAACACGGCCAGTGAAACACGTCCCGGACGCAGTGCCGGACTGGGCGTGTCTAGTGATCTGGATGGTGTGCGCCAGGTGGCGCGGAAGGACAGGGACGTGCGGTTCACCGCGCTCCTTCATCACGTGACGGTCGATCGCTTGCGGGAGGCGTATGGGGCGATCCGTCCGGACGCCGCCGCGGGGGTCGACGGGGTTACGTGGCGGGACTACGGGTCAGATCTCGAAGAGAACCTTCGGGATCTGCACGCCCGGGTCCAGCGGGGGGCGTATCGGGCGAGGCCGTCTCGTAGGGTGTTCATACCTAAGGCCGACGGGCGGCTCCGGCCGCTCGGGATCGCGTCGTTGGAGGACAAGGTCCTTCAACGGGCGGTGGTCGAGGTGCTGAACGCCATTTACGAGCAGGACTTTCTCGGTTTTTCGTACGGGTTTCGGCCGGGGCGCTCGCAGCATGATGCGTTGGATGCGCTCGCGGCTGGGATCACGCGCAAGAAGGTGAGCTACGTGCTCGACGCGGACATCCGCGACTTCTTCACCGGCCTCGACCAGTCGTGGCTTGTGAGGTTTCTCGAGCATCGGATCGCGGACAAGCGGGTCCTGCGGCTGATCCAGAAATGGCTGGTCGCGGGAGTCATTGAGGACGGGGAGTGGTCGAAGACCGAGGCGGGAACGGCGCAAGGGGCATCGGTGTCGCCGCTGCTTTCAAACGTCTTCTTGCATTACGTCTTTGATCTGTGGGCCGAGCAGTGGCGGCGGCGTAACGCGCGCGGGGATGTGATTTTCGTGCGGTTCGCCGACGATTATGTAGCGGGCTTTGAGGAAAGCGCCGGACAACCGGCATGAGAGAAGGGAATGAAAGAGTCCTACGTCGAAGATCTAGCGAGTCAGACGACCCCGACCATGCGTTGGCGACCCGTGAGGGCGCAGCGAAGCGTTGGTATCGGGGTGCGCGCAGGCGGGCTATTGAGCCTCGAAATCAGCGGTCCGGGGTGCCGACGCGGTCTCAAACGTCGGAAGGCAACACCGGTGGTGGCGTTATCGCGAGTCGCCATTGGGCCCCGCGGGGTCGGAGAACCCAGCATGCGCGTGATCTCTCCATGCTGAGAACCGGGAGGTCTCACGGTCACCCGCCCGTGGTGATGGAATGGGCGGGTCGTGCGGGGAAGGTCAAGGCCGTAATCCCGTGATGCACGATCGTGAGAAGTCGGACGGTCCCGTAGTACCTGCGAAACCGGCGAACAACGCCCAGGGCGGGGTGGCGGAGTCGGTGGAGGGAAGGGGATCGGCCAAGGGGAACGCGGCTGGCGAAACGCGTCCCGGACCCAGTGCCGGGCAGGGCGCGCTCAGTGAGCTTGGTCGCGTGCGCCGAGTGGCAGCAACGGATAAGGAAGCGCGGTTCACGGCGCTCCTGCATCATGTCGACGTCGATCGCTTGCGGGCGGCGTACTTCGCGCTTCGGCCGAAGGCCGCACCGGGGGTGGATGGCGTGACGTGGCACGAGTACGGGCAGAACCTGGAGGAAAACCTCGAGGACCTGCACGCGCGCGTGCATCGCGGGGGCTACCGGGCGAAGCCGTCTCGGAGAGTGTTCATCCCGAAGCCCGACGGGCGGCTGCGGCCGCTCGGGGTCGCCAGCTTGGAGGACAAGATCCTGCAGCGGGCGGTGGTGGAGGTGCTGAACGCGATCTACGAGCAGGATTTCGTCGGTTTCTCGTATGGGTTCCGGCCGGGGCGCAAGCCGCACGATGCGCTTGACGCGCTCGCGTACGGGATCAATCGAAAGCGCGTGAACTGGGTGCTCGACGCGGATTTCCGCGACTACTTCTCAAGCCTCGACCATCGGTGGCTTGAGCGGTTCTTGGAGCACCGGATCGCGGACCGGAGGGTCCTGCGGCTGATCCAGAAATGGTTGGCCGCGGGGGTCATCGAGGAGGGGACGTGGACGGCGTTCGAGGACGGCGTGCCGCAAGGGGCTTCAGCTTCACCGCTGCTTGCGAACGTCTACTTGCACTACGTCTTCGACCTCTGGGCGCATCAGTGGAGGACTCGGCACGCGCATGGTGATGTGGTGATCGTGCGGTTTGCCGATGACTTCGTGGTGGGTTTCGAGCACCGGGATGACGCGGAGCGGTTCTGGGCTGATCTGCGCGAACGACTCGCGCAGTTCTCCCTGGAGCTGAACGCCGAGAAGACGCGGCTGATCGAGTTCGGACGGTGCGCCGCCCGGAATCGAGAGGCGTGCGGACTCGGTAGGCCTGAGACGTTCCAGTTTCTCGGCTTCACGCACGTGTGCGCGAAGACCAAGAAGGGGCGGTTCAAGCTGAAGCGGATTACCGACTCCAAACGGGTGCGCGCGAAGCTGCGGGCCAAACGGCTCGAAATGAGGCGACGCATGCATCAGCCCATCCCCGAACAGGGGCGCTGGCTAGCCAGTGTCCTGCGCGGGCACTACCAGTACTACGCGGTGCCCGACAACAGCAAGGCGCTCTCCGCCTTCCGCGACCAGATCACCCGGAACTGGCTGTTGACGCTTCGGCGTCGCAGCCAGCACGACCGGCTTACCTGGGAGCGGATGAGGCGCCTGGCTGACCGATGGCTACCCCTGCCCCAGATCCTGCATCCCTGGCCCGAGCAGCGCTTCGCCGCTACCACCCAAGGCAGGAGCCCAGTGCGGTAGTCCCGCACGCTGGGATCTGCGCGGGGGGCAGCCCGAGGCCGGTGTGGACGAAGGTCCCGACCCGACCGAAGGGCTGTCCCTACCGCGACCATCGTGATGACGCCGAGCGGTTCCTTGCCGATCTTCGCGAGCGGTTCGCGAAGTTCGCGTTGGAGCTGCATCCGGAGAAGACACGCGGCTGATCGAGTTCGGACGGTTCGCCGCCGAGCGACGAGCGGCGCGTGGGCTTCGGAAGCCTGACACCTTCGAGTTCCTGGGCTTCACGTACATCTGCGCGAAGGGCAGGGGCGGACGGTTCAAGGTGAAGCGGATCACGAGCAAGAAGAAGATGCGTTCCAGGCTGCACGCGGTCAAGGCCGAGATGCGGCTACGAATGCACCACCCGATTCCCGAGCAAGGGCGTTGGCTCGCCAGAGTCCTGCAAGGGCACTACAACTACTACGCGGTCCCCGACAACATCGAGGCGCTACGCGGCTTCCGAGAGCGGGTCATCCGGCACTGGCGCCACACGCTTTCGCGTCGCAGCCGGAACGGCAGGATCACCTGGGAGAGAACCCGTCGCCTCGCTGATCAATGGCTACCCCAACCCCGGATCCTTCATCCCTGGCCAAACGTGCGCTTTGACGCCAGAACCCAAGGGAAGAGCCCAGTGCGTTGACGCGCACGCTGGGATCTGTGCGGGGGGCCGCTGGTAACGGCGGTCCCTACCGCGATCCGGCGTGCTCTTCCTCATCACGTTCGTCACGTCGATCCCAGCGCTGCTTCTTTACGAGACCGTGCTCCGACATCCGGTGAGCTACATCGCGGGTGCTGGGCACGACAAGCAGGTCTTGCTCGCGGCTCTGCTGGAGCTGCTGCTGATCATCGCGAATATCGGCACCGCGGTCGTGATCTTCCCGATCGTTAGACGACAGAACGAGGAGCTGGCGCTCGGCTACGTGACCGCGCGCCTGTTCGAGTGCACGTTCATCCTCGTCGGCATCGTCTCCATGCTCGGGATCATCACGCTGCGGAACCAGGTTGCGGGTGCGGCTGAGGGCACGGTCGCCTACACCCTCGCCGCGATCAAGGACTGGACGTTCCTCCTCGGCCCGGGCTGGGTCGTCGGCTGGGGGAACGGGCTGATCCTCGGCTACCTGTTGTACCGCTCGGGCCTGGTGCCGCGACGGGCGGCGTGGCTCGGGCTTGTCGGCGGACCGCTGATCATCGTGTCCGGGACGGCCGTGATGTTCACCGGCAACCATCCGAGCAGCACGCTGCACCCGCTGCAAGCGATCCCGGGCCGCGGGAGCCGGACGCTCCAGACTGGCGCGTCCTCATCGATGTATTCAGGGAGGTCGGCCGCGACTCGATGTCGAGGGGGTCCGCGGTTCTCATGAGCAGCGTCCGGCGGAGAACCTCCTACCGGTGCTCATCGTGTGAGACCATCGGACGGTCAGATGCGACAGCCAGCGATCCCACGGCTCAAACCGAAGCTCAATACGTATACCGGGTACAGCATCTCCTGCGCCGCTGTGTGGACCGTCATCCTCGCCGTCGCGCAGCGCCGGCTCGATTCTCAGACCCGGAACACCCTGCGGCTGGTGTGTACTGGGTGGTGGAGCGGGTGGACGTCGGCGACCATCGCCCGGGGCGGCTATCCGCCGCCGAAGACGCTGACCCCGGAGGCCGAGAAGAGGCTCGGGATCGTGTCGCTCGTGCTCGTCGCGCTCGGCCTCATCGGGGTCATCCGCCTGCTGGCTACGGGCAAGCGACCGGCGAGAAGCGCTGAGGATGCCTCCGGCCGATAAGAGCCCTCGCGGGTCGGACGCCGATCTCAGGACACGTCCGCGTATCTGCGCGGGATCGAGAACACCGAATCGCAAGCGCGTGCGCGAACGTCCGCGCCGACGATCTCGGCGACCAACGGCCGGTCGTCGTGACGCCGGCCCCACAACCCGCGTGCCGGCCACACCTCGAGCGAAGGCGCGGGGATCACGCAGCGTTCAGTGCGGCGTGACGTCGAGCTTCACTTCGCACGCGTCGACCGAGGCGCGCGTGCCCGGCGTCTCGGAGGCATCCATCGTGTCGAAGACCCGCGCGGCGGCCACCATGTCCTCGGCGGTATCGAAGTGCTGCAGAACGAGGGCAGTTCCCTGCTCGCGGTCGAGAAGCATCTGGAGACGGGTGCTGGAGACGCCAGGAGGCGGGCCTTCGGCTTCCTTGATCCGCGCCAGAACCGCTTCGATCCGGTCGGGGCTTACGTCGGTGAACCTGACGACCCGTACGTACACGTCGAGAACCTCCTCGTTCGGTGGTGCGAGGACCATAACGGGCAGCGCGCGGCTCGTGGAATCCGTCGGAAGCAGGCATCCCGATCGGCTGGGTCGCCAGGGCAACGGAGAGGCGCTGCGGGCCGAGGACGGCGCGGCAGCGGACAAGCGCGTCGTCGCCAAACCAATCACTCCTCGACGGCCACGCGGAGGACGAAAGCGCTCGTCCGCCGTCATCCGCGGTTTCCGCACAACGCAGAGAAGATGCCGGGTTGAGTTTGGTGCTCGCGCAGGCAACAGCGCAGGTGCGAACAACACTCGGCGGGCGTGCGTTTACCGTCCCGAGACGCGACTCTGGGTGGCTCGCCGGAGGCGATCGGCGAGCGCCCGCAGGTGCCCGGCCAGCTCGGGCGGTTCGTGGACGGTGAAGTCGACGCCGAGCATTGCGATCCGTAGCGCGAGCCAGGCGAGGTTGTCGTCGCCGGTCCGGTACTCACAGCTTTGGGCGTCGATCGGTTCGATCGTCCCTGAGTAGGGCGGGACTCGGCGGGCGATCTGGTCGGCCGCGACGTAGAGCGTGACACGTGCTTCGTAGCGGTTTGGCGCCTCCGTGATGCTTTGCTCGACGTATGCGGCTGCGTCCTTTGCCGGGAGCCTCCGCGGCGCAAATCGCACGTCGGTCGAGGCTGGCCTTGTGAGCCGGTCGACGCGGAATGTCCGCCAGTCCTCGCGGCTGCGGTCCCAGGCGACGAGGTACCAGCGGCGGCCGAGGTTGACGAGTGTATGGGGTTCGACGAGACGGCGGCTGTCGGTGTTGTCGCGGCTTCGATACGCAAAGCGCAGGCACTCGCTGTCGCGGCAGGCCGAGGCAATCACGGTCAGGTGCTGGGGCTCGACCGTCGGGCCGGCGAGGGGCGGTGTGATCGTCGCCGTCCCCAGCGCTGCGACGCGGCGGCGCAGGTGAGCGGGAAGGACCTGCTCGAGTTTTACGAGCGCCCGCACGGCTGTCTCCTCGATCCCGGTCACCGATGCGTGCGCCGCGGTCCCGAGCCCGACCGCGATTGCGATCGCCTCGTCATCGTCGAGCAGGAGCGGCGGCATCGCGGTCCCGGCGCGAAGCTGGTAGCCGCCGGCGGGGCCGGTGACCGACTCGACCGGGTAGCCGAGATCGCGCAGCCGCTCGATGTCGCGGCGGATCGTCCGACTCGACACCCCAAGCCGGTCGGCGAGCTTCCCGCAGGACCAGTCGCGGCGGGCCTGGAGCAGTGAGAGAAGCTGAAGCAGTCGGCTCGAGGTCTCGGTCATGGAATCTCATGATCGGGGAAATCGAGGACAGAACCTGACCTAAACCGCGGTTAGGGTGCGGCCAACTGTCAACTACCGGAAGGAGCAGCAATGCCCGAGCGAGACGGATACATCCCCGGCGTGCCGTGCTGGCTGGACACCAGCCAGCCCGACCCCGAGGCTGCCGTCGCCTTCTACAGCCGCCTGTTCGGCTGGGAGTTCGACGACGTGATGCCGTCGGGGTCGGAGGGCAAGTACCTCATCGCGCGGATCCGCGGCGGCGACGTGGCCGCCGTCGGGTCACTACCCGACGGCGCGCCGCCGCGCGCGATGTGGAACACCTACGTGTGGGTCGACAGCGCCGACGAGACCGCGTCAAAGGTGCGCGATGCGGGCGGCACGGCGGTGATGGAGCCGTTCGACGTCATGGACGCGGGCCGCATGGCGGTGTTCGCGGATCCCGAGGGCGCGGTGTTCTGCGTCTGGCAGGCAAAGCAGCACAAGGGCGCGCGAATCGTCAACGAGAACGGCTCGGTGAACTTCAACGGGCTGAACACGAGGGACGCGAACGCCGCGAAGTCGTTCTACAGCTCGGTCTTCGGATGGCAGACGCTGACCCTTCCGAGCGGGGAGGAGCTGTGGACGCTGCCGGGCTACGGCGACCACCTCGAGCGCGACAACCCCGACCTGCGGAAGATGATCGCCGAGGTCGGCGGGCCCCCGGGGTTCGAGGATGTCGTCGCGGCGCTCAAGCCGATCCGTTCAGGCCAAACCGAGATGCCGGCGCACTGGGACGTGACGTTCGCAGTCGACGACGCCGAGGCGGCGGCGCGGAAGGCCACGGAGCTCGGCGCCAAAGTCCTCGCCGAGCCGTTCGACGCGCCTTGGGCACGGACCACTGTGATCGAGGACCCGCAGGGCGCGACGTTCATCACCAACCAGTTCGTCCCTGAGAACAAGGACGTCGCCAGCCCGGCCCAGGCCTCGGTCAGCGCCTCTTAGGCAAGGCCTCGCAGGACGAAAGTGGCCCCACCAGGGCGGCAGCGGGCGCTGTTTTCCGCGGTCGCCCCCGTGGGATCCCAGCGGCCCAACAGACGGCGCCCGGGCTTCCACCTGGTCACGAGTTCCGCGCGAAGCGCGTCGGCCGTCGTTTGTGGCGTGACGCCTGCCCGAGACCCGAAGCAGGTGTCCCGGCAGCCGATCGCTCGGCGAAACAGTGAATCGGCTCATCCGGTACAGGGCGATGTGCCAAAACCCGCCCCGGCCATCGCAGCTAGTCCGTAGTTGCCCGGGAGCTTGATCGAGAATCTGCTTCTGCGCCTGGGTTTGCGCGTGTGGTGGGATGTCTGGCTCGTGGCTACGTGAGTTGGGGGATGCGCTCGTTGATCAGCGCGAGCGCATGGGCTTGTAGCTTGGTTGGTTCGGTGAGCTGGTCGAAGGTCGCGTCGGTGCCGGGTCATGTCGGTAGAAGTGGTGTACGAGCGTCGGGTGGGTCGACCGCTGAAGAGGGGTCGGCCACCGTGGCGCGGAACTCGTCGGCTGTTATCGCAGTCAGACGAATGGAGACACCACGATGGCCGAAGTTCAGAGCATGACGGTTGCCGATGTCGTCGCCAAGACGATGGATGGTCGGCTTGAGGATTTCGTGCGCGAGGCGGTCGCGCTGGTCGCCCGCGAGGTGATGGAGGCCGAGGTCAGCGCTGAGGTGGGCGCTGGACGGGGCGAGGTCGCGCCGGGGACGCGGTTCACGCATCGCAACGGGTATCGGCCCAGGGCGTGGGAGACGAGGGTTGGGGAGCTCGAGTTGCTGGTCCCGAAGAAGCGGTCGGGTCCGGCGTACTTTCCGAGCTTTCTGGAGCCCCGCCGGCGCAGTGAGCAGGCGATCGTTGCGGTTGTGTTGGAGGCCTATGTGAACGGTGTCTCGACGCGGAAGGTCGATCGGCTGGTGGAGCAGCTGGGGATCGAAGGGATGACCAAGGACCGCGTGAGCGCGATCTGCCGGGCGCTGGATCAGCAGGTCGAGCTGTTTCGCGGGCGGCCGTTGGAGGGCGCCTACCCGTATCTCTGGCTCGACGCGAAGCAGGTCAAAGTTCGTGACCAGGGCCGGGTGGTGTCCAAGGCGCTGGTGGTTGCCTATGCGGTGCACGAGACCGGGGTGCGGGAGGTGATCGGCCTTGATGTCGGCGAGGTCGAATCGGGCGCGTTCTGGGGCGAGTTCATCCGCGGGCTCAAGCAGCGCGGGCTGGATGGGGTGCGGCTGGCGATCTCCGATCAGCACGAGGGGCTCAAGGCCGCGATCGCCCGCGTGCTGGGTTGCCCGTGGCAGTGTTGCACCGTCCACTTCTTGCGCGACATGGTGATGCACTGCCGCCGCGACCAGCGAGGGCTTGTCGCCGCCGCGCTCAGGGAGATCTTCAACGTCCAACGACCAGGCGGTGATCCGCCTCGCCGGCGCGCTGCTCTCCGAACAGAACGACGAATGGCTCGTCCAGCGGCGCTACCTGTCGGTCGAGTCGATGGCGCTGAGCTGCGCCGACCCCGAGCCCCCCCAGGTCGAGCAGGAGGTGCCCAGTCTCACCGCCGCCTGAGCCACCCGCCGACCCAATCCAGCCAAGCCGTAACCCTCGGGTTGCACACGGACGCGTCCTGGGCCCGTCTAACGCCCTCCGGCCGATGACCGCGACCCACAGGAACCCACCCGCCGGCATCTGTTTTAACGCGAACGCTCGGCTCGGCGCACACCGGCAAACGACCGCTGCATCGAAGGGGGGCGAAGCGACGGTTGGTCCGACCCCTGGCAAGGCGGGCTTCTCAGCTGCGCCAACGTCTGGCCCGCTCGGCGAGCGGCTCACGGCGCCCTACGGGCGAGTCCCCCGCATCGATCATCCGGATTCCACGGCACGGCATCCATGACCGCTTGATCCCCCCGCGCATGAACCACCGATCAAACCGTTGCCCATTACCCCCGAAGTCACCAAACGACGAGGAAGTCCCCGTATACCCTCCCCCCAAGCAGACAACGAGGAGGTGAACACTTCTAAGCTCAGGCCTGAGGCGCCAACCTCACCGACGAGCTCTACTCGTTACACCACTACATCCGACTTGACTCGGTGCCCGTTCACTTGGATTGTGTTGCGGGTGCGGTTCTCGAGCTCCTCGAGCAGGCTTGTGAGGGTGTGGCATGGGTAGCAGTGCGGTCGGGGGTTCGGCACAGCCGACAGAATCAAACAAACTCTTGGCTACATCCTCTACCCCAAGAAAAGGCCGCGATCCCAGCAACCAAAAGGAATCGCGGCCGATCAAGCCGCTGTTATTCGGGGCAACTACGGGCTAGTCGGAAGTTTTTGAGGGTTTGAGACCCGATCCCCAGTGTTTGTGGGGGTCGGGCTCATTTATGCCGGTTGGGTGTAGCCAAAGTCATGACTGTTATCCGTCCGAGGTATGTTCTATATTGTTGGCATGGCGAAGCGTGGTGGTTCGGCTCACGTAGCCACAATCAAGACGAAGGGGAAGGACGGGGCGGTCTACACCTCGCATCTCCTTCGTCGCTCATACCGCGAGGGCGGCAAGGTCCGCCATGAGAACCTCGGCAACCTCTCGCATCTACCGGCGGAGATCATCGATGTGATCCGCGCGATGCTCGCCGGCCGTCGACTGGTTGATCTCGACGAGGACTTTGAGATCAAGCGATCGCTGCCGCACGGCCACGTCGCCGCGGTGCTGGGGGTGCTACGCGACCTCGATGTGGAGCGGCTGATCAGCCGCGATCGCTGCCGTGAGCGTGATCTGGTTGTCGCGATGGTCGTTCAGCGGCTGATCGGCCCGGGATCGAAGCTGTCGGCGACCAGGCGCTTCTCGCAGACCACACTGGGCGATGAGCTTTCGCTTGGCGAGGTCACCGAGGCCGAGCTGTTGGCGGCGATGGACTGGCTGGTCGAGCGCCAGCCGCGGATCGAGCGGACGCTCGCGCGTCGCCACCTGCCCGGCGAAGGGCAGAGCAACGCGTTCGTGCTCTATGACCTGTCCTCGAGTTACATGGAGGGTCGCTGTTGTCCGCTGGCGACGCTCGGCTACTCACGCGATGGCGTAAAGGGCAAGCTGCAGGTCAACTACGGGCTGATCTGCAGCCCGAACGGCCGCCCGGTCGCCGTGTGCGTGCACGAGGGCAACGTCACCGACCAGCAGACCGTTCCCGAAATCGTCACCGCGGTGTGTGAGCGGTTCGGGATCGAGAACGTCGTGTTCGTCGGCGACCGCGGGATGATCACCCAAGCCCACGCTCAGAGCCTCAAGGAGCAGGGCGTGGACTTCATCAGCGCGCTCAAGAGCGTGCAGATCCGCTCGTTGGTGAACTCAGGCGATCTGCAGCTGTCGCTGTTTGACGAGGTCAACCTCGCGGAGATCACCTCACCCTTGTTCCCCGGCGAGCGGCTGGTGGTGTGCCGCAACCCGGCCGTCGCCGCCGAGCGCGCCCGCAAACGCGCAGAGCTGCTCGCTGCTACCGAGGCCGAGCTCGAGAAAGTCAAGGCCAGCGTCGAGGGTCCGCGCGGCCGGCTACGCGCAGCTGACGCCGGGAAGATCGGCGAGCGCGCCGGCAAGATCTCAAACAAGTACAAGGTCGCCAAGCACTTCACCCTGCAGATCACCGACGGCGCGTTCGCCTACGAGCGCAAGACCGAGGAGATCAACAGCGAGGCCGCCCTGGACGGCCTCTACGCGATCCGGACCACCCTCCCCGCCGACACGCTCGGTGCGCCCGCCGCGGTCCGCGCCTACAAGCAGCTCAAGATGGCCGAGCGCGCGTTCGGAACGATGAAGGACACAATCGAGATCCGCCCGATCCACCACCACCTCGAGACCCGCGTCCGCGCGCACGTGTTCCTCTGCATGCTCGCCTACTACGTCTCCTTCGAGCTCCAGGCGCGCCTCCCCGAGCTGCTGTTCACAGACGACACGCCGCTCACCCCAGCCGACCCCGTCAAGCCCGCCGCCCGCTCAGCATCCGCCCGCGCAAAGGCCGGCAGCGCCACCACCCCGACCGGCCACCCCGCCCACACCCTCCCCGACCTACTCGCAGACCTCGGGACACTCTGCCGCAACACCGTGCGCATCGGCCACGCCGAGCACACCTTCACTCGCCTCACGACACCCACCCCACTACAAGCCGACGCCCTCGAACTACTCAACGTTAAACTCCACCAGTAGCCAAAGCCAAACCCGTCAGCAGCACCCGAATCCCGCACCACCACGCGGGATTCAACATCTCAACCGTGAAAACTTCCGGCTAGTAGCTATCGAATCGCCAGCGGAAGCCCGTGGGGCTCCGCGGTCGCGACGCCGAACGCGGTGCGGAAAGTGAAGCGGTACGGGTGCCACGGCGGGGGCCCGGCGCTCGGTGCGCTGTAGGGCGCCGTGAACGCATCGGCCGTCGACCTCCGCCGGCCAGCCGCCCTCGCGATATTCGTTGGCGAGCCGCTCCAGCGTGTCGGCGTCGGTGACCCGCTCGGCGCGGCCTTCGAGCACCACGTCGATGCCCGGCAGCCGGCACGAGATCGTGCACGCTGGGTTGGCGGCGAGGTTGCGCGCCTTGCGGGTTCGCGGGCCGGTCACGAACCACAACGTGCCGTCCGCCCAGACGGCGCCGATCCCGGCGGCGTGCGGCGTCGCGTCTGGGCGCACGGTGCCGAGGAAGAACGTGACTCCGGGGCCGCGGCTCGCCGCCAACGCGTCGCACGCGCGGCTCCACGGGATGGGCGCGGAACCGTAAATGTCGAGGTTCTTGGTCTGCACGCGAGTTCAGACCGGCACCCGAGGCCCAGACTAATCGGTCACCACCGCGCGCCAGGGGTCGTTGCTCCACTCCGACACGAGCACAGACCGCCGATCTCGCCCAGTAACGCAGCGCTGGCACCTTGCCAACGAGCAGTCCCCAAGCTCTGCTAGTTTAGCGCCGCCGGTCTCACTTCTCGCGCGAAGCAGGGCGCTTACGCTGCGCACCGAGCTGCGCGTCCTCCCTCGAAGCGACAGTCCGTCGCCATCGTCGCAGCGTCTGACAAGCACAGCGCTATGAAGCCAGCGTCCCGTCGGCTTCCGCCGTCAGGCCCATGAACCGGTGTCGAGCGGTGCGCCGCCGAACCCCAGCTCGTTACCGTCAGGATCGCGGTAGAGCGCCTTGCGTACGCCGTTGGAGTACGTCTCGCGCTCGTCGGGCTTGAGCCCACGGGCAGCGATCGCGGCCACGTGCGCATCCCGATGGTCGACGAAGATCGTCACCACGGAGTTCGGGCGGGCGGCGGTCAGGTGGACGGTCCGACGGTCCAGGCTGGTCTGGAGGCCGTGGCACGGTCCTGTGTCCCGTTCTGTTTGCAGGCCCGTCCGGCCTGGCGCGACGGCGCCGCGGCGATCGCCGCCGCTCGCGGGATGGTTGCCCAGCGGGAGATCCCACTCATGGCGGCGGCCAGCCCGATTGCTGCCCCGCCGGCTGACGGGCTCAGTATCCGTTTGCTTGGATCCAGCGAGGCGTGGCTGCACTGCGCGGTGGCCCGGCCCGCGTTCGGCGCGCCACCGGATCTGTTTGCCGAGGTCATCACCACCGAGGTGCTCGGTCTAAGCTAAGCGAGGTGCGGGGCTATGTCGGTGAGCGCGCCGGTGAGCCCGTAGTCACGGCCATCTAGGTGACGATCGGCGAGGCCGTCGGGATCTTCAACGTGGCCAGTCTTGAGCATCATCGCCGGCGAGGCTACGGCGCTGCGATCTCGACGCGGGCGGCCCGCGACGCGATGCATGCCGGCGCGTCATGGGCATGGCTGCAATCCTGGGACTGCGGCTAAAGCGTCTATGAGCGGCTCGGCTTTATCACGATCGAGCGCTGGCCGTGCTGGGCGTCCGAGGGTTGAGCCACGGCCAGCTCGCCGGCTCCCGAGGAAGTACGGCTCGTAGATCGCGTTTCGCTCTCCGAGGCGCGCCGGCGGTCCCTGCTTTGCGCGAAACCGCGTCGCGCAGGCGATTGCTTTTAGCTTTAGCCTTCCTGCTTGCTCGCATCGCACGACCGTGTTGGCGACGTTCCGATCGCCGGGGAGCAGGCTTCGAACGTGGCCATTGGAGCCTTGGTGGGCGAGCGGCGGAAGCGACTCTGCATAGGCAGCCGGGCGTTCTTACACGGCGCGGTGCCGATCCTGCTTCCGGCGACCAGGAGATCCGCTACCACCGCGTCGTGGTTAACGCCGGCCTGCCGCTGTTCGTCCGTTGCGAGGGCCTGAGAAGGAGCGGCTAGGGATGCCCGCATCCGTCCCGAAAGCGAGAGTGCTCGCTTCGTCGAGGCGCGGCACTCTCCCGTCCCGCTACGGCGCTGTGGTGCTTTCGAGTTCTCGTCAGACGCGGCGGGGGTCGTTCTGTAGTTCGTAGGATGCATAGTCATGGCAGCGCTACTACCACGCGTTTCGGCGAGCTGGCCGATCCGGATGACGCCCGGCGATCCATCACCCGCGCGGGCGTAATGGGCGACCACCTCATCGTCCTTCATTCTGCGGTGCGGGCCTGCGCGGGCTACAGCCGCCACGACGCTCCCTCGATTCTGTTGGACGGCTCATCGATGGCGCGCGACACGGAGCACGGTCGCGCGATCACCGCGCAGCTGACGCGCCGCCACGGAACGCTCGAGGAGGCGATCGCTGCTGCGGTCTTTGCGCTCGGCACCGCGGGGTTGTCCAAGAGCATCCGCCGTCAGGCGCGCTCGGCGTGCGAGGACTACTTCTACAGCCGGCTCGACCTGACGCCGAGCCACGAGTTGGGCGGACGGGGAGAGATCGTCGAATCGCTCGAGCTGATGCCCGAGCCGATGTACCGGGCACTGGACGACGTCGTCGGCCTCGTCGTGGACGGCGACTACGAGGAGCTCCGCGTCGCGTCTGGCGATCGGCTCAGAGTCGAGGACCTGCGCCGTCGCGTCGAGGACGACTGCCCCGAGTCGCTGGTGCTGCCGCCGCGCGAGATCTACCAGGTCGAGGCGATCGCCAAGTCCGACGATCCGGACCTGCCGGGCTGGGCCTACTTCCTCGACCTGTGGACCGAGACCGGCCCGGCACGCCTGCACATCGAGGGCGCGCTCGAGGAGTCGGGCGAGCGGTTCACGGCGACGCTGAACGACATCCTGCCCTGATCCGCCGCCGTCAGCCGCCGCTTTCGCGTTCGTCGAGTCCGTGATGGACGGGCTCGACGGACTGATGCTCCGCAAGGCGCGGGCCGTCCGCCAGAGATGCGTCCCACACAGCACCCCGAGCGTCGATTGGCAAGGTTCGAGTCGCTTCCGAGGAGTATCGAGCTGGGCGGGCCGGCGTGTGAGGGCTGGACAGGCGCCATGCAACAAGGGGGTCTACTGCAGGCCCGTTAAACGCGGAAAGCCCACCCGTAGGTGGACTCTCGGCCATCAGAAGATCAGGCTGCTTTCGCGGGAAGGGGACGTTCAGATGAAGGTCTCGCCCTCTGGTTGCCCTCGCTATCTGACACTGCCAGCGTAGCGCACGCGCCTCCCAGAATCGCCCTGGCGCCCCACCCGACGCGACACCTGAACGATCGGCGCGGCCCCGGCGTCGGCACTTGGAGCCCCACCTGAGCACCGGACCGCCAAGCACGGGCCCGGAAGCTAGCGACAAACCGGCGAGCGTGAGCTCACACAAGAGGACCTCTCGCGCTCCGGACGCCGCCGAGCCCACGACCTCGCCAAAATCGGCACCACCATCACCTGCCGCACCTAGACATTTCGTGATTGCTGCACCCCTCCGAGCGGGCCCTGCTTTCGGCGAATGCCGTGCCTTGCGCTGCGCGTCGGCCCGAGCTCGCGTGCGGGCTCGCGCGGCAACTCCCCGACGCCCGGGTCGGGGTTCGGGACGCTGGTGCTGGTCGAGTGGAGCCGACGCTGCTGGTCCCGTTCCCAAGCGGTTATGCCGATGTCGGCATAACGAATGTCATGCCGCGCGGCTGGTTATGCCGCGTAGAGGTTCAGCAACGCGCGTTTCTGCTGCTCAGCGCGATTCTGGCTGGTTAGCTGCGCGGCATAATCAGAGCCCTTCGAGGAACGCGAGTAGCGCGTCGGATGGTCGGTATCTACCGGGCTTGGTCCCGAGCGGCGCGATTCGGGCGATGGCTTGTTCCTTGAGTGCTGAGTCGGCGTGTTCGTAGATGCTGGTGGTCTTGGTGCTCTCGTGTCCGAGCCACAGTGCGATCGTCGCGGTGTCGGTGTCGCGGGCTCGGAGGAGCATCGCGTTGGTGTGTCGGTTACGTGCTTAGGCTCAAGGGGTCACCGCACCACCTCGGACGACTGAAGCTTCTCACACGGAGCGCCTAACCGCTTGCGCTGCATCGGCGACCTTACCCGGCGGGTCTCGGTGGAGTCGAGGCCGTCGCCGACGCGGTACCCGGAGGGGGGGTTGCTGTGCGCCCGTTCGACCCGCGCGGGTGGGGTGACGTGTCGTCACCGTGCGTGGCGGTAACCTCTTATGTATGTGGGTGTCACTGAATGGTGACACATTGTTAGTGCCGAACGTGACACGTTGTCAGTGTCAATCTCACCGGGTCCGGTCGGAGCGCAAGCCGTTCCCGGAGCGGGCCGATTACCGCAAGAACTCGATCTGGATTTACGACTGCACCCACTTCGCGGGCTGTCCGAACCATGCGGTGTTCGCGGTGATGGACCTCGTGACCCGCAAGTGGATCACAGAGCTCGTGAGCATCGAGGAGACCTCGACGCAGGTGCAGGTCGTGTTCATGGATGCGCTCGAACTCGAGGGGCTGCTCGAGCTCGTGGAGGCCCGCCAGGACGCCGTGCCCGCCGAGACCTTCCCCTTCGATGCCGCCGTTGATGAGCCCGAGCTGGCGCCGATCCTCTTGGCCGTCTCGGACAACGGGCCGCAGATGAGGAGCGGCTCGACGCGCGAGTTCATGGCGATGTGCGCGATCGCGCAACACTTTGGCCGGCCCGGAACTCCAACCGATCAGGCCTGGATCGAGTCGCTGTTCTCGCATGTCAAGGCCGACTGGCCGCACCTGGACCGCATCAAGGATCCCGAGGTGCTGCGCGCCGAGCTCGCCGACGTCCGCCGGCAATACAACACCGTGCGCCTGCACGCCGGGATCGGGTACGTCACGCCTGAGGACGAGCACGAAGGCCGCGGCCCGCGGATCCGTGCTGCCCGGAAACGCGGGCTCAAGCTCGCCCGGTGGGCACGAATCGCCTACCATCGAATCCAGCAATCCAAAGCCAACCGCCGGAGCCCCACCGATGTGGACTAATTCGCTCCCCGATCTGTGGCTTTAACTCAGAAACACCTCAGACGGCAGCGCCGCGCTCCGCACCGACAGCCACGACGAATACCCGGCCACCCGCCGCGCCGCCAAGAACGCCCCCACACGCTCGGCGGTCAGCTCGCCAGGCGAGAACCCCTCGCGCTCAAGCCAGCGGCTCAACAGATCCAGCTGCCACAACCGACGGCTGACCGCCCAACGCGAATAACCCCTGGCTGCTAGCCACGACACATAGCCAGCCGCATACCGCGCCAGCGGCCCAGAAGCCACCGGCACCCACAACCGTGAAGCCATCAACGCCTCCCGTCAAATCGAGGAACCGACAGACGAGAGCCTGGCCACAACCAAGGCGATTATGTGCTGTAACTCAACGCCCTAAATCACGCTGAGCACGAAGAACGAACGCCCCAAAGGCAACGCAGCGCATAACCGGACGCAGCACATAGAAGGGGTTATGTGCTGCAGCACATAACCGGTTTGTCGCCATTGCGATCGTGCAGTCCGAGCTGGATCGGCGGACTAAAGCGCTCGCCAGCCCAGCGACCTTCGTGGCTGACACCGACCGTGCGCGCGGAGACCTCCGCTGCCGGTCCTGCGCCGAACTGCGCTGTCAGCCATGGCAGCACGACCGAAGTGGTGGCACATGCTCCAAGGGTCGAGGCGTGAGGCCCTGCTCGCGGTGGACCTCCATAACCGGGCGGCGTCCGAGCGAGGCCTTGAGGGTTACGTCGTCCATATGCACATGGCGTGGCTGTACCTGCACCACGCGAAGTTCCTGCGCGACAACGTGGACTACCGCTACCGGGAGCCGGACGGCCGGGTCTTTGTCCGCGTGGATGGCGAGATCAAGACCTGGGAGCTCGGCCGCTGCCTTCGAGAGGCCTTCCCGTCGGAAAAGGGGCGCTACTGCTGTTTCCGTGGGTGGGGTGAGAGGGTTCGGGCGGGGGTAGCGCCATCGCCCGGTTGCCGTCAAGCAGCGCCTTGATGGTTGGTCGTGGGACGCGAGTCGTTTCTGCTGTTAGCAGGGGTTTTGCGCTGCTTGACTGCGCCCGGGTCGCTGGCGCTGGTGGGCTGGGGAGTTCCGGGCGGGGACCGCCCGGAAGGGCGGGTTGAGGGTGCGCACGCCGCGGTGCTCCTAGGCTCTGGTTTAGCGATGTCAGAAACCCTTGGGAAGGAACGGTGGCGACGTGCGCAAGGCAAGCGTAGGCGTCCGCGCGTGGGCGCGGCTTTTGGGGCTCGGCAAGACGGTGGTCGAAGCGGTCGATGTCGAATCAGACGGCACGATCGTGGTGTCGGTCCGCCCGGGTTACAGCCAGCGGGATCGTTGCCCGCACTGTCGCCGGCGCTGCCCGGGGTATGACCTCGGCGAGGGGCGCCGGCGCTGGCGGGCGCTGGATCTCGGGACCACATTGTGTTACGTGGAGGCCGACGCGCCGCGCGTGCAGTGCAAGGTGCACGACGTGGTCGTCGCAGCGGTCCCATGGGCGCGCCACGACGCCAGGTTCACGCGCAGCTTCGACGATCAAATCGCATGGTTGACGGTCAACACGTCAAAGACGGCGATCTGCGTGCTGATGCGGATCGCGTGGCGGACCGTCGGGCGTATCTGCGCGCGCGTCAGCGCGGAGGCCAAGCAAGGACGTGACCTGTTCGCGGGCCTGAAGGCCCTCGGGTTCGATGAGATCTCGATCCGCAAAGGGCAGAAGTACCTGACCGTGGTCGTCGACCATCACACCGGCCGGCTGGTCTGGGCGGCGTACGGCCGGGACCGCAAGACGGTCGAGAAGTTCCTCGATCTGCTCGGGAAAGAACGCTGCGAGCAGATCGAACTGGTCTCTAGCGATGACGCCGAGTGGATCACCCGGCCGGTCTCCGAGCGCTGCCCGGACGCCGTGATCGCGCTGGACCCGTTTCATATCGTCAAGGCCGCGACCGACGCGCTGGATGAGATCCGCCGCGAGATCTGGAACGAAGCCAGACGCGCCGGCAACAAGCAGCTCGCCAAGGATCTCAAAGGCGCCCGGTTCGCGCTGTGGAAGAACCCAGGCAACCTGAGCGAACGCCAGCAGCGACAGCTCTCGAGCATCCAGCAGACCGACCAGCGGCTGTACCGCGCCTACCTCCTCGCCCAGCAACTGCGCCAGATCTACCGCGTCGACGCCGAGGACGGCCTCACACTGCTCGAGGCGTGGCTGAAGTGGGCCCGACGATCACGCCTAGAGCCGTTCCGAAAGCTCGCCCGCCGGATCGCCGAACAGCGCGAACGCGTCGAGGCGGCGTTCACCAATGGACTGTCAAACGAGTGCACTTCATACTGCACCTCCTGGTGTGGTTGTGGTGGGGATGCCGTCAGTGACGGTGCTGGGGTGATGATGACGGGCGGCGGCGGCGCTGCCGGCCGGGGGCGGGCGGCGGCGGCCGTCGGAAGGTCGGTTCTGGCCGGGGTGGTAGAGGTGGGCGCGGCGGCCGTCGATCCGCTGGCCGGTGATGTGTCCTCGTCGCTGCCAGATCTTGATCGTCTGGGTGCTGACGCCGAGCTGGTCGGCGGTCTCTTCGAGCGTGAGCATGCCTGCGGCTTTGAGGCGTTGCTGGTGGGAGGGGATGCTGCGGTTGCGGCATAGCTGGGTGAGCGAGACGACGGTGAACGGTTTGCCCCATCCGCCGGTCAGTCTGTTGCTGTTGAGGATCTCGACGGTCTGGTCGTAGGTGTGGTCGTCGAGCAGTTGGTCGATCAGGCTGATCGTCGTGGGTGGCGTGGTGTGCGCCTCCCACGCGGCAGTGGCCGTGGCGCGTGCAGCGTGTGCTGTTGGCCGCCTGAGAGGCGGACGTGCGCGGTGATCTGCTCGCCTGTGTTGTTCAGCGTGACGTCGGTGAGGAGCAGACGGATCAGCCGTTTGCGTTCGCGCATCGGGGTCGCCGGGTTGGCCCAGAGTGCCGGTAGGTCTGTCGCGAGCGCGCGGATCCGGGCGTGCTGCTCGTGGGTGAGCGGCCGGTTGCCGGCCTGGGTGGCGCGCTCGTACTCGTCCTTGGCGTCTGCGAGCTCGCGCAGCTTGTTGTTCCAGTCGGCTTCGAGCTGGTCGGCGACGAGCCGGTTGGTTGGTCCACAGCGAGGTAGCGTCGGCGGGCTGCGTCGGCGGCGTGCTCGGCGCGTTGCACGCCCATTTGGCGGATCTGGTCGGCGCGCTGGGCGAGCTCGGCCGAGACGGCGAGCGCGGTTTCGATCGCCAGCGGGGTGAGCTGTTCGAGCACGAGCGTTGCGACCGCGGCATCGACGCCGGCGCCGCAGATCGCCTGGCACGGCGGGGTGCCGGTCGCGATCTCTCTCGCGCGAGCAGTGGTAGTCCGGCTGCGGCTCGCCGTTGCAGCGCTTGTGGTAGCTGACGGTCATCCGTTTGCCGCACTTGCCGCAGACGACGAGGCCTTGCAGCAGCGCCGGTCCTTCGCGGGCGGGCCCGGCGCGGCGCTCCTCGTGGCTGTGGGCGGCGGCGTTCGCCGCGAGCGTCTGCTGGTTTTGCTCGTACTGCTCGAAGGTGATGTATCCGGGGTGGGCGTCGCGGATCAGGACGGTCCACTGGTCGCGTGGCTTGAGCACGGTGCCGGGTGTGGCCGTTGATGTCGGTGAGTTGCTTGCGTCGTCCGTAGAAGTACGCGCCGGCGTAGCGCGGGTTGTGCAGGGTGAACAGCACCAGGTCGTGGCGCAGCGGCTTCCAGTAGGTCTCGCCGGCGTGCGGGCCGCCGGGAGCGTGCCGGCCGGGGAAGCGCAGCTGCTCGGTGGCGAACTGCTTGACGACCGCGTGCGCGGAGCCGGTCTGCTCGAAGCAGCGGAACAGGTACTCGATCGCCGCACGCACGCCCGCGTCCGGGTCGGGCGTGACGTTCCCCAGCTGGTCATAGGCAAGGCCGACCGGCAGCCTGACGCGCAGCTCGCCGCGGGCGGCCTTCGCCAACAGCCCGCCCTGCAGCCGGGCGCGGATGAAGTAAAGCTCGGCCTCGGAGATCGTGCCTTTGACCCCGAGCAGGAGGCGGTCGTTGATCGATCCCGGGTCATACAGCCCGTCCTCGTCGCAGATCAGCGTGCCCGACAGCGAGCACAGCTCCAACAGCCGGTGCCAGTCGGCGGTTTAGGCCGACCCCGCGCACATGCCGACCTCGGTTCCGGAACCAGCCGCCTTCGCGGTTGACCACACGTCGGGGTTGGCATGTGCGCTTGGGTCAGAGGCCGTTGAGGAAGTCGAGCAGGGAGTCCGGGGGCCGGTAGCGTCCGGGGCGGCCGTTGGGGGGTGTGGTGCGGTCGAGCACGCGTTGTTTGAGCCCGAGATCGGCGTGCAGATAGACGCGGGTGGTCCGTTCCTGCTCATGCCCGAGCCAGAGAGCGATCGTCGCTGTGTCGATGCCGGCGCTGAGTAACGCCATCGCCGCGGTGTGGCGCATCACGTGCATCGTCACGCGCTTTGCGCGGAGCGTCGGGCATGCGCGCTCGGCGACTGCGACGTGTTGGGCGAGGCGTCGCTCGACTGCGTCGCGGCTGAGTGGTCCGCCGGTGCGGGATGGGAACAGCGGGTCGGTGGGCTGTCGTTGGCACTCGCGCATCCAGACACGCAGAACGGCGACCGTTTGGCGGGTGAGCGGGGCGACGCGCTCTTTGCGGCCTTTGCCCAATGTCCGCAGATGCTGGCCTGTGCCGAGTTGCACGTCAGTGTTGGTCAGCCGCAGCAGCTCGGAGATGCGCAGGCCGGTCTGCACGGCGCAGAGCAGCAGCGCGTGGTCGCGTCGGCCGGCCCAGGTCGTGCGGTCGGGGCTCTGGAGCAGTACCGTGATCTCGTCGGGGGTGAGGAACGTGACGATCCGCCGCTCGGAGCGTTTGGCGGGGATCGCGAGCACTCGCTGGATCATGTGAGCGTGCTCGGGATGCCGCAGCGCGCAGTACTGAAAGAACGAGCGCACGGCGGCCAGGCGGATGTTGCGGGTGCGGGCAGTGTTGCCACGGTCTTGCTCGAGGTGCTCCAGGAACGCGCCGATCGTTGGTGCGTCGAGGTCGGTCAGTTGCAGCTTCGCCGGCGGTGTGCCGGTCTTCTGCTGCAGGAAGGCGAGCAGCAGCCGGAACGTGTCTCGATAGCACGCGATCGTGTTCGGGCTGACGTTGCGCTGGCAGAGCAGTCGGTCTGTGAAGAACGCCTCGAGGTCGGGCGCGAGCGTGGTCATGCGATTCCCTCCAGGGCGGACTCGAGCCGCTCGGCGACAAGTGCGAGCAGTTCGGGCGTGGCGGTCATGTACCAGAATGTGTGGGCGGGCTCGGTGTGGCCCATGTACGTAGCGAGCCATGGCAGACGGGCTTGCATGTCAACACGGGCGCGGTGCCAGTCGAGCAAGGTGTTGATGGCAAATCGGTGACGCAGGCTGTGCAGCGTTGGACGGCAGCGCGCAGAGCGCCGGGTGAGGCCGACCACCCCGACAAGCCGGGTGAACACGCGGCGGATGTTGGCGGCGTGCAGCCGGGTGCCGGCAGTCGAGACGAAGAACGCGTCGCAGGCAGGCCGCGGGCACAGCTGATCGCGACGCTGACGGTATGCGGCGAGCGCTCGGACCGTGCTGGTGTGAAGCGGCACCTCGCGGCTCTTCCCAAACTATGTTGCGCCCCGAATTATGTTGCGGTCGGCTGGCGTGTCGCGCGTTTAGGCGGAGGACGGGCCGCTCGGTTCGACATAGTTTGGGCTGGTCAGAGGCTCTCCAGGAACGCGAGTAGCTTGTCGGGTGGGCGGTAGCGGCCCGGTTTGGCGTTTGGGGATGCGATGCGATCGAGCGCGCGTCGTTTGAGTTCTATGTCGGCGTGCAGGTACTTGTTGGTCGAGTCGAGCGTCTCGTGGCCGAGCCACAGCGCGATCGTCGCGGTATCGACCGGCGTGGGTGCGTGCAGGAGCCGCATCGCGGCGGTGTGGCGCAGCGTGTGCGGGGTGATGTTCTTGGCCGCGAGCGAGGGGCATTGTTCGGCGGCTGTGGCGGCGTGTTTGAGGACCCGGCGCCAGATCGCGCCTCGGGTGAGGTGCCGGCCGCTGGTGCTGGGGAACAGCGGGCTGGTTGGGTTGCCGTCGTGCTCGCGCAGCCAGATGCGCAGCACCTGAACGCTCTGGCGGGTGAGTGGCGTGCATCTTTCCTTGCGGCCTTTGCCTTCGCACCGGACCCACGGGCTGGTTGAGAGCTGCAGGTCTTGGCAGCGGAGGCTCGCGAGCTCGGAGACTCGCAGCCCGGTCTGGATTGCCAGCAGCAGCAGCGCGTGGTCGCGTCGACCGGTCCAGGTGGTGCGGTCCGGCGCGGCCAGCAGCGCGTCGATCTCGGGTTCGGTGAGATAGCTGATCAGCGTCGTGTCGAAGCGCTTCTCGGGGATGTCGAGCACACGCGCGATCAGCTCCGCTTGCTCAGGGGCTTTCAATGACGCGAAGCGGAAGAACGAGTGGATCGCGGTCAACCGCGCGTTGCGGGTGCGGACGCTGTTGCCGCGCTCGGTCTCGAGATGGTGAAGGAACGCGGCGATCCTCTCCGCGTCGAGGTCTTCGAGGGAGAGCTTCGATGGCTGCTTGCCGGTCTGGTCGTGCAGGAATCCCAGCAGCAGCCGGAAGCCGTCGCGGTAGACGGCGATCGTGTGCGGGCTGGCTGCGCGCTGGCGGGCCAGGCGCTCGGCGAAGAACGCTTGCAGAAGCGGCGCGAGCGGGGTCATGAGCGCTGCTCCCAGGTCCGCTCGAGCCGCTCAGCGGCGAGTGTCAGCAGCTGCGGCGCGGCCTCGAAGTACCAGTACGTCGAGGAAGGGTCGACATGGCCCAGAAACGCGGCGAGCAGCGGCAGCTGCGCCTCGACATCTGTGTCCTCGCGATACCAGCCAAGCAGGGTGCGCAGCACAAACACATGGCGGAGATCGTGCATACGGACTTGGCGTCCGAGCGACTCGCGGTCAAGACCGGCGCGGCGCCGGATGTGGTCGAACTCGTGCCAGACGGTCCCGTAATCCAGCCTGGTGCTGGCGTTGGTAACCAGGAAGCTCGGGGCCTTCGGGTGCGGGCACAGCTCATCGCGCAAGCACGCGTACGCCTCGAGCGCCGTGACCGTGCTCGGGTGAAGCGCAACCTCGCGCGAGCGGCCGTTCTTGCCGTGGCGGACCGTGAGCCGCCCCTCGGGCAGCTCGACCTCGCCCCGATCGAGCGCGATCACCTCGCCGATCCGCATCCCGGTCACGGCAAGCAGCCCGATCAGCGTCTCATACGTCGCGGCCTTCAACGCCGAGCGGATCTTGCGAGCTGCTCCCATCAGCGCCTCGACGTCCGCCTCGGAATACAGGTAGGGCGTGGCGCGGCGGAACTTCGCCGGCAGCAGGTCGACCGGCGGCACCTCGGTGCGCGGATCGATCGCCTGCAGGTAGCGTGCGAAGCCGCGGACGATCGCCAGCCGCTGATGCCACCACACGATGCTGGTGTTCTGCGGCTGCGTCGCGAACTCGAGCGCCAGGCTGGTGGTGATCGCCGTCGCGTCCCGTTGCTCGAGGAACTCGACGAACTGCGGCAGCACGCGACCGTGGATCGTGAGCTTGTAGCCCAGCACGCGACGGACCTGCAGGTAGTCATCGACCGATTGGCGAAGCGCGCTCATGACTCACCTCCCGGCCACGGCAGCGCGAGCCGCGAGAGCGCTGAGCGATCGACTTTGGCGTAGATCGCGGTCGTCTCAACGCTCTGGTGGCGCAGTACCTGGCCGATCTCCGGCAGCGCCGCGCCGAGGCGCAACAGCTCTGAGGCGAGCGTGTGCCGCAAGGCGTGTGCGCTGACCGGCGGGATCCCGGCGCGTTGACACGCGCGCACGACCACGCTGCTCACGGCGGCGCTCGAGAGGCCGACGTGGGGTGCGCACGAGCTGAGAAACACCGTCCGACCGAAGCCCGCCGGTCGACCGTGGCGCAGATAGTCGGCAAGCGCCTGGCCGACATCCCTCTGGAGCGGCAGCCGGTCGATCCGTGACCCTTTGCCACAGATCATGATCTCGCCCGCCCGCCAGTCCACATCCTCCAGCTCCAACCCGGCGACCTCACCGCGCCGTAGCCCGAGCCTCGCCAGCAGCGTCAGGACCGCGAAGTCCCGGCAGCCCACGCTCGTCGCACGGTCACAGCTGTCAAGCAAGCTCTGCACCTGCCCGGCAGGAAGCCCACGCGGTAGATCCTCGCGACGGCGGGGGATCGACGGCACAGCCGTCGCCAACGACATCGCGGTCAACCCGCGCACGTGCAAGAACCGCAACAGCGACCGCAGCGCGCACACCATCGTCAGCGCCGACGCTCGCCCGCGCCTGCGCGACTCGCGCAACACGAACGCATTGACCTCCACCCCGGACAGGCGGGCAAGATCAGCGTCGATCGGCTCTGAGCGCTCCTCCAAGAACACACGCGCGACCGGCTCGTACAGCCCGACCGAGCCGACCGCCAGCGCGCGCTCCTCCAACAGGTAACGACGAAACTCCGCAACCAGCCGGTCAACCGGCGTGCGGACATCCTCGCCCGCTGGAAGCACCCCGAGCCTGTCGAGATACCCCAACAGCGGCCGGACCCCCACCGGCGAGAGCCTGGTGACGTAACCCTGGCGCCGACGCTCGGCCAAGAACCGCTCCACAACCGGCGGCGTGAGCTGCCCGACCTCCAGCCTCTCCGCCTCCATCCACCGGCTGAGATGCGCGACAAGCAGCAACTGGAACTGCGCCGACCACAGCGAATACCCCTGCTCGACGAGATGCTCGCGGAAGCCGTCAGCGAACGACGCCAACGGCCCGCTCACCCGCACGCGCTCAGGTGCTGGCTGGGACATGAACGCCTCCTCTCGGGACTTGACAAGGAGGAGGACTCGATCAGCCCAGCCGAAATATGTTGCGCTCGCGCTCAGCGAGCCACGGCAACCCCTATCCCATGGGACGTGTCACAGCCCGGACAAACGCCAGCGCAACATAGTTCGGGGCGCAACATAGTTCGGGATATGTCGATTTCGACATATGCCGAACTTGCCGTTGATCACGCGCACCAGCCCGTCGCGGTCATCGACGTCGTCGCGATCCAGGCCGATCGCCTCCCCGACGCGCAGGCCGCTGACCGCCAGTAGTCCGATCAGCGTTCGGTAGGTGATCGCCTGCAGCGGCAGCGCAAGCCCGTCCGCCGCGCGCATCACCCCGGCGATGTCGTCCGGCGTGTACGGGTATGGGGTCGCTCGCCTGGCGCGGTAGGGCAACAGCCGTGCAGGCGGCACCTCGCATGCCGGATCGATCGTGTGCAGGTAGCGGGCGAACTGGCGCGCGACCGATAGTCGTTTTGCCCACCACACCGGGTCAGCCCCGGCCGGCTCGCTCGCCCACGCAACCGCCAGCTCGATCGTGACCGTGGCGGCCTGCGCCCGTTCGAGATAGCCGACGAACGCGAACAGCAACTGCCCCTGGCTTTCCAGCTGGTAGCCGAGCGCGCGGCGCATCTGCAGGTAGTCCGCGGCCGCGCTGCGTAGCGTGCTCACGCGGCACCACCTGCCTCAAGTGGCCACGGCCGCGCCAACGTCCGCAGCGAGGTCCGGTCGATCTTGGCGTAGATGGCGGTGCTCGCCACGCTCGTGTGACGCAGCACCTGCGCGATCTGCTGCAGCGGAGCGCCCGCACGCAACAGATCGCTGGCGACGGTATGCCGCAGCCGATGAGCGCCGACCCGCGCAAGCCCAGCACGGTCGCACGCGTGATGCACGACCGAGCGCACCCCCGCGGCAGAGAGCCCCCGCTGCGGTGCGCGAGCACGAAGGAACACCTCCCGGCACGAGCCGCGCGGCCCACCCGCGGACAGATGCTCGACCAGCGCCCGGCCGACATCGTCAGGCAACGGGAGCCGCTCGCTGACCGAGCCCTTGCCGCGAATCGTGAGCTCCCCCGCCCGCCAGTCGATGTCATCCAACGACAAGCCGGCCACCTCGAAGGACCGCAACCCCAACCGCGCCAGCAGCGTCATAACCGCGAAATCTCGACGACCGACCGCCGTCGTGCGGTCACAGCTTGCCAGCAGCCGCTCAACGCGCCCGGCATCCAGAGCGCGCGGTAGCGAGGCAAGCCGCCAACCAGCGACGCTCGGCACCGACGGCGCCAGCCCGACGGGCACCCAGCCCGCCACGTGCAGAAACGAGAGCAGCGACCGCAGGCCACTGGTCAGCGTCTTTGCCGAGGCCACCCCGCGCCGCCCCGACCGGCACTCGGCGAGCACGAACCTGGTCACATCACCTGGCTCAAGCCGCTGCAACGCGAGCTCGAGCGGCTCGGGCTGATCGGCGAGAAACAGGCGCGCGACCCGCTCACGCAGAAGCACGGTGCCAGGCGCCAATCCGCGCTCGCGGACCAGATACTCACCGTAGTCGGCCAGCAACCCCTCCACCACCGTGGACGCCGCAACCGGAGCATCGCGCACGACGTCGAGGCCCCGCAGGTACCCCAGCAGCGGCGTCAGCGCACGCCGGCTCGTCAGCTTCACGTAGCTCGCACGCCTCACAGCCACGAACCGGTCCACCAGATCCGGCGTCAGCCCGGCCGGCTCCTCGCGCTGCTCGACAAGCCAGCGGCTCAAGTGCGCCAGCAGACGCAACTGGTCCTCCGCCGAGGACGGCACATACCCCCGCTCAAGCAGCCGTGCGCCGAACCCTGCTGCATACCGCGCCAGGGGGCCCTCCACCCGCACCACGGATGGTCCTCTCACGATCAACTCCTCTCTGTGAATGGAACAAATTCCACAGAGCAAGCTCGGCCACCATCACGCGATCATGAAGACCTCAAGCACGGCCAATCACCCAGTTTGCGGGGAGTTTCCGACCGAGGTCGGCATGCCCGCGGGGTCGGCCTAAAACGCATCATGCCGACGTCGGCATGAGGCGTTGTTGCGCGCCAGCCGCGAGCACTCCAGGCCGAGCACGATCCCCGCCTTGCCCAGTGACACGTCGGCGAGAAGGCGCTGGAACCCCTCGCGGTCAGTCAGCGGGCCAGCCGAGCGCGACCGCCCGACCGCGCAGGTCGTACTGACGGCGGGATGACTCGAGTCCGGCGCGAGCGCGGCTGGGCCCTGGTCGACGTCGATCACGATCACACTTGGTGTTGTTGGCGACCTGATACAGGCTCGACTGCCGCACGTACAGGTACGCGTCGCGGCGGAGATGATCGGCAGTCACCTTGCTCTGATCGTGCATTGTGTGCATTGTGTCTCCTCGTGTGATCGGTAGTGACAAGGAATCGGTAGTTGGTAGTTGACAAGGAATCGGTAGTGACAGTGGGTGAATTGGTGACAGGTTTAGGCGGCGAGGGGAAGCACCATCTGCGTCAGTACCGCGACGACCTGATCGGCGGCGGGCAGCGCCGCCGGTAGGCCGGCGGGCTGCTCGCATCCCTCAGACGAGGACGCCACCGCGCCGACAGCGGCGCCCGTGGTGGCGAGGACGGGCGGGTCGAGCTCGCCGAACGCGCTCATCCAGGCGGTCATCCCGCGGGCGCTCAGCACCCCATGCCCCAGCCGCCAACCGCCCGCGCCGCCCGCCAAGACCGCCGCCCGCAGCCGCTCATACCCGTCGCCCAGCGCGCCGGCATCTGCCCAGGACTCGCCGCCGTCAGCCACTTTTCGGGCCCCGCTTGGCGGCCTCCCGGCGAGCGAGCGCGCGCTCGACCGAGCGGCGATGAACCGTGACCCCGAACCGCTCAGCGACCGCGGCGGCCAGCTCGGCCGCGCCCACGCCGGGATCGGCCTCCCGCAGCCCCTCCAAATGCTCGAGCACCTCATCGGTCAGCTTGTGCGCCCCCCGCGGCCCCGGCTTGTCCGGCACCAACCCCGCCAGCCCCTCGCCGGCCAACGCCCGCGCCGCCGAGTAATACGACTGCCGGGAGAACCCGAACGCGCCCGCCGCCCTGCTCACCGACACCCCATCGGCCTCGACCCGGCGCACCATCTCGTACTTCACCTGCACCAGATCCCGCGCGTCGAAGAACTCCGCCGAGCGAAACCCCTGATCGACGACCGCCTCCGGGCGCGGGTTCAGCGTCCGCGACGCCGTCAACTCCCGCGCCTTGCCATCAGTTGCCCGCGCAGCCATACCGCTCCTCTCCCATAGTGTCCGGCAGATTATGCGCCCACAGTCGGACGGAACCTATCCGAGAGCTACCCGTGTTCAGCGCTTCACCCCGACATTCCCGCTGCCACCCGGCACGTATCGCGACAGAAGAGGCACGGTGCGAGCCTGGTCATCGGTCACCAGCGGCATAATCCCGCTGACATGCGCAGCATAATTCGCTTGACGGCGAGCTAGTCGACGCGAGCGGGACCGGCGGTCGCTTGAGCTACCGCGCCGCCGCCAGCGACGCGACCAGCTCCAACAACGCGAGCAACCCCTCAAGATGGAACGGCGCGCGCCCGCCGGCCACAACCACCAACGGATCCTCCAGCACCGCATCGGTCCATTCCGCGGGCAACGAGACCAACCGTCCGCATCGTCGCGCACGTACACGCGATCCGCCCGCCAGTTGTGCCGGCGCTTGACGAACTCCAACTCCCGGCCAGCCCACGGATAAAACGGGTGCGTCACCCGCACCCGCAGCAAAACGCTCAGATCCGAGGAATCAGGCGCATTCGACGAGTCGCTCCAACGGACGCGTCGAGCAGATCAACACCCAAATCCGCCTGATCATCCGCCGCGGCTTCGGCTACCACTCACCAAGCGCCGTCATCGCCCTCGCGATGCTCTCACTCGCCGGGCTCTGCCCACCCCTCCCCGGACGGTGACACTACCCACGGATACGTCAGTAGGTTCCGAAAAGGACCCGGTGCGGGCGAACGTCGAGTTCTTCGTGAAGATTCGGAACAAGGTGGAGCACCGATACGAGCAGCTCCTCGCGACCGCGCTCGCCGGCAAGACGCAGGCGCACAACCTCAACTATGAGGAAACGCTCACGCACTGGTTCGGCGCCGGCGAGGGGCTAGGCGACAGCCTCCGCTGTCCCGTCTTCATGTCAAGCCTTACGCCGGACGCCGTCAGGGCGCTCAAGGCAGCGCACCGAAGGCTGCCAAAGAGCATCACGTCCTTCATCCGCGAGCACGACGCTGCGCTTCCGAGCGAGGTCGCCGAGGACTGGCGGTACGACTTTCGTGTGCTCCTCCTTCCCACTTCCCCAGACCGGGCCGAAAACCGAGAGTGACGCGGTAATGCGCTTCGTGCGCGAGGACGAGATGACCGAGGAGCAGCTCCGCGCGCGCGACGTCGTCCAGACGATCGTTCGCAACAAGCCGATCGCGGTCCAGAACAGGGGCCGGCATAAGCCCGGCACCGTTGCGCAGATGGTCTCCCAGAAGCTCGGCGTTAGGTTCACGAACTTTGGCCACCACGTTGCCGCTTGGCGCTACTACGGGGTCCGTCCAGACAAGCACGCGGCTCGCCCCGAGCTCACCGACGACCGCTACTGCGTCTGGAACGAGCCTCACAGGGACTACCTCTACACCGACGCCTGGGTGAAGAAGCTCGTCAAGGACCTCGCCTCCCCCGAGACCTTCGAGCAGGTCACCGGCAAGCGGTCGATCTCGCTGCCGAGTGCCGAGGCGATAGCCGCGCAAACCCGCTACCGGGCTTAGCGAGGTTCGCGGTTGGCCTACCGCCGCGCAACGGCACGGGCTCGTCGGCTTGGCGAGTCACCCAGTGCCTACAGGTGCGGTGACCGCGGCCACCCATCCGTCAGCCCGCGCGGCCGCTTCGGCGGCGGTCGCCACGTGAATGTCGACGATGTCGGCGATGTTGGGCGCGTAACCGCCCGCGAGCGTGACGCACACTGGGATGCCGTGGGCGCAGAGGGTGTCGAGGACGAGCTCGTCGCGGCGGCGGAGACCGTCCTTGGTGAGGGAAAGAGTGCCCAGCCGGTCACCCTCCCAGGGATCGGCGCCCGCTAGGTAGAAGGCGATGTCGTATGGGCCGGCGGTGAGTGCGGTTGCCAGCGCGGCCTCGAGAGCGGTGAGGTATTCGCCGTCGCCGGTGCCGCGCGGGAGGTCGACGTCGAGGTCGGAGGGGACCCGCTTGGTGGGGTAGTTGCGCGCCCCGTGCAGGGACAGGGTGAAGGTGAGCGGGTCGGGGCCGAGCAGGTGGGCGGTCCCGTCGCCTTGGTGGACGTCGCAGTCGACTACCACCGCCGTCCGAGCAGAGCCAGCCTCGCGCAGCGAATCGGTGGCGAGAGCGATGTCGTTGAACAGGCAGTAGCCCCGGGCGAAGTCCCGCCCGGCGTGGTGCGAGCCCCCGCCAAGGTTCATTGCCACTCCCGTCCCAAGAGCTTCGCGGGCGGCCATGACGGTCCCGTTGGTCACCCGGCGCGCCCGCTCGACGAGCGCCTCCGACCATGGCAGCCCGAGGCCGCGCCGCTCCCGCTCGCTGAGTTCCCCGCGCCTGATCCGGCCGAGCAGGGCCGGGTCGTGCACCCGCGCCAGCGCCGACCAACGCGCCGGCTCGGCCTCGCGGAAGTCGCCGGGGGTGCAGATCCCCAATCGGATGAGCCGCTCGCGGAGCAGCCGCCCCTTGCCGAGCGGGTAGCGGTGGTGCTCTGGCAGCGGGAACAGCCAGCGGTCGTGGGCCCAGACGTGCATGGCGCTGCCGGAAGCGTGACAGAGGTGGGGTGCCGACACGGAAGCCCGTTGCGCCCGGCGTGCCAGGCGGCTTTCGACTGCGACGATCGCTTCGACTGAAGCGACGATGATTCGGGCTGGGCCTCCTCGGCGACGCGGCCCCCCCGCCTAATCGCCGAAACAGTGGCCTTGAGCCGTCCGGGCACGGCAGCGGAAGCCATTGTGAAATCGCTGGACGGGAATCAGCGAGATCTCCCTCGTGCAGCCCGAGGCGTCCCCGAGGACGACCGCGTCTCGTGGCCTGTTCCTGGCAGACGCCAAGCCTCATCGCCCCCCGCGGAGGGTTGCCGATGTTGTTGCGTCCGAGGTCCCACGGGCGTCCTGCCTGCCCTTGTCAAGAATTGGACGCGGCGTCGCGGTCGATATAAGGTCGCCACCATGCGCCGAACGCCGATCCTCCTTCTAGTCGTCAGGTCGATCGCCGTCTTGCTCGTCGCGACCGCCGCGGCAGCAGTCGAACCGATCGTCAGTCCCAAGGCCTTTCCCTACTACCGCTTCGACGGCCTGAAGGGGACCAAGGGCTTCGGTCGAGTCAAGCCGCGCGAGATCTACTAATTAAGTGCAGCCCGCCATAAGTGCCGTCGGGGTTTGAAGGAGTCATAACTGTGGTGGCGAATCCTGGTGGTGATGCTGGGTCCAAGCGCGCAGGAGATCGTCCTCGGGGAGGCCGAGCGCAAGGAACTTGAGCATCGCGCGGCGTGTTACACCCGCCCGCATCGGGAGGTGTTGCGGGCGAAGTTGGTGCTGCTTGCTGCCGTGGGTCATAGCAATGCCGAGATCGCCAGGCGGCTGGGGATGAGCACGAAGGCGGTCGGGCGGTGGCGAAGTCGGTTCCATGAGCGGCGTCTTGAGGGTCTCGAGGATGAAGCGCGGTCGGGTCGCCCGCGCCGTTTTCCCCCCGGAAGAGGTGGCGCAGGTCAAGGCGGTCGCGTGCGAGCTGCCCAAGGATCAGGGCGCGCCGCTGTCGCGCTTCAGTCGCTCTGAGCTGCACCGGTTCGTGGTCGAGCGCGGCGTCAGCGAGGCGTCGGCCTCGACGATCGGCCGGTGGCTGGCCGAGGACGCGATCAAGCCGTGGCGGTATCGCTCGTGGATCTTCCCGCGCGACCCTGACTTCCTCCAGAAGGCCACCCCGGTGCTCGAGCTGTACGCGGGGCGCTGGAAGGAAAGCCGTTGGGCCCGGACGATTTCGTGATCTGCGCCGACGCGAAACCCTCGATCCAGGCGCGTCGGCGGATCCATGCCAGCGCCCCTCCCGGACCGGGCGGCGGGCAGCTCGTCGAACACGAGTACGAGCGCCTGGGTGCCGTGACCTACCTCGACGCGTGGGACGTGCACCAGGGCAAGATCATGGGGCGCACCGAACCGAAAGGCGGGATCGCGCCGTTCGACCGGCTCGTCCGGCAAGTCATGACCAAGCAGCCCTACGCATCCGCTAATCGGGTCTTCTGGATCGTCGACAACGGTTCCGACCACCGTGGCAAGGCCTCGGTCAGGCGACTCCAGAGCCGCTGGCGCAACCTGATCCTCGTGCAACTCGGACGGCGGTGCGAGCGCGCCGGTGATACTGGCGATCAGCGCGGCTCGGCTTTGTCCTCGGGCAGCCTGCCGGTGGCAAGTTCGCGGCTGGAGGCGTGGATGAGCTCGAGCAGGACCGTCAGCATCCAGGCGACCGGTAGGTCGGCGTTGAAAGCGCCACTGGCTTGCCCCCGTTTTGAGCAGGGGGCGGACAAGGCGCAGGACTGGCTGATGCAGTGCGCGCACACCATCAGGACGCAGTCCCTGCCTCTCGTGCATCGGGAGCCTGCGGGCGGGCAGAGGCCCGCGAAACGCCGCTCCGCAGGGGCTCGAGCTGAGCGTGATCGGGGTTGATCCGGCACGCGAAGGCGCGTAGCCTTAGATCTTGGGTTTATCACGTCGAAAGGGCATCGGCACGATTTTTCGGCGACGTCTGGGATTCGCGGCCGCCCAAGCGGCGCTGGTCCTGGGTGTCGCTTCCTGCGGTGGCGGTAGCGGGTCATCTACGATCGCCCGTGCTCAAGACAACCTGATCCACTCAAACCCCGCCAACGCGAAGACGACGATCACGGTTGGCTCCAAGAACTTCAGCGAGGAGTTCATCCTCGCCCAGGTCTACGCTCAGGCCCTGCAGGCCGCTGGCTACAAGGTGCAGACCCGGCTCAACCTGGGATCGGAGAAAGTGGCGCTGCGGGCGGTCAAGGATGGCCGGGTCAGCGGCTATCCGGAGTACACGTCCACCGCGCTCGGCTCGTTCTTCCACGTCCCTTCGAGCCAGATCCCCTCGAATGCCAACCAGGCGTACAAGGAGGCGAAGGCGGACCTTGCCAGGGAAGGGATCGTGGCGTTTCCCCCGACACCGTTCGCGGACTCGAACGCCGTCGGCAGTCTGGCGAGCACGGCGCGCAGGCTTGGCGTGAGGGACATCTCCGATCTGACGGGCAAATCGCGGAGCCTGGTTCTCGCCGGTTCCCCTGAATGCCGCGTGCGGATGGACTGTCTTGCGGGCCTGGAGCAGAGCTACGGCCTCAGGTTCAAGCTGTTCAAGCCGGTCGCGATCGGCCGGCGCTATGCCGTGCTCGACAACAGTGGGGCAAATCTCTCGATCCTGTTCACGAGCGACGCGCAGCTGGCGAGCTTCACCAAGTACACGGTCCTCAGGGATGACAAGGGCCTGATTCCCCCCGGCAACGTGATCTTCATCGCGTCGAAGAACGTCGTTGACCGGGCGGGCCCGGATCTTGGCGCGACGATCGCGAAGGTTCAGGGCAACCTGACGCTCCCGGTCATCCAGGAGCTGAACTCCCGGGTCGACATCGGCAAGCAGGACCCGGCCCGGGTTGCCCGCCAGTACCTGATGTCGTTGGGCTACGTCCGGTGACGCGAGACCTCAACACCGCCGAAGCTGAGGCTGCTGCGAGCAAGGCAGCAGCGGGCGGGCAAAGCCTCAATGTTGCCGCGCGGATGGGCCGCTGGAGCGCTCAGCATCGTAAGACGGCGATCTGGGGGTGGCTTGGGTTCGTGATTGTCGCGTTCATGATCGGAAGCAGCGTCGGGACGAAGACGCTCGATAACGCCCATCTCGGTGTCGGCGAGTCGGGCCGGGCACAGCGCACGGTGGACGCCGCCTTTCCGAAGAGCGCCGACGAGATGGTGCTGGTGCAGAGTGCGAGGGAGAACGCGAACAGCCTCCGGTTCCGTGCTGCGGTCGGCGACGCCCAGTTCCGCTTGTCCCAGCTGCCGTACGTGTACGCGATCGAGAGCCCGTATACGCCGGCCAACCGGTCGCAGATCTCTGCGGACGGCCACTCCGCCCTGACCCGCTTCAAGATCGCCGGCAACCAGGCCACGGCCAAGAAGCGCGCGAGCGAGACGCTGGCGGCGATCGCCGCCACGCAGGCCGCCCATCCGCAGTTGACGGTCGGAGAGTTCGGCCAAGCGAGCTCTGATAACCAGGTGAGCGACGCGATCAGCAAGGACTTCAAGACGGCGCTGGTGACTTCGCTGCCGATCACGCTGTTGATCCTGTTGATCGCCTTCGGGTCGCTGGTGGCTGCGGGCGTGCCCTTGTTCCTCGGTCTCACGGCGGTGCTCGGGACGATCGGCGTTGTCGCGGTCCTCAGCCACATCAGGGGAGTGGACGAGTCGATCAACGAAGTGATCCTGCTGATCGGCCTCGCGGTCGGGGTTGACTATTCGATGTTCTACCTGCGCCGGGAACGCGAGGAGCGAGAATCGGGGCGCAGCGAACCGGCCTCGCTGGCGGCCGCAGCGGCGACGTCGGGCCGTGCAGTGATGGTCTCCGGATTCACGGTGATGATCGCGATGGCCGGCATGTACCTCGCCGGAGCGCCGACCTTCTCCTCGTTCGCCACCGGCACGATCCTCGTCGTCGCCGTCGCAGTGCTCGGATCCCTCACCGTGCTTCCGGCCGTCCTGGCCTGGCTTGGTGACCGTGTGGAGAAGGGCCGCATCCCGTTCCTCTCCAGGAAGAGGTGGAACGTCGAGGAGAGTGGGGCGTGGTCGCGGATCCTCAACCCGGCTCTCCGCCATCCTGTCGTCTCCGTGGCGGTCGCTGGAGGGTTGCTCGTGTTCCTGGCGATCCCGGCGTTCGGCCTCCACACCGCGTCGCCGGGCGTCGAGACGCTTCCGCAGAACATCGGGGTGATCAAGACCTACAACCGCCTCCAAGCGGCCTTTCCCGGCGGCCCGATCCCGGCCCAGGTGGTCGTGCACGCTCAGGATGTGAGGTCGTTGCCGGTGGTCGCTGCGGTCAACGAGCTCAGCGCTCGGGCCGCCGCCAGCCCGCACTTCAAGCGGCCGATCACGAGCACCGTGAGCCCTGATCACACGGTCCAGCAGCTCGACGTCCCGGTTGCCGGGAACGGCACGGACTCGCGATCAACGGCAGCGCTCGCACAGCTCCGGGACACGCTGATCCCGGCCACCGTCGGACGGGTCCCGGGCGCGACGGCCGACGTCGCCGGCTATACGGCCAGCTCGACGGACTTCAACGACACGATGAAGTCGCACGCCCCGGTGGTCTTCATCTTCGTGCTCTCCGCGGCCTTTCTCCTGTTGTTGTTCACGTTCCGCTCGCTGGTGATTCCACTGAAGGCGATCGTTCTCAACCTGCTCTCGGTCGGGGCGGCCTACGGGGTGCTGGTCTGGATCTTCCAGGAGGGCCACCTGCAGTCGATACTCGGGTTCAAGTCGAACGGCGCGATCGTTTCCTGGATGCCGCTGTTCCTGTTCGTGGTGCTGTTCGGCCTCTCGATGGACTACCACGTGTTCATCCTCACTCGAATCCGGGAGGCGTTCGACCGCGGCCGGCCGACCGTGGACGCGGTCTCGCACGGGATCAAGTCGACGGCCGGTGTCGTCACCAGCGCCGCGGCGGTGATGATCTCGGTGTTCGCGATCTTCGCAACCCTGTCCCTACTCATCTTCAAGGAGCTGGGCGTCGGCCTCGCGGTAGCAGTGCTTATCGACGCGACCATCATTCGCGGCGTGCTGTTGCCCGCGACCATGAAGCTGCTCGGAGATTGGAACTGGTATCTGCCGAAGTGGCTCGAGTGGCTGCCGAGGATCGGGCCCGGGGCCGGCTCACATGAGCTGCCTTCTGAGGGACCCGATGACTCAGCCGCAGTCAAGCGTCCGCCGGTTCAAGCGTAGTTCGGTACCGCGGGGCGCCATACCCCGACCCAGCATCGCGGTAACGAGCATCGGAGATGACCCCGAGGCGGTCGAGGACGACAGGTGCTCATCCGCTGCGGGCAGCCGCAGCTGCGGGATTTGCTACCCGCTAGTCCCCGGCGGGTAGACGCGGCCGACGTGCCGAGGATGCGTCCAATCTTCCATCAGATGTAGAAGCTCTCGCCGAGCGTGACCCGTAGTCGATCGCGTAGTTCGCTCGATCTAGTCTGGGCCCGGGGAGTACGGTGATCCCCGTGTCTATCCGCGGGGCGTTCCGGGTGGTTGGGCTTGCCCTCGCGACTCCGTCGGGTTCCAGATCCGGCTGGGCGAACAGCACGACCGTTAGGCCATCAGCCACGCTGGCGCTCGTTCGCAGATTCACGCGACGGCGCGGTAACCCGTCACGTCTCAGTAGTCGAGGGCGTATGTTCCGGCAGCCTCACCGACAGGTCAGACGAGCGATGAGCGAGATCACCGATCGCGACACCCCCTGCAGATGCGCACCGGGTTTCGGTCAATGCGCGTCGCGACCGCGCGCGCCGTCGCGATCCTCGATCCTCGCCGGGTGGCTGTAGCGCGGTGAGCGGCAGCGACCCCGTCGTGTCGATGATCGGCTCGGGCTCGGCGCCGACGATGCTGGCGGCGCGCGCCCTCCTGGCTGGCAACGGCGTGACGCATCGTTGGATCGATACCGACACCGATCCCGTGGGTCGGCTCCTGGCCGAGCAGGCCCGCCTCGGTGTCGAGCAGCCGGTCGCCGTGTTAGCCGACGGCTCTCAGCTGCCGGCGCCAGCGGAGTTTGTCGACCCCCGCCTGGCGCGCATCGGGCGCGAGCCCGAGCACGCTCCGGCCGTCCGCGATCAGCGTGTCGGGATGGCGGTGCCGGCGCGAACGCCGCCGTAGCACGCCGAGACGTACCTGACAAGCACGCAGTGGCGCAGCGAGCGCGCGCGCCGCGCCGGGCTGCGCACACAGCCGGAGCGCGAGCTGTATGACATCGTCATCGTCGGCGCGGGCCCCGCGGGGCTCACCGCTGCGGTCTACGCCGCCTCCGAGGGGCTGCGCAAGGTCGTTCTCGAACGCGTGGCCCCCGGCGGCCAGGCGGGCACCAGCGCACGGATCGAGAACTACCCCGGCTTCCCGCAGGGCATCAGCGGCGCCGAGCTGGCCAGCGGCGCCCATCAGCAGGCGCTGCGCTTCGGCGCCGAGATCCTCGTCGGCGTTGAGATCATCCGCGCCGAGCCTCAGCCCGACGGCAGCTTCGCGTTGTCCTTGAGCGGCGGCGGGCAGCTACGCGGGCGAAGCGGCGTGATCGCCACCGGGGTCGCCTACCGTCGTCTCGACGCGCCTCGGGGTCGAGGAGCTGATCGGCTGCGGCGTCTCCTACGGCTCGGCCCCGGCGGAGGCCTCCCGCCATCGCGACCAGGACGTGGTGCTCGTCGGCGGTGCGAACTCCGCCGGGCAGGCGGCGCTGCACCTCGCGGCCTACGCCCGTTCGGTGACGATGATCGTCCGCGCCGACTCGTTGCAGGCGGGCATGTCCCGCTACCTCGTCGACCGCATCACCGCGCCCCCTAAGATCACGGTGCTCACGCCCACCCGCGTCATCGCGGCTGGCGGCCAGCCCCGGCTCAAGACAGTGATCGTCGCCGACCGCGATGGCCAGCAGCGTGAGCCCGGCCGACGCGATGTACGTGCTGATCGGCGGACAGCCGCTGACCGCCGGGGTCGAGGGCTGGCTGCGCCGCGACGAGGGCGGCTACCTCATGACCGGTGCCGATCTTCACCGGGACAGCCAGACGGCGTGGTGGCCGCTGGCGCGCGACCCGCTGCCGCTTGAGTCGAGCCAGCCCGGGCTATTCATCGCCGGCGACGTCCGCCACGGCTCGATCAAACGCGTCGCCTCTGCCGTGGGAGAAGGCGCGATCGCGATCGCACTGTTGCACACTTACCTCGCCAACACCTAAACGGTCGCTAGCGTGTCCGCGTCAGGTGTTACCTGCCGCACACCCGCCCATGAACGCCTCCAGCGGCGCCCGCGACGAGCGCCGATCTGACGGTCAGACCGCGGGTTTCTTAGACCGGCTGCGCCGCCTGGAGCCGGAGCCAGCCGGTGCGCGGCGCGGGATCAGCAGCGCCCCACCGGCCGTCGCGAGGGATCAGGGAGCAGTGCCGCTATAGCGGCGATCCCGCGTCGCGCGCGTCGGTCTGCTCGCAAGCGTCCGCGACCGCAGATCCCCCCGGCGGCGACCTGGTGAAGATCTGCGGCGAGCCGACTGAGCTCGGCGCGATAGTTCGCCAGGCTGTTCTGAAACTGGGACCGGTCACTTGCTCTGAGCGGGCTGGTGCTCGAACGGCACCCAATCGTTGAGCTCGCGAACGGGGCCGACTGCTTCGGGCATCTGGAACGCGACACCCAACCCATGATTCGGATACGCGCCTCACCTCTGCGTGTCGATCTGCTTTCGTGTCGCGCCGAGCATCCGCTCGGTGCACGTGGCGCGTCCTGCCTTCCGCGGAATTCGAGCCCGCGATAGCCGCGGCGCTTGCAGACTCCCTGCTAACGATCGCGTCGGAGCGGTAGCCTGCGGCACCCTCGAGCTCCTTGTCGAAACGCTCGACGAACGCTACCGTCAGCGCATCGTGCCCTCGACCGTGTCGCTCGGCCTGCATTGCGACAGCCAGCCAATCGGGCCGTTTGCCGGCTCGACGGTCCTCAGCTAACTCGCCGGCGCTAGCTCACCGCTCCGTCCGCGGCGATTCTGCAAACGCTGGGCCGCTGTCGAGTTGGACGAGACGCGCAACGACGGCGAGACCGAGCGCGAGCTTCTCCTCCGCCCGGAAGCGGAAGTCCTACTCGGCAGAGACGTCCGCCAGTGCTGGCCGACCGCCAGATTTGTGCGATTCCTACAACCGGAGGCGGCTGACCCGAGCCGGCGGACGCACCGCAGGGCGCCCCGCCACCGCGAGAGTAAGAGCGCGCTCGGATTGCGGTCACCCAACCTCGTGCCTACGTACGACCGGGGGTCCTTGACCGCCGCGACGTTGGTCGACCTGGCTGCTGCTATCGCCCAAGAGGAATCGTCACGAGCGCCGCGACCCGGCGAGCGCTTTGCCACGATTGCGACCGCGCGGCGGCCCTCGACGACGTCGCCGCTCGTGGCCCGAAGCAGCCACGAGGTCGACGCCAACGCCGCGGTTGAACGCTGCTTCCGGACGATCTCGGCCACGCGCCTGTCAGCATCTGGGTGCCTGCTCTCTGCTCGAAGGAGTCGTGCGGCTTCGAGACGCCCCGAGCTTCCCGCTGTTCCTGCGCCCATTGGGGGTCCTCCTGGGTCGGTGGGGGTTGTGGCCAAGACTCGTCCCCGGGCGAGGACGAACCAAGCCGAAGGTGTAGCTAGTGTTAGCGAGCGAGCCTCATACCGCCGAGTGGTTGTTCAAGCGTTGCGGTGATCTTGAGGGCGGTCAGGGTTCGGTATGAGCCCCGCTCGCGGGGCGTCCCTGCGGGCCGCGGGGTGTGGCCGCGGGGTACCTTCCGATCTAGAGCGCGGGCGAGCGGCGCCCGCTTGGAAGCCCCTGCGGGGCTTTGCACCTTACGGTTGCTGGAGGTACCACCGTGGCCACGATCTCAAGCCTACTCGCCGATCACGTAACGCTCCAGGTGCGTTCGGTCGACCGCCTGTTCTTGCAGGGGTACGTGCCGCGGCTGATGACGGAGGGGCAGGTGATCCGGTTTCTGCTGGATCGTGGGTTCCCGATCCCGTCACCAGCGGTGCTGGGGAGGATCGGCCGTCGCTACGTCGATCAGATCAACGATTTCGTGATCAGCAACGGGATCCCGGCGGTGAAATTTGTCAAGGGCGATGTGAAGGAGGAGATCGCCCGCAAGCACTTCGAGGCCGCTGAACGCGAGGGCCGGTTCGGGGTGGTGATGGTCGGGATCGCGCAGGAGAGAACAAGCGCGTGGCGCGGGTGGCGGGACGGCGGCCCGGACGGGCATCCGCATTTCGTCTATCGCCGTCAGTCGATCTTCCCGAACAACTATTACTTCTACATCCGCGATCCGGACTGGGGACCCAGTTTTCTGAAGACTGTCGGGTATGCGCCGTTCCCGGTATGGGTCTACCTGAACGGGAACGAGTGGGCCAAGCAGCAGGCCGCCCAGCACGGGATCGGCTTCCGCCCGTTGGATAACGGGTTCGCATCGTGCGAGAACGCTGAGGCGCTCGCCGAGATCTGCGGGAGTCTGTCCGCCGCCGATGTTCGCGCGTTCTTTGATCGCTGGCAGGCCGCGCTCCCGTCCCCATTCACCGACGAGGACCGCCGCCGTGGCTACAGCTATGACCTCGCGTTCCGGCAACTGGAGATCTCCGACACCCGCGTGTTTGACCGGCCGGCCGCGGGCCGCGCCTGGTTCGAGGCAACGATCCCCGATCAGCTCACATTGGGACGCCCGGATCAGGCCGCGGTCATCTTCGGCCGCCGCGTGACCCGGCAGACCCCGGGACGGTTTCACACCAAGGTCTTCAACCGCGGTGTCGAGGCCGCGATCCAGATCCACTTCCGCGCGTCGAAGGTCAAGCAGTACTTCAAAGAAGGCCGCGTGCTCAGAACCGAGACGACCGTCAACGACACCCGCGACTTCGGGGTCGGACGACTCCTCACCGACGCCAACTGGCAGGCGCTGATCCAAATCGGACACGACATCAATCAACGCCTGTTGAACCATCAGCTTGACGCGTGCGCTTGCGCACCAGACGCCACGCTCCTTGAGCGCGTGGTGCTGCATCCACCACCGATGATGGCCTACCCGCCCCCGGACTCCGGTTCGGGGACCCCAGAACGATGGCGCTGCTCGCCTGCCTGTGCAGCTTCCAGCACCTGTTCACCGGGGTGACGAACCGCTCGCTACGCGCGCTGATCGCCGGGTTGATCCCCGGCTACGGCCCGCGGCAAATGACCTACGACCTGAGGCGGCTACGCCGCAACGGGTTCATCCAGCGGATCCCTCGCACCCAGCGCTACGAGCTGACCCGCGAGGGACGCCGACTGGCCGTCTTCTTCAGCAAGACCTACACGCGGATCGTCAACCCCTCCCTCGCCGAACTTGACCCACAGCTACCACCGGAGATCGCCAACCACCACCCCCTCGCGCGCGCATGGCGCGCATTCGAGCGAGCACTCAAGGACAAGATCAAACAGGCCGCTATCGCGGCCTGAAAAGATGACCAATCCGTGAACTTTTCAACCACCTAGCGGAGCTAGTCAACGCGAATGCCGGCGGGTCTTGCGGGGAGCGATCGCCGCGATCCGTAGATGGCTCTAGAGCGAGCCATTAAGCTCGCCGCGGGCTGTAGCGGCTTGCACGCTGCATCGTTGAGAGCGCGATGATGATCGCGAGCCCCCGCAGCGGGTGGACTCACGGCAGTGCTTCGCACCGATGCCGAGACGATGAGCATGACAGAACGTTGCCCGGGTCCATGCCCGCGACCTTGGACCTGCATCGCGGCACGATCATCCGTAGCATCTACTAGGGAGATGGCCGTGGAACCCGTCGGAGCGGAGGGAGCGGGCCGGCGGAGGAATGGATTGTGCTGGCGTGGGCGCGGCGCCGCCGCTGCCGGGGCTTGGGTGCGGTGGGGTTCGGTTGTGTGGATCCGCTTGTCTGTCGCTGTCCGCGTGTGGTCAGCACGGGGCGCGCAATGAACCCGGTCGCTGGTGGGCGATTTCCCCGCGACTGCGTAGTAGCCCGCAACCGCGTGCCGGAGATCCCGGATGCGATGGCCTGCGGTTGGGCGTAGCGTTGTTGCCCAAACCCGCGGGAGGAGACCGAGATGAAGGCGCTTGTGTACCACGGCCCGGGCGAGCGTGGCTGGGATACCGTCGATGATCCGTCGATCATCGACCCGACCGACGCGGTCGTCCGCGTCGATACCTCGACGATCTGCGGGACTGACCTGCACATCCTCAAGGGTGACGTGCCCGAGACGACACCCGGGACGGTCCTCGGCCACGAGGCCGTGGGAACCGTGCTCGAGGTCGGCGCAGCAGTCACCACCGTCAAACCCGGCGACCGGGTGCTGTTGTCGTGCGTGAGCGCCTGCGGTCGCTGCCGGTACTGCAAGCAAGGGCATTACGGGCAGTGCCTCGGTGGTGGTGGCTGGATCTTCGGCCATCTGATCGACGGCGTGCAGGCCGAGTACGCACGGGTGCCGTTCGCCGACACCTCGGTCTACAAGGTGCCCGAAGGGCTCAGCGACGAGCAGGTGCTGTTCCTCACCGACATCCTTCCCACTTCGTTCGAGGTGGGCGTGCTCAACGGAATGGTCTCGCCGGGCGACGTGGTCGCGATCGTCGGTGCCGGGCCGATCGGGCTGGCGGCGATCCTCACCGCGCGGCTGTATACGCCGGGGCGGATCGTTGCGATCGACCTCGAGGACAGCCGCCTTGAGAGCGCGCTGCGGTTCGGTGCGGATTACACGATCAACAACGGTGACCGGGACCCCGTCGCTGAGGTGATGGAGCTCACCGATGGTCTCGGAGCGGATGTCGCGTTCGAGGCGGTCGGGGTGCAGCCGACGTTCGAGTTGGCGACTGAGCTGATCCGGCCGTGCGGACGCGTGGCCAACATCGGCGTGCACGGCCAACCGGTGACGTTGCACCTGGAGAAGCTGTGGATCCGCGATGTCACCCTTACCACCGGGCTGGTCGACACGTTCAGCATCCCGCAGCTGCTGCGGCTGATCGTCAACGGGCGCCTGGACCCGTCGCTGTTCGCGACCCATCGTTTCCCCCTCGAGGACACGATGACCGCCTACGACACATTCGCCGACACGGCCAACACGCACGCGCTCAAGGTCGTGCTGCAGGGAGCCGAGCGCCACGCCGACCAGACCGAGCACGCCGGCGCCCTCGCCGCCCACCAAGCCTGACCGGATCGACCCGACTCGGACCACACCGGCCCGAGTCGGGTCAAGCGATCTCCGAGCGAACGGCCTGGGAGCGATGGGCGGCGCGCTCACCCGGCCCACCAGACCCTTACGCGGCACCCTCGAATTGCCGGGCAGGAGTGCTCTCGCCCGTCTGTCGTGCTCCCAAGCCCGCTGGGACCGGCGGACCGCGCCGACATCTCTCGCAACGTGCGCTTCTGCGTCGAGTTCGAGGTGGGGGTTGAAGGCGTTCGGGCGGGACGTCGAGCTCGTCGGTGGCGGCCCCTGAGCCACCTCCGGCGGGCATTTGGGAAGCCTGTAACGACCGACCGACGGCAAGAAATCCCTGCCAGCCGCGCAACGGACGCGTGTCGTGGGCTCGCGACGCGCCGCTGCGCCGCGTGGGCGTCAGCGTCGACTTGCGCGATGTCGTGGCGCGCGGAGGTCGGCGTCTCGGCGATGTAGCGGGCGATGTCATCGGCGCCGAGCGGTCACGCGGACACTGTTAGCGCTCGTCGACCAGGTGGTCGCGAGCGTACGCGCGCAGCAGTTCCTCCGGCGTGCTCGCGCCGGAGCCGTGAAACCGCGTGGCGGTGGTCCTCGCCAGATCGTCGATGGCTTGCATCAACAAGCGAGCACGGAAGCGCACAGGGTTCGGCTGCGCCTCGTCCATTCCGCGCCGGGCCACCTCGAGCAAGTACGGCGCGGCGACCGGCAGCGAGAACCGCGGGTCCTCGGCGGAGAAGTAGTAGGAGATCGGGAAGTGAACGAGATCGCGCTCGACTGCGATGAGTCGAGACGTCAGCTCGGCCAGGAGGCGCTCTGTCGCATCGGGCGTGAGAGCGTCCAGCGCAAGCTCGTCCTCGGCTTCGGCCGTGCGCAGCAGGGAGATCTCATAGGCAAGCGAGCGCCGCCGCGAGAGCGCCGGATAGATCGAGACCAGCCAGGATATACTGGCGCTCAGCAACCCGAAGCCCAGCAGCGCCTCCAGCGGCAGAATCAGCCGCAGGGCATCAGACGTCGGCGTGATATCCCCGGCCGCCGGGCATGTGAGGCCAGAACACGAGCGCCCACCCGAGTACGAGTAGTCCGGCCCACGTCGCGATCACGGTGACGAGCGCCACCGGGCCGGCGATCGAGAACAGCCCGTGCCGCGTGCCCTTGCCGCGGAACACCCTCCAGACGGCGCGCGTGAGCTGGCGCGAGAACGTCCCGCGTCCCTCCGCGTGGAACAGCGCGTCGAACGCGTCGCGGCCCACCAGGCCGATGAGCGCGACGCCCGCCGACGTCGACAGGAGCGTGCCGGCCTCGGTCACGGTGACCCTTCACGGGCGCGTGAGCCCCCGCGATCCATCAGCCGCAACGCACACGCAGCGGCGCCGCCCTGTGCGTGTAACCGCGCGAACGCGTCCCGCGGGTACTCGCCGTCCCTCGCGGCTCCCATGCCGCGTACGCTACCGGCGCGCGGGCGTCAACGGCCACGCGGCCGGGCACAACGCCGGTCGTTGATCTGCGCCTTGCGGTAGCGGGTCAGGCCGCGCAGCGTGCGGATCGGCTTGGACGGCACCAGCACCCCGCGCAACAGCCCGGCCTCCAGCAGCAGGTAGAGCCACTCCACTCCTGGAACTTGCAGAGGAGCCATCCCGACGCGAGCAGCAAACGATCAACCCGAATGGCGGCGTGACCGCTTTCGCCGAGCAGCAGTCGTCAGTCCCGCCGCGGCGGGACGACTGCAATGCCACGGATCCGAGCATCAGCACCTCCGGGTCTGGCGCTCGCTTTGATCGTGTCGTCCGCCTGCGCGGGACGCTCGCAACCAAAACGGAGAGCGGAAGCCAGAGGCCTGCCCGGGGCGGCCGCGTGGCTCTGCGCCGCGCCTCGGAACGGCTGGAGCGGCCAGTGGCCAGGGCGGTGGCCGGCGAAGCGCAGGAGGGAGCCGGCTCGCGCTGCCGTCAGGTCGCAGTTCTACGATGCCGTTGATGTTGCGTCAGAGCGATGTGGCAAGAGTTCGCGAGCTGTGCGAGGCGCGGGTGCCTCCGAGCGCCCGCGACGAGGTCCGCGTCGAGCTCGAACAGGAACGCCAGGCGGTGACCATCGTCGAGCGCCGGCCCCCGTGGCGCGAGGACTTCGGGCCGGAGTGGTCACGGCTGCCGATCGCACGGTTGCGCGACGTAGCCTCGAAGCGGCTCTGGACCCTGTACTACCACCGGCACACGGGGCGGTGGGAGCGCTACCCGCTGCTCGGGCCCAGTGGTCGCCTTGGCGACCTCCTTACCGAGCTGGGGGAGGATCCGATCTGCGTGTTCTGGGGCTGACGGCTCGATTCGTCGACGCGGATCCCCATGACCAGGTGCTGCGCACGTTGGCACTGCGACCTAAGTTCCGATGGGTGTCTGTGCCCGTGCGCGGAGAGCCGGACGTCTCATAGGGCATCCTGGTAGTTGCCTTGACCGCCGCCGGGAAGAGGGAAGAGGGAAGAGGGAGGAGCGCTCGGCTGCCTCGTGTGTTCGCGTGGCTGCAGTCACCCGAGCGGATTCGACCCCATCGGCTGCTCCGACGACTAATCGAGCGAAGCGGCGTGCCTAGGCACTTCGCCGATTTTGTACGCCGGGCGCGGGCCCTGCTTCCGGCGAGGAGCGGGTCGCTCTATGCGATCCGAGGCGAGGCGTGGTTTCGTGTGTCCTCGGGCAGGCGTTGATCGGACCCGTCCAGCGATCACGCGACCGCACGAGGCTTGCGGCTCCGTCCACGGTGAGGATCTCCCCGTCGCGCAGCCCACGCGAGCTCGCCGCCTTACGCCCCGCCACCCGGGCGTCCGCGGCGCCGTTCTCGCCAAGGGGGACGCACAGTTCTCGCGCGGCTCCTGCGTTCATCCTTCCTCCTTTGCAGGATTCCAAGCGCACCGATTCGGCCGGACGGCAGCAGTGAGCTTACGGCAACGAATCGGATCGGTGCCCGGGCGAACGGTCGGGTTGATTGCTGGTGCGTTCGCGCAACGCTCCGGCGTGTGCGCGGATGCTGGGATCACGGCGCACTCTGACCACGCTGGCGAGCGCGGTCGCGGCGAGCACGACGGCGATCACCGCCAGGGACAACCCGGTCGAGATCTCAGGGATCGCGTGGTCCTGCTGGTGGGCGAACTCGAGCACGAGCTTGATGCCGATGAACCCAAGGATGAGCGCCAGGCCGGTGGAGAGGTAGACAAGCCGGTCGAGCAGCCCGGACACCAGAAAGAACAAGGCACGGAGGCCGAGGAGCGCGAATGCGTTAGCGGCGAACACGATGTAGGCGTGCTGTGTGACGCCGAACACTGCGGGAATCGAGTCGAACGCGAACAGCACATCGCTGCTGCCGATCGCGATCAGCACCAGCAAGAGCGGCGTGAACACGCGACGGCCATCGACTCGGGTGAGGATCCGTCCGTGTTCGTAGTCGCTGCTGATCGGCAGTGCGCGGCGGGCGATGGCGACGAGGGCGTTGTCCTCCGCCGAAGGGTCCTCGTCGCGGTGGCGGAACAACTGGACCGCGGTTCCGATCAGGGCCAGGCCGAAGAGCAGGAACATGAACGAGAACGCCGCCAGCAGCGTGGCCCCGAGCGCGATGAACACCGTCCGCAGACCAAGCGCGATCGTGATCCCGATGGTCAGCGCCTTGGGTTGCTGCTCGGCGGGTACCGAGAAGGCGTTGATGATGATCAGGAACACGAACAGGTTGTCGACCGAGAGGCTCTTCTCGACCACGTATCCGGCGAGGTACTGCGTGCCGAGATCCCAGCCGGCCAGGAGCCCGAACACGACCGCGAACAACAGGGCGACGGCGATGTAGAAGGCTGACCAGCGGGCTGCCTCGCCGAAGCGCACCGGGTGCGCGTGGCGCCCGAGCAGCAGCCAGTCCAGAGCCAGGAGCGCTGCGATCACGGCGAGGGTGATCGCCCAACCCGCGGCGGTTACCTGCTGCACCGGGCTCTCCTGGCCACCCGTAGATACGAGATCCAAGGCCGGCACGGCACGGGAGTTCCGTCGCTAGCGCTCGTGTGGGCGGCGGCGGGTCGGCGATCGGGCGAGTCAGGGGTAGACACTCCGCTCGCCGGCGCCGATGCGGCGAGATCTGCGGCCACGTGGATCATGCGCTGGCTAGAGGATCGTCCGCAGGCCGTGGACGGCCGCGGCACCAAGCGCGATTTCGAGCGCAACCCCCGTGACGCCAACCAGAATCCCCGCCGTCACGACGGCGAAGTCTTCCAGGAGCACGCCGAGCGAGAGCACGACCACGCCGAGCGCGGGCAGAGTGTCCAGCCCGCTGAACGGCGGGGCGAAGAAAGCACCGGCCGTGCCGCCGATCACCAGCAGGCCGTAAACGAGATCGGTGAAGCGGCGGTGAAACAGGAAGCTCAACCGAGGGCGCGAGAACCGCTCGAGTCGGCGGATCAGCGTCAACAGCGCCGCAACGAAGCGCTGCTGCTTCTCACCCGCAAGCGCGAGCGCACGCCACCGGTCTGGCAGCCACACCTCGCGTCGTCCGGCGATCAGCTCAAGCGCGAGCAGCGCCGCGATGATCTCAAACACATGAGTCACCCCACCGGTCGGTAGCGGCATTGCTGGAACGCCGAGCAACACGACGAGAAGGATCGCGAAGCTCTTAGCGCCGAACGCGTCGACGAGACTCCCCACGGTCTTCTCGCCGTCGCCGGTCAGCCACCCGTCAAGCTGATCGCTGAGCTTCAGCGGCCTGTCGCTCGCGGTCATCTGATCGGAGTCTGACCGCTGCGGGCGCTTCGGCGGCGCCTGCCCCGGACGCTCGTCCCGACGGCCGCCTCGATTATCGGACCGATCCCCGGCCGCAGCACTCACAGCCGGCATGGCCGGCCGTGACTGTCGCTTGGAGGACATAGGCGATTACACGGCGACGGCGAACGCTCGGTCGCCGTCCAGCGCCCGCAGCCGCCGAATGCGCTCCTCGAGTGGCGGATGGGTCATGAACAGCGTCGCGAGACCCTGCCGCGGCAGCGGGTTGACCGCATACAGCGACGCCGTCGCGGGATTGACGTTCATCGGGATCGCCTGCGAGCCATGCTCCAATGTCGCCAGCGCGTCAGCCAGCGGAGCAGCGCGGCCGAGCAGTTGCGCGCCCGTCGCGTCCGCGAGGTACTCGCGCTGGCGTGAAACGCCGAGCTGGAGCAGCATCGCCGCGATCGGCGCCAGGATGATCGTTGCCAGCGTGCCGATCAGCCCCAGCGGCGAGTCCTCCTCATCTGAGCCGCCGAACAGCATCGAGAACTGCAGGACACTCGCGACCGCCGAGATCGCCCCAGCGACCATCGCCGCGATCGTCGAGACGAGAATGTCGCGATTCTTGATATGGCCAAACTCGTGCGCGAGCACTCCCTTGACCTCCTCGGCGGGAAGCTGCGCCAGCAGACCCTCGGTCACCGCCACCGCGGCGTGCTGCGGGTTGCGGCCGGTCGCAAACGCGTTGGGCTGCTGGGAAGGGATTAAGTACAGCCGCGGCGCTGGCACGTCGGCCCGCCGCGCGAGGTTTTCGACCATGCGCGCGAGCTCCGGCAGGTGCCCGGGCGGGACTGGCTGAGCGCGGCTCGCGGCGAGCGCGATCTTGTCCGAGAACCAGTAGCCGACGACGTTCATCCCGACGGCCAGCGCGACGAACAGATAGAGCGCGCCGCCGCCGATCGCGCCGCCGATCGCGATCAGCAGCCCGGTCAGGCCTGCGATCAGCAGCCAGGTCCGAATTTGGGTAGCGAAACGAGTCGCTGTGATAGTCATGCTCTCGAGTCTCCTTTCGACTGAGCGCCATGATTTGACGTTCAGCCGAAGGTTTCTCCCGCCCCGAACTCGGGGCCGGCGCGCCCGGGCCACCTGGACCGTACTGACGAGCAACGCCCGTTCGGGGATACTGCCCCCCGGCACGCCTCATCATAGCGCTTGATCCGCCGCCTCAGACACCGCCGACCGGGCTGAGCGGAAGCTCTTCGCAGCCGCTGATCCTCCCTTAATCCAATCATCCAGCGGACGTCCGGCGCGCTGGTCTGAAGACCGCTCCTGTCCGCCGAATTGGGCAGCCAGGATCGCGGCGTCGACACCCCTCATGAAACCTGATGGGGCGGTCAGTGCGCGCGTGGAGACGACCGGGTTCGGTGCGGCGAGCAGCAGTCTCAGCCCGATCGGAGTGCGGGAGCAGCAGCTAGCTCGTGGGCGGCGTGACAGGTGCCCTGCGCCGCGATATTCGCACGAGATCGATGCGATTCCCGCGTATGGCTTCGACGGTGAGCGAGAACTCGTTGGCGGTGAGACGTTCGCCAGTGCGGGGGAGGTGACCGAGCGTGTCGAGCACGAGACCACCGACGGAGTTGTAGGAGGTGGTTTCGGTGTCGAGCTCGATCCCGTAATCCCGTAGGTCAGCGAGGGCGACGTCGCCGCGTACCCGCCATTCCCCATCGTTCAGCTGTCGCACGGGTCCGGCAGACGGATCGGTCTCATCGGCGATCTCACCGACGATCTCCTCGACGATGTCCTCGATCGCGACGATGCCGACGGTCCGTCCGTACTCATCCACGACGACCGCGATCGTGTTGCGGGTGCGGCGCAGTTCCGCGAGCAGGGTGTCCAGCGGCTTGGTCTCCGGGACGATCAGCGCTGCGCGGACGACCTCTTCGATGCTGGCCTTCGGTCCGTCGGACAGGATCAGACGAAGCAGCGAGTTGGCGTGGATCACCCCTTTGATGCGGTCGGGATTCGCGTTCTCGGTGACAAGCAGGCGGGTGTGTCCCGACTGGATGCAGAGGTCAGAGGCCGCTCCGGCGTCTGCCGCAATGTCTACCGCAACCACCGTCGGGATCGGTGTCATTACCTGGCGGGCCTGCTGCTCGTGGAGTTCGAACACGCCCGCGAGCATCAGCGCCTCGTCGGGCGCGATCTGCCCGCCCTCGAGCGATTGGGCGATCAGCAGCTTCAAATCGTCTGGCGTGCCGCCCTCTTCGAACGCGACAGACGGATCGACGCCAAGGACCCGGAGGATCGCGTTGGACGCGCCGTTGAGTCCGGCCACCGCGGGACCAAGCGCTTTCGCAAACCAATACAGCGGGCGGGCCACCGCCCGGGACATCGCCTCGGCGCGTGAGATCGCGAAGAGCTTTGGTACCTGCTCCCCGATGGTGATGTGAAGCGCTGTCGTGAGTATGTAGGCGACCGTCAGGCTGATCGCGAGCGCCAGCCCATGTGACAGGGCACCGTGGAGCCAAGGGTGGATCAACTCGGCGATCGCCGGCTCGCCCAGAAACCCGATCCCTACGGAGGCAAAAGTCACCCCGAGCTGGCAGGCCGCTAGATACTCGCTGATCTCGCCGATCTCGTGCAGCGCGAGCCGCGCGCGCGCATCCCCTCCCGCAATCTGCTCCAAGCGAGAGCGGCGGGCCCGTACCAGCGAGAACTCAGCGGCGACGAAGAACGCGTTCACCAAGATCAACACGAACATCCCGACGAGCAGCACCGCGGTCATCACCGCGCACCAATTCCGGACGTGCCGCAATCGGGGTTCCGCGGCAGGTCACGATCCCCGTGCAGCCCGGCGCAAGGCGCCGCTGATAGTTCGGCCGGGCCGCCGGGGGCGGAAACGCCCTGATTCACGGCCAGTCCGTCGCCGCGGTCAACCCGGGCGACGGAATCGATCCAGAGGTCTGACACTGCATGTAAGGATCTCATCGGACGATCCAGGATCTCTCTAACGGGCCCAGGACCGACGCCCGGGCCATTTGCTCCTCCCCCAGATCCGCCTACAAGCTCCCACGGTCCCGCAGGCCAATCAGCACCGACAGCTGCGTCGGATCAGCAGCGGGTGCGGGACGGAGTAGATGTGGACACGCCTCCGACGTCCGAACGTTCCACGTCACGAGGCGCGGCCACCTCATCGATCACAAGCCCGACCGGTTCTCCTACGGCAGATCTACCTCGTCACCCATGCGGAAACGCGAAAGGCTTCAGGCCCGCTCCTGGAATCCGCCGGAGGCTCGACTGCGTTCCCCGCCGGCGCCCCGGACGTCGCGGCAGCAACACCCGCCCCTTCTGGTGCGACATTCATGTCGAGCGGGTCGACCGCCGACAGGCTCATCAGCAGATCGGATCCGAGATCGAGGTTCACGCCATGCGCCTGGTCAGCCAGCTCGCGTAGCTGCGCGTCCCGCTGACGCTCCGCGTCGACCGCCGGGTTGTCAGCACGGCTCGCGCCGCTCTCGCGGTCACGCTTCTTCTGCTCTGCGAGCTCCGCCGCGCGGACGCGGAGGTCCTCAACAGCCCGTTTCAGCGCACCCTTTGCGAGCTCGCGATACACGGCCCGGTCGACGATAATCAGGCGGCCGCGCTCGAGCGCGGATGAGTAGTTGCCAGTCGTCTACGAGATCGCCGTGCCACTCCTGGAATCGGCCCGCCTTGACCAGGAGCCACCAGCGGTCGTGGAGCACACGCAAGCGGCGATTCGCTGGCTGTCGGATGCCGTGGTCAAGCTGGACCATGACTCGCGGGAGACTCCCGCCGCGCTAGCCGACGCGCTCGGCCGGCTACTGATCGTCCGCATGTTCGCCGCCACCGCGCCCCAACTCGGCGGTGGTCCGCGCGGGGCATGGGCCCTACCTGGGCCTCGCGGTGCACAAGTCCTGCCGGGCCTACAGTCCGGCCGTGGCCGAGAATCCGAACACGAGCGCCGGCGCGCGCGTCGGCCGGGCACTGCTGCGCGCCTTGATCTGGCTCGGCCGCTCCGTGCGCGGCGAGGTGGTCGAATTCGTAGGCGGCCCAGCACGCGCCCGGGTGATCGCCCTATTCGGTGCCGTGCTCGCCCTCAGCAGCGCCGACGCGGCCACTATCGGAGCGGTGGCACCACAGCTCGAGCACGCACTACACATCGGCAACGCGAAGATCGGGCTGTTGAGCTCGGTGGCGCTGCTGGTCGGGGCGGTGTTCGTCGTCCCGGTCGGCATGCTGGTCGACCGCATCAAGCGCATGCCGCTGCTGTCGATCAGCATCGTGCTCTGGAGCATCGCCTCGCTAGCCAGCGCGTTCGCCAGCAGCTACGGAAACCTGCTGCTCTCCCGCCTGGCGCTCGGCGCCGTGACGGCCACCGCCGGCCCGGCGATCGCCTCGCTGACCGGCGACTACTTCCCAGCCCGTGATCGAGGCCGCGTCTGGGCGTACATCCTCGCGGGCGAGGCGGTCGGCACCGCCGCCGGGTTCATCCTCAGCGGCGCGGTGGCCAGCATCACCACCTGGAGGGCGGCATTCGTGCTGCTGGCGATTCCCGGGTTCTTCCTCGCGCGCACGCTATGGCGCACCGTGCCCGAACCGCGAAGGGGCGGCGAGAGCCGGCTCGAGCCGGGGCCCACCGACCTGATGGCGCCGCCGTCCGCGGAGCCCCCCGCAACCCGCCCCGCAAGCGCAGCAGCCCGGTGAGCCGGGCCGAGCTCCGGACGAGCTTGCTCGGGCCGCGGCGCAGCGACGTGGGGTACACCCCGATCCAAGGCGGGTACTCGACGAGGACCCGCAGGCGCTTGGGCTCGTGCGCGCCGTGCGCTACATACTGTCGGTCCCGACAAACGTGCTGCTGATCATCGGCTCTTCGCTTGGCTACTTCTTCTTCGCCGGGATCCAGACGTTCGCGCTGCTGTTCGTGCGCGGCCACTACCACGTCGACCTCGCGACCTCCGAGCTGGGCCTCGGGCTGCTGGTCCTCGGAGGCCTGATCGGGACGCTCGTTAGCGGCCACCTCACCACCTGATGCTGCGCCACGGCTCTCTCACCGCGCGCGTGGTGGTACCGGCCTGCTGCTACCTCGGCGCCGTGCTGCTGCTCATCCCCGGCATCGTCGAGACACACTTCTATCCCGCGGTGTGGTTTGACGTCGGCGGCATGGCGCTGATATCCGCGGCCAATCCACCGCTGGACGCGGCCAGGCTCGACATCGTGCCCGCCGGGCTATGGGGACGGGCCGAGAGCACCCGCACGTTCCTTCGCTCAATCACCCAGGCGGTCGCACCGCTGGCCTTCGGCGGGCTCGCGGACCTGATCGCCGGCATCTTCCCCGTGCAGAGCCCAGTCGGCACCCACCCCGGCCTCGTCTCCCCGAGCACCGCGAGAGGCCTCGAGTTCGCGTTCCTGTTCATGCTCTCCTCGCTCGCCGCCGCCGGCATCTTCCTCTTCCGCGCGCGGCGCACCTATCCCGTTGATGTGGCCACCGCCGCCGCGTCCCGTCAAAGCAGCTCGCCGCCGTCGAGCGAAGTCGACGTCACCGCCTCCTCCTGATATTCGTATCGGGGACGGGCATGCCATGCATACAGGGTGAGATCATCATCCAGCGACCGGCCGAGGAGGTGTTCGACTTCGTCGCCCACGAGCACAACGAACCGCGCTACAACCCGCGGATGGTCTCGGCCGAGCAGCTCTCGACCGGGCCGATCGGACCGGGCACGCGGTTTCGCGCCGAGATGAACATGAGGTGCCGGAGCGTGCCGATGATCATCGAGTGCACCGAGTATCAGCGCCCAAGGCGGCTGGCATCGTTGACGCATCTGTCGAGCATGGACATCGACGGAGCGCTGACTTTCGACCCCGTCGGCAACGGAACCCGGATGCGGTGGCAATGGGAGCTCAAACCCCGCGGCGCGCTGAAACTGATGGCCCCGATCATCGCCCGCATCGGGGAGCGTCAGGAACGAGAGATATCGACCGAGCTGAAACACCTGTTAGGGGACGAGGCGGCCTAGACGCAATGGCCGAGGTCGCGATTCGCAGTGTGCGCGGAGAGCTGCCCGCGTATCTCGTCCACCCTGGGCGACGGTCCACGGCCAGGCGTTGTCGTGATTTCACGACGCACTCGGGATGAGCGAAGACCTCAAGCACCAGGCCGACTGGCTGGCGCGCGAGGGATATCTGGCGGTGGCGCCTGACCTGCTGTCTTGGGCCAGGAAACTGACGTGCGAGCGGTCGATCATCCGCGATCTGAGCGCGCGACAAGGCACGGCATTCGAGGACATTGAGGCGGTCCGGGCCTGGCTCACCGGGCAGGAGGACCGCACCGGCAAGATCGGCGTGATCGGGTTCTGCATGGGCGGAGGGTTCGCGCTTGCGCTCACGCCCGGACACGGCTTTCACGCCTCAAGCGTCAACTATGGCTCCGCCCCGAAGGACACCGAGAGCTTCCTCGCCGGAGCCTGTCCGATCGTCGGCAGCTACGGCGCCAAGGACTGGACTCAGCGTGGCGCCGCGGATCGGCTGGAACGGGCCCTGGCGATGAACGGCGTGGAGCACGACGTCAAGGAGTAACCCGACGCCGGGCACTCGTCCCTCAACGACCACTCCGGGATCGTCAGCAAGATGATGAAGGTCGTCGGGATCGGCTATCACGAACCGTCCGCACAGGACGCGCGACGTCGGATCGCCTCCTTCTTCGACACTCACCTGAAACCGAACGACTGAGCGTCTCCGCTTGTGACCAGCCGACGCTCGAACCGACCGGACATCCCTGTCTCCCTCAGTCCCGACGTCTCCTTCGTCCACGACCGATTGACGGCGGTTGACACCGATCTAAAGGGCTACCCGCGCTCACGGCATGACCTGCGAGTCACGGAGCCGCTGCCGGCGCCGCGGGCACCACAGCAACCAACGAGAACCACTGCCGCGGAGCGCGTCTGGGCGCACTTCTCCTTCCGCCGGGGAATGCAGCAGGACGGCCTACGCTGCCGCTCATGGAGGATCACCGGCAGTATGAGCCGGCCGGTCCCGAACACCTGCTTTGTCGATCGCGCAGGCATCTGAATGGCGACGGCAACTCCCCTGTTTGGCGCGGCCTGCAGGGCAGACCGCCCGCCGGAGGCTGAGTCGCGCTTTCAGGGATGAGGAGGGCTCCGACGCCCCGCCGACCACCTAGGGCAGGGCCCTGCGTGCCGCGCGTTGCAGGGAAGGCGCCGACGCGGTCGAGATGCGCGTGCCGCGAGCGAAGCAAGACGGGTGTGAGTTCTCCCATGGCCCGGCGAGTGCGGCACGCCGCGCGACCTTGGACCGAGCTCTCGCCGCTCGTTCGACGCGGAAGTCGGCGTTAGCTGAAATCGAGCAAGCACCCGAGGAGCTCGCGCTCTCCCTCGCGTCGGAATGCGGTCGTCTCCCGAAGGGCTTGGCCGTCACGGGGAGCGCGCTGGCGCTCTATCTGCTCTACCTGATCCGGGGTCGTGCTCGAGCTGATCGTGCTGGCGGTGTTCCTCGCGCTGTGGCTCGGGCCGTTCGTTGAGCTCCTCAGTCGCTCGTTCGATCGTGTGGCCTGCGGGCGGCGTGGGTTCGGCGCGATCCTTGACGACGACGCTCATGTTTGTTGATGGGAGGAGGATCTCCCTCGCGGCTCCGGCGAGTCCGGCAGCGACAACTTCGCCGCTCAGCAAGGGCGGGTCGTTCAGCGGTCGCTCGTGTCCATGCGGCGCCTGATCCGCACGAGATCGATCCGGTTCTCGCGCACAGCGTCGACTCTGAGGGAGAACCCGTTGGCAGCTACCGCCTCCCCCGGCCGGGGGAGGTGTCCAAGCGAGTCGAGCACGAGACCGCCGACGGAGTTGTAGGCGGTGGTAGCGATGTCGAGCTCGATTCCGTAATCACGAAGGTCGGCGAGCGTGACGTCTCCGCGGACGAGCCATTCGGATTCGCTCAGTTGTCGCACTGGTCCGACGGACGGGTCTGTCTCGTCGGCGATCTCTCCGACGATCTCTTCGACGATGTCCTCGATCGCGACGATCCCGGCGGTCCGGCCGTATTCATCCACGATCACAGCCAGCGAGTTTCGGGTTCGGCGGAGTTCTGCGAGCAGGATGTCGATCGGCTGTGGTTCTGGAGCGATCAGCGCCTCGCGTACGGCCCCGTCGATTCTCGCTCCTGGTCCCTCCGTCACGATCAGGCTGAGCACCGAGTTGGCGTGGATCACGCCCTTGATCCGATCGGGATCCGAGTCCTCGGTGACGAGCAGGCGCGTGTGTCCGGACTGGATGCAGAGGTCAGCGGCGGTCTCGGCGTCAGCCGAGACGTCGACCGTCACGACTGGTGATCGATGTCATCACCTGACGTGCCTGCAGCTCGTGGAGCTCGAAGACGCCGGAGAGCATCAGCGCCTCCTCTTGTTCGAGCTGCCCACCCTCGAGCGACTGCGTGATCAGCAGCTTCAGGTCCTCCGGCGTGCCTCCCTCCTCGAATGCGACCGCGGGATCGACACGAAACAGCCGGAGGATCGCGTTGGATGCCCCGTTGAGGACGGCGACGAACGGACGGAACGCCTTGTGAACCAGTACAGCGGCCGTGCAACCGCGCGTGCCATACGTTCTGCGCGGGAGATCGCGAAGATTTTCGGCACCTGTTCGCCGATCGTGATGTGCAGCGCGGTTGTCAGGACGTAGGCGACGATGAGGCTGATCGCGAGCGCGAGGCCGTGTGAGAGGGCCCCACCGAGCCATGGGTGGATCAGCTGCGCGATCGCCGGTTCGCCGAGAAACCCGATCCCGATTGACGCGAAGGTCACCCCGAGCTGGCAGGCAGACAGATACTCGCAGATCTCGCCGACCTCATCGAGCGCGAGCCGAGCGCGCGAATCTCCCTCTCCAAGCTGCTCGAGGCGGGAGCGACGGGCGCGGACAAGCGCGAACTCTGCGGCGACGAAAAAGGCATTGACCAGGATCAGCACCAGCATCCCCACCAGCAGCACCGCTGTCATCGCGCCGCTCTCCCGGAACCGTTACGCCCGACACGCCCGATTTCGCTGGCGGCCAGTTCGGCAGGCTTCAGCGCGTCGCTGAGGGACACGCAATCAAGGATCGCACCGTTAGATTGCCCCGCGCTGTATCCGCTGATCCAGCGTGCCGGCTTCGACGCTTACGCGACACGCCGTCAGCTCTGAGACCCGGGACTCACGCCCAGTTGCTCAGTCTGTTCGCGAGTGCTGTCCTACGGGGGCGATGAGCGGACTGAACAGGCGGGACCCCGAGTTCATGCGCTGGTCTTATCGAACCTTCAGGATGCTTTCACACGTATGCCCGACAGTGGATTCAGTCACGAAGCTTTCGCCCTGCAACACATCATGGCTGCGATCCATACACGTGGTTCGCTTCGCTCCACGCGCGCACCAACAGGATTCACCGGACGACAGGGGCTCCGCCATCCCAGACAGCCCCCCGGCGACCGCCGGTTCATCCGCTGGCCGCTTCAGCGAGCTAAGCACTTCACAGTCGCGACACCGTCGCATTCGTGACCGGGGGCCAAGTCATGGGCCTGATCACGTACCTGATCATTACCGCCGCCAGCGGGCTCCTCGTCGGCGCCCTCGCGCCTTGCTTTGCCCGGGCCCGATCCGATGACGCTGCTCGATCCGATGACGCTGCTCGAGACGATGCTCGTCGGACTCGGCGGCTCGTTTGCGGCGGGTCTCATTGCTCACCTCCTGTTCGGCTCGCCGGGTGCCGGCATCGTGCTGTCTGTGCTTGCCGCGACCGCGATCGTCTACGGCATCCGCCGGCATCGAGGAGGCGAGCCGGTGCGTCCGTTGGGGTCGCATCGATAGCTTCCTTCGAGCGCACTGGGACAGTCCCGCATTGCCGGTCCGGAGGGAGGTGTTAGGTGCACGCTGGCACGATCATCGGCCTGTTTCTCGCACTCGCCTCGACCGTGCTGATCAGCCTCTCCTACCTGCGCGAGCACGACGCGGCGGCCGGCCTCCCGACGCTGTCGCTACGGCGGCCGCTGCGATCGGCGAAGCTGCTGCTCGGCAGCCGCGCGTGGCTGCTCGGATTCGCGATGGAGAGTGGCGGCTTTGCGCTCTACGTGGCAGCCTTGGCGCTCGCCCCACTGGCACTCGTGCAGAGTGTCGCCGCCGGTGGCGTCGGCATCCTCGCTATTGCCACCTCCAGGCTCGCGCACCGTACGCTTACTCGCCGGGAGGCCACAGGAGCCGCTCTGGCCGTCGTCGGACTCGTGCTGTTGGCGGTCTCGCTGACCGGTGGCCAAGCCGCGGACGCCAGCGGCTCGCTCGCGGCGATCGTGCTGTGGCTGGGCGTGACCGTCGGCGTGGCGATCGTGATCTTTACCAGTGGCCGCGCTTTTCTGCAGCGGGGCGTGGGGGACGGAATCGCCGGGGGCCTGTTCTTTGCCGCCGGTGACATCTGCACGAAGGTGGCGACCGAGGGCGGTGGGAGACTGGTGTTCGTGGTCCCGCTGATTGTGGGCTACCTGCTCGGGACTTCACTGCTGCAGATCGGCTATCAGAGCGGAGCCGCGCTAACCGTCGCCGGGCTGGCCACGCTGTTCACCAACGCAGTCCCGATCGCAGCGGGGACGGTGGTGCTCGGGGAGGATGTGCCCAGCGGGGCGCTTGGTGTGATCCGAGTGCTCGCGTTCGGCGCAGTTACCACCGGTGCGATCCTGCTGGCACGCCCGAAGCAGCCACGGGACCGGAGCGATCGTGCCGGACTCTCAGGTCCGCGGATGCCCGTTCGAGGACATGCTTCGGGGGAGCGGGTTGGCCGGGAGATGATGCCCGGCCCCTAGCGGTCCATGTTGGGTTATTCCACGACGCGCAGCGCCGACGGGATGTCGGTTTCCCGCAGGCGCTTGAGCGTCAGCACTGGGGGGAAGCGTGACGCTGACGATTCCCTCAAGCGCGGCCGTCGATGAGGGCGGTCATCAGCTGGTGGTCCGCAACGGTGCTACCACCTCGCCCTGCAGCTCGGCCATGAGTCCAGCGTTGGGCAGCGGGTGGCCGTTAGCCAGGGTGATCTTGGTGAGATCGCCCATCGCATACACATGCTCGTACGCGGTGGCCAACGTCTGGAATCGACCGTTACCCAGCCGCCGTCACCACCCAGCGCGCTCTGCCGGACGACGGCCGGGGAGCGATGCGGTGGCACGCCGATCAGCAAGTCAAACGGCGTCTCGGCATCGGCGTGCACAACACGCGCGGCCTCGATGCGCTCTACCTTGCGTCCGGTCGCGTGGCGGATGCCGGCGGCGTCCAGCCGATCGGCCAGCCACGCGGAGCCCCGCGCTCCACGCGTCGGGCAGCAGGATCGGCTGAAACGTGATGACGGCCAGTTCGGTCGCACCCCGTAACCCACGCTCGCGCAGCCACTCCTCGAGCAGCATCACGCACTCGAACGGCGCCGGCGGGCACGCGTACGGGCCGCCGGTGATCGCAACGACCAGACTACCACCCTCGAACTCGCGCAGCGCCTTGCTCAGAGCGGGCAAGCCCTCCTTGCGCCACACGTCATGACCATGCTCCTCGAGCCTGGGGACGAGATCCGGCCGCGCCTCGGCGCCCAGCGCGACAACGAGGAAATCGGCGTCGAAATCCGTCGGATCGATGACCTGCACCTCCTCCAGTCGCACAACAATGCCGTAACGCTCGAGCAGGCGCCGCGATCGGGAGCCATCGGCGACGGCCCCCTCGACAGCCAGCTCCCACAGCTTTCGCAACCCCATCGAGAACGCCTCGCTGCGATCGACGAGTTCATGGTCGTTGCCAGCCTGCGCCGCAGCTCGGTCGCCACCGTGATCCCACCGAAACCCCCTCCGAGAACGAGTGTGCGCGGCATGCGGCTAACGTACCCCCGTCCGGCCCCCGCGCGCAACCGCGCTCTCTCCGCACAAGACCACACGACCTATACGAAGCGGAGCAGAGGCGACACCCCTGTTGAGATGAACGCGGGACTCATCGTTGCCAATGCGAGAGACCCGGCAATCGCCACAGGGAGGGCTCCCGGAGATCGAGCGCGCGCACCTGCTCGCACACGAACGTAGGACTCTCGCAGTGGGTCAGAAGCCCTTCGCCGGCGCGCGCTGACACTCGGCTTGTGAGAACGTGACAAACCAGGCGGTCCCACGGCCCGGCCGCCGACACGTCCGCATGCCAGGGGTTGCGCAAGCGCCCGCGGCGCTCATGCTCGACGAGACGCGCAACTACGGCGAGACCGACCGCGAGCTTCTCCTCCGCGCGGAAGCGGAAGTCGTCTTCGGCAGAGACGGGCGCCGGTGCTGCCCGACCGCCAGATTTGTGCGATTCCTGCAAGCGGAGGCGGCTGACCCCAACCCGCGGACTCACCGCCCCGCGCCGCGCGACCGCGAGAGGAACAGCGGCAGCTCCGATCGCGGTTGCCCACCTCGTGCCTACGTACGACCGGGGTCCTCGACGGCCGCGACGTTGGCCGACCTGGCTGCTGCTATCGCCCAGAAGGAGGCGTCTGGTCTGGACCCGGCGACGCGCTCGCAAAGGAGACTGGGCACTTTGGATCGTCGGTGGTCACGCTCCTGCATTCGTGTGATGCAGGAGTGGTCTCCGGTGCCACGGTCGCGGCTGCGGTCGACGACGAGCAAGCGTCGGTAGCGGGCTCTCGTCACGGGCGCTGTTCCTGGGAAGTCGAGGGTCTTGCGAACATCGGCGCTAGGCGCCAACCGCGTCCAACTGTCAGCGATCGGTTCCCTGGCGTTGCTACCTGGCGGGGCAATTCACCCGCTGTGCTACCGAGCGTGCTGGACCGACAAAGGGGGACAAAAAAGGGGTGCGCCAGCTCGCACGGTCCTCCCGCGAGCGCGCCGAGCGGGCGGCTTGCGCGGGAGGACCGTGGGGAGCAGTCGGGGCGTGTGTTTAAGCGGCCTCGCCGGTTTGCGTGTCGTCGAGGTCGGAGGCTGATCGGTGGCTGTCGAGGTCGACGGTGCTCTCGATGCTGTGGTCGGTGATGAACGCGTCGCGGTTGACTGCCGCGAGGTTGGGAGAGAGCATCGGGCGCATGAACTCCCAGACCGCGGTGCGCAGCGGGTTCTCGCCGCCGGGCAGCGCGTCTTGGAGTTTTCGGGCAATGCGCTCCGTGCCCAGCGCCTTGGTGCGCGTGACGCCGTCGGGGTTGAGCACGAACGCGGCGGCCCAGCGGGCGGTGAGTTGCGCGATTCCGCGGAGCGGGTCGGGGTCGTCGAGCGCGCGTTGCAGTTCGCCGTCGAGGATCGCGTCTACGTGACGTGGTTCGTAGCGTCCGGTGTCGCCGACGGGTTGTTGGCGGTCGCGGTCGGTCCAGCCGGCGCCGTACGCGATCACCTCGCGGTACTGCCCGGCGATCAGGTGGCACACGATCGCCTTGAGCGCGTGCAGCTGGCCGTCGGTGGGGTCGGTCAGCTTGGCGTTGATGTCGTGGCCGAGGCCGAGGTTGCTGCGCTCAACCTCAGCTTGGCGGGCCCGTGCGGCCTCACGGCGCTTGCGGTCCTCGGCGGCGGCGTCGCGCAGCTCGTCGTCCTGGAGCTTGGCGCCGGCGAAGTACACCTCCTCCCGGGCGACCTCGTCGCCCTTGCCGTCGGCGAGCTGTTCGCGGACGAGGTCGAGCATGAACACCGGGTCGATCACCCAGATCGAGTCGGCGAAGTCCTGCCCGCGCTCGTGCACGAACGCGTAGCGCCCGGTGCGGGCCCGGTCGCGGACTTCTCCGGTGATCTTGATCTTCAGTGCGTTGGTCTTTGCGCGGGCGGTGAGCGCGTCGAGCTCTATCTGCAGCTTGTCGGGCTTGCAGCCGAGCACGCCGGCCAGCTGCGTTTGCGCTTGCGGGCTGAGGTGCGCCCGGGCGTGCTCGATCTGCTTCTGCCCGTCGAGCAGTGCCCCGTCGTCGATCCGCACCGCGTAGGTGTGCTCGTCCTCGACGACGGTGCGGTGCACGAACGCGCCGAGGTCCTTGAGCGCCTTGTCGTGCAGGTCGCTGCTGGTGATCCGCGCCGCGACCGCCTCGGTGAGCTGGGGAGCGATCTGGTGCATGTTCGCGAGGCGGTTTGCGATCGTGACCGACAGCTGCTCGCCGGCCGGCGCGGGCATGCCAGCAGTCGCGGAATTGTTCTTGCTGGTCGACGAGGCTGAGGTCCTCGCGGTTGTTGACCTGCCCCTGGATGCGGCGCGCCTCCTCGGGCGAGGGCTCGTGGTCGAGCAGCAGCACGATCAGGCTCCTGACCGGCCCGAGGCCTTCGTAGCCCTCGGTGCCGCACAGCTCGTGGCTCTTGGTCGCGGCCAGGTAGCGGCGCTGGCCGTCATAGAGGACCACCGGCTCGTGCTCGCCGGGGCGGTGGCCGATGCACGGCACGAGCTGACCGGTCCGCGCGAGCATCGCGGCGAGGCGGTCGATGCCTTCGGCAGAGATTTCCCGTCTGGCGTTGGGCGCGAGCTCGATCTCCTCGAGCGACGCGCGCACGATGCGCCCCTCGACCCCCTTCTTGTCCACCGATGTAATGTCGAACAGGGTTGGTGAGGGGAGCAGCGCAGGGTTGATCGGCATGGAGTTTCTCCTTCGGGTTGGGGTCTTTGTGGAGCGCGATCGAGGATCGATCGCGTTGGTGAGGCTGCGGCTGGGGCTAGCGGCGCCGGCGGGCTTGCAGCGCCGTGACGGTGTCGGCGGCGATGATGTCCATCGCGGTGGCGGGGTCTTCGATCGTGATCGTCCGGTCGGCGTCGACCGACAGCGGCGGCAAGCCGATCGAGAGGTGCACGACTGGGATCTGCAGCTCGCGCAGCTCGCGGATCTTGGCGACGCCCCGCTCGGTGTCACACCACCCGCCGTCTGAGATCACGTATACGAACCGTGCCGGCGGGGGTTCTCGAACTCGAGCTGCTCTGAGCACAGGCCGATCGCGTCGCCGCCGAACGCGGTCCCGCCGCCGGTCTTGATCCCCGGCACCAGCGCCAACGGCCGGGAGCCGTCGCATAGCAGCCGCGCGCCGTTGCCAAATAGCGCCACCGCCAATCGACCTCTGAACGAACGCAGCCCCTCCGACAGCACCCAGATGACTGGACCCAAAAATGGCTCCCAAGCTGCCATCGACCCCGACGTATCCACCACGAGCCCCACGTGGGGTTCCTGCAGCGGCGCGGTGATCACCTTGGTGATCTCCCAGGGGTGCGAGCTGACCGGCACCCCGAGCGTCCGCTGCGCGTGGGCGCGCATGTGCGCGCGGGCGTTGAACCGACCTCCTGGCGTTCGCTTGTCGATCCGCTTTAGCCCCAGGTGGCGGGCCTGGTGAAGACGCCGCGCGTACTGGCGGGCCATCTGCACCTCGTCGGCCATCGGCGAGCGCTTCACACCGCGGTCCGGGAGCCTGCCGCTCGGACGACCGGTACCGCGCCCGCGCCCTCGTGCCGGCGGCTTGGGCTTGGTGGCGGCCTTCAGCAGCTGTTGGAGGTCGATGTCCTCGCTCAGCTGCTCGAGCTCTGAGTCGCGCACGTCCGCGGCGGCCTGCTCGAGTGCGTCGCCCAGCGACTGCACGCTCGGCTGGTCGCAGTTGTCGCTGTGATCGCCGTCGTGGTCGTCTGAACCCGCACAGCGCCGGCCGGCGGCCGGGTCATGGCCGGTCTCTTCGTCCGCGCTGCGCGGCGGGGGAGGGGGCGGGCCGATGATCTCGCGGTACTCGCTCGCGTAGTGGTCAAGCGCGCCGTTGTCGCCGTCCTTGGCCCAGATCAGCCGCGCGAACAGCTGATCCAGCCGCGCCATATCGTCGCCGCCGAGCACCCGCTTCCATAGCCCGGGCAGCGGCCCGAGCCGCGCCGGGTCGCAGACGCCGTAGTGGGTGCGCGCCTGCAGGTAGTGGTTCATCCGTCAAGTTCGTTGCATCGGGTAGGTTCCCTGCTTGTGGCCTCGAAGTCCTTGCCGACAAGTTCGGCGAGGATGGAGGTTGGCGATGGGTGTCATCAAGCAGATCGAGGTGTCAGTGGAGGATCGGCTGGAGTTAGAGCGGATCGTGCGCGCGGTGAGTTCTGAGGCGCGGATGATCGAGCGGGCGCAGATCGTGCTGGCGGCGGCGGAGGGGTTGAAGGGCGTGGAGATCGCCGAGCGGGTGGGGTGCTCTGAGCCGACGGTGGTGAAGTGGCGCGGGCGCTATGCCGAGCGCGGGATCGAGGGGCTGAGGGATGCCCCGCGGTCAGGGGCGCCGTTGACGCACGGCCCGGAGACCAGGGCGTTGTTGATCGCGAAGGCGTGCACCCGGCCGGAGCCGACTGCGGAGGGCGCCCGGCGGGAGCGGTGGACCTATGAGGAGCTGGGAGCGGAGGTGGGCATGTCCGCGTCGCAGGCGCACGTGATCCTGTCGCGCGCGGAGATCAAGCCGCACCGGACCGACTACTGGATGATGAGCGACTACTCGCGGCCCGAGTTCGAGGAGCGCCTCGGCGAGATCTGCGGGCTGTACGTCGACCCGCCGGAGAACGTGCTGGTCGTCTCGCTCGACGAGAAGACCGGGATCCAGGCCAAGGCGCCGACGAAGCCCGACCAGCCGCCGGCGCCGGGCAAGCCCGCCCGCCGCGAGCACGAGTACACCAGAAACGGCACCCAGTGCCTGTTCGCGTGCCTCAACGTGCAGGCAGGTGACGTGCTGGCGATGCCGTCCAAGACCCGCAACCGGTGGGACCTGATCCACTTCCTCGACCACCTCGACGACGAGATCCCGGTCGTGGAGGGTCAGGAGATCGTGGCGATCACCGACAACCTCTCGACCCGCGGCACCGAGGAAGTCGAGCAGTGGCTCAAAGACCATCCCCGCTGGAGCTTTCAGTTCACTCCCAAGCACGCCTCGTGGCTCAACCAAATCGAGATCTTCTTCTCGATCCTCTGGCGGCGACTGCTCAAGCACGGCATCTTCACCTCCGAACAGGACCTCGCCTGCCAGATGCTTGCGTTCATCGAGACCTACAACCAGACCGCCAAGCCGTTCAAATGGACCTACACCGGCAAGGTCCTCGAAGCGTAGAAAAGTAAGTAAGTAAGTAACTCAATCAACTAACAGGATGATCCAGTAGACCATCGAGCGCCCGCACAGCTCGCGGCTGACCGTCTGGGTGGCGACCGCCTCGAGCATGATCGCCTCGATGAACCGTGGCAGCAGCACCTCGGCCACGGCGGTGGCCAGGGCGCGGCGGATGAACACCCCGCGCCGGCTGGTCTGCGGGAACTCGCGCACGCCGGTGGCCTCCATCCGCGGCTCCTCCAGCAGCCGCCGGTCGACCGCGAGCTGCCTGTCGTGCTCGTCCTGACTGTCGGTGAGCTCGCGGTCTTGCTGCATCACCCACAGCTTGGTGTGCTTGGCGTGCAAGACCTCGTGGATCGCGACGCCGAACGTCGCCAGCACCCGGTGGGGAGCGAGCGTCCCGGCGAGGATCTGTTCGCGGCTGCCGAGCAGGCTGTCGGCGTCTAGGTACACGGTGCGAGACGCGAGCTCGATGTGACCGGGTCGGCCAGCCCGGGGCCGACGAGCGACCAGACCGGGAACAGTCTTTGCAGGATCAGCGTCCAGTGATCAGACAGCGCCCGGTAGACCGGGTCGAGCCGTCCGCGTTGCGCGACCGCGCGGGAGAGCTCGCGCGCGAACAACCCTCCTTCATTGGGCCGCGTGGAGCTGCCGGTCATCGCGCGACCGCCCGCGGATAGCCGTGCAGGTTGGGGATCTTCGCGGCCGTGGATACGCGCAGGTGCCCGTAGCCGGCCTCGTCGAGCATCCGGCACGCGGCCGCGGTCTCGGCTGCCTGGATCGTACCGGCGGTCAGCTGCTCGTGCAGGTTTGAGCAGAAGAAGCCGATCGCCGCGCGCTCACCGACCCGGATCATCATCTCGGATAGCGATTCGATGTCGCGGTACTGCGGCGTCCACACCAGTCCGTCCTCTCCGGCCATCCGCAGCCGATCGAGCCGGTAGGCGGCCGCGACCAGCGTCTCGGGTGCGCCCTGCTTGACCAGCGCGGGCCAGTTCGAGGTCACCTCCAGCGCCGCCGGAAACCGCGAGCGCCACGCGTCCGGAATGTCGCTGGCGCCCACCAGCCCCGGGTTGTACGCCAAAAGCACCCCGAACCCGGGCTGGGCGATCACCGTTTCGGCGGTCGCCGGCAGATACAGAGCGAGGCGCCCGTCGAGCGTCGCGTTGATCGACAGCAGGCACGCGTCGCGGGCGGCGTTGATCTCGTCGATCATCACCAGCCAGCCGTTGCGCATCGCCTCGACGAACGCCGAGTCGACCAGGCGGACGTCGCCGCCGTGCTCGGCGGCGGGCACGAACTCGTGACGAAAGAAGTACTCATCCGACGTCGGCCCGGGCTGCATTTCCACCAGCCCGTAGAACGGGTTGCCGTGGCGCTCGGCCACCTCCTTGCCGCGGTCCCTCCACAGCTTGTAGGCGATCAGCCGCGCCAGCTGCGACTTGCCGGTCCCGGGCTGGCCGGTTAACCGAAGGAACCGGCTGGCGGACAGATCCTCGGTGTCGATCAGTCGTGCGGCGAGCTCGTGGATTGGCTCGCCGAACAATCTGACCGGGAAGATCCGCTTGCCGTCGGGCAGCACGATCGGTTCGGCCACGCAGTCGAGCTCGAGCTCGTCCAGCCCCGACGCTCTCGCGTCGGCGTCCATCTCTCCCTCGGCGCCGATCTCGTCGATCGTCGCCAGAGCATTATTGATTGCGCTCACGCGCGCTCCTCTCAATTGGTGTCTTCACGAACAGGGGTTGGCGGGCTCTGGCCTCGCCCGGCGGGTCAGCCGCCAAACACGCTGGCGGCGACTCGCAATCGCGCCGCCGTGGCGGCAAAGCCGGCCGCATTCTTCGAGTCCGCGACCTGGCCTGTGACCGCCCCCAGCTGCATCGCGACCGTGGATTCATTTGCCGGGACTCCCTCAAACGAGTCCAGAATCTGGTGGGACTCCGCGCCTCTTGGCGAGAGCACCGAGACCACGTGCTCGATCCCGCCGCCGCGGATGTAGGGGATGAACATCGTCCGGCTGGACGAAACCCCTGCTCACGCCGTCCACAGTGCTCATTTCCAGGGAAAATGCCCTTCAACACTTGTCGTCGTTTCGCGACGCTATTCAACGTCACCCGGACTAAACCCGGACAGCACCCCGCCTCAGACGCTCGGTTCTCCCCAGGACAGGAGCGCGCCCGTTGGGCGCGCCTCAGGCCCACCGGCGAAGCCGGTGGGCGTCTTGTGCGCTTCGATTTTCCCGGATCATCCCGAGGGACGGCGCCCGCTTGCGCTCGACGAGTACGGCCTCAAGAACCGACGCTGTGTCGAAGAGCGAGACGCCGCGAGCCAAGGCGAGATGGCGCGGCGGCTCGAGGCGATGGGCTACGAGCTCGAGTACAACGACTGGAACCGCGCACGGGGCGGGCGGGTCTCGTGGCGGATCAAGGGGATCGACGAGAGCGCCTGTGCCCACTACTCGACCAACCACACCCGAGCGCTTCAGATCGCGCGGCGATGGGAGGCCGAGTATGGCCGGCCGATCACCGATGCCGAGCTGACCGACCAGCTGCGCATCACCCGGCGCGCCAAGTCCCCCGAAGACAAGGCGCAGGATCTCCGACCGCACTGGGACCGGTACCGGGCCGACCTCGACGCCCATGGGCTCGCGGCGCCAGCGCCCATCCGGCGTGACCACCCCACCGGATGGGCCACCAAGCCCCTCGCCAAGCGCCTCGGGGCCCTGGAGGAGCGCGTATATAGCCCTCAGGGGCTCTGTAGGGATGGGGCGGTGTTCTCGACGGCCGAGATTGCCCCGGCCGTCCAGCGGGCCGCTGTGGGCCTGCATCTCACCCAAGACGAGATCCGCCAGTACGAGGTCGGCCTACGCCAAGAGCTGGTGCCAGTCCGCGAGGCAGCCGACCCCGCCTACTCGTATTGGACAACCACAGCGATCCTCATGGCTGAGGAGTCCATCGCACAGACCATCGACGCCAAGGCAGCGTCGCGTGCGATCCACATTGCACGCGAGACCGTAGAGCGGGCCATCGCGTCTCAGCCCATCGACCTCGACCCCGAGCAGCGCCAGGCGGTCCTCGATATCACCAAGGGCTCGCTCTGGACGTTCGTAGAAGCGCCAGCCGGCGGCGGGAAAACGACGCTCATGCGCACGGTTGTCGATGCCTTCCGTGAGGAGCGCAATCTCGATCGGGTCGTAGTCGTCTCCACCGCAGCCGCCACGGCCGAACGGTCAGGACAGTTCGGTGGCGCTACCTGTCCCGCTGTGGCCAGGGTGGCTGGATGCTTAGTAGCTCGAGAATCCGCTGCTGGGTGGGGGTCAGGGGGTCGAGTTCCGGCCCGTGGTGGGTGTAGGTGAGGTCGAGTCCTTGGAAGGCGGCGAGGATGTTGGCTCCGGTGGGCTTAGCGAGCCGTCCTTCGGGTAGTAGTGGCAGCAGCTTTTGCTCGTGGTGTGGGTCGTGGTCGAGTGCTTGGCGGAGGCTGGTTTCGATTAGCCCGAAGATCAGTAGCGCGATCCCAACGCTGCTGATGAGCGCGTGGATGCGGTCGTCGTTGTGCAGGAAGATGGGGCGGACCTTGAGTGTCTGTTTGGGGTCGCGGTGTCGGCGCTCGACGACCTCCTGGTCTTTGTAGAGGCGCAGCACCTTGCCGGCCGTGAGGTGCCCGGGGATGTTGGTCGCCAGCGCGTAGATCCCGTCGCTGCGCGCGGCTTGTTTGATCGCTTCGGTGTTGCGCTCCCAGGTGAGTGTCGGCTTGCCTTTGCGGACGGGGCCGACGTTGACAGTGATCAGCCCTTGGATGTTCTTGCCGACGACCTGCCCGACGCGCCGCTCGATTTGGATCTTGGTCTTGTAATAGCGCCCGCCGAGCCCGTTGCGCACGCGTTGGAGCTGCTCTTCTGCCTTTGCGAGCGCCCGCTCGCGCGCCGCGTGGACCTGCGCGCGCTCCTCGGAGGAGTGGATGTAGACGACGCGAAACTGTTTGCGCTCGCCGGTCTCGGAATCCTCGAGCTCCCAGTCGCACAGCGCGCCGCGATACTTGGTGCGGTTGCTGGCCGGCAGTCGCCGCTCGCGCTCTGCGACATACCTGATCGGCCGCAGCGCGTCGGGCCCGAGCTCTTGCAGGTAGCGCTCGGCGAACCCGGTGTCGGCTCTGAGCGGCACGATGAACCGCAGGCCTGCTCGGTCGATCTCACATAAAGGCTTGGGCTTACCCAGCGCCGAGTCGCAGACCATCAACATCCCCGGCTTGGCGAACGACAACAGCCGCTCGAGCGAAGCGCCAACCAGCGCCAGCTCCGAGCAGTTGCCGGGATCCGGGCGCAGATACAGCGACACGCCATCGCCGGTGCACGCCTGCAACGTGCGCACCTGGCGCGCCACCTGGCGATCTGAGCCCCAGCCCTTCGCGACCAGCGCCGAGTGCTCGTACGCGCCGGCCACGCGCACCGTTGTCAGATCCACGTGCAAACGGCCGGGATCGGCGCCAAAGCGCTCGATCGCCCGAGCGGCCAACAGGCCGCGCACATGCTCGGCATACACCGCAAAGGTCTCAAGCCCCCGCCCCAGCCGGTCGTCGTTGAGCAACTGTGGCGGGATCCCCAACAGCTCCCGGACCGCCGCCCCCGACGCCCACCCGGCAATGTCATACAACGGCGATGGCGAACACAGCCGGCTGGCGATCAGCGCGACGACCACCTCCCCGACTGACAACTGCGAGCGCTCCGAACGCGGTAACGAGCGATCGATCGTCCCGGCCACATCCAGCTCGCGCAAGAAGTGCCAGGCCAACAACAGCGCGCCGACCTCGCGCCGAGCGCCGATCAGCGGCGGATCCAACCGCGCGAACGAGCCCGCCAGCTTCTCCAGCTGCCCCGAGGCCTTCAGCTCCTCCTTACGACCCAGGTTTGCCACAACACGATGGCGCACCCGCCCGCGCTCGTCACGATAGCCCTCCACCAGCTGAACGTACGTGTAGGCGCGCGTGCCACGCCGAACCACGGTCTCTTTGACGAACATGTTGCCACAACGCTAGAGTACCCTGCGGACAGAAACACAAACCAGCCTACAGACCCAAGTTGCCACAACAAACTAAGCCCCGAAAGCGCGATCAGACCCCTCAAGCCCCCAAACCACAGCACAAACGCCGGCCCTACCCCAACTCAACCGCGGAAAACGGGGCTAGCTGGGTGGGTTGCCGCTGAGCACGATCCGGACGAGTTCGGTGCGCGAGCGGATGCCGAGCTTGCGGTAGATGTTGCGCAGGTGAAACTCGATCGTCTTGGGGCTCAGGAACAGCCTAGCGGCGGCCTCGCGGTTGGTCAGGCCGCGTGCGATGGTGAGTGCAACCTGTAACTCTTGCGGGGTCAGCCGCTCGGTGGCGTGCGGTGAGCCGCGCCGGATCCGCTGTCCGGATGCGCGCAGCTCGCTCCGTGCGCGCTCCGCCCAGGGGCGTGCGCCGAGGCGGTCGAAGCCGGTCAGCGCGGCGCGCAGGCTTGCGCGTGCTTCGACGCGGCGGCCGGCGCGGCGGCGGCGCTCGCCGAGGCATAGCTGCGTGCGGGCGATCTCGAATGGCATCTCGTGGCGGGCGAGCGCGTCGTGAAAGTGTGTTTCGAAGTCTGGCGCTTCGGCGAGCAGTCCGTGGCAGCGCGCGGTTGCCGCGAGCGCCCAGCGGCTGTCGCTGTGTCGCGCGGCGCGCTCGAAGCCGGCGAGCACGGCTTGGGCGTCGTCTTGCCGTCCGCGGCGCACGTAGGCCTCCACGAGGTCCGGCGGCCACGGCAGGACGCACGGGTCGCCGGCCGGGCGTTCGGCGAGGAACGCCGCGACGGGCTCGAGCGCCTCGATCGCCTGCTCGCTGTGGCCGAGCCCGAGCTCGAGCAGTCCGAGCGCGGCGCCGGTGTACGCGCGTACGATCTCGGCTCCGAGCCGCTCGATGAGTGCGAGCGCCTGCGCGATGTGGTCGCGGCAGCGGGCTTCCTGCCCGGCGGCCGCCTCGACGCGCGCGAGCGTCGCGAGCGCGAACGCCCGGTCGTTGGGCTGTCCCGTCTCCTCGCCCAGCCGCGCGGCCTCGGCGCCGGCCGCGAGCGCATCTGCCCAGCGGCCCGCTCGGAACTCGAGCTCGCACAGCACGAGCAGCCCGTACGGGAGCAGGCCGAGCGCGCCGGCGGCGCGCGCATGCTCGATTGCGGCAATCAGCAGGCCGCGGGCGCGGTCGAGCTCCTCCATCCAGATGAACGCCTGCGCTATCCCGAAGACCAGGACCGGGCCGAGCGCCCAGGGATCGTCGGCGCGCCCGAGCCAGTCGGCGGCGCCGATGAGCAGCGGCCGCGCTTCGCGACGCTCGTTGGACAGCAAGAGCGCCATCGCAAGCGGCAGTCCCGTCGGCATCGCGGGCAGCCCGGCGCGCTCGGCGAGCGCCATTCCGCGCCGGGCGATCGCGAGCCCGGGGGCGTTCTCGCCGGCCTCGAAGCACGGCTGGACGGCCGCCATCAGCATCATTGCGGCCCGCGCCGCGTCGACGCCCTCCACGCGCTCGGCCTCGGTCACGAGCAGCCGCGCCGCCGCCGCGGCGGCGCCGCCGCGCGCCTCGATCAGCGCGCGCATGTGCTGCACGTCGGCCCGCAGCACGGCGTCTGGGGCGAGCTCCAGCGCCTCGTTCAGCAGCGCGTTTGCGCGCTCCGGCAGGCCGACGCGCGCGAGGTCACCGGCGGCCTCGAGCAGGCGGCGCGCCCGCGTCTGGGCAATGGGAGTCAGCCGGGCCGCCCGCTCGGCCGCGCCAGCCGCGGCCGCGGGAGCCGCGCGAGCGCGTGCCGCGTCGGCGGCGGCCGCCAGCGCGGCGGCGACCTCCTCGTCGGGCCCGGTTGCGGCGGCGGACAGGTGCCACGCGCGGCGCTCGCCCGCCGCCGCGGCGGCCAGGGCCCGGTGCGCCGCGCGGCGCTCGGGAGCGGGCAGCGCCCAGTAGGTGACGGACCGCAGCAGCGGGTGTCGGAACGCCAGCCCCCTGGCGGCGATCGTGACCAGCCCGGCGCGCTCGGCCTCCTCGAGCGCCGCGGCGTCGAGGCCGAGGGTCGCGAGCGCCGCCGAGATCTCGTCGAGCGCTCCCGACTCGCTCGCCGCCGCCACGACCAGCGCGCGGCGGACGGGCTCCTGTACGGCAGCGAGCCGGTGCGCGAACGCGCGCTCGATGCTCGCGCCCACCGGCGGTGGCTCCTCGAGCGGCTCCGCCCCCGCACGCTGCGCGGCCGTCAGCTCCGCGGCGAGCTCGAGCAGCGCCAGCGGGTTCCCACCGATGGTGTCGAACAGGCGCCGGGCGACATGCGGCGCGATCGCTGCGCCGGGGGCCCGAGCGAGCAGCTCAGCGGACGCCGCCCGGTCGAGCCCACGCAGCAGCAGCTCGGGGACGCCCGCGGCCTCGCTGCCGACCAGTTCGCCCGTGCGCGCCGCCAGCAGCAGCACGACGCCCTCGGCCTGCAGCCGCCGTGCCGCGAACACGAGCGCCTCTCGCGACGGCGCGTCCAGCCACGGCGCGTCGTCGACCACGGCTAGTAGCGGCGAGTCCTCCGCGACGGCGGCGAGCAGGCTCAGCGTCGCGACATACATCGTGAAGCGGTCGCCCGGCGCCGGCGGGCCGAGCGCGAGCGCACCCACCAGCGCCGCGCGCTGTGGTCCGGGAAGCGCGTCGAGCGCCTCGACTACGGGTCGCAGGAGATCGGCCAGACCGGCGAAGGCGAGCTCGGACTCCGACTCGACGCCGCGCGCGCGCAGTACGGTCATGCCGTCGGCCGCTGCGACGACCGCCTCAAGCAGCGCGCTCTTGCCGATTCCCGGGTCGCCACGAATCACGAGCGCGGCGCTCGCGCCGTCGCGGGCCCGTTCGAGCAGGCCCATCACGCGGGTGTACTCTGCGCCGCGTCCGAGCAACACGCGCTGATCCTACCCGAGCGAACCCAGGGTTTTCATCGTCGCGACCGCGACCGCGGCCGGTCTACCGTTCGGCCCGTGCAACGACCGCAAGACACCGCCGCCCCGATAAAGGAGGCAGACGTCGACGGTCTCACCCTCGAGAACACCGACCGCGGCGCGGGCGAGCCCGTGCTGCTCACCCACGGCGGGCTGTGCGCCGCCTTGCTCGACCCGCTGCGCGACGTGCCAGCGCTCGGGGCGGCGACGACGGGCGACGGCATCGTGACCGCCGCGACGAGATCAGCCCTGGACTAGAGGAGCCGGCGAAGGCGTATGGGACTTACGCGCGACGACGAGCCGCTCGTTCGGGGGCGAGAGGGCGAGGGTCCCCCGCCGCGGCCTGTGGCTCGGAGAATCGTCTCGGTCGGGCGGCTGCAGGGTCTCGCGATGCTCGCCGCCAGAGTGCAGGGCGTGGGTGTCGCCGATGCGCGGGCTCCGGCAGCTGTGATGACGGCCGTGCGCGAGCTGCACCAGCTGGCCGGGTTGGCGGCCGGTGCGCTCCTGCGCCGCAAGGATGCCGAGCGCCTGTTCGATCAGCGGATCGCGACCGCCTCGGCGGCCGGTCGCGGCGTCGCGCGGACCGGACGTACCGCCGGGGCGGCCCGTGCGTTGGCGTCGATCGGCGGGGCGCTGGGCGGCGCTCACGCACCGTGTGCCGACCAGTTTGGGCCGGTGCAGCAGGTGCTCGAGGCCGCTTTCGCGCTCGACGTGCGCGACGGAAACCGAACCGCCGCCCACACCTTCGAGGCCGGGGACTACGTCCGGGACCGTATGTCGACGGTCGCGCAGTTCGAGCGCACCCTGATTCGTTCGCTGGACGGCGCCGACCCGGGCGGGCGGCCCGGTTCCGAGGGCCTGGGCGATCCAAGCGAGCCGGTACTTCCGCCCGACATGGGGATACCACCGCCGGACGGCCCTACCGGGGACGCCGGCCTCGGTCGGCCAGCGGAGCCAGGGTGTGGAGACGTCACCGATCTCTGCATAGGGCTGTTCGAGGAGTCGGTCGCGGCCCTGGCCAGCGACCCGTACGTCGATCTGATCACGTCGGTGACCCCCGACTGCTTGTGCTCGGACTACCCGCCGGATCGCGAGTTCATCGCACGCCCTGCCCCGGGGCGGACGTTCCCAGCGCCGCTGCCCGCCGATGTCGGCCTCTACCTTCGAGGAATCGACATCACATCTCGCATCGTCGCGCTCAAGCCAGACGAGCTGCGTTTCCAGATCCCGCCCGGCTCGCGGACCGGGTTCGTCTACCTGCGAGGTTTGTTGCCGCTCGAGCGATCGCGCGCCGGCGGCGACATCTCGCGCCTGTGCGGCATCACGGCGCCCCCGGACTTCCCCGCCACGGTTCAGCAAGGACCCGCGGCGCGGATCGGAATCATCCGCCCGCCGACCATTGACCTGCTCGCGGCGGACGGCTATCCCGGGCCGGAGGTCGAGGCGGAAGCGTGCGCGTCCACGGACTTGTGCTGGCGCGCCCGCCTGTCTGACCAGCCGGCCCATCTGCCGCTGCCGACGAGCGCCAGCCTCGAGGTCAGCGTGCACGATTCGGCCGGCGCTGCGGTCGCCCACGGCGGCGCCCAGGGCTGTGTCATCGTGCGCCACGCAACCGACGAGACATTCACCGCGGTCGCCCGCAGCTTCGCCGAGGGGACGGAATGCGGCAGCTCGACGCCGGTCTCTCTGGCTATTCGCCGGGTCGCCCGCGTTCACCTCGTGCCGGAGAATCCATCCGGGAACGAGCTGCTCGCCGGCGCTGCAGCCAGCCTGTTCGCGGAGGTCTCGTGTCCGGCCGGTCCCGACGGGCAGCAGGTGACGTTCACGACCAACCGCCCCGACGCGCTCCAGCTGCCCGCGACCGTCACGAGCCCCTCGGGCGAGACCCGCGCCCGGGTCGAGTTCCACGCCCTCAGCGACGCGTGCGGCATGGTCGAGCTGCGGGCGATGGCACCCGGCCATGCCGATGCGCGCCTGCGCTACCAGCTGGTGCGCGCGCCGGTATTGCGGTGGGCGATCACTTACTTCATGCCGTATGCGCCGCCCCGCGCGCGGGCGTTCCAGCTGTTCTCGTTCACGATCGCCGCGGACTGCCTGCCCCAGCCCGACACGCGCGTGACCTGGAGGCTGGTCCGCACCGACGCCGGCGGCCAGGGCGAGGAGCTGCCGATCACCGTGGACCGGCCCGGGGCGGCCATCACGCAGCTGTGGCCGCAGGCTGACTTCCTCTTCGTCTCACCGACGCGTCCCCCAGGAGCAGCGACGACGCGGTCGCCGTACGACGCCATCCCGGGGCTCGCGCTCGGGACGTGGGCAATCGTGGCCGACGTGCCCGACCTCGAACTGACGTCGAACCTCTTGGAGTTCGCGGTCGACCTGTGTCGCGTGGACATCACCCTCGACGCCGTCACCGTGGTCGACGGCCAGCACACGCTCGAGGGCGAGCTGGAGCTGTACATGACCGCAGTGGTCGAACCAGACCCGCCCCCGGTTCGCGGTGTCGGATCCTTCCTGCCGACCTCGACGAGCCTCCGCTGCCCCCCTACCCGGCCCGATTCAGACGGATCGCGGTGGGCGAAACGGTCCGGCCCCAGGCCCGGATCACGAGCTTTCGGTTCAGGTCTCGACAGGTACTGCAGTCGCCGCGAGCGTCCAGCTCACCATCCGCGAATCCGACTCTTTCCTCCTATTCAACGACGACGTCGCGGTCGCGAACGGGACGCTGCCCGTCAGCTGCGACCAGGAGAACAGCCTCGAGTTACGCGTCGTCTTCGGCGAGCAGATCTCGGGTGAGTCTTGCGCAACGGATCCGGACACGGGAGAGCTCGCCTGCTCCAGCCTGTCGGGGCCAAGCACGGTCCGCGTGACCTTCAAGGCCATCCCACGGGTGGGACCCTGACCAGGCCCGAAGGCTACCTCAGCGGCTGCCGGGCCACGAGCGCACGGCGCACAGCACGCCGCCTGTCAGCTCGTCGAGCGAGCGCGCGAGCCAGCGCAGCGACGCCGCGTCCGCCCAGTGGACGTCGTTGCATCGAATGCGGCCCGGCAACAGTGCATCCTTATATCCTCGGCTCACCGCGGATCACGAGCGCGGCACTCACGCGCTCGCGCGCCGGCGCCGAGCAGGTCGCTCAAGCGAGCGAATTCTGCGTCGCGTCGAGCGGCACGTGCCGATCCTATGCCGAGCGAACCCATGGTTTTCATCGTCGCGACGGGCCCGCCTGCCGGTCTACCGTTCGGCCGGTGGAACGACCGCAAGACACCGGCGCCTCGACGCAGGAGGCAAATGTCGATGGCCTTACCCTGGAGTACTCCGACCGCGGCGCGGGCGAGCCCGTCCTGTTGATCCACGGCGGACTGTGCACCGCCTTGCTCGACCCGCTGCTCGACGAGCCGGCACTCGGCGCGCACCGCCTGATCGCCCACCACCGTGCGGGCTACGCCGGCAGCAGCCACCCGTGGGATGCCGGCAGCCTCTCCGACCATGCACGACACTGCCGCGAGCTGCTGCGCCACCTCGGCGTCGAGCGCGCCCACGTCATCGGCCACTCCTCGGGCGCAAACATCGCGCTCCAGCTCGCGTTCGACGCCCCCAAGGCGGTGCACTCGCTCGCGCTGCTTGAGCCGGCGCTCATGGCGGTGCCGAGCCGCGCGGCCTGGGGCCGCGAGGTCGCACTGCCCGCGCTGGAGTGCTATCGCGCCGGAGACCGCGCCGGAGCGGTCGCGGCCTTCCTCGACGGGGTCGCCGGCGCCGGAGCACTCGCCACCGTCGAGGGCCGGCTGCCGGGCACAGCCGCGCGGATGGTGGCCGACGCTCCCGCGTTCTTCGAGCAGGAGCTCCCAGCGGTGCAGCAGTGGGCGTTCGGCGCGCAGCAGGCCGCGCGGGTCGCCCAGCCGGCGCTGGCGGTGCTCGGCGGTCGCAGCCGCGCGCTGTCGCCGGTGTGGGAGCAGCGCCAGGCGCTGCTGCTCTCGTGGCTCGCCGAGGCCGAGCCGTATGTGCTCAAGGACGCGACGCAAATCCTAATGAGCCTCGAGCAGCCAGACAGCCTGGCCGAGGCGCTCCAGGACTTCTTCGCGCGCCACCCGCTCCGGGCGGTGCGAGCATGAGCGCCGCTCAGCGCCTTGGCCTCGAGCCCCGGGCCGAACCGGGCATCCCCAGGCGCGTGGCCCCGCCCTTGCCAGCGGCGCGTCCGCGTCGGTCTCGCACGCGGCATCGATCGTGCCGCCGGCACGCATGCCGGCGACCACCCCGAAAAAGGAGACAAGAGATGTCCAAGATGATTTTCGTCCTGCAGCGTCGCCCCGACCTCACGCGCGAGGCCTGTGCCCGCGAGTGGAGCGGCGAGCAGCACACGGCGATCGTGAACCGGCTGCCCGGGCTGACCCGGTGGGTCCAGAACCACGTCGACGGCGCGCCGGGCGAGCCCGTTTGCGACGGGATCGGCGAGCTGTGGTTCAAGAGCGACAAGGCGAGGGACGCGGCGCTCAAGTCGCCCGAGATGGCAGCGGCCATCGAGGACGCGAAACGTTTCCTCGACATGGAGCGCACCGGCCTGCTGATTGTCGAGGAGAAGGCGGTCGCCGGCTGACCGGCGCGAACACGCCCGTCGATCGCCAACGCGTCGACTGGCCGACTCCACGCGTCGGCGCCGCGGTTGCCACGGGTCGGGCGGCGAGCGTACGCTGCGAGCGCGCGCCAGCGAGGTCGTGCCACCACGTTACCGGAATCGCCGGCATGAGGTCCATGATCCGCGATCCATGATCCACTGAAGCGGTGGTCCTGCGAGGTGCCCACAATCCTGGAGGCGCTCAACGACTTGCCGATCACCGAACTGGTTGCGGCGTTGCGGCATATCGCGTCTGGCCGCTCCGAGTTCCTGGACCGCAAGCTTAGATGGGATCTCATCCGCGAGATCATCGCGTTCCTCCCAGATGCACCGAAACGCGCGCTCTCCGCCTGGTCCGGGGTTCCGACCACAAGTCTGCGTGGGACAACGCTAAGCGTTAGTCGCCGTTGTGGGACGTCGGTGACGTAGAGATCTCGCGGCTCGCTAAGGGTGCGGTCGATAGCTGGTGTACCCGGATCTTCAGGGCTCCCTTGGGTGGTGGAAATCGAAGCGCTGCTCAGGGTTCTGCGCGTGCTCGGTGTCCACGCCAGGGTCGACAGAGCGTCTCGACCGTCGCGCTCGGCTTCGCAATTGCGTCGGCGCGGTGTCGGGTCGAGCACGTTGCCTCTCTCGTCTCGCAATCGTTACCTCACCCGAGTCGGCAGCGAATAAGAATAACGCAACAGCGACTAACGGGGCTTATCCCGTGGAACGGGCGCCACCGGGGAGTCCCACAGCGACTAACGGGACGGCCACTAACGCTTAGCGTTGTCCCACGCAGACTTGTGGTCGGAACCCCATACTTCTTCGACATCGTCGGATTCATCGCGAAGTGGCCGAACCTGAGACCGAGGAGAAGCCGCTTCGGCAACTACTTGTGGAAAGGCGCTGGCAAGCCCTTCCGCCGCTTGAAGGTCTTTGGGCCTACTCGCTCGCGCCCCTGCTCAGTGAGTACTTGGCCGGCAGCGCCTCACAGCAGCGTGAGCGAATCCTGCGCGAGCTGCGGGAAGTATTCCTCGCCGCGGTGGAGAAGTGACTCTGACGCTTCAGGTCGAGGACCTAACGCCGTTCGAGCCGCGAAACCAAAGAGAGGACCGCTGGCTCTCGCGGTTGTAGGACCACCTTCGCGCCGATGACTTCATCATTCGGCTCGGGGATGCCGCTCAGCGCGAAGAGGACTTCATCGTCTACCGCGATGCACGGGGCCAATGGTGGGCCGGCCGATACATCGGGGAAATCGCCTACGAGGGTCGGCGCATTGAAATTGGTCCGCGCTTCGGACCCGAAGTCATCGGTCGGTGGCTTGAAGGTGCGCTAAACCTCGTAGCCGTCCCCGAGACCGCGGAGCGGGAGCGAAGCGAGTCGTTCATCGCCCTGCTGCTGGCAGCAGTCTGGACACGGGAATTTGAGCAGGCGTCACGGCACGGGCCGCTCGCGTTTCGCCGCGACCACACGCATAGCGGTTTGTTCGTCCGCGGCCGACTGGACGTACGGGAGACGGTGCGGCTGCGCGCGCGGCTCTTCGCACGTGGCGTCGGTCAGGCGTCAGCGGGACCTCGACAACGATGTCTCCCGGACGTTGGTCGTGGGCCGAACGTGCGCTTCACCAGCTCATCGGCAACCGCCACTGGCACACTCTCCGTGTCAAGGAGGTCCTGCCCCAGCTGATAGCAGCCGTCGGCGCCAGGCCTCAGCTGCCATCCGAGCGCGCTCTCCAACGCATCCGCTACACGCCGATTACGCGTCCCTTCAGAGAGGCAGCGTGGCGGTCCTGGCACATCGGCCGCCGTGAGGGGTTCGGCGCGCAATCAGAGGCTGGGGATGCTGAAGGCATCCTCTTGGATGTAGCCGAGCTCTGGGAACTGTTTCTACTGCACTGCGTGCAGCTGGCAGCGCCCGGCATGTCTGTCGAGCACGGCACGACTGCAGCCGAGAGCCCTTTCCTGCTATCGCGCGAGGTCGACCTCTCGTTCGGGATAGGGAAGCTGAAGCCTGACATCGTCGTCAAGGACGGTCCGCAACTCGTCGCCGTCATCGACGCGAAGTACAAGCACCTTGAAGACCTCTGGCCCGACCGGCGCTTCGGAGTTGAACCGTCGGACGTCTATCAATTGGCCGCCTATCTCGGCCGACTCGACCCGAACGGCAGCGCCGACGGGATGCTTCTCTACCCGCTCGACCCCGAGCACGAGGAGAGCACGGCCGAAGGCAAGGGACCGTGGAAGACGGAGGCCGGTAGCCGAGTCCAGTTCCGCCGTGTGCCGGTCTCCGCCGAGCAAGCCGTCGACACGCTGCGCGAGATGCTGGGGGAGGCGCAATCGCGGAAACCACAGACCAGAACCGGCTAACGAATTCGCGGTAGACGGCTGAAGCTGCGGCCTGGTCGGGGTGGGCGACGGTCGGCTCACCGGCCGCTGACCAGGCGGAAAGCCGGCCGGTCCGTACCCTCTAGACCTCCAGAGTGGTGCGCTTCCAGCTGGCATCTCGAACATGGGGTGCTCGGTGCGACGGACTTGACTGCTTGCTTGCGTGTCAGCCGGAGGCCATGCAATCGTCAATGCGGAGCCCCCGCAGCGGTGGAGAAGCCGACAAATTCGGCAATCGTTACGAAGGCCGGTGGACGGTCGGGAGGTTCCTGGAGGTTCTCGCTGGCCGTGCGCGGTCGATCGTCCTAGAGGAGCGCGGCGAAGGCGGCTCGGGCGTCGAGTTCACCGTGGTGTGCAACAACGGCGAGGAGGAAAGTCACCAGCTAAAGCGTCAGCGCGGCAGCTCCAACAGCTGGAGCCTGCGCAGCTTGGTCAAGGCGGGCGTCCTGGGCAGCGCTGCCACGCAGGTGGGCATAGACCGGAGCTTCTTTTTTGTCAGCCTCCTGCCCTGCCGGGCGCTCAATGAACTGGCCGACCAAGCGCGGCGCAGCGACAACCTGCGCGTGTTCGTCGACGGCCTAACAAAAACGCAGTCCCCGGACTTCAACTACTTATGTACTCAGTGGGGCTCGCCGCAGGACGCCTTCGACATTCTCCAGCACGTCGACGTCCGCTGGCCCGACGAGCGCCACATCGTCGATACCAACGCCGCCCTGTCGGAACTGCTCATCGCCGGAGCGCCAGGTCCGGCCTCCGCCATCGTCGTCGGAGACTTGGCTTGGGACAACATGGGCAAGACGCTCGACGCCGGTGCCATCGCGACCCTGCTGTCTGATTACGACCTGGGCCGAGCTCAGTTCGTGGGGGTCGAGACGACCGATGCGGTCGCGAGGACGTACGCCGTCTGGCAGCGCCCACCGTGGCAGCCCCGGTCTGCCGCCTCAAACGGCAGCCACGGCCGCGCTCGGAATTGGGCGACACCGCAAGTCGGCAACGGCAGCGCGGTTGGCGATCACCCCTACGAAAGCAGCAGCGACGGGGTCTGGTTCGCTGCTGCGGGCGAGCCGGTACTGTCGGAGCCATGAAGCGGGACTCCCGGGTCGTGCACTCGACCATCGACGGTGACCTGCGCAAGGCGCGTGACCCCAAGCTCAAGGAGCGCCGAGCCGACGGCAATCGCGTCAAGGTCCGCCGGGAGGTCGCGGGTCGTCGCGGCAAGGCGGTGACCACTGTCTCGGGTGTGCCGGTCGACGATGCGGGGGTGAAGGAACTCGCGGGCAAGCTCAAGAAGCGGTGCGGCGTCGGCGGCTCGGTCAAGGGTGGCGTCATCGAGATTCAGGGCGACCACCGCGACGTGGTGGTCGAGATCCTGACGGCCGAGGGGTACACGCCCGTCCTCGCCGGAGGCTGATGCGCGTCGATAAGTGGCTGTGGACGGCGCGGCTGTTCAAGACACGCGCGCTGGCGGCGGGCGCCGTCAAGGGCGGGCGCGTGCATGTCGATGGCGTGGCCGCCAAGCCGAGCCGCGAGGTCGGGCCCGGTGACGAGCTCGAGATCACCATCGGCACCGTGCGGCGGACAGTGATCGTGCGCGGCGCGGCCGAGCGCCGCGTGTCGGCCGCAGAGGCGGCGAACCTCTACGACGAGACCGAGCAGAGCGTCGCGGAGCGCGAGCGCCAGGCCGAGGTGCGCCGGCTCGCCGGGCCAGTCGACTTCGGCGGGCGCCCGACCAAGCGCGACCGACGCCGGTACGACGCCGGCCGCCACTAACACTAGCGAGCGACCTCAAGCCGGCGATCCTCGGCGGCAAGACCGCAAGCCCCGGCGCGGCTCCGGGCAGGTGCTCGTGGGCGATTCCGCAAGTCCGCTGCGGCGCCAGCACGGCCGGATCGGGACGATCGCATCGGCGACTTATGTGCAGGTGGTTTGTGAACGTGCCGTGGTTGCTGGGGATTGACGTCGTTCACATGTGATCGACGTGGCTGTCGCGAGCGTCGGATTGACGGCTGACGACGTACGACATAAACGACATAACTGGTCGCAGGCCGGGGGAACGTCAACGGCGCACTGAAGGGAGGAGGCCCGCGCGGCATCGACGACGCCGGCACGCAAGAGGCGAGCCGGGGTGGCGGCAGTTCCCGCGGCGTCTGGAGACGCGACGTGCGAGCCTCCTCGGCCCGACGGACCGGCGATGGGTCCTCGTGCGAGCGCCCCGGCACCCATCGCCAGCGAGGCCGCCGTGACCCTGGCTCGTCGACCAGCGAGTTAACGTCGATCACGTCGATCACGTCGTTCACGACCTCACATATCGCGTCATCGAGGCGGTCGAAAGGCCCGTTCGTTCACGTCGTTCATGCCGAAATGGCAGCCTCACATAAGTCGCCAACGCGATCGCGCGACGCGACGTGGCGGCCGGATGAAAGCGATCCCGGTGCGGACTGCGCAGCCGGACGCTCGAGATTGGGCGATAGGAGAAGCGGGAACCGGCCGCCCCTCATGGACGCCGACGGCGAACGGGAGGGCGCGGAGTCGGTCGCCCGATCATGAAAGCGATCGTCCGCAAACGCCAGGAAGCGACGCGCTTCTCGCCGAGAGCAGGGCCACCACCGTCGGGTGCAGAACCGCGGCTGTGCCCAGGCAGTGCCTGCGCACCTGTCGCGACGGGCGGGACGAGCGACCCCGACGACATTGACGCGGAGCTCATCCCTCCGGCTTACCACAGCGGCAATCGGGAGGCGACCTCATCGTTCTTCACTGAGCCGATCTTCACCAGCTGTCCGGGCGACGGACAGCGCCGTCGATGAGGGCCCGCGGCGCCAAACGCTGTCCGCTCGACCGTGATCAAAGGTCCAAGCGGTGGGGCTGAAGAGGTCAGAATCTGGGGGCGCGGATGAGGGGCGAACAGCCGGGGCTTGCTAGCGCTCGGCCTCCCCTACGAGCTTGGGCAAGTCGTAGGCAGCCTGGGCCAGAAGCTCGTCGATCAGGTGTGCATCGAGTTCCTCGGCGACAAGATCCAGGCGGGCTACGACGCGCTCGAGCGCCAGGAGGCGACGAGCGCGGCCGCGATCTGGCTCGACGCGTGGTCCGACGTCGTGCGTCTCTGCGATCTGACCGGGATCGACTCGATCCGGGGGTTCGACGATCGGTTCTCGATGTACCAGTCGCTGTTCAACTGGAGCCAGGACTTGGAGGACGCGCTGTGGAACGCCGGGCGCGAGGATCCAGAGCTCCTGCGCGCGAGGATCGCGGTGTGCGAGGAGGCGCTGCGGCGGTTCCCAGACGAGGACGAGCTGATGGTCGAAAACCGCCGGCGAGCGGTGGCCGAGTCGTACTTCGAGCTCGGCGAGACCGACCAGGCCGAGGCGCTGTTCGAGCAGTGGCTCGCGGCTGACCCTCGCTGGGGTTGGGGGTGGATCGGCTGGGCCGACCGGCACTTCTTCACGAACAACCGGCCGAAGGACTACAGCCGGGCCGGTGAGCTGCTCCGCCGCGGCTACTCGACGCCCGGCGTCAGGAGCCGGGAGGACATCGCCGACCGGCTGGTGCTGCTGTATCGAGAGATCGGGCGTGACGAGGAGGCTGAGGCGCTCGCAGCCGAGGCCCAGCGAATCAGCCGTTCGAGCGCCGGCGTGAGCGTCCGACGGACGATGCACCTGGAGGACGCCGGCGACCGCGCCGTCGTCCGCGACACGGCAACTGCCACCTTTGAAGGTGAGCTGCCCCCGCTCGACCGGATGACGGAGATCGTCGAGGCGCTCGACGCTGCGAGGCCTTCGATACGTCCGTGGCGAGCAACCAAGGTCGGACGCAACGCTCCGTGTCCGTGCGGGAGCGGCCGGAAGTACAAGAAGTGCTGCGGCTCTGGCTCTGACTGAAAGACCTTGGCGTCTCAGGCCGAGACAAGGTCGTGCGCTTCAATCGCGCCCTTTGCTCGAATCGAAGGCCGGCTCCATGTCTTCGACGTCGCGAGCGGTGGCGCCGAGCTCGCGCGCGACCGCTCGCCACCTGGTCGTCTGGGGGCTGAGCTGGCTAGCATCCGCCGTCGCGGGTCGACCGAAAGTCGACGGGCACACGGTGACCGCAGGCCACTCTTGCCTTCTCACGAAGCGAAAGAGCAATCTATCGCTTCCCCAATTGAGCGCAGGCAGTAGCGGGCGGAGCGTCCAGTTCACGCGATTGCGGCAAGCGCCGCCCGCTTCAAGCAATGACGAGCGAGGCCATCGACGACGGCCGGGCTGCCACTTTCCATGCGTTGGGACACTCTGGACCGCCGCCCCAGGGGACGTCAGCACCGGCCCGCCTCGGCTCGGCCTTGCCTATGCGCGTACACGGTCGGCCCGCGCTCGACGCCAGCCCCGCATTCGGCGACACGGAGCCAGGTCGGAACGATCGCGTCGTCGCGAACGCGATCGTGAGCTCGTAGAGGAGCGGCGAGCAAAGCAGTCGTCCGCGGGGTCGCTAACGATCCCTGCTGCTAAGCGCAAAGGAGCGCGACCCGTCTCGGAGCCGCGCGATCCCTTCGATCAGCATCCGCCGAGCCGGGCGGCTGGTGGTCGTCAGGCGTCGTGTGGGCTGGGATCTGCGGCGGGCAGTTGGGCTCGTACAGGTAGCGGGTCGATCCGTTGGTCGCCGGGATATTTCGCGTGCTGTGCAGCTCGTTGTAATCTTCACGCGATGCCCGCAGGACGCTGGCGGATCGATCGGCTCGTCGAAGAGGTAGCCTTGCTCGGGCGGCGTGGCCTGCCGCGCGAGCAGTACTACGGTGAGGTAGCCGCGCGGTTGCGGCGCGTGTTCGATTCAGACGCGGCCTGCTGGCACACGCTGGATCCCGGGACGCGGCTGATCACCAGCGACGCGTCGGGGGAGCTGATCACCGCGGGCATTTACACGCAGGCGACGGTCGCCGACGCCGGCGCGCGGCTGGTCGCCAGCGAGTACTTGATTCGGGATCTGAACACGTTCGCGGGGCTGGCGGCGCGTCGCGTTCCGGTCGGGATTCTGAGCCAGGCCACGAAAGGGCGACCGGAGCGCAGCGTTCGTTACCGGGATCTGCTCGTGCCCTCGGGCATTCCGTTCGAGTTGCGCGCAGCGTTCGTGAGCCGCGGCCGCGTGTGGGGCGCAGTGCACCTCGCGCGTGGTGAGCACAGGCAGGACTTCACCGGCGAGGACGCTCGCGCGCTCGCGAGTGTCACCGGCGTGATCGCTGACGGGATCCGCACGTCGTTGCGTTTCGACGCCGCCCGCAAGGCTCGAGACGCCGCCGGGCCTGGGCTCGTGGTCTTGAGCGCCGGCAATGAGATCGAGATGATCACGGCTCCGGCGCGCGAGCTCCTCGCCGGCTTGGAAAGCGGCCACGTCGGCTCCGAGGCGACCCCTCCAACACCGGTGCTCGCGCTCGCGGACTTCACCCGCGGACGGGCGCGCACCCCGGAGCGGGGCGCGGGCGCCGTCGCTGTACCGACGTCGTCGGGATGGCTCACGCTGCACGCCTCGCTTCCGGAGGGCCACGCCGACGGCGGGGTGGCGATCGTGCTCGAGCGCAATCCGAGCAAACAGTCGACCGCGTTGCGCCTCGAAGTTGACGGCGTGACCGTGCGCGAGCGCGAGGTCGCCACGCTCCTCGCCCAGGGCCTCAGCAACCCCGAGATCGCCGAGCGGCTCGTGCTCTCTCCATACACCGTCCAGGACCACATCAAGAACCTGTTCGACAAGACCGGCGTCTCCTCGCGCCAGGAGCTGATTGCCCGGATCTTCCTGGACGACTACATGCCCCGGCTCGCCCAGCGCACGCCGCTGACCTCGAGCGGGACGTTCAGCGCCAACGGCACCCGCGTCTGAACGCCGCCGCTGGGCGTCAGGCAGGCCACCTCGCGCACGAGCCGGTGGATCCCTTCCGCTTGCGGACCGTGCGGGAAATATCCCCGCAACCGAGGGATCGAAACCGGTGCGCCATGAGCGCATGCTCCGTGTCATCAATCAACGAGCCCAAAGGAAGGGACGCGATGACCAGCACGACAACGACAACCGCGAACTCGGCGAGCGCTCCGAGCACCCTGGCACCGATCGCGCTAGATGCCGGCGAGGGACAGGCACTGTGGTTCCTCGGCCAACTCGTGACGATCAAGTGCTCGAGCGAGTCCACCGCCGGGCGTGTCGCGGTGACGGAAACGCTCGGCCCACGCGGCAGCGGCTCGCCGTTGCACGTGCACCGCAACGAGGACGAGTGGTTCTACGTGATCGACGGCGAGCTGACGTTCTGGGTCGGCGGCCGGGTCATCATCGCCCCGGCCGGCTCGTTTGTCTACGGCCCCCGAGGCGTCCCGCACACGTTCATGATCAGCTCGGAACAGGCGCGGTTCCTGCTCGTGGTCGAACCGGGCGGCTTCGAGAACTTCGTCCGTGCCGTCGGCGAGCCGGCGCAGCAGCTCACGATCCCACCCGTCGCGATCGAGCCGGCCGATCCTGCCCGCCTCACCGCGCTCGCCGCCGAATACGCGATCGAGATCCTCGGCCCTCCCGGGATTCCCGCCTGACGACCCTCACGACAACTACACCTGCGGTCACGGACCCGCCATTAGGAGAGGACAGCATGCCCGGCCAACCGAACAGCTCTAACGCTGACGTCGTTCGGCGCCTGAACGACGGTTCACGTCGGCAGCTGACCATCGCCATCGAGACGATGGCTGACGACATCGAGTAGAGCGGATCAGAGGACTTGCCGAGGGAGCCTTCCACGCCCCCAGGCCGGTCCTTTGGTCACCATCGAGGGTCGAAAGGTGGTCAAGTCATTCTCTGTTCGAGCCCGCTCGCTACCAGGAGAACCGATGAACCAAGCTTTGAAACCAGCGATTGCACTAGGGCACATGACCGTCCGCTTCCTCGTCGAGGGCAGCGATTCCAACGGGAGCGCGAGCGTCTTCGAATGCGACGTCCCGGCGCACACGAACATGGCGGCACCACACAGCCACGACGCATTCGAGGAGACCATCTACGGGCTCACCGGTTGCACGACATGGACTGTGGACGGCAAAGAGGCCGAACTCGATGCCGGAGAAGTGCTGTGCGTCAGGAGAGGCTCGATCCATGGATTTGAGAATCGCTGCGCGGTCGATGCAAAGTTCCTCGCGATCGCGACCCCAGGCGTCTTCGGCCCCGCATACTTCGAGGACATCGGCGCGGTTCTGACCGCCGCGGCGGGAGAGCCACCAGACCGCGCCGCGATCGCCGAGGTGATGCGCCGACACGGCCTGACCCCGGCACCAGCCCAACCATCTGTGAGTCTAGCGCCAGCGTCCGCAGGCGCGAGCGACGGCCGTGAGATATACCCACTAAAGCGATGATCCCGACAAACACGAGCGACGGCATCAAAAGCCCGGTCGCAGCGGGTGCGGCTCTAAGGGAGTGACGTCGGAATGTCCGGATTTGCTGGTGATCCGGGAGACCGGGCGGCGTCAGTGCTTTGCTTTCGCCAGCGTAAGTGCGCTGTGGAGGCCCGGGAGAGGGTGACAGGGCGCTCAGACGCCACAAGACCGCCCGGGTACCACTGGTTCCTCTCGATGGAGCAGCAACTCGCACGACCCACAAACACGCGAATTTACAGGGCATTTATGACCCTCAGCGGAAGCGACTCAGGTCACTCCATTAGAGCCGCACCCCTCGATCAGGTCGGTGCGACGCCGGCGGTGGCCACGTTGGCGGCGTGCACGCTATCCGCGCATGGCGGACATTCGCCACGGGTTGCGCGAGGGATCGCGGTTGGGAAAAGCGGGGACCGAGAGGAGTCGGGACGGCTTCCCATACATGGAGGAGGACCCCCTGCTGTGGTAGCCGAGTTCGCCGGGAAGGATCAGCCGTCGGCTGCGTTAATGTCCGAGGTAGTGCGACCGGGTTTCCATGTTGCTCAGGTCAATATCGCGTTGGCCAAAGCTCCGATCGAGTCTGAGTTACTGTCGGAGTTCGTGGCGCTGCTTGATCCGATCAATGCACTCCCGGACCGGGCGCCTGGGTTCGTGTGGCGCCTCCAGACCGAAGATGGCAGCGCAATCGCCGTCCGGAGGTTCGACAACGACCGGATCATCGTAAATCTGTCGGTCTGGGAGTCGATCGATCAGCTCGCGACGTTCGTCTACCGCAGCGCGCATACCGACGTCATGCGTCGCCGGCGAGAGTGGTTTGATCGGATCGGAATGCATATGGCGCTCTGGTGGGTCCCTGTCGGCGAGCTTCCGATCGTTGCTGAAGCTGAGCAGCGGCTTGCTTATCCGCGGGAACACGGCCCCACGGCTTATGCCTTCACGTTCAAGACGAGGTTTGTCGCTGAAGAGCGGCTCGAGCTAGACGACCAGCTCGGCTGCCCGGCGTGACGCGCGCTAGGTGGCGCGGCGGAGCTACGCGTCACACTCACCCTTCCCGAACTCGAGTTCCAACCCAGCTCGCGCGGCCGGACAGGCCTCGTATCCGCGCGCAAAGCGAGGGGAGCGCCGAACACAACGACATCCCGGTCGCGCTTGGAAAGCGGAGACTGCTGCGCTAGATCTCGACGCTCTCTCCGAGTTCGAGCACCGTTATTCGGTTGCTTTTCGCCTTCAGTCGGTTGAGCGCGTCTGGCACTGGCTCGTAGACCCCGCGCAGCGCATAGCCGTCGTAGTGGATCGGGAGGAGCTGGTCGGCTTGTAGCAGCTCGGCGGCCAGCGCCGCTTGCTCGGGGTCCATGACGGCCGCCAGCGGGCTCGCGGGGCGGCGGTGGGGGAAGGAGACGCGGGCGCCGTTGATTGGTGCGAGTACTACGTTGGGTGCTCCGAAGCGCTCGGTGACGCGCCACCACCAGCCGTGGAACATCGTGTCGCCGAGGTGCAGGACACGCTTGCCGTCGGCCTCGATCAGCCATGACACCTGCGGGTCTCCGGTCCCGTCCACGGCGGGCAGGGCGGTGAGGGTGAATGGACCGATGGTGATGCTGGTCCACGGCGCGGTCGGCCTGCGTTTGAGCCCGGCCGCTCTTAGCTCATAATCGGCTTGGGCGATCGTGAGCTGCTCAGTGCGGCTGCCGCCGTAACCCTGTGGTTCGTACACCGACGCGTCGCCCGCCAGCGCGCCGCCTCGCGGCGCGATGACCTCGGGCCGCGGCGTTGCCGCTGCCCTCTCGCAGAGCCAGACGAAGACCGCGGCAGCGTCTTCGAGGGGATCGACGACGACGCGCTCGCCCTGCTCCTCGATCTCGACACCAGCCCAACCGAGCCACCGGATCCTCATGTGCAATCCCTCCGTCAGCCGTTACCGTACGACCGTCCGCAATATATACGACACGATCGTGCGGTAAATTTCTGCCTTCCGATGGCTCGCCGCTCCGCCATCCAAGTAGCAGGTTCGCGTGCCCAGACGCTCGACGCCGCCGTCGAGCTCGCGTCGGTCGTTGGGCTCGAAGGCCTCACGATCGGCCACCTCGCCGAGCAGCTCGAGATGAGCAAGAGCGGACTCGTCGGCCGCTTCGGCTCCAAAGAGCAGCTCCAGCTTGCCGCGCTCGAGCTCGCCGCTGACATCTTCCGTCACGCCGTCTACGAGCCCGCCGCCGCTCACCCACCGGGCCTCCGACGCCTAAACGCGATCTGCGACGCCTGGATCGACTACCTCGGCCATCCACCGTTCCCCGGCGGCTGCTTCCTCACCACCGCGTCGGTCGAGTTCGACGCCCGCCCCGGCCCCGTCAACGAAGCCGTCCAGAAGGTCATGAACCGGTGGCTGCGCGTGCTCGAGCGCGAGGCGACAGCCGCGATGGAGAACGGAGAGCTCGCAGAAGCCACCGACCCGAAAGACATCGCGTTCACCATCAACGCGTTGGCAGTCGGAGCGAACTGCCACTACCAGCTCCACCGCGATCCCCGTGCACTTAAGCGCGCGCGCCGCGCAATGGCCCTCGTGCTCAACCCCCACTCATCCCGAACTTGCCCGCGATAACCGAGCACGACGGCGCTCAGGACCGCACTCCCCAACAAAGAACCCTCAACGACAGTGCTGCAGACACCCGCCGGAGAGCGAGGCCGTCGCACAAACCAAACCCCTTGTGCGAATTTGACAACGGCTGTCTTCGCTGACCTCGTGAGAGCGGCTCAGGCGGCCAGAGCGGGTCCTCCGCGGCTGAAAAGGCTCGCCCCCGAATCCTCACCTTGTCGCAAACGCACAAAAAGTCGAGACCCGCGATGGTTTGTGCGACGGCCTCGAGCGAAAGCAGGACAGAAGCCACTCAAGAGCGACGCCCTGAGATTCGCCCATCTCGAGACTCGCGGCGCCGATCCGAAGCTGTCGGCGAGCCGGCCCGATGCGGCCATCCGATCGTCGCCACAGAAGTCGTCCGTCTGGGCGCCCAGACCGCGCGCAGTCGCCCCCGAGATGCCCGTGCTGCGCGCGAAGCAGGAGCGCCTCGGCCGTGCCAGACGATCGGCTGTAGTCTCGTACTAACGAACGATCAGGTTCACTAGGAGGCGGACATGGAAGGCGCAGCAAATGGCAAGGCCCTCGTCAATCTCGCGACCGGACTCGAGGACGCAGAGCGTGTTCTCGTCGCGTTTCTTGTCGCAACCGCCGCGTTGAGCCAGGGGAAGCAGGTCGTGATCTGGGCGACCAAGGAGGGAGTCCGCCTGGGCCTTCCAGGCGAGGCAGCGGGCGTCGCGTGCAAGGGTTGCCCGCCGCTCGAGCGGCTCTTTGAGCAGTTCGCGGACGGCGGAGGCGAGCTGTGGCTCTGCCCGATCTGCGTCGATGCTCGCGACCTCGGAGACGCCGAAAAGGTGCCGAACGTCAGGATCGCGGGTGCGACGCCGGTATGGGAGTGGGCCGGCAACGACGCGACCGTGTTCAGCTACTAGCCCCCACGACTCGGCCACCGAGCGTGCAGACCGGCCCAGCCGTCGGTTCCTCGACGCAGTTCGCACGAGACCCGCTTGCCCGCCAGCCAGGTCTCCGCACACGTCCGCACGGCCCTCATTGCGTGTAAGCCGCTCCATGTTCCGGGCGATCGCATTCGTCGTCCCCAATGGCAGTCGGCCGGCAATTGGTTTGTCGACCAAGGGATCGCGCCGCTCGGCGCGCTGCGCACAATCGGATTCGCCCAAACTCAGGCGTCCGGTCAGACAAGGTTGCGTGATCGCATTGCCTATAGGTCATCCTTGTTGTTGCCTCGACCGCCGCCGGGAGAGGGCTTCGCTTTGAACCTACTGACGTATCCGTGGGTAGTGTCACCGTCCGGGTAGGGGTGGGCAGAGCCCGGCGAGTGAGAGCATCGCGAGGGCGATGACGGCGCTTGGGTGAGTGGTAGCCGAAGCCGCGGCGGATGATCAGGCGGATTTGGGTGTTGATCTGCTCGACGCGGGCGTTTGAGAGTCCATTGGTGAACGCCGCCTCGACGCGTTCGCGCTGTTGTGTGATCCGGCGGGCGAGCTTTCGGAATGGCTCTAGGCGTGATCGTCGGGCCCACTTCAGCCACGCTTCGAGCAGTGTGAGGCCGTCCTCGGCGTCGACGCGGTAGATCTGCCTGAGTTGTTGGGCGAGGAGGTAGGCGCGGTACAGCCGCTGGTTGGTCTGTTGGATGCTTGAGAGCTGTTGCTGCTGGCGTTCGCTTAGGTTGCCTGGGTTCTTCCACAGCGCGAACCGGGCGCCTTTGAGATCCTTGGCGAGCTGCTTGTTGCCGGCGCGTCTGGCTTCGTTCCAGATCTCGCGGCGGATCTCATCCAAGGCGTCGGTCGCGGCCTTGACGATATGAAACGGGTCCAGCGCGATCACGGCGTCCGGGCAGCGCTCGGAGACCGGCCGGGTGATCCACTCGGCGTCATCGCATGACACGAATTCGATCTGCTCGCAGCGTTCTTTCCCGAGCAGATCGAGGAACTTCTCGACCGTCTTGCGGTCCCGGCCGTACGCCGCCCAGACCAGCCGGCCGGTGTGATGGTCGACGACCACGGTCAGGTACTTCTGCCCTTTGCGGATCGAGATCTCATCGAAGCCGAGGGCCTTCAGGCCCGCGAACAGGTCACGTCCTTGCTTGGCCTCCGCGCTGACGCGCGCGCAGATACGCCCGACGGTCCGCCACGCGATCCGCATCAGCACGCAGATCGCCGTCTTTGACGTGTTGACCGTCAACCATGCGATTTGATCGTCGAAGCTGCGCGTGAACCTGGCGTCGTGGCGCGCCCATGGGACCGCCGCGACGACCACCTCGTGCACCTTGCACTGCACGCGCGGCGCGTCGGCCTCCACGTAGCACAATGTGGTCCCGAGATCCAGCGCCCGCCAGCGCCGGCGCCCCTCGCCGAGGTCATACCCCGGGCAGCGCCGGCGACAGTGCGGGCAACGATCCCGCTGGCTGTAACCCGGGCGGACCGACACCACGATCGTGCCGTCTGATTCGACATCGACCGCTTCGACCACCGTCTTGCCGAGCCCCAAAAGCCGCGCCCACGCGCGGACGCCTACGCTTGCCTTGCGCACGTCGCCACCGTTCCTTCCCAAGGGTTTCTGTACTTCGCTAAACCAGAGCCTAGGAGCACCGCGGCGTGCGCACCCTCAACCCGCCCTTCCGGGCGGTCCCCGCCCGGAACTCCCCAGCCCACCAGCGCCAGCGACCCGGGCGCAGTCAAGCAGCGCAAAACCCCTGCTAACAGCAGAAACGACTCGCGTCCCGCGACCAACCATCAAGGCGCTGCTTGACGGCGACCGGGCGATGGCGCTACCCCCGCCCGAACCCTCTCACCCCACCCACGGAAACAGCAGTAGCGCCTTCGCTTTGCCTGCCCCCCGGTGTGGAGGGCCTTTCGTGGACCAGCCCCTCTCGGCGGTGGTGAGGTGCCGCAATGTCAATGGCCATCGGTTTCTCCCCAAGTACGGCCATCGGTTCTCCCCACCGGCGGCCATCTTTTCTCCCCGCTGGTGGCCATGAGTTCTCCCCACGGCCGGGTGGGAGAGCGACCGTCGTCGCGGGGGCCGAGCCCGGAGGGCGAGGCGCCGCGGGTGTGCCGGGCACGGATGCTGAGATCGGAGGTGGAAGTCCTGTCCTGGAGCCCTGACAGGGGGAATCCAACATCGAAGAGGCAAGGGCGCGGCCCGGAATTGACCGGGCGGCTCCAGTGCGGCTTGGTTATGCGCTGCGGAGCTTCCGTGAGGGCGTGTCTGGAGGAGGCCATAGATGCGTTGTGGTCGCGAACGAAAGTGAAGCGCCGTAAGGCGCCCCTCGGTTGGGTGAGCTGGCCTGCAGCAGCGATGCCCGATACCTGCCGATACCGGAGGGCGTAGTGGCGACGCGATCTCAGCGAAATCTCAGCGTTTCATCCCGGGAGATCTGCTGGGTTCCGGCGAGGTTGCCGGTAGGCCGGAGAACGAAAGGACGAAGGTCGATGGCCCAGCAGAAGTCGGAGGACCGCGTAGTACTGGAAGGCGGGTGTAATGCCCGCTGAGTCCGGCCGCGCAAGCGTGGGCGGGCAAGGGAAGGCGGTCCCGGTCGATCAAATGACGGTGCAGCTCCACCTGCCGATCGCAACAGCAGATATGCCGAAGGCGATCGTCAATGCGGAGACCGCCCCGTCTGTGACGATGGAAGGAATGTCGTTGCCCCCGTTCAGCCATCGCTGGCTCGATGGGGATAGATCGAGGTCGCAAACCGGCCGGCGGCGGGGGTCATAACCCACCGTCCCGAGGAGCCGTGTGCGAACAGCGCAAGCACGGTTCTGTGGGAGCCGGGACGGGTAACTGTCCCGGCTACCCGACCGATGGTCGCTTAAAGTCCGTCTCAGGTCAGGGGCCTCACCCCCTTGCCGGCGGTCGCCTGGGCGAGTCGGTAGCTGTCGGTGCCGTCGGTGATCAGCAGGTGCGCGTGATGCAGCAGCCGCTCGACCGTCGCGGTCGCGAGCGTCTTGGGCATCAGCTCGTCAAACCCGGAAGGGTGAATGTTCGACGAGATCGCGAGCGATCGTTTCTCATAGGCGGCGTCAACGACTCGGAACAGCGCCTCGGCCGCGTCGGCCGAGACCGGCAACAGCCCGACGTCATCGACGATGATCAGATCGGCGCGGATCAGCTTGCTGATCGCTTTGCTGACGCTGTCATCGGCGCGGTGGCGGCGGAACAGGACCGCGAGCGTCTCGAGCGTGTGCCACGCGACGGTCTTGCCCTTGTCGATCGCCAAATGCCCGAGCGCCTCGACGAAGTGGCTCTTGCCGGTGCCGCTGGGCCCGCAAACGCACAGCACCTCCGCGCGGTCGATCCATTCGAGCGTGCGCAGCGCTTGCTGGGTGGGTTTCGGGATCGCCGACGCCTGGGGTTCCCACGCATCGAACGTCTTGCCGGCGGGCAGCCCGGAAGCGCGCCTGCGGGTAGTGATCGTGGCGTGGTCGCGGCCGGCTGCCTCCTCGGCGAGCAGCACCCTGAGGACTTCGGCGTGTTCCCAGCGTTGTGAGTTGGCGGTCGCGAGCACGTCCGCCGCCGCCCGCCGAACGTATGGCAGCCGCAGTCGTCTGAGCAGCCGGTCGAGCTCGTCGGGCAGCGGCGGCGGGGCTGGTAGCTTGACGGTCATAGCCGTGCTCCGATCCGATCCGCCTGCGCGGCGAACTCCAGCAGCTCTGACGCGAACTCGCGCGCCTCATTGGGTGTGAGCGTGCAGATCGCCGGCGGCAACCAGCAGCGCTCCCGCCGGCAGTCGAAGCGGTGATCGTCGGTCATGATCACGCTGATCTCCTGCACCGGCCGCCCGCCGTCTGGTTGCCAGACCTGCTCGGGATCGATCCGGCAGTGGACGCTGTCGCGGTAATCGCTCATCGCGCGGCCTCCTGCTTCCACCAGTTCGCTTGGAGCGTTTGCCGCTCGGCGTCCTCGGCCGCCTGCAGCAACGCCAGCGCGAGCTGGCGCGCCTGCTCGGGCCGCAGATCGGTATACGCGTCCGGCAGGTTGGTCGGCCGGCCGTGATCATCGACGGCGCCCGGCCCGTCGTGAAGCCGCACGCGCACCAACAGCTGCCGGGCTCCGTAGAGCAGCCGTTCGCGTGCCGGGCCCGCGAACGCCTCCGCCTCGCATCGATAGCCGCTCATCGCCCGAACCCCTCCCAGCTGCGAGTCGAGCGCTGCAACGAGGAGTCCTCCGACGCGCGGGCGGGGAACGGGATCACCGTCCCCGCCCGCTGATGCGCGAGGATCGCGGCCAGGTCACCGTCGCTGAAGCGGCCCGCCTCAGCGCATACCTTCAGCGCATGCTCGACCTGCTCGGCGCCGTGGAGCTTGGCGAGGTCGACCGCCTCAGCCATCTTCCGTCTGACCCGCGTCGCGCCCGCCGCGGCCGCCTTGATCAGCCACTGCTCGCCGCCCGGTCCGAGCGCCAAGAACGCCGCCTCCTCCCGCGAACGGGCCCGTGGGCGACGCTCCAGCGCGCCCGCCGGGCGGGGCGGATAGTGCTCATCCTTGATGCTCGGCCGGCCCGGCGTCGTCAACTCGTGCCGGGCGACCTCACGCGGCCCCTCCGGCGAGTCGACATGCACCACGATCAACTCCGACCCATGCGCCCTGGCCCACACCCGCTCCTCCACCAGCGAGCTCGGGACTGAGTAGATCGCACTACCAACCGAGATCGTCGACTGCCGGTCGACCTTGCGCGTCTGCCCGAAGCACACCGTGTGCGCCACCGCAGGCAGCGGATGCATCCGCTCGCGCTCCTCGGCGAGCATCACCACCGGCGCCCGGCGCGTGATCCGGTGCTCGCGCGCGTTCACCCGCTCGCAGAACCGCTCGCACTCGGACTCCAGCTCGGCGAAATCCCGATACGCCGAGCGGAGGTTATGGTCGGTCGGGACCAGATCCGCCGTGGCGATCCTGACCGTCGCTTCTGACCCGCCCTTGCTCTCAGGATCCGCCGGCACGCAGGTCGCGACCGTCAACCCGTAATGGCGACCCACCGACACGATCTGCGGGTTGCGGACCGCGATCCCGCACACCTGATCCACGCTCACGGTCTTCTCGTTATCGGTCAACGCGTACGTCGGCGCGGACGCGAACCGTCTCAGCGTCCGATCAAGCGCCATCACGACGCTCGGCATCGTCTTGTCCCACAACGGCAACACGACCCGGAAGCGCGACCACGCCAACCACGCGCAGAACAACACCGTCGAGCGGCCGCCAACCTCGGGCCCGTCGCCATAGTCCCACTGCATCCACAGCCCCGGCTCCGGGATCCACGGCCGGTACCGACGCCCATTCCCCTGCCGCCAGCGGCGCTTCGCGTCCGCGACCGCCCGACGCGTCGTTCGCTCCGACCCCAAATAGCCCATCGCGACCAGCGTCTCGTGCGCCTTATCCGCCCGGATCTTCCCGCGCGAACGATCGACCAACTCCTCGACCTTCGCCGCGAACCGGTCGACCATCGGCCGCGGCCTGACCGACACCGGCAGCCCGCCACCAGCAGCGTCCCGGACCGCTACCCAATGCGCGACCGTCTTGTGATCACACCCGCACAACTCCGCCGCTCCCCGCAGCGAACCAGCCAAATCGAACGCCTCCAGAATCTCCATGACTTCCTCTGCTTTCTTCAAGCCCGCCTCCTCGACGCGCCTCGATGACGAAGCGCCGGGAGCTACAGGCCGCTCAGGACAGAACGCTCGTCGTGGGGAGATCCGATGGCCACCCATGGGGAGATCCGATGGCCATCAGTGGGGACTTTCGATGGCCGCCTACGGGGAGATTCCCATGGCCGCCGTCACCGCAAGCGGCAACAGGACGTAGCCCCGTGTTGAGGGCCTGTCTATAGGCATCCGCAACGGTACCTCTCGGTCGGGGCGCCTGTGAAGACCTGACCAAAATGGAGTTGAAGTTCTGATGAGAAATACCTATGCGGGCGTTGACTGGGCGTCGGAGAAGCACGACGTGCTGATCGCTGATCAGGCGGGCGAGGAGATCCTGGCCGCGACGTTCGCGCACGACGAGGCCGGGTGCGGGGCTTGTGCCGCACACTCGTGCGCCACGAGGTGATGCTGGTCGCGATCGAGCGGCCCGACGGGCTGCTGGTCGAGCGGCTGCTGGAGGCTGGACTGCGGATCTTGCCGTTGCATCCCAACCAGGTTGCGGCGACTCGTGATCGGTTTCGCGTTTCGGGCGGGAAGTCCGATCGGTTCGACGCGTTCGTGTTGTGCGAGCTGGCGCGGACCGATCACCACCGCTTCCGGGTGCTTGAGCCCGATTCGGATCAGACCAAGGCGCTGCGGGCGCTGACACGAGCACGAGAGGATCTGGTTGGCACCAGGACCGCGCTGTGTAACCAGCTGCGCGCTGAGCTTGCGCGGTTCTGGCCCGGTCCGCTGGGGCTGTTCAGGGACCTGCACAGTCGGATCTCGCTCGCGTTCCTTGAGCGCTACCCCAGCCCCGCGGACGCGCGCGGTCTGGGAGAGGCACGCCTGCACGGGTTCCTCGTCCGGGAGCACTACACCGGCCGCCAAAAGCCCGGGCAGCTGCTGGCAAAGCTCCGCCGCGCTCCCGAGGCCCGGGTCGGCGAGCTCGAGCTGGGCATCCGCCGAGCGCTGGTCCTGAGCCTGGTGGCGACGATCAAGGTGATCAACGAGCAGATCAAGCAGTCCGAGCGGCAGATCGCGACCGCCTGAAGTCAGACGCAAACTATTCACCGCCATCCGCGAGCATCCCGACGGCGCCATCTTCCTGTCGCTGTTCAAGACGCCCAGCAGCGTGATCTGCGCCGCGGAGCTGTTGGCGGAGATCGGCGACTGCCGCGCGCGCTACCCAACCCGCGACACACTCGCCGCCGACGCCGGCCAGGCCGCCGTCGCGATCGAGTCCGGCAAACGCAAAGCCGCCTGCTTCCGGTGGGCGTGCAACAAGCGCCTACGCACAGCGTTCTGCACCCTGGCGGACACCACCCGCCACCACAACCCCTGGGCGCAGGATACCTACGCCCGCGCCCGCGCCCGCGGGCACGACCACCCCCGCGCGATCCGCACCCTCGGGCGCGCCTGGTGCCGGATCCTATGGCGCTGCTGGCAAGACCGGATGCCGTACGACCCCGCCCGCCACCGCGCCCTGCAACAACACATCACCGTCACCATCCCCACGCCATCGGGCCCCCGGCCCGACCTCGCTGCCACCCAGCGGATGACCGGCGCCGCCGTCACCGAGCCGGCGGCCCAAAGGGCCGAGCGCGAAGCGCTTGACGGTAAGCGGACATCCGCTATCACGCCGGGGGTTGACACAGGACGTCCACGAAGGCAATCGTCCGCCGCCGCCCGGCCGGGACGAGTGCAAAGGCGACCAGGCGACCGCGGCGATCTACGCGGCGCGCGCGATCGGATCCGCCCAAGAGCATTCGTCCGCATCAGTGGCGCCGGACGCTCCAGATCAACGGAAAGAAGGCGGCCGGGATTGTCCGAGGAACTGTGTAGGCATGAGCGAAAGAGATCCTCATGGCTACGACTACGAGAAGCAGGACGCAGAGGAGCAGGACCAGGACCGAGCTGGAGCAGCACGCCGCGGAGCTAGAGGCTCTCGGGTTGGGGATCGCGCCGGCCGCGGACCCCCCGGCTGTGTCGCCGGAGCTGGTCGATGAGGCTGTCGACCGTGCTGCTGGCCGCCGGCGGGTCCGTGAAGCTCTCGGTGTGCCGTCTGACAGGCGGATCAGCAACGGGGTGATCGACGAGCTGCTCGCCGGCGCGGGCACGGAGGAGGAGATCGCCGGGCCTGGTGGGCTGCTCGCCGAGCTGACCAAGCGGCTGGTGGAGCGGGCGATGGAGGTCGAGCTGACCGAGCACGTCGGCTACGAGCCGCATCTGGAGCCGCCAGGCGGCGGTGGGAACACGCGCAATGGCACGACCGCGAAGACGTTGATCGCCGAGCACGGGAAGGTCCCGATCGACGCGCCTCGCGATCGCGACGGCAGCTTTGAGCCGAAGATCGTCAAAAAGCGTCAGCGCCGGTTCGTCGGGTTTGACGAGAAGATCCTCGCGCTCTACAGCCGCGGGCTCTCCACGCGCGATATCGAGGCGCACCTCGAGGAGATCTACGGCGTGAAGGTCGGCCGTGACCTGATCAGCCGCGTGACCGATGGGGTGATGGACGACGTGCGCGAGTGGGGCAAGCGGCCGCTGGAGGACATCTACCCGATCGTGTTCCTTGACTGCATGGTCCTGAAGATCCGCGAGGGCGGCACCGTCCAGCGCCGCGCGCTGTACCTCGCCCTGGGCGTCACGCTCGACGGCGAGCGCGACGTGCTCGGCATGTGGTTCCAAGAAACCGAGGGCGCGAGGTTCTGGATGCAGGTGCTCACCGACCTCAAGCAGCGCGGCGTGCGCGACATCCTGATCGCGTGTGTCGACGGGCTCGCGGGGTTCCCCGAGGCGATCGAGGCGATCTTCCCCAAGACGACCGTGCAGACGTGCATCGTGCACCTGATCCGCAACAGCCTCAAGTACGTCCCCCGCCGCGAGCGCGAGCAGGTCGCCCGGGACCTGAAGCCGATCTACACCGCCAAGGATGCCGACCAGGCCCACGCCGAGCTCGAGGCCTTCGATGAGAAGTGGGGCGCCCGGTTCCCGGTCATCACCCAGGCGTGGCTGAACGCGTGGGAGCACGTGGTCCCGTTCCTCGCGTTCCCCGCCGAGGTCCGCCGCGTGATCTACACCACGAATGCCATCGAAGCCCTGAACCGGCAGCTGCGCAAGGCGAACCAAGACCAAGGGCAGCTTCCCGAACGACGACGCCGCCCGCAAGCTCGTCTACCTCGCGCTGCAGAACGCGACCCCGCAATGGACACGATGTCAGAACTGGACGACCGCGCTGCTCGCGTTCAAGATCCACTTCGGTGACCGCGTCCCCGACAATGCAAACTGACAGTCACTGATTGCCACTCACACGGAGTAACTGTTACACTTACCATAATCCGCCTACACAGTTAACGGGACGCCCTCGCGCGGCCCGACGCCTACTGTCGGATCGCGGGACCAGCACGCAGCTGCGACGCCAGTGCCGGCGCGGACGGTCCCTGCCGGCCAGTGGAAGCTCTCGGCGACGGTGGCGGCGGCGAGGAAGCGGGGTGCTGCTTCGCGTCGCTTTGGAAGCGCAGAGCTTCCAGTCGGAGTGCCTCGCGCTCCCACCGCTCGCGCGGGACACGGTCCTTGGGCGGCGTGCCAAGTGCGCGAAGCAGATGGTCGGGCGGATCGTCGAGAACCTGCCTGAAGTGCTCGTCCAATGGTGCGACTGAGCGGAGCAAGGGAGCGATGCTCTTGCCGTTCACGCGCTCGCCTCAGTGCCCGTCGCGCCGTTGGCGCTCACGGGGTATCGTCGTGAACGAGGAGGTTCCTGCGTGAGTTATGTCGGGACGAGCGAGGGTGCTGGGAGCCGCCGGTGGGCGGCGGTCGCGGCGTCGGTCAGGTAGGCCAGCGGCGAGCGGTGTTGCAGGCGGCAGGTCTCGCGGATGGATTGGATGCGTTCGATCCAGCGGCTGCCCTGCTCGCACTGGGTGCCGCCTTGAAGGCGGCGCATCAGGACGGCGTGTCTGACGGCGCGCTCGGCGGCGTTGTTCGTCGGGTCGATCTGGAGGTCGGGAACGTCGCAGAAGGTCCACAGCGCGTCGTACTCCTCCAACAGTCCGGCGGCGAAGTTCGCTGTCTTGGTGTGGTGGCCGGTGGCGCATTGCTCGAGCAGTACACGGATCTGCGCTCGCGGCGGCGCCAGCTGGTCACTGAGCCAGTCCGGGTCGTGGCCGTCGGTCAGGAACTCTCGGTGGATAGCGATCACTTCGCGCGCGAGCTTGACGAGTTGTGTGCCGCGGCGGCCGGCCGCCCCGGTGCGCTGGGAGACCTCGACCAGCTGGCGAATGACGTGGCACCAGCAAAGTTGTTGTTGGAGGACGTCGAGGAAGTGATAGCCGGTGTACCGGTCGCTGATCACGAACCCGCCGAACTCATCGCCCAGCAGCGCCTTTGCCGCCTTTTGGGACCGGGTCGGGTCGATTCGAAAACACGCCACCAGCGCCGACGCCGCGACCCACAGCCACTGCTGAGCTCCCTGAAGGCGCCACGTCGTCTCGTCCATATGCACGGCCTCGGCCTTGCGGATCGCGTCCCGCAGCTCAGCCCACGGATCGGCGAGGATCGCGCTCATCCGCATGATCGCGTTGTCGATCGACCCCGTCGATGCCGGGATCCGGAACACCTCAACGACCGTCTGACGGACCTGGTCACGCGAGAGCCTAAACACGCCGGCGAGCATCGCGATATGCGCATCGATACGCGGCCCGAACCCCGACAGGGCACCCGCCGACAGCTGCGCGAGCGTCGCCTTCTGACACGCCGGGCAGCGCAACCGCAGCCGGGCGTGCTCGAACACCAGCGGGCGGATCACCGGCAACTCGAACTGCTGATGGCACACCGGATCGCCGACCCGCTCCTCGCTGCCGTCAAACACATGCCCGCAACCGCAACAGTCAGGCAGATGCGCGACCCGCTTGTCCAGCCGCTCGGGCGCGACCAGCTCCCGGGTCTTGCCCTGATGCCCCGGCTGGCCGCCGGACTTGCGCATCGAGCGCTTGTACGCCTCCCGCGCCAACCGGCGACGCTCGGCCCGAGACGCCGGCGGATCCGACGACGGCGGCTTGTCGCTATTCCCCGAGTTCTGGCCAAGGCGACGCTCGAGCTCCTCGACCCGCTCACGCAGCAGCACGACCTCGTCAAGCAACGCCAGCACCAGCTGCCCCGCCGGCTCCCCGCCCGCCAACCCGATCGCCTCTACCTCGTCACGCCGCACGCACGCAAAATTCCATGCAACACGCAGGAACCCTGCTCACAACCACGACACCCCCCTGAACGCCTACGTCGCGCCGAGGTCCGCGACGATCCGCGTGGCCGCTGGCGCGCAGCGGCAAGTCAAGTCGGATGTAGTGGTGTAACGAGTAGAGCTCGTCGGTGAGGTTGGCGTCTCAGGCCTGAGCTGAGAAGTGTTCACCTCCTCGTTGTCTGCTTGGGGGGAGGGCGTACGGGGACTTCCTCGTCGTTTGGTGACTTCGGGGGTAATGGGCAACGGTTTGATCGGTGGTTCATGCGCGGGGGGATCAAGCGGTCATGGATGCCGTGCCGTGGAATCCGGATGATCGATGCGGGGGGACTCGGGGCCCGTAGGGCCGCCGTGAGCCGCTCGCCGAGAGACGCATAATCTAAGTACTGCATGGGGAGGCGCAAGCCTCGGACGGCGAGGAAGAAATGTTGTGCCACGTCGGTCGAGCGCTCGCATCGTCACGTGTTCACGCTCGCCGGCGTTACCGGCTGGCCAGTTCAGCGGGGCGGCGTGAGAAAGGCCAGGCGTTGGCGGGTCCGTGCGGCCGTTGCAGCGCCATCGGGAGGCGGTCGATCGAAACGACGAGGAGGTCAGCCTCGACACGCTCGAGCCCATCGCCTACGACGAAAGGACGGGCAGCGCCGTTGTGGCACCAGCGTCGTCGGCCTGCGGTTAGCCAGTGGGCGATGTCGCGCACGAGGGCGAGGTGCTCTGGGTGTAGGTGCGCGTCTTCGTCTCGATCGCGAACCCAAGGCCGGTGGGTGCGATCTGTGCGACGGTGTCGATGTCGCCGCGCCCCGTGCCACGGGACCGCGGCCGAGCAGGCCTTGCGTGCGCGTCTGGAGACGCTGCTGATCGTGGCGGAAGGCTCCCGCGCATCCGAGCTCGAACGGCTACGGACCGGCCCGGTGAACCTGAGCGGCCGCGGGCTGCAGGGCGCGCTTGAGCGTGCCTTGGAGGTGAAGCAACTTGGAGCCGGATCCGTGCAGTTGCTCGACGTGCCGGCGGCGAAGGTCGCCGCGCTGGCGCGGCATGGGCTGAGCGCGAAGGCGCCGAAGTTACGGGAGCTGAGCGCTCAGCGGCGTGTGGCGACGCTGCTTGCGACCGTGCGGCAGCTCGAGACTGATCGCCAGCGAGTGGCCCCACGTCCGCCGAGAGCTCAAGCGCGACGGCACCCCACAGGACGGGCCGCCGCTGATAACGCAGCTCAAGGCTGCGCTGCGCGGGCTCTGGGTTCACGGCGGCGAGCCGGCGCCCGCAGACAGGGCGCACGAGGATGACGCGAGCTGACCGGAAGGCTCAGCGCCCCGCGGAGTCTACGAGGAACGCCCAGGGTACTCCCCCAGGGTCACGTTCACGGTCGACTGCGAGCCATCGGATTTGGTGATCTGCACCGGAACGGTCTGCCCGGGCTTCAGGGCAGCCAGCACGCCGGTGACATCGCTTGGACTGTTGGCCTGCTGGCCGTTGATCGACTCGATCACATCGCCTGCGACGATCCCGGTTTTTGCCGCCGGGCCGCCGGACTGGACAGTCGCGACGACCGCACCGCTGCTCAACCCGGTCGCGAGCTGAACCCCAAGATAGGCGCGATGCGAGTTGACGACATGCCCGTACTTGACGAGCTGGCCCGCGATGTCGGTGACCAGCGAGCTCGGGATCGCAAACCCGATCCCGGCGGCCGCCCCTCCAAGCTGAGGATCGGTGGCCGCCAGCGTGGGGATCCCCACCACTTTGCCCTGTAGGTCCACCAGCGCGCCGCCGCTATTGCCCGGGTTGATCGGCGCGCTGGTCTGGATCACATTCGGCAACACCGCGCCGTTCGGCTCGCTGACCGTGCGACCGAGCGCGCTGATGATCCCGTTGGTCACAGAGCTGCGGAGCCCCAGCGGGTTGCCGATCGCGAGCACGATCTCACCCACCTTCAGCGTGCTCGAGTCCGCAAACAACGCCGGCGACAGCGAGGCAGCGCGCGCCCGAACGACCGCGAGATCATCCGGCGTGAAGACGCCGACCACGGTCGCGCTGTACCGACGCCCGCGCGAGTCGGTGACCTGCAGCGGCCCGCCGCCGGCCACCACATGCGCGTTGGTGACCACATCGCCGTCCTTATCGAACGCCACGCCCGACCCAAGCCCCTGCGGAGTCGAGATCTGCACCACCTCGGGGGCGACCCGAGCGATCACGTGCACATAGCTCTGCTCAAGCGAACTCTGACCCGCCCCGACGCTCTTGGTAGTAACCGTGACCGTCTTCGTCGAACCGCCGCATCCTCCGAGCGCGAGCAGACCGACCGACGTGACCACGGCTGTGACAATGCGGCGGAAGAGTCTCAATGCGGACGGCCTTCTCACCGGCGACCCGGACCACGCGCCGCGATCCGCCGGAACCCCTGTCGATCCTACCAGCCAACGCCGCCCACCAGCAGCGCCGAGCGACGTGCAGAACGGCGCGACAGACGGCCGATGCTCGCGCTCGTGGGCGCTGGACAGTCGGCTGAGTTCTCGGCTGTCTGGCTGGCGAACTGCAGCGCGAAGTTGCGCAGCGCGGCCGCGGTCCGGGACTGCTTATCAGCCTGCCGTGGCCGCACACCAAGGTGTCCGGATCGAGCGCCGCGAGCGCCGCCCCCGACTTCTTCGCAGCCAGCCAATTCCAGGTCCAGACATAGGGTAGGGTCGGCGGGAGGCGTCCACGCCGCGCGGCTATGAGAGCCCGACTGGCGCTGGTTTCCTCCCGCCGCCGCATCGATCCGTGCGAGCGGTTGTCGAGATAGAAATCAGGTGCGCGCGCCGCGTGGAGATCATGCTCCAACTGGCCACGTTTCCTGAAGCCCCTCTACGATCCCGGACGGTCGGATTTCCCGAGTCCGGTTCTGGCCTCGGCTCTGCACACCATTTCTCAGGGCGGGCCTTCCCCCACGGCGCGAAACTGCGGTGCTGGCGCACCCTTCGCCCCAACGCGGTGGAGTTTGCATCGCCCCTTCGCCACGACGCGGGCCCGGCAGAACCCAGCTCAGTGTCTGGTTGCCTACCGACTGTCGTGGCCACCGAGTGCCCAGAGCCCCTTTGCCCGGAACGGGTGTTACCCGCGCCGGGGCGGCCTCGAAAGCCGCCTGGAGGGGCGTTACCCCCTCGTCGTCGCTCATACGGGCTCATGCGCCAGACCACCACCCCTCCCCGCGCCTCGGCTCTCGCCTTGCGCGCGAGGTCTTTGCAGGTTGTCGCCAGTCCCTGCTGGGCGATGGCCCTTCCCGACATTATCTCTGCGACCCTTGTGCAGGCGCTCGGACCCATACCCCGCCGCGCTCCTCGGCTGAACGTGTCCATTCCTTCACCCAGGACACCGGCCTCACCCCGCGGGAAACGGGTTCGGCGCGCGGATCTATCCCCACATGGCAGCTTCCGTGGGGAGCCGTATTTCGTGGCTGCAGTCATTCGATCACCTTCGGGCTCCTGCACTCGCTCGGCCTCCAGACTGCTCCGACCGCAGCGCATGCGCTGGGCCGCCAGGCCTTTCACACCACGCATCGCCCAGCCGGTTACCCGAACCGGGATGTGGCGTCGCTTCACGTCCGACATGGACAACTGACGTGGCTGGACTCGCACGAGCTGGGTCGTGGGTGATGCTGACCTCGCTGCTCAAGACGCTGGCTGGCAAGCACGACTCGACGGTGACGAAGATGGCCCGCAAGTACCAGGCCACGATCGAAACGCCGCACGGGCCGCGCAAATGCATTCAGGTCAGGGTCCCGCGCGGCGATGGCAAGAAGCCACTGGTCGCCACGTTCGGTGGTATTCCGCTCAGACGGCAGAAGAACGCGATCCTGCGGGATCGCGAACCAGCCCGGGCCAACACCCGTCGCAAGGAGCTGGTAGTTATGCGTCTCTGGTTCACCGGCTCCTCGCGGGACGGTGCGAGCTCTGCGGACAGGCGGACAAGGTGCGCGTGCACCAAATCCGCAAGCTCGCCGACCTCACCAAGCCCTGACAGCCGCAGCCCGACTGGATGCAAATCATGGCCAAGCGGCGGCGCAAGACCCTCATCGTCTGCGCCACCTGCCACGCCACCATCCACCAAGGGAGGCCCACCGCGTCAATCACGGGATAGTCGCCGGAGAGCCCGGTGAGCTGAAAGGTTCATGCCGGGTTCGGGAGAGGGCCAGAGGAAACGGAGCGTCACCGCCACCGCGCCTCTGGCCTATCTCACGGTCGACCTCTCCTCGCTGCGGACGCTGGCGCGGCCATGGCCGCTTGAGGGAGGTGCCGCGTGAGCACGCTACGCAGCGCGGCCGAGGACTACCTGCAGATGCGCCGTGCGCTCGGCTATGAGCTGGAAAGCCAGGGGCAGTTGCTGTTCGCGTTCGTCGCCTATCTCGAGCAGGCGCGGGCCGCCACGGTCACGAGCGAGCTGGCGGTCGCGTGGGCGACCGAGCCGGCCGGCGCTGACCCGGTGTGGTGGGCAAAGCGACTGTCGGTGGCGCGCCAGTTCGCCCGCTACCTGCAGACGATCGATCCGGCATGCGAGGTCCCGCCTGCGCGGCTGCTGCCCTACCGCGCCAGGCGAGCAACCCCATACCCGTACACCCCGGAGGAGATCGCGGCGTTGGCGCACGCGACGGACGGGCTTCCGCTGCCGCTGCGGGCAGCGACCTACCGGACGCTGATCGGGCTGTTGGCAGCCAGCGGCCTGCGCGTCGGCGAGGCAATCGGTCTGGATCGCGACGATATCGATGACCGCGACGGGCTTGTGCGTGTGGTCAACAGCAAGTTCGACATATGTCGATTTCGACATATGCCGAACTATGTTGCGCCCCGAATTATGTTGCGGTCGGCTGGCGTGTCGCGCGTTTAGGCGGAGGACGGGCCGCTCGGTTCGACATAGTTTGGGCTGGTCAGAGGCTCTCCAGGAACGCGAGTAGCTTGTCGGGTGGGCGGTAGCGGCCCGGTTTGGCGTTTGGGGATGCGATGCGATCGAGCGCGCGTCGTTTGAGTTCTATGTCGGCGTGCAGGTACTTGTTGGTCGAGTCGAGCGTCTCGTGGCCGAGCCACAGCGCGATCGTCGCGGTATCGACCGGCGTGGGTGCGTGCAGGAGCCGCATCGCGGCGGTGTGGCGCAGCGTGTGCGGGGTGATGTTCTTGGCCGCGAGCGAGGGGCATTGTTCGGCGGCTGTGGCGGCGTGTTTGAGGACCCGGCGCCAGATCGCGCCTCGGGTGAGGTGCCGGCCGCTGGTGCTGGGGAACAGCGGGCTGGTTGGGTTGCCGTCGTGCTCGCGCAGCCAGATGCGCAGCACCTGAACGCTCTGGCGGGTGAGTGGCGTGCATCTTTCCTTGCGGCCTTTGCCTTCGCACCGGACCCACGGGCTGGTTGAGAGCTGCAGGTCTTGGCAGCGGAGGCTCGCGAGCTCGGAGACTCGCAGCCCGGTCTGGATTGCCAGCAGCAGCAGCGCGTGGTCGCGTCGACCGGTCCAGGTGGTGCGGTCCGGCGCGGCGAGCAGCGCGTCGATCTCGGGTTCGGTGAGATAGCTGATCAGCGTCGTGTCGAAGCGCTTCTCGGGGATGTCGAGCACACGCGCGATCAGCTCCGCTTGCTCAGGGGCTTTCAATGACGCGAAGCGGAAGAACGAGTGGATCGCGGTCAACCGCGCGTTGCGGGTGCGGACGCTGTTGCCGCGCTCGGTCTCGAGATGGTGAAGGAACGCGGCGATCCTCTCCGCGTCGAGGTCTTCGAGGGAGAGCTTCGATGGCTGCTTGCCGGTCTGGTCGTGCAGGAATCCCAGCAGCAGCCGGAAGCCGTCGCGGTAGACGGCGATCGTGTGCGGGCTGGCTGCGCGCTGGCGGGCCAGGCGCTCGGCGAAGAACGCTTGCAGAAGCGGCGCGAGCGGGGTCATGAGCGCTGCTCCCAGGTCCGCTCGAGCCGCTCAGCGGCGAGTGTCAGCAGCTGCGGCGCGGCCTCGAAGTACCAGTACGTCGAGGAAGGGTCGACATGGCCCAGAAACGCGGCGAGCAGCGGCAGCTGCGCCTCGACATCTGTGTCCTCGCGATACCAGCCAAGCAGGGTGCGCAGCACAAACACATGGCGGAGATCGTGCATACGGACTTGGCGTCCGAGCGACTCGCGGTCAAGACCGGCGCGGCGCCGGATGTGGTCGAACTCGTGCCAGACGGTCCCGTAATCCAGCCTGGTGCTGGCGTTGGTAACCAGGAAGCTCGGGGCCTTCGGGTGCGGGCACAGCTCATCGCGCAAGCACGCGTACGCCTCGAGCGCCGTGACCGTGCTCGGGTGAAGCGCAACCTCGCGCGAGCGGCCGTTCTTGCCGTGGCGGACCGTGAGCCGCCCCTCGGGCAGCTCGACCTCGCCCCGATCGAGCGCGATCACCTCGCCGATCCGCATCCCGGTCACGGCAAGCAGCCCGATCAGCGTCTCATACGTCGCGGCCTTCAACGCCGAGCGGATCTTGCGAGCTGCTCCCATCAGCGCCTCGACGTCCGCCTCGGAATACAGGTAGGGCGTGGCGCGGCGGAACTTCGCCGGCAGCAGGTCGACCGGCGGCACCTCGGTGCGCGGATCGATCGCCTGCAGGTAGCGTGCGAAGCCGCGGACGATCGCCAGCCGCTGATGCCACCACACGATGCTGGTGTTCTGCGGCTGCGTCGCGAACTCGAGCGCCAGGCTGGTGGTGATCGCCGTCGCGTCCCGTTGCTCGAGGAACTCGACGAACTGCGGCAGCACGCGACCGTGGATCGTGAGCTTGTAGCCCAGCACGCGACGGACCTGCAGGTAGTCATCGACCGATTGGCGAAGCGCGCTCATGACTCACCTCCCGGCCACGGCAGCGCGAGCCGCGAGAGCGCTGAGCGATCGACTTTGGCGTAGATCGCGGTCGTCTCAACGCTCTGGTGGCGCAGTACCTGGCCGATCTCCGGCAGCGCCGCGCCGAGGCGCAACAGCTCTGAGGCGAGCGTGTGCCGCAAGGCGTGTGCGCTGACCGGCGGGATCCCGGCGCGTTGACACGCGCGCACGACCACGCTGCTCACGGCGGCGCTCGAGAGGCCGACGTGGGGTGCGCACGAGCTGAGAAACACCGTCCGACCGAAGCCCGCCGGTCGACCGTGGCGCAGATAGTCGGCAAGCGCCTGGCCGACATCCCTCTGGAGCGGCAGCCGGTCGATCCGTGACCCTTTGCCACAGATCATGATCTCGCCCGCCCGCCAGTCCACATCCTCCAGCTCCAACCCGGCGACCTCACCGCGCCGTAGCCCGAGCCTCGCCAGCAGCGTCAGGACCGCGAAGTCCCGGCAGCCCACGCTCGTCGCACGGTCACAGCTGTCAAGCAAGCTCTGCACCTGCCCGGCAGGAAGCCCACGCGGTAGATCCTCGCGACGGCGGGGGATCGACGGCACAGCCGTCGCCAACGACATCGCGGTCAACCCGCGCACGTGCAAGAACCGCAACAGCGACCGCAGCGCGCACACCATCGTCAGCGCCGACGCTCGCCCGCGCCTGCGCGACTCGCGCAACACGAACGCATTGACCTCCACCCCGGACAGGCGGGCAAGATCAGCGTCGATCGGCTCTGAGCGCTCCTCCAAGAACACACGCGCGACCGGCTCGTACAGCCCGACCGAGCCGACCGCCAGCGCGCGCTCCTCCAACAGGTAACGACGAAACTCCGCAACCAGCCGGTCAACCGGCGTGCGGACATCCTCGCCCGCTGGAAGCACCCCGAGCCTGTCGAGATACCCCAACAGCGGCCGGACCCCCACCGGCGAGAGCCTGGTGACGTAACCCTGGCGCCGACGCTCGGCCAAGAACCGCTCCACAACCGGCGGCGTGAGCTGCCCGACCTCCAGCCTCTCCGCCTCCATCCACCGGCTGAGATGCGCGACAAGCAGCAACTGGAACTGCGCCGACCACAGCGAATACCCCTGCTCGACGAGATGCTCGCGGAAGCCGTCAGCGAACGACGCCAACGGCCCGCTCACCCGCACGCGCTCAGGTGCTGGCTGGGACATGAACGCCTCCTCTCGGGACTTGACAAGGAGGAGGACTCGATCAGCCCAGCCGAAATATGTTGCGCTCGCGCTCAGCGAGCCACGGCAACCCCTATCCCATGGGACGTGTCACAGCCCGGACAAACGCCAGCGCAACATAATTCGGGGCGCAACATAGTTCGGTAAGAGCCGCGAGGTGCCGCTTGACACCAGCGCGATGCGAGCGCTCGCCGCATACAGCCAGCAACGCGATCAGCTGTGCCCGCGGCCTGCCTGCGAGGCGTTCTTCCTCTCGACCGCCGGCACCCGGCTTCACGCCGCCAACGTCCGGCGCGTCTTCACCCGGCTTGTGCGTTCGGTCGGCCTCACACCGCGCTCGGCGCGCTGCCGCCCACGATTGCACGATCTCCGCCATTTGGTGGACGGCGGAGTTATGCGCCCTGTTTGACTGTTTCGGCTGGTAACGGCGCTGTTGGGGGCGCTCTTGTCCGCATAACGTGGCGGATGGGGGTTAGCGTCCGAGAGGGTCCAGCCAGCTGACCGGAGCTGGCCCGGGGCTGGCTCGCAGCGCCGTTGAGCTGTGCTGGGGTCGGCGAAGAATCGCCTCTGTTCATCGCATACCGAATGCAGAGGTGGTTTTGATGGGAGAGGCTGTTGTCAGGGACCCGCTCGGCGGTGTGTTGGCGGGGTTGCGCGATGCCGGGAGAGCCGAGCGGACGGTCCAGTCCCATCGGGTTGTGCTGGACCGGTTCGCCGCGTTTCTGGCTGAGCGCGGTTTGGAGACGGCGAGCGACCGGGTCTGCGTCGAGTTCGTCGCGGATCAGACCGGGGTCAGGTTGGAGTCGTTGCGAGAGCCAGTCACGGACAGGCGTGTGCGGGCGGTGCGCCGGGCGGTCGTGTTGATGGCGGACGTGCTGGCCGGTCGCCCGGTTGACGTTGACTGGCCGGTGATCCCAGCGAAGGACGGCTGTCCGGGCAGGTTCCGTCCGGTCCGCGACGACTACGTTGCTTGCTGTCGCGAGCGCGGCAACGCCGAGGCGACAGTGGCCGCCAAGGATAAGGCGGCCAGCCGGTTCCTGGCGTATCTGGAGGACGTCGGCGTCGATGATCTCGTGGCGCTTGGCGTGCGAGACGTGTCGGGTTTCTTGTTGCGTCAACGCGGCCTTGGTCGCAAGACGATCGCCGCGATGCGCTCGTGCGTGGCTGACTTCCTGCGGTTCTTAGCTGCGACGGGCCGGACACCGTGCGGTCTGGCGGACCGGTTGCCGCCGCACCGGCATGTTCGTCACGAGTCCGAGCCGCATCTGTGGACGGCGGATGAGATTCGCAGGGTGCTGGCCGCGATCGACCGTCAGTCTGTCATCGGCAAGCGCGACTACGCGATGATCCTGACCACCGCGCGGCTCGGTTTGCGGATCTCGGATCTACGCCAGCTCGAGTTGGGCGACCTTGACTGGCGGGCGAAGACGATCACGATCGTGCAGCGCAAGACAGGCCGCCGGTTGAGCCTGCCGCTGCTCGACGATGTCGGCTGGGCGATCATCGACTACGTCCGAGACGGCCGTCCCGAGACGGCCTGCCCGAAGGTGTTCGTCAAGCATCGTCACCCGTTCGACGCGTTCGGGTGCGCCTCGTCGGTCGCTTGCCGGCTCTCGCGGCACGCCGCCCGGGCGGGGATCGTGTTCGCGCCGGGCGAGGTGTGCGGGATGCACTCGCTGCGCGGCGCGCTGGCCGTCGCGATGATCGGTGACGGGACGTCGATACCGGTGGTGTCGGCCGTGCTGGGGCACGCATCGAGCGACACGACCCAGGCGTACTACCTGCGGTTCGACGTCGAACGGCTGCGCTGTTGCGCGTTGGACGTCGAAGAGGTCATCGAGCGCGCCGCGGCGGGTGAGCACGATGCCTGAGATCACGTTGCCGGAACTGGTCGCCGACCTCGTCGCGCTGCGCCACGCCGGCGGATACCGGTTCAAAGTCCAAGAGCGGGTCCTGCGCCAGTTCGCGGAGCACTGCTGGCGGGAGGGCTACTCGGACGGGTCGATCACCAAAGAAGCCCTCGACGGGTTCCTCTACGGCCGTCACCTGCGGTCCAGCACCATCCGGCGCAACGAGTTGGCGTTACGCCAGCTCACCGAGCACGCCGAAACGGTCGGATGGGGATGCATGCACCCCAGCCGCGAGAACGCGCGTCCGAGCCTCTCACCAACCGCCGTATGTGTTCACCGACGAGGAGGTGCGCCATTTGTTCGCCGCGATCGACGCTCAGCGAATGTCCTCCTACTCGAACAAGGCGAGCGTCGACCCGGTGTTGTTCCGGGTGCTCTACGACACGGGGCTGCGAATCTCCGAGGCGCTCAAGCTGGCCGTCTCGGACGTGGACACGCGCGCCGGGACGCTGCGGATCCGCGACTCGAAAAACGGTGCGGGCAGGACCATCCCGATCACCGGTCGGCTTGCCGAGACCCTGGACGCGTACCTCACGGCCGCGCACCCGACCGCCGGGGACCGCGACTACGTCTTCTACAGCAGGGGGCCGGACAGGCAGATCAACCAGGCGACCGTCTACATGCGGTTTCGTGGCTACCTGGCTGATGCCGGCATCCCGCACTTCACCGGTGGCCCGCATCCACACTCGCTGCGTCACGGCTTCGCGGTCGCGAACTTGAGGCGCTGGGCTCAGACCGGCCAGGACCTCGCCGTGATGCTGCCCTACCTGGCCTGCTACATGGGCCACGCCGACCTTCGCGGCACCCAGTACTACCTGAGGCTGACCGCGGACGCCTACCCGGACGTGATCGAAAAGGCCCAAATCCGGTTCGGGTACGTCATCCCCGCCCCGCCGCAGGACGAGCCATGAGCTCCCGGCCCACGCCACCATCAGAGCTCGCCGGACGGTCGCTGACGAAGTTCTTCACGAGCTACCTGGCCGGGGAACGCGCGGCGTCACCGAGGACCATCGTCGCCTACCGGGACGCGATCAAGCTGCTGCTGACCTGGTTCAAGGAAACGGAGCGCATACCGCCCGAGAAACTCCGTCTGGCTGACATCGACCGGCCCCGGGTACTCCGGTTCCTGGACTGGTTGGAAACGGAGCGGAACTGCTCAACAGCCACCCGTAACCAGCGTCTCGCGGTGATCAAGTCGTTCTGCCGCTACACCGCTGTCGAGCAGCCCGACAATCTCGACCAGGTCACCCAAATCCTCGCGATCCGGCAGAAGAACACGCAGCCCCCGCAACTGGGACACCTGACCGCAGACGAGGTCAAGGCACTACTCGCCGCACCCGGCACGGCCAGCACACGCGCGGTCAGGGACACCGTCCTGCTCGCCGTGGCCTACGACACCGCCGCCCGCGTCCAAGAACTCTGTGACCTCAACGTCGCAGACATCCGTCGCGCCAACCCGATCACGGTCACGATCCGCGGGAAGGGATCCAAAACCCGGTACGTGCCGCTGATGAGCCCGACCGCCGAGCTGCTCGTCGACTACCTGGAGCACCTCGACCCGCATCCCGGACTCGGCGGCGACACGGACCCGCTGTTCCACGGACCGAACCACTCCAGGCTCACCCGGTCCGGGACCGCGAAGCTCCTGGCCCGCCACGTGCGAGCCGTCCGAGCGCGCGACCCGAGCTGGGCTCCCGGCCTGCCGGTCACACCCCACACGCTCCGACGCACCAGAGCGATGCACCTGATCCAGGCCGGCGTCAACCTGATCTACATCCGCGACCTGCTCGGCCACGTCGACGTGGCGACCACCGAGGTCTACGCCCGCGCAGACGCGGAAACCAAACGCAAAGCGATCGAGAGCGCCTACGAGCCGCTGACCCCAGACGCACTACCGGACTGGACCGCGGAGCCGTCCCTGATCGACTGGCTCGACTCGCTCGGACGCTAACCCCACCCGCCAGGATTATGCGGACAAGAGCGCCCCCAACAGCGCCGTTACCAGCCGAAACAGTCAAACAGGGCGCATAACTCCGCCGTCCACCAAATGGCGGTTATGCGGAATTCCGCATAACCGCCACCGGTTTGCCGTCAGCACCCTGCTCGACTGGCACCGCGCCGGTGTCGACGTGCAAGCTCGGCTGCCCTGGCTCGCTACCTACATGGGCCACACCGAGCCCGCCAACACGTTCTGGTACCGGACCGCCACGCCCGAGCTGCTCGGACTTGTCGCCGAGCGGCTCGAGCCGGCCCTGGAGGGAATCGCATGACCACGCTCGCGCCCGAGCTCGAGGCGTTCTTCACAGACCGGCTGCTCCGCCAGCGCAACGTCAGCCCGAACACGATCGCTTGCTACAGAGACGCGTTCCGGCTGCTGCTCTCCTTCCTGCAGCAGAAGGCCGGCACGCCACCGGCAAAGCTCCAGCTGACCGACCTCGACGCGCCCACGATCAGCGCGTTCCTCGAGCACCTCGAGAAAGACCGCCACAACAGCGCTCGCACCCGCAACATCCGCCTGGCCGCCGTGCGCTCGTTCTTCCAGTACTGCGCGCTGCGGCATCCCGAGCACGCTGCCCTGATCCAGCGGATGCTCGCGATCCCCACGAAACGCTCCGACCGGAGGATCGTCACGTTCCTCACCCCGGACGAGGTCACGGCACTGCTCGAGAGCCCCGACCGCACCACCTGGGCCGGCCGCCGCGACCACGTGCTGCTGCTCTGCGCCGTGCAGACCGGCCTGCGCGTCTCCGAGCTCCTGCGGCTGACCTACGCCGACGTGCAACTCGGGACCGGCCCGCACCTGCGGACATTGGGCAAAGGAAGGAAGGAGCGCGTCGCCCCGCTCACCCGCCAAACCGTCGCCGTCCTACGCACGTGGATGCGCCAGCACCAAGGACAACCCACCGACCCGCTGTTCCCCTCCCGCACCGGCGGAGCACTCACCCGCGATGCTCTCGAGCGGCGTCTTGCCCAGCACCTCGCCGTCGCGCAACGCACATGCCCGACGCTGCGCACAAAGCGCGTCACCATGCACGTGATGCGCCACACCGCCGCGATGGCGTTGCTCAGCGCTGGCATCGACACGGCCACGATCGCGTTATGGCTCGGCCATGAACAGGAACGCACCACCCGCGTCTACCTCCACGCCGATCTCGGCCTCAAACAACGCGTGCTCGACCGCACCACACCCCCGAACGGTCGCCCCGGACGCTACCGGCCCACTGACACCCTGCTCGACTTCCTCAACGGCCTCTGACCCCAGTACCTATGCCAACCCTCCCGTGACCGTCACCGCATTCTGCAGGGGAGTTTCGAGCGGAGGTCGGCATGCCCGCGGGGTTGGCCTAAAACGCCGACTGGCACCGGCTGATCGAGCTGTGCGCGCTGACCGGAACGCTGATCTGCGACGAGGACGGGCTGTATGACCCGACCGCGATCAACGACCGCCTCCTGTTGGGCTTATCTGTACCTGATTGTCGCCCGTCTTTGACGTCGTCAACGAGGGCCCGGCACCCGCTTTTTGCTCGTTGTCGACTTGTTATCTGGCCGTCGCCGACAACGTGGACAACGTGGCTGACGATGGGCGAGATCCTGATCGATCCCGACGAGGCGATCAGCGGCGTGATCCGCGCGATCTTCGAGCGCTTCGCCGAGCTCGGCTCGGTCCGCGCGGTGTGGCTGTGGTTGTGCTCCGAGGGGCTGTCGTTCCCGCTGCGCGCGACGACGATGGCTGAGCCCCGCTGGGTGCAACCGACCTATCACCAGATCCTCGGCGTGCTTGAGAACCCGATGTATGCCGGCGCCTACGCGTATGGCCGCACGCACATCGAGCACTACGTCGGCGAGAACGGGCGGCCACGCAAGCGGATCCGTCGCCTCGCCCGTGCAGACTGGGAGGTGTTGATCGAGGAGCATCATCCCGGCTTCATCGACTGGCGGACGTTCGAGGCCAACCAGACGCGGATCGCGCACAACACCTGGCGCACCCCGGAGGGAGCCGGCGCGGCTCGCGAAGGCCAGGCACTGCTTCAGGGACTCATCGTGTGTGGGCGCTGCGCGCGCAAGCTGAAGGTCCACTACGACGGCACGAAGGCCAGCGCCGACACAGCTACCACTGCCCGGGAGCGGTGGTCGCCGAGGGCCGCGGTGGCTGGTGTCTGCGGATCGGCGGCGGCCGGATCGACGCGGCGGTCGCCGGCGCGCTGCTCGCCGCGCTCACCCCGGCGGGCGTGAAGGCCGCGCTGATCGCCGCCGAGTCGCTCGAGGCCGACCACGATCAGGCGCTCGGGCAGTGGCGGCTGCAAGTCGAGCGCGCCCGTTATGAGGCGCAACGCGCCGAGCGCCGCTACCGCCAGGTCGAGCCCGAGCACCGGCTCGTCGCGCGCGGGCTGGAGCGCGACTGGGAGCGGGCGCTCGGAGCGCTCGCAGAGGCCGAGATCCAGCTGGCGCGCCGCGAGCGCGCCCGGCCACGCACGCTGACCGACACAGAGCGCGAGCAACTGCTCTCGCTCGGCGCGGACCTCGGGCGCGTGTGGTCCGCGCCAACTACCTCAGACCGCGACCGCAAGGAGCTGTTGCGCTGCCTGATCGAAGAGGTGATCGTCGACCTCACGCCCGAGCAGCGCAGCGCGACGCTCACCATCCGCTGGCGCGGCGGCGCGACATCCGAACTCACCGTCGAGCTGCCTCGCCACCAGCCGAAGATCCGCACCGACGAGGACACCGTCGCGCTGCTCGAGCGGCTCGCCGTCCACTACGACGACGCGACAATCGCCGGGGTCCTCAACCGCCAAGGCCGACGGTCAGCGACCGGCGAGCGGTTCACTGCCAGATCGTCGGCGGCGTGCGCCGCTACCGCCACATCCCACGCCACGACCCGACCAACGACCCCGCCGACGGTGAGCTCGTCCCGATCGCGAAAGCCGCCGAGATCCTCGGCTTCGTCCTGTCGACGGTCCACCGCTGGCTGCAGATCGGGTTCATCGCCGGCGAGCAAGATACCCCCGGCGCCCCCTGGCGGATCCGCATCAACGACGAGCTCCGCGCCCGGTTCGTCGAGCATCCGCCATCCGGATGGTTGACGATCGCCGAGGCACGCAAGGTATTGGGCGTCTCCCGGCAGACCGTGTTGCAACGTGTCAAGTGCGGAGAGCTGAACGCCGTCCACGTCTGCACCGGCCGCCGCAAAGGCCTGAGAATCCAGGTGATCTCAACCGACGAACGACTCTTCGACACGCCCGCCATGAACGCTGCGGCAGTGAGACGATGCCACCAATGAGATCCTGAAGGACCGCCAGCGTGTTTTTCGCGACCGAGCTCGACGCAGACCGACCGAGGTGAGCGTGTTCATCGATGAGCATCGCGAGCGCTTCGGGGTCGAGCCGATCTGTGAGACCTTGGACGTGTCGGCGTCCGCGTACTACCAGCGTGCGACTGGCGAGCGGTCCGCCCGCCGGATCGAGGACGAGCGGCTGACCGGCCGGATCCGGGAGGTGCATGCGGCCAACTACGAGTGCTACGGGTACCGGCGCACGCATGCTCAGCTGGTCCGCGAGGGCGAGACCGCGGGCCGTGACCAGGTCGCCCGGCTGATGGCCGCAGGCGGCATCCAGGGCGCCAAACGCCGCGGCAAGCCGTGGAGGACTACCACCACCGATCCCGAGGCGCAGCGCCCCGCTGACCTGGTCATGCGCGACTTCACCGCCACCGCGCCCGACCGGCTGTGGGTGACCGATTTCACGTACCTGCACTGCTGGGAGGGCTGCGCGTTCTTCAGCTTCGTGATCGACGTGTTCTCGCGGATGATCGTCGGCTGGCAGCTCGCTGGCCACATGCGGACCGACCTCGTCCTGGACGCGCTCCGGATGGCGCTCGGGCTGCGCCGGCCCGGCGCTGACGTCGCGCTGGTGTCGCACAGCGACGCCGGCTCGCAGGGAGGACCGGTTGAACCCGGGCTGTACACCAGTCAGGACTACACCCAGACGCTGGACGATCACCTCTGCTCACGTCGATCGGGACCGTCGGCGACTGCTATGACAACGCGCTGGCCGAGAGCTTCGTCGACAGCTTCAAGACCGAGCTGATCGCCGACCGCGTGTGGCGCACCCGCGCGCAGCTCGAGCTCGCCGTCGTTGAGTACGTCGCCTGGTTCAACCACGTCCGCCTGCACTCGTCGCTCGGCAACCGGCCACCCGCCGAGCACGAGCAGCGACACGCCGCGGCGCTCGCCGCGGCTGCGAGCAAGGGGGTTACGGAGTCGCGCGCGGGCAGCGTGACCGAGGAAACCTCGAAACCGCTAGCGTCAGTGCCGCCTGAGCAACTCGGATCCCGAACCGCCGTCGAAGTCCTGAGACGCTTACATCCTCAGATTCTGTTCGCTTTCTCCCCGAACCTTCACGAGTGCGCTGCTCTCGCGCCGCGGCGGATCGTTCGGCGCTCAATCGTCCTCGCTCAGCACTCCGGTTGGCGCGTCGGTCATGCGTTCGCCTGGCACCTGTCCGACGCCGACATTGCCGTCAGCGTGCGCACCCCTCCGCGCGCCGCGGCCTGCGTGCCGTGACGGGCCGACCGGTCGACCGCGACGAGCGCAGCTTTGCCACAGTCGGAGGGCATCGGCTCCCACGGACCCCGCTCGGTGAGAACTTTCGTGGGAGGCTTATTGGCCCGGGCGAGGACAGCTACGACGCGCTGCGCGTGGTGTTCAACGGCGCGATCGACCGTCGTCCGGCGATCATCGCGCGTCCTGGCGACGTCGAAGATGTGCTCGCTGTCGTCACGCACGCGCGCGAGCATGAGCTGGCGCTGACGATCCGCGGGGGCGGTCACGCGATCGCCGGGCATGCTGTGCGCCACGGGGGCGTGTGTCTGGACATGCGCTCGCTGAAGGCGATTCACGTCGACCCGGCGGCTCGGCGGGTCCGCGTCCAGGCTGGGGTGAGCTGGGGCGAGCTTGATCGCGCGACCCAGCGCGCCGGGCTGGTGGTGCCAGGCGGGCGCGCCCCGAGCACGGGGGTGGCCGGGGTGACGCTGGGCAGCGGCAGCGGTTGGCTTGAGCGCCAGCACGGACTCACCGCGGACTCGTTGTGCTCGGCGGAGGTCGTGAGCGCCGACGGGCGGCTGGTGGTGGCGTCACCGCACGCCGACCCCGAGCTGTTCTGGGGGCTATGCGGCGGCGGCGGCAACCTCGGCGTCGTCACCGAGCTTGAGCTCGCGCTGCACCCGATCGCTCCGCAGGTCCTGGCTGGCATGCTGCTATACCCAGGCGAGCGAGCCGCAGCGATCATCGAGGGCTTTTGCGCGATCATGACCGACGCGCCTGACGAGCTCGGCGCGATGCTCGCGCTCCTCAGCGCGCCGGTGGCTGACTGGGTCCCCGAGCACTTGCGCGGCCGCCCATCCGTCGCGCTGTTCGGCGGCTGGCTGGGAGCGCCCGAGCGCGGCATCGCGGCGATCGAGCAGCTCCGAGGGCTCGCGCCGGTCGCGGTCGACACGGTCCGCGCGATGCCCTACTTGGAGCTGCAGCAGCTCTTGGAACCCGGGCCCGCCGGCGCGCTACGTCACCACTGGACCGCTGACTGTCTCTCCGAGCTGCCCGCAGCCGCGATCGCCGCCGTGGTCAGCCACGCACACGCGGCGCCCTCGCCGCTCAGCCAGACGCTGCTGATGCCCGGCGGCGGCGCCCTGCAACGCTCCGGGCACGACACGCTGCTGGGCGCACGCCACGCACCATGGAGCATCCATGTCGTCGCGATGTGGACCGACCCCGCCGATGACGAGCGACACCGCGCGTGGGTGGACACACTGCGCACCCAGCTAGCACGGTGGATCACCGCTCGCAACTACCTGAACTTCGCCGACGATGACCCCCAGGCGCTGCAAGTCGCGCTGGGCACAGCCCCGCACGCCCGCCTAGCGGCGCTCAAGCGCCGCTACGACCCCACCAACCTCTTCCGCCACAACCCGAACGTCACCCCAGCCGGAACCGCCACCCCCTGACACCCAGCCAGGCTTCGCGCCGCCTCTGCTCCTCCTGCAATCGTCCGGGCGCATGACCGCTCACTGGAGGTAACCATGAGCAGTTTCCGCAGACTACACGGCGCCGTGAGGATCGGCGTCGTCATCGCAGGACTGTCGTTCGCCGGTTGCGGCGCATCGTCGTCCAAGACCACACTAACGACGACGCCTGTCAGCACAGGAATTCAGAGCACCGGCCGGTGCTCATGTTGAGCGTCACTTGAGTTCGGCACGCGAGCGTCATGTCCACTCGGCATGACCGGACTTCCGAAGTTTGTAGGCCATTTTCGGCCCATTTTGAGGCTGAGAATGGCTCTATAGCGCGGTTTGCGGGCTCGGAGCCTCAAAAACGTGTAGGCACACGACTTCCGTGACGAGGCTTGATTTCTAGGTGGTGATGTGCATAGGCTGTAGGCACGGTGTATCTGCGGGTGACGCAGCGGCGCAACAAGGGTGGCGATGTCGTTCGCTACCTGCAGCTGGCGCACAACGAGCGCAACGAGCGTGGCGTGCCGGTCGCGCGGGTGATCCACACGTTCGGGCGCGAGGACGAGGTCGACCGCGAAGCGCTAGCGCGGCTGGTGGCGTCAATCTGGCGCTTCCTAGAGCCCGAGGCGGCGCTGGCGGCCGGCGCGCCGGCGGGGTTTGACTTCCTGGAGGCGCGCGAGCAGGGCCGCCCGCACGTCGTGGGGGCGTTGTGGTCAGAGCTGGGGATCGGCCGCGCGCTCGCGCGGGTCGCGGGCCCGCGCCGCTACCGACGCGAGATCGAGCGCGAGGTGTTCGCGATGGTCGCCCAGCGCACGATTGCGCCGGCGTCCAAGCTCGAGGCGACGCGCTGGGCGCCCAGGGAGGTCGTGCTGCCCGGCGTGGGCGAGCTCACCGACGATGGCCTGTACAGCGCGATGGACTTCCTGCTTGAGTGCTCAGAGCGCGGGCAGGAGGCGGTCTTCTTCTCGGTCGCGAACCTGCTCAACTCAGAGGTCGACATCATCTTCTTCGATTATCCGGCTAATCCGAGCGCAGACGAGTTCAGCGACGAGCCCGCGTTGGCGTTTGCGTAGCGCCTGAACGGCGGAGCTGTTCTTCGTGGCGGCGGACCTTGGCGGCGAGCGCTTCGAGCGTTTGTTGTAGCTGATCGACCTGGGCGGCGAGCGCGGTCAGCGTGAGCGTCTCGCCGGGCAGCGGGTGGCGGTGCTGGTCGATCAGCTCGCGCAGCCGGCGCTGGCGGTAGAGGGTGGCGCGGCTGATCCCGGTCCGCTGCGCGACCTTGGGGAAGGTGACGCGCTCGCCGGCGCGCACAAGCTCGGCGCATGCCGAGCGGACGGCGTTCAGCTGGCGGGCGGGATCGTCGCTCATGCGCCGGTGGCCTGGGCTTGGTCGATCAGCTTCTCCAAGCGGGTGATGAGGCGGCGGTGGCGCTCGGCCTCCTCGCCCCAGCCGCGCTGCTCGGCGTCGTTGGCGAGCAGCTCTGCGTCGTTCCGCTGGGCTGAGAGCACGGGCAGGAACGCGGCGTCGGTGCGGAAGTTCGGACAGTGCTCGCACACGTTGGTGTACGGGCAGGCGCCCTGGGCGGCGGTGCGCACGCAATAGCCGCCCGCCAGGCGGGCCTTGATCAGCGGCGCATCGCGCCAGTCGCCGGTGCCGGTGATCTCGGCCGTGGGCAGCGGGACAGTGCCGCCCGGCAGCGGCCCGATGTGGGCCTTCGCTTGGGCCAGCGCACGCTCGTAGTTGGCGCGGACGGTCGAGTTGAATAGCTTGCCGTACCGCAGGCTCATCGCCGCCGAGACGTGGCCGAGTAGCTCCATCAGCGATTGCACCGAGCAGCCGGCGTTGACCAGCGCGGTGGCGTAGGTGTGGCGCAGCTGGTGCGGGGTGACGTGCGGCAGCCCGGCGCCTGCGGCGGCGCGGGCGAGTTCGTCGCGGAGCGCCTGCGTGGAGACGCGCTTGCCGTGGTGGGTCAGCAGGAAGTCGGCGAGCCGGCCGGTCTCGGGGTGCGGCAGCGGCTCGCAAGGGCAGCGCTGTTCGACGATCCGGTCCACGAGCGGTAGCGTCTCCTCGTCCAGCGGCACCATCCGCTCTTGATCGAGCTTTGAGGGCGGGACCTTCAGCCACGCCGCGGCGCCCGGCAGCTCGTGCACGCAGTCAAGCTCAAGGTCGACGAGCTCACCGACCCGCAGACCGCAGGCGCGTGCCAGCAGTAGCGCGTCGGCGAACAGCCGCTTGGGCGAGGCTCCGAGCGTCTCCCGCAGCCGCCGGTCCTGGTCGGGCGGCAGGTATCGCGGCAACGGTCGCGGCGCGCGCGGAACATCGCGCGGGAACACCAGGCGCCGCTGCGGCGAGTCCGCCCACCCCCACTCGCAGATGTCGGCCAGGAACCGGCCGAGCGTGATGATCCGGCTGCGCTGCTCGCCGACCGAGATCGTCCGCTCGGTGCCCTGCGCTGTCGCTGAGGCGACCGCGTTCAGATACGGCTCGATGTGGCGCTGGCGCTCCAGGCCGGCGAGCGACTCCAGCTCCGTGTCGCAGTCGACGAGAAAACGCCCGAAGTGCGCCAGGCGGATCGCGATCCCATGAATCGTCGAGCGGCGGTGCGTGCCCCGCAGCCGCTCGGTGTATGTCAGCAGCCGCTTGGCCAGCCAGGTCGGCACCCCGCCGAAGTGATGTGATGTGTCGGCGTGGTCGCGGCGGCGGCGGTTCGGCGGCGTGACCGTCACGATCCGCAGGTGGTAGAGCACCGCCCACGCGGCGTGCAGGAACCCGAGATCGTTATCCGGGCTCACCTCCTTCGCCTCCGCCCGGGCGCGGAACGCGGCCTCGAGCTCGCGCAGATTCTCGACTGACAGCTCGCGCATCGCACCGCCGGTCTGGATCAGAAGCCGGCAGACCACCCGCTCGGCCGCGCGCGTGCGGACATGCTCGGAGAACCCAAGCTCTGAGGCGGCCTGCTGAAAGCCCGCCAGATCGCCCTCCAGCCTGCTGCCGGCGGCGAGCTTTGTCAGGCTGGCGAACTTGCGGTGCGCCAGGTAGTCATAGCCGGGCCGCAGCCGGTCTGTGAGCAGCAGGAACGTGATGAACGGGCGAACGTGCTGATCGCACTCGAGTTGGACATCAAGCGGCTCTGAGGCGAACGTCTGCGGCTCAGGCCAGCGATCCAGGAACGCTCGTGCCCCGTCGCGGAACGAGCGGCAGCCGCGCCCACGACCGGCCAGCCACGCCCGGTAGGCGGCCAGCAGCGCATCGCGGCCGGCGATCGCGCGCAGCGGCCGGGCGGGCTCAGCCCTGGGCGCGCTGGACCTCGCGGGCGGCATCGAAGGCGGCGCGCACGTGCGCCGGCGCGAGGTGGACATAGCCGATCGACGAATCGATGTGCTCATGGTCGAGGAGCTCCCGGATCACCGGCAGATCAATGCCAGCCTCGGCCAGCGCGGTCCCGAACGTGTGACGCAACGCGTGCGGATGCGCGCGCGGCGCGCCCGACCGGGCGCGGTGGTAGCGAAACACCGCCCGCAGCCCCGCCGGGCTCAGCGGCCTGCCGCGATGCGGTCCCTTCCCGACCACGAACAGCGCCCGCTCCTCGGTCTCCGGGCGCTCGACCAACAGGTAGGTCTGGATCAGCCCGGCCACTTCGCGGTCGACCGGCACCCGGCGCTCCCGGCCGCCCTTGCCGCACACCCGCACCCAGCCGCAGGCGACATCGACGTCCTCCACGCACAGCGACAACACCTCCGCCGAGCGCAGCCCCGAGTACAGCATCAGCCCCGCGACCGCGCGATCCCGGAACGAGCGAAAGCTCTCAAGCAGCGTCTTGACCTCCTCCGCCGCCAGGCCGCGCGGCAGCCTCTTCGGCTCCCGTACCCGCAGCCGCGAGGAGGGCTTGGGCCGCGCCAGATGACCGAGCAGCCCGCCCCGCTCAGCGCGGGTCACGCGCCGACGCTCGGAGCCGCGCGGCACCGGGTTGACCGCCTCCGGGTCGCGCATCGCCCGATACTCGAACAACCCCGCGATCGCCACCAGCCGCCGGTTGATCGTCGCCGCCGCATACCCGGTGCTGCGCGCGTCGCGGATCGAGTACACGTTGCCACCCGGCTGCCCCTGCAGTTTCGCCTGACGGCAGAACGCCAGGAACCGCAGCAGCACCTCGGTCCTCACGTCCTCGAGCGCGACGCCCTCCGCCGCAAGCCAGCGACAGAACCCGAGCAGGTCGAACGCGTATGAGCGCACCGTCCGCGGCGAGTAGCGCCGATCAGCGAGATAGCCCAGGTACTCGTTGACCAAGCCGAACCGCTCGGCGCCGTCGCCCACGAGCGCCCAGCCTCCCTCGCGCTCCTCGACGCGCAGCTCGATCTCTCCGCTCATGCGACATGTATCTCACATGCCCAGGACGGAACCACCCCCCGCCCGAAGGCGCGCAAGCGCGTACGCGCTCCGCTCGTCGCAACGCTCCTCGCTCCGCGCGCACCCGCTTATCCCCGGCGTGAGTGGCTCTCCTCATCCTCAAGAGAGATCCACCCTCTACCCCCGGCGCAGATGGTCCACGTTCCAACCGGGCCTGCTCCGGGCCTTGCGCGACAGCTTTAGCCGGTTAAAGGAGACACGACCTCGACGTACTTCGAGATCGAGGCCGACGACGACGAGGGCGACCACCTCGACGACGCGGGTGAGGCGGGTGAGGCGGGCGACGCGGAGCCGGCCGGCGATGCGCCGCTGACCGAGGCCGGGCTGCGGCGCCTGGGGCACTCCAAGGACCATCGCCCCGACCGACCGCAGGTCGTGATCGCGCTGGCCGTCACCCGCGACGGGATCCCGGTCAGGGTCTGGATGTGGCCAGGCAACACCTCAGACCAGACCGTGATCGAGTCCGTCAAGGACGACCTCGGCGGCTGGAAGCTCGGGCGCTGCGTGTGGGTCGTGGACTCCGGCTTCTCAAGCCAGGAGAACCTGCGCTACCTGCAGCGCGCCGGCGGGCACTACATCGCCGGGATGAAGCTGCGCTCCGGGACCGCGGAGGCCAGGCTCGCCCTGCAGCGCCAGGGCCGCTACCACACCGTCGCTGAGAACATGACCGTCAAGCAAGTGATCGTCGGCGACGGGCAGGCGCGCCAGCGGTTCGTCGTCGCGCGCAACCCGCGCGAGGCTGAGCGCGACCGCACGCGCCGCGAGCAGACGATCACACGCCTGCAAGACCGGCTCTCACAGCTGCAGCAGACGCGCGGCAAGGCGCACGAGAAGGCCGCCTGCAAGCTGCGCGCACACCGCAGCATGGGCCGCTACCCGCGCCAGACCAAGACCGGCCGGCTGATGATCGACCGCGCCAAGATCCGCGACCAGGCGCGCCTTGACGGCAAGTACCTGATCAGCACCTCAGACGACACGCTCACCCCCGAGGACATCGCGCTGGGCTACAAGAACCTGCTCGAAGCCGAACGCGGCTTCAACGACCTCAAGGGCACGCTGCTGATGCGCCCCGTCTTCCACCGCAAGGAAGACCGCATCCGCTCCCACGTCCTGATCTGCTTCCTCGCGCTCGTGATCATCCGCGTCGCCGAGATCCGCGCCGCTGACACCTGGCGCACGATCGGCGACGAGCTCGGCCGCATCAAGCTCGGCCGGTTCCGCTCACCCGACGGCGAGTTCACCCAACGCACCGAGCTCACCGCCGACCAACGCCAGCTGCTCAAGAAGCTCGGCGTCCCCGAACCACCACGCTTCGGGCACATCACGCCCGCCCAAGCCAAGCAACCGTAGGCACACGCCGCACAAGCGCACAAACCCCCGGAAACCCGCGCCACACGCGAGTTTTCCGGCGCTACTGCTGTTTCCGTGGGTGGGGTGAGAGGGTTCGGGCGGGGGTAGCGCCATCGCCCGGTTGCCGTCAAGCAGCGCCTTGATGGTTGGTCGCGGGACGCGAGTCGTTTCTGCTGTTAACAGGGGTTTTGCGCTGCTTGACTGCGCCCGAGTCGCTGGCGCTGGTGGGCTGGGGAGTTCCGGGCGGGGACCGCCCGGAAGGGCGGGTTGAGGGTGCGCACGCCGCGGTGCTCCTAGGCTCTGGTTTAGCGAAGTACAGAAACCCTTGGGAAGGAACGGTGGCGACGTGCGCAAGGCAAGCGTAGGCGTCCGCGCGTGGGCGCGGCTTTTGGGGCTCGGCAAGACGGTGGTCGAAGCGGTCGATGTCGAATCAGACGGCACGATCGTGGTGTCGGTCCGCCCGGGTTACAGCCAGCGGGATCGTTGCCCGCACTGTCGCCGGCGCTGCCCGGGGTATGACCTCGGCGAGGGGCGCCGGCGCTGGCGGGCGCTGGATCTCGGGACCACATTGTGCTACGTGGAGGCCGACGCGCCGCGCGTGCAGTGCAAGGTGCACGAGGTGGTCGTCGCAGCGTCCCATGGGCGCGCCACGACGCCAGGTTCACGCGCAGCTTCGACGATCAAATCGCATGGTTGACGGTCAACACGTCAAAGACGGCGATCTGCGTGCTGATGCGGATCGCGTGGCGGACCGTCGGGCGTATCTGCGCGCGCGTCAGCGCGGAGGCCAAGCAAGGACGTGACCTGTTCGCGGGCCTGAAGGCCCTCGGCTTCGATGAGATCTCGATCCGCAAAGGGCAGAAGTACCTGACCGTGGTCGTCGACCATCACACCGGCCGGCTGGTCTGGGCGGCGTACGGCCGGGACCGCAAGACGGTCGAGAAGTTCCTCGATCTGCTCGGGAAAGAACGCTGCGAGCAGATCGAATTCGTGTCATGCGATGACGCCGAGTGGATCACCCGGCCGGTCTCCGAGCGCTGCCCGGACGCCGTGATCGCGCTGGACCCGTTTCATATCGTCAAGGCCGCGACCGACGCCTTGGATGAGATCCGCCGCGAGATCTGGAACGAAGCCAGACGCGCCGGCAACAAGCAGCTCGCCAAGGATCTCAAAGGCGCCCGGTTCGCGCTGTGGAAGAACCCAGGCAACCTAAGCGAACGCCAGCAGCAACAGCTCTCAAGCATCCAACAGACCAACCAGCGGCTGTACCGCGCCTACCTCCTCGCCCAACAACTCAGGCAGATCTACCGCGTCGACGCCGAGGACGGCCTCACACTGCTCGAAGCGTGGCTGAAGTGGGCCCGACGATCACGCCTAGAGCCATTCCGAAAGCTCGCCCGCCGGATCACACAACAGCGCGAACGCGTCGAGGCGGCGTTCACCAATGGACTCTCAAACGCCCGCGTCGAGCAGATCAACACCCAAATCCGCCTGATCATCCGCCGCGGCTTCGGCTACCACTCACCCAAGCGCCGTCATCGCCCTCGCGATGCTCTCACTCGCCGGGCTCTGCCCACCCCTACCCGGACGGTGACACTACCCACGGATACGTCAGTAGGTTCGGTTTTCCGCTTCAAGACGTGCCTACCAACTTCGGAAGTCGGGCTGTTCGCCCACTGGCAGTGGGTCCGCGCGTACTGACCGGTCGGTGAGAAGAGCCGGGTGACGCGAGAGTGTCACGCCCGGATCTGTGGGAGCCGGGGGCTGCGATGCCCCCGGCCACCCGACCCCGTATATGCTCACGTTCCCGACATACATTGAATTCGTCGACGAGGTCGCACACGATCGGGCTATCTTCTTCGGCTCTCCTGCTGATCTGGGGGTGAGTCATCGGTGGGGGAGCGGGATTTGGATGCCGGCGCAGCAGAGGTAGATCATCGCGATCAGCGCGTCGGCGGAGTGGAATCCGTATGCGCGGTGTGAGATCAACCTCACCTTGCTGTTTAAGGCTTCGAGGCGTCCGTTGCTCAGGTTCAGCTCGATCGCGGCGAGCACGCCAGCCTTGTGTTTGCGGATCGTTCGCGCGAGCTTGATGAACGGTTTCAGTCGCGAGCGAGATGCCCATGCGAGCCACGCCTCGAGGCGCTCGGGCGCTTGCTCCTTGGGGAGCTTGTAGAGGTAGCGCAGCTCGCCGTAGTGCAGGAACGCGCGGTACATGCGCTGGTTGGTGAGCACGACCTCGGCGAGCTTGAGCAGCTGCTTGGCGGTCTGCTTGGCGGTGTCCTTCAGCAGCGAGTAGCGGGTGCCCTTGATCCACTTGCCTTCGCCAGTCGAGGATCGTCCGTGGCGGTTGTACTCGTCGCGGCGGACCTGGTCGGCGGCCTTGCCAGCGAGCTGTACCACGTGGAACGGGTCGAACACGACCTGCGCGTGCGGGACGCCGTCCTCGGCGCGGATCGCTTTCTCATAGCCGGCGGACATGTCGATCGAGACGGCCTTGATCGACTGCTTCTGCTCGTCCGTGAGCCCGGCGAAGAACGCCTGCAAGCTGTCGGCGTTGCGGCCCTCGGTCGCCCACACGATCGACCCGGCCTGATGGTCGACGACGCAGGTCAGGAACTTGTGCTCGGCGCCGTATGAGACCTCGTCCACGCCGATGAACCGAAGCCCGTCCAGGCGGTGGCGGTCGAGCTTGTCGGCGACGACCCGCGCGAGGATCGTGCCGACCGTGCGCCACGCGATCCGCGGCAGCCGCTCGACCTGCGTCTGGCTCATCTGCTGCGCCAGCCACGCGGTGAGATCTTCGAACTCGCGCGTGTAGCGCGAGCCCGCCCTGGCCCACGGCACCGCCTCGTACACGTCCCCGCAGCCCGGGCAGTACAAGCGTCTGAGCCGGCACTCGATCACGCACCGCAAGCCGCCGAGATCCAGCGCCCGCCAGCGCTTCTCACGATGCTCCTTGATCTTCAGCCCGCGCGCGCCACAGCCCGAGCAGACAGGCTTCTTCGCGCGCAGCACGACGGTCACGATCACCGCCTCCTGCCCGAACGCCACATCCCTAACCCATGCACCCGGAAGCCCAAGCATCCGGTTCAATGCCGTCGTGACCCGCACGTCGCCCTCCTTCGTAGACCGCTGAACATCGAACATCCAGCAGCCTGCCGAATCAGGGCGGCGGCGGGCCGCTCCACACGCGCGCAACCTGCGAGACCTTCACGCCGGGCCACGCTCAGCGCGAGGTAGCGCAGCCGCGCGCCGCGCGTCAAGCGGCAGCCCCGGATCACCAGCCGCCCGCCCAACACCAACGTATGCAGGAGATCCAGCCGCTTGACCCGGGCTTCGGCTCCGCTATCTGGCAATGATCGCCGAGCAGAGCCCGGCACTCATCAGATTACGACCAAGGACCCCGGAGTCACCCCCAGACGAGCAGGAGTCCCTCTTCTTCACAGTCGATCGCAAGACGAAAACACAGGTGCGCCACCAAACGCGGCGACTCGACCTCCTTTAACCCGGTCGCGGCAACGGGATCGCCGATGAGCCGGTAGCCGCGGTCCAGACTGGCTGCTCCTGATCAGGAAACCACGATCGAGGCTATGCTCGCCTTCGCTGAATCTCGAACGACGCCGTGGTCTGCGCGATCGGTTTCGTTCTCCTAGGCTTCGATCTCGCGCGACCGCTTCGGCGACATTCCGATCACCATGGATTACGCTGCGTACGTGGCCAGCGGGGCCTTCGTGTGCCGGAGCGGGCGAGGCGATCCTGCATAGGCACCCGGCCGTTCTTGGGTGGCGCGTCGACCGGCCCTGCATCTTTCGGCGACCAGCAGGACTGTGCCTCGTGGTCGGCCGAGACACCTGCATCATTGGGATTGCAGTACTCCGCCGGAACGCGAGTGTCGGCGCCTTTCTCCACGTCACCCTGCGGTCATGAGTCGCTATCACCGGATACCTGAAACCCGTCGTTTCGAAGGTCTACCTGAGATCGGAGCGAGCGCCACAGACCGGGCGACGACGCGATCGCAACGGACGATCCTGGAGCGACTGTCGGCGGTGTCGGCGGCGCGGCGCCCGAGAGGTGTGAAAGTCGTCCTCTCGGATCACGTCACCGCCCCCTCCAGGCTCCAGCTCGGGGGTGACGGGAGAACTGATTCCGACCGCCACCGAGAGCGTCTGCTTGCTCGTCGGCCATGAGCACCGCGTCGTCGCGGAGTTGCGCTTGGTCGCCAACGTGATAGCCCGGCGGGGACGCTCTGTGGAATGAATGCGATCTTCCGGCGGCGGGCCCGCGGACTCTCGCGATTGAGCGACGGGAGAGCGAGGTGACGCCGCCGTTGGTCGGGGCTGGCGTCACGCAGCAGGCGCGGCGGCCCTGGAGCACGTGGCCACGGAAGCAGGCGTCAGGACGTCGGTCGGCGACGCGCTCCTCGCCGAATGCGGGGCCGGCACGACAGCGTGCAAGAACGCCCGCCTGCCTATGCAGAGTCGCCTCGCCCGCTCCGGCACGAAGGTCCCGCCGGTCACCTCCGCAGCTTGATCCCTGGTGATCGGAATGTCGCCTTATGTGAGGCTGCCATTTCGGCATGAACGACGTGAACGAACGGGCCTTTCGACCGCCTCGATGACGCGATATGTGAGGTCGTGAACGACGTGATCGACGTGATCGACGTTAACTCGCTGGTCGACGAGCCAGGGTCACGGCGGCCTCGCTGGCGATGGGTGCCGGGGCGCTCGCACGAGGACCCATCGCCGGTCCGTCGGGCCGAGGAGGCTCGCACGTCGCGTCTCCAGACGCCGCGGGAACTGCCGCCACCCCGGCTCGCCTCTTGCGTGCCGGCGTCGTCGATGCCGCGCGGGCCTCCTCCCTTCAGTGCGCCGTTGACGTTCCCCCGGCCTGCGACCAGTTATGTCGTTTATGTCGTACGTCGTCAGCCGTCAATCCGACGCTCGCGACAGCCACGTCGATCACATGTGAACGACGTCAATCCCCAGCAACCACGGCACGTTCACAAACCACCTGCACATAAGGCGCCAACGCGATCGTGCGCAAGGTGTCCTCGGTACCGGGCGAAGCAAGCGTCGGCGCGTAACGATCCCGGAACATGGGTGGCTCAGTCCGGGGGCACCGCGTGGAGATCAATTCGATAGACGAGGGTGTTCTCGTCGATCGGCCCGGCGTGCGCGGCACGCTTGCGCAACGTTTCGCGGTTTGGGCTCACCGGCTCGTCGTACGTCTTCCGCGGTGACCGCCGCGAACGGGACAAGCTCGATGGCATCGACCTCGATCTCACCGGGGCCGACCCGGTGTTTGAGCGACGGGCTCGTCCTGGTCAGCATCTACCTTCCGGGCATGCCAGCGCAGCCGAGGCCGGTCGCAACGGCGAGGTCTTCAACGCGGTCGCCGAGGAGTATGACCGTCACCGGCCGGCGTACCCGGACGCGCTGATCGACCAGGCGTGCGTGCTGGGGGGTCTCGGTCCCGGCGCAACGGTGCTCGAGATCGGCTGTGGCACCGGCCAGCTGACACGCAGCCTGCTCGCCCGCGGTCTGCGGGTGACGGCGATCGAGCCCGGCGATCGGCTGATGGCGCGGGCGCGCGATCAGCTTGGCAACGCCGGGGAGGTGGAGTTCGTCAAGCGGCGCCTTGAGGAGGCGTCGCTGCCGCGCGCGCATTACTCGGCCGCGTTTTCGGGATCGGCGATGCACCTGGGTTGATCCGGATGTCAGTTGGCGCAAGACCGCCGACGCGCTGGTTGATCGCGGTGCCCTCGCGCTGGTCTCCTACTTTGGATTGCAGGAGCTGCGTAGCGCCGGCGATCAGCAGGCCCTCCGTGCCGCGATGGCGAGGGTGGCGCCGGGGGGGTGAGGGGCCGATTGGCCGACCTACCGTGATTTCGGCGACATGCTCGGGGGCGTCGATGAGCGGCGCGCCAACGTGTCGGAGGTATGGGCGTGGCTGGGGGGCTACGAGATCGCGCGGGGGTATGCCGCAGACCTGTTTGACGACACGCAGGTCGCCGCGGTGCCGACAGTCTTGGAGCACACGGCCGACGCGCTGAATGCTCTGCTCGGCACGATGTCGTTCTGGGCGCAGCTATCACCCCGCGAGCGCGACGCTCTGCGCGCCGAGAACCACGCCCTGCACCAAAGGCTGAGCCGGCCAATCCGGTCCAGCATCGTCGCCTGCCTGCTAATGGCCCGACGCGTTCAGCGCATCTGACCGCTTTGGGTCATCTCGCTCAGGCAGACGCACTCAAGCGATCGCCGTGCTGCGGAGCCACGTTCGCTTTCGCCATGGCACCGCCCCCCGCTGGCGCGGCCGCTTCGGCGACGACGGTGTCGCCCGATCTGTCCAGAGGGGCCGGTCGACCCCATGTCGACCCCCGACGCTGCACGTCTTACGCAGGGCGGAACAAGCCGCGCGATTGCCGAGTCGACGTGCAAACCCGCACCCGCCCACTGCTGGCTGACGTTCTCGTCGGCGACGCGATGAGCGCGACTCCCGACCGGTCCCGGGGGACACACCCCTGAAGGGCGTGCTTGAACGCTTCGCGACCGGACCCCGGCACCGCGCTACCGGTCATCGACGGACAACACCGTCTGCTCGGCGTCATCACCGCGACCAACTTGGAGACCGCGATACAGGACGGCGGCTCAACTGCGCTCACCGCCAGCAACCTCGCACACGCACCCCCACTGATCCACGCCGAGGACCCGGTCGACGACGCGATCCAGGCTCTCGGACACGCTAGCCAGGATGGCCTCCCGGTCCTGGACCGCAGCGACCAAACGATCGTCGGCTGGATCGCCGAACGCGACATCCTCGCCATCTACCGCCAGCGTCTGACCCAAACCGAAACAACAGGGTCCCGCTGACCTCCTCGCGGCGAGTGCCGCGGCCGGTCAGACGGCTAGATCTTGCCGACCCGGCGTCGACCGCAGTCCTTCTCGGCGACTGGGAGGGATTGTCCGAGGAACTGTGTAGGCATGAGCGAAAGAGATCCTCATGGCTACTACTACGAGAAGCAGGACGCAGAGGAGCAGGACCAGGACCGAGCTGGAGCAGCACGCCGCGGAGCTAGAGGCTCTCGGGTTGGGGATCGCGCCGGCCGCGGACCCCCCGGCTGTGTCGCCGGAGCTGGTCGATGAGGCTGTCGACCGTGCTGCTGGCCGCCGGCGGGTCCGTGAAGCTCTCGGTGTGCCGTCTGACAGGCGGATCAGCAACGGGGTGATCGACGAGCTGCTGGCCGGCGTGAGCACGGAGGAGGAGATCGCCGGGCCTGGTGGGCTGCTCGCCGAGCTGACCAAGCGGCTGGTGGAGCGGGCGATGGAGGTCGAGCTGACCGAGCACGTCGGCTACGAGCCGCATCTGGAGCCGCCAGGCGGCGGTGGGAACACGCGCAATGGCACGACCGCGAAGACGTTGATCACCGAGCACGGGAAGGTCCCGATCGACGCGCCTCGCGATCGCGACGGCAGCTTTGAGCCGAAGATCGTCAAAAAGCGTCAGCGCCGGTTCGTCGGGTTTGACGAGAAGATCCTCGCGCTCTACAGCCGCGGGCTCTCCACGCGCGATATCGAGGCGCGCCTCGAGGAGATCTACGGCGTGAAGGTCGGCCGTGACCTGATCAGCCGCGTGACCGATGGGGTGATGGACGACGTGCGCGAGTGGGGCAAGCGGCCGCTGGAGGACATCTACCCGATCGTGTTCCTTGACTGCATGGTCCTGAAGATCCGCGAGGGCGGCACCGTCCAGCGCCGCGCGCTGTACCTCGCGCTCGGCGTCACCTTGGAGGGCGAGCGCGACGTGCTCGGCATGTGGTTCCAAGAAACCGAGGGCGCGAAGTTCTGGATGCAGGTGCTCACCGACCTCAAGCAGCGCGGCGTGCGCGACATCCTGATCGCGTGTGTCGACGGGCTCGCGGGGTTCCCCGAGGCGATCGAGGCGATCTTCCCCAAGACGACCGTGCAGACGTGCATCGTCCACCTGATCCGCAACAGCCTCAAGTACGTCCCCCGCCGCGAGCGCGAGCACGTCGCCCGCGACCTGAAGCCGATCTACACCGCCAAGGACGCCGACCAGGCCCACGCCGAGCTCGAGGCCTTCGATGAGAAGTGGGGCGCCCGGTTCCCGGTCATCACCCAGGCGTGGCTGAACGCGTGGGAGCACGTGGTCCCGTTCCTCGCGTTCCCCGCCGAGGTCCGCCGCGTGATCTACACCACGAATGCCATCGAAGCCCTGAACCGGCAGCTGCGCAAGGCGATCAAGACCAAGGGCAGCTTCCCGAACGACGACGCCGCCCGCAAGCTCGTCTACCTCGCGCTGCAGAACGCGACCCCGCAATGGACACGATGTCAGAACTGGACGACCGCGCTGCTCGCGTTCAAGATCCACTTCGGTGACCGCGTCCCCGACAATGCAAACTGACAGTCACTGATTGCCACTCACACGGAGTAACTGTTACACTTACCATAATCCGCCTACACAGTTAACGGGACGCCCTCGACTGGGATAAACCGGTCGTTTCGAATGGAGCGTCAGCCAACTTGCCGTGCTGACGGGTGGCGCAGCAGGGCCCTGGTCGTTTGCGCGAGTGGCCGTAGCGGGGGAAGAATCATCGGTGCTGGCTGGTCAACTGGTTGACTTCCCGCTGCGTCAGTTTGGTTCCTCCGGTCGCGCGATGAGTCTTTTCCTCGGGGCGTGTCTGGCGCGCGGGACGGACGCGCAGGTAGAGCAGTGTCGGGGCGGTGTGAACATCGGTCAGCGGGTACAGCCTTGACCTGGTGATCGGCTTGGTTTGGAGACGGAAGTCGCGGGTCAGCTCGGGTGCCAGGAGGCGCTCATCCCAAGGACCGTCGAGCACAACTGCTTGAACGTTGTCGGTGTCGAGCGCGTCGCGAAGCGATGCGCGCAGCGCGCGCGCCCCCCGGGTTGAGGCGGAGCGCAGCACGTCGTCGATCGCCTCCGCTTGCGCGGAGGTGCCCTGCCCTGCGAGCGTCGCGTACCAGGGGTGGCGGATGACGATCACGGGTCCGGGGAGAGCCCGCAGGCGAGCGATCAGTTGAGCTCCGGCCGCGCGATCGGCGGCGGTCGGGATCTGCGCGCCGATGGGGTAGACGAGTAGGCCCAGTTGCACGCCCAGTGTGACGCCGAGCAGGGGAAGAGCCACGCGGCCGTGGCGGCCGTCGATCAGTCCGGCGGATGTCAGCCCGGCGAGCAGGGCGATCGCCGCGTACGCCGGCATCAGCACATTCTCGTAGCCGCCGGTGTGCAGGCGAGAGACCCAGGCCGAGACGATGAGGCCCGTCGCTGCCGCCGCGTAGTACATCGGCGGCGCGGAGAGCGCGGGGGGCCGCCGGGCGTGCCACGTCAGTGTCACCGCGCCGGCGAGGAGAAGGATCAGCAGTGGCCACTGGCGGTGCAGGATGTCATCGCGCCAAAAGCCGAGCCACACCTGGCGGGCCCACGGCTGGTGGGCCAGTTCGCTGAAGACGTAGTACCGGTACCAACCGTGGGTCGCGGCATCAAGCACCGTGGTCGAAGCGAGCACCAACACGAGCAGGGTCAACAACGCGAGAATGCCGACGCGGCGACGGGTCACGGCGATAAACCCGAGTGCGGGCAGTAACGCGAGCAATGCGGTCTGTTTGGTGAAGCAGGCCAGGAAGGCCAGCAGCCCGAGGGCGATCCCGCCGTGCACCCCGCGAGCCCACCGACCCCAGCCCACGGTGAGCAGGGTGAGCGCCAGGAACAGCGAGTCGACCCGCCCGGTGTCAAACCACGCCCCAGAGATGCGAAACGTCGCGGCAAACAGCCCCGCGGCAACGAGGCCGGCGATCCGGTTGCCGGTCTCGCGGATGACGATCCAGGCGAGGGTCGCCATCGAGACAAGCGAGGCCATCAGCGATACGAGGCGCAGGGGTAGGAACCCGACGCCGATGAGCTTGGCCACCGCGGCGGCGATCCAGTAGTAGAGGGGCGGATAGGTCCACCCCACGAACCCGAGCGATGGCGTCGCGTACAGCGAGTGGCCCGCCACGACGCGGGCGGCGAGCTCGACCGATCCACCTTCCATCCAATCGAGCTCGAACGGATACCCGACTCGGTGTAGCGCCACCCACAGATAGGCGGCGATCGGCGCCGCCACCGCGGCACAGACCAGCAGACGCATCAGCAGCGCGCCGTGATGGCGCCCGGCTGAGGACAGCGGCGCCGGGCGCGCTGGCGGCCGGACCGAGACCGCCGGCGTCACACCCGCACCGGCGCCCGGTAGAGCGTCACATTCCGGTCGAGGCGGTTGCCCATCAGCCCCTGCGGTCGGCCGCCCTGCGCGTCCAGGTAGGCGAGCTGGCGCGAGATCGTACCGAGCCTGCCGGGGAAGATGTGGTCGAGCATCCAGGTCTGGATCGCGACGCCGCCGTCCGCGGTGGCTAGCAGGCGGAGCGCGCGGGTCTGCTGGGGATAGTCGATCAGCGAGGCGGTACTGATCAGCCAATAGCCACCCGCAGGGCTGGACCGGGCGACGATCCGGTTGCGATGAGTGTGGCCGGAGATGGCCGCGATCACGCGCGGATGGCGGTCGAGGAGCGCGAGGATCTGCGCTGCGCCCTGTGAGCTGATGAGGGGCTGGTGGGAGATAACGAGGATCCAGCGCTCGCCTCCGGCGGCGAGCTCGCCGGCCAGCCAATCTGGCTGGCTGGGGTGCACGAGCCCACCGGAGCCACCGTCGCGACGGGCGAGGTCGAGTACGAGCGCGCGGACATGGGGTCCGATGTCGGCGCGGTAGTCGAGCAGCGCCCCGGTTGCGGGCGCTCTGGAGGCGATCGCCAGGCCACGGACGGCCTCCTCGGCGTCGAGCTCGCGGCGGGCGGGGTCACGCGGGACGCGGACCTTCGGTCCGCTGAGCGCCTGCGCGAGGAAGCGCTCAACCAGCCCCGGGCTCGGTGGGCCATCCGGCGAGTAACCGGCCCCGCTGGTCGCGTCCCGGCCGGCCGAGAGCCCGGCCGGGGTCGTGAGCCCGGGCGGCAGGTCCCACAGCGCCTCGCTGCCCACCGCGAGCGCCCGTGTCTGCGGGGTCGGCGCGATCTCACCGGCGACGAGGATGTCGTGGTCGCCGAGTACCGGGAACCACGCGCTGCTGACGCCGGGGCTGGTGAACCCGCGTGTGGCCGCCTGGAGCAGACCCGGGTGGCGCGGCGCGTCGAGGTCGGGCCGATAGTAGAAGGGGTCAGGGTCGAAGGGAGACTGGACACCGACGTAGCCCGGTGAGCCGCTTCCCGGCCTGACCCGCCCCCCCTTGAGGACCGCGAGCGCGAGGGCAAGCTCGTTGGCCTGGTCGTTGTCGATCAGGTCGCCGCCTTGGATCACCGTGTCGGGTGACAGCGCCCTGATCGCGTACAGCGCTCCCACCAGAACCTGCGCCGTCAGCGTTTCCTGCGGGCGGAACGTGGATTGGAACGGCGGGCCGAGCCGATCGAGGAACGTGACGCGTGCGGGGGACTGGGCGTCGAGTACGTGGGCGTCGGTGATGTGGGCAATCGTCGCCAGCGGGCTCGCGGCGCGCGCTGAGCGGCCGAGCTCGGTGCGAGGCCGGAGCGGCTCGCCCCGCGCAGCCGTGAGCACCCCCGTGCCCTCCGAGTCCTCGTAGGTTGTGTGCAGCGTCGAGCCGCCCGGGTCGGGCCGCAGGTGACTCGAGGTGCCGCAGCCGGCCGCGATCACAGCCGCTCCCGCCAGCATCTCGCCGAGCGCCTGGCGGCGCGTGATCCACCTGGTCATGATCCCGCGAGCCCTTCGAGGACCGTCTCACGCGTCGTCTGTCGCGTAACCCACAGCACGGCTATGCCGCCGGCAAGGAGGAGTCCGGCAACCACTGCGGCCATCTCCCCGTAACCGGCGCCGAGCTCGAGCGTGGCGTAGCTCGCGGCGAGGTGGGCGAGCGCGGGCCCGAGCACGAGCTGCTCGATCAGGATGCCGAGTGCCGCGGCCGGGATCACGAGCGCGAGCACGACTCCGGCCAGCAGCCGACGGACGGCGGCTGAGCCGGCCCCTGTCGCGCGCAACACCGCGACGGTTGGCCGTCGCTCCTGGAGCGTCAGCGCGCAGGTCTGGATCAGCGCGTAGAAACACACGAGCCCGTCGACGATCGCGACGGCGCGCAGGAGTGTCCGGAGGGTATCGACGAGCGGCGCCCCGCGAGCGGTCGCTCCGCTCGCCGTGGCGGGGAGGGCACCGAGCGCGGCGAGCGCATCGCTGACCTTCGTCTCGTCAGCGCGTGGGTAGAGGCGAATCGCGATCTGCTCGGGCGCTGACCGGTCCGCCTTGAGCAGCGCGGCGGCCGGAATGTACGCGACTCGGCCGTCGTGGTCGAGCGAGCTGACGATGCCCGCGACGCGTAGTCGCAGCTCGACGCCGGAGGGTAGGGCGATCGCGAGCGTCGATCCTGGATTCAGGCCGAGCGCGTCCGCGAGCCCGGCGCCGACCTCGGCCTCGCCGATCCCCTTGAGCCTGTGGCCGGCGGTGAGCGGGGGCGCCTCGAAGATCGTGTGATCGCGCGGATACGCGATCACGTCGATCGTCTCGCCGAGGGAGAACGAGTCGACCGCCTGCACCTCGTAGCGTGGCGCGGCGGCCTGGACGCCGGCCACCCGCCGGACGGTTCCCAAGCTCGTGGCGGGGAGCGACGCGGTCAGCTGGTAGCGCTTCCCGAGCGCACCGGGGTCGGTTTCGAGCGCGCTGAGCGCGGACGCCAGTGCGAGCAGCAGGAGCACGAACGCGGCTGAGGCGCCCAGCGTGAGCACGGTCGCGGCGAGGCGCCCGCGGCGAGCGGCGACGAGACGGACGCCGAGCGCAGCCAGGGCGGCGCGCGGCGAACCGCGCGCCCGGCGACGGCGGGATCCGCGACCGCCGGGCAGCCCCGCGCCTTGCAGCAGGTCGACCGGCGGCCGTCCGGCCGCGCGCCACGCGGGCCACGCGGCGGCGAGCGCGGGGATCGAGACGCTGAGCACCCAGCCGGCGGCGAGTGGCAGGATCAGCCCGGAACCGGCCGGAGGCTCATTCAGCATCGTCAGCAGGTGGTCGCTCGATCCCACGGTGGCGAGCGCGCCCACCAGGACCCCGATCGTCGCCGCCGGGATCGCGACCGTGGCCGCCTCGACTGCCTGCACGGTCACCAGATGGCCACGCGACGCCCCGACCGCCCGGCTGATCCCGATCGTTTTCAACCGCCGCTGCACCTCGGCGCGCGCGGACGCAGCGAGCATCACGCCAGCGGTCGCGAGCGCGAACACCGACAGCGCGGCGAGCAGATCGATCACGATCCCGGCCGCCTGATCGAGCAGCACGCGGACCCCGGAGCGAGTGACGAAGCGCAGCCCGCGCAGCCCGTAGCTGGTCGTCCGCGCCTGCACCAGCACGTCGTTCAGATATCTGGGGTCCCGCAGCCAGATCTCGGCCACGCTGACCTGGGGGTTCGGATCCGGCCCGAACCGGGCGTCGAACCCCGCCTGTGAGACGTAGAACCGCGGGACCGCGAGCGGATAGCCGACGTCGTCGGGAGCCTCGCCGAAGCCAACCACGCGCAGGGGACCGACTCCCCGGACGTAGAGCGTGCCTCCGAGCCGGATCTTCCACGCCTGCGCCAGCCCAAGCTCGACCACCACCTCGCCGTAGCGCGATGAGACGTCCCGACCGGCGACGATCGCGTACCCACGGCGCCCGGTACTGACCATCTCGGCCGACGCCCGGCCGCTGCTATGGCCGTTCGCCGCGATGCTGACGTTCGTGAACTCCTGGCGCGTCGAGAACGTGGCGATGTCCGGAAGCGCTCGGATCCGGCTCGCCACGCGAGACAGCGCTTGCGGGTCGAAGCGAACAATCACGTCCGGAAGGTCGGCCGCCCGCGCCGCTCGGGCAAAGCCGTCGCCCAGCCCGTCGGCGATCACCACCGCAGCCGACAGCATCGCCGCCGCGAGCGCGATCCCGACTGCGGTCATCAGCGCACGCCGCCGTCGTGGTCGCAGCCCGCGGCGGATTTCGCCCAGCACTGCGCTCACGAGCGCGATCTGCGAATCGTGCTGGCCGCCGCCTGGCCGGCGGCGCGGCTCGGGTCTATGCCTGCGTCGAGCCTCCCTTCACGCAACTGGAGCACGCGGTCGGCGATCGCCGCCGCCTCGGGCTCGTGGGTAACGATCACGACGGCTCGCCCATTCAGATTGCGCAACAAGGCGAGTACCGCGGCCCCATTCTCTGCGTCCAGGTTGCCCGTCGGCTCATCGGCCAGGACGAGCTCCGGGTCATTGACAAGCGACCGGGCGATCGCGAACCGCTGCTGCTCTCCCCCCGAGAGCTCATGCGGAAGGTGGTCGGCGACCTCCGTCAGCCCGAGGTCGTCGATCAGCTGCATGGCCCGCCGCTGCCCACCTGCCGGCGCGCCGGGAAGGCGTGCGGGCAGCAGGACGTTCTCGGCTCCGCTCAGTTCCTCGACGAGGTGAAACGACTGGAACACGAAGCCTACGTGACGAAGCCTCGTCCGCGCCAGCGCCCGCGGCCCCTGGGCGGTCAGCTTCTCGCCCGCCAGCACGATCTCGCCGGCGTCCGGCTGATCGAGCCCGCCGAGCAGATGCAGGAGCGTCGACTTGCCACTGCCCGAGCGCCCGAGCACCGCCACCACCTCGTTGGCCTCGACATCAAGCGCAACGCCGTCAAGGACGAGTCGTTGAGCCCGGCCGCGGCCGACTGCCTTGGTGATCCCGCGGGCCTCGAGAACCGGCACCAGTTCACGGTACCGAGCGGACCCGAGCGGTCTGCCGGCTCGGGCGCCCATCAGCAAAACCGGGACCATTGCGATGCAGGCGCGCGAACCAGCGCTCGGAGACGGGCCAGATCTCGGTAGCCCGGAAGCCGCTGGCGCAGGCGATCGGCACGATCGCCGGTGCGGCGACACGCGCCCACGGAAACCACGCGCTCGCGATGCCGTCGCGTTCGAGCCGAGCCTGCGTCGAGCGGGTCGATGTGCCAGGCGGCTCAAGCTCGACCAGCAGCTCGCCGGCGTCCTCCAGCAACGCGCCGATGCGCGCGAGCAGCCGCACCGGCGAGCCGCCGATCCCGATGTTGCCGTCGAGCAGCAAGGCACTGCGCCAACGTCCGCCGGCCGGCAACTCGTCGAAGATATCCCCGACCATCGCGCGGCCACCCGCTCCGACCGCGAGCTCGACCGCGACCGGCGAGATGTCGACGCCGAGCGCGAACACGCCCCGGGCGGCCAGCGCGCGCAGGTGCCGACCCGGCCCGCAGCCGACGTCGAGCACGGGCCCGCGGAGACCGTCCAGTAGCAGCTCGTCGGTCGCATCGGCCCGACTGAGATACCGCTCGAGTGGCAGCGGGACAGACGTACCGTCGTTCAGTCGCGCGCGGTGCCGACGGCCTGCCTTGTTCCCTCCGCGCAGTCCGTCGCCGTACATGCTGAGTGCGCTGATCACCGCATGGCCGCGAGCGCTCGTGCGAATCGCGTGTGCGGAGCCGCGGACGCGACCGCGCGCGCGTCCTCGATCGTGTCGACGTCGCGCAGCAGCGGCTGATCGTGGACTCGCAACCCAAGCTCATCCAGCCGCGCCCGCTGCCTCATCCAGGTTGACTCACAGCTCATCGGCACGCCGTTGAACGCGCCCGGGACGCGCGTGCTGAGCCCCACGCTCCAATAGCCGCCGTCGACGGTCGGGCCGAGCACCGCGTCCACATCGGGGTCGGCCAGCGCGCGCATCCCGTCGAGCAGAAGCGGCGGGGTCAGCTGGGGCGTATCCATGCCGACGAGCAGCGCCGGCGACGCGACGTCGTCGAAGGCCGCCGCCAGGCGCTCGCCGAGTCCGGTTCCGCGTTGCGCTATCAGCTCGAACCCCCGGCGCCGCCAATGGCGAGCGTCGCCGTCGAACACGAGCACCCTGCGTGCCGCCGGCGTACGGGCGACGACGTCGATGGTGTCGAGCAGCGACGCGCGGGCCAACCCGGCTGCCTCGTCTGCGCTGCAGGGCGGAGACAGCCGCGTCTTCGCGCGGCCCGGCAGCGGTTCCTTGGCGATTACAAGCAACGCAACGGACTTCACACCCTGAAGCTAATCCGCTCACCATTACGAAAAACGAAAGCCTGACCCTGAGATGGCTTCCGTAAGACTCTGTTCACTATTGACGAGGGGCCGAGCGTACAGCTGTGAACGGTGACTTAAACCGACGCTCGGGCCGTTCTCAAGCCGCGTTGCGTGTGCCAGCCTCACCCATGTGCGGTTATTTCAGGTTGATCCGTCGAAGCTCCCGCCGGGGCCGTTCCGGGCGGACTTCTGGCGTAGTCCGCTACGGGGGCCGTGGCTGACCGCAATCCTGGGGCTCGTCCTGCTCATCGGCCTGCCGATCGTGATCATCACGGGACTGCTGTCAAATGACGCCTACCAGCCGGGGCTGGGCGGGAACGCGCTCGGACGCAACATCGGCGGGCCGCTCGACTTCTACCTGTTTGGGTGGCCGACTCGCCCTGCCTGGTTGTACGCGCTCACCCAGGGCCTCCACGTCTCGATCGGTCTCGCGCTGGTCCCGGTGCTGCTCACGAAGCTGTGGTCGGTGATCCCGCGACTGTTCGAATGGCCCCCGGTGCGAGGCCCCGCGCACGCGCTGGAACGGCTCTCGCTGGCCCTGCTGGTCGGCAGTGCGCTGTTCGAGTTCGTCACCGGCATCATCAACATCCAGTACTGGTATGCATTCCGGTTTTCCTTCACCCAGGCTCACTACTACGGCGCGTGGGTGTTCATCGGGGCGTTCCTGGCCCACGTGACCCTCAAATTCGGAACCATGCGACGGTCACTGAAGACCCGCGCAGACGTGTTCCAATCCATCGGAGGCGAGGGCGAGGGCGACGAGGAGGTCGCGACGCTGGGTTCGCGAGTCGAGGCTCCCTCCCTGACCGCGGTGTCCCCCGCGCCGGCGACGATGTCGCGCCGAGCGCTGCTCGCAACCGTAGGCGCCGGCTCGATCCTGTTGTTGCTGGAAGGCGCGGGCCAGTCTCTCGGCGGGCCGTTCCGCGCGTTGGCGTTTCTGCTCCCGCGCGGGCCCGTCCGTCCGGGCCCACTGGGCTTCCCGGTCAACAAGACGGCGGTGGCCGCCGGTATCTCAGCCCCGAAAGTCGGTGCGAGCTGGCGTCTCGCCCTAGTCGGCGAACACACTGTCTCGCTCTCGCGCCAACAGCTGCTCGCGCTGCCCCAACACACATACGATCTGCCCATCGCGTGTGTCGAGGGATGGTCGACGACGCAGAAGTGGAGCGGCGTGCGGCTACGCGACCTCGCCTCACTGTGCGGCGTCACTCAGCCGGCCACAGTCACTAGCAGGTCGCTCGAACACGGCACCTACGGCCACGCCACTCTGGGCCACGAACAGGTGGCGGACGAGCGGTCGCTGCTGGCGTTGCGGGTCAACGACCGCGACCTCTCGCTCGACCACGGTTACCCCGCGCGCGTGATCAGCCCAGCGGTGCCGGGTGTGCACTGCACGAAATGGGTGTCGAACATGACCTTCCGCCCGGTGACCGAATGACCCAACTCAAACGGTTTCGAGCGCTCTACGGCGCGGGCCCGCTGCACCTGCTCGCGTTGCTCGCGAGCTTCGCGATCGCCGCGGCCGCAGTGATCGGTTGGTTCGAGCGGCCGCGCGTCGTCGTCAACGTGTTGGAGTGGTTCGTGGCGGCGATCGTAATCCACGACCTCGTGCTCCTGCCGCTGTACTCGCTGCTGGACCGGATCGCCTTCGGTGGGCTGGGGAAACGCGACGTCCGTGCGCACCGCGCGGCGCTGCCAGAACTCGTCAACCCCACGCCATACCTCCGAATCCCGGCCATCCTCAGCGGCCTACTACTCGCTGCCTTCTTCCCGGTGATCTTCGGGCTCGGGGACCAGACTGAGCTATCCGCCAGCGGAATCGCCGAAAGCGGGTACCTGGCCCGGTGGTTGCTCGCTACCGGTGTGATGTTCGCCGTCTCGGGAGTGGCTTACGCCTTGGCGGTGGCGCGCGCGGCGGCCCGAACCGACTCAATGGCTCCCGAGCTGGTTCAGGTGAGCACCAATGCGCAGCAGCCCCAGCCGGACCCGCAGCAGGCGCCCCCCGACCCGCAGCAAGCGCCCCCCGACCCGCAGCAAGCACCGCCCGACCCGGAGCAAGCTCCGCCCGACCCGGAGCAAGCTCCGCCCGACCCGCAGCAAGCTCCGCCCGGCCTGGAGCAGGCGCCCCACGACCCAACGCAGGCGCCGCCCAGCGATCTCGCCGCGCCCCCGTCGCCGCCGCCAGATTAGGCAGCCCGGAGCGGCGAGCGGGAGAACTCTGCCATTCCAGCGTGGAAGTCCTCGCTTGCGGTGAAACCCAGCATGAGCTTCGCCCGCTCCGCTGACGCGAACACGTGCCGCACGTCCCCGAGCCTGAACTCGCCTGTCACCTGCGGCCGTGGCGCGTTCTGGCCGGCCGCGTCGGCCAGCGCTCGCGCCATCTCACCAACCGTCCGCGGGGTCCCGCTGGCGACGTTAAAGGCCCCCGCCTGTGGATCCGCCCGCGTCAGCGCGATCACGTTCGCGCGCGCGACATCGCGAACATGGACAAAATCTCGCAGCTGCTCACCATCCTCGAACACGCGCGGAGGCCTGCCCGCCGCCAAGGCACTAGCGAAGATCGACGCGACACCCGCATACGGCGTGTCACGGGGCATCCGCGGCCCATACACGTTGTGGTAGCGCAACGCGGTCACCGGAACTCCCGTCTCCCGAGAGAACACGAAACACAGATGCTCTTGATGCAACTTCGTCGCCGCGTAGACATTGCGCGGGTCAAGCGCAGAGCACTCCTGGACCGCGATCGGGGCGAGCTCGCCCCCACACTCAGGGCACGTCGGTGCGAACCTCGCTGCCGCGAGGTCCACCGGATCGCGCGGCATCGGCACGACACGACCGTGCTCAGCACAACGGTAGGCGCCCTCGCCGTACACCACCATGCTGCTCGCGAGCACCAGTCGCCCGCGAAATCGGCTGGCAGCCAGCTGTTTCAGCAGCACAGCGGTGGCGAGGTCGTTCTGACGGACGTAGTCCTCCACGTCACGCATGTCGAGACCTAATCCCACCATCGCGGCTTGGTGGCAGACCGCGTCGACCCCTCGGAGTGCTCTTCCCATCGCGACCGGATCCCCGACGTCACCATCGACAAATTCGGCCCTCGGGTTCAAGTAATCCGGGCGTACGGCGTGCGCGGCCGCAAGCAGCGAATCAAGCACCCTGACCTCATGCCCCTCGTCGACCAGATCGTCGACGACATGCGAGCCGATGAACCCGGCGCCTCCGGTGACGAGGATCATGACTGCCACGCTACGCGATCCGTCGCCGATCGCCACGTCACCGAAGCACTGTTTCGCTCCGCGTAAGCTTTTCACCGCTAGCTTGCCATTAGTGATCGAGGTCATCCTGCCCGCGCTCAACGAGGCACAAGCGATTCCCGGTGTGCTCGCCGCCATACCCCGCGGCTTCGTCCCGCTCGTCGTCGACAACGGTTCCCGCGACGGGTCAGCGGAGGTCGCGGCCTCGTGCGGCGCACGGGTGGTGCACGAACCGCGACGAGGCTTCGGTGCGGCTTGCTTCGCCGGGCTACTCGCCGCCGAGTCGCAGCTCGTGTGTTTCATGGACTGCGACGGATCATTCGATCCCGGACAATTACATCGGGTCGCGGACCCGGTACTCAATGGCAGAGCTGATCTCTGCCTCGGCGCCCGGATACCCGAGCCTGGAGCGTGGCCCTGGCACGCGCGCTTCGCCAACCGAGTGCTCGCGTTCGAGCTGCGCCGCCGCACCGGCGCCAACCTGACCGATCTCGGCCCCATGCGCGCCGCTCGACGCCAGCCATTGCTCGCACTGGAGCTCCAAGACCGCGGCTCCGGCTGGCCGCTCGAGATGGTGCTCCGAGCCGCCGCTGAGGGCTGGCGCATCGCTGAGACGGGAGTGACCTACCGGCCGCGGTCCGGCGGTCGCTCAAAGGTCAGCGGGAGCATGCGCGGAACAGCGCGCGCAGTGCGCGACATGAGCGCCCAGCTTTCGCCCGTTCGGCGATCTTTGGGTTGAGCGCGCGCAGTGGTATCGAGCTGCCGGCGGCGACGGAAACCGTCTGCGGCGCTCAGCGCTATCCGCTCGTGATCAGTACGGCTGCGACGAACGCGAGGTAGCCGCAGATGATCAGAGCGCCGTGGGCTCGGCGCAGCCCGCGACCGGTGTAGGCGCACACCAACGTCACCGCGCTCAGACCGAGATACCAGGCAGCAACCAGGGTCCCTTGCCCTGAGGGCGCGGGGAAGGCTGGTCACGCCGGCGAGAACCAGCGCCCCGATCACGATCTCCGGGACGTGGTGCCGCGCGCCGAGCTTCGACGCCGTCAGCTCCATCGCGATGCTTGCGCCGACCACCACGGCCGTGGCGAGCACGGCGACGCTCACATCGAGAGCTCCCGCCCGCGGTGGATGGATCGCCGGCTCGAGCTCCTGCTCCTCCTCGAGGACAGCATCTGAGAGTCAGCCCGCCCACCCTCCCGGCAACCCAAGCTCACTCAGCGGTGCTGGGCTCACGCCCGAGACGACCAAGTACGGGACCAGCACCGCAAGGGCGGCGAGCAGACCGACCGCGGGTCCGGGGCCGCCGAGCACGACGCCAAGACACACGGTCGCGATCAACATCGCGACCGTTCCCTCAAGGAGGACCACCCGCTGGTGCAGCTTGATCTCGCCGCGACAACCGCGCCGAGCCCGAGCAGAGCGGCGAGATTAAAGACATTGATCCGATCACGACCCCGGCGCCGATGCGCGCGTGATGTCCGGCCAGCGCCGTCACGCTGGCGGTGATCTCGGGTGCGTCGGCGGCTAACGCGGCCAGCATGCCCAGCAGCGCCTCGGACAGCCCGATTCGCGCTCCGATCCGCTCCAGCCGACTGACCAGTAGCCAGCTCGTCGCGAGGCTCACCGCTGCCGCCGAGACGAATACGACCGCGAGCAGCCCGTCAGACATGCCGCTGCGCCCCAGTCAGCACACTCACGGCGGGCGGTTGTCGCGAGAGGGATTGCGGTTGTCGAGGCGGTCGGGGGCCATGGAAGCGTCCCGTGAGGGCACGCCGACCAGACTTCCCGGCTCACCAGAGTCGGAGTATCCCGTCTCCGTCAATCTCACGAGTCCCCGGCGGCCCGGCCGCCGGCGCTCCTCCAACCGGCCCGATGGCCGGCCACCTAACCGGGCAGACGCGCAACATCGCCGAGGTGACCACGGAGCTCGCCTAACGGGATTTCAGCGAGAAGATCTCCGCGGATGTCAAGGGCACGGTCTCCTCGAACCGCCACAGCGGGCGCTGACACTGCACGCGGCGACTCTCCAGGCCGGGCTGCGCATGCGTCTCAGACAGGATCGACGACCGAACACTTCCGCCGCCCGTCACGACGCTCCAGCGCCGGCGCTGGGCCGTCTCACAACCAACCCGCTATGAAGGGCATCGTGGGTCCGACATACACGCGGTCCGCAGTTCGCGTTCGCCGATGCCGATAGCGCGTACGCCGGCGTCACCGCTAACGACGCGGAGCGGCAGTTCGGCGCTACCAAGCCAATCGCTGAGTCGTCCGGCGTCAACAGCGACTTCGAGCCATGTGAAACGGGCGCCCGCGTTTGCGACGGGTGGGCCAGTGCGTCCCGCGATGTGTCCGGCGGGTCGTTCGATGAAGAAGGGTAAACCCGGCTCTGACAGGGACTCGAGCACGCCGGTCAGTCTGGCCGTCATCCCTTGGCGCCCGACCGTGCTGATCGTCATCCCGAGACGGCTGGCGACCGGCCTGACGTCGTCTACCGCGACGGCCCAGCCAAACAGGCCGTCACCTCGCGCGTTCGCCGCTTGCAACGCTGCGCCAAGCGAGGAGCGCTGAGCCTGCTCCGGATCGGCGACTGCCAACAGCTCGATGAAGCCGCCGTCGGCCAGCGGGACGATCCGGTTATGAGTCCCGAGCCCCCGATGGCGACCACCCGCGACCGCCGTCAGGCCGAGGCGGGCCTCAACCCGAGCTGCCGCGACGTCCAGGTCCGCGGTGCCATAGATCACGTGATCGATACGCACCGCCGCGACGCTAATCGACAGACGCGATCAGCGCAACGGCCTCCGCGGAACGTGCTCAGGCACGAGCGATCCTGAGCGTTCGCAGGGAAGGCTGAACGAACAGCACGGTCGGCGCTCGAACCTTCCCGTGGCGAGAATCGCGACCGTGGTGCAGGGCTGCTCGAGACCTCCGCTTTGGTGCACGCGGAGGCACGCGTGGCTGCGGTCGCTTGCGTGGTTCCTTCTGTCCGATACCGGCAGCGCGACCGCCGGCGGCGCGGCCGCTGCTGCGTGCGGCTCTTCTGAAGGGACCGGTCATGTCGCTCGTGGGATGACGTGGTTGAGGTAGCGGGCTTCGTGGACGTGGTGTCGTTCCTGGTCGAGGTGGTAGCGCCAGTATTCGTTGAAGTCGCCGTTAGCTTTGATGGCGCGCAGTTTGAGGACGGCTTCGGCGCCGGCGAGTCCCCAGCGCGCGCCGGTAATGTCCATCCGGTCTTTGACGATGTGCCGACACGCGCCTTCGATGGTCCCGGTGGCGATCGGCCAGCCCTGGGTGAGTGCGGTGGGGTAGTCTAGGTAACGGGCTTTGTTGGTCAGGTAGGTGGTGGTTTCGTCGGCATTCTTGCGCTGGGCTGGGTCCAGGCGAGCTTTGGTGGCTTTGCGTCGGATGATGCCGGCAACCTTTTTGGCGTGTCCTTCGAGCACCAGGGTCGCGTGGCGATGCACCCATCGTTCGGCGGCGGGGTCGCCCTCGCGATAAAGACACCACGCTGATGCCTACAGGTACTCCAGTACGTGCACAAAATCGATAATGATTGTGACTTTGGCCCGGCGGGCTTTGGCTCCGACTTTGATCCGTTGGATCTGGTGGTCCGGAGACACTGTTTCCCGACACAGACGTTGATGTCTTGATCAACGTGATCCGGACGGTAAACGACAACGCGTGCGTACACGGTGAGGCCGCGTAGCAGACCTCGCTACAGGGGCTTCCCCGTGCGGCGAAGCCCCCAAGCGACCGTAATCTCATCCGTGTCGGTCCCCGTGTCGACAACGACCTTCGCGAGGCGCGCCGGGCCAGGAACGGTCTCGGCGGTCTCGTCGATCGACACAATTTGAGTTCCGACCAGGGCCGGTGCGCTCTCTAGGGAGCCCCAGCCGCGCACGCTACTGAAGCGCACGAGGCTCTCTTGGAGCGTTGCGAGGCGTTCAGGCGCGAGGGCCAGGATCCGATTTTGCTTGACGATGCCCCGCGAGGACGCAGTCATGCTCGCGAGCACAACGGCGCCTTCGGGCCACTCCGTGGCCAGATCGAGGTTCGCGGCTTCATCGCCGCTGAGAGCCGGAAGGTGGAAATAGCCGGGAAGCTCACGGCGTTTGATCAACTCCCAGGGACCATCAGGCCACGCGACCCGACTCACCACTGGCGCAATCGTTAGTCGAGAATCGTGTTCGCTGGCGTACTCGATCTCACAGTTTTGGTGGATGACCATCGCGGGTCCGCGCCAGATCCTCAGCTGCCGCTCAATAGTGCTGTCGCCAATTGGAATCGCAAGCGCGTAGGTCTCGTAGCGGCCGAGGTAGGGGAGATCCGGGCCTGCACTCTCAGGCAGGCCCGGCCCGCGCGGTTCGCCGCTGCGGGCGCGTAGCTGGTGAAATTCGCACACCGCGATATCGCCTTGGCGGATGTTCTTCGAAGACGGTCGGCGATAGAAGGGCAAGGTCTCGATCGGTCACTCCTCGTCGGGCTCGGCTGTCGCCCCCGTCAGTTCCCGCGGACGCCAAGTGCTCCTGCGAGCAGGCACGGGCGGGGGGGAGTTGAACTCGTCGAGCGCTGCCCGAATCGCCGATTCGGGCCACGGCTCCGACGAGCCAATTCCGACTGGTTCGTTCAGGGCCTCATGTGGCCGCAGCGGCCCCAGAGCATCGCGGACGCGCTCCTCGAGCTCGACCCATCGCTCCTGAGCGGCCAACTCTGCTGGGGAAGGAGCACCGGCCTGTAGCCAGCCGGAGAGCGCTTGCGGGTGCCAGTCCTCACGCAGTGGATTGAGCACGAGCTGTAGCCGCTCGGCGCGCGTCGCGAATTCGGATCGCACCGGCTTGCCCTTCAGCCAGTTATAGATCGAACGGCGAGAGGCGCCCAGCGTCTCGGCGACCAGTTCCGCCGAACCGCCGGTCGTTCTCACCAAGTCGCGCAAGACGTGACCGGCGGTGCGACTGGTCGGGCTGACAGCCGACGTCGCGCCGAAGCTGATCGGGCTCAACGGCATACGCGGCCACTCGTGCGCTGGCTCATGCGCCAACGTTTGGGGTGCGATCACAAACGCCTCGGATGCGAGAAACCATGGCGGTGGTGCATCGCTGCCGAAATGAAGAATCTGAGTCGTTTCCAGGCCCAGGGCCGGTACTGCAGGCGCCCGGAGCAAATTCGTCCAGGCGCCGCCTGCGGGGCCCGTGATGTCGCATGGGGAGGCCGGCGGTTGCACAACGGTCACGACGGTGGTTTGACTCGGTCCGAACGGCGAGCCGCCCGCACACGCCAGCCACCATGCGATGACGTGTCCGACACCGCCTGCCCCTGCCAGCTCGAGACCGGCTTTCTCTCCGGTGTCGTGCCGGATCATCTCCAGCTCAGGCACGGATCTCCTCCTTTATGACGAGATGCTCCCGCAGCGCATCGGTGATCGCTCGCTCGAACACGTTGTGCATGACGTGGTGGTAATCGTCAAGCTGCGCGAGGAGCTGCTCGGCATCTAAGGGCACAGGACGGTCTTCGTAGTAGTCGAGATCGAGTAGGTAGAAAGCGTCGCCGCCAGCCACCTCGGCGCCGAGGTAGCCGTGGCGAATCGCGAGCGTGCCATTGTCCTCGCGAAGGCGGATGTCCTGGAGCGCTTGAACCACGTCATCGCCCAGCTCGTCGCCGCCGACCATCCCGAGCAGCTTCTCGTTGAGAAAGCGGCGCCAATCTCCCGGCTTCTTTGCCTCGGGGTGGCGTATCTCATCGACGTACCGAAGCCCAAGCCGCTCGCGCAGCGTGATGCCAAGCGCGAGCGTCGCGTCGATCACCCCCCCGACACGCTCGCGGAAGTCTTCGTATCGCTCATAGACCGTGGTTTCGAGCGAAACAAAGTCGCGGGCGATCGCAACGCTCCAGCCATCATCTACACCCTGGAAGCGCCAGTACTGCAAAGCCGCGGCTGAGGGGGCGGCGACGGCCGGACCCCCGGCGATGGTGACTTGTTGCTCGGGAGCGGACCGCGGATAGCGGTCGCCGAGTGCTTCCTGGAACCGCGCGAGCGCGCCTGGTTCGTCGAAGCGATGGATCACCGGGAAGCGCAGCTGGCACACGACCAGCCGCAAGCTGTTCGTCTCGTAGAACCGTCGCGGTTGGTCTTCTAGGGCGAGTGGCATTGAGAAATCCTCCTGCGGAGCGCAGGGTGTTTCGCAGTATATGCATAAGATCGGACGCCACCAAGTGATCTTGTGCAACGTCGGTGCAACCTGCTAGCCTCCCCAGATATAGAAGCGGGGCCCCGAGGGGCCCCGCAGGTAATGCGAACCGGGTCCGGGAACGTGCAAGCTCCCCCGGGCCCCGGCCGAAAGGCAGGCTACATGACCCAAGCGGTCGCAGAAGCCAAGCAGTCCGCAGTGTCACCAGGCGTAGTTCGGATTGTTCACCGCTTGGCTCGGGATCCCGCTGCCCTCAGCCCACCGCGGCGCGCCGCCGGTCACGGTGAAATCGACGGCGATACCGAGTTGCTTGGCGTCCCGGACGACCGTATCCCACCGATCCCACGCGCCCGAGGGGTACGCCCCGGGGTCGGTCGCGTCGAACCCGGAGGGGATCCTCTTCGAGGTCGGATCCCGCGTGATATACGACCACGGGACGAACACGCGCACGTGGAACGTCTGCAACGTCTGAGACGTCGCCTCGGGGCTGGCGAGCAGATGAATGTCCTCCTCGATGATCGCCACCTGGTTGTTGGACGCGACTGCGGGCGCGGCCGCAGCGAGCAGATGCAGGACCGCACACGCGACGCCGGTGATCGTCGTAGCCAGGGCTCGTCGAGAGAATCGGATGCAGAGAACAGCTCGCGGCTTGCAGAAGTTACGGCTGGCGCCACGAAACCGCCGCTCGAGGCTAGGCCAGCGCGCGGTGGCGATCATGGCCGGCGGTCGCGCAGCTGCGGCGCACGAGCCGGTGAACGGCGACGGCGGAGAGGGGGAGAGGCTGCTCGGGTCCATGACGGCCGAGCCTCACGAACAGCGGCTGCTCATCGAGCAACCCGACCCCGCGGGCGAGGGGGTGGACCTTCAGCCACGCTCGCGGTTTTCCGTCGAGCAGCTCTGGTAGCTTGCGCGCAACATATCGAGCCGAGTCGCCTGGACATCCGTGCCTGGTGAGCGGGGGGACCCACAGCGATCGACTGCGATCGCCGGGGCGAATCGCCGTAGGAATGCGGCGTAGCGTTCGGGATGTCATCGACGGCTTCTGGCCACTGATCTGCGGCCATACTCGATGGTCGGCAACCCGAAAGGAGAGTTTGGGTTCGTTCGGCCCGTAACAGTCCAGCCCTCTCGCTCATAGAAGCGTCGGGCGCGGCCGGCACCCTGTGGTGTCCACAGCCGCATATCGCTATAGCCGCGCTTGCCGGCCTCGGTGACTGCCGCCTGCATGAGCTGCTTGGCGATGCCACGGCCTTGCCACCTCGGCCGCACGAACAGCTCCCAGACATAGACCGAGCCGGCGGGCGGCGGTCCTGGATCCTCACGCGTCGACCGCGACAACGCGACGTGCCCAATCACCTCGTCGCCTTCGAGCGCCAGCAAACACCAAACATCAGGTCGTGTAAGTGCGTCAGCGAACTGCGCGATCTCGGCAAAGCCGAGCACCGGAGGCTGCCAAGAGGACGCCCACGCCCGGTATGCAGCAAAGCCTTCAGCGATGTCCGCCGAGATCGCGCTGGCGTCCAACGAGGTCGCAATTCGGGTCGGCGCCACGGTCGGCGAGTCTCGCAGCGAGTGATGGCCAGTACGATCGCGACCACAGCGACCACCCCAGCGTGAGGCGGATCCGGATCCCTCGATTCCAAATCGAGAGGGTCAGCGGATCGTCTTCGTCGAGTTCGGCGTGGCGAAATCCTCCGCGTCTCAGGTCAGGTGGACCATCGCCGCCGGCAAGCGGGGATGCGAGCGAAGGTGGAGCCCGACGCCATCGCCGAGTGCATCCTCGGTCGCGCGCTCGACTGTCCCCGAAAAGTGAACGACAGCCACGCCAACGTCCGGTGTTGGCACAGGCGCGACCGAGACCGCAACAAGGTTGCCTTCCTGTCTCTCGAGCTCGAGCGGCGCGGCTCTGCGTAGCTGGTCGGTGCCGACCTGGCGGCGGATCCCGGACATCACCGCCGCGACGGCGCCGGAGTCGCACGGGTTCGGATGGTCCTGGGCGCGGTGCGCGGCCGCGATCGCCGCCGCGCGGCGAGCGATCGTGACCGGTCGAAAGCCACGGTCGGCCTCGTCGGCGAGGAACGCCGCGACCGTCGCCGGCGCCGCCGGGATCGCCGTGGCGCGGCTCGCGAGGCTCGCCAGGCGGGCGGCTGGCGGCATGCCGGGCACCGCTCGCCGCAGCACTCAGCGCCGAGACGCGGGTCCCAGCTGGAGGCGCGCCCGCGCCCATAGCGTGCTTGGGCTCGCTCGCGCGATCCTCGGCGGGGGCCGAACGTGTCTGCAACCAGCTCGCCGCCGGCGGCCCGCCGGCGACACGTCGTGGCGAGTGATCTCGGCGCCGACCACGGCGGCGGCTCCGAGCGCTGATCCGGGGGCCGGCGGGGAGAAGGGGGGCGTGGCGTCCGGTGGGCGGAAGTCCTCGAGCGACATGTCGCGTCCGCCGAACGCCGATCGCGTGTGTGAGCGGCCGCGGGGTGGGCGGCCGTCCGATCCCTGAGGGGCAAGTGCGGCGAAGCCCGGTACTGCTCCAAGCGCTGCCGGCAAGCCGTCAGCCGCCAGCGTGTGCGCGACCACGGCCCGGTCAAACGGCCCGAGTCCCGTGACCGGTGCGCGGTGCGAGGGGCCGATACCGGAGGCGGCGGGGGGGGGCAATGTTCTGCTCCAAGCGTTGTCGGCAGGCGAGCTCTCGGTTCGGCCTCACACGGTGAGGTACAGCCAAGATACGGCGGAAAAGTACATTAGGCGGATCCGAGCCCCGGGAAACCTGATTTCGAGGCTCGATCGTCGCCAGATCGCCCCGTCGGAGGCGCTCTGGAGGTCGGTCGGGTCAGCTGCGAGGGCCGGCTCAGGCCGCTGGCTCAGGCCGCTGAGAGCTCTCAGTAGCGCTGATGTACTTTTCGCCCTCATCTTGGCTGGACTGTTCACCCAGGAGTTGGAGGTCGAGATGTAGTTCGTGATCTAACGCAAGCTTGTCGTCGGCTGCGGGTGCGAGTCCCGTCCGGGTAGCTGCCAGGAGGCCCGGTAGCAGGCTGGGTTTTGGCCCAGCGTCGAAAGCCCCTTGGGGGAAGCAAGCCAGCGGTCCGTAGCATCAAGTGAAGCCTGCCGCGTCGTTATAAGGGCTCACGAATGAATTAGTGGGCTGTGGCAGGATGTTGGGTTGTGGTGGCGTATCGCGGGGGCATGATCGATGAATCGCAGATTGTTGAGCGTTATCGGGGGTTGGGGCCGGAGTTGAACGAGCGTCAGCGCAGGTTGTGGGCGGCGTCGGAGGCTCGGTCGTGTGGGCCGGGCGGGATCGCGGCTGTCGTGCGTGCGACGGGGATCAGCAAGAACACTGTGCAGCGTGGGATCGCAGAGCTGCGGGAGGGGACACGGCTCGAGGCGGGTCGTGTCCGTCGGCCGGGTGCGGGGCGGCCGCGGTTGACGGAGTCTGATCCGGAGCTGGTGGGAGCGTTGGAGGCGTTGGTGGATCCGGATACGCGTGGGGATCCGTGCTCGCCGTTGCGGTGGTGCTCGAAGAGCTTGCAGAACATCGCGAGTGCGCTTCAGGCGGCAGGACATCAGGTGTCCGATCGGACGTCCGGGAAGCTCTTGCGGGGGCTTGGGTTTCGGTTGCACGCGAACTCCAAGACGCGGGAGGGGAAGGATCATCCTGACCGTGACGCGCAGTTTCGGCATATCAACGAGACGACACGCTCGGCGCTCGCCGCGGATCAGCCGGTGATATCCGTAGACGCGAAAAAGCGCGAGCTGGTCGGGGATTTCAAGGCTGTCGGGCGGGAATACGAGCCGACTGGGCGGCCGGTCGAGGTTCGCTGCCACGACTTCAAAGACAAGGATCTGGGGCACGCGATCCCGTACGGCGTGCTCGACATCAAAGCCAACGAGGGGATGGTCAGCGTTGGTGTCACCCATGACACAAGCGCGTTCGCGGTCAACTCGATCCGCGTGTGGTGGCAGTACCTCGGCCAGAAGCGTTACCCCAAAGCGACGTGCCTGACGATCACTGCTGACGGCGGCGGCAGCAACTCCAGCCGCACGCGCCTGTGGAAGACCGAGCTGCAGAAGCTCGCCAACGAGCTCGCGCTGCCGATCCGCGTCTGCCACTTTCCGCCCGGGACGTCGAAGTGCAACAAAATCGAGCATCGCATGTTCAGCTACGTCAGCCTCAACTGGCGCGGACGGCCGCTTGAGAGCCTGCAGGTGATCATCGACCTGATCGGCGCGACCACGACCAGCACCGGCCTGAAGGTCTACGCGCGCCTGGACCCCGGCCACTACGAGAAAGGGATCAAGGTCACCGACCAAGAGCTTGCCGCCGTGGACATCGCCCGCGACCAGTTCCATCCAGACTGGAACTACACGATCCACCCAACCCAAAAGGGGCCACTAATTCTTTCGTGAGCCCTAAGAACCCGCTCTGGCGGGAACAAGGGAGTGCCGAGCCCGGGGTATCGGGGCGAAGGCCATGGAAGGGGTGTAGAGCCTGGATCGCAGCCCTGAAGAACTCCTCGGCGTAGAGGTCTCGGAACGTTGGGATGGTGGCGATGAGAGCTGGGGAGAACCTTCCCGGCCCGGCGGCCCTGCGGAGTGGCCGTTGGAGCGTCGCGCCCTATAACCGTGGATGAGCGGGAAGTGGGTGGCGAGCTGGGGAGGGAGTCGGAGGCGGCCGTAGTACTGCTTGAGGGTAGCCGAATGCCTGCGGTGAAGAACGTCGGTGAGCCGTGTGCGGAAGGGAGCAGCCGACAAGGCTGCGACCCAGCTGGTGCGAGTCCAGCCACGTCAGTTGTCCATGTCGGACGTGAAGCGACGCCACATCCCGGTTCGGGTAACCGGCTGGGCGATGCGTGGTGTGAAAGGCCTGGCGGCCCAGCGCATGCGCTGCGGTCGGAGCAGTCTGGAGGCCGAGCGAGTGCAGGAGCCCGAAGGTGATCGAATGACTGCAGCCACGAAATACGGCTCCCCACGGAAGCTGCCATGTGGGGATAGATCCGCGCGCCGAACCCGTTTCCCGCGGGGTGAGGCCGGTGTCCTGGGTGAAGGAATGGACACGTTCAGCCGAGGAGCGCGGCGGGGTATGGGTCCGAGCGCCTGCACAAGGGTCGCAGAGATAATGTCGGGAAGGGCCATCGCCCAGCAGGGACTGGCGACAACCTGCAAAGACCTCGCGCGCAAGGCGAGAGCCGAGGCGCGGGGAGGGGTGGTGGTCTGGCGCATGAGCCCGTATGAGCGACGACGAGGGGGTAACGCCCCTCCAGGCGGCTTTCGAGGCCGCCCCGGCGCGGGTAACACCCGTTCCGGGCAAAGGGGCTCTGGGCACTCGGTGGCCACGACAGTCGGTAGGCAACCAGACACTGAGCTGGGTTCTGCCGGGCCCGCGTCGTGGCGAAGGGGCGATGCAAACTCCACCGCGTTGGGGCGAAGGGTGCGCCAGCACCGCAGTTTCGCGCCGTGGGGGAAGGCCCGCCCTGAGAAATGGTGTGCAGAGCCGAGGCCAGAACCGGACTCGGGAAATCCGACCGTCCGGGATCGTAGAGGGGCTTCAGGAAACGTGGCCAGTTGGAGCATGATCTCCACGCGGCGCGCGCACCTGATTTCTATCTCGACAACCGCTCGCACGGATCGATGCGGCGGCGGGAGGAAACCAGCGCCAGTCGGGCTCTCATAGCCGCGCGGCGTGGACGCCTCCCGCCGACCCTACCCTATTGCGACTGCGCGCCCGCCAGGGGATGGCGATCGCCCGGGCCAACGGCAAGCTCAAGGGCAAGCAACCAAAGCTCAGCGCTCGCCAACGCGTCCACGTCCTCGGTCTCGTCCGGTCCGGCAACCACACCATCGCGGAACTGGCGGAACTCTTCTCGGTCAGCCGCGCCACGATCTGCCGCGAGATCGCGCGAGCCCGGCGCGACGCTGAGCCGAGCGGCGAATCATCGCCGTGGGCAAGCGCAGATCGTTTTGTGAGTTCCGCTTGGACGCACCGGCGCGGCGCTCGACTGACGCTCAGAACCGTTCGGTGGTCGATCGACTTGCGGACGAGCGAGACCTCCAGTCGGTCAGCTGCTCGCCGCGCGTCGCTCGGGAGAGCGGCGCGCCAACGAGATGTTCGTGCCGGAGGCACAGCAGGGCCGCTCGTCGGTCACGGCCTGCCGGCTCGATCGCGGGAGGCTGCTGGATCACGCGTGCAGCGGTCACGCCAGCGCCGCGGCTGCTTTGAGGGATCACCAGCAGCGCTCCGACCCGTCGCGCTGATGCTTATGGAGCGGGACCAACCCTCAGACCCCCACGAGTGGGAGACATGGCTGACGACCACCAGCGAGACGATCGATCGCGCAACGCCCGTCCTGAGTTCGGTGGAGCCACAGGGCGGGTGGTCGGCAGGGGAGGCGACGCTCGGTCAGCTGAATGGGGTTTGCCTCGTGAGGGGGTTGCAGGCGGCGCGGTCGGCGGCGCGGGTGTGAATCGGGCGGACCTGCCAGCCGCGAAGGTGAGGTTTGAACAGCACGATCGGATGGCCTCGCCTGATCTCCCGGTCGGGTTTGTAGCCGACGTTTCCAACGTTCAGGCCGGTCTGCCACGCGAGGATGCTCTGGAACCCGACGTCGGTGACCGGCTGGCCGCACGCGCGGATGCGCGTGGAGCCGCCGTCGCGGACGATAACAGCGTGAAGCCGCTTGATCTGGGTGGCGAACTCGCGCGCGGCGATGAGCTCGGTGTGCGTGATCCGCACCCCGGTGGCGAGCGGATGGGACGATCGTCACGCCGTGGACCAGCACGGCGAGCGGTGCACCCCACCGCAGTACCGTTGAAGCGCGCGGCGTGAGCGCCAGGACGTTGCCGACGGCGCTGCCGGCGAGCACGACCGTGATCGCTGCCGGCTCGATCATGTAGCGAGGGACGGCAGGCCAACCGTGGAACGCGAATGCGATCTCGATCGCCACCCACAGAACAGCAGACGCGGCCAGCACCAGCGTTGTCCGATCGCGGCGAACGACCGCAAGCGCCACCGCCGCCAGCGCTGCGAGCTGTATCGGCCAGCTGTTCAGGCCGAGAAACCGGTCGATCGCTCCCGCGATCTTGCTTCCGTGCAGCGCGTTTGTCGAATGTAGTGCACGATCTCCGGCGATCAGCCAGCTCTTGGCGGTGAGCGCAGGAATCGTGAACCAGAACGCTGGAACGCTCGCGATGCCGATCGGCAGCAGCGGCCGCATCGAGGGGTCGCCCGCCACGCCCACAGCGCGTACAACCCCGCGAACGGCCATGCTTCTGGACGCCCCAGCGAGGCGAGCACTAGAAGCCCGAAGGCCGCGCCGGGCCGCTTCGATAGGTGACTGTCGACAGCCGCCAGGCACAGCGATACGATCAGCGGATCGCTATCGCCCAGCAGAACGTAGTGCCAGAAGTCGTAGGTCCCGAACAGCCCGCATCCCGCGAACGCGGCCGCAGCGAGCGGCGCGCGGCGGCGAATCGGGGACGGAGTGGTGAGCCTGTACGCGATCCGACCGGCGAACACCGCACCGCTCAACGCTCCCGCGACGGCGGTCACCATCCACAGCCAGACGGCCCCGCGCCCGTCGAGCGCGTCGGGCAAGGAGAACAAGAACGTCAATGGCTTCCAAGAGGGCGCCCCGTTCGTGTCGAGGTTCCAATGGAGCGTCTGACGGCCCCAAACCATCCAGCTGTACGCGTCGTACGCAGGGCGGATCCCCGTCACAACGACGAACAGAACCGACACCACGACCACGACCACCGCCGCAATCACTCCCAACCGCGAAAACCCGGGCGTGGACAAGCGCCGACGACGACGCGCGCCTCTGGGACCCGCGGAGCTCTGAATCTTTGTAGCTTGGACCGCTTGCTCGGCCACGAGGACGCCGGCACGCTACCAAGAGCCGCGTCAGGTGAGGCTAAGCTCGGGCGCTGAATGTCGAGCAGCTCGCGTATGGTGCTCACGACGTCTGGCATTAACGCTGTGGCGAACCGCACGCTGCGGCGCCGGTCTGGCGCGTCGAACAACAGTCGCGAGTCAGGCCGAGCCGTTGGAGGCGTTTTCTCGTCAGGGCGCTCTGCGCTCGCCTGCGCGAGCGAGCCGTTCTGCTTCCCGCCGAAGCTTCAGTCGCCGGGCGTGCGGGTCCTGCGTCTGCTGGTCGTCCGCGCGCACGTGCGGAGCGCCGCGAATGGATCCTGCTCGGCTGCCGCCTCGGTGCGATGCGGCAGAGTTCGCGCGGGCCGGCGGCAGGGGATTCCGAAGCGAGCGGGCCGTTGGGTCACTGCACCTACGGAGTGGAGCTGACACGCTGACGGACGATCGTGGAACCCAATGGTGAGAACATAGATTCCGTCTGGAGCCCGTGATCCCGAGCGCCGAACCGTACCTCGACTTCGACGGGCCGAGCCCATCGAGGGAGCGCGAGTGCCTGTGGCTTATCGCTCCAGATTGGATCGAGTCGTCGTCGAGCGGCGACGGGTGGCTGAGTCCGCTGGGGCGCCGGGCGTTCCTCGGGCGGCTGTGGAAGGCGGTGAGCGGGGCGGGCGCTGCAGCGGCGCTGGGTGCGTGCGGGGGCTCGAGCTCACGGTCCCGGCCGCGTCCGCGACGGCGGCCTGCGAAAGCCGGTGCCCCGACAGGAGCAGATGTCCAGGTCTTTCGTTCACGACCTGACCTGCGCCCACCGCAGATCATCGTTGACGTGCGGCCAGTCACCGGGTCGGGTGATGTGATCGTTACCGACTGCCACGCCGGGCCTGGGCAGCAGGGACCTATGATCGTCGACGGCGAAGGGCAGCTGGTGTGGTTCAAACCGCTTTCGGACGCCGAGTCTCCCTCCCGGAGGGCGTTCAACGTCCGTGTGCAGTCCTATCGAGGAGAGCCGGTGCTGACCTGGTGGCAGGGAGCTGTGGTGGGAGCTCACGGCGTGGGCCACTATGAGCTCTACGACAGTCGCTACCGGCTGATTGGACGCGTGTACGCTGGCAACGGCTACCAGGGCGACCTGCACGAGTTCGTTCTCACCGATGCGGGAACTGCGCTGTTCACCTGTTACGGACAGGCCATCGGCAAGCTGCCGCGTGGCAGCGGCGAGGGCGGCTCGCGGGGCCAGTACCTGTACGGGGTCGTGCAGGAGGTCGATGTCGCCACTGGCGCTGTGCTGTTCCAATGGCGCTCGGACGACCACATCGGATTTGAGGAGTCCTACCACCGTCCGCCGAGTGATCCGGCGGTCGCGTGGGACTATTTCCATGTCAACTCAATCGCCGTCGATCCGACCGACGGTCACCTGTTGATCTCCGGCCGAAATACATGGACGTGCTACAAGGTCGATCGCCAGACCGGGGAGGTCATCTGGAGGCTCGGCGGCAAGCACAGCGACTTCGCGATGGCGGCGGGAACGCGTTTCGCGTTTCAGCACCACGTCACCCGCCGTGCCGATGGCATCGTCACGATCTTCGACAACGAGGCGGGGCCGCCTCGAGAGGCGGGTCAGTCCCGCGGTCTGGTGGTGGCGATCGACGAGCAGTCGCGCCAAGTCTCTCTTGTCCGGCAGTATCTCCACGAGCCGGCAGTCCTCTCTCCTGCGCTCGGCAGCGTTCAGCAGCTCGACCACGGATCCTTTATCGGGTGGGGGGATTCCAGCTACTTCACCCAATACGACGATGCAGGGGCCGTCTTGTTGGACGCGCACCTCGCCCCTGGCACACTGTCCTATCGGGCGTTTGAGAGCGCCTGGGCGGGGCGTCCTGCGACCGAGCCTACGATTGCGGTCATTCCCACAGCTTCGGGTTCCAATCTCTACGCCAGCTGGAACGGCGCCACCGAGCACACGCGATGGCGAGTGCTCGGCGGTCAGCATCCCGAGCGCCTCGACGAGCTCAGCACGGAACGTGTTGCCGGGTTCGAGACCCAGATCGAGCTTGAACGTCCTCCCGCTTGGCTCGCCGTCGAAGCGCTCGACAGCGAAGGACGCACGGTGGGCCGCTCGACTGCACAGCCTCGATAGTTGCCCTGGGCTGCGCCCACCCGCGGCGGGTGAAAGTGGGTGGCAGGGCGAGGGTCTGTCGCGCGGCGAACTGGTCGGGGTTGTCTGCCGATCGCCGCAATCTCTCTGGTGCCTGTGAGCCCGTCGATAGTTTGGCGTGGGAGCCTCGCCCGGATCCCGGGACTGTTGCCGTGAGCACGCTCTTCAGACTCGTCTGTTTCCGAGGCCCCTGGCGGATAACGAGAGTTGTCGATCGAGCCGAGGAGGCCGTAGATGGATGTGATCGTGGAGCGCCCGGCGGCGCTGGATGTGCACAAGGAGCAGGTGACCGCATGCGTGCGGGTGCCGGGAGCGGATGGGTCCCGTGCGCAGGAGGTGCGCGAGTTCAAGACCACGGTCGGCGGGTTGCTGGTGTTGCACGATTGGCTGGAGGCACACGGGGTCACCCGGGTGGCGATGGAGGCGACCGGCGTGTATTGGAAGCCGGTGTGGGCGATCCTGGAGGATGACTTCGACTGCCTGCTGGTCAACGCCCGGCACGTGAAGAACCTCCCCGGCCGCAAGACCGACGTCAAGGACGCCGAATGGCTCTGTCAACTGCTGGAGGCGGGGCTGCTGCGGGCGAGCTTCGTGCCGCCCAAGCCGATTCGGCGGCTGCGGAACTTCACCCGCTACCGGACCGCGCAGGTCAAGGAGCGCCAGCGCGAGGCCAACCGCCTGCACAAGGCGCTGGAGGACACCGGAATCAAGCTCGACTGCGTGGTCACCGACATCCTCGGCAAGTCCGGTCGCGCGATGCTCGACGCGTTGTGCGAGGGCACCACCGACCCGGACATCCTGGCCGAGCTGGCGAAGGGCCGGCTGCGCGCGAAGATCCCCGCGCTACGGGAGGCGCTGGAGGGCCGCTTCGACACCCACCACGCGCTGTTGATCGGCGCGATCCTCGCGCACTTGGACTTCCTCGATGAGCAGATCCAACGGCTCTCCGACGCGATCGAGGAGCAATTGCGCCCTTTCCAGGCGCATGTTGAGCTGCTGCGCTCGCTGACGGGGATCGAGACCCGCACCGCGCAGAACATCCTCGCCGAGATCGGCACCGACATGTCGGTGTTCCCGACCGCCGGCCACTGCGCCTCGTGGGCAGGCCAGTGCTCGGGCAACGACCAGTCCGCCGGCAAGCGCCGCTCCGGCAAGACGCGCAAGGGCTCCAAATGGCTCAACGACGCGCTCAAGAACGCCGCCATGTCCGCGATCAGAACCAACGACAGCTACCTCCAGGCCCAGTACCAGCGGCTCCGGCCCAGGATCGGCCACGGTCGTGCGCTCGGCGCGGTCAAGCACTCGATCATCTGCGCGATCTGGCACATGCTCACAAACGGCGAGCTGTATAACGACCTCGGCGGCGATTACTTCCGCAGACGCGACCCCGAGCGACAGACCCGACGCCTCGTCGCCCAGCTCGAGCGCCTCGGCCACAAGGTGACACTCGAGGAGCTGCCGCAGGCCGCCTGAACCCCCAGCGCTGGCGCGACCCGACGGCTATTTTCCCTTCAGAGATCAGGAGCAGCTCGATCGCTGGACGGCAGCTCGTAGGGTGTGGCTGACCGCCGTCGCGCGTGGGTCGCGGCGCAACCTTTTCCGCCGATTCGGTGGTCGTCGAGGATGCGTGTGACCGGAGGCCGTCCGCGCGACGGTGGACGATCCGCCGCCAGCGGCCCAAGGAGTGCAGACGCGGGTGGAGCCGTGCCCGCGACTCTGTGAGCGTGCCGCGCCGGTGTTCGACAGCGAGTGGGTTGGCTTGTTGTGAGCTTACGCGCAGCCGCGTAAGCTGTCTGTGTCACTGGTTCGGTGTCCGCGTGTGGCCGGGCGATCTGAAGCGTCGCGGTGAGCGCAAGTCGTTCTGTGGAGGAGGATGATGTCTCACCTATTTCGGGCCCCGGTAGCTATCGTCGTTGTAGTAGTGCTCGCCGGCTGTGCCGCGCTCGTCGCGGTCACCGTCGAGCATCCGTGGAGCGCGGGGGGGGGTCTCGTGCGTCTACTCCGCTCGTAGCCGTGTTCCCGGTCGCAGGGGCCCGCGTTGCCGCCCCGTCGACACAGATCACCTTCCGCGGGATCCCCGCGAGCCAGCTGGGTCCCATCGCGGTGGCCGGATCCTCCAGCGGCGCGCATTCCGGCCGCGTGGTTGCGGATTCCGACGGACAGGGCGCGAGCTTCTTGCCTTCCGCCCCGTTCACGCCCGGGCGAGCGAGTGACGGTCAGCACCTCCATGAGCATCGTCGGCGGCGCCGGCGGCTCCTACAGCTTCACCGTCGCCACTCCAGCCGGGAAAATGCCCACGGGCAAGCTCAGATTCGCGAAGGGCGTACGGGACGACGTGGCTCGCTTCGTCTCACGCGGACTCGCGCCGGCCACGGTCACGGTGAACAGGTTGCCGTCGCACACACAGCCGGGCGCGATCTTCGTGGCGCCCCAGCAGGGTCCTGTGCAAGGCGGACCGATGATCCTCGGTCCCTACGGCGGCCTGATTTGGTTCCAGCCGGCCCCGCACGGCGACTCCGTGACCGATTTCCGGGCGCAGAGCTATCAGGGCAAGCCGGTGCTGACGTGGTGGCACGGCAACGTCAACGGCGGCGTCGGGGAGGGGCGGGATGAGATCTACGATAACTCTTACCGACCGGTCGCGACGGTCCAGGCGGCCAATGGGTTGACGGCCGATCTTCACGAGTTCGAGATCACTCCGCAGAACGCGGCCCTGATCACGGCCTACTATCCGGTCTACTGGGACGCGTCATCCGTCAAGGGGGCGAAGCGCCAAATCGTGCTAGACGCCGTGGCCCAGGAAATTGACATCCCGACGGGGCTGGCGCTCTACCAGTGGGACAGCCTCGACCACGTCCCGCTTACCGACGGCTATACGCGGCCGCGAAAGAGCGCCCGTACGCCGTACGACACATTCCACATTAACTCGGTCCAGCAGGACACGGACGGCAACCTCGTCGTGTCCGCGCGCAACACCTGGGCCGTCTACAAGATCTCGCGCCTGAACGGAGCAGTCAGCTGGAAGCTCGGCGGCAAGCACCCGAGCTTCAAGATGGACAAGAACACCACGTTCGCGTTCCAGCACGACGCGCGGATCCGCGCGAACGGCCAGATCACGATCTTCGACGACGGGGCCGGTCCCCCAGCCGTGCACAAGCAGTCCCGGGGGATCACGCTCAGACTCGACACACGACGCATGACCGCGACACTGGTCAAGCAGGACCAGCATCGGCCCGGCCTGCTCGCGTTCTTCGAAGGCAACGTACAGCGCCAGCCCAATGGCGATGAGCTCGTCGGCTGGGGTCAGCAGCCATACTTCACCGAGTTCAACCCATCCGGAAAGGTCGTCTTCGATGCACGCTTCGTCGGCGCGAACTCGACCTACCGGGCGTACCGATTCGACTGGCAGGCGACGCCCGCGAGGCCGCCCGATCTCGCCACACGTGTCAAAGGCCGCACCACAACCGCCTACGTGAGCTGGAACGGCTCCACGGAGACCGCCAGCTGGCGGATCCTCGGCGGCACCAGCCCCGCCGCGCTGAAACGAGTCGCGACCGCCCGTAAGCGCGACTTCGAGACCGCCGTGCGGCTTCCCCAATCACGGCACTACGTCGCCGCCCAGGCGCTGGATTCGAAAGGGCGGGTGCTCGCGACCTCTGCACCCGTGAAAGTCCGACAACAAGCCGGCTGAGCTCTAGACCGTGGGGCGCGTTCAGGACTGGCACCTGCTGCTCATCCAACAGCCCCGTGTCGATCCAGCTCGGTGACTACTACGTCAGCGTTGTCCGGTAGCTCGACCATACTGGCGTCGCCCTCGACGACCTTGACTCGATTACTGGAGCCGTTGCGATCGATGCTCCGTCTCGCGAAGAACGACAGGATGCCGCTGCGGGCCCCGACATCGACCACGACGTCGCCCGGTCGGGCGATATCGCCGGAGACGACCGCGACGCCAACGATCGTGACCGCAAACCAGCCGGGTGCGGGTCTCCTGGAGGGACTTCATGTTGACTGGGGGATGACGCCGTGGGCGTAGCGGGATTCGTGGACTCGGCGGCGTTCTTGTTTGCGGTGGTAGTGCCAGTACTCGTCGAGGTGACCGTTGCTTCGGATAGCGCGAAGCTTGAGTACTGCCTCGGCGCTGTCGAGGCCCCAGCGCGCGCCGGTGATGTCCATCCGATCTTTCACCAAGTGGCGACAGGCGCCCTCGATCACGCCGGTCGCGATCGGCCATCCGTTGCTCAGCGCGGTTGGGTAGTCGAGGTAGCGGCGTTTGGCGAGCAGGTAGTCGGCGCAGGTGTCGGCGTTGGTGCGCTTGGCGTTCTCGAGGCCGAGGCGGGTGGCCTTGCGACGGATCGCTGCGGCGACAGTGCCAGCGTTGCCCTCGAGCACTGCGCGCGCTTTCTCGTGCACCCAGCGCTCGGCGGCGGGGTCGCCCTCGGCGAAGAAACACCACGCCGCGTCCCAGAGATACTCCAGTACATGAATCACGTCGACGAGGATCGTGACCTTGACCTTGCGTTTGCGGGCCTCGGCCTTGATCCGGTCGATCTGGTGGTTGTTGCCATCGACCAGCGCGACCCACGGGCGCTTGTGCTTGGGGTCGCGCCGCTGTGCCTCCTCGAACATTTGCGTGATCACGGTGGCCGCGTCGTCGGTGATGCTCGCAGACAGCCACTTGCTCTTGGCCTCGGGCGCTGAGCAGGCCGCCTCGCGCTCGGTTTCGGTGGCGGGCAGGATGTCGGCTGGCGTTCTGGCCTGCGGGGCGATCTCGTAGACCGCGGCGACCTCCGCCATCCGCTTGCGGCCTTGCTTCTCGCCCTTGGACAGTCGCGTCTTGAGCTTTCGCTCAGCGCTCTGGGCCTGCTTTCTGGTCTGCGGCCTGAGCGCCTCGGGACGCATCACCACGCCTTTGGCGTCGCAGGAGAGGATCAGCACGTCGTCCTGCTCGGGAGCGGTGCGCTGGCGCTGCTCATAGAAGGACTCGAAGTCCACCGCGGCCCGGACCACCAGCTCGCGCAGCTGGCGCTTGCCCAACCGCTGGCCGGTGTGGCGGAAGATCGCCTCCTGCCCCTCCTCGAAGCTGTCGCGTGTGGCCTCGATCGCCGCGAGGCGCCGCATCCCGTGCGAGTGCTTCTCCTCGGGCAGATTCAACATCCCGTCGGCCACATATAGGTTCTCCTGCCCGCGCGCCCGGTAGGCCAGCCGGTCGACCCGAACCTCCCCGACCACCGTTGACAGCGCCCGCTCGTGCGCGCGCTCGACGTTCGCCCGGCGCACCCCGTCCGAGCCCACGACCTGATCGACCCGCTGCTCCCGCAAGGCGCGCAGATCGAGCGAGTCCTGAAACAGCGCCTGCAATAGCTCGCGACCGTCGCACACAACCCGCTCCTCAAGCTCAGAATGCTCAAGGCCCTGAGCCTCCTCGCCCGACAGCCAGCCAGCCAGCCCGCAGAACCGCTCCAGGGAGCGGGCAAACCCCTCGGGCAAAGGCAGATCGCCCGAGCGAGCGCCGGCATCGCCGGCAACATCCTTTGCCTCACCATCGGCCGGGCGCTCCACCTGAAGGAGTTTGCCCGCTGATGCGTAAGCTTGGCTTGCAAGGGTGTCGAAGTCGGCACACACGTGGCCACCTCCGGTGATCGACGTTGAACGTTTCCACCGCCGACTTTCGACACCCTCTTTTTGTGTTCCTCCTTACACCTGGCGACCCTTGCCTATAGCCGCCCACAAAATCCCTGCTCAGGCACACTTTCAGTCCCTCTCGGAGACCCGCACCCAAACCAGCCGACCGTCTGAAGCGTTGCGCCCTCTCTGTCAACGTCCGGCGAGACGCTCACCATCGAGGAATCAATGACCTTGAGGGCGAGAACGGAGAACGCCGGACATGTTGGAGACGCGCACGAATGGAGCCCGGGCGGCGGTTGAGGCTGCTGCCGCCGGCCGCGAAGACCAGCGAGGCGTAGGCGAGCTGGGGTGTGCCTGGCACGGACGTTGAGATCGGAGGTGTGAGTCCTGTCCTGGAGCCCTGACAGGGGGAATCCAACATTGATGAGGCAAGGGCGCGGCCCGGAGTTCACCGGGTGGTCCCAGTGCGCCGTGTGGCGCTGCGGGGCTTCCGTGAGGGCGGGTCTGAAGGAGGCTATAGGTGCGTCGTGGTGGCGAATGAAAGTGAAGCGCCGTAAGGCGTTCCTCGGATGGGTGAGCCGGCCTGCAGCGGTGATGCCCGATTCCTGTCGTTGGGTCCGAGGGCGTAGTGGCGACGTGATCACGGCGAAATCTCAGCGTTTCACCCAGGGAGATCTGCTGGGTTCCGAGGTATCGGTAGGCCGAAGGACGAAAGGACGACGGCCGATGGCCCAGCAGAAGTCCGAGGATCGCGTAGTACCGGAAGGCGGGGTAATGTCCGCTGAGCGCGTCGGGTCGAGCACCCGCGGGCAAGGGAAGGCGGTCCCGGTCGAAGAAACGGCGGTGCAGCTCAGCCTGCCGATCGCAACAGCAGAAAACCCGCAAGGGGCTACCCGCAGGAAGACCCGGGACCGGCTCGGGGCGATCCGGGCGGGAGCGCCGAAGGCGATCGGCAATGCCGGGAAGTGCAGCGCCGGCGACGATGGAGGAGGTTGCCAAGCGACTGACGGACGCGTTATTGAAGGTGGCGTCGAAGGAGGGCGCTCCTGGACCGGACGGGCAGAGGATCGAGGCGCTGCTTGAGCAGTGGCCGGTCGTTTTGCCCAGGCTGCAGGCTGACCTGCTGACAGGTATGTATCAGCCGGGCGTGATCCGCCGGGCGTACATTCCCAAGGCGGGAGGCGGGCAGCGCAGGCTGGGGATTCCGACGGTCATCGCATACCACAAGGTCGTGCAGGCGGTCTTTGGGTTCGCTGGTGGTCACGCATCCGTTTCATCTGCTGTGCGGCGAGCGCCTTCAGGTGCTGTTCGTGCGTCGCATCGGTGCCACTCGCATCTACGTGTGCGAGGGCGGTCCTTTGGGCAGCGTGTCGCTTCCGGAGGATGCGACCGATCGTGGCGCGGGGCCGGCTGAGCGGCCGCTGAGCATCGAGGTTCTGGCGGCGCTCGTCGCGTTGGTCGCCGAGCTCACCGGCGAGCAGGGGGTGGCGCGATGATCGCCGCGAGCCTGTCTGATGAGCTCGCCGTTCCGGCGCGAGCACGTGAGCTGGCCGCCCGGCTGTCGGCGTTGTTCGAGCGCGACATCGAGATTGTGGGGCGGCTGAACGACGCGCAGAGCCGCCTGCGCGACGCCAACGAGCGGCTCTGGTCGGGGCTGGCGCCGGACGCGTTCGGGCTGGTCTACGACGGGGCCGCGCCAGCCGGTCAGAGCCAGATCGCCAAGCTGATGAGCGACGCGCGCAGCGCCGTCGGACCGGATACCGACACCGCAGTGCTCGGGGCGCTGCAGCAGATCCACTCGGCGATCGATCGTTCCTTTTGTGGGTACCAGTCGGCGTGCGAGGAGCGCCGCCAGCTGGCGGTCGACGTCGGCGAGCTCTCCCAGCAGCTGACCGAGGTGCTGTGCGCCGCCGGCTTCAGTGCGGACGACGCGCGGAACGCCGACGTGCACAAGCTCGCCGGGGCGAGGATCCGATGAGCGTCAGGGGAAGGACTCGTCAGCCTGGTCTCGAATCGGATACACGTCGAATCGGACACAAGGGGTGAGGATGAGCACGGGCACCAAGCTCTCAGAGTTGAGCGAGCGGCAGCTGTTCGCGCTCCGGCGGCGGCTGGCGTCGGGCGTTCACGATCCGGCGTTGACGCTGCGCGGCGCGCTTCATCACGACCTGCGGCGTTGCTCGAGCGAGAACTGTCGCTGCCGGTCGGGCGAGCTGCATGGCCCCTACGCGTACCTGACCGTGTACGGCGACGGGCGCAGCCGAACGGTGTACGTGCCCCAGGCGCTCGCCGCGATCACCTCAGAGCAGGTCGAGGCGACGCGCCAGGGCGAGGCGTTGATGTTGGAGATCTCGCGGGTCAATCTCGAGCTGCTCAGGCGGCGGGCGCTGCGGTGATCGGCGGTGGCGGGCATCGGCGCCGAGGCGACAGTGGCGGTGGCGAACATGCTCGGCGCCGCGCTGGGGGGCGGGAGCCGATGCTGAACTCGCGGCAGAAGATCACGAGCTCGCACCTGGAGCGCCTGGCGGCGATCTACCTGCGGCAGTCCTCGCCGAGGCAGCTGCGCGAGAACTTCCGCTCGACCGAGCGTCAGTACGGGCTCTCGGAGGAGGCGGTCCGGCTCGGCTGGGCGCCGGAGCGGGTGATCGCCGTCGACGGCGATCTGGGCGTCTCGGGCCGGTTCTCAGACAGCCAGGCGCGCGGGGGGTTCAAGGAGCTGGTCGCGCGCGTGTGCCTGGGGGAGGTCGGCGCGATCTTCGGCCTTGAGGTCTCGCGGCTGGCGCGCTCGAGCGCCGAGACCCAGCGGCTGCTTGAGTACTGTGGGCTGACCGACACGCTCGTGATCGACACCGACGGGATCTACGACCTCAGGGATTTCAACGACCAGCTCGTGTTGGGGGTCAAGGGCCAGCTCGCCCAGGCCGAGCTGCACATGATGGGCGTGCGCTTGCAGGGCGCCAAGCGGCACGCGGCCGAGCGCGGCGAGCTGCACTTCCCGCTGCCGGTCGGCCTCGTCTACGACGCCGACGGTCAGACGATCATCGACCCCGACGAGGAGGTCAGGGCCGCGATCGCCGACGTGTTCAAGGCGTTTTGGCAGACCGGCTCGGCCTACGGCGTGGTCGGCGTCTTCAAGGGCAGGCGCTTCCCCCGCCGCGCCTACGGCGGGGCGTGGGCGGGCGAGCTTCGCTGGGGAGCGCTGACGCACGCGCGCGTGCGCGGCGTGCTTCGGAACCCCAGCTACGCCGGGGCGTACGTGTTCGGGCGCTACCGCTATCACCGCGTGGTCAGGCCCGACGGCGCGATCGTGAGCAAGATGGTCGAGCTGCCGCGCTCGGAGTGGGCGGTCGTGATCCAGGACCACCATCAGGGATACATCAGCTGGCAGGAGTTCCTGGCCAACCAAGAGCGGCTGGCTCAGAACAACACGCGCAAGGGAGCCCGCCCGCCGCGCGAGGGGCAGGCGATCTGCCAGGGGATCGTGCGCTGCGGGGCGTGCGGAGGGTCGATGACCACGCTTCACCGCCGCGAAGGCAGCTACTACGAGTGCGGCCACTCGCGCGCCAACCACCTCAGCACGCCCGGCTGCCGCTCGGTCAAGGCGACCGTCGTCGATGAGCTGATCGCCCGCCGGCTGCTCGAGGCGCTTGAGCCCGAACAGATCGCGCTCGCGCTGGCCGCCGCCGACGAGCACGCCGACCGCCGCGCGCGCTCTGACCGAGCGCTCCAGCTGCGCGTCGAGCGCGCCCGATATGAGGCGATCCGCGCCGAGCGCGCGTTCCACGCCTGCGAGCCGGACAACCGGCTGGTCGCCCGCAGCCTGGAGAACCGCTGGGAGGAGAAGCTCCGCGATCTCAAGGACGCCGAGGCCGAGCTCGCCGAGCACGTCGTGCCCGCAGTCGAGCCCTCGCGCGAGCAGCTCGAGGCGCTCGCCCGCGACCTGCCGGCGCTGTGGGCCGCGAAGACGACATCAGATCACGATCGCAAGCGGCTGCTGCGCGCGCTGATCGCAGACGTCACGCTCACCTCCCAGCCCGAGGGACGCGAGCTTCAAGTCGGGATCCGCTGGCGCTCGGGCGCCAGCGAGCAACACACCGTCCAGCGCCCACCCAAGCCGGCCGACGCGCAACGCACGCCATCCCCCGCCGTCGACCTCACCCGGCGCCTAGCCGCCGACCACGCCAACGCGCAGATCGCCGAGCAGCTCAACGCCGCCGGCCTGCGCACCGGCAAAGGCAAGCCGTTCGACGAGAGCGCCGTCAGATGGCTGCGCTGGCGCTACCGGATCCTGACCGGCCCCGAGCAGCTCCTCAACGATGGCGAGGTCACCGTCGCGCACCTCGCCGAGCGGCTCGGCGTCTCGCACAGTGTCGTCTACGCCTGGATCTCAACTGGCAAGCTCACCGCCCGCCGCGGGGCCGCCGACCGGCTCTACATCCCGTTCTCGCCGCAGGTCGAGCAACAATGCCGCGAGCGTATACAGAACTCGGTTCACCTACCGGCCGAAACCAAAACCAGGTCTGCAGGAGGTGCAGTATGAAGCCACCGTCCCCGACGTGATCGACCGGGTGGTCCAGGAGGCTGTGCGGCAGGTGCTCGAACCGCTGTGGGAGCCGACGTTTCATCCTTCAAGTCACGGGTTTCGACCCGGTCGAAGTTGCCATTCGGCGATCGCCGAGGCCAAGGGGCATCTCGAGAACGGCTACGAGTGGTGCGTGGATCTTGATTTGGAGAAGTTCTTTGATCTCGTCTGCCATCAGCGGCTTGCTGCCAGGCTCGCCGAGCGCGTGAGCGATCGGCGGCTGCTTGTGCTGATCGGACGGATGCTCAAGGCCAAGGTGCTGTTGCCGGACGGTGTTGTGATTGCCAGCGAGCAGGGCGTTCCGCAAGGCGGTCCGCTGACTGCTCCCACGCAATCGCAAACTTTGAGTTTGAGCGGTCGATTCCGCGGCCGTCGAGAAGGAGTCGGCCGTGAGGTGTAGTAGAGGTATGGCGGATGGCGCGCCGCCGAGCCTTCGCCGACGAGTACGCGGTCCGCGTGAACCGCGCGGTCGAGTTGCTGGGCGACCTGACGCTGGCGGACGCGGTGCGAGTGCTGCAGGCCGAGCATGCGCTGTCCGAGCGGCAGGCGCGCCGGTACGTCAACGCGGCGATCGAGCGGCCGGGTGGGGTGACGGTGCCCGAGCGCACGGCGGTGTTCACGGTCCGGTTGGCGCCGTCGCTGATCGCGGGATTGCGGCGTTGCGCACGCTCGCGTGGCGTGACGCTGAGCGCGGCAACGGCCGAGGCGGTGAGGCGGTACCTCGATCAGGTTCACGAGCACGATGGCGCCGCGCGTTGAGATCGAGTTCGTGGCTGACCGTCTGGCCGGCGCGCGGCTGGCGCAGGCGTACACGTTCGCCGTGCCCGAGCGCCGGCGGCTGACCGACAACGAGCGGAGGGACGATGAGCGACGTGATGCAGACGGACACGCAAGCGGGGCGCGTGGCGGCGATCTACGCGCGGGTGTCCTCCGAGCGCCAGCGCCAGGACGAGACGATCCAAAGCCAGACCGTCGGGCTGCGTGAGCTCGCCGCCGAGCGCGGCCTGCTCGTCGCGGAGGATCTGGTGTTCGAGGACGAGGGCTTCTCCGGCGCGTCGCTTCAGCGCCCGGCGCTTGAGCGGTTGCGCGACCGCGCCGCCGAAGGAGCGCTCGAAGTGCTGCTCTGTCACGCGCCCGATCGGCTCGCGCGCCGCTACGCCTACCAGGTGCTGTTGCTCGAGGAGTTCGCGCGCGCGGGGGTCGAGGTCTGCTTCGCGAAGGAGCCCGAGCGGGGTGGCACTCCGGAGGATGAGCTGCTGCGCCAGTTCCAGGGGATGATTGCCGAGTACGAGCGACATGCCGCGCGCGGCATGTCGCTCGTTATGCCGCGCGTGTGGTTATGCCGACTGGAGGTTGCGTCACACGGGTTTCCGCTGTTCGGACGGGGTGGCGAGCGCGAAGCTGTCGGCATAATCACAGGCTGTCCAGGAAGGCGAGCAAGCTGTCGGGGGCTCGGTAGCGGCCGGCGCGCGTGTTCGGAGGTGCGGTGCGGGCGAGCGCTTTCTCCTTGAGCGCAAGGTCGGCGTGTAGATATGCGTCCGCCGTCCTGGTCGTCTCGTGTCCGAGCTACAGCGCGATCACTGTCTTGTCGACGCCGGCGTGTAGGAGCCGCATGGCGCTGGTGTGACGCAGCGTGTGGGGCGAGACTCGCTTGCCGTTCAGGCTTGGGCAGGCGCGCTGGGCGATCTGCGCGTGTTTGGTGAGGAGCCGCTCGACGGCGTCGCGGCTGAGCGGGCCGCCGTGGCTGGCGGGGAAGAGCGGGTCGGCGGGATCGGCGTGCTGCTCGGCGATCCACGCGCGGAGCACGCCCACGGTCTGGCTGGTCAGCGGCGTGATGCGTGCCTTGCGGCCCTTCCCTTCGCATCGCAGGTGGGGGCCGCGGCCAAGCGAGATGTCGTGACATCGCAGCCCGATCAGCTCCGCGACCCGGACCCCGGTTTGGATCGTCAGTAGCAGCAGCGCGTGGTCGCGCCTGCCGATCCAGCGCGAGCGGTCCTGAGCGGCGAGGAGCGCGTCGACCTCCGGGGCGGTCAGGAACGTGACCAGCGGCCGCTCGGTGTGTTTGGGCGGAATCGCGAGCACGCGGGCGATCAACGCGGCGTGTTCGGGATGCCTCAGCGCGGCGAACCGGAACATCGAGTGCACGGCCGCCAGTCGCGTGTTGCGGGTTCGCACACTGTTATGTCGCTGCTGCTCGAGATGCTCGAGGAACGCGCTGATCAGGGGCGCGTCGAGATCCTCAAGCTGCAGACGCGATGGCGAGCTGCCAGTCCGCTCTTGCGTGAAGGCCAGCAGCAGCACGAACGTATCGCGATAGGAGGCGATCGTGTGCGGGCTCGCGCGGCGTTGACCGATCAGCCGTTCAGTGAAATAGGCCTCGAGTGTCGGCGCGAGCAGGGTCATGACTGGCTCCCTGAGCGCTCGAGCCGTTCGGCCGCTAACTGCAGCAGCTCCGGCGTTGCCTGCAGATACCAGTACGACCAGGCGGGTGCGGCATGCCCGAGGTAGCTGGAGAGCCTGGGCATCAGAGCGGGAACGTCGAGGCCGGCGCGATACCAGTCGCTCAGCGTTCCGACTGCGAAGGTATGACGCAGGCTATGGATCCGCGGACCGCCGTTGCCGCCGGCAAGCGGTCTCAGGCCCGCGTGGGCGAGGAGGCCCCGGAACGTCTTATAGATGTTCTCGTAGAACAGCCGGGTGCCTGCGGTGGACAGAAAGAACGCCGGCGAGCTTGCGCGCGGCAAGCTGTGATCGCGCACGCTGCAGTACTGCTCAAGCGCGCTGAGCGTGCTGTGGTGCAGCGGCAGCTCGCGCGCGGCGCCGAACTTGCCGCCGCGGACGGTCACGCAGCCGGCGGCCAGATCCACATCTCCGCGGTCCAGTCCAATCGCTTCCCCGATGCGGATGCCGCTCACGGCAAGCAGTCCGATCAGCGTGCGGTAGGTCGCTCTGGTCAGCGGGAAGCGAAGCGTCTCGGTGGCCGCCATCAGCGCGACGATCTCCTGATCGGAGTACAGGTATGGGGTCGGCCTGCGCCGGCAGCGGGGCAACAGGTCCGCGGGTGGCGCCTCGGCGCGGCCGTCGAGCGTCTGCAGGTAGCGCGCGAACCCGCGCGCGATCGACAGCCTGACCGCCCACTCCTGCGGATGCCCGGCCGGCTGAGTCGCCCACTCAAGCGCCAGCCGGGTGCTCACCGTCGTCTCCCCGGCGGCGTCGAGGAAGGCGATCAGGTCCGGCAGCAGCCGGCCGTGGCGCTTGAGCTTGAACCCCAGCGCGCGACGCAGAGCGAGGTAGTCATCGCAGGCCTGACGCAGGGAGCTCATGCGACACCTCCCGGCCACGGCCGCGCGAGCTCGCGGAGCCGATCTCGGTCGACTCGCGCGTAGATCGCGGTCGTGAACGTGCTCTGCTGGCGCAAAAGCTGACCGATCTCCTCAAGCGAGGCGCCGGCACGCAGCGTCTCGGTCGCAGCGGTGTGCCGCAACCGGTGCGCGCCGACGAGCGGCACTCCGCAGCGGCGACAGGCGGCGTGCACGATCCTGCTCACCCCGTCGGGCGACAGTCCCCCGGTCGGCGCGTTGACCCGCAGAAACAGCCGCTCGCAACCGACCCGCGGACGCCCGCGCTGCACGTAGCCGGCGAGCGCCCGGCCAACGTCGACCGGCAGCGGCAACCGCTCCCGCCGGCCCCCCTTCCCGCGCACCAGCAACTCACCCCGCCGCCAATCGATGTCCTGCAGCTCGATCGCCGCGACCTCACCGGCACGCAGGCCCAGCCGCGCCAACACGATCAGGACCGCGAAATCGCGGCGGCCGGCCTTCGTGCGCCGGTCGCAACTCGCCAACAGCCGCGCGACCACTCGGGGGTCCAACGCGCGCGGCAACGATCTCCGCTGGGAAGCGACAGCCGGCACGGCGCCCGCGAGATCACGCGCGGTGACCCCATCGACATGCAAGAAGCGCAACAGCGACCGCAACGCCATCACCACGTTCTTCGCCGAGCCGACACTGCGCGCAGCGCACTGCTCAAGCACGAAGCGGCCAACCTCGCCCGCGCTCAGCCGCCCCAGATCCAGCTCGCCACCCGCCGCCGCGAGCTGCTCAAGGAACAGCCTCGCGACCCGCTCGTAATAGAGCACCGTCCCGCCAGCAAGCCCACGCTCGCCAAGCAGGTAGACCTGATAACGCTCCACCAGCAAATCGACCGGACCATCCGCCGACGGCGCGACCGGCAAAGGCGCCACACCCAACGAACGCAGATACGCCAGCAACGGCACCAACCCGCGCGGCGATCTGAAGTGCCGATAGCCCATCGCGCAACGCCACTCCACGAACTGCTGCGCCCGCTCCCACGTCAGCTCAGCGACGGGGACTTCCCCCTCGACCATCCAGCGGCTAAGGCACGCCATCAGCTGCATCCGCTGCGCCGCCGAGTCGGGCCCATACCCCACGCGGACAAGCTCGACGCGAAAGCCTCCCGCAAACGGCTCAAGCGCGCCCGTCACCTGGACTCGCGACGGATCCTTCATCGAAGACCTCCTCTTCCGGAACGTGGACAGAACCGGCGAGAAGCGTCCGTCAGACGACCGCGATTATGCCGAGCGCACCACCACGATCACCGCACTCTCCAAAGACCCTCAACGCTCACGCGGCATAACCGCACGCGCGGCATAACGAGCGCGCGCAGATCGCCGAGCGCACCCGTCGTGGGAAGCTGCATCGCGCTCGCGGCGGCTCTGTGGCGGTGATGTCGGGCGCGCCATACGGCTACCGGTATGTCAAGAAATCCGAGCATATGGAGGGGTTCTGGGAGATCAATGAGCTCGAGGCGAGCGTTGTGCGCGAGGTGTTCGACCGGTACGTGAACGATGGCGTCTCGATCGGTGAGCTCGCGCGCTGGCTGACCGACCGCGGGGTCCCGACCAGGACCGGCAAGGCGCGCTGGGATCGCTCGACGATCTGGGCGATACTGCGCAACCCCGCCTACCAGGGTCAGGCCGCGTTCGGGAAGACCAAGACCTCCGAGCGGCACGGCGGTCCGACACGCACCACCCGCCAGCGCGGCGAGCGGCACGGCCGCCGGCTCACCCGCACCGACCAGCCGGCCGAGAAGTGGACGCTGATCCCGGTCCCGCCGTTGGTCACCGAGCAGACATTCGCGCTCGCACAGGCCCGCCTGGCCGACAACAAGCACTTCGCCCGCCGCAACACCAAGGAGCTGACGCTGCTGCAAGGCGTGCTCATCTGCCGCGAGTGCGGCTACTCCTGCTACCGCACCTGGACCCAAACCTCGAACAAGCGGATCAACTACTACCGCTGCATCGGCCAGGACGGCTGGCGGCACCCCGACGGCAAGCGGTGCACCAGCCGCCCGGTCCGCGCCGATGAGCTCGACCCGCTCGTCTGGGGCGAGGTCCGCGAGCTGCTCGAAGACCCCGCGCTCGTCCGCGCCGAGATCGACCGCCGCCTCGCCGCCGCGCGGACCGAGCACCCAGCCGCCCGCCGCCGCGACGCGCTCGAGCGCGACCTCACCCGCGCCAAAGGCGCGGTCGAGCGGCTGATCGAGGCCTACCAAGAACAGCTGATTTCGCTCGACGAGCTCCGCACCCGCATGCCCGCGCTGCGCAAGCGCCAGAGCACGCTCCAAGCCCAGCTCGACAGCCTCGACGCCGAGCTGCACGACGCCGCCACCTACCTCCAGCTCGCCGACACCCTCGAAGGCTTCCTCGGCCGCCTCGCCGACGGCCTGGACCAGCTCGACATCGCCGGACAGCAACGCGTCCTGCGGCTCGTCGTCCGCGAAGTCCTGATCGGCGGCGAGGACGACAACGTCACGATCCGCCACTCGATCCCCACCACGAACGGAGGCCTCGACGGAAGTTACCCATTGCGTGGGAGCAGTCCTGTCGCCGTTGCTGTCGAACATCGTGCTGGACGAGCTCGATCGAGAGCTCGCTCGGCGTGGCCACAGGTTCGTTCGCTACGCAGACGATGCCAACGTGTACGTCTCAAGCGAACGGGCGGGGCGGCGGGTGATGGCTAGCCTGACGGGGTTTATCGAAGGGCGCCTGCGTCTGAAGGTAAACCAAGCCAAGTCGGCCCTCGCCCGACCCGATGATCGCCACTTCCTCGGTTTCCGGCTGCGGTTAGACCCGCAGTCCGGGGTCGTGGAGGTCCTGCTGTCGGAGCGCACAAAGCGCTTAGCGATGGAGCGGATCCGGCAGCTCACGCCGCGGAACTGGGGGAGCAGTCTTGACGACTGCATCGTCCAGATCAACGCGTGGCTGTGCGGATGGCACGGGTTCTTCGGGACCTGCTCGCCGTCAGAGCAGTACACGTTGCGCGCGCTCGACGCCCATATCCGGCGTCGGCTTCGCGCGATTGTGCTGCGCCACTGGAAACGCAAACGGACGATCGCCCGCAAACTCATCGCCCTGGGCGTCAAGCCTCAGAGCGCGTGGCGGCAGGTGTACGCAGGACGCAAGTCCTGGTGGGCGCTGAGCCACACCCACGCGATCGACCAGGGCCTGCGCAACGCGTATTTCGCTAAGCGTGGGCTGGTTTTCCTGGTCGAGCTGCATCGCGAGGCGCACCAGGAGATCGTCGCCCCCGCCTCGCCACAACTGGCGCTGTGGGGATGACTTCGAGGTCGCAAACCGACCGGCGGCGGAGGTCATAACCCGCCGTCCCGAGGAGCCGTATACGACCATCGTACGTACGGTTCTGTGGGAGCCGGGGCGGGTAACCGCCCCGGCTACCCGAGCGGCGATAGCCGCGAGCGCGGCTCCGGGGCGGGGGGTCATGCCTGCTTGCCTCGTTTGCGGTCGAGTCCGTGGCGGAAGCGCCAGGACTCGGGTTCCCGGCCATTCCTCCGGGTTCCCGCGCACCGCTTGCCCGGCCCGTATCCGTCGGGTTTGAGCCGGGGGCTTCGCTTGAGGGGGTTCAATCACTGGTTCACTCGCATCACACACTGTCCGCCTTGCTTGCCGCGCCCGCGCGATCCGACAGTCCCCGCGCATCGCGTCGTTGTCAGGGCTGCTTGCCGTCCTTCCCCTCAGCTCTGGGGTCAGACTGCCCTCAGCTTCACCGGGCTGCCGCGACAGCCCGGCGTCGGGGTCTCGCACCCCGAACGAACCGGTAGCGCCTCGTGGCGCACAAACGGGTCAAAGCAAATCTGCGCGTCCGGGACCGCTTCGGTGATCGCCTTCTCGTAGCCGGCGGACATGTCGATCGAGACCGCCTTGATCGAGGCCTTCTGCTCGTCGGTGAGACCGTCGAAGAATGCCTGCAACGTCTTGACGTTGCAGCCCGGCGCGGCCCACACGATCCGGCCCTGCTGGTGGTCGGCGACGCAGGTCAGGAACTTGTGCTCCGCGCCGTATGAGACCTCGTCGCAGCCGATCCAAACGAGGCCGTCCAGGCGGTGGCGGTCGAGCTTGTCCGCGACGACGCGCTCGAGGATGCTGCCGACCGACTTCCAGCCGATCCGCATCAGCTGGGTGACCTGCGTCTGGCTCATCTGCTGCGCCAGCCACGCAGCCAGGTCGTCGAACTCGCGCGTGTACCTCGCGCCCGCCCGCGCCCACGGCACCGACTCGTACACGTCGCCGCACCCCGGGCAGTACAGCCGTCTGAGCCGGCACTCGATCACGCACCGACAGGCGCCGCAGTCAAGATGCCGCCAGCGCTTCTCACGATGCTCCTTGATCGGAAGGCCGCGCGCGCCGCAGCCCGAGCAAACAGGGTTCTTTGAGCGCAAGACGACGGTCACGATCACCGCCTCCTGACCGAACGCCACATTTCTGACCCATAGGCCCGGAAGCCGGGAGCTATACCCAGAAGTTGTGGATGCGTGTGAAGAGGAAGGCGGCGTACCTTCCCGGTTGACGAAGACCGAAGCCGGCGATGGCCGGCAGGAAGGCACGCCGTGTCAGATGTTCGCAGGCTCCCCGCCGGGGAGGACAACGAGGGTCGGGTCACGCTCGATGATCTCGCGCGGGAGGGAGCGCGTCGGATGATCGCTGCGGCGCTCGAGGCCGAGGTCGACGAGTACGTCTGCACGTTCGTGGACGAGGTCGATGAGGACGGCAAGCGGGTGGTGGTCCGCAATGGTCGTGCGCGGGAGCGGCGGCTGACCGTGGGCTCGGGTACGGTCCCGATCCGGGCGCCGCGGGTCAACGACAAGCGCGTCGACGAGGAGACCGGTGAGCGCAAGCGGTTCAGCTCGAAGATCCTGCCGGCGTACGCGCGGCGGTCGCCGAAGGTGACCGAGGTGCTGCCGATCCTGTATCTGCACGGCCTCTCGACCGGTGACTTCGGGCCGGCGCTTCGGGACCTGCTGGGCGAGGACGCCTCGGGTCTGTCGTCGAGCTCGATCCAGCGGCTGACCGAGACCTGGCAGGCCGAGCACGCCGCATTCCGCACGCGGGAGCTGCGGTTTCACCGCTACGCGTATCTGTTCGTCGACGGCGTGAACGTCAGCGTGCGGCTGGGCGAGGATCCCAAGCTGTGCCTGCTGGTTGTGATCGGCGTCCGCGAGGACGGGCAGAAGGAGCTGCTCGCGGTGGAGGATGGCTACCGCGAATCCGAGGACTCCTGGGCGGCCGTGTTCCGCGATCTGCGCGACCGTGGCATGAACGAGCCGAAGCTGGTGACCGGCGACGGCGCGCTCGGCGCGTGGGCCGCGCTGCGCAACGTATTCCCCGGGCGCCAGGGAGCAACGCTGCTGGGTTCACAAGACAGCGAACGTCCTCGACGCGCTCCCCAAGCGCCTGCAACCAAGGGCGAAGACGCTGCTGCACGAGATGGCCGAGGCGCCCACACGCGCGGATGCTCGCAAGGCGCTGGAGCGCTTCCGGGACGAGTTCGACGCGAAGTACCCGAAGGCCGTTGCGAAGCTCGACAAGGACTGGGACGCGCTGACCGCGTTCTACGACTTCCCCGCCGAGCACTGGCGGCATCTACGCACCACGAACCCGATCGAGAGCAGCTTCGCAACCGTCAAGCTCCGCACCAAGGTCACCAAGGGCGCAGGCTCCAAGAAGGCCGCGCTCGCGATGGCCTACAAGCTCCTGGACGCCGCCCAGGAGCGCTGGCGGCGGTTCAACGGCCACGAGCTCGTCACCGACGTGCTCGACGGCGTGAAGTTCAAGGACGGCATCAAGGTCACAGACGACGACACCACGACGGACGAGGAGGTCGCCGCCTGATGCTTCACCTTCTCATCCACAACTCTTGACAATTGCTCCCCGGAAGCTCGAGCATCCGATTGAATGCGGTGGTGACCCGCGCGTCGCCCTCCTCGTAGTTGCTGACCTTCGAACAGCCAGCAGCCTGCCGCAGAAGAGCGGCGGCGGGTCGCCTGCGCAACTTGCGAGACCTCGCTACCAGTTGCCTCGCCGGGGGTAGCGGAGCCGCGCGCCGCGCGTCAAGCGGCAGCCCCGATCAGTTCCAGCGGCCCCGCGAACCCCCAAGCTCGCAGGCAATTCGGCCGTTTGACCCGGGCTCCGGCCCCGCTATCTGGCAACGATCGCCGGGCAGAGCCCGGCACCCCTATCAGGTCAACGACCCGGTCGCCCCGACTCCGAATTGACCCCCAAGTCGACCGGAGTCCCGAATTTTGGCGTGAACAGGGCCCGCGCGACGCTACGTGGGTTGGTGACAACCACGACGGCCTGAAGCGCCTCCTTCATGCGGCGCACCGCAGGCCCCGCGCCGGGGACGAGCCGGACAGCGTCGGCGTCTGAGAAATAGTGACGCTCGGGCGCCTGCTCGTTGATCGTGCTGTAGCGATCAAAGAGCGGCCAAACGACGGTGCATTTAGCCGCGCCGCTCACGGCACCAGGAGTACTGAGTCACAAGGCCGTCGGCGAGCGAAGTAGTCGACCGAAATCCGAGGAGCTGCTCCGCCAGCTTCGTATCGGCGCCCGTATCACGCACGTCACCCACCTGATGCTCGGCGTGGCGAAGAGCCACAGGGCCTCCGTGGATCTCCTTGAGGAGGTTCACGGTACTCAGAAGGCTTGCGCTTGAGCCGCCTCCAACGTTGATGAACCGCCCGAGGGGTCCCTCGGCAATCGCGGCTTTGCGCGTCGCATTTACGATATCGCTCACGTACGTAAAGTCTCGTGTCTGCGTGCCATCGCCGAACAGGGTTATCTCTTTCTTGCTGATCGCGGCCTCACAGAAGCGTCGAAATGCCATATCGGGCCGCTGGCGCGGTCCATAGACCGAGAAGAAGCGAAGGGCGACAAAGTTAAGACCGTGGTTCGCGCGGTAGGCGTGGCAGAGTTGCTCGCCGGTGAGTTTACTCACACCGTAGGGGGAGACCGGCATCGGGATGGCCGTCTCGGCCGTCGGACACGCCTCCGCCTCCCCGTAGATCGACGAAGAGGATGCAAAGACTAGTCGGCGGTCTGTGTCTTCTGCCAGAGCCTTGAGCAGTTGATGCGTCCCTAAGACATTGTTGCGGACGTACAGTTCGAACCGCTCGCTCCAGCTGGCGCGGACGCCTGGCTCCGCTGCAAGATGGAAGACCACATCGCACTCTTCGACGAGCGGTCGCAGGTCTCCCGCGGCCAGATCTAGTGGGACGAATTGAAACTCGTCCCAGTCCTGCGCATGAGCTAGGTTCGAGAGCTTATCGGCGCGCCCGTAGTTATTGTTGAAGCAGTCGATACCGAGAACTTCGAGTCCATCAGTGAGCAAGGACTCGGTCAGATGGGAGCCGATGAACCCGGCGCATCCGGTGACAAGCGCGCGTCGCAGGCTGGCAGTCACCCCTTCGCCTGCGCCGTTGTCCGACGCCTGCTAGAGACGATCGAAACCGTGTTGGGCGGACGCCGAGCCAGCACCGGTCCTGTCACCTTGGTCAACAACGCGAGAGACCACAGTGCTAGGAAGAACCCTGCTCGCGAGCTCTGGCCGCCGATCAACTGTCCGCGCGCGGCGCACCCAATCATGGTCGCGATCCCTGTCAGCGCCACGAGCTTCGGCAACTCGCTCCATGTCGACTTGCGAATCACCAGATCGTCTCGGTCATAGAGCCCCTGCAGCTTTGCGGTCGGGACCACCAGGCCGGGGGCTGCTGCCACGAGCCAGGTGAGATGCGTTCCCATGATCGCGGCCGCGGTTCGAGGGGAGACCAATGCCGTCGTGCCGTCAGCAACCGCGAGATTCCACCGGTAAGCCTGCTCGCGGGTCAAGACATCACTGACACAATCCAGTCCGCCGACAGACAGTCCTGCATCCCCGGCGCTGAGGTCGCCCACTGGCGACGCCGCCTGACGGGCGCGGCGAGCCGCCGCGCCGCCTGGGTCGTTGCGAGCCGACCGGACTGCCGAGCTGCCAATTTCAAGTGGACTTGAGTTATGCATCCCTAAGCCACATCCATCTTCACGAGCTTTGCACGCGCTCCCAATGCATAGAGGAACCCCGACAGCAGCGGGCACGCTATCGCGCACGGATCGGTCATCGCAGGGTGGATCAAGAACTGTTCACCCTCCCCGCCAGTGCTGATGAAGAATGATCAGGATCAGCCGATAATCCGATAAGAGCCTGACGGAAATCTGCTCTCGCTTTGGAGATCCGCGTGTTGTTGGCGGTTTGTCGGCTCGGTTCAGAGACCTTGGTTTCCAGCGGTGCATCGCCGCAGCGATCCTGAACCCCTGGGTCAGGCCGCTCGCGCTGACGTACACGAGGTGGCACCCAGGCCGACTCCCGCACGACGTTCACCGAGACCACCGTCCAGTTCACGTACGGCGGCACACTTCCCACCAAGACCGTCGAGAAGGTCCTCGAGCGGCATGATATCGCTCGGCGCCTCGACTAGCAGGTCCCTGCCTCGTGGCCCCCAGGTCGCAGACGGAAGCTGCTCGTCGCTTGGCTCGAGCGCACAGACGAGCGAGACCTCGCGTTAGACATGACGCGCACACGGATCTCCTCCAGGTCGAGAGCCCGTCGCGCAGGTCCCGGCAGCGATCCGGGTGCACGTTAGGGAAGTCCGCGCCCAGGTAGGGCGTTGTCGCAATCGTCTGGATTCCCGCCTGCCCTGCCGCGCGTGCCATCTGTCGTGCACCCTCTAGGTGGTTCGGCCGGTGTCGATACCCGGCAGGAGGTGCGCGTGAATGTCGACGAACCAGGTCATGGCGCAAAGGAGCTCAGCTACTAGACGTTGCCCAAACAGATAGGCTCAAGCTCTTCCAAACGCTCACAGGAGCATCACGACAGTTGAGCGCAGCCACTCGGTCACGACCCCGACGTGTTGTGTCTCGCTCAGGGACATCAACGCTCCAGGAGGCTCGGTTGCGACACTGGCGGCCTGGCTCGTCGCTTCCGCCCCGTCACGCCCGCCCTCGACAGCAGGCGAGTGGCGGCGTCCCCACTGCCGCTACTTCCTCCCGGTCCAAAGGCGCACATCGCCCTGTCACGAGCGGGCTCCTTCTGGGCTCGCTGGCGTACCTGGCGATGGTCCTGTGCGTCCTCTTTCACCATTATGGAATACGACCAGGCGAGGACGAGCCGCTCGACGGGAGTCTGAGATGTACTGAGATGCAGCATGCAGGAGGCGCTGCGTGAAGGTCACGTTCGAGCGTGTGTGTAAACATCAAATGCGTCCCAGCTTGCTCGGACGCCTGGCTGCGAGCGGCAATATCGACTACGATCCCCGCCAGGTCGACGACCAGAATAAGACTGGAGGGTTCGTGACCGAGACGCTGCGCTTCACTGTCGAGCTTCTTTGAGTGGTTTTGGAAATGTTTGAGTGTGTATGGTTGGCAATGTTGAGGACCACCGCTCCGCGTCGTTTTTGGGCGTGTGTGATGCCGCTGAGATGTCAACTGGAGACTGCTAAGTGGCGCCCATAGAGACCAATCGACGATGACGATGTGCTACGCGACTGGGCACTGCGCGATGCCCAACGAACTTGAGACCCGCGCTCGCGGGGTTGCGGCCTGATCGCTCGTTTGCCAGGACACCGTGCGGCTTCTTCGCAACAGTGACACCCAGGACGTGCTCATGGTCACGAACATGTGGCCGAGCGAGCAGAAGCCAGCCTACGGCATCTTCGTAAAGCGACAGGTCGATTCGCTAAGGGACATCGGACTCGAGTCCGATGTCCTGTTCGTAGAGGGCTACCGGACGCGCTGGGATTACGCGCGCGCGGCTCTATACATGCTCTTGCTCAACTTCTCGAGACACCGACCTCGACTCGTGCATGGTCACGGCGGCGAGACGGCGCTCGTTGTCCGTTGGTATGTACGAAGTCCGGTGCTCGTCTCCTACTGTGGTGACGACCTGCTGGGGACGCCGCGTGCGGACGGGACGCTCACCCGCAGCAGTCGGGGCCGGCGTTTCCTCCTGCGTCGCCAGGCGAGGCTGATGACCGCCACAATCACGAAATCCGCAGAAATGGAGGCACGCCTTTCACCACGGGTGCGGGGGCACAACCTAGTGCTCCCCAACGGCGTTGATCGCCGAGTGTTCCGGCCCGAGTCGCGCGACGAAGCCCGTCGCGAGCTCGGCTGGCCGCTGGCCGATCGAATCGTGCTATTCGCTGCAGATCCTTCAGTTGAGCGGAAGCGATATTGGCTCGCGCAAGCGGCCCGGCGAGTAGCGGAATCCAGCATGGGTGCTATCCGCTTGGAAGTCGCCTGGGGTACCCCACCTGCGGCAATGCCACAGCTTATGTCGGCAGCCGACTGTCTGCTTCTTACCTCGGCGAGCGAAGGGTCGCCAAACGTCGTCAAGGAAGCGGTGACCTGCGGTCTCCCCGTGGTGTCCACTGATGTTGGCGATGTTCGTCAGGTGCTCGCTGGCGTGGACCCGTCCTGGATCTGCCCTGGGGAGCCCCGCGCGGTGGCCGCAGCCCTGGTCGAGTGCCTGACCGCGCGACGTGACAGCAACGGGTGGGAGCGCAGCGCCTGGCTCGGCGAGGAGGAGATTGGGAAGCGACTGCTCGGTTTGTACGACCAGCTGGCCCCTGAGCTGCAGCGGATGGGAGGTGCGGCATAGTGTGCGGCATCGCGGGGATACTCACTCCGGGTACAGCGGCGCCCTCTCGAACGCTGGAGCGAATGGTCGCCACGATGATTCATCGAGGACCGGACGGAGTACATGTCTGGACCGAGAAGGACATCGCGCTAGGCCCATTTTCCGCGTAACGATGCGATAAGCGGGGGGTTGTCCGTCGCTCGGCTGGTCGCGTTGCGCGATGTTTGCTGGCATCGTGGGCGGGTGCTGGTTGATCGTGCTGCGACGGCAGCTTTGAGCCGAAGATCGTCAAAAAGCGTCAGCGCCGGTTCGTCGGGTTTGACGAGAAGATCCTCGCGCTCTACAGCCGCGGGCTCTCCACGCGCGATATCGAGGCGCACCTCGAGGAGATCTACGGCGTGAAGGTCGGCCGTGACCTGATCAGCCGCGTGACCGATGGGGTGATGGAAAACGTGCGCGAGTGGGGCAAGCGGCCGCTGGAGGACATCTACCCGATCGTGTTCCTTGACTGCATGGTCCTGAAGATCCGCGAGGGCGACACCGTCCAGCGCCGCGCGCTGTACCTCGCCTTGGGGGTCACGCTCGACGGCGAGCGCGACGTGCTCGGCATGTGGTTCCAAGAAACCGAGGGCGCGAAGTTCTGGATGCAGGTGCTCACCGACCTCAAGCAGCGCGGCGTGCGCGACATCCTGATCGCGTGTGTCGACGGGCTCGCGGGGTTCCCCGAGGCGATCGAGGCGATCTTCCCCAAGACGACCGTGCAGACGTGCATCGTGCACCTGATCCGCAACAGCCTCAAGTACGTGCCCGCCGCGAGCGCGAGCAGGTCGCCCGGGACCTGAAGCCGATCTACACCGCCAAGGACGCCGACCAGGCCCACGCCGAGCTCGAGGCCTTCGATGAGAAGTGGGGCGCCCGGTTCCCCGTCATCACCCAGGCGTGGCTGAACGCGTGGGAGCACGTGGTCCCGTTCCTCGCGTTCCCCGCCGAGGTCCGCCGCGTGATCTACACCACGAATGCCATCGAAGCCCTGAACCGGCAGCTGCGCAAGGCGATCAAGACCAAGGGCAGCTTCCCGAACGACGACGCCGCCCGCAAGCTCGTCTACCTCGCGCTGCAGAACGCGACCCCGCAATGGACACGATGTCAGAACTGGACGACCGCGCTGCTCGCGTTCAAGATCCACTTCGGTGACCGCGTAGCCGTTCACGTGGTGTCGGTACGTGAGCGAGGATTCCTTCTGTAACTCGGGACGCCCGGTTCGGGGTTCGGGTGACGGTGCTGCGTCAGCCAGGAACCAGTGTGGGGATCGGCCGGGAGTGGAGGCTGGCGTCGATTGCGTCGTGTAGGTACTCGGATGCGGATCGGCCTTGGCGGCGGCAGGTTTCGAGGGTGGAGAGGATCCGTTCGATCCAGCGGTTGCCGCGCTCGGATTGGGTGCCGCCGGAGATCCGGCGCAGGATGACCGGGCCGCGCATCGCGCGCTCCGCGTCGTTGTTGGTCGGGGTGATGCCGGGCACCTCGCTGAACGTCCAGAGCGCGGGGTATTCCTCCAGCAGTCCGGCGCAGAAGCGGGCGGTCTTGGGGTGGCGGCCGCGTGCGCCTTGATCGAGCAGGCCGCGGAACCGCTCGCGCAACGGCGCGAGTTGCTCACGCAGCGCGACCAGCGCCGGGTGCTCGGGATCGTCGGCGCCGGCGAGCGCGGCGGCATGCTCGCGGTGGATCGCGAACACCTGGCCGGCGATGTCGAGCAGCCGAGCGCCGAGCTTGCCGGGCGCGCCCGGACGTTCGGAGAGCTCGGTCAGCTGGCGCACGGCGTGCGCCCAGCACAGCTGCTGTTGCAGAACGTCGAGCCAGTGGTAGCCGACGTAGCGGTCGGAGGTGACGAACCCGCCGAAGTTCTCGCCCAACAGCTTCTTCGCTGCTTGCTGGGTGCGTCGCGGGTCGATCCGGTAGCAGACCAGCGCGGCGGTGGTAGCCGTCCACAGCCAGCACGGATCGGCCTTGCACAGCCACGTCGTCTCATCGGCATGCACGGCCTCGGCGAGCTTGATCGCTTCGTGCAGCTCGCGCCACGGGTCGTGCAGCACGCGGCTGACGCGCCGCAGCATCCCATCGACCGCACCAGTGCTGAGCTCGATTCCGTAGCACTCGCCGAGCAGCTCGACGATCTTCTCGCGCGAGAGCCGGCAGACCCCGGCCAGCACCGCGACATGCGCGTGCAACCGCGGCCCGAACGCGCTCAACGACACGCCCGCCGGCAGCTCCGCCAGCGCCGGCTTGCCGCAATCGGGGCACTCGAGCCGCAGCCGCCGCCACTCGCGCACCTCCGCCACGACCACCGGCAGCTCCCACTGCTGATGGCCGACTGGATCGCCGACGCGTTCCTCGCCGCCGGTGAACCGGTGCCCGCACCCACACCGCCCCGGCACACAGTCAAACGGCCCGGCGGTCAGCTGCTCCGGCTCGGCCGGCGGCCGGCTGGAACCCTCATGACCCGGCTGCCCGCCCTGACTGCGCGCTTCGCGCCGCTCGCGCTCCAGCTGCCTCTTCGCGCGCTCCCGCGCCAACTGACGGCGCTGCTGTCGCGTCAACGGCGAATCCGACGACGGCGCCACCGAACTGTTGCGCGAGGTGCGGTTCACCTGCCGCTCAAGCTCCTCGAACCGCTTCTGCAACCCAGCCACCTCGTCCAACGCATCAAGCAGCCGGACAACCAGCGCCCGTGCAGGCTCCCCACCAGCCACCGCGATCGCTTCCGCCTCGATCCGATCCACGACCGCAGGATTCCATCCATCCAGAAGGAATCCTGCTCACCACCACGACACCACCTGAACGCCTGCCCGGAGAACTCTGGGCGCCGTCAAGGCGCACCCGCATGCGGACGCGGTCGCCGACCGGCAGGGGGTCTGGGCACCGGAGCCTCTCGGTCCGTAGTTGGTGGCCATCGCAAACCCGTCCAGCGGCAGCACCTGCGCCAGCGACACCGGAGCCAGCGAGAGTGTGTAGTACCCATGCGCGATCGTTCAGCCGAACGGGCCGCACGCGCGGTTGGCGCTCACGGGGTATCGTCGTGAACGAGGAGGTTCCTGCGTGAGTTATGTCGGGACGAGCGAGGGTGCTGGGAGCCGCCGGTGGGCGGCGGTCGCGGCGTCGGTCAGGTAGGCCAGCGGCGAGCGGTGTTGCAGGCGGCAGGTCTCGCGGATGGATTGGATGCGTTCGATCCAGCGGCTGCCCTGCTCGCACTGGGTGCCGCCTTGAAGGCGGCGCATCAGGACGGCGTGTCTGACGGCGCGCTCGGCGGCGTTGTTCGTCGGGTCGATCTGGAGGTCGGGAACGTCGCAGAAGGTCCACAGCGCGTCGTACTCCTCCAACAGTCCGGCGGCGAAGTTCGCTGTCTTGGTGTGGTGGCCGGTGGCGCATTGCTCGAGCAGTACACGGATCTGCGCTCGCGGCGGCGCCAGCTGGTCACTGAGCCAGTCCGGGTCGTGGCCGTCGGTCAGGAACTCTCGGTGGATAGCGATCACTTCGCGCGCGAGCTTGACGAGTTGTGTGCCGCGGCGGCCGGCCGCCCCGGTGCGCTGGGAGACCTCGACCAGCTGGCGAATGACGTGGCACCAGCAAAGTTGTTGTTGGAGGACGTCGAGGAAGTGATAGCCGGTGTACCGGTCGCTGATCACGAACCCGCCGAACTCATCGCCCAGCAGCGCCTTTGCCGCCTTTTGGGACCGGGTCGGGTCGATTCGAAAACACGCCACCAGCGCCGACGCCGCGACCCACAGCCACTGCTGAGCTCCCTGAAGGCGCCACGTCGTCTCGTCCATATGCACGGCCTCGGCCTTGCGGATCGCGTCCCGCAGCTCAGCCCACGGATCGGCGAGGATCGCGCTCATCCGCATGATCGCGTTGTCGATCGACCCCGTCGATGCCGGGATCCGGAACACCTCAACGACCGTCTGACGGACCTGGTCACGCGAGAGCCTAAACACGCCGGCGAGCATCGCGATATGCGCATCGATACGCGGCCCGAACCCCGACAGGGCACCCGCCGACAGCTGCGCGAGCGTCGCCTTCTGACACGCCGGGCAGCGCAACCGCAGCCGGGCGTGCTCGAACACCAGCGGGCGGATCACCGGCAACTCGAACTGCTGATGGCACACCGGATCGCCGACCCGCTCCTCGCTGCCGTCAAACACATGCCCGCAACCGCAACAGTCAGGCAGATGCGCGACCCGCTTGTCCAGCCGCTCGGGCGCGACCAGCTCCCGGGTCTTGCCCTGATGCCCCGGCTGGCCGCCGGACTTGCGCATCGAGCGCTTGTACGCCTCCCGCGCCAACCGGCGACGCTCGGCCCGAGACGCCGGCGGATCCGACGACGGCGGCTTGTCGCTATTCCCCGAGTTCTGGCCAAGGCGACGCTCGAGCTCCTCGACCCGCTCACGCAGCAGCACGACCTCGTCAAGCAACGCCAGCACCAGCTGCCCCGCCGGCTCCCCGCCCGCCAACCCGATCGCCTCTACCTCGTCACGCCGCACGCACGCAAACTTCCATGCAACACGCAGGAACCCTGCTCACAACCACGACACCCCCCTGAACGCCTACGTGACCGCGTCCCCGACAATGCAAACTGACAGTCACTGATTGCCACTCACACGGAGTAACTGTTTCACTTACCATAATCCGCCTACACAGTTAACGGGACGCCCTCTAGTGCGGAAAATGGGGCTAGTGGTTCATCCTTCAAGTTCGTTGCATCGGGTAGGTTCCCTGCTTGTGGCCTCGAAGTCCTTGCCGACAAGTTCGGCGAGGATGGAGGTTGGCGATGGGTGTCATCAAGCAGATCGAGGTGTCAGTGGAGGATCGGCTGGAGTTAGAGCGGATCGTGCGCGCGGTGAGTTCTGAGGTGCGGATGGTCGAGCGGGCGCAGATCGTGCTGGCGGCGGCGGAGGGGTTGAAGGGCGTGGAGATCGCCGAGCGGGTGGGGTGCTCTGAGCCGACGGTGGTGAAGTGGCGCGGGCGCTATGCCGAGCGCGGGATCGAGGGGCTGAGGGATGCCCCGCGGTCAGGGGCGCCGTTGACGCACGGCCCGGAGACCAGGGCGTTGTTGATCGCGAAGGCGTGCACCCGGCCGGAGCCGACTGCGGAGGGGGCCCGGCGGGAGCGGTGGACCTATGAGGAGCTGGGAGCGGAGGTGGGCATGTCCGCGTCGCAGGCGCACGTGATCCTGTCGCGCGCGGAGATCAAGCCGCACCGGACCGACTACTGGATGATGAGCGACTACTCGCGGCCCGAGTTCGAGGAGCGCCTCGGCGAGATCTGCGGGCTGTACGTCGACCCGCCGGAGAACGTGCTGGTCGTCTCGCTCGACGAGAAGACCGGGATCCAGGCCAAGGCGCCGACGAAGCCCGACCAGCCGCCGGCGCCGGGCAAGCCCGCCCGCCGCGAGCACGAGTACACCAGAAACGGCACCCAGTGCCTGTTCGCGTGCCTCAACGTGCAGGCAGGTGACGTGCTGGCGATGCCGTCCAAGACCCGCAACCGGTGGGACCTGATCCACTTCCTCGACCACCTCGACGAGGAGATCCCGGTCGTGGAGGGTCAGGAGATCGTGGCGATCACCGACAACCTCTCGACCCGCGGCACCGAGGAAGTCGAGCAGTGGCTCAAAGACCATCCCCGCTGGAGCTTTCAGTTCACTCCCAAGCACGCCTCGTGGCTCAACCAAATCGAGATCTTCTTCTCGATCCTCTGGCGGCGACTGCTCAAGCACGGCATCTTCACCTCCGAACAGGACCTCGCCTGCCAGATGCTTGCGTTCATCGAGACCTACAACCAGACCGCCAAGCCGTTCAAATGGACCTACACCGGCAAGGTCCTCGAAGCGTACAAAAGTAAGTATTACCGCGGCCAGTAAGTGGGTTACCGTTTTGATAGTATGTGAGAGTGTCAACGCGCTCGGATCTTCGGTCACTGTCAGGTGAGGCACAGGCGGCGATTCGCGAGCGTGCGGTGCGGGCGGTGATCGGTGGGATGAGTCACCGTGAGGCCGCACGGGTGTTCGGGGTTGAGCGGGCGGTAGTGTCGAAGTGGATGCGCCGCTGGCGTGACGGCGGCTGGGAGGGGTTGCAGGAGCGCCGCCGGGGCCGGCGGCCGGGTGAGCAGGCGGCGCTTGAGCCCTGGCAGCAGGGGGTGATCGTGACCTTGGTCAAGGAGCGCAACCCCGATCAGCTGAAGCTGCCGGGGTTCCTGTGGACGCGGGACGCGGTCATGGAGTTGATCGATCAGCGGTTCGGGGTCCGCCTCGCGGTGAGGACCGTGGGGCGCTATCTGCGCGCGTGGGGGTTCACGCCGCAGGTGCCGGCGCACAGAGCGCTGGAGCGCGATCCCGAGGCGGTCGAGCAGTGGCTGAAGGAGCGCTACCCGACGATCCGCGCGATGGCCAGGCGCGACGGGGGGATCCTGCTCTGGCAGGACGAGACCGGGTTTCGCTCGCAGTGCTCACACGGGCGCTCCTGGAGCCCGAAAGGGCAGACGCCGATCAAGGAGGCCACCGGCCAGCGGTTCGGGGTGAACATGATCTCCGCGATCGGCAACGACGGGTCCTTGCGCTTCTCGCTGTTTGAGGGCAAGTTCAACCAGTTCGTGTTCATCGACTTCCTCAAGCGGCTGATCGACCATCACCCGGATCGGAAGGTGCACCTGATCGTGGATGGGCATCCCTCGCATCGCTCGAAGCTGGTCAAGGCGTGGGTGGCCGAACACGGTGAGCGGATCGAGCTGTACTTCCTCCCGGGGTACAGCCCCGACCTCAACCCGGTGGAGTTGCTCAACCATGACGTGAAGGCCAACGCGGTCGGCCGCCGCCGGCCGCGGAACCTGAGCGAGCTGATCGATGAGGTGCGCTCCTACCTACACGGTCGCCAGCAACAGCCACACATCATCAAGCGGTTCTTCACTCACCCCGCCACGGCCTACGCCGCGTAACCCATTTGCAGGCCGGGGTAATAAGTAACTCAATCAACTAACAGGATGATCCACTAGGCCCTTTCGTAGTGCGGAAAATGGGGCTAGGGATGCGCCGCCCAGCGATTGTCGATATCGCTGGCGGTGCGCAGCCGCTTCGAAATGAGGCGGGTAGTGTCCATGCCGTCTTCAACGGCGAGATCTATCTACAATCACGAGCAACTCCGGTCGGAGCTTGCGGCGCGTGGGCCTCGGATCTCCTCCTGCACCGACGGCGCGGTCATCCCGCATCTCTACGAAGAATTCGGCTCGAAGCTGTTTGCCCGACTCGACGGGATTTTCGCGGTGGCTTTGTGGGACGCAAGCTCGCGCACGCTCTTGCTCGCGCGCGATCATCTGGGGGTCAAGCCGCTCTATGTTCACCGTCGCGAAGCGGAAGTTCGGTTCGCGTCCGAAATCAAGGCGTTGTTGGAGGATCCAGTCGTGCCGAGAGAGGTGGATCTCGTCGCGCTCGACCAGCATCTCACGTACCGCTTCACCCCAGCGCCGCGAACGCTGCTTCGCGGCGTGGAGAAGCTCGAGCCCGCGACAGTGCTGGTATGGCGCGACGGCAACGTCAATACCGAGCGCCACGGGCGGAATGGATCTCCGGCGCCCACCGCGCTTTCTTTCCGCGATGCGGCGGATGCCTTTCGCGATCGACTGCGGGCGGCGGTCCACCGGCAGATGATGAGCGGCGGATTCAATCGGTCCTCGCAACGTTGGTTGGTTGAGGGGATAGTAGGTGGTCGTTGAGTGCCTCGGCGGGGGTCTTCCATCCGAGTGTCTTGCGGGGGCGGCTGTTGAGGGTGACGGCGACGGCGGCGAGGTCCTCAGGGGTGTGTCGGGTGAGGTCGGTTCCTTTCGGGAAGTACTGGCGCAAGAGGCCGTTGGTGTTCTCGTTGCTGCCGCGCTGCCACGGGCTGTGAGGGTCACAGAAGTACACAACCAGGCCGGTGTCAATCCGCAGTTGAGCGTGTTGTGACATCTCGGAGCCTGGGTCCCAGGTGAGTGATCGGCGTAACTGCTCGGGCAGTGGTGTGTCACGAACGCTGAAGGAGGATCCATGTAGGTACTCTAGAAAGCGGTGCTGTGCAAGAGATGGAGGCTTTCGGCCCTCCGGCGTCGGCCCTGCGGGGGTAGGCGCCAAACCGCCTTGGAGCTGCGTTAGCTAAAGACTGTCGTGGTGAGCGTCCAGGGAAAAGGCTGGGCTTGACCCGGTCAGGTGGGGACCAGGAAGACGTTCCAGAAGCGCCTGGTTCGGGCGGATGCTCGGGTCGGGTGTCGTCGTTGAGGCGTCGAAATAGTAGACAGACGGCATCGAAACCGGGGAGCCACTGCATCCTCGGGATGAGCTTGGCGGGTGCCCGCGTTCCTGGCCAGGCGGTGTCCGGCGTAGAGGCGGCGTGATCCTGGTCTGCGGCTCTTGCACGGAACGTGAGAAGGCGAGCGTCGATATGACGATCGGGGTCGCAGGCCCTAAAGGTCGCTGGAGGGAGCGTGCCGAGGCAGAAACCGTAGGCACTGAGTACCGATGCGGCGCTCGCTGGCGGACCGGCTCGTATTAGCTGTGAAGTCCCTGCTTGCTGGGGTGGGGGTGGAGCGAAGGGGCCGGCTCACCAGGAATGTTGTTTCGATCAACCGGGGCCCTTGGGTCCTGGGAGGACGCGAGAAGACATGCCAAAGCCCGAAGACAAGCCGTTCCTGATTCCCAAGCTGATGGTGTGGGAGGCGTGGCGGCAGGTCAAGGCGAACAAGGGCGCCCCCGGTGTGGATGGGCAGGACCTGGACGAGTTCGAAGCCGATCTGAAGGACAACCTGTACAAGATCTGGAACAGGATGAGCTCTGGTTCTTACTTTCCACCTCCGGTCAGGGCGGTCGAGGTCCCAAAGCCGCATGGCGGCGGGGTCCGTTTGCTAGGTGTGCCGACTATTGCAGACAGGGTCGCGCAGACGGTCGTGGCCATGCGTTTGGGGGAGAGGGCGGAACCGCGGTTTCACCCTGACTCCTATGGCTATCGGCCGGGACGCTCGCAGTTGGATGCGGTGGAGGTATGCCGGGCGCGGTGCTGGAAGCACGACTGGGCGATCGATCTCGACGTCCAGAAGTTCTTCGACGAAGTGCCGTGGGACCTCATCGTCAAGGCGGTGCAGGCGGTCACCGACTGCCGCTGGGTGCTGTTGTATGTGAAGCGGTGGCTGGCTGCCCCGCTTCAGTACCCGGACGGCATCCTTGTCGAGCGGGGCAAGGGAACTCCGCAAGGGTCGGCGGTCTCGCCGATCCTGGTGAATCTGTTCATGCACGTGTGTCCTCATAGGGAAGTGAAGCGATGTAGAAGGTCGTTTTGTGAACTGTGCTGTGCTAGTGATGGAGGTTTGGCCCTCCGGGTTCGCCGTGCAGGCGGGGAGCCCAAACCGCCGTGGTGTCATGCCGGTCAAAAGCCGGTGTGGGAAGCGACCACGGAAACGGCTCGCTGTCAGCGGGTCAGGTATGCGACGAGAAGACGAACGTGGTTGAACCACTGCTGACGCATCGAAAAACAATTGACAGCATCGCAACCGGGGTTGGTGCATATCTCCGGGAGAGCACCTTGCTTTGGGCACGGTGTAGCCAGAGGGCGGCCTGCGTGTCGCTCTGGCGGTGCTCGGTGTTAAGGTGGCGTGAGCTCGTCGTGGGCGCTGGCATGGAAGAGGAGAACCTGTGTCTCGATACCGACGGCCAAGTCGTGGGGCTGGTGGCCCTTTGGCCGCGAGAGGGAGGACCCTGGGCGGCAGAAACCGTCTGGGGCAGAGTACCGCGAGGCGCAGGGGCGGACCGGCTCGTAGTAGCGGTGAAGGTCCTGTAATGGGGCTGGAGCGAAGGGGCCGGGCAGGCCAGCTCACCCAGACGCCAACCCGCTGGTCGGGGAGGAGTTGATGGGGGGAGCAAAGGCGACGGTGAAGTCGTTTGAGATTCGCAAGCGCCTCGTGTTCGAGGCGTGGGAGAAGGTTCGGTCCAAGGGCGGAGCGCCGGGCGTGGACGCCGTAAGCACCACCGTGTTCGAGAGCCGCGAGGGGGATCTCCTCTATAAGCTGTGGAACAGGATGAGCGCGGGTAGTTACATGCCCTCGCCGGTGCGGGCGGTTGAGATACCGAAGGATCATGGGGAGGGGGTCAGGGTGCTCGGGGTGCCGACGGTGGCTGACCGGGTAGCCCAGACCGCAGCGGCGATGCTGCTGGGAGAGAAGCTTGAGCCGATCTTCCACCCCGACAGCTACGGCTATCGTCCTGGGCGTAATGCCCATGACGCACTGGCTGTGGCTCGCCGACGCTGCTGGGCGAAGGGTTGGGTGTTGGATCTTGACATCCGAGCGTTCTTCGACAGCGTGCCGCATGATCTGTTGCTCAAAGCGGTAGCTCATCACACCCAGGAGCGGTGGGTTCTGTTGTACATCGAGCGGTGGCTGAAAGCGCCGATGCAGATGCCCGATGGAACTCTTGTTGCTCGGGAGCGAGGTACCCCGCAAGGGTCGCCAATCTCCCCTCTGCTGGTGAACGCATTCATGCACTACGCGTTCGATATGTGGATGTCTCGGGAGCACCCGGGCATCCCGTTTGAGCGCTACGCGGATGATGTCCTCGTGCACTGTGACACTGAGATGCAAGCCCGACGTTTGTGGGTTGAGATCGCCAAGCGACTCGAGGCCCTTGGTCTTGAGTTGAACCTCGCGAAGACGAAGGTCGTGTTCTGTAAAGACGCGAATCGTCCGGGAGACGCGGAGCACACCAGCTTCGACTTTCTGGGCTACACCTTCCGGGGGCGTGTGGCGCGAGGACCGCGAGGCTGCTTCGTGAGCTTCGCTCCAGCGATCGCGCCCGCGGCACGAAAGGCGCTCAGCCTGACGATCAGGGCGTGGCATCTGCGGCGCCGCAGCACGACGGACCTGTCCAGCCTCGCCATCGAGATAAACGAACAAGTGCGCGGCTGGATCGGCTATTACGGAGCCTTCTACCGCTCTGAGCTGCGCTTCCTCGCCGTGCGCATCGATCAGCATCTCGTTCGATGGGCAAGGCACAAGTTCAAACGACTCAGGTACAGCCCCGCCCGTGCGTGGGCCTGGCTCGCCGCTGTCAAACAGCGGGAGCCCGGACTATTCGTGCACTGGCAGGGTACGCCGCCACCGAAAGGTCGGCCTGCAAGAGCCGTATGACGGGAGACTGTCACGTACGGTTCTGTGAGCGCCGGGGGGTGAGATTCCCCCCGGCTACTCGACCACGCGTTCGATACATGGATGGCCCGGAATCATCCGGATTGTCCCTTTGAGCGCTATGCCGATGATGTTGTCGTGCATTGCAAGAGCAGGCGGCAAGCTGAGGTCGTGCTTGCCGGGATCGCTACGCGGATGGAACATGTGGGCCTACGGCTTCACCCCGACAAGACGCACGTCGTCTATTGCAAGGACAGCAACCGTCGGGGAAAGCACGAGCACACCAGTTTCACCTTCCTCGGGTTCGCCTTCCGGCCACGGGAGGCGCGCAACAAGCGCGGCGTGAGTTTCACCTCGTTCTTGCCTGCGATCAGTCCCGAGGCGCTCAAAGCCAAAGGCGACCGGCTCCGCGAGTTGCGGATTCACCGGCGCACCGACCTGACGCTGGACGACCTGGTGCGATGGCTGAACCCCATCGTCGCTGGGTGGATGCACTACTACGGCCGGTACTACCGGACGGAGATGTATCCCATCCTACGGCGCGTCAACACTTGCCTGATGCGCTGGGCTGGGAAGAAGTATCGACGGTTGCGGACCTACAAGCGGTTCAAGCGGTGGTGGACCGGGCTACTCGAAAGAGAGCCCCGTCTGTTCGCCCAATGGCAGTGGGTTCGCTCGGTCTGACTGGCTGGTGAGAAGAGCCCGGTGACGCGAGAGTGTCACGCCGGGATCTGTGGGAGCCGGGGGCTGCGATGCCCCCGGCCACCCGACTCGTGATCGCCGCGGCGATGGCGTCCCGTACGGCCTCCGCGCCATGGCCAGCGAGTGCGGGACCGTTCTTCGTTCTCCGGTCACCGTGGCCGGGCATCGGGGGGAGCTGCAGCAGCATGAGAAACCGGGTGCTGCGCTCGACGAGGGTGCCGATCGCGGAGCTGTCCAGGCCGATGATCAGGTCGCCCTCCCAGTGGCCGGGCACCGCTCGGTCCTCGGCCTCGGCGGGGCGCTCGCTGACAAGGATCTCTTCGGTCACGAAGCTCTTCCCGCGCGCTCGACCGCGGGCTCTGGGAACGCGCAGCGCCCGCCCGGTCCGCAGACAGGCCGTGAGCTCGCGCCGCAGCGCTCCGCGGCCCTGGACGTACAGGGCCTGGTAGATCGCCTCGTGCGAGATCCGGATCGACTCATCATCGGGGAAATCGACCTGCAGCCGGTGAGCGATCTGCTCCGGGCTCCACGCTTTCCCCCAGCGGCGATCCGCGCGGCGGCCGTGACGCCGGCCACCCCAGCGCACCTCGGGGCCGGCCACAGCGATCCCGTCCGGTCGCTCGACAGCGCCGGCGAGACGGTCCTGGACGTATCCTCGCAGCTGACTGTTGACGGCGAGCTTCGCTGTCTTCGGACGCTTGGCGCGCCGATCGGCGTGCCACTGCGCGGTCGTGGCGCGATACCCAAGAGCGCCACTACGCGTTGCCGCATTGCGGCGAAGCTCGCGCGAAATCGTCGAGGGGAGAGCGCCCGATCGACCGCGCGATCTCGCGAACGCCACACCCGCGGGCGCGCAGGATCGCGACCTCCTCCCGCTCAGCAAGTGACAGGTAGCGCCCCGACAACGGGGCCTGGGTGACAGTGGGCATCCCACCACCCTCGCGAAACCACCGGACACCAACCGCAGCTGACACTCCAGCCTCGCCAGCCGCGTCCTCGCTTGACACACCACGAGCGATCGCGGCCCAGAACCGCTGGCGCTCCTCGCGACGCCCCACCGACGGACGACCCGGCGAGCGCATCGCCGCTCGACCGGCCCGATCCGACCTCCGACGCCGTGCTCCCATCACAACTCCTCTCATCAAGGCGTTGCGAGGACCGGTTGAACCCGGGAGCGATCGTCCGATCGGTGTGATGCTGAGCGGCGGCGTCGACTCTGCGGCGATAACCGCGTTGATTGCGGAACAGAGCTCGCAGGTGAAGACGTTCACTGTGGGGTTCGAGGGAGGTGGCGACGCTGACGAGACGGGACTAGCCCGCGAAACCGCTCAACTGTTCGGCACCGAGCACCACGAGTTGATCGTCGGAGATGCCGACTTCGCCGCGGAGCTTCCCGCGGTGATCGAGATGCTCGAAGAGCCTGTCGGCACCAGTTCTGCGCTGGGATTCCGCGCCGTCTCGCGGCTGGCGCGTGAGCACGTGCCAGTGCTTCTGAGCGGACAGGGAGCCGATGAGTTGCTGGCCGGATACTGGCGCTACGTCGGCGAATGGCTTGCGGGGATCGCGCAGCGACTTCCCGGGCCGCTGTCCGCCCTGATGCCGGCCATCGCGACGGCGTCGGGCAGGGTTCGTTCGGCAAGACTGGAACGAGGGCTGCGAGCTCTCCGGCATTCGGACGTGCCAACTCGGTTCATGGACATCTATGCCGTCTTTACCGAAGCGCAGAAGTTGGAGCTCTACAGCCCTGACCTCGCCACCGGCCGCGAGCAGGGGGTGGATCGGTCCCCTTCTGAGCGCGTCGAGCGCCTCCGACGGGAGGTCGGCGACCGCGATCCGCTTGACAAGATGATGTATGTCGACCTGCGGCTGTGGCTACCCGATGACCTCTTGCTCGTCGGGGACAAGATGTCGATGGCTGAATCCGTGGAGATGCGTGTGCCGTTCCTGGAACCCGCTCTGGTCGACTTCGTCGAGTCGTTGGCCAGCTCCTACAAGATCCGACGTGGTCGCCGCAAGGCCGTCGAGAAGCCTGCGCTCGAATCGCTGCTGCCGGGAGCGATCATCCATCGCAAGGAGCGAGGTCTCATCACCCCCATCGACCGGTGGCTCAGGTCGAAGATGCAGGCCTACGCTCGCGAAATTCTGCTCGCGCCAGAGGCACAGTGCGCCCTTCTATTTCGTCGCGACGCGCTTGAGCGGATGCTTGTGCGGCACATCGCCGGCGAGTTCGACCACACTTGGCAGCTTTTCTGTCTGTTGTCCTTTGAGCTTTGGGCCGGGAGGTTCCATGGCAGCTCTCGCGCCAGCGCTTAGCGAATCCGCTGCACGATGGGCAGTTGCAGCCTGAGGCGGCGTGCTTCGGGGCCGGATCTCAGTCACGCTTGCTTCCGGCGCTCGTCCGAGCCTCGATCATGCCTGCGCGAGCACGCGACCGCGGCCAGGGTGCCGAACTCGCGTGGCCAGGGTTGCGTTCACGAAGACGCGCTCGATCGCGGCTCCCCGCTCGCGCACTCAGCTGGGCTGTATGGCTCGATCGGACGGGCCCAAGTTGAGCCAAGCTGCCCGGCGTGCGTGAGCCGCGACAGGCGACTTGCACTCTAGCCAGGTGTCGACCGCGCGGTTTTGCCAGCGAAGATCGTCCGGGTCGGGATGGCCGCGCGTGGTTGCCCGGCCGCATAAGTGCAATCGGCCCTGGCGGCTGCAGCTCCGTGACTTGGCAGACCGACCTCGAGTAGGTGGTCAGGACCCGGCGCTCCAGGAATACATCGGAAAGGAGCCTGTCGTAGTGCTGGCCAGTGTGCACGAGGAGATGAAAGCCAGCTGGGGGCGAGCGCCGTAGCTCGGCACGACACGAGCCATCCTCACGAACTCCGCCTGTGCGCCGACGATCGACAGGATGCGCGTCTGCGTCGTCCCATGACCCACACAAGAATGAACTCACGGATCACCAGCAGAACGAACGGCGCATTTGTCCTCACGTACCGCGGCGCCAACCTGCGCGGCTCCTGGGCAAGGCGGAATAGCCATTCTAGGCCAAGCCGCTGCAGCACGACCGGGGCTCTGCTCCGCAAGCCGGCAACCACGTCGATCGAGCCGCCTACGCCCATCACAAACGGAACGGCCATCTGGTCGCGGTAGCGGGCAAGGAAGTACTCCTTGCGGGGCGAGCTCATAGCAACGAACAGGATGTCGGGTCGGGCGGCAGCGATCTCGGCGGCGATGGCTGGCTCTTCCGAGCGTTCGTAGTAGCCATCCTGGTGGCCGACGATGAGCTATACCCAGAAGTTGTGGATGCGTGTGAAGAGGAAGGCGGCGTACCTTCCCGGTTGACGAAGACCGAAGCCGGCGATGGCCGGCAGGAAGGCACGCCGTGTCAGATGTTCGCAGGCTCCCCGCCGGGGAGGACAACGAGGGTCGGGTCACGCTCGATGATCTCGCGCGGGAGGGAGCGCGTCGGATGATCGCTGCGGCGCTCGAGGCCGAGGTCGACGAGTACGTCTGCACGTTCGTGGACGAGGTCGATGAGGACGGCAAGCGGGTGGTGGTCCGCGATGGTCGTGCGCGGGAGCGGCGGCTGACCGTGGGCTCGGGTACGGTCCCGATCCGGGCGCCGCGGGTCAACGACAAGCGCGTCGACGAGGAGACCGGTGAGCGCAAGCGGTTCAGCTCGAAGATCCTGCCGGCGTACGCGCGGCGGTCGCCGAAGGTGACCGAGGTGCTGCCGATCCTGTATCTGCACGGCCTCTCGACCGGGGACTTCGGGCCGGCGCTTCGGGACCTGCTGGGCGAGGACGCCTCGGGTCTGTCGTCGAGCTCGATCCAGCGGCTGACCGAGACCTGGCAGGCCGAGCACGCCGCATTCCGCACGCGGGAGCTGCGGTTTCACCGCTACGCGTATCTGTTCGTCGACGGCGTGAACGTCAGCGTGCGGCTGGGCGAGGATCCCAAGCTGTGCCTGCTGGTTGTGATCGGCGTCCGCGAGGACGGGCAGAAGGAGCTGCTCGCGGTGGAGGATGGCTACCGCGAATCCGAGGACTCCTGGGCGGCCGTGTTCCGCGATCTGCGCGACCGTGGCATGAACGAGCCGAAGCTGGTGACCGGCGACGGCGCGCTCGGCGCGTGGGCCGCGCTGCGCAACGTATTCCCCGGCGCCAGGGAGCAACGCTGCTGGGTTCACAAGACAGCGAACGTCCTCGACGCGCTCCCCAAGCGCCTGCAACCAAGGGCGAAGACGCTGCTGCACGAGATGGCCGAGGCGCCCACACGCGCGGATGCTCGCAAGGCGCTGGAGCGCTTCCGGGACGAGTTCGACGCGAAGTACCCGAAGGCCGTTGCGAAGCTCGACAAGGACTGGGACGCGCTGACCGCGTTCTACGACTTCCCCGCCGAGCACTGGCGGCATCTACGCACCACGAACCCGATCGAGAGCAGCTTCGCAACCGTCAAGCTCCGCACCAAGGTCACCAAGGGCGCAGGCTCCAAGAAGGCCGCGCTCGCGATGGCCTACAAGCTCCTGGACGCCGCCCAGGAGCGCTGGCGGCGGTTCAACGGCCACGAGCTCGTCACCGACGTGCTCGACGGCGTGAAGTTCAAGGACGGCATCAAGGTCACAGACGACGACACCACGACGGACGAGGAGGTCGCCGCCTGATGCTTCACCTTCTCATCCACAACTCTTGACAATTGCTCGCCGACGATCGCGAGGTCCGGATACTGCTCACGCAGACGAGCGACCGCGCGCTCGAGGATCTCTGCCCTCGCGCCAAGCACGTAAACCCCATATTCCCTGGTTGCGGCGCGCGCGAGAAGGCTGTGCATCAAGTCGATGCCCGCAACCCGCTCTGGAAGGGGGTCTCGAGAAGCCGCGAGGCCCAGACTAGGGGCTGTCCATCGGCCGTTATCAGCTCACAGTCCGTCACGCTTTCGCGAAGCCGTTGGTCCGTGCGCATCGCCATCAGCTTGGCGACATTGACGGCCATGTGCTGTGTCAAGCCTCGTGTTTCAATCGCCCTCTCACAAACCGCAACCGCCTGATCGAGATCGAGCCGATCCATCTCGCAGCCGAGCACGTTTGCCCGGCTATCATCGTGGCGGGGAGCAAGATGTGACGAACCAGCCTCGACTATACGCGGAGCGTTGGAGTCCGTGGGATTGCCGAACGACGAATCCGACGCTGACACATAGACGGTTCTGTGGGAGCTAGTCACGCCGCGTTGCCTGCCGCAGGAACGTCATTATGGTGTGATTGATTCTCGCGACAGAGAACCCCTGTTTCTCGATACCCCGCCCCACTTGGATCACGTCACCGAGGCACGCCTTCTCGAAATGAAACTCAACGCACAGCACCCGGACACCTAGCTAGGCGGCTGAGATCTATAGGCCGGACGCCGGGGAAGACCGCCCGGGATGACAGCGCTTGTGGCAGCGTCCTGAAGGCGCTTCAGGCGCATTGTTCGCACGATCCGGGGAACCTCCGTTCGCGTGAGTTTCGGGGCTCCCGGACGAATGTAGGTGAGCTCGGAGGCGGCTTGTTGTCTTGAGCGCGGTTCTGTGCAGCTGGCGCTGGTTCCTGTCCACGCGTGCTTGTGGCGAGGTGGGGTGTCTGTGTGAGCGCTCGGTATCCGTGTGAAGGGACGTAAGCCAAAGCCAAGAGTCGAAGCTGACGTCGTATCGCGGCCAGGCGTCCAGATGCAACCCACCCCGTCCACCCATCGAATCGCCCCGTCCCTCAAACGCGGTGCGCACTAGACCGCGCCATCGCGTCCGTCCCGCACCAAGCGGCGAGCAAGGTGGCGAACCAGAGTCTCGTAACCGCCGTATGTACTCTGGTCTGCGAAACCCCGGCTGCCGAGGACGTGATCTTCTTCGACACGACTCAGCACTGACCCACCGACTCCGAAATAAGGTGGCGTCATTACAAGCCGCCGATCACAAGCGTCCCCAACCCTCACTATCCCTTCAACCGAACAGCCTGCGCCGCCGCCTCTGAGCAACGATCGCTGGGGCCTCCGGCAGCTCGGTGCCCTCGATGATCGCTGCGGGTGCGGTTTGTGCCAGCCAGCGGGCGCGCTCCGGACCGACGAGCGCCGCCGCTGCTGACTCGGCCTGGGCGAGCCGGATTACAGGTCGCCACGATGAGGCCCGGTGCCCGTCGGAGGCGATCGCGTGGGCGAGCCCGTCGGCGCAGAGGCGTTGACCGAGACGCGCGACGGGAGAATTGCGCGGTTCGCTGAGCAGCGCGTCGGCGTTCACCTGGAGCAGCACGCCCTGTTGGGCGAGCCCTGCGAGTCGCGCCGGGTCACGCTGGAACTCGCTGCTTCGCTCCGGGTGGGCGAGGGTGATGCGGAAACCCTTGGCGCGCAACCGATACAGGAGACCGTCGAGGCCGACAACGTTGGCCGACGGTGTCTCGATCAGGAGATCGGTTCCACGCTGGCCGTAGCTGGCTAAGGCGAGCTCCTCGTCGCTTGCCTCGAGGGCCCATACCAGCGATGCCTCGGCGCCGTTCACCAGAAGGACGTCGATCTGCTCCCGAGACATCGCCTCCTGTAGCTGTTGGCAGCGACCCGCGAGCTCACCGATGCGGACATCGGGGAAATCGGAGCGCAGATGAGGCGTGGCCGCGAGTGTTGTGATCCCTGACTGTGCTGCCGCGCGGAGCATCTCGAGCGCGCCCTCGATGTCCGACGGACCGTCATCGATCCCCGGCAGCACGTGCGAATGGAGATCAACGAACGGGCCCACGGCCCGATTGTGCCGACCGCAGGGCGTCCGGCGGAAGCCGGAGCTCCTTCTGGGTCGATCTGGACGTTCGTCCGGTTGCCGGATCGCCGCTTGATGCCGATGTATTCAATATATGCACAACTTTCGCGGCCAATCTTTATCGTATTTAGCACTGATTTTTATAACTCTGATGACTGTTGCCTTATCAATCAGCACCGAGCGGGCCGCAGCCTCCACTCCGATCTCAAAACAAACGCTGGGGATCAACTTCACCGGCTCGCCTCCCGATCTCGCCACTGCGGCGGCCGCGGGGATCGGCCTCGCTCGCGACCAGGTGATCTCCGGTAGCAACACCGACGCTGTAATCGCGCTCACCGCCGCGGCGCATCTGCGCCTCTACCCGATGCTCGGGCTGCCGAAGAGTCAAGGCCCAACCGCCGACGCCGCCGCGATGGCGACCTTCGTCACGTCTTTCGCGCAGCGCTATGGGCCGGGCGGATCGTTCTGGGCACAGCATCCAGAACTGCCATACCTGCCCGTGCTGAGCTACGAAATTGGTAACGAACCGGACATCACGCCGAGCGACCCCGCCGACTCGACCTCGCTTCACTATGCCGCCCCGGCGTCGTTCGCCCAGGTGTATGAGGCTGCCCGCACCGCGCTGCACCAAGTAGATCCGAGCGCCCAGGCGGTCGTTGGCGGGATCCTCGACTCGGGTGCGATTCCGCTCGCCGAGGGCGAGCGGTACCTGAGCGCGATCGGTCCGATGGACGCGGTCGGCTACCACCCCTATCTATATGACGCGACGATGATGGAGCAGGACACGCTCGCCCTGCGGCAGTGGCTTGACGCAAACGGCCACAGGGGGGTGCCGCTTGACGTCAACGAGTTCGGCGCCGCCACTGGTATGACGGCGGGAATCGCCGCTTGGGGCGCGCAGGCTGCGACCTACACGCAGTGGGCGCTCTGCACGCCGGCGCTGCACGTCGAGAACGTGCAGGCGTTCTGGTGGGGGGCGATCCCGCTCGCCGCCACCGATATCTGGTTTTCGATGGTCAACAGCCAGCTCTCCGTGACCCCGCTCGGAAGCGCGTACCTGCACCAGGCCAGCGCGCTCACCTCACAGGGGTGCCCCGCCCGGCCAGCCACAAAGACGACCGCGCCGGCGACGACGACGACCAAGCGGGGGCCGCCGGCGGTGAAGGCGCTTACCAAGCAGCCGACGACACACCACGGGACGAGCCTGGCCATCACCTCCGCCCTTTCGGTTCGGCGCCATCGCGCTTCCCATCCCAGTCGGTCACGCCACCCACGGCCCGCGCCCCGTCCTCACGGGCGCACTGCTCGCCGTCAGCGCTAGCCGGCGCCCGCCAGTCGCCTTCACGCTAAGCGCAGGTCCAGCCGCCGGTCGTGCCCGAGCAGGGGCAGCTCGTCACACATCTCGGTCAGCCGGGAGACCGTGCGCTCGGTGATCTGCTCGCAGAGCGCCTCGCGGTCGAGGATGTTCGTGGTGATCACCATCGAGCGCTGGTCCTCGTAGCGCGCGTTGACGATCGAGTACAGCTCCTCCAGCACCCAGTCCGTCGTCCGCTCGGCTCCGACGTCGTCGACGTGCAACAGGTCGACCGCGGTCAAGCGGTCGAGCAAATCTACGTGTGAGCGCTCGGCACGATGGGTATCGCGAATCTCGTTCAGCAGCCGCGGGAGGGAGTAAATCGCCACTGAGCGCCCGGCCTTCAGCGCGGCCTTGGAGACGAGCATCGCCAGCGTCGTCTTCCCAGTGCCTACCGGCCCCATGAACCACAGCCCACGGCCCGCGTCGAGCTTGGCATCGATGGTGTCGGCGAAGCGGCGTGTGGCGGCCACGATCGCCGGGTCGATCTCGGTCACCGGCGAGCGATCAAACGCCACGTCACGGTATCGGCGCGGGATCACGGCCGACAGGCTGCGTGCCTTGGCCAGCGCGACTCGCTGCGGACGGCACCGACAGTCGGAGGCCGTATTCGTGTCCTCGTCGTACAGGAATCCGGAACCGTCGCAAAGCTCGAACGGACAGCGATCCTCGGCACTGCGGAGCACGCCTGAGCCGAGCGGTTGGAGTGGTGAGTCGTAGCTCACTGAGCGAACCTCTCACCCGCGTAGTTCATGAACTTCGGGTACTCCTTCTGGAACGTCAGCACCACGTCGCCGACCGGGCCGTTGCGGTGCTTGGCGATGATGATGTCCGCCTCCCCCGGCCGCTCGGACTCCTTGTCGTAGTACTCCTCGCGGTAGATGAACATCACGAGGTCCGCATCCTGCTCGACCTGACCCGAGTTGTGAGACACGATGCCGTCCGCCAACCACGAGGCTAGGCCCGGCACGGTGAGATCAAAGACCTCTTCCTCGCCGTCGCTGTCGATTCCCACAAGTCGATCCCAAAACACGTCGCTTTCGGCCGCATCGATGAGCGCCGGTGATTTGAGCCCCTCGGCATAACTTGCAACTCCACGCGAGAGGACCATTGTGCGCTGAGACATTCCCTGCGCGGTCCTCGGACCGAATGATCCAACGGTGTCGAGGAAGCGCTCGTGGTCAGTGGCTCCGGACACTCCGACGATGTCGCAGCGCTCCTGCTTCGACTGGGCGTCGTCGCTCGGCTGACCACTGTCCACCCGATCGTCCGGCCAACGTTCTGGGTTCATCGGCTCCGGCAACCGCCGTGCGACGGCTACTCGGTCACCCTCTTGCAGGTCAGAGAGCCGACGCCAGCCGGCTGCTGCCAGCACCCGATGCTCTGCAGTAGCACGCAGCGTGCGGCCTGACGCAAGCCTGAGCTTGAAAACCGGACGGCGACCAACCGGCCATACGGCATCGCTCCGTGCCCGCATCACACGATGCCGCTCGTCGAGCGCCAGTACCTCCGGGATCGCCCCAATCAGCTCCTGAATGGGCACGCGGCGGCCGTCCGCGAGCAAGACGGGAGTGTCGCCGGTTACGCATTCCCGAAGGTCGGAAAGGATCGGCCTCTTGTCCCCAGCCCGATGCTCGACAGCACGGCTGAGCTGCGACAGCGCGATCACGGGCACGCCGAGCTCGCGGGCGAGGCCCTTCAAGGCTCGTGAGATCTGGCCGACCTGCTCCACCCGGCTCTCGACGCGTCCCTCGTGGCGCATCAGCTGGAGGTAGTCGATGATGATCAGGCCGAGCCCTCCCTCGACCTGGTGATGGAGCCGGCGGCTCTTGGCGCGCACCTCAAGCACGCCGGTGTCGCTTGAGTCGTCGACGAACAGCGGCGCCTGGGCGAGCCGCTGGCAGGCCTCGAGGATCTTGGGCCAGCGATGCTCTGGCACCCGGCCGCGGCGGAGGTCATCGCCCTTGATTCGCGCCTGCGAGGCCACGAACCGCTGAGCCAGCTCGGACTCGGACATCTCGAGCGAGAACAGCGCCACCGCATGGCCGGCCAGCACGGCGTTCTCCGCCATGTTGCAGACAAGGGCGGATTTGCCCATCGACGGACGCGCGGCCACCACGACCAGGTTGCCCGCCTGAAAGCCCCCGGTCTTCTCATCCACATCCTTGAACCCCGACGGGGTACCGGTGAGCGCCGTCTTGGCCACCGACAGGCGGTGGAGCTTGTCGGTCTCGTCGTGGAGGATGTCCGCGATCGTCCGGACCTTCTTCCGGCGCTCGTCATGGGCGACCTCCAGCATCGATCGCTCCGCACGCTCGACGAGCTCACGGGCGGGAGCCTCCCGCGAGAGGACGCTCGCCTGGATCTCATACGACGCCGTCAGCAGCGCGCGCATCTGGGCGTGCTCGCGAACGATCCGGCCGTAATCGCGCGCATGACCCGCGGCCGGAACCCAACCGGCCAATTCTTCGATCGCCTCGGGGCCACCGACGCCCTCCAGCTTGGCACGCTGGCGCAGCGTCTCCGCGACCGTCAGATGGTCGATCTTGCGGTCGCCCTCGTAGAGCTCGATCATCGCCCCGAATACCGTCCCGTGCTGCTCGCGGTAGAAGTGATCGGGGCGCAGTTGCTCCTCGACCAGCAACGCATGCAAATGGCGTTCGTCCAGCAGCACCGCACCCAAGACCGACTTCTCGGCCTCGAGATTGTGGGGCGGAACAGCGATGTTCTGAACGGCACTCATTCCCGGAGTCCGAGTCTAGGTTCGAGACAGGCGGCAGCGCTGAGGCCGTTTCCGCAAGCAGCGAGGTTTGCGAGCGGGCGAGGGGACGGGGCCATGCCCACGGCTTCCGCCTCGGGGCGGCGGTCAGTCGTGTTACGTGGCGCGCGAGGCCGGGAACAGCCAGCCGTTAGGTCGCGACGACCATCGTCTTGACCGTGGCGGTCACATCATCGGTGATCTCGACCACGACCATGTACGTGCCCACGTTCCGGATCGGGTCCTCGAGGTGGATCTTGCGCCGATCCACCCTGATGCCGCGGGCGTCGCGGATTGCCTCAGCGATGTCCTGCGTGGTGACCGAGCCGAACAGGCGACCATCGTCGCCCGCCTTTTGCGGGATCGTGAGCACAGTCCGGCCGAGCAGCGCAGCATTGTCGCGGGCCCGTTCCTCGGCCTCCCGCTTCACCCGCTCGATGTCCTCGCGACGACGCGCGGCGGCACGGATCGAAGCGTCGGTGGCCGGTTCGGCAAGCTTGCGCGGCAAAAGATAGTTGCGCAGATAGCCGGCGGACACCTCCACCACTGCGCCTCGCTCACCGAGCGGATCCACGTCCTGGAGCAGGATTGCCTGCGTCACCGCTGCTATCCCCCGCTACCGGTCGCGATCGCGGTCACGATCACGGTCGCGGTCGCCTCGGCCGCTGCCACCGCTGCCTTCGGCGACATACGGCAGCAAGGCGAGCTCCCGAGCGCGCTTGACCGCCCGCGCGACCTGGCTCTGGTGGCGCCGGCAGGCGCCGGTGATCCTCCGGGAGCGGATCTTGCCGCGTTCAGAGACGAATCGGCGCAGCAACGAGAGGTCTTTGTAATCGACCTGATCGATCTTCTCGCGACAGTACGGGCACGGCTTACGCCGACCTGTGGTCGGACCGCCCTTCCTGTCGCGCCGGCGAACCGGCCGTCTGCGTTGCTTTGCCACGGGGAACCACTCTAGCTAGGTTTTTTCTGATCCTCCGCCTCAGAACGGGATGTCGTCGTCGGCGGTGGCTCCGGCAGCGACGGGGGCGGCCTCGAAATCGCCGGTGTCGATCGGGACGTCGCTCTCCGCGGCGCGCACGCTGCTGGAGAACCCGTTCCCGTTTCCAGCGTCCTCGCGCCCGCCCAGGAACTGCACGGAATCAGCGATGATATCGATCGACTCGCGCTTCTGTCCCTCGCTCTCCCACGAGCTCCACTCGAGGCGTCCGTCAATCGCGACCGGCCGTCCCTTCCTCAGGTACTGGCCGCAGTTCTCGGCCTGGGCGCCAAAGACCGTGACCCGGAAGAAGTTGGGCTTCTCCTCCCATGTGCCGGTGCTGCTGTTCTTCTTGCGGGTGTTGCAGGCGATACCCAGCTTGCAAATCGCCAACCCATTGGGAGTCGATCGCACCTCGGGATCTCTCGTCAAGTTCCCGGTAAGTACGACGCGGTTGATGTTCATGCTCGAGGCTCCTTTCCAACGATTGCTTGAAAGCCTGACCCCGAGTCTATGCCGGGCGCAGACGGCAACCGGGGAATGTCCCCGGAAAGTGGGTGAAACGGTGCGGAGCGGTCGACGCGATGTTTGCGGCTGGAACGAAGGCGGGACAGATGCCTGTTAGGCGGCACGCATCGATTCCATGCCGGCGGGAACTCGGGATCGTCGTTCGGCGATCGAGGCGACCAAGACGCTGACTTCGAATAGCAGATAGAGCGGCACGGTCTCGAGCAGCATCGTGATGGCGTCACCAGGTAGCAACGCCGCCACAATCGCCGCCGCCGCAACCGCGTAGCGCCGGTTGCGGCGCAGCTGGCGCGGAGTGATCACGCCGGCGCGGGTCACCCCCAGCACAAGCAGGGGCACCTGGAAGACGAGTCCCATCGCCAGCAGCGTCGTGGCCGCGAACTTGTAGTACTGGCTGGCCTGCACGAGCACGTTGAACTGCGTGCTGTTGAAGTTCTGAAAGAAGTGCACCGCCGCCGGTAGGACCACGAAGTACCCAAAGGCGACGCCGGCGAGGAACAGCATCGGGATCGCAAAGGTCATCGCCGCCAACTGCCGGCGATGCTGACGGGAGGCCGCCGGCATCAGGAAGGCGTAGGCCTGTGCGATCAGCACCGGTAAGGCGAGAATCAGCGCGAAGATCAGCGACACGGTGACGGTGGTCGTGAACGGCTCGCCGATTCCAAGCGTCACGGGGCGGTCGCCCTGGGGTGGAGCGGAGAGGCGCGCCGCGTCACGCGCGATCCTGGCGTCGGCCCGGTTCAGCGCCGACCGCACGGCCGGCTGGTGGGGCTCGGCGTTCAATGCGCCGACGACGGTGTGCAGCTGTACTGCTAAATCGCGAGCGCTTTGGGCGACGAGATAGGTCGCGCCCAGGGGGCCGTGGCCCTCGCGCACCTGCTGCTGGGTCTGGTGCGCGAGCGGAGCATTCATCAGATCCAGCAAGCGATGGTTCTGCCAGAAGCAGACGCCGAACGCGACGGCGACCGCGAGCAACGAGACGATTAGTCGCGTGCGAAGCTCGTCGAGATGGCCGACGGTGCTCAGGCGCTCATCGGGGCTGAGCGGGCGCAGCCGAAGTGCGTTCAGCATCTGCATGGCTGGCAGCATCGCCTCGCGCGATCTCAGGCGACCGGCGGAGTCGGCGATTGCTCGGACGTCGGCTGCGGCGAGATTGCGCTCGCGGCCGAGATCGGCTGTACATGTGCCCGCTCAGGTTCGCCGCTGATCGACTCCTTGAAGCCCCGCAACCCGGAGCCCAGCGAACGACCCATCTCGGGCAGCCGCTTCGCCCCGAATACCAGCAACAGGATGACGAGGACAAGCGCGATGTGGATTGGATTGTCGAGCCCCATAGGTTTGCTCCGATCGTTGGGTTGGCAGCCGTTCCTACGCGCCAGAGCTCGAGTCGGATCACTCAGCTCAGCTGAGTGACGATCACCGGCGTACGGGTGGGCGCGGGGCTGCCGCCGGCCGGCTCTTGCGTGACCAGCACGGCGCTCACACCGTGCAAGTTGCCCGGAACGCCCACGAGGTCGTGAGTCTTTGACATCGGATCTTCTCCGGCAAGTACGCAAGCTCGATCACCCGCCGCTGCTCGGCGGGCAGCTCCTCGAGCGCGCCGCGGACAAGCCTGGCGTCATCGCGACGCTCGACTTCCTTGTCGGTCAGCTCGGGCGAGGCGAGCAGCTGCGCGAGTCCTCATCGGGCACGTCGCGACCGTCTTTGACGGCGGTCCGCCGGAACGCATCGATGGCGCGGTTGTGGACCACGCTGAGGACCCACGAGCGGACACTTCCTCGCGCCCGGTCATACCGCGCGCCACTGCGCCACAAGGACAGAAACGACTCTTGTACGACGTCCTCGGCCATTGCCCGCCGGCCGCACATCCGGTAGGCAAGCGAGAACGCCGCACTCGCGTGACGATCGAAGATCACCTCGAACGCCCGAGCCTCGCCGTCGCACACGAGCGGCATCAGCTCCTCGTCCGCAAGGCTGCGTAGGTCGCTACGGCGGCTAGATCGAAACATTTGGCTGAATCCACTTACGTTGTCGGGCGGCTTCTGGATCATCGCGATCCGGCTGTGATCCGGCGCCGCGCCCTTCTCGTAATAGATCGCGAAGCTGCCCCAGACGACATGGCTGAGCTTGGGGTCGCAGTTGGCCGCCCGCCCCAACGGGGCACCCGGGGCGGGCGGCCTCGGCCGAAGGAAAGATATTGGGTTTGATGTCCGATCTTGACGGGTACCTCGACGCCGGTCGAGAGGTAGTGGAGGGAGAGGACATGGCGGATCGAGTTGTCCGGACGGTCTGGGCAAAGCCCAGGCGTCGGTTCGGCTTTGGCGCAGCGTTGGCGTTGTTGGTCGCGGCCGTGGTGGTGGCCGTCGTGGGGCACTCCACGGCGTCCACGGCCGCGAGCACCACGCTTGCGCGTCCGAGCGCGACCAGCAACCAGCAGGCAATCAACGGGAAGGTCACTGCGCTGCTGAGGCGGATGACGGTGGACGAGAAGTTCGGCCAGCTCGAGATGGCCGGACCGGACGGGCCGAACGGCACGCCGGGTGACCTGCTGACTTTGGCTCAGAACGGTCAAATCGGCTCGGTTCTCGACCTGGTTGGCGTCAACAACATCAATCAGACGCAGCAGGCTGCGCTGAAATCCCGGTTACACATCCCCCTGATCTTCAGCCTCGACGTGATCCACGGCTACAAGACGATGTTCCCCGTACCGATCGGCGAGGCCTCGACCTGGGATCCCGCGGCGGTTCGGGGGGACGAGTCGGTATCGGCCGCCGAGGCGACCGCCGACGGAATCAAGTGGACGTTCAATCCGATGGTCGACATCAGCCGGGATCCGCGGTGGGGACGCGTCGTCGAAGGCGCCGGCGAGGATCCGTATCTCGGCTCGGCAATCGCCGCCGCCAAGGTGCGCGGCTACCAGGGCTCCGACTTCAGCGCCCCGGACAAGATGGCAGCGACGGTCAAGCATTTCGCCGGCTACGGCGCTCCGGTCGCGGGTCGTGAATACAACACCGTCGACATGTCCGACCAGCAACTGCGCAACGACTACCTGCCGCCCTATAAGGCTGCTGTCGATGCCGGCGCAGCTACCGTGATGAGCGCGTTCAACTCGCTGAACGGCGTCCCGGCGAGTGCGAACCCGTATCTGCTGCAAACGATCCTGCGCCAGCAATGGGGCTTCGGCGGCACGGTCGTCAGCGACTACCAGGCCGTGCAGGAGCTGGTCGAGTTTGGCTTTGCCGCAAACGAGCGGGAGGCCGCTCGCCTGGCGCTCACCGCCGGGGTTGACATCGAGATGGCCGTGCAGGTGCCGAGCCTCAACTCGACCTACGCCAACTACGGCCCCCAGCTGCTGGCCTCCGGCAAGATCACGATGGCGCAGCTGAACACCGCGGTCCGCCGGGTGCTGACACTCAAGTACCTCGCGGGCATGTTTGATCATCCGTACACCAACCCCACTCGCGTCCAGCACGCCGAGCTGACGCCCGCCAACCTGGCGGCGGCCCGAGCGACGGCGGATAAGTCGATGGTGCTGCTAGAGAATCACAACGGTGCTCTCCCGCTGAGCACGAGTCTTCGCTCGGTCGCGGTCGTCGGCCCGCTCGCCGACAACCCGAGCGACCAGCTGGGTCCCGACCAGCCGATCGGCTATGACGTGACCCAAGGGAAGGTCGTCTCGGTTCTGAACGGGATCAAGGCGGCGGTTCCGAGCGCCACGGTCAACTATGCCCAAGGTTGCGACCCGGGCTGCACGTCCGCCAGCGGCTTCGGTGCCGCCGTCAGCGCCGCCCAAGGCGCGGACGCCACCGTGGTCGTCCTCGGCGAACCGGCGGCGGATACCGGCGAAGCCTCCTCGCGCAGCGACATCGGCCTTCCCGGCCACCAGCTGGCGCTGGTACAGGCGATCGCCGCGACCGGCAAGCCGTACGTCGTCGTGCTGATGAACGGCCGGCCGCTCACGATCGACTGGCTGGCCAGCAACGCCCCGGCGCTGCTCGAGTCCTGGTTCCCAGGGACCGGGGGCGGAGATGCGGTTGCCGACGTCTTGTTCGGCAAGGTCGATCCCGGCGGCAAGCTGCCGATGTCGTTCCCGCGCAACGTCGGGCAGATCCCGATCTCCTACAACGAGCTGCCGACCGGCAGGCCGGCCGACCCGAACAACAAGTACACGTCGAAGTACCTTGACGTGCCCAACACGCCGCAGTACCCGTTCGGCTACGGGCTCTCGTACACCACGTTCTCGTTGTCGAACCTGTCCCTGTCGAGTACCAGCGTCTCGAGGGGCGGCTCGCTCACCGCCAGCGCGAAGATCACCAACACCGGCTCCGTGGCCGGCGACGATGTCGTGCAGCTCTATCTGCACGAGAGCGATACCAGCATCCTGCAACCGGTGCGCCGGCTCGAGGGCTTCAAGCGGGTCACGCTGGCTCCCGGAAAGTCGCGGACGGTAACGTTCAGCTTGGGTCACCAGAATCTCGGGTTCTACAACGGCCAGAGTCAGTTCGTCGTCGAGCCGGGAGCGTTTGACGTCTGGGTCGGCGACAGCTCAGTGGGCGGGCTGCACTCGACCTTCACCGTCCAGTAGGCCGATGGCAGCCGGGCAGCGTCTGCTCGACGTCCGCGGCGTCATCGGCCGGGGACTGCTCGGCGCGCTGTGCGCCGCGGCCGTCGCCCTCGCTCTGCCCGCACAGGCCTTGGCCCAAGGTGGCGCGGGCGCCCTGACCGTCAAGCAGCGCTCCGTGCTCTACGGGATCGCCAGAGACACATGGAAGTTCTACGGCGCCGACCTCGACCCGACTACCCACCTACCGCTGGACAATCTCGGGCCCGGTGCAACCCGCGGGGCGTACACGTCAGCCGCCAACATCGGGGTCTACCTGTGGGCTGTCGTCGCGGCCCATGACCTCGGTCTGATCGACCGAGCGCAGGCCCAGTCGATGGTCTCCTCGACGCTCGGCGAGGTGGCCAAGCTCAAGCGCTCGGACGGCTTCCTCTACCAGTGGTACGACACCACCAATGGTCGAGTCCTGCTCAATCCCGGCAAAGCTGACTGCAGCGAGACGACACCTAGCCAGGACAACTGCTGGTTCCTCTCGGCCGTCGACAACGGCTGGTACGCCTCCGGCCTGATCGAGGTCCGCCAAGCCCTGCCCCGGCTTCGTGGGCTCGTCAATAGCTTGCTCGCGCCGATGAACTTCTCGATCTTCTACGACAACCGAGCACAGACGGCCTGCAATACCAACCCGGCCGTGCCCGGCAACCAGCCGACCGGCCAGATGTACGGCGGCTGGTACGTCGACCAAGGCCCGGCCGGGTACCACAACGGCGCCTTCTACAGCGATCCGCGGATCGCAATCTACATCGGCATGGGCCGGCACCAAATGCCGGGCGACGTCTGGTGGCGGACATGGCGCACGCTTCCTCCCCAGCGGTGCGCGACCGACCCCGACTTCTCCTGGCAGGGACAGTGGCCGGTCGCGGGCTACTGGCAAACCTACACCGATCCGCAGTCCGGCAAGACGTTCGATGTGTGGGAGGGCCATTACACCTATCCCGGCACGTCACTCACGTTCGTCCCGACGTACGCCGGGGGCATGTTCGAGGGCTTGATGGCCAACCTGGTCGTCCCTGAGACGGCCTGGGGTCAGCACAGCTTCGGCCTGAACGACCGGCGCTGGGCGCGCGTACAGATCAAGTACGCGACCCAAGTCCTGCATTACCCCGTCTGGGGGCTGTCGCCGTCGAGCACGCCCGATGACAGCGGCAACTACGGGGGGTATGGCGCCGAGGGCCTTGCCTTCCCGGCCGGCGAGCGGCTGTCCCAGTGTGGCCCTCCCTGCGTTTCAGAGGACACGGTCACGCCACACGCTTCGGCGATTGCGCTGCCCGTCCATGTAGGTAGAAGTGGTGTAACGAGCGTCCGGGGGTCGACCGCTGAAGAGGGGTCGGCCACCGTGGCGCGGAACTCGTCGGCTGTTATCGCAGTCAGACGAATGGAGACACCACGATGGCCGAAGTTCAGAGCATGACGGTTGCCGATGTCGTCGCCAAGACGATGGATGGTCGGCTTGAGGATTTCGTGCGCGAGGCGGTCGCGCTGGTCGCCCGTGAGGTGATGGAGGCCGAGGTCAGCGCTGAGGTGGGCGCTGGACGGGGCGAGGTCGCGCGGGGACGCGCGTCACGCATCGCAACGGGTATCGGCAGAGGGCGTGGGAGACGAGGGTTGGGGAGCTCGAGTTGTTGATCGCGAAGAAGCGGTCGGGTACGGCGTACTTTCCGAGCTTTCTGGAGGCTCGCCGGCGCAGTGAGCAGGCGATCGTTGCGGTTGTGTTGGAGGCGTATGTGAACGGTGTCTAGACGCGGAAGGTCGATCGGCTGGTGGAGCAGCTGGGGATCGAAGGGATGACCAAGGACCGCGTGAGCGCGATCTGCCGGGCGCTGGATCAGCAGGTCGAGCTGTTTCGCGGGCGGCCGTTGGAGGGGGCCTACCCGTATCTCTGGCTCGACGCGAAGCAGGTCAAAGTTCGTGACCACGGCCGGGTGGTGTACAAGGCACTGGTGGTTGCCTATGCGGTGCACGAGACCGGGGTGCGGGAGGTGATCGGCCTTGATGTCGGCGAGGTCGAGTCCGGCGCGTTCTGGGTCGAGTTCATCCGCGGGCTCAAGCAGCGCGGGCTGGATGGGGTGCGGCTGGCGATCTCCGATCAGCACGAGGGACTCAAAGCAGCGATCGCCCGGGTGCTGGGCTGCCCGTGGCAGCGCTGCACGGTCCACTTCCTCCGCGACATGGTGATGCACTGCCGCCGCGACGAGCGCGGGCTTGTCGCCGCCGCGCTGCGCGAGGTGTTCAACGCCGAGGGCCTCGAGCAGGCCCGCGCGCGCGTAGGGCACGTGCTCGAACGGCTGCAGGGGATCGCGCCGAAGGTATGCGAGCTGCTCGAGACGGCCGAGGAAGACCTGATCGCGTTCTACAACTTCGCGTCCGAGCACTGGACCAAGCTGCGCTCAACGAACGCGCTGGAGCGTGTCAACAAGGAGATCGGCCGGCGCACGACGTCGTCGGGATCTTCCCCAACGACCAGGCGGTGATCCGCCTCGCCGGCGCGCTGCTCTCCGAACAGAACGACGAATGGCTCGTCCAGCGGCGCTACCTGTCGGTCGAGTCGATCACGCTGAGCTGCGCCGACCCCGAGCCCCCCAGGTCGAGCAGGAGGTACCCAGTCTCACCGCCGCCTGAGCCACCCGCCGACCAATCCAGCCAAGCCGTAACCTCGGGTTGCACACGGACGCGTCCTGGGCCCGTCTACGCCTCCGGCCGATGACCGCGACCCACAGGAACACACCCGCCGGCATCTGTTTCAACGCGAACGCTCGGCTCGGCGCACACCGGCAAACGACCGCTGCATAGAAGGGGGCGAAGCGACGGTTGGTCCGACCCCCTGGCAAGGCGGGCTTCTCAGCTGCGCCAACGTCTGGCCCGCTCGGCGAGCGGCTCACGGCGGCCCTACGGGCCGAGTCCCCCGCATCGATCATCCGGATTCCACGGTACGGCATCCATGACCGCTTGATCCCCCCGCGCATGAACCACCGATCAAACCGTTGCCCATTACCCCCGAAGTCACCAAACTACGAGGAAGTCCCCGTATGCGCTCCCCCCAAGCAGACAACGAGGAGGTGAACACTTCTAAGCTCAGGCCTGAGACGCCAACCTCACCGACGAGCTCTACGCGTTACACCACTACATCCGACTTGACTGTCCTGCCGCAGCGGGCGTACGCCAACCTCGCCGCCCTACGCGCTCGCTACTCCGGTGTCTACAGCTCGGACGGTGGTTTTTATGACGCCGTCAATCCGACGACCGGCGCCGTCGGACACCGGCGACTGGTGCTCGATCAGTCGATGATCATGGCCGCCCTCGACAACGCTCTGCGGGGTGACGCGCTCCAGCGTTACTTCGCTCGCGACCCGATCTCTTGGGCGGCTCGCCTGTACTTGGGCTACGAGCGGATGTCGCTCGGGTAGGGCGAGTACCTCAAGCGAGCAGCTCGGCGAGCGCGCTTGCGCCGTCTCTGAGGATCGGCTCACCGTGAGAGACGAGCACGCGCTGGACGGGAAGCTCGAGCAGCGGACGTAGGCGCGGCTTCAGCTCGGCCTGAGTGATCGGCGTCTTCAGGGACCTGAGCCACGAGTCGGGGCACAAGCGCAATCCTCCTCCGCCGGCGCCGAGGATCCGATCGCCGGGAATCAGAGTTCGCGGTTCGGGAAGCCAGAAGATCGTCTCGCCGGCGCCCTGCACCACGAACGATTCGACGCCGACGCGGTAGGTTCGGCTTCGCCCGCGAGGTCGTCGCGCGATAGCGCTCGACAAATTCGGGGCGGCTGCGGCGGTGCCAGCCGATCGTGGTGAGCACGACAACATGGCGCTGTGCGGCGTGCGCGTCGGCCCACGTCCAGAACGGGTCTGGATCGCTCGGCAGGAGCGGATCGAAGAACACGGTGGCGTCAGGGGCGTCGTAGAGCACCGACCCGACGTCCTGCTCCCAGTCTGCCGAGCTGCCTGGCTCAGCGCCCGGCTGCCAGTCGGGATGCGGGGCGGTCCATCGCCAGAGACTTGCCGCGACCTGGTTCATGACCACGAGCGTAACGACGAACGCTCGATCACGATGCGACGGACAGTTTGTACATAAGTTATAAATAACTGGGCCGAAGTCGCTGCCAGGGCTCGAAGAAATCCGTCCCTGATGGTGGGATCCTGAAGCAATGACTCGTACAGAGCGCAACGCGAACATGCTGGGCGTCGTCGTGCCATTCCTCGGCGTGCTGGCGGCCATCATTCTGCTTTGGAACCGGGCCGTCGACGCGATCGATCTCGGGATCCTCGCCGGGATGTATCTGCTGACCGCCGTCGGCGTGACCGTCGGCTTTCACCGGCTGCTCACGCATCGCGCGTTTCAGACCTATCCGTGGCTGGAGCGGGTGTTTGCCGTGCTGGGATCGCTGTCGGTGCAGGGCTCGGTGCTCGATTGGGTCGCCGACCACCGCAAGCACCACGCCCACACTGATCGTGAAGGCGATCCGCATAGTCCCCACGTCGGCCACGGAAGCGGGCTAGGAGGTCTTTGGCACGCCCACGTGGGTTGGCTGATGGAGACTCAAGGACAGGCGGACTGGAAGCGCTACGCGGCCGAGCTCTACGAGGACTCGTCGATGCGCCGGATCGCGCGCCAGTTTCCGCTGCTGGCTGGCCTGTCGCTCCTGATCCCCACCCTCGCCGGCTTCATCCTGCACGGCTACACGCTCGACGGGGCGCTACGCGGCCTGGTGTGGGGCGGCCTCGTGAGGATCTTCCTCGTTCACCACGTCACCTGGTCGGTGAACTCCGTCTGTCACTTCTTCGGCAGCCGGCGCTTCAACATCGACGACCGCTCGACCAACGTCAGCTGGCTAGCCGTGTTGTCGCTGGGCGAGTCGTGGCATCACAACCATCACGCGTTCCCCCGCTCGGCCTACCATGGCCTGCGCCCGTGGGAGATCGATCCCTCGGGACTCATCATCTCGCTGATGAGCCGCCTCGGGCTGGCTTGGAACGTAGTGCGGATCACGCCTGAGCGTCAGCACGCGAAGACGCTCCTGGACGCGACTTCCTAGCGCTCCGGGTGCTCGCACTGCGCTCGGAGATCCCGAGCGCTAGAGGCGTGAGCCCCGAGCAGCGAATGCGAGACCTGCTCGAGGAAGCCATCCTGGCCGACCAGCTCGGGCTTGACGTGTTCGCCGTCGGCGAGCATCATCGGCCCGACTTTCTGGTTTCCTCGCCGGCGGTTGCGCTCGCGGCGATTGCGGCGCGGACCGAGCGTATCCGGCTCTCGAGCGCGGTTACCGTGCTCAGTTCGGACGATCCGGTGCGGGTGTTCCAACAGTTTGCGCATCTGGATCTCATCTCCGGGGACGCGCGGAGATCATGGCGGGTCGCGGTTCATTCACCGAGTCGTTCCCGCTGTTCGGTTATGACCTCGACGACTACGACGAGCTGTACGCCGAGAAGCTCGAGCTACTGCTGAAGATCCGCGGGTCGACGCGGGTCACCTGGTCCGGCCGACACCGAGCGCCGTTGACCGACGCCGTGGTGTGGCCGCGCCCGGTCCAGGAGCAGCTGCCGATCTGGATCGCAGTGGGCGGGACGCCGCAGTCGGTCGTTCGCGCCGGAGCCCTCGGCCTCCCGCTGACGGTCGCGATCATCGGCGGCCAGCCCGAGCGGTTCGTGCCGCTGATCGAGCTTTATCGCGAGGCGTTGAAGGCGGCTGGCCACGATCAGGGGCAGGGGAAGATCGCGATCAACACCCACGCGTTCGTGGCGGAGAGCGCCCACCACGCCGACAGCGCCTTCGCGTCGTCCTACCTGGCGATGATGAACCGGATCGGGCGGGAGCGGGGCTGGCCCCCCGCTGGCCGTCAGCAATACGAAGCGCTTCGCTCTCCTCGAGGTGCGCTCGCAGTCGGCTCACCCGAGCAGGTGGCCGAGAAGATCTTGTTCGAGCACGAGCTGTTCGGAAACCAGCGCTACATCGGGCAGATGAGCGTCGGCGCGGTCACGCACAAGGACGTGATGCGCTCGATCGAGCTGTTCGGGACCGAAGTCGCGCCGGTGGTCCGGGCCGAGGTCGACCGGAGAGTCGAATCTACGGCGCGGGCCGCCTAGCGCGGGTATTCGTCCGTAGGCGAGGAAGTGCCAGCCACGCCGGCCGGCGTCGGCGCGACCACGGGCGGAGCGGAATCAGGCGCCGGCGGGGTACCCGGAATCACCTTGATGATCCGGAAACGCAGGACGTCGTCGGTGATCCGAAGCGTGTGGCTCAGGTCGTCCAGCAGCGACGGCGGCGCGGTGAACTGAAGCAGGTGATATTCGGCGTCGGCCTGGTGGCTGATCTCATAGCTCAGTCGGCGAGTGCCCCAGTCGTCGTTGCGCTCGATCGAGCCACCGCCGTTCGCGATCGCCGCCTCGACGTCGGACAGGAGCTTCGCCCGCCGGTCATCGGGGGCGCCCATCGAGAGCAGCAGGACAAGGTCATAGATCGGTGCTTGCTGGGGCATGCCTAGAGGGCCGTCTCGGCCGGTCGCCGACTATAGCGACTGTCCCGCGGCCGGGCGGCCGGGTTACAGCTTTCTCTACCGGATCTACGACGCTAAACGTCCCGAGACCCGCGCCCGTCGCATCACCGAGTACGTCGCGATGCTGGCGGAGCACCGCAAGCTCCATTAGCTCAGGCGAGGCGGTTTAAGCCGGATCCTTCTTTCCGATATCGGCCAGCTGGTCGTCGATCCAGTCGCCGGGGTTGCGAGCGGTCACGATCGACTTCAGTCCCTCGTGCCGGCGCCGCCGTTCCGCAACGGGCATCGTCAGCGCCGCGTGGATCGAATCGGCCAGCGCTTGGATGTCGAAGGGGTTGACCGATAGGGCGTACTCGCCGAGCTCTTCGTGGGCCCCCGTGTTCTCCGACAGGATCGACGCCCCCGCGCGCTCGTTGACCATCGGGCCCTCCTTGGCGACCAGATTCATCCCGTCGAACATCGCGTTGACGATCAGCACGTCGTAGTGCTTATAGGCCGCAACCGCCTCCTCGAGGTCGTCGCGCAGCTTCAGCTGGATCGGCATCCAGTCGGGCGACCCGTGTCGATGGTTGACCACCGCCACCACCGCCTCGATCCGCTCCAGATACTCCGCATACTCGGGCACGTCGGTTCGCGAGGGCATCAGCTGCGCGATGAACGTCACCCTCTCCCGGAATTCGGGGTGCTGCTCCAGAAACACGTCGAACGCGCTGAAGCCGCGCAGGACGTTCTTGCTCAAGTCCGCGCGGTCGACGCGCAGAATCAGATAGTCGCGCCGGCGACGCAGCAATTCGTCCTCGAACCGCCGCGTACGCGGCCGCGCGGCAACCGCCTCGACCGCATGGGGATCGATCGGGAGTGGGTAGGCCCGGACCCAGACCTCGCGATCCTCGTAGGGGACCACGCCGCGCTCGAAGTCCACCTCCAGCTCCAGGAGGTCCTCGCAGCACTGGAGGAAGTTCCGCCGGTAGGAGCGGGTGTGAAATCCGATGATGTCGTTCGACAGGATCCCTCTGTAGATCTCCTCACGCATCATCGTCGGCAGCACTCGCCAGAAGTCGGACTGGCTCCAGGGGATGTGGACGAAGTGGTGCAGGAACGCGTCAGGACGGACGCCCCGGATCAACCCTGGGAGCGTGTAGAGGTGGTAGTCGTGAACCATCACGATCGGGTTTTCGAGGCCATCGATCTCCTCGAGCACCGCCCGCGCCAGATCCTCGTTGACCGCGTTGTAGCCAAACTCGAACGCCTCGGTCTCGTTGCGTCTGATGTCAGGGGCGTTCGATAGGTCCCAGAGGTAGTGCTGGATGAACCACAGCATCGGGTTGGCGATGATGTTGTAGAAGCCGTCGTAGGCGGCGGGGTCCGAGGCCACAAGCTTGACTAGGTACTCGCCGCCGCCGGGCGCCTGCACGGGGAATGGGCGGCCCTCATGCTCATCGGCGGCGCGGATGTCCTCGTCGGTCATCGCCGAGGCGATCCAGGTCACCTCCCGATGGGTCGCCAGCCCAATCAGTGCCGTCACCAGCCCGCCGGTCCCGCGGCGGACCCCGCCATCGGGCTCGAACGTGACCGGACCGCGGTTGGATACCAGTATCAGCGGCGGGTCGGGCATCTCAGACTCCGAGAACCTCGAACAACCGCAGCCAATCGCGCAGCAGCCGGGGCGTCAAGAACCGCTGGCGGACCGCCTCCTTGCCCGCTCGCCCGAGACGCTTGCCGAGCCCGGGGTCTTGCAAGATCTCATGTGACCGCTGCGCGCACTGCTCGACGGTGTTGACCAGGAATCCCGTCTCACCGTCGGCGACCTGCAACGGAATTCCGCCCACGGCGCCGCCGACGAACGGTCGAGCCTTCCAGATCGCCTCGGTGACGGTCAAGCCGAACCCCTCGCGCGTTGACTTCTGAAGGGCCACGTCGCAGTGGGACTGGAAAGCGTTGACCTCGATCGCGCCGACGTTGTTGAGGTTGTTCAGGATGTGAATGTCGGGGTCGCCATCGGCGTGCGCGACCGTGGCGTTGAAGAAGTCCCATCCCTCGGGATCGTCGGTGGCCATCGAGCCGACCAGCGCCAGCTGAGCCTCGGGCATCTGCTCGGTGACGATCCGGTAGGCGTCGATCACGCCCATCGGATCCTTCCACGGATCAAAGCGCGAGACCTGGCACATCAGCGGGCGGTCGACGTCGATCCCGAACTGCTCGCAGATGTAGTGGGCGTCCTCCAGGGAGAAAGCCATGTTCTTAGGGGCGAGGGGATCGATCGCGGGCGGGAAGATGTGCGCGCGTCCACCCATGCTCGGCGGCACGTACTGCGGCATATGGAACACGGCCGCTGGATACGGATCGAGGTAAGGAAGCAGCCGATCCAGGGTCGCGACGTGGGGAGTCGAGAGGTCGATGTGGCAGCGCCACACCCAGCGGTGCGCTTTCTGGGGGACCAGCGACGCGAGCGCGGCCGGTTGCGGGTCGTGAATGATGCACACATCCCAATCCTCTGACAGCTCGCGCGCGTTGATCTCGTTGTAATGGAGCCAGGTCCCCCATTGCTCGTCCGTTAGATCCTGGGGATTGCCCTGGAGGGCGTTGTGCATGACCTTGGTCGCATTGAAGAACTCCTCGCGGCCGTAGATCACATGCCACTCGCAGGCCAGTCCGGCGTCGATCATCAGCGGGACGAGCGTATAGAGGATCTCCGAGACGCCACCGCCGAACGCGGTCGCCGACAGATGGAGGATCCGCTTGCCCGCCAGCCGCTCAGCGCGCTCGCGGATCTCATCGACGAGCGTACGCCCGACGATGCTCGCGTAATCGGAAAGGTGCTTGTTGGCGAGTGCGACTGGTTGGAGCATCGGGCAATTGCTCTAGGAGAAAAGACGGCGGACGATATACAGAGCCCTACGAATGTAGCCGCCTGAGACGCTCGATTCCCTTATCGATCGCGCGGCAAAGCTCCGAATGAAGCTTGGAGTTGGCGGCGGAGATCGAGGACATCTGAAATTCGTGTCCGGATCCGAGCAGGCGTCTCGAGTGCAGCGGCTCCCCCCAGCCGTCGGTGACGATGCCGCCGGCTTCGGTCAGGCACAGCCACGGCGCGGCAAGGTCGTAGGGCGAGTTGTTGAGCACCTGCCCTCCGCCAACCCGCTCGAACTCAGCGCGCATTCCGGGCACATCATCGATCAAGCGGGAGCCGACTTCGACTACGGCATCGAGCTGGCCGGTCACGATTCTCGTCATCGCAAAGGCCTGCGAGCCAAGCTCGAATGTGCCGCCGCCGACCGACGAGGCATCGATCAGGTCGCCGAGCACCTCGACGGTCGCCCGGGCCGGCCGTCCGCGGAAGCCGTAACCCCAGAACATGTGAGAGACATCCGTTGCCGGGCTCAGCTTGACCGCACGGGTCCCTGCCACGCCCATGCCGCGCTCAGCCACGAACCAATCGCCTGACTTGATCTCCACCACACACCCGAGCTCCAGATCAGCCATCGTCGGATCGCCATCGCCCAGCGGGGCGAGCGCCACCGCTACACACGCGGACTCGAGGCCCGCCATCGCCGGGCGCGTGCCATCGATCGGGTCGACCACCAGCACGTGGGTCGCCGCGGGTGTGGCGACGAGGCCGCGATCCTCTGAGTAGTAGGCCATCCGAGGTTCGCGCTCGGCGACAAACTGGTTGAGCTCGGCCTCGGCAATCGCGTCGACCGCGAACGTGACATCGCCGCCGGCGCCGTCGCCCTCGGCACGGCGTCCGGCGTGCGACCCCAGCTCGGGCAGCACCCGGTCGCGCAGCCGCTGAGCCAGCTCGAGAACCAGGGCTCGTTTGGAGTCGGTCGATGCGCGTGCCGTGCCCACCAGCACGCATTAACTCACGTCGGGATGTCAAGCGTGAACGTCGTTTGTCCCGGTGTGGACTGCACCCACAGGCGACCTGACATCCGCTCGGCAAGCTCGCTGGCGATCGCGAGGCCGAGCCCCGAGCCCTGGGCGTCGTCGGCGGTGTAAAAGGGCTCGAAGATTCGCGGCAGCGCCTGGCGCTCGATGCCGTCCCCATCGTCGCGCACCGCGAGCCGCACACGGCCGTTCTCACGTCCTGCGGTGACGACGATCTTGGTCCCCGAAGTGGTGTGGGTGAGGGCATTGTCGATCAGGATCCGGACGATCTGCGCGACGCGCACCGGATCGCACGTGGCGGTGATGCGGCGCGAGGTTAGGCGAAGCTCGAGGTGAGAGTCGTGCTGCGCGAGCGCCGGCTCGAACTCGCCCGACACCGAGCGGGTCAGCTCGCTCAGGTCCACCTCTTCGGGTCGGAGCTCGAGCGAGCCGGATTCGAGCTTTGAGAGGTCGAGCAGGTCCACCGACAGCTTGCGCAGCCGCTCGACCTGGTTGTGCACCTGATCGAGGAATCGCCGGCGGGTCTCGGAATCGAGCTCGTCGTCTTCGAGCAGCTCGACGAAACCTCCCAGCGAGAAGATCGGCGTACGCAGCTCATGCGACGCGGTGGCGATGAACTTCTTGCGCGCCAGCTCGAGCTGGCGCAGCTGACTCTGCATGTCGTTGAATGCGACCGCCAGCTGGCCGAGCTCATCGGTTGAGTCGACCGGGATCGTGTGCTGGAAGTCCCCGGCGGCAACCTGCTCGGCCGCCCGTTCGAGGCGCTTGACACGCCGCGCCAGCGCCCGCGCGACGAGATAGCTGCCGACGAGTCCCAGCAGCAGTGCGATCGCACCCGCCACCAGGATTTCGTGGCGAACGATCACGACGCTGCGCACGACATCGGACACCGAGGCCGAGTAGACGACCACCGCACTCCCGCCCGCGTAGGTAAACGGGTACGCCGCCTCGGCGTAGCTGCCTGCCCCGGTCGACTCGGTCCCCGTGCTGAGCTTGCCGGTCGCCGCTGCCTTGTAGGCCACGGGAAAGCCGAGCGCAGGTGCCGCCACCAGCGTGCTCGAGTCGGCCTCCAGCGAGACCTGCAGGCCTCCCTCGACTTGCGCGACCGTCAACAGGCTGACGCGGTTGCCTGAGTTTCGCGCAGCGTCGTCGACCGCCCTGCGGACGCCTCGCACGGATTCCGAGCTCGCGACGGCGTGTGCGACCGGCCCCGAGTTCTTGTGTGCCGTGGTGGCAAGCTCGCTGAGCTTCTCGTCCAGGAGCCGCTTTTGCAGGCCCGGTGCGACGTACATATACAGGGTGCCGATGGCGAGCAGCGTGATCGCGAAGAACACGAGCGCGAGCTTGTTGGCCAGTGATAGCCGCATCGGGGCGACCCCCTAGGGCTCGGTATCGCGAAACCTGTACCCAACCCCGCGAACGGTGAACAGGTATTCGGGGTCCTTGGGATCGAGCTCGATCTTCTCGCGGAGGTGGCGGATATGGACGTCGATCGTGCGCGGATCTCGATACGCCGAGCCACCCCAGATCCGTGACAGCAGCATGTCGCGAGTGAACACGCGTCCGGGAGCACGGGCCAGCACGGACAGGATCTCGAACTCGACGAAGGTCAGCTCGCTCTCGGTCCCGCGTACCCGAACCGAGCGCTTGGGGAAATCGATTCGCAAGTCGCGGACCAGGAGCGGGGCCTCGTCCGGTGCCGTCTCGGCCGGTCGGCTCATTTCCACTCGCCGCAGCGCTGCCTTGATTCGGCTGGAGAACTCGCGCAGCGAGAACGGCTTGGTGATGTAGTCGTCGGCGCCGAGCTCGAGTCCGACGACCTTGTCGATTTCCTCGGACTTGGCGGTCAGGATGATGATCGGCACTGAGCTGTGGCTGCGCAGGCGCCGGCAGACCTCCAGGCCGTCGATCCGTGGCAGCATCAGGTCGAGCACCACCAGATCGAACGGCTGCTCCTCGAAGCGCTCCAGGGCCTGACGCCCATCGTTTGCCTGCACTACTTCGTAGCCCTCCTTGCGCAGGGGATAGGAGAGCAGCGTCTGGATCGACTGCTCGTCGTCCACGAGCAGGATGCGCGCTGAGTAGTCGGGCAAGGATCCTTCTTTCCTTACTACAGAAGGGTAGCCCCGCGCAATGAAACGCCGGGTAAGAGCCGGATAACCTCTGTGGCCGATGCTTGTTCCCCGCATCTACCGCGCGGGGCTGGTCCTCGTCGGGCTGGCGGTGGTCGTGCTCGCATTCTCGCTGGTCAACCAGCAGAAGCCGCTCAGCGCGACGCTCGCGCCGGACGCGTTCAACGGGGGGGCCGCGTACTCGACGATCAACCGCCTGGCGGCGACATATCCATATCGCCAGCCCGGATCCGACGGCGATGATGCCCTCGCCTCGGAGGTGGCCAGCTCGTTCAGGCGCAACGGGCTGGCCGTCTCCACAGATACCTTCAAGGCGCGAACGGCCGTGGGAACGCGCACGCTCGAAACGGTCACCGGAACGCTCCAGGGGACCAGCAGCGGCAGCATCGTGCTCGTCGCCCACCGCGACTCGCTGGGCTCTCCGGCGACCGCGGATCTCTCGGGTACCGCCACCCTGATGGAGCTTGCCCAGGTACTCTCGGGCGAGACGCAGCATCGCTCGGTCGTGCTCGTATCGACCAGCGGCTCTGTCGGAGCGGCCGGGTCGGTCCGTCTTGCCCGCACGCTGGCGGGTCCCGTCGACGCGGTGATCGTGCTCGGCGATCTGGCCGGGTCACAGGTCCGCTACCCGATTGTCGTGCCGTGGTCGAACGCTCAGCTGGTGGCGCCGCCGAGGCTCCGCAAGACGGTCGCGGGAGCATTGTGGTCGCAAGCCGCGTTGCATCCCGGCGGCACGAGCCTGGCCGGACAGTTCGCTCATCTGGCGTTCCCGCTGACGGTCGGAGAGCAAGGACCCTTCGGTGCGTACGGGTACCCGGCAGTGCTGCTGTCGGTGTCGGGCGAACGTGGCCCCGCCGCGGACGAGACCGTCCAGGATCCGACCCGAATCACGGCACTCGGCCGTACGGTGCTCTCGACGGTCAACGCGCTCGAGGCCGGTACCACGATCCCGGCGCCCTCGGCCTATCTCTTGTTCTCAGGCCTGATCGTTCCCGAGTGGGCGGTGCGGCTGTTGATCCTGGCGCTGATCATTCCCGTGCTCATCGCCACGGTCGATGGGATTGCCCGCGTGCACCGCCGTGGTCACTCGATCGCACGGTGGACGATCTGGGTGCTCGCCGGTGCGCTGCCGTTCGTGCTGGCGGTGCTGCTGGTGGACGCGTTGCGGGCCGCGAAGCTGATAAACGTTGCGCCGCCGGGTCCGGTGGTCGCCGGCGCGGTGCCGTTGCACGCCGCTGGGATGGCGATCCTGGCGGGGGTCGCGCTGGTACTCGTGCTGTCGTTCGTGTTCTTGCGGCCGTTCGTCATCGGCATCACCGGCGGTGAGCCACGGGCGAGCCGGCGCCCTGGCCAGCCATGCAACCCGGGCGCCGGGGCGGCGGTGCTGCTTGTGATGTGTGCGGTGACGCTCGCGATCTGGGTCAAGAACCCGTTTGCCGCGGCACTGTTGGTACCGGCGCTGCATCTCTGGATCTGGGTCGTTGATCCTGACGTGCGCCCGCGTGCCGCGGTGCTCGTCGCGCTGCTGGCAATCGGGTTGGCGCCGCCCGTGCTGATGATTCTGTACTACGCGGTGACTCTCGGGCTGAGTCCGGTTGAGGTGGTGTGGGGCGGAACGTTGTTGCTCGCGGGCGGCCAGCTCGGGGTCGTGGCGGCGATTGAATGGAGCATCGTCCTGGGGTGCGTCGCCAGCGTGATCCTGATCGCGCTCCAGCAGGCGCGCGCCCAGCGCCCCGAGGACCTTCCGGTCACCGTTCGCGGGCCGATCACCTACGCGGGTCCTGGCTCGCTCGGAGGGACCGAGTCGGCGCTACGACGATGAGCGTGCTCGAGCGCGTGGACTCCGGGACCGCCGGCCGAGGCTCGCTCTGGCGGCGCTTGATCCGGGATGTCTCCTCGGTCCTGATCATCTCTGGACTGCTGCTGATGATCGACGCCGGCGTCACGATCCTCTGGCAAGAGCCGGTGACCGCCGTGATCGCACTGGTCAAGCGCAGCCAAATCGACAGGCGTTACTTGAGCTACCACAGTGCGCCGCTCTCCACGCTGGATCAGCATGCGCTGAGCGACCTGAAGACCACGCAACAGCGGACCAAGTACCTGGCCCGCCGCGAGGCGCGTCAGGTGGCGATCGGAGATGCGGTCGGGCGGATCACGATCAAGAAGATCGGCGCGAGCTTCGATGTGATCCAGGGCACGGACGCCGCGAGCCTTGAGAAGGGCCCGGGCCACTACCCGGCGACCGCCCTTCCCGGGCTCGGCGAGACGGTGGCGATCGCCGGGCATCGCACCACGTACCTGGCCCCGTTCCGCCACCTCGACGCGCTCAAACCGGGCGACCGGATCGTCCTGACAATGCCCTACGGGCGCTTCACCTACGCCGTTCAGTACCACAAGATCGTGCTGCCGACGGCGCTTTGGGTGACCAGCAACGTCGGCTATGAGCGGCTCGTCCTGTCGGCCTGCAATCCCCTCTACAGTGCGGCGCAGCGCATCATCGTGTTCGCGCGGCTGCAAGACGCGGTGCCGACGAAGCCGGCGGGGCCGAGGGCGTAGCGAGTCGCGGGGCATGGGGGTTGTTGTCGCCGTGCGGGCGGCTCCACTATCCTGAGCCCGGATACCGAAGGCGGTTCTCATGGACGAGACTCAGAAACTGAAAATTGCGTCGATCAAGGACGAGATCGAGCAAGGGACATATTGGGTCGACGAAACCGCGGTCGCGGATGCAATTATGCGTCGCCTCCGGGAAATCGGGAGTTCGCCCGCGCGAGGGCGACCGGAGGCGGTTGAGGTCTCGCTGAGACCGAGCGGCACGTGAGTCGCCGCCGCTGATGCCAGAATGTCGGCCGATAATTGCGAAACGACCCCTATTGGATGGAGCGCCGTGCCCTCTTCCACCCTCACCTCAGCGCTGAAAAACGAGCACACGAAGCGAATCCTTCACGCCACCGGGATTCGGCGGCCGTCGCTGACCCAGCGTCAGACGCCGCACTACCGGATGCCGAAGGTCCAGGCCAACAGCGGCTACCTGCTGCTGAAGAAGTACGACGGTCCGGAGTTCCCCAAGGACGAGTACGAGAACCTCATCTACACGACTTATGCCAGCGACCCCACGACGAACCTGGCACCGATCACATCGTGCAACGGCGAACTCGAACTGAAGGGCTTTGAAGCCTACGGCAAGCCCGACCTCGACGGAGTCTGGACCGAGAACGCGAAGAGCTGCCCCACGATCGTCAGCTACGTCGAGTCGATCGGCGCGCGCTTCGGGCGCGTTCAGCTGCTCAGGATGCAGCCAAACACGATGCGGGAGTGCCGTTGGGGGTTGCATCTCGACAACAACAACGCGGCCAACGACCCGGGCCAGAACGGCTGGGTCGTGCGACTCTGGCTCGAGTTGACCGATGACGAGTCGAGCGCGTTGGTCGTCCGGCTGAGCCAGTTCGAGAGGAGTTCAGAGCGCAAGATTCCGCTGCCGCGCTACCAGCAGGCGGTGGTCGACTCCGAGCTGCTCTACCACGGCGGCTACCACCACGGTCCCGGCACCCGCTATGCGCTGATCGTCAGTCTGGAGAGCGGGCCGGCGTTCGAGAAATGGATCGAGACGCAGCTCCCGTAGCCGCGGCGACAGTGCTCGGGTCAAGACGTCGCGGGTGCAGCCGACCCGCCTGCTAGCCTGCCGCGAGGTCACGGTCCGGCGTCCGCGGCCTTGGCGTTTCGCCGTGTCCCCAGAGCTATCGACGAGAGCGAAGGTGAAATGATCGACACTGGCCAGGACATTGCGCAGCGGGTTGCTCAGATGTACACCCGTTACCCCTTTCCGAGTGCGCAGCGAAGGCACTCGTACAGGCGGCATGCGGCCCATGTGCGTGAGTTCCTGCAGCAGCTTGGCATCGACCCGGCGGGCAAGCAGTTTGGGGACATCGCGTGCGGCACGGGTTTGATTCTCTTGGACTATGCGCAGGAATTCCCCGAGGTGCAATTCTCGGGCTTCGACATCACCGAGGCATCGGTGAACCGTGCCAACGAGGCGCTGGCGCAGGAGAATGTCACTAACGCGCAGGCCCGTCAGCAGAACATCATGGAACTCGAGCTCGAGTCGGAGTTCGATTACATCCTGTCCTGGGGGACCATCCACCACTTGCCCGATTCTGAGGAGGGGGTTCGTATCCTCTGCCGGGCGCTCAAGCCTGGTGGCGTGATCCGGACCGGCATCTACGGGTTCTACGGCAACTGGGAACGGCGGATTCAGCAGGCGCTCGTCCGCACGATCAGTGGTGAGGGGAACGGCGGCGACCTGGCGCAGCGGATTGCCGCGGTCCGCGAGTTCGCCAGCGGCGATCGCAACTTTAGGAACTACTACACCGCGCCCCCCGTCGACCTCTCAGATGACGTCTGGGTGGTGGATGAATTCCTTCACGTCTGGGAGAACCACCTCCCCCTACGCGACGTCGTGAGCTGGCTCGAGGCGGAGGACATGGAGGTGCTGAAAATGACCGACTACTACGACCAGGAGATCTCGCTCGACATCGCGCGACACTCGACCAGCGAGGCATTCATCGAGCGGGTTCGGCAGTTGCCGTTTGCCGATCAGTGCCACGTCATTGACATGATCGTGCGACCGTACTGGCTGTCGCTGTTCGCCCGTAAGCCAGCGCAATGAGCCCCAGCCAGCAGATCAAGCTTCGCCCCCGCCGAGCGCTGGCGGTCGACGCCGGCAAGGCGACGAGATGGCTCTCGCGGCGGCTCGGAAAGGGCGGTGGGACGAACTACCCCGGGTTGGTCACGCAGCGCATCGATCCATCCGCACTGCGGGATCTGGCGTCCGCAGTGCCGAACGGCTGCGTCTTTGTCACCGGGACCAACGGCAAGACGACGACGACGCGGATTCTTGCTGACGCCATGCGCCGGTCCGGCCTGGAGCCACTTACCAACCGCGAGGGCTCGAATATGACTCCCGGCGTGGCCACCACGCTGGTTGCCCAGTCCGATGCCCTCGGCACGCTACGAGTCGGCGAGCGGGCGATCGGGATCTTCGAAATCGACGAGGGCCACCTGCTGCCCGCGATCAAGGCTGTGCAGCCGCGGTTGGTGGCCTTCACGAACCTGCTGAGGGACCAGCTCGACCGGTACTTCGAGATCGATTGGACTGTGCATCTCTGGAGGGAGGCGCTGGCGGCGCTCCCGGAAACCAGCACGGTGGTACTGAACGCCGACGACCCGCAGATCGCGTATCTCGGAGATGACCTGCCCAATCCGGTCCTGTACTACGGGATCGAGGACTCGCGTCATGCCTTGCCGGAGATCGAGCACATCTCCGATTCGCGGCGCTGTCTGCGCTGCGGTGCCGACCTTCAGTACTCCGACGTGTTCTATGCGCACCTCGGACACTACAGTTGCACCGTCTGCGGCTGGAGCCGACCGAACCCCCGCGTGTCGGCCTGGAGAATCGACCTGGACGGGATCGACGGGAGTCGTATCGAGACGGTAACGCCGACTGGCGCTGTTGAGCTCGAGCTCCCCCTCGGCGGGCTCTACAACGCTTATAACGCGCTGGCCGCAACTGCGGTGGCGAGCGCGTTGGGCGTGGGCACCTCGTCGGTGACCGAGGCGGTCGCCTCGGCGCAGTCGGCGTTCGGGAGACTGGAGCGCTTTACGGTCGACGGCAAGCGCGCCTGTCTCGCGTTGGTCAAGAACCCGAGCGGCTACAACGAAGTGCTGCGGCTGCTCCTCGCCGATGAGCACACGGAGGGACTACTGCTGGCGCTCAACGACGACGGCCCGGACGGACGCGACGTGTCCTGGATGTGGGACGTCGATCTCGAACGCTGTCGCGAGCAAGTCCGGTTTGTGATCTGCTCGGGCCGGCGCGCGCAGGACCTGGCCCTGCGCCTCAAGTACGCGGAGCTCTCTCGAGCCACACCGCCGCCGGAGGTGCTAATCGAGCCTGACGTCAACAAAGCCTTCCAGCTTGGCTTGGCGAAGGTTCCCGATGGGGAGACACTATGCGTGTTACCCACGTACACCGCGATGTGGGAGCTCCGAGAGACACTTGCCAAATCAGGCCACGTCGAGACCTTCTGGAAGAGCTGAGTTATGCCGAGGCTGACAGTCGGATACCTGTACCCCAGTGTCATGTGCCACTATGGCGATCGCGGGAATGTGATTTGCCTCACTAAACGGTGCGAATGGCGTGGCATCGATGTGGAAATTCAGCACCTCGAACGCGGCGACCCTGTCGATCCCGATCGCGTCGACCTGTTTCTCATGGGCGGCGGCGCCGACTCGCACCAGCGCCTGATCGCCGAGGACATGGTGAAGGTCAAGGGCGAGGCAGTGAAGGCCGCGATCGAGGAGGGGGCGGCGGCACTGATGGTATGCGGCGGCTACCAGCTGTGGGGCGAGTTCTACCGCGCTTACGACGGGACCGAACTGCCGGGGCTCGGGATGTTCCCTTCGTACACGATCCACCGCGCCCATCAGCTTGGCAGCCGGCTTCGCAGCATCAGCGACGCGCGCGCGGTGCGCTCGGTGGGCAACCTCGCCGTCCAGTGGGAGGATCGGACCCTGATCGGATTCGAGAACCACGGAGGTCGCACGTATCTGCGTCCCGGCGCGCAGGCGCTCGGGAGGGTGCTTGCCGGACAGGGCAACAACTCGGAGGACGGTTGGGAGGGCTGCGTCTATCGCAACGCGATTGGGACCTATCTTCACGGCTCCGTGCTCCCGAAGAACCCAGCGCTCGCCGATCACCTGATCGAATCGGCGCTGCGCCGACGCCACCCCGGGCTACGGCTCGAGCCACTCGACGATGCGCTCGAGCGCAAGGCGCACGAGAGCGTGCTGCAGTGGGTTCTCGAGCAGTCGCAGCCGAGCACCCGTCGCGTGCGACTGGGGGTCAACGGCAGTCGCGCGGGCGGCTACGCCAACCCCGGCTGATCGCTCTGCGGCGCCTACCCTAGCCGCCGCGGTGACAATTTCGCCGACCAATACCTCTGCGGAGGGTCCGCCCGGAACGTCGTCGCCACCGCCGCCGCGACGCCGGATCGCGGCCAACACGGTCATCTTTGCGATCTCGACCGGCTTGTCGCGGATCGCTGGCCTCGGGAGGGAGATCGTCGCGGCCAGCTTCTTCGGGACCTCGGCGGCGGCGTCGGCGTTCACAATCGCCGCGCAGGTGCCGAACTTGATGGCCAACCTGTTCTCACAGGCGGCGCTCTCGGCGGCGTTTGTGCCCGTGTTCACGGAGCTGCTGCACGAAGGACGCAAGCGCGACGCGTTCGGACTTGCCTCAGCACTGTTCTGGGTGATCACGATCGCGCTCGGCGCGGTGACCGTGCTGTGGATGTTCACGGCTGGGTTCATCGTGCCGCTGTTCACCGGCGGCTTTCACGAGGCGACGGTCGCGCTCACGGTCGGCCTCTCGCGAGTCCTGTTTCCGGTCGTGCTGTTGTTGAGCCTCACCGGGCTGTTGGTGGGAATACTCCAGTCCTACGACGAGTTCTCGATCGCGGCGCTGGCACCCGCTGTTTGGAATCTGGTCATCTTGGTCGTGCTCGTCGGGCTGCACTCGCGGTTTCACGGCGCGAACGCGCTCTACGCTTACGCCATCGCCTGGCTCGTGGCGACGGTTGTGCAGCTGCTGATGGTCGCCTCCGCGCTCAGGAGAGTCGACTTCCATCTCGCGTTCAGGGTGAACTGGCGCGATCCGCGCATCCGGCAGGTGTTGATCCTGTTCCTGCCGGTGACAATCAGCATCGGGATCATCAACCTCGATGGCTTCCTGAACGCCGTGTTCGGCGCGCTGGTTTCCAGTCAGGCGCCGCGCGCGATCGACAACGCGTTTCGCATCTACATGCTGCCCCAGGGGATCTTCAGCGTCGCCGTGGCGACCGTGCTGTTCCCCACGCTGAGCCGTCTTGTGGTCCGACGCGAGCCGGACGGCATGCGCCGCGCGCTCGGCAACGGCATGCGCCAGATCAACCTGCTGATGATCCCCTCCGCGGCGATCATGCTGGTGCTTGCCACGCCGATCGTGCGGCTCGTGTACCAGCGCGGCGCGTTCAACGCATACTCGACCCAGTTGGTCTCCACGGCGCTGTTCTGGTACGCGTTCAGCCTGCCGTTCGCCGGCGTAAACATCCTGCTCAGCCGGGCCTTCTTCGCCCTCAAACGTCCCTGGATCGCCACCCGGCTGGCAGCGATAAACATGACCGTCGACGTGATCGTCAGCTTGGCGTTGTACAAGCCGCTCGGAATCGCGGGCCTGGTGATCGGAACGGCCAGCGCGAATGCCGTCATGACTGCGCTCCAGTTGCACCGGCTGCGTACCGGTTTCGACGGCCGGCTTGAGGGCGCCCAGACGCTGATGATCACCGTACGGATCCTGGTGGCGTCGGCGATCATGGCCGCCGTCGCCTGGGGTCTATGGACCGCGATCGACCGAATCGTCGGCCGTTCCTTTCTCGGTCAGCTCGTCTCGCTCGGCGTCGCCATCACCGCCGCGGGGGCGCTGTACGCCGGGGCCGTGATCGTGATGCGGATCCCGGAGGCGCGTCAGATTCAGGCGCTCGTTCGCCAGCGCCTGGGCTCCGGATAGAGCAATCGGACGGTGGGAGGGACGCGGCGCCCGTACCGACCCACCGGCGCTTCCTCAATAACCCTTCGGGTGGCGCACGACGTAGGTCGCGCCGTCGGCGAGATTCCCGGTCGGGTTGTAGCGCCAACGGGGTCCGGAACCGGCTGGGATGTTGGGCCCACCGAAGTCCGCGGTATCGAACGCGAGTCCGGCGATCGCGGCGAACACGTGGTTCGAGTTGGCGTAAACGCTTATCCAGCGTCCCCGCCCGGGGCTTCCGTAGCCCTCGAACTCAACCGCCAGCGGCGCCATCAGGAGACCGCCGCCGTGTAGGGCGTAGCTGACAGCGCCCGAGCAGTCGTAGCCTGGGGCGTTCCAACTGGCGTGCCCGCCAGCGTAGATGTACGGCCTGTCGATGATCTGGTTCCCGGCCGCGATTACGGCCTTGACGGCCGGCGGCGCGCTTGCTGGGGCCGTCGCGGTCCCGTCTGGATTGATATGCGCCTTCTGGACCGGCCCGCCCGTCGAGAGCGCCTGGACGGCCGTGCTCAGTGTCTTGATGACGGTCGCGGTCGCGACCCCATTGGCGGTCAAACCGTGCGCCCGCTCAAAGGCGGCCACGCTCTGCTTAGTCTGCACACCGAAACGGCCGTCGGCCTGGGTGGCGAAGCCGGCGAGCGTCAGGTCCCCCTGCAGCACGCTCACGTCGTTACCCCGCATGCCGCGGCGAAGTACCCGCGAGCCGAGTTGTCCGGAACCCGGACTGGTTTTGCTGACCTTGGGGGTCTTACCGGCGGCGGGTGCGGAGGTGCCTGCATATGACGCGCCGCCGCTCGGGTTGGCAAAGGCGGGAGCGGCGAAGGCAACAGCGGCCGCGAAAGGGACGACGCCCGCTAAGCGGGTCGCGCGTCGAAGGCTCGAGTTCGGCACGGAAACCCCTTCTCTTTCGTGTGCCTACGGGGTTAGCTGTCGGGCTCGCGCTGAAAGAGCTGCGCTACGCCGTGAATCCGGCGATTCGCCCCCGGAGCCTCTCGGCTCCCGTGGGTTCCCCCGCTCCCCGGACGAAGGTCGCCTCGGGGACTCGGCTGGGTCGGGTTGTTCGCAAGCAAGGATATAGCAACCCCACGTCGGATGTCACGGACTCGCCGCCTGCGAGCCACGGGGCTGGGGCTGGACCTCGCGCCGGCCGGCCCTACAACGAGTGCTCGTAGCCGTGAAGCGCGCCGGCAGCGTCGGGGAAGCTCACGCGGCCCGGCCCCTCGGTCACGCGCCCGACCCAAGTGACGCCAAGCCCAGCCCGGTCCGTGGCCTCACGGACGCTCGACGGCATACAGACGCACAGCTCGAAGTCCTCGCCTGCGGTCGCGGCGAACTCGTACGGGTCGGCATCCAGCTGTAAAGCGACGGTCTCGACCCCGTCCGCCAGCGGCAGGGACCCAAGCGAGAGCTCGAGTGTGACGCCGCTGCGCCGGGCGATGTGGGCAGCATCCGTCGCCAGGCCGTCTGAGATGTCGATCATCGCGCGGGCCCCGAGGGCGGCGAGCGCCTGAGCCTCGACAAAGCGCGGATCAGGCCGGGCGTAGCGCCGGCGCAGCGCCGCGGCGACGGGCGCATCGGCAACCACCGCCCGCTCGTCGAGGAGCGCGAGGCCCGCGCCGGCTCCCCCCAGCGAGCCCGTCACACAGACGAGATCGCCCGGTCTGGCGCCATCGCGCCCGACGAGCGCGCCCGGGTCATCGCTCCAGCCCACAACTGTGAACGACACCGTCAGCGCGGTGGCGCCGGTAACGTCGCCACCGGCGATCGTCACGCCGAGGCGCGAGGCGAGCGCCTGGGCCCCACTCGCGAGCCCCAGGGCGAGCGCCGGGTCAGTTCCGGCCGGCAGGCCGAGCACCAGGTACGCCTCGCCCGGAGCGGCCGCCATCGCGGCCAGATCCGACAGGGCGGCTGCCAGCGCCCGGTGCCCAAGCTCATCCGGCGCCAGCCACTCGCTGCGGAAGTGCACGCCGTCGACCATCGCATCGACAGAGGTCACGGCGTAGCGGCCGGCTCTGATCACTGCTGCGTCGTCCCCGAGTGACCGCACCACCCGCGGATTGCGGGAGCAAAAAATCCGCTCGAGTGCGTCGATCAGCTCGAGCTCGCGCAGAAGCCTTCCTGGTTCCGTCTAACGGTGCCGGTAGACGATCCGGGCACGGTCGAGGTCATAAGGAGAGAGCTCGACGCGCACGCGGTCCCCGGGCAGGATTCGGATTCGGAAGCGGCGCATCTTCCCGGCGACGTGGCCGAGCACCGTGCGATCCATGTTGTCGAGCTTGACGCGGAACATCGCGTTCGGGAGAGCCTCGACGACCTCGCCTTCCAATTCGACCTTTTCTTCCTTTGCCATGTTTGTTGACTGTAGCCGGATGTAGCCAACGCTGCCGAACAAATCCAACCCAAACTAGTGGTGCACTCCCACGCTGGCCCCTCCGCTCGGCGGAGCGGTGCTCGGCGCTCCCAGACCGGTCGCCCCGTTGTCAGCGGTCGGGATACTTCCGCTGTTGTTGCCGCTGACCGCGCGGGGACCGCTGAACGAGGTTCCTTGGAACGGATCCGACGGCTGTGACCAATCGCCGCAATAGCCGTTGCTGACCTGCTGCATGAAGTCATGCCAGATCGGCGCCGCGAGCGCTCCGCCGAACCCGTTGGCCATCGGAATGTTGCCCTGGGGATAGCCGACCCAGACGGCGGTCGAGAACTTCGGCGTAAAGCCGACGAACCACGCGTTGTTGAGGTTGTTCGCGGTCCCCGTCTTGCCGGCGGCGGGGCAGCCGTAGCCGGCGGCGGTTCCGGTGCCGCTGGTGATCACCTGCTTGAGCACCTGGATCGCGGTGTAGGCCTCGCCGTATGTGAAGACCTGCTTTTTCGGCGGGTCGCCGAAGTTCTCGACGCTGCCGTCCGGAAAAACGACCTTGGTGAGGATCGTCGACGGGACGTGCCAGCCGCCGTTGGCGATCGTCGCATAGGCGTCGGCCATCTCGAGCGGCGTGACCCCTTCCTTGAGCCCTCCGATCACCTCGGCGGGCAAGTCATTCAGCGTCGAGGTCACCCCCATCGCGTGCGCCATTGCGTCCATCTTCGCCGGTCCGAGATCGACTGCCAGCTGCGCAAACACGGTGTTGTCGGACACGACCGTCGCCTTGGTGATGTTGATCGTGCCCTGGTAGGTCTCCTCGGCGGTGTGGACCGACCAGGTCGGATCCGAGGGCAGCCAGCCGGTGGGTAGGAACTTCGAGTCGTAGTAGGTCTGGTTAGGGTCGCCGTGGTAGTCGTGGATCAGCGTCATCAGCGCGAACACCTTGAACGACGAGCCCGGCTGGCGGTGGGCCTGCACGGGGTAGTCAAAGTTCGTCTGGTCATAGCTGGCCGATGACGCCATGGCGACGATGTGCCCGTTGGCGGGATCAACGGTGGCGAGCGCTGCTGCCGGCTGATCGTCGAGAACCGGCCCGCCCTCGTGGCTCAGGATCGCCTGGCGCGCCTGTTGCTGAGTGTTGAGGTTGATCGTCGTGTAGACCTTGAGCCCGCCATTGGCGACGGCCGGGCAGTAAGTCGGCGTCCTCGGGCAGAGCTTGTTGTTGAGCTGTTGTTCGACATAGTCGAACACGTAAGGCTCCCGACGGACGGTGTAGCCGACGTTTCTGTGGATCCCGAGGGGATCGTTCTCGGCCGCGCTGGCCTGCCTCTGAGTGATGTAGTGCGAGGAGACCATCGCCTGGAGCACTTGATGTCGCCGCGCGAGCGCGCGACCCTTGTACTGGAACGGGTTGAACTCCGACGGCGCCTGCGGCAGCCCCGCGAGCAGCGCCTCCTGCGCGAGAGTTAGCTTCCACACCGGCTTGTTGAAGAATGTCTCCGCGGCGGCGCCAACGCCCAGGGCCGTCTCTCCGTTCACCGTCCCGTACGGGACATGGCTGAGGTACGAGGCGAGGATCCAGTTCTTCGTGTGGCGTCCCTCAAGCTGGTCGGCCAGCTTCGCCTGGACGATCTTGTACTTGAGATCGTGTTTGGCGGCGTACTTCGTCTGATTGAGGTACATGTTGTCCACCAGCTGCATGGTCAGCGTCGAGGCGCCCTGGAGCGAGTTTTGCCCGCCGAACACGTCCTTGATCCCGGCACGAAGAATGCCCTGGTAGTCGAGCGCGCCGTGCTGATAGAAACGGCGATCCTCGATCGCCACGGTTGCCTCCTTCAGACGGGTCGGGATCTGGTTGGGGGACACGTGGTTGTAGATCGTGTTCGAATGGACGTAGCCGAGCAGGGTGCCGTCGGCCGCGAAGATCTGGGTCAGCGGGTGCGGGTTCTTCGCCTTGAGCTGGCTTAGGTTAGGGGCCGAATTCGCGACGGCGACGACCCATCCGACGGCGGTCAGCGCTCCGATCGCCACGGCGCACACCCCCAGGATCGCGGCCATCAGCGCGACCCGCCTCACAGGGTGGCCGCGTTCGCGGCGCTTGTGTCGATCCCGTCGGCTCATAAAGGGACAATCGGCAAACTGGCCGGCGTCGGAGCGCTCACGAGCGCGATCCACGCCAGCGTGGGCGATTCAGTGTACCCAGCAAGGTCTTTCGGGCCGCCGGCACGGGGTCCTTCTCAGGTGGGAAGATCGCGGTCGATGGCCAGTCGCCGGACCACACGTGCGGTGCTGCTCGATGCCCTCGGAACGCTCCTCGCGCTCGAGCCCCCGGCGCCGCTTCTGCGCCGTGAGCTGGCCCGGCGCTTCCGGATCGAGATCAGCGAGGAGCAGGCCGGCCGCGCGCTCGGGACCGAGATCGCCTACTACCGCGCCCACCTCGACGAAGGACGCGACGCAAGCGGCCTTGCAGCCCTTCGGCGCCGCTGCGCGGGTGTACTCCAGGAAGCGCTTCCGGCCACGGATGAGGTCGCGGCGCTCAATCCCGACGAGCTGACCGAGACGCTGCTCGCTTCGCTTCGCTTTACCGCCTTCCCCGATGTCCATCCCGCCCTCACCGCGGCTCGCAGCCACGGGCGTCGTCTGGTCGTGGTCAGCAACTGGGATATCTCACTTGTGGACGTGCTCGAGCGCCTCGGGCTCTCGCCGCTGCTCGACGGCATCCTGACTTCGGCGCAGGTGGGGGCGCGCAAGCCCTCGCCCCGCATCTTCAGCCGGGCGCTTGAGCTTGCCGGGGTCGACGCGTCGGAGTGCGTGCACGTCGGCGACAGCCTAGAGGAGGACATTGCCGGCGCCCGCGCCGCGGGAATCGCGGCGATCCTGATCCGCAGAGACGGCGTTCCCGGGCCATCCGGGATACCGACGATCAAAACCCTGGATGAACTCGATACCTGAACTGCGCTTGCCCGGCGAGCCCTAACCTTGCGACTGGATGACCGCGAGCGTGCCGCCGACCACCCCGGAGATCGAACCCCGCCCGGAGCCCGAGCCTCCTTCCGGTCCGGCGTGGCGCGTCTGGAGCGCGCCGGCGGCGATCGGGCTCGGCCTCGCGCTGGGGGTGGTGGCCTCGATCCTGGTCGAGGTCATCGGCGGAACCGGCGGCTCGAGCGGATCACATACCACCCCTGCCGAGAACATCATCTCGAATGTCCTGTTCGATCTGGGATTCGTTGCCGCCGCGATCTACTTCGCCGCGGTGCAGGGTCCGCTCCGCGCCCGTGACTTCGGGTTTCGCTGGGCCGGCTTGCGTACCACGGTCACGGCTGTTCTCACCGCCGGGATCGCCTTCTACATCCTCACCGCGATCTACGCGAGCCTGCTGCGACTTCATGGAAGCGACAAGCTGCCGAGCGATCTCGGCGTCAACAAGAGCACCGCAGCGCTCGTCGCGGCCTCCGTGTTCGTATGCGTGATCGCGCCGATCGCAGAGGAGTTCTTTTTCCGAGGCTTCATCTTCGGCGCGTTGCGGCGGTGGCGAATCATCGTTGCCGGGCGGAACATCGGTGTCTGGGTCGCCGCCGTCATCACCGGGATCCTGTTCGGGATCGCGCACACCGGGTCGGCGTCTGGGCAGTACCTGGTCCCGCTCGGCTTCCTCGGGTTCGTGCTGTGTCTGGTGCGGTGGCGAACGGATTCTCTATATCCGTGCATGGCGCTGCACGCCATCAACAACTCGCTCGCTCTCGGGTACAACGAGCTGCACTGGAACGCTCCCGAGATCCTCGGGTTGATGGCCGCGTCGCTGCTGGTGATCGCGGCTCTGACGGGGCCGCTGGCGGCAAGATCCACGCCGGAACTCGCGCGGCTGCACGGCGGCTGGTTTACTTCCGCTTGATGAAGGCGATGATCGGTCGGGTAGTGGTTCTAGCCGCGCTGGCGTCGTGCCTGTGCGCGGGCGCCGCGGCCGCGGCGACGACCACGACGGGCTCGAAGCCAACCTCCAAGTCCGCTCCGTCGCCCACAGGGGCATCGGCGCGCCTGTATCTGTTGGGCGCGTTCTTTCTGCACCACGAGCCCGTCACGGTTCCCCGGCGCCCGATCCGGGTCGGTGGAGTGGTACGGCCGTACGTGCCGGGTCAGACAGTGAGCGTGCGCGCGTTCCTGGGCAAGCGCCTGATCAAGTCCGAGCGGCTGCGGCTGAAGCCCTCGCGCTATCAGAACTTCGGCACGTTCACCGAGACGCTGGCGAGCCCCGCTGCCGGCGCCGTCACGGTGGAGGTCACCCATACGCGGACGGCGACGCTCCCGGGCATCGCGGCCAAGCGCACGTTCTCGGTACTCGATGAGCACATCGGACTCGGATCGAGAGGGCCGTTCGTGCAGCTGATCCAAGCGCAGCTCGCGGCGCTTCACTTCTACATCCCGCAGACCGGCGTCTACGGCCAGGGGACCGCGCTGGCAATCGATGCGTACCACCGGTTGATGCACTGGGGGACCTACAAGACCATCGATAGCCGGACGATCAGCTACCTGCTCAACGGCTGGGGCGAGTTCAAGGTTCGCTACCCGAACCACGGCAGGCACGCCGAGGGGAAATTGTCGATCCAGCTGCTGGCGCTGATCGACGGCTCAAAGGTGGACATGATCTTCCCGATCAGCTCCGGGAAGCCGTCGACGCCAACGGTGTTGGGCAACTTCCACGTCTACAGTCGGGTTCCCGGGCTTCAGGCTGACGGGATGTACTACTCGAACTACTTCGTCGGCGGGTATGCGATCCACGGCTACGACCCGGCGCCCGACTATCCAGCCAGCCACGGCTGCATGCGCCTGCCGATGACCGACGCGCTCACGGTTTGGCACTGGCTGAGCTACGGCGACGCGGTCGACGTCTACAACTAACGGTCCTTAGCTCGTCGCGATGTCCATCGACATTCGCGCGACCGCCCGCCAAGCGCTGTTGGCCGAGCTCCGCGAGCACGCACTGGTGATCGGCGAGGTGGTGCTGACAAGCGGTCGTAGGGCCCAGTACCTGGTCGACGCCAAGCGCGCGATCCTGCGCCCCCAGGGCTTCCTCGCGCTTGCCCAGCTTGTCGCCGCGCAGGCGCGAGACTGGCAGGCGACGGCAGTCGGCGGGATGACGATGGGGGCCGATCCGATCGCCTGCGCCGCGCTTGCCGGTGGCGCCCCTGTGAAGGCGTTCTTCGTTCGCAAGGAGGCCAAGCAGCACGGCCTGGCCCGCCGAATCGAGGGTCCGGTGCTCGCGCCGGATGACCGCTGCATGTTGGTCGAGGACGTCGTGACCACCGGGGGGTCGACGATCCGTGCCTTGCAGGCGGTGCGCGAGGAGGGCCACCTGGTCTGCGGCGTACTGGCGATCTGCGACCGGCTGGCCGGCGGTGCGGCCGCGATCGAGGAGGCTGCGGGAGCTCCGTTCGTGGCGCTGACGACGATCGACGACGTGTATCCGGAGCGGCCGGACCGGGGCGGCTAGCGCGGGAGCGCGCGGCACTGGGCGACGTGCTGACTGCGCGCCTGGACCTTCCAGCCCCCTTCCAGGCGGGGGGTGAACAGCACGATCGGACGGCCGGACTGAACCGCCGGGCCGTACTTGAAGCCGACCGCGGAGACATTCAGTCGCAACATCCAAGCCAGGATCGACTGGTACTCCAGCCGCGTCAGGGGCTCGCCGCAGGGCGCAAACCTGCTCGCGCCGCCGAACTGGTTGATGGTGCTTCTGAGCTTGTTGATTTGCGTCGTGCGCGCGCGCTGGGCGCGCAGATCCTTGTGTTCGGTTCGCGCCCGAGAAACCGCGGAGGGCACGAGGCTGGCCACGATCAGGGCGACGAGCAGCGGACCGATCCAGACGGGGACGGTCCTCAATCGTGTGTCTGGTAGCAGCTGTGCGCTCAGCAGCCGTCCGATGAAAACTGCGGCGACGACGACCATCACGCCGCTCGCCTCGAACATGTAGCGGCCGATTCCCGGCCAGCCGTGAAGTACGAACGCGATCTCCACCACCACCCAGGCGACGACTCCGCCAGCCAGCGCCAGCGTAGCTCGATCTCGGCGCAGCAGCGCGAGGGCGACCGACAGCAGCGCGACGATCTCCACCGGCGCCACATGCAGGTCGAGGAATCGCTTGACGGTGCCGAACACCTGGTTGCTGTGAAGCCGTCGTCCTGAGTCGAGCGCGTTGGCGGCGGCCACGAACGGGGTCCGCGAGGTGATCGCCGGAATCCCAAACCACAGGACGATGTTGAGCAACACACCGGCTGCGAGCAGTGGTCGCATCGAGGGAATCGCGCGCCAGGCCCAAACCGCGTACAGGCCGGCGAACAGCCAGACCTCGGGCCGCCCCAGAGAAGCCAGCGCCGCGAGCACGAACGCCCACCGCGGCCGTCCTGAGAGGTGGCAGTCGATCGCGCCGAGGCACAACGCGACGATCATCGGATCGGACTGGTAGCTCAGGATGTAGTGCGAGTAGTTGCTGATCCCGAGCAGCGCCAGACCCGCGAACGCCGCGGCGATCAGACCGCTGTAGCGTCGTCCCGGCGGCGGATCTGTCAGTCGGTAGGCGATCCGTCCCGCAAACACGACTCCGCTGAGCGACACCGCGGCCGCAGTGATCATCCACAGCCACAGCTGGTAATGCCCGGCGAGGGCGTACGGAACCGTGAACAGGTACGGAAGCGGCTTCCACGATGGGGCCGCGTTGGTGTCGAGGTTCGCCGCCAGGGTCTGATGACCCCAGACCAGCCAGCCGTACGGATCGAACCCCGGTCTCGTCCTGGCTACCACCACCAGCAGCGTTGAGAGCACCACAAGCCCGACGCTCGTGGCCCACCAGGGATGCTCGCGTCCGAACAGGCGCAACGTCCACGGTTCGCCCGCGGCTTGTTGCTGTCCCTGGGGCGGCTCCGACCCGGGGACCGGCGGTGCTTCTAGCGTGCGCTCGGACACGAGGACGCGCGGACGGTAGCATGCGGGCCGGTGATATCGCCACCGAGGCGATGTCCACCGATTTGGACTGAGCTTCTGGGGAAGATCGGCGTGGATGCCCCCGGCAGGAATCGAACCTGCATCCCGCGCTTAGGAGGCGCGTGCTCTATCCGTTGAGCTACGAGGGCGGTGCCGGGAAGAGCGTATCGGCGAACGCGCCCGGTCGCGGGAGGCGGGCGCCGGCGGCGGCGCGTAGTCCGGGCGCCTTCGGTGGCGTGGATCCGGCGCCTTCGGCGGCCCTGATCGCGAGCCGGCGACCCGCGCTACTTGCCGGCCTCGCCGCGGGTTCAAACATCCGTCTAGCCCGGTTACCGGCCCGCTAGGGATTCGTTTACCTCCGGTTAATGCTTGATGGCAAACGCTCAGGAGATGTGGTATTCCTCGACTGTGGAGGAGGTTCCAACGCAACGCGCAGGACCGCGCAGCGTTAGCACATGAGCGTCGGCACACCAGACCTGCTACTTGATGAGACCGAGGTTGGGGCGGTCGAGTTTGTCAGTAGCGGCGAGATCGTGGCTCGCTCGCCGTGGGAGCTTTTCCTGCGGCGGTTTCGGGAGGACAAGTTCGCGCTTGCCGGTCTCATATTCCTGACCGTCTTGATCCTGGCGGCGATCTTCGCCCCCCTGGTGATCAAGTTGGTCGGCGCTCCGGGGCCCGACACGGCGGATCAGAATGCGCTCGACGTCTTCGGACTGCCCACTGGACCGAGCTCGGCCCATATCTTCGGGGTCGACCAGATCGGTCGCGACGTCTTCAGTCGCGTGATCTATGGCGCTCGGATATCGCTGCTCGTCGCGTTCGTGTCCACGTTCCTGACCACCGTGTTCGGGGTCTTCTGCGGACTGTTCGCCGGCTATTACCGTGGCTGGATCGACACGTTGGTCTCGCGTACGGTCGACGCCTGGCTCGCGATTCCGTACCTGCTGCTCGCGATCGGCCTGGCCTCGGCGTGCTCGTTCGGGAACGGATGTGTGCACGGGCTGATCAAGCCCGGCGTCCCGGTCGTGATCGCGGTGATCGCGTTGACGAGCTGGACGTACCCGGCGCGAATCATCCGCGGGCAAGTGCTGTCGCTCCGCGAGAAGGAGTTCGTCGACGCCGCGCGTTCGCTCGGCGCGTCGAACCCCCGGATCATCGTCAAAGAGCTGCTCCCCAACCTCACTGCGCCGATCGTCGTATTTGCCTCGACCTTCCTGCCCACGGCGATCCTGTTCGAGGCGGCGCTCTCGTTCCTCGGCGTGGGAGTCCAGCCGCCGACGCCGAGCTGGGGCCAGATGATCTCGGACGCCGCGCCAAACCTCTCGAGCCAGTGGTGGTACATGCTGTTCCCGGGACTGGCGCTGCTGTTCGCCGCGCTCGCGTTCAACTTCGTCGGAGACGCGATGACGGACGCGCTCAACCCGCGGGCGAGAAAGAGTTGACCCCGGGGAGGGTCTGCAAATGAAGGTACGTCGTCAAACTAAAGGATGGAACATGCGATCCAGGTCTAGATTGCTCGGGGTGCTTCTGCCCGGGGTGCTGGCAATGTCCTCGCTCGGCGTCGCCGCCTGCGGCTCGAGCAGCAAGTCGAGCAGCACTGGTGGCGGTAGCTCAGGCACCTCGAGCAGCGGCTCCTCGGTGAGCGCTGAGCTGGCCAAGTTTCCGGCACGCACAGCAGCGCCGGCGAACCCGGTCAAGGGCGGAACGCTGACCGTGATCGCAAACGGCGACGTCGACTACATCGATCCCGGCGCCGCGTACTACCAGCCGACCTACATGGTCGACCAGGCCGTCGACTCGCCGCTGATGGGCTGGCCGCCCAGCGACACCGGCGCGCCGCAGCCGCTCCTGGCCCAAGGCCAGCCGACCATCACCGACGGCGGCAAGACGGTCACCTTCAAGATCAAGCCGAACGTCCGCTACAGCCCGCCGCTGGGCGGTGGCCCCGGCTGGAGCAAGCCGGTCGTCTCCGCTGACGTCAAGTACGCGATTGAACGGGCGCTGCTGCCCGGAGTGCCAAACGGTTACCTGGGGCTGTACTTCACCGACGTGGTCGGTCTTTCACAGGCGCAGGCGGCGGTCAAGAAGGACCCACGCAAGGCCCCCAACATCAGCGGCATCGCGACGCTGGATTCCTCGACGATCGTCTTCCACTTGAGCAAGCCCTCCTCCCTTGGGCTGATCGGGGCGCTGTCGTTGCCGCTGTCCTCGCCGATCCCGCAGGGGTACGCGGCCAACTACGATTCCAAGACGCCGTCCTCGACCTACGGCCAGCATCAGCTCGACGTCGGTCCGTACTACATCTCGAGCTACCAGCCCGGCAAGCAGATCACGCTGCTGCGCAACCCGAATTACACGGCGGGTTCGGACTTCCGCCCGGCCTACCTGAATAAGGTCGTGGTCCAGGAGGGCTTCTCGGACACGAACTCCGCCATCCGCAAAATCCTCACCGGCTCGAGCATGATCAACTTCGACAATCCCCCCACAGGAGAGTCGCTGAAGCTGGCGGCCACGCAGTATCCGAAGCAGCTGACGCTGACCCCGGGAGGGGCGAACCGTTACATCGCGCTCAACACCACCAAGCCGCCGTTCAACAACCTCAATGTCCGCAAGGCCGTGATCGCGGCGTCAAATCGCGACGCGTTGCGGAACACTCGCGGCGGGCCCCTGGCCGGCGGGTTGGCCACGCACTTCATCCCGCCGTTAATCCCTGGGTTCCAGCAGGCCGGGGGGGCCGCCGGTCCCTCGACGCTCGACTTCATCCAGCACCCCACCGGGGACGTGGCGCTGGCCGAGTCGTACATGAAGAAGGCCGGCTACTCGAGCGGCAAGTGCACCGGCAACTGCACGGTCACGATGGCCGGCGATAACTCGCCCCCGGGCAGCAACACCGCGCAGGTGTTCAAGTCGCAGCTGACCGCGCTTGGGTTCAACGTCCAGCTGCACCCAGTCGAGCACGCCGTCATGTACACGAAGTTCTGCTCGGTCGTGTCCAACGCACCGAACGCCTGCCCGAACGTCGGGTGGATCAAGGACTTCAACGACGGCCAGGCGATCATCGACGTCCCGTTCAACGGCGCAACGATCAAGGCCAGCCCGAGCAACAACTCCAACTGGCCGCAGCTGAACTACTCGGCGATCAACGCCGCGCTTAACTCGGCCAAGTACATCACCGATCCGACCCAGCGGGCCGCGCAGTACGGCAAGATCGACGACATGATCATGGCCCAGGCCCCGGCGGTTCCGTGGCTTTGGGACTATCAGGGCAACGTTGCCTCGACAAACGTGATCCCGGTGATCAACCTGTTCAACGGGCTCACCGACCTGTCGTTCACTTCGCTCAAGTGAGGTGACTCCGGACGGTTCTCTGAACTAGCTGTGGACGGGCTCGCCGCCGCCGGCGGCGGCGGGTCCGTTCCGTTCATCAGCCCCGGGCCTGCCCATGTTCCGCTACATCGTCAGACGCATCCTGTGGGGCATCGCGATGCTGTTCATCGTCAGCGCGGTGATCTTCCTGATCTTCTACATCCTGCCGTCGGCAGACCCGGCGGTTCTGCGGGCGGGGCGGAACGCGGGGCCGGCGCAGATCGCCCAGATCCGTCATTCCCTGGGGCTCGACAAGCCGATCTGGGAGCAGTACCTCATCTACATGCGGCAGGTGTTCCTGCACTTCGACTTCGGTTACAGCTACCAGTACAACGTCCCCGTCCGCCAGCTGATCTTCTCGCGCCTGCCGGCGACCATCTGGCTGGTGACCGGCGCGTTGATCATCTGGCTGGCGGTCGGGATCAGCGTGGGGATCGTCTCGGCGATCAAGCCCCGGTCGCTGATCGACCGGACGAGCATGACCACTTCGCTGGCGCTGATCTCGGCGCCCGTCTTCTGGCTCGGGCTGGTGAGCCTGTACCTGTTCGCCGACGACATCGGCCGGTTCCCCATATTCCCCGGCCAGGGCTCTTTCGCGAGCGCCTCGACCCCCCTCCAAAAGGCGGGCTCGATGATCCTGCCGTGGCTCGTGCTGGCGGCGGCGACTGCAGCCGTCTACGCGCGCTACATGCGGGCGAGCATGATCGACACGATGTCGGAGGACTACATTCGCACGGCGCGCGCCAAGGGCCTGCCCGAGCGGAGGGTCATCCTGCACCACGGCGTGCGCAGCGCGATCACCCCGATCGTCACGCTGATCGGCCTCGACGTCGGCACGCTGCTGGCCGGCAACGCGATCCTCACCGAGACCGTCTTCAACATCCCTGGAGTCGGGCGGCTACTCTATAACGCGATCAGCGTGTCGGACCTGACCACAATTCAGGGCATCACTCTGTTCGGAGCGTTCTTCATCATCTTCTTCAACCTCGTGGTCGACATTGCATACGCATATCTCGACCCGAGGGTGCGGTACTCGTGACCGAGCCGCTGCTGCAGGTCGAGGACCTGCGCGTGCAGTTCTCGACCGAGGACGGAGTCGTCCATGCCGTCGACGGCATCTCCTACTCCGTCGACACCAGGCAGACGCTCGGCATCGTCGGTGAGTCGGGCTCCGGCAAGACCGTTTCGTCCCTGACCGCGCTCGGCCTCACCCGCCAGCAGGGGGCGCGAATCGAAGGGCGGATCCTGTTCGAGGGCCGCGACCTGGTTGCGCTCCCCGACGACGAGCTGCGCCGGATCCGCGGCAACGAGATCGCGATGATCTTCCAGGACCCGCTGGCCTCGCTGCATCCCTTCTACAAGGTGGGCGCGCAGCTGACCGAGGCGGTCCACGCCCACCGCGACGTCTCCAAGGCCGCGGCGCGGACCCGCGCCGTGGAGCTGCTCGAGCTGGTCGGGATCCCCGATCCGCAGCAGCGCGTCGATCAGTTCCCGCACGAGTTCTCGGGCGGTATGCGCCAGCGCGTGATGATCGCGATGGCGCTCGCCAACGAGCCCAAGCTGCTGATCGCCGACGAGCCCACCACCGCGCTCGACGTCACGGTGCAGGCGCAGATCCTGGCCCTGCTCGACGAGCTCCAGCGGCGGCTCGGGATGGCGATCATCATCATCACTCACGATCTCGGGGTGGTGGCCGAGATCGCCGACGAGATCGCGGTCATGTATGCCGGCCGGATCGTCGAACGGGCGCCGACCGACGCCATCTTCGGCTCTCCGCAGCAACCGTATACGTGGGGTCTGTTGAAGTCGATTCCGCGCCTGGACACCCCCCGCGACGAGGAGCTCGTGCCGATCGCGGGCCGTCCCCCGAGCTTGATCAAGCGCCCGTCCGGTTGCTTCTTCCATCCGCGCTGTCCGTACGTGCGCGAGGCGCACAAGCGGACGGACCCAAAGCTCGAGCCCGTCACCGGGGATCCCGGCCACTACGTGGCCTGCCTGCTCTCGACCGAGGTCCGCAGCCGAATCTGGCAAGGCCTCCAGGCGGGCGAGACGTCATCCACACTTCGCCGCCTCGTGGTCGAAGAGGACGAGCGTGTCCGCGCCCCCGCCTCGCGGCGCCTGTTGTCGGAGGGCGCCGCGTGAGTGCGAACGGCGAGCCGCTGGTCGAGGTCAAGAACCTCGTCAAGCACTTCCCGATCACCCGCGGGATCATCGTCCAGCGCCAGATCGGCGCGGTCAAGGCGGTCGATGACATCTCGTTCGACGTCAGGCGGGGCGAAACGCTGGGGATCGTGGGCGAGACCGGGTGCGGCAAGAGCACGACCGCTCGCCTGTTGGTGCGGCTGCTAGATCCAACCTCGGGCACGATCCTGCTCGACGGGCAGGACGTCGCCGCGGCCAAGAAGGATGAGCTGAAGGCCCTCCATCGCCAGACGCAGATGGTCTTCCAGGACCCCTACTCGTCGCTGAACCCCCGCAAGACGGTCGGCTCGATCATCGCCGAGCCGTTTGCCATCCACGGGCTGCTGAAGGGCGAGGGCGAGCGCCGCAAGCGGGTGCAGGAGCTGATGGACCGCGTCGGTCTGAATCCCGAGCACTACAACCGCTTCCCGCACGAGTTCTCGGGCGGGCAGCGACAGCGCATCGGGGTGGCGCGGGCGATCGCGCTCGAGCCCAAGCTGCTTGTCGCCGACGAGCCGGTCTCAGCGCTCGACGTCTCGATCCAGGCCCAGGTGCTGAACCTCCTGCGCGCCCTCCAGCGCGAGATGGGGCTGACGCTGATCTTCATCGCCCACGACCTGTCGGTCGTGCGCCACATGTGCGACCGGGTGGCGGTCATGTACCTGGGCAAGATCGTCGAGCTCGCGCCCAACGACGCTCTGTACAGCTTCCCCCGCCACCCGTACACCGGGGCCCTCCTGTCCGCGGTCCCGGTCGCCGGCCCGAGCGGCCGTCGGCGCGAGCGCCAGCTCCTCACCGGCGACGTGCCCAGCCCGGCCAACCCGCCTCAGGGTTGCCGCTTTCACACCCGCTGTCCAAAGGCGCAGGAACTCTGCTCGACGGAGGAACCGCCGCTCGAGGACAAGCGCCACGACACGCTCGCCGCGTGTCATTTCCCGTTGACGGAAGATGAAGTCAGACTCACACTGCCCGCGGCGCTGAGCGGCGCTCAAGCCTCGTCGCTGGGCGCCTCGTCGCTCGACGTCTCGTCCTCGTCGACGTAAAGCGACTCGCGCGCCAGTTCCTCGCCGCTGCCCGCCCACAGCTTGATCTCGAGGTAGTCCGAGCGATAGTTGTCGGCCGCGATCAGCGTGAAGCGTTGCTCGATCAGCTGACACTGATCGACCGCCAGATCGGCGAGCTCGGCGGTCACCGCCTCCCCTCCAGGAATCAGCGGCACTCCCCAGACGAGCGTCATCTCGGCGCTGTTGCCCTGCTCCCCGCGCCAGCTCCCGATCACGTCATCGTTGAGATCGAGCTTCCAGTCCGGGTTGGCCTCGGCCAGCTCGGCGGTGAAATCGACCGTTGCCTCGAAGTCGCTCGGTCCGCCCGATGCCTCGGTGAACGACACGAAGCCGAACAGCTCGTAGCCCTCGGTCGTGCGCGCCACCGCCGGCACGTAGGTGCGTCCGGAGTAGGAGCGATCCGGGAACCAGGCGATCTCTCCCGGCTCGCCGATCTCCTCGCCCTCGGTGTCGAGTTCACGACACGACGCCAGGAAGTGGTTTCGCAGCGTGTCCGACCAGCGACCGTAGGGCAACGGCTCCTGGGGAGGCTCGGCGGCGAAGCTGATCACGAAGCGGTCAGTGGGAGGCATGTCGGAGGCGGCGTAGCCTACCGGCGCGGGTACGGTCCTAAAAGGCCCCACGCCGGCTGAGTACCGCCGGAATCGTCTTCAACAGGATTGAGAGGTCGAGCATTATCGACCACTGCTCGAGGTAGAGGAAGTCAAGCCGTACGAGGTCGTCGAAGTCGAGCTCGGAGCGGCCCGATACCTGCCATAGCCCGGTGATGCCGGGAAGTACCAGGTAGCGTTTCTTGTGCCACTCTTCCAGACGCTCGAAGTCGCGCATCGGCAGCGGCCGCGGCCCGACCAGCGACATCTCACCGCGGACGACGTTCAGTAGCTGCGGAAGCTCATCGAGCGAGAAGCGTCGCAGTAAGCGGCCGACCTTCGTCAAGCGCGGGTCCTGGCGGATTTTGAACAGGGCACCGGACTTCTCGTTGAGCGGCTCGAGGTCGTCCTGGATCTGATCGGCATGCTCGCGCATCGTGCGGAACTTGAAGCAGGAGAAAGGCCGTCCGGCGATTCCCGGGCGTACCGAGCGATAGAACGCCGGCCCGCGTGAGCTCAGCCTGACCGCGATCGCGATCGCCAGCAGCAGCGGCGAGAGCAAGATCAGGCTGACGATTGAAAGCACAAGGTCGAAGGTTCGCTTGAGCGCGTAGTCGATCCCTTCGAATACGGGGGGACGGAGCGTGAACAGGGGCACTGTCTGGCCGGGGACGAACTCCGCGCGATCGATCAGGATCTCCATCGTCGTCGGCGCGACCTGCACGGTTACGCCCCGCTGGTGGCAGAGATCGACGAGCTCGACCGCCTTGTCCTGCGGGAAATCCGAGTCGGCGATGATCACTTCCTGGACGCGCTGACCGATGAGCACCTCCGGCAGCTGCTCGAGCTGGCCAAGTGAGCGCAGCCCGTTTTGCGGCCGAGGGGTGAGCGAGATGTACCCGACGAGCTCCACCTGGGTGTGGGCGCGATGCTCGAGCGCATGCGCGACTGCCTCGATGTGCTTGCCGGATCCCACCAGCAGCGCGCGTCGCCGATACCCCGCCTGTTGCAGCAGCCAGCCCGTTACCCGCAGGTGGAACTGGCGCAGCGTCGCGATGTAGACCGTCCCGAAGAACAGAGATCCGTAAAAGATGTAGTAGCTCGAGAAGTGCTCGCCGTTGGCCAGCGCGAACACGAGCGCAATAATTGTTGCTTGGAACAGGGACGTCGCGATCTGGGCGAGTCCGGGTCGCCGCGGGCGGTCCGCATATAGGTCGGCGCGAGCGAACATCAGCACCGTGACCAGGTAGGCGAATGCGACCCAATGCCGGGACTCGCGCCAAGCCAGGCCGGCGTCGGGCTCGCCGCGAACCAGGAGCTTCAAGAACAGCGCCGTGAATAGGGCACCGATCACGCCGATGTAGTCGAGCGCCAGCAGCGACACCACGCGGGCAACCCGTCTCAGCGTCTCGAGCCGAAGCAGAAACGACAGCAGTGGCGGCCGCTTGCGGCGAACGTCGCGCTCCGGCATCGCCAACGACCCGGCACGCTCGAGCGTGCCGTTGCTATGTACTTTCGTGGGCTCTTGTTGCTCGATCGTCACGTAGCGCTCAAGCTGGTCAGTCCCCCGAGTGGTAACGGTATGTTGACAACGAAGTTACGAGTTTGGGGTGGGGAGCGCCGCCGGCTGGGCGGCGGCGAGGGCCCGCGCGCTACCGAATCGCACCTACGAGCGTGTCCGGTCCGGACTGCTCGATCGTCCGCCGGAGTCCTTCCCGCAGGTCTACGGTCGGCTCCCAGCCTAGTAGCTCTCGAGCCAGGGTGATGTCAGGCTGTCGGACCTGCGGGTCGTCCGTGGGCAGCGCCTCGAACACGATCTCCGACTTTGAGGCCGTGACCTCGATCACGGCCTGGGCCAGCTCGAGCAGCGTGAACTCGTCCGGATTGCCTATGTTCACGGGCTTGTGGTACCCCGATTCGGACAGCGCGATGAGGCCCCGGATCTCGTCGTCCACGTAGCAGAACGAGCGTGTCTGCGACCCGTCGCCGAAGACGGTGATCGGGCGATCCTGCAACGCCTGTCGCAAGAACGTCGGTATCGCGCGGCCGTCGTGCGGTCTCATCCGCGGACCGTATGAATTGAAAATCCGCACGATCGCGGTATCTACTCCCTGCTGGCGGTGATACGCCATCGTCAAGGCTTCGGCGTAACGCTTGGCCTCGTCGTACACCCCCCGGGGACCGATCGGGTTTACGTGCCCCCAGTAGGTCTCGGGTTGCGGGTGGACTTGTGGATCCCCGTACACCTCGCTGGTCGACGCGATCAGGAACCGTGCCCGGTGTTGCTTGGCGAGCCCGAGCGTGTGATGGGTCCCGTAGGACCCGACCTTCAGCGTGTGCAGCGGCAAGCGCAGGTAATCGATCGGCGAGGCCGGCGAAGCCAGGTGGTAGACGAAGTCGATCGGTTCATCGACGAAGTAGGGATCGATGATGTCGAGGTTGAGGTGGACGAAGGCATCGGTGCGGATGTGCTCGATGTTTGCCAGCGAGCCGGTTTCGAGGTTGTCGACGCAGACCACCCGATGGCCGCGTCTGAGCAGCTCATCGCACAAGTGGGAGCCGAGGAATCCGGCGCCCCCGGTAACGAGGCAGGTAGGCATGACGCGCAATCTACATTGCGCTACAGGCAGAATGTGGCCCGCCCAATAGCATCTGTGGCCCCTAGCCTAGGAGGAGCGGTGGCAGCATCACGGTTCGTCGAGCGTCTGAACGAGCAGATCGCATACGAGTTCGCCGCCTCGCAGCAGTACATCGCCAACGCCGTCTATTACGACTCACAGACCCTTCCGCGTCTGGCCGCGTTCTTCTACGCCCAGGCCGTGGAAGAGAGAAACCACGCGATGATGATGGTTCGCTACCTGCTCGACGCGGACGGGCTGGTGGCGATTCCAGGCGTCGCGGCGCCCGAGACCGAGTTCGCTGACATCGTCGCGCCGGTGGCCCTCGCGCTCGACCAGGAGCGGCGCGTCTCCGATCAGGTGGCCGCGCTGGTCGGCGTGGCGCGCGATGAGAGCGATTATCTGAGCGAGCAGTTCGTAGGGTGGTTTCTCAAGGAGCAGGTCGAGGAGGTCTCGACCATGTCCTCTTTGCTGGCGGTCGTCGAGCGCTCAGGGGAGTCTCCGATGTTCATCGAGGACTACCTGGCGCGGGAGCACGGCGGAGGTGAGGGGCGTGACCCTACGGCGCCTCCGGCGGCCGGCGGAGTCTTGTGAGCTAGCCGCTCTGCCGGCGCAGGACGTGCTCGTCTCCGCGTCGAATCGTCACCCGCTGAGAATCAAAATGCTCCAATAGCGCCTGGGCGAACTTGCGTGAGGTGCCTAGCTCGTCGCGTAGCTGGGCGAGGCTTACCGATCCGCCGTTGTCCTGCGCGAGCGCAACCAGGCGTTCGCGCACCTCGGCGAGCACGTCCGGGTGGTAGTGCAGGGACTTGGAGACGCGGGTCGCGCGCCCGGCAGCGCGGAGCGCCGCGAGGTCCTCGTCGGCGAGCTCCGTGTCGAGGGGTGGTTGGAGCCCGGCTGTTCGTAGGCGCTGCTCGAGGGCTAGGGCGCTCGGAGACAGTGGTTCGTGCGGGGGCGGAGCGGCTCGGGCGCTGGTCGTGGCGCTCCTGGGGGCGCCTTCGTCCACGGTCTCACCCCGGGAGAGTCTCTCCAGGGTCGTGAGCAGGTTGCGGCTTGGCCCGTGCTTCTTTGGAAATGCGTCCAGCACCACCCCGCCCCCCAGCGTGTCCGGAGGAGCGATCTGGCGGAGCACGAGACGATCGTTGCGGGCCGGGATCAGCGGCCGCTCGAGCCGGAGCTGCCAGAAGCGGCCGCCGAGCCAGGTCAGACGGGCCGGACTCTCGCGGGTGCCGTGGTGAATCTGGACGCGGTCACCGGGCTCAGGTTCGAGATCGCGAAATTCGAGTCCGGCATCGATCAGGTAGGTCGCTCGTAGCTCAGAGCCTTTGGTGGTGATTACGTCGCCGCGCGCCACCTCGTCGACTGCGACCCCGGTCAGGTTCGCGGCCACGCGCTGGCCGGCCGCCGCGCGCTCGGTCGGCTGGTCGTGGACCTGGACGCCGCGAATGCGGGCGCGGCGGTCACCCGGAAGCAGCCGCACCTCCTCGCCGCGCACAATCTCGCCCGCCCACAGCGTTCCCGTCACAACCGTCCCCGCCCCGCGGATCGTGAACACCCGATCGACGTGAAGCCGCGCCGGATCGCTCGCATCCGCGCGGCTCCGTATGCGAGCGGCAGCTCGGTCGAGAGCCACAAGCAGTTCCTGGAGCCCCGATCCGGTCCGTGCCGAAACGGGCACGATCTCCGCCTCGGGCAGCAGCTCAGAGGCTTCCAGGATCGCGTTCTCGGGATCGACGAGGTCGCGCTTAGTCACGGCGACGACTCCGGTTCTTACATCCAGCGCGTCCAGCACAGCCGCGTGCTCGCGCGTCTGCGGCATCACACCGTCATCGGCGGCGATCGTCATCAGGTAGAGATCGATGCCGGTCGCGCCGGCGACCATGGTCCGGACAAATCGCTCGTGGCCGGGAACGTCGATCACCGACAGACGCCGCCCCGAGGGGAGCTCGAGGCTCGTGTAGCCGAGCTCGATCGAGATCCCGCGGGCCTTCTCCTCGGGAAGGCGATCGGTATCAACTCCCGTCAGCGAGCGGATCAGCGCCGTCTTGCCGTGGTCGATGTGACCGGCGGTGCCGAGCGTCAACGGAGCGGCCGGCATGCTCACACCACGGATCGAACCGCAGCCCCAGCGAGCGATATCTCAGCGTCGCTGAGCGTTCGCGGGTCGAGCACGAGGCGGCCGTCATGGATGCGAGCGATCAGCGGCGGATCGAGCCGGCGAAGCGCCTCAGCGAGGCCTACCGGGTCGGCATCGCTCGCGAGCGCCACTGCCGGCCCCTGAAGCTCCAGTAGCGGGAGCGCCCCGCCCCCGACCCTGGCGGTGGAGGACACCACCTCGGCAACGGAGCCGATCTCGTCGCGGAGGCGGGCGGCCTGTTCGGCAAGGCGGCGCTCCGACACGTCGAGCATCGCAAGCACCGGGATCTCCTGGCGTGCCCGCTGCGGATCTCGGTACAGGATCAGCGTTGCCTCGAGCGCGGCGAGCGATAGCTTGTCGATCCGCATCGCGCGCGCCAGCGGGTGGCCGCGGGCGCCGGCCACCGCGTCGCGACGGCCGACGATCAAACCCGCCTGCGGTCCGCCGAGCAGCTTGTCGCCCGAGCAACAGATGAGCGCCGCACCGGCGGCAACGGACCGACTGATCGCGGGTTCCTCCCCGAGAGCGGGAATTCCACTGGCGTCGGCCAGCACCCCCGAGCCGACATCGTCGATCACGGGGACTCCGAGCTCGCAGAGTCTCTCGATCGACGGCTGCTGCACGAATCCGACCGTCCGGAAGTTGGATTGATGCACGCGCAGAATCGCCCCGATTGGCATCGGTGCCCGCTCGAGCGCTCGCTGGTAGTCCTCCAACCGCGTCCGGTTGGTCGTGCCGACCTCGAGCAGCTCCGCGCCCGACTGGGTGACCACCTCGGGAATCCGAAACCCGCCGCCGATCTCGACGAGCTGGCCGCGGGAGACGATGACCCCCCGCTGGGGCCCGGCGAGCGCCGCGACTGCCAGCAGCACCGCCGCGGCTCCATTGTTGACGGCGATCGCCGCCTCCGCCCCGGTCAGCTCACGCAGCAGTCCCTCCGCGTGCGCGTGCCGGCTGCCGCGAGCACCGGTGTGGAGGTCCAGCTCGAGGTTCGAATAGCCCTCGGCCGCGCGTCTGACGGCTTCGCGGGCAGCGCTCGCCAGCGGCGCTCGCCCCAAGTTGGTGTGCACGATCACACCCGTGGCGTTGAGAACACGGCGCAGCGAAGGCTGCTCGAACGCTGTGAGCAGCTCGTGCGCCCGGCCGGCCAGGTCAGGGTGCTCGGCGGGATCGCCGCTCAGGATCGCCTCCCGCCGCTCGTCGATCGCGCGCCGAGCCGCAGCCACCGCGAGCCCGCGGGGTGCATCCAGCTTCGCGGCCAGCTCGTGGACGGCGGGGAGGTCCCTCAGGTCGCCGGGTCCGGTGTCACTCCGCGTACCCATTCGCCCTCCTCCTTTTTCCAGATCGGCGTCTGGGTCTTGATGCGATCGATGATCTCGCGCGCTCCGGCGAACGCCCCATCGCGATGGGGCGCCGACGCCGCCACCAGGACCGACGGCTCGGACAGCGGCACCTGTCCGATTCGATGCTCGGCGGCCGCCGCGCACAGGCCATGCCGCTCGATCGCCGCCGAGAGGATCTCGGCGATCTTGCGCTGAGCCATCGGGGCGTAGGCCTCGTAGTCGAGCTCCCTGACCTCGCGCGTGACGCCGGAGAAAGTGACGATCGCCCCCGCCCGCGGGTCCTTGACGAGCTCGACCAATGGATCGAGCCTCAGCGGCTTGGCCGTCACCCGCGCGTGCAGCGCGGTCACCGAGCCGCCCGATACGGGAGGGATCAGTGCGACTTCGTCACCGGCATGCAGCGCCTCGCCGACGTCCGCGTATTCCTGATTGACCGCCATCACCACCGGCACGCCGTCGGTGAGTGACCCCACCTGGGCGAGGGCATCGCTGACAAGGGCGCCCTCGGGAAGCTCCAGATAAAGCTCGTTGACGCCGGCTCGCTCGCGCAGCACGGCAAACAGTCGCACACGGACCTGCATGAACACACAGGCTAGCTGTGTTCAACGCGCGTTAGAGGTTGGGCGCAAGGCCCATTTCTCCCATATCCTGGCGAGCTACTTCTGGGCGATCTTCAAAGGAGTTCTGGGATGAGTACATGGAAGAGCTGGTTAGCGGCTCCGCTTTCGCTGCTTTGCTTCGGGGCGATCGCGGCCTGCGGTAGCAGCAGTAGCAGCAGCAGTAGCCCCGCCTCGTCATCAACCTCCACGACCGCGGCGAGCGCGAGCTCGTCATCGGCTGCCGCGGGCGCCGATTCCGCGGTGGTGGCGGTGGTGCCCGCCGCGATCAAGAGCAAGGGGACACTGACCGTGGGCGCCGATGCGAGCTATGCGCCGAACGAGTTCATCGGATCCAATGGGCACACGGTCGTGGGGATGGACGCCGATCTGGTCAACGCGCTGGCCGGGGTCATGGGGCTGAAGGCGAACGTGGTGAACGCGACCTTCGACACGATCATCCCTGGCCTGGCGGCGGGGAAGTTCGACATGGGCGCTTCATCGTTCACAGATACCAAGGAGCGCGAGAAGAGCGTCGATTTCGTCGACTACTTCCTGGCGGGAACATCGTTCTTCACCAAGGCGCAAGGCGGCGCTTCGGTCATCAGTCTGGCCGATCTCTGCGGCAAGACCGTCTCAGTCGAGAAGGGGACCACGCAGGCGACGGATGCAAACGGCCAGAGCGCCAAGTGCAAGAAATCCGGTAAGCCCGGGGTAACCGTGCTCTCGTTCTCGGACCAGAGCGGCGCCAACCTGGCGCTGTCGAGCGGCCGCGCGCAGCTCTCGATGGCGGACTCCCCGGTCGCCGATTACCAGGTCAAGCAGTCAGGCGGCCAGTTCAAGGTCACCGGCCAGACGTACGGCACCGCGCCGTACGGCCTGGCGATCCCCAAGAACAGCGGGCTGTCGAAGCCCGTACTCGCCGCGCTCAAGGTGCTGATGAAGAACGGCACCTACAAGTCGATTCTGACCAAGTGGGGCGTGCAGGCGGGAGCGATCACCAACCCGTCAATCAACGGAGCGACGAGCTAACCGGCAAACTATCGCTCAGAGGTGAGTACCTCCGAGCTTCCAGAGGACCGGACCGGACGGCCAGAGGACATCGAGGCCGTCCCGGTCCGTCGTCCCGGGCGGTGGATCGTCGCCCTGATCGTGCTGGTTGTAGGGGCTTCGGTCGTTCGTTCGATCGTCAGCGACAAGAATTTCCAGTGGCACGTCGTCGGGCAGTATCTGTTCGACCCCCGCATCCTGCACGGCGTCATCGCCACCCTCTATCTGACCCTGATCTCGATGGCGATCGGGGTCTTGCTCGGGGTCGTGCTGGCGATCATGCGCCAATCGCCGAATCCGGTCGTGTCGGGCGCCAGCTGGCTCTACATCTGGTTTTTCCGGGGAACGCCGCTCTTGGTGCAGCTGCTGTTCTGGTACAACGTCGCGGCGCTCTTCCCGACCATCAATCTCGGGGTGCCGTTCGGGCCGGCGCTCGTCCACGGGAACGCCAACCAGATAATCACGACCTTCGTCGCCGCGATCCTGGGGCTCGCACTGAATGAGGGCGCTTATATGGCCGAGATCGTGCGGGCCGGTTTCATCGCCGTCGACGAAGGTCAGACGGAGGCAGCGCAGTCCCTCGGATTGTCGCGGCTACAGATAATGCGCCTGGTCGTGCTGCCGCAGGCGATGCGGGTGATCATCCCTCCGACCGGCAACGAGACGATCTCGATGCTGAAGAACACCTCGCTCGTGAGCGTGATCACCTTCACCGAGCTGCTCTACTCGGTGCAGGAGATATACGCCGTCAACTTCAAGACGATTCCACTGCTGATCGTGGCGAGCATCTGGTACCTCGCGATGACAAGCGTCGCCTACGTCGGCCAGTTCTTCATCGAGCGTCACTACGGACACGGCTTCTCGCGGTCCGAGCGGGCCTCGATGCGCGCTCGCTGGTTGGGCTTCCGCAACGGCGAGAGTGCAGCAATGCCATGACTGACGCAATGGTCAAGGCCGAGGCCGTCCGCAAGCGCTTCGGACGCCTCGAGGTCCTCAACGGTATCGACCTCGAAGTTCGGCCGGGGGAGGTCATGTGCCTGCTCGGCCCGTCCGGCTCTGGCAAGTCCACCTTCCTGCGCTGCATCAACCACCTGGAGAAGATCAACTCCGGCCGCCTGTCGGTCGATGGCGAGCTGGTCGGCTATCGCGAAGCCGGCGGCAAGCTCCACGAGCTGAACGAGCGCTACGTTGCGAGGAAGCGGGCGGAGATCGGGATGGTCTTCCAGCACTTCAACCTGTTCCCGCACATGACCGCGCTTGAGAACGTCACCCTGGCGCCGATCCAGGTCGCGAAGATCGGGCGCGGTCCGGCACGTGCGCGGGCCACCCAGGTGATGAACCGCGTCGGCCTCGGCGACAAGCTCGGGACCTATCCGGTCGCGCTCTCCGGCGGCCAGCAGCAGCGCGTCGCGATCGCTCGCGCGCTGGCCATGGAGCCGAAGCTGATGCTGTTCGACGAGCCGACCTCCGCGCTCGACCCCGAGCTCGTGGGGGACGTGCTCGACGTGATGCGCCAACTGGCCCAGGACGGCATGACGATGATCGTGGTCACGCACGAGATGGGGTTCGCGCGAGAGGTGGCCGATTCGGTGGTGTTCATCGACGACGGGGTGGTCGTCGAGTCCGGGAAGCCGGCCGAGGTCCTCGGGGCGCCCAAGCACGAGCGGACCAGGGCCTTTCTGTCGAAGGTCCTGTAGTTAGTTCCGCCGGGCGAGAGCCATCCTGACCCTCGCCCAGCGAAGCCCCACCACACCGACGGTTTGAGTTTGCCCCCTCCGGCGGGAACTGCGCCCTGCTTGGCTTATCGGCACCCTCGGCTGCCTCCTTGAGCCATTTCTCGGCCTGCTTCACGGTCCCGGGCGGGCGGCTCGGCGAGTAACCTGCCTTGGGATGGCTACCACCGGTGAGAACCGCACGATCGCCCCGATCGTCGGGCCGGATGATCCGCGGCGATTCACAGACTCCGGGATCGAGGTCGAGCCCCTGTACACCGAGAGGGACCTCCCGGAGGACCTGACCCACAGGCTGGGCGAGCCCGGCGACTATCCGTACACCCGAGGCATCCACCGCGACCTGCACCGCAAGCAGCTGTGGACGATGCGCCAGTACGCCGGCTACGCGAGCGCGAAGGAATCCAATCAGCGCTACCGCTACCTGCTCGACCACGGATCCACCGGACTCAGCATGGCCTTCGATCTCCCGACTCAGCTCGGTCTTGACTCCGACGACCCCCGCTGCCTGGGCGAGGTGGGACGGACCGGAGTGGCGATCGACACGATCGACGACATGCGGACCGCGTTTGACGAGATCCCGCTTGACAAGGTCTCGACCTCGATGACGATCAACGCACCGGCCAGCGTCCTGTTGCTGCTCTACGAGCTGGTCGGCGAGGATGAGGGGGTCCCATCTGACCAGCTCCGCGGCACCACCCAGAACGACATCCTCAAGGAGTACATCGCCCGCGGCAACTTCATCTACCCGCCGGAGGGCGCGATCCGGCTGACCACCGATCTGTTCGCGTATTGCAACGAGCGGATCCCCAAGTGGAACACGATCTCGATCTCCGGCTATCACTTCCGGGAAAAGGGGTGCTCGGCGGTGCAGGAAGTCGCCTTCACGCTCGCTAACGGGATCGCGTACGTACAGGCCGCGCTCGATGCCGGACTCCTGATCGACACGTTCGCTCCTCGACTGGCGTTCTTCTTCAACGGGCACAACAACGTCTTCCAGGAGGTGGCGAAGTTCCGTGCGGCCCGCAAGATGTGGGCCGAGATCATGCGCGGGCGCTTCGGCGCTCAGGATGAGCGGTCCTGGAGACTGCGGTTCCACACCCAGACCGCCGGCGTCACGCTGACCGCCCAGCAGCCGGAGAACAACATCGTCCGCGTCGCGCTCCAGGGCTTCGCCGCCGTCTGCGGCGGAACCCAGTCGCTGCACACCAACGGCTTTGACGAGGCGCTGGCGCTGCCAACCGAGCGCGCCGCGAAGATCGCGCTGCGCACGCAGCAGATCATCGGTCACGAGGCCGGCGCCGCCGACACCGTCGATCCGTTCGCGGGCTCTTACTTCGTCGAGGCGCTTACCGATGAGATCGAAACGCGCGCCACGGAGCTGATCGCCAAGATCGACGAGCTCGGCGGATCGATTCAGGCGATCGGCTTCATGAAGGCGGAGATCGAGGAGTCGGCGTTCGGCTACTACGAGCGCTACCGGACCGGACAGGACGTTGTCGTGGGGGTAAACAAGTTCGTCGAGGACTCACCTGAGATCCATGACATCCTCCGCGTCGACCCCGAATCGGAACGCCATCAACTAGAGCGGTTGAGGGCGTTCAAGGCCGACCGCGACCAGGAGCTGGTTGAGCGGCGGCTCGAGGAGATTCGCGAAGCGGCGCGCGGCACTGAGAACCTGCTCCCACGCTTACGTTCGGCGCTCAAGGACCGGTGCTCGATGGGCGAGGTCTGCGGCGCGATGCGCGACGTGTTCGGCGAGTATCAGCCGACATTCTGAGGCCCGTGCGGGTCGGCCTCGTCGGCGGGGCCGTACATGCCGGACATGCCCATGCAAGTGAAGGAGTCCTCGCGGACCGGGCGAACCACGAACACATGACTGAGCACGAGGCAAGCCGGACCCTGGTCAAGTCGCCCCCGGAGCTGTGGGCGGAGTGCAGCGACGCATCGTCGCTGGCCCGCCATTTGGGGGCTTTTGGCGAAATCAAGCTTACGCGGCTCGAGCCGGAAACCGCCGTTGCCTGGGAGGGCGAGCGTGTAAGCGGCACGGTGCGGCTCGAGCCGTCGGGATGGGGGACGCGTGTGGTGTTGAGCGCACGCGGGGTTGGAGCGGGTGCGGGGTCGGTTGCCGCGGAGGCTGCGGTTGCTGCGGCCCGGGAGGGCGCGGCTGAAGGACCCCCACCCGAACCGGACCGGGCCCCGGAACCCGACCCGGCCCCAGAACCGGAGCCGCTTCCCCCGTGGCCGTCTCGCCGCACGCGCCCGACCGTCATGGCCCGCCTGCGGGCGTGGCTTTTCGGCGAGCGCCCCGCTCCCGAGGCGATGGTGCCGGCCGTGCCGGAGGCCGACGCGGTCGTGGCGGCGGTTGCCGCGACCCCACCGCCGCCGGCGAGTCCGCCTGAGCCGCGGGCGGCGCCAGAGGGGGCGGGCGCGCCGGAGCCGGGGGCCGCGCCGGAGGAGGCGATCGACGCCGAGGCGATCCTCGCGGCGGCGCTCGAAAGCCTCGGCCAGGCGCACCATCGGCCCTATTCACGCCCCTAATCGACGAACGTTGGCGTTTAGCCTCCGCCCCCGGAGGTCAGGCGCCAATGTTCGCGTCGATGGGCCTCTCAGCGCCGCGCCGACCCAAGCCCCTAAACTGCCGCAGCCGATGCGTGCCAAGGCACCCGAGACCTACGAGGAGAAGCTCGCCCAGCTTCAGGAGATCCGCGACGAGGCGATCCACTCGGGCTCGGAGCAGGCGGTTGCCAAGCAGCACGAGCGAGGCAAGTACACCGCGCGCGAGCGCGTCGAGAAGTTGCTCGACCCCGGGTCCTTCCAGGAGCTCGACACCTTCGTTCGCCACCGTACGTATGAGTTCGAGATGCAGAAGAACCGGCCGTATGGCGACGCCGTCGTCACCGGCCATGGCACGATCGACGGACGCCCGGTGTGTGTCTTCAGCCAGGACTTCACCGTCTTCGGTGGCTCGCTCGGCGAGGTGATGGGCGAGAAGATGTGCAAGATCATGGATCTCGCGGCACGGATTGGCTGCCCGGTGGTCGGCATCAACGACTCCGGCGGAGCGCGGATTCAGGAGGGCGTCGTGTCGCTTGGCGCCTACGGCGATGTGTTCGTCCGCAACGTTCAGTGCAGCGGTGTGATTCCCCAGATCAGCCTGATCATGGGCCCGTGTGCGGGCGGAGCGGTCTATTCGCCGGCGATCACCGACTTCATCTTCATGTGCAAGGAGACCTCGCACATGTTCATCACCGGTCCCGACGTGATCCGGACGGTGACGGGCGAGGAGGTCGACTTCGAGTCACTGGGCGGCGCGATGGCGCACAACACCAAGTCGGGAGTCGCCCACTTCGCCTGCGACGACGAGGACCACTGCCTGGAGGACACCCGCTACCTGCTCTCGTTCCTCCCGCAAAACAATCTCGAGATTCCGCCTCGGGTCCAACCGACCGACGACCCGCTCAGGCAAGACCCCGAGCTTGATCACGTCGTACCCGACAGCCCGAACAAGCCCTATGACATGCGCCACGTCGTTCGTCTGATCGTCGACGACGGCGAGTTCTTCGAGGTCCACGAGCATTACGCACGGAACATCATCTGCGGATTCGCTCGCCTTAACGGCTACTCGGTCGGGATCGTCGGCAACCAGCCGAGTCAGCTCGCCGGCGTGCTCGACATTGACTCCTCGGCCAAGGGAGCCCGCTTCGTCCGCACCTGCGATGCGTTCAACATCCCTCTGATCACATTCACCGACGTTCCGGGGTTCCTGCCTGGAACGGAGCAGGAGTGGGGTGGGATCATCCGCCACGGCGCCAAGCTGCTCTACGCCTATACCGAGGCCACGGTGCCGAAGATCACGATCATCACCCGGAAGGCCTACGGCGGCGCCTATGACGTCATGGCCTCAAAGCACATGCTCGCGGACTTCAACTTCGCGTGGCCGACAGCCGAGGTCGCGGTAATGGGGCCAGAGGGTGCGGTGAACATCATCTACCGCCGCGACATCGCCGCTTCGCCCACCCCCGACACCCGACGCGACAAGCTGATCACCGACTACAAAGCCCACTTCGCCAATCCCTATGCCGCGGCGGAGCGAGGCTACATCGACGACGTAATCGTCGCGCACGAGACGCGCCCGAAGATCATCACTGCGCTCGAGACACTGCAGACCAAGCGCGTTCCCGGGCCGAAGCGCAAGCACGGAAACATCCCGCTGTAACCCCGTCGCGACGACGGATTTTGGATAGGGTTTTGGGCATGTCCCGGGGCGTGCTGGCTGGTTCGGCGGTGAAGCGTCTGTCTGCGGTGGTCGCCGCGACCGTGCTTGCGGTGGTGGTGTTCGCGCCGGCGAGCGCGAATGCGGTCAGTTGGGTTCCCGTGACCGGGTCAACCGGCATCAGCGCTGAGACGGGCAGCGTTCGCTCCGCCGACGGCGTGCTCCATGTGGTCTGGCTGAGGTACGCCCCCGGCGGCACCGGCACCCTGGACATCGTGCACGTCGCGATCAGCCCAGGCGGGACCGTCGGGAAGCCGACAGTGATCGCGCCCGGGTTCTCCTCAGTTAGCTATCCCGCGATCATCAACACCTCCGGAGGCGGGCTTGAAGCGTTCTTCGGTGGTATCCAATGCGTCACTTCGACCTCCGCTTGCCCGACTGGGCTGTTTGCCGCCACCTCGAGCGATGGCGGGAGGACCTGGAGCACGCCGACCGCTCTCTTCGATCGCGACGAGGTGTATGGCTCGGAACTGAACGCCGTCACGCTCTTGAACGGGACGCCCGTCGAGACGTGGTCGCACACGACGGGCGTCACGGTTCACGTCGGTAGGGATCCTGCGACCCCGGACCAGGACTTCCAGGCGGCGTTGGGGGCTGGCTGCTGCGGATATCAGAGCAACCTTGCGGCTCAAGGGAACAGCTTGCAACTGGCCTGGGACTCAAATGCGACTGGTCACATGGGCGTTTGGAGCCAGGCCGTCAATCCACTGACCGGGGCACCTTCGGGCCCAGCCCTGCAGATGCCCGGATCGGTTACGACATACAACGGCGCGCCGAATCATGTTCAGATGCTTGGGCGGACGCCGATCGTCGCGGTCCCCAGCAACCCGCCGAAGTTCTACGTCGCCTATCCGGCCGGATATCCGGCAACGACCAAGGTGTTGCTGTGGCGCGTAGGCTCCTCCAGCTCGACCACGATCGTCAACGATTCGACGTATCATGGCGCCGCTTCGGTGGCAGCGGACTCAACGGAGCGGCTATGGACCTTCTACACCAGCGTGGGCTCCGGTGGCCTGCACGTGTTCGCTCGAGGCCTTACCGCCTCGGGACTCGAGGCACCGATCGACCTTGGCGCACCGCCCGGTGTCGCAGCGATCCTCGCGCTCGACGGGGACGTCAGCCCCGCCGGAGATCCGGAGGTCCTCGCCCTCACCGATTCCAGCAACGGGACTGTCGGCACCTACTGGGCCCGTGGTTCTCAGACGGCCCCGCCGGTGCTCGGCAAGTCCCTTGATGCCTCGCCCGTCTCCGGGCAGGTGTTCGTGAAGCTGCCGGCCGGCAAGTCCCATTCGGCGCGAGATGTGCTGGGTGGCGAGGCGCTCGCGAAGGGCAAGGGCTTCGTCCGGCTGGTCGGGCCGCGCCAACTGCCGGTGGGCACTCAGGTCGATGCGCGGCGGGGTTCGCTGACTCTGGCGGGGGCCTCGCTGCGGCGAGGCAAGGTTCAGACCGGGACGTTTGGTGGCGGACTGTTCAACCTGGCACAAGACCGCAAGGGCCTGCACAAGGGGTTGACGACCTTGTCGTTGCTGGAAGGAACTTTCCGCGGCTCGCCCTCCTATGCCAGCTGCGGAGCGCATCGTGCGAGCGGTTCGGTCGCCCACGCGGCGCTCAGCAAGCGGGTGCTGCAAACATTGCACTCCCACGTTAGCGGCCGCTTCCGCACCAGTGGCCGCTACAGCGCCGGAACCGTACGCGGCACGATCTGGGATACGATTGATCGCTGCGACGGGACGCTGACCATCGTGCACCGCGGCACGGTGGACGTGACCGACTTCCGTACGCGAAAGACGGTGGCGGTGCACGCGGGGCACCAATTCCTGGCATCGGCGCTTCTGCGCCGGAAGTGATCGTGGTGGGCGACTCGGTCCCGCGGAGGCTATCTACTCAAGATTGGTGCAAAGCAACGGGCGTTGGCGCTAAGGTACGCGCAGCCTGCGTGCTGAGAAGGCATTAGCGTGGTGGATGAGTGAGAGGAGGCGGCGCGAGCGTGGATGGCGATGATGTCGGCGAACCGGGTAAGCCCGAACCGCGAGGCAAGACCGACCAGGAGATCTTTGACGAGCAGATCGCTCGGGCGTCCGGGAAGGTAATCGTCCAGATCGGCGGTCTGGGCATCCTGGCAGCTCTGGTGTTGTCCACGATCGCGCTGGTGGTCAGCGTGAGCGGGAACACGACGACGGTCACGGCCCCCGCTGCACCGCCGGCCGGGCAGACCACCCAGCTCAAGGGTAATGCACTGGGCGAGCAGATCTTCGTCTCGGGCACGCCCGGCGGCGCTCTAGCCTGCGGGTCGTGCCACACGATGAAAGCCGCCGGCACGAGCGGGACGATCGGGCCTAACCTCGACAAGGAACTGACGACCGACCCGCCCTCGGCCACGCGCGAGTCGATCGTCGATCCCAACAAGGAGATCGTCCCCGGCTATCGGGCCAACATAATGCCGCCGAACTACGGAACGGCGCTGACCCCGCAGCAGCTCGACGCGGTCGTCAACTACGTCTACCACAGCACCAACATCAAGGCCAAGAGCTCGAACACGACCTCGTAGCACGATTCCGCACCAGCGTGCGCTCGGGCCCCGGCGGTGGGGGAGTTGTTGTCGCTCGCGGTGTGGGCTTGGCAGCTGGCCGTAGGTCGGCGCTCCGAAGAAGTCTCCTAACCCCCGATCCCTGGACCACCGGTCATACCCAGGCTCGTGAACGATCCGGGGGTGACGTCGAGGGCCTTGACCGCGAGGTCGGCGAACAGGGCGGCCGGCTCAAGGTCGTCGTCGCGGTAGCTCCGCCCGTCGCGGCGATCGAGGACGGAGAGGGCGCCGATCGCCTGTCCGCCTCGCGTGAGCGGCATCACCAGCATCGTGTAGGGCACGTACCCCGTACCGGCGGCGATCCTGGCGGCGAAGCGCTGATCGGTGCGGCAATCGGGAACCGCCTCTCCGATCCCGGTCTCCAGCACGACGCCGGCGATTCCGGTGCCGGGGGGAAGTCGGACGCCGACGATCTCACGTGCTCCGGCTCCCCAGGCTGATTGGTAGACCAGCTCGTCGGTGGTCTGGTCGATCAGGCAGATCGAAGCGGCGGCGGCGCCAAAGACGCCGGCGGCGGTGTGCACGATCGCCTCCATCAGGCTGCGGGAGGCGTCGGGATCCTCGATCGAAACCGCCAGCGAGAGTCCGCTCTCGGTCCGCAGCGGTGCGCCCAGCGCCTTCGCGAAGGCCGCGACCGAGGCGACGCGTCGCTCGGGGATCATTTCGAGTCCCGCCGCGATCGTGCGCTCGAGTTCGCTCGTGACATCGGGCACCACGGTGGACAGCTTCGTCTGATCGGCGTACTTCGGTGGGCGACCGGTGACGAGGGTCCAGAGCGTGGCGGCGATCCCGAACACGTCGGTCCGGGGTGAGACCCGCCCACCGGCGAACACTTCGGGGGCCATGAACCGCGGCGTGCCGATCCCGACCGTTCCTTCGGTCTCCTTCTCGTCGAGCAGGCGCGCGATGCCGAAGTCGACGAGCACTATGCCGTGCTCGGCCAGGATCATGTTCTGCGGCTTTACGTCTCGGTGCACGATCTGTTGGTCGTGGACGTACTGCAGCCCTTCGCAGGCTTGGCGAACGTACTCAATCGCCTGCTCTACCGGAAGCCCCGGCTGTCCGCGCTGCTTGAGTAGGTTCCCGAGCTCGATCCCGTGGACGAGCTCCATCACCACGTACTGCCCGCTGCGGGCGGCAAAGTGGTCGACGATTCGTACCACTCGGGGATGCTCGAGGCTCCCGAGGAGCCTCGCCTCCGCCTCGAATCGCTGATCGTGGTGTGGGTTGGTGGACTGCTTGAGTGCGACCTCAGCGCCGGTCTCGGAATCGACGGCGCGGTACACGGCGCCCATTGCCCCGGCCGAAATCAGCTCGACCACCTGGTAGCGGTCGTTCAAGGTGAGACCGAGGACCTGGGAGGCGGTTCTGGGCTCGCTCACTGAGCCGAGCGTAGCGCCTCGACCGAAGCCGCCGGCCTACGCTGAGGGCAGAGCGTGCCGGCGCTCAGCCGATCGTGTAACCGGATCCCGCGAGGCTGTGCAGCGCCTTGCTCAATGCCGCAGATCCGCCGCTGACCTGCTGGCCGGCGCGGGCGTATGCCCCGCCGTCCCCGGACTGCGCCGCTGCCGCCGCGTGCGCATACCCTTGGGAGATCTGGCGGATCGCGGCCAGGATCGCGGCCTGCACGTCCTGGAACTGCGGCGACACGCTCGCGCGACCGAGGTTCGACGCGGCGTTGCTGTAGGCACGCGCTAACTGCCGGGCAGCATGGGCCTGCGCCGACGGCGTGCTCGCGCCGTGAAGCTGCGACAGCGGTGCGCGGACATCCGCGCGCAAGCCGTTCAGTGAGGAAGACAGCAGGCGGGCGTAGGCCGGGCTCGTCCCAAGCGGGAATGCCGTTGCGCCAACCAGCCGGACGGTCGCCGCCACCTGGCCGCATTCGGTCAAGAAGCTGCCGGTATCGCGTGGCGAGGCCCGGCAGACGATGGTCGCGACGCCAGTGGAGGTGGGAACCGCGTATACGGTCACGGTCCCATCGAGTCCCTGCACGTGGAGTCCGGAATAGCGGTAGCCCTGGAGACTGCCGAGCAGAACCGGCTCGCCTTGGGGTAGTCCACCCGTGACCCGGGCTCGGAACGAGGCCGGGACCAGCGTGGGGCCCCCGGCGTCGACGACCTCACCCGCCGTCAGATCGCCGACCGCAGGGGTGGGTGCGAGGCCGAGCTTGCTGGTGAATGTCATTCCCGGCACGCTGGGCAGGGGAGTGCTCAACTGCCACCCCGCGGGATAGCGGAGCTGCAAGTTGCCGTTGGCCGCCGAGTTTGAGAACTGCACCGGGTGCTTGGTCGGTCCGGAGTGGCCGACCAGATAGCCGGCGGCGGCGGCCGCGACAGCGAGCAGGCCGATCACGAGCGCCACGCCGAGCGACCGCTGCCCGGTTCCGGGACGAGCGCCGCGGGGCGCGCCATCTCCTCGCGCGTGCGCAGTCGCCGGGGCCAGCTCCGGAGCCCCGGCTGGCTGACTCCCAGCCGCTGGTCGGGTGACTGCCGGCACCGTCGGCGCGGCCACGGCAGCGCCGGGGCGGGTGGTCTGTGAGGAATCGTCTGGGCCAGAAATGCTCGGTGGGGTATCGGCCCCTCGGGTCGACACGGAGGCGAGTGCGCGCGTTGCCGAGCTGATCAGCTCGGTGGCCGTGGGCGGGCGCTCGGCCGGGTCCTTGGCCATGCCGCGAGTGATCACATCGTCGATATCGGAGGGAAGGTCCGGGCGGCGGTCGGTGACGCGCGGCGGCGGGTCGACGACGTGTGCGTGTACGGTCGCGGCCTCGTTTGGCCGCGGGAACGGGACCTCCCCGGTCAAGCACTCGTAAAGGACTGCCGCCAACGCGTAGCAGTCGCTCGCGGCGGTCGCAGGTTCGCCTTGGATCTGCTCCGGGGCCACGTATTCGATCGTGCCGATGAACTGCCCCGTTCCGGTCAGCCGAGCGACGTCATCAGGAGCCTTGATCAGGCCGAAATCGGCCAGATAGGTGTGATCCCCTGAGTCGATCAGGATGTTCTGCGGTTTGATATCGCGGTGGATCAGCCCCGCATCGTGTGCCTCGTCGAGCGCCCGGGCAACTTGCGCCAGGACCCGCAGGCTGCGGCGTGGGTTGAGCTGACCGGTCACGATCAGGTCCTTGAGCGTGGGACCGTCGATGATCCGCATCGCGAGGAACAACCCGAACTCCGTCTGCCCGGCCTCGTAGACGGGGACGATGTGCTGGTGGTCGAGGGCGGCCTGCAACTGTCCCTCGCGCTGGAAGCGCGCCCGGAACCCAGGGTCGTCGCTCAGCTCGCTAGAGAGCAGTTTGAGCGCGACGACACGGTTGAGTGATAGCTGGGTCGCCCGGTAGACGACGCCCATCCCTCCCTCGCCAAGTACGCCGTCAATGCGGTACCCGGCAACAATCGTGCCCCTCTGCAGCAAAGCGAGGGGATTCTACTGCTGGTGCCTCACGGCCCGGACGAGCCGGGCGCGGCTCAGCCGCTCAGGATGACGCTGCCGCCGCCGCCGCCGCCACCGCCGCCACCGCCGCCGCCGCCGCCGCCGGAGCTGCCACCGCCGGAGCTGCCACCGCCGGAGCTGCCACCGCCGGAGCTGCCCGAACCAGACGAGGTAGAGCCCCCACCGCCGGAGCTGGGCGGGACGCTCCCGCCAGAGCTCCCGCCGGAGCCGGAGCCGGAGCTGGAGCCGCTACCGGAGCTAACACTCCCCCCAGAGCCCGAGCTCGGGCTGACCGCGCCGCCGCCAGAGCCCGAGCGAACGCTCCCCCCCGAGCCCGGGCTGCCGCTCGAGCTGACGACCGGCACAGGCTTGGGCTTTGGCTTCGGGTGGCGCATCGCGGGCAATGTGGAGGTTGTGGGCGGTGCCGTGACCGCGGGGGCGGTCGTGGTCGCGGGATGGAAAGTGACAGGCGCCGGAGGCGCACCGCTGCTGTTGTTGGCGCTCGGTGCGGTGAGCTTGCCGATCCCCAGCGCGGCTGCAAACAGGACCACGACGAGCGCGAGCAGAAGGCCCAGACGGGCGGGCGAAGGCTGAGTCAGTGACATTTCCTACGCGGCTTTCTGGATCCCGGCTCCATGCAGCGGGTCACCTTCGTGAAGTTGCCCGCGACGATGTTGTACTGGATGTAGACCCCGATCGAGTGGGGCGCGGTGACGCGAATGTGCAGCTGAGAACCGACTGGCATGTTAATCCCGTTCAGGGCCGGGAAGCTTTCCACCGACTTACCGAACTTGCTCTGCGCAGCGCAGAAGCGGCCGCAGTCGACCGCCACACGGGTGGCACGAGCGCTCGACACCGAAAGGCCCAAGAGCTTGATGCCGCTGGGGAGCGCCTGCGCCTTTAGCGTGGAGTCGGCCGTCAGGCGATGCGGCGGTGGGACGAAGTAGTCGAACTGGAACTGAAGCGGGCCTCCGGCGCCGTTGACCCCACCGACCTGGATCGTGTAGGCAAGCCCCTGCTTGACCGAGGCGTCAAGCTCCTCGGACGGGAAGGTCCCCCCCTGATGAGCACATTGGTGAGTGCCCGGCAGCAACGTGTGCCGGTTGAACCGGTATAGCGTGATCACGTTGTCGAAACCAGAGGTGCGGATCTTGACGTTGCCGTCGCTGTCCGGATAGAAGTCGTACCAGACCGTCTTGCCGTAGCTCACACCACGGCAGGTCGTGATCTCGGGCGGCCCGCCGCTCGCGGGTGGTTTGAAGATGTCCGACTGGGTCGTCGCGTTGGCGGTGTTCGGTATGGCCTTCAGGGTGTCGGTTCGGTTGAGCCGCTTACCTGGCCTGTTGAGCTCCAGCGAATCGACGTAGTTGTCGTTGACCGGAGCGTTTGGCCCGCTCGCCGGTGCGGCGCTGACGGCGAAGAATCCCAGCGACAGCGTCATGATCGTCGTCGCTGATGCCACCAACCACTTGAGCGTGATGCGCGAGATGTGCCCTCCGATCCTCTCCGTAGTCGGGCTCGATGATACTCGCCGCGTCACTGCCAGGAGACTGCGTAGACCTCGTGCTCACCGACGAGGCCCTTGAAGTGATATTCGCCGCGCGGCTCGAAGCGGAAGCTGGGATCGGTCTCGGTGTACTTCTTGAGCGTCGAGGAGGCGAGGATCTCGCCCCCCTTGGCCCGGGCCGCGATCCGAGCGGCGAGCACGACGTTGCGACCAAGCAGCTGCTCGGGATTGGCGATCACGAATCCCGAGTGCACCCCTACGCGAAGCGCCAGGGATTGATTGTCTCCGGCCCCCGAGAACGTTCGCTGTAGCTCCACGGCGGCGTGGAGCCCGGCATGGGCGCTCGCGAACGAGGCCAGGAAGCCGTCGTTTTCGAACTTGACCACTTGGCCGTCATGATGAGATATGAGCTGCCCCACGAGCACGTGGTGATCGCGCAGCAATCGCTCCCAGCGCTCCTGGCCGAGCTCGTCCGCGGCGGAACTCGCGTCGGCGATGTCGCTCAGCATCAGCGTGATCGCTCCGTCGGGAGAGCTGTGGCGGCCGAGATCCGGTACCACCGGGTCGAGCGCCGACGCGATTACGTCGATCGAAGTGAGCTGTATTCCAGAGTCCACGTCACTGCCCTATGCGCCACCGCCACTGGGCGCGAGCATACCTTGACACGGATTGTGAATCCCAGCAGAATCGCGTGCTCCAATGCTGGGGGCATCCGATCACGGGATTCGCATCAGCGCGTTCCCTCCGATCGGCGATTACGCGTTTCTGTCGGACTGCGAGACAACGGCGCTGATCGCGCCGAACGGAAACGTGGAGTGGTTGTGCCTGCCGCGGATGGACTCGCCGAGCGTGTTCGGCGCGATTCTCGATCGCGACGCCGGCTCGTTCAGGGTGGGCCCGGCGGACGTCAACGTTCCGGCGGGCCGGCGCTACATACCCGGAACGATGGTGCTCGAGACGAGCTGGGAGACCAGGATGGGATGGGTGATCGTCCGCGACGCGCTCAGTATCGGGCCTTGGCACCACGAGACCGAGCGCTCGGAGAGTCACCGGCGCTCACCGACCGACCATGACGCCGACCACGTCCTGCTGCGGATGATCGAATGCGTGCAGGGTTCGGCCGAGATGAAGGTCGAGTGCGAGCCGGCGTTTGATTACGGCGGCCTGGCAGTTGACTGGACGTACACAGGTTCGGGGTACAACGAAGCGGCCGCGCGGTCGGAGGGGATGGACCTCGCATTGCGGCTGGTAACCGACCTGCGGCTCGGCTTCGAGGGTCCCAGGGCGCGCGCCCGGACGACGCTGCACGAGGGGGAGGTCGCGTTCGTCGCCCTCGGCTGGTCCAGGCATGGGCTGCCGACGAGCTACGAGGAGGCTGGGTCCTGGCTGGCGCGTACGGCCCGCTTCTGGCAGGAGTGGCTCAAGCACGGAACGTTCCCCGATCATCCGTGGCGCTCCCACCTCCAACGCAGCGCGCTGACGCTCAAAGGGCTCACCTACACGCCCTCGGGAGCAATGGTCGCGGCGCCCACCACGTCGCTGCCGGAGACCCCTGGAGGCGATCGCAACTGGGACTATCGCTACAGCTGGATCCGCGATTCGACGTTCATGCTGTGGGCGCTGTACGCGCTCGGGTTCGACGAAGAGGCAAACGACTTCTTCTACTTCATTGCCGACGTCGTCGAGGCTGAGGAGGGCCAGCTCCAGGTGATGTACGGGATCGGCGGCGAGAGCCGGCTCGAGGAGCAGGAGCTCGAGCATCTCTCGGGCTACGACCACGCCACGCCGGTGCGGATCGGCAACGGTGCCTACAACCAGGATCAGCATGATGTGTGGGGGGCGGTGCTCGACTCGATCTATCTGCACACTCGCTCCCGCGACCAGCTGCCGGATCGACTGTGGCCGATCATCAAGCGCCAAGTGGAGCGCGCGCTGACGCGCTGGCGCGAGCCCGATCGCGGCATCTGGGAGGTGCGCGGCGACCCCCGGCACTTCACCAGCTCGAAGCTGATGTGCTGGGTAGCCGCCGACCGCGGCGCCCGCCTGGCGCGGATCCGGGACGACGAAGCCGCCGCCGCGCGCTGGCAAGCTGCGGCGGACGAGATCCACGCCGACATCTGCGAGCACGGTGTCGACGACCGTGGGGTGTTCGTCCAGCACTATGACGCCGACGCGCTGGATGCCTCGCTGCTGATGCTGCCGCTGGTGCGCTTCCTTCCCTCCGAGGATCAGCGCGTTCGTGCCACGGTGCTGGCGATCGCCGACGAGCTGACCGAGAACGGCTTGGTTCTGCGCTACCGCGTTGAGCAAACCGACGACGGCTTCGCCAGCGAGGAGGGCACCTTCACGATCTGCTCGTTCTGGCTGGTGTCCGCGCTGGTTGAAATCGGCGAGCTGGCTCGCGCCCGCGGTCTGTGCGAGAAGCTTCTCTCGCTGGCCAGTCCGCTGGCGTTGTTCGCCGAGGAGATCGATCCGCTCACCGGCCGCCACCTGGGCAACTTCCCGCAGGCGTTCACCCACCTGGCGTTGATCAATGCGGTCCTGCACATCATCCGGGCCGAGCAGGAGCTGGAGCTGGGGATGGTGGCTCGCGCGCCCACGCCCGACGAGCTCGGAAGCGGAGTTTGATGGCAACGAGACTCGCGCTCCCAACCCTCGTGGCCGCCGTGGCCGCGATCTGCTTCGCAGTGCCTGGTGCGGACTCGCCCGCGCCGCGATCCCCGCGGGCAACCTGATCGTCAACGGGACGTGCGCGGGACGCAATGGGACACGGTCGATCGCTGCGACGGGACGTTGACGGTGGTCCACCGGGGCACCGTGCTCGTCCAGGACTTCAGATTGCGCAAGACGGTCGCGGTGCACGCCGGCCATCGCTACTTGGCCAAGTCTCGGCGTTAGCAGCTAACTCGCCTCTTGCGCCTGAATCGCGGTGATCGCCACGGTGTTGACGATGTCGGTCACCGTGCAGCCGCGGCTGAGATCGTTGATCGGCTTGCGCAGGCCCTGAAGCACGGGCCCGATCGCCACGGCTCCGGCCGAGCGCTGGACGGCCTTGTAGGCGACGTTGCCGGTGTCGAGATCGGGAAAGATGAACACGGTCGCCCGTCCGGCCACTTCGCTGTCCGGGAGCTTCAGCTGGGCCACATGGGCATCGACCGCCGCGTCGTACTGAATCGGGCCTTCCACCTTGAGCTCTGGGTGCTGTTCGCGGACGAGCGCGGTGGCTCGGCGAACGGTCTCGACCTGCTCGCCGCTGCCCGACGCTCCCGTCGAGTACGAGAGCATCGCGACGCGCACATCGACTCCGAAGCGGGCGGCGGTGTCGGCCGAGCTGATCGCGATGTCGGCGAGCTGCTCGGCAGTGGGATGGGGGTTGACGGCGCAGTCACCGTAGACGAGCACCCGATCGGCAAGGCACATCAGGAACACGCTCGAGACCACGGATACGCCGGGGCTGGCGCGGATGATCTCGAACGCGGGCCGGATCGTGTCCGCGGTCGTGTGCGCGGCGCCGGAGACCATGCCGTCGACGACGCCCGCATCCACCATCAGCGTCCCGAAGTAGCTTCCCTCGACGACTGCGTCGAGCGCCAGCTCCGCGGTCATGCCCTTGTGCCGGCGCAGCTCGTGATAGCGCTCGGCGAACTCGCCGCGCAGCGGCGCGCTGTGCGGATCGACGATTTCAGCGCTGTCGAGAAGTAGCCCCCGCGCGGCGGCGCGCGCGCGCACCTCTTCCGCCGAGCCGAGGATCGTGAGGTCGACGACATCGCGGCGCAGGAGGATGTCGGCCGCTCGGAGGATGCGCTCGTCCTCGCCCTCGGGCAGCACGATGTGCCGGCGCCGCGCTTTGGCGCGCTCGAGCAGCTCGTACTGGAACATCATCGGTGTCTTGCTCGCGGGGCGGGGCAGCGCGATTCGCTCGGCCAGTTCCTGCGGATCGACCCCAGCTTCAAACACCCCAATCGCGGTGGCGATCTTGGCCTCGTCGTGCACGGTGATCGTGGGATCGATCGCGTGGACGGCGGTCGCGGTCGGGTAGGTGCGGGCGGCGGTCTGGAGGACGGCGAACGGAGCCTCCGCCAGCAGCCTCGCGATCGCCGGACTCGGCTCATAGCCGCCGGTCAGAACGAGTCCGGCGATTGCGGGGAGGCTCGTGAACAAGCCGGCGGCGAGGCTCGCGAGCACGATGTCGGCGCGGTCCCCCGGCACGATCACGAGCGTCCCGTCGACCAGATCGTCGATGAAGTGCTCGACGCTCATCGCCGCCACTCCGACCTCGCGGACCTCCTGCTGGAGTTTTTCCTCGCCTCCGACCAGCACCTCCGCGCCGAGCTCGTTGGCCACTTGGGCAGCCGTCGGATGGCTGAGCGCGGTGTTCTCGGGGAGCACGTACAGCGGCTCGCCCGGGTCGTAGATGACTGAATGTGCCCGCATCTCTGCGAGCAGATCGGCCGGTACCCGGTTGACGAGCACTCCGAACAGCGAGCAGCGCTTGCGTGCCAGCGAGGCCCGCGCGACCCGTACCGCCGAGGCGATCCCCGTCACCGAGGAGCCTTTGAGCACGACGAGCACCGGGCAGCCGAGCTGATTGGCGAGCGTCGCGTTCAGCTCGAAGTCGAGCGCGGGCAGCACGCCGACGAAGTCGGTCCCCTCGCAGACGACCACCTCGAAGCGGTGCTCGAGCCGCTTGAAGGAATCGAACACGCGCTGCTCGAGCTCCGCGTGGCGGCCGGCCGCGATCATCTGGTGTGCCTCGTCGGCGGATGCTGCGTACATGTCCTCGTAGGGAGTCTCCAGCCCGTAGCGGTGGCGGATCAGCTCGAGCTGGGGATCGCGCTGATCGCCGGTGGCCACGATCGGGCGAAAGAACCCCGCGCGCTGGGCCTTACCCGCGAGCGTCTCCATCAGACCGAGCGCGACAATCGACTTGCCGCTGCCGGGTTCCATCGCGGTTATGTACAGATTGTGGGCCACGCTCAGTGGTCATCTTGGTCAATTGGGAAAGGAGCCGTCAAGTCGATGAACGCCACCGCCAAGCTACTGGCCAGCAACGATGCCTACGTCGCGAGCTTTGCGCACGCCGGGATGGCCTCGCCGCCGGCGATGAAGGTCGCGATCGTGACCTGCATGGATGCCCGCCTCGATCCGGCGCGCGCGCTCGGCTTCCACGAGGGCGACGCGCACGTGATCCGCAATGCTGGCGGCGTCGTCACCGACGACGTGATCCGGTCGCTGTCGATCTCCCAACACGAGCTGGGAACCGAGGAGATCGTGCTCATGCACCACACCAGCTGCGGATTGCTGACGTTCACGGACGAGCAGTTCGCGCGGGCGCGCGAACTCGACAGCGGCCGGCGTCCGCCATGGCCGGCACGAACGTTCGCCGACCTCGAGGATGACGTGCGCGACAGCGTTCGCCGCGTGCTCGAGTCGCCGTTCATCCCTCGCAGGGACAGCGTCAGAGGATTTGTCTACGAGGTCGAGAGCGGTCGCGTGCGTGAGGTTGGACACGGTAAGCGCCTCCCGTCTTGACAGTCGCAATCGCATCGATAAGCTCGGGCGTCGGAGTAACTCGTTCAGCGACCGGCCGTCGACCAAGCGAAGAGGGGCAAATGGAAGCCAGAGGCAGTCAGTTCGAGACCGGCTCGATTCTAGCCGGCTATCGCATTGACGAGCTGATCAGCCGCGGCGGAATGGGCGTCGTCTATCGCGCGACCAACGTCGCGCTCAACCGGATCTACGCGCTCAAGGTTCTCGCCCCTGAACTGGCCGACGACGACCAGTTCAGGGATCGATTCAGGCGCGAGATGCGGATCGCCGCCTCGCTGCATCACCCGAACGTGGTCGGGATCCATTACGCGGATGAGTATCAGGGGCTCCTGTTCTTGGTGATGGACTTCATCTCCGGAACGGACCTGCGCGAGTTGCTGCGGAAGTCCGGTTCGCTGGACCCGAGCCGCGCCAGCGACATGCTGGCTCAGCTCGCGTCAGCGCTCGACGCCGCGCACCGACGGGGGCTCGTGCATCGGGACGTCAAGCCGGCAAACATCTTGATCGCCGTGACCGAGGGAGAGGAGCGCACGTATCTGACCGACTTCGGGCTGGCGAAAAGATTCGACACCCAGTCCAGCATCGCGGGTCTCACCAAGACGGGTGTCGTCGTCGGCACGGTCGACTACATGTCGCCGGAACAGATCACCGGCAGCCCGACGGACGCTCGCACCGACATCTACGCGCTCGGATGTGTGTTCTTCCAGATGCTGACCGGCCAGGCGCCCTACGAACGCGACAACTCGGTGGCGACGCTGTTTGCTCACGTCCACGAACCGCCGCCGTCGCTCGAAGCGCCGCTCGACGAGCTATATCCCACCTTCGGTGCGGTGATCGAAAAGGCGATGGCCAAGGATCCCGACGACCGCTACCTGTCAGCCGGAGACTTTGCTCGCGATGCCGCCGCCGCGCTCCGCGGCTCGCGGTACACAGGTCCCCAGACAGTCGTCGCGACCGGTGAGGCAAGACCGTCGCTCGGCGAGGAAGACGCGACCGAGCCTCCAATTCTCAGCTCCGCCCCCACCCGGCCCGCGCGGGAAGCGCCCACAGCCCACGCTGAAACCAAGCCGGCCGCGCCGGCGGAGCCGGCAGGCCCGACGATCCCATCTGGTGGAGCGCCGGCCCGCTCGGGGGGAGGACTGCGGAAGTATCGATGGCTGGCCCTGGCCGGCGTGGTGGTCGCCTGTGGGGCGATCGCGGCGGTCATCGCGCTGAGCTCGAGCGGGTCGTCGGGGCCACCGGGAACGAGATTCTCAACGCTGGTGCGCGCGGTGCCGACGAACCGGGTCACCGGTACCGGGACGGCGACGGTCCAGGTCAACGGCAATGTCGCCACGGTCACCGTCGATACGGTCGGCCTGATCGGGGCGGCGCATCTGATGCACATCCACGGCAGCTCGGGCAACTGCCCTTCCGCCTCGGCAGCGCGGCTGTATAAGGGCCACCTCGCCATCGGCGCCGCGGAGGGCGACAAGGTCTACGGCGGGGTGGTCACGTCGCTGACCGACACCGGCAGCACCAGTCCAGCGGTCCATCAGTCATACCCCCTGTTTCCGGCAGTGGGCAACATCCGCTACAAGCGCACCATCCAGCTTGCCCCGGGAGTCTCGAACATAATCAACGAAGGCCTTGCCGTAATCGTCGTCCACGGGATCGACTACCAGCACAACGGCGTCTACGACGATTTTCTCGGCACAACCAGCCCGACCAGCACAGACACCGTGGAGCAAGCCGCTCCTGCCCTGTGCGGCCCGCTCGTCCCCACACAGACAGCCTCGGTTGGCCAGCACTCCCAGGGCGTGATCTACACGGCCGCTCTGCACACCTACGGCGGCACGACGCCGGGGGAATCGTTCTCGCTGCTGTGCCATATCGGTCCCGTACCGCCGACTACGCCGCAGCCGGCGGCCGCGCGGTTGCAGAGCGGGTCGGCGGCGTGAGGGCGCAACGGGAGGAGAGGAAGTCCTACTCCCACTCCAACGGATGCACCCGCTCCGTCCCCCTGATCCCCTTCAACTCGAGCTCGACCGGCTGACCGTAGTGCCATCGATCCAAGCGCCTGGTGTATTCCCAGCAGGCTTCGGAGATCAGGACCTGACCGCCTTGCGCTCGACCGGTGATCCGCGCGGCCAGCACGATCGCCTTGCCGAGGAAGTCGTGCTCGGACTGGAAGATGTTCCCGGTATGGGCGCCGACGCGCACTCGCAGCGGCTGGTCGGGATGGCTCTGGCTGTGGTCGGCAAGCAGGCGCTGCACCTCGGCCGCGAACGCCAGTGATGCGCTGGCGCTCGCGAACAGAAGCATGAACCCGTCTCCCTCCGAGCGGACCACGTTCCCGCCATGGTCGTGCACGCAATCGCGAACAATCCGGTTATGGGTCACCATCAGCTCGAGCCAGCTGGTCTCGCCCATCGTGTCGATCATTTCGGTCGAGCCCTCCACGTCGGTGAACACGATCGTCACCATTCCTTCCGGGGAGGTCTGCGTGCGCGACTCGGGCAGCTCGGGATCAACCTGGGCGACGATCGCCGCGAGGGACGGCGAGGTTTCAGCGCTGGTCACGGATAAGCTCGCCAATAGCGCACATTGTTGCCGATTGACGAACCGGCGCGACGGGCCACGCGCGCGGCTGGCCGTGCGAGTGGCGAGAATGAAATAGGTTCCCCGCGGGATGCCCTGGGTCGAGGTCTTCGTGGTGTTCGTCGTGTCCCACCTAGTGGGCGACTTCATGCTTCAGACGGAGTGGCAGGCGCTCCACAAGCACGGCGGCCTCGGCGGCTCGCGGGAGATGCGCCGCGCGCTTGTCAGTCACGTGGCCACGTACACGCTCGCGTTCGTGCCGGCGCTGATCTGGTTGTGGGGTAGCTTGGGGGCCGGCGTATTCGGCGTTGCCGCGCTGATCGCGATCCCGCACCTGATTCAAGATGACGGGAGGCTACTGAGCAGCTACGCGCGTACCGTCAAGAAGACCGACCTGGCCGCCAACCCGGTGCTGGGCGTGGCGCTAGACCAGTCCTTTCACCTGCTCGCGCTGTTCCTGGTGGCACTGCTGGCGGGCACTTGAGCGCTTTGCTTTTAGCCAGCCGCTCACGCCTGGCTGCGAGCGGCGAACCGGTCGAGCTTCTTCGGGGAGTCGGCGGAGAAAGTCTCGGCGTCCGAGTCGATCTGACGGATCAGTCCGCTGAGCGTGCGGCCCGAGCCGAGCTCGAGAAAGGTGTCGCACCCCTCCCTACGCAGCGTACGCACGCAGTCAATCCACAGCACCGGGCTCGCGATCTGGGCAATCAGAGCCTCGCGAACCTCGTCGGCGGTGCTCTTCACGGCGCCGCTGGCGTTCGCTACCAGTGGCGTGCCGGGATCTTTCCACTCCACGGCCTCCATCGCCTCAGCCATCTGGCGCTGAACCGGTTCCATCAGCGTGCTGTGGAACGCGGCGCCGACCTTCAGCCGGATCGCCTTATCCGCACCGGCCCGCTCGGCGAGTTCGATCAGCTTAAGGACGGCGCTCTCCTCGCCCGAGCAAACGATCTGTGCCGGGGTGTTCAGGTTGGCTGGGCTGACCGGCCCGGTCCCGGAAGCCTCCGCGCACAGCTCCTGCACCCGCTCGGGGCTCAGGCCGATGATCGCGGCCATCGCGCCGGGGCGCTCAGACTGGATATCGGCCATCAAGCGACCGCGCCGGGCGACCAGGCGCATCCCGTCCTGAACCCCGAGGGCACCCGAGACGACGGCCGCCGTGTACTCGCCAAGGCTGTGCCCGGCGACGAAGTCCGGCTTCAGACCGCGCTCGCGCGCGATCTCGGCGACGGCCAGCGAGGTAGCGAACAGCGCCGGTTGAGCCGCCTCGGTCGCGGTCAGGTCCTCGATTGGCCCCTCCAGGCACAGGCGGCGGATCTCGAGTCCCGACGCCTCGTCCGCCGGCTCGAGGTAGCGATCGAAGACCTCCGGGACCGCGTCGAGAAGGTCGGCTCCCATTCCCACCTTCTGGGAGCCCTGGCCCGGGAACACAAATGCGGTCTTGCCCATGCTTCCAGCCCCTTTCTTGTTCGCGGGCGAACCCTACGGCGCGAGCGGCTTGCCCGCAACCGCGAACCCCGCGATCCGTGCTTTGACACCCTGGGGAGCGCCGGTTATGGTGGCGCTTGCGGCGAGTGGGTCCGGGGTGGCGTACCTCGCCGTTGACACCTTTCACGAACGAGGAGGATCGATGCCGACGGACATACCGCAACCGGTGCTCGACTATCTGGCCTCGGAGAAGACCGTGACGCTTGCGACCGCCTCGTCCGACGGGGTTCCACACGCCAGCACCTTCATGTATGTCAACCACGGAGCGTCGCTGTATTTCTGGGCCCGTCCCGCGTCCACGACCGTCGAGCACCTCCAAGCGAACCCTCGAGTCTCGTTCGCGATCGACGAATACGTCGGGGACTGGAACAAGGCCAAAGGAATCCAGGGAGATGGGCAGTGCAGCCGGGTCTCCGATGGGGACGAAGTGGCGCGCACGATAGGCCTGTTCGCCGACAAGTTCCCGTCCCCCTCCTCCGGTGCCTCGACAGCCAGCATCACGTTCTTCAAGATCATCCCAACCGCGATGCAGTTCATCGATAACAGTGGCGCCAAGATCGAGTTGGGAGAGAACGAGTTCGGCGTCGATTTTCATCGCGAGCAGGTTCTCTCGAGCGGGGAGTGAGTCGGGGCACTGGGGCGAGCGCCCGGGGCGGGCATCGCCTTGCGGCGTCAGGGCAGTCCCGCCGCTGGAGGTCCGCCCGCCATCGACCATTTGAACTGCGTCACATTGTCGCGCGGGGAGAACAGGCCAGGTCGCGTGCCGCGGCGCACGAACAGCACCGGCGCCGGAGCGGCCTTCGCGATCTCCGAACGCGTTGGGCCCAGACCCTCCCGCCGCCAGCGATCCGAAAGGCCGATCACGAGCAGCCCGGCGTTCGCCGCTGCAGACACCACGCCGTCGCGGCCACCCTCCACGACCAGTGGCTCGGTCGCCACGCCGGTCGCCTGCTGGGCGATCAGACCGGCGTCGGCGAGCAGCCGAGTGACCGACTTCTTCTCATCGGTCTGACCGGCCGCCCCCAGCAGCTTCAGCGGCGCCCCGGTGCTCGACGCAAGCCATGACCCGAGCTCTAGTGCGGCCCAGTCGTGCTCGGCCCCACCGAACGGGAGCAGCACTGGGTTGTTCGGTCCGAGCGTGATCTCGTGGCCTTCGCGCGCGATCAGAACCGCGACGTCGCAGGCAGCATGCTCCAGTAGCACACTGACCTCGCCCAGCGGCACGCCCTCGCCGATCAGGCGCCGGCGCCCCTCGGTCAGCACTAGGTCGACCGGTTCGCGCTCGACGATGTGCACCAGGTCGCTACCGAGGTTCGTTGTCGTGAGCGCGACGCCCCTCGCCGCCACCCCATCGGCCGCAAGTCGCGCACGCACGTCGTTGATCGCCTTCGACGCGCGCGCAAGCTGCAGATTCGCCGTCTGCATGCCAACGCGAACGCCCGCGCCTGCCGCCCGAGTCGGCTGCACGAGCCGCGCGACGATCAGCTCCCGCCGAGGCTCAGAGCGCGCCAGCGGCTCGGACAGCGCGACAAGCTGACCGAGGGCAGCGTCCGTCTGCGGTGCGACCAGGATTGAGCGCCCGGGCACCGCCAGCTCCGGATGCTCCTGCGCAGATACACGGGCCGCGGCGGCGAACTCGTCCTCCACGTCCGCTCCGTACTCGTTGCGCGGGTCGAGCAGCTGCAGCAACGGACCCGCCATCAGCGTCGTGATGAGCGCCATCAGAACCAGCGCCGCGAACAGCGCATTCGAGATCGCACCGGCCGTGAGCGCGAGGTTCAGCACGATCAGCTCGGTAAGCCCACGGGTGTTCATCAGCGTGCCGATCACCGCCGACGCGCGCCAGTCGAAGCCGGTCACCCTCGCAGCGATCGCCGCGCCGGCAAGCTTTCCGAGGATCGCGATCGCGATCAGCAGCAACGTGATCAACCACAGCACGGGCCGGTCGAGCAGGGTGACGTTCGTCTTCAGGCCCGTGTAGACGAAGAACAACGGCAACAGCAGCGTCACGACGAAATCCTCGACGCGGCGCGTCACCTCTTCACTGAGCCGTGCGTGGCGGGGCATCACCATGCCCATGATGAAGGCGCCGAAGATCACGGCGATGTTGATCGTCTCGGTCACGTAGGCGGAAAGCAGCACCCCGGCGAAGATCGCCGGGAGCCATCCGCTCGGAATCCGACCGACCTCGTCGAAGGCGGTCGCCATTCGCGCCAGGAGGCGCCGCACACCGAAAACCATCACGAGCGTGAACGCCGTCGCCTCGCCGATCGTCCTCGCCACGTCGGCAAACGTCCCGGACGCCGCCACAGCGGTCGCGAGGGCGATCAAGAACCAGGCAGTGACGTCATCGATTGCGGCGCATGCGATCGCCAGCGCTCCGACGGGCCTGCGGATCATCCGGCGCTCGGCCAGGATCCGGGCGAGCACCGGAAATGCGGTAATCGACATCGCCACGCCCATGAACAGCGCAAACGCAATGAACTTCTTATCGGGTCCGATGAGCTTGTAGAGGGGAAGCGCAGCGGCGAAACCCAGCAGCATCGGCACGGCGACGCTCGCGTTCGAGATCGCGGCCGCCTGAACGGCCTTGCCCTTGAGCTGATCGAGGTCGACCTCGAGTCCCACGAGGAACATGTAGAAGATCAAGCCGAGGTTGGCCGCCACGCCGAACGCCGGCAGGATGTCGGTCGGGAAGATCGTCGCCTGCAACCCCGGGGAGATCGCGCCCAGCAGTGACGGACCGAGCGCGATCCCGGCGATCACCTCTCCCATGACCCGGGGCTGGCCGACCTTCACCGCCAGGATCCCGAACAGCCGGGCGACGATCAGGACGACGACGACCGCGAGGAAGAAGGCTGCCACGAGCTTGTTGAAGTCGGCGCGCTGCTTGGTGGCGGTGAACTCCTCCCCGGACGGCGGCACCCCCGACGGCGTGGTCAGCACCGGCTTGCCGCCCGCTGCCGTGGATGGGGCGACAGGCTTTGCCGTGTCGAGTGGGATCAGCTGCACGCTCTGGAGCTGGAGGTCGTTCGCCGTTGCGCGCAGCTGGACGTGGCCGCCACGCGTGCAAGCCACTTCGCCCGCGAGGGCGCCCGTCTTGCTCGAATAAGCGACGCGACCGAGGTTCTGGCCCTTGGCCACCACCTGGTAGCTCGAGCCCCCTCCGGCCAGCTTGAACGAGCCGCCGAAGCACGTCGAGCGCGGCGACAGCGCGTAGCTACCGCCGATCGCGCCGGGCGTCCGCGGTAGTGCCGCCCCCGGGTCTGGCGGATCGCGCTTCAGATCCGCGGCGAACGGCAGGCCGCCCAGCGTGCCCGCAATCGAGCCCATGGTTCCGGGGACAGCGATCGCGCTGAGCGCGAGCTGCTTTCCGCCCGACACGCAGTCGATCGTCCCGGTTAGGCGGCGACCGCCGCCGGCAGCCGTGCCCGGGTGCAGGCGCAGCTGGCCGCCCAGCGTGTCCTGGTTGTTGGCGACGTTCACGAACTGCCCTGACTGCTGCAGGTTGAAGGATGGCCCTACCTGCTTCGGCTGGGCCGGCGCGGTCGGGGGCAGCGGGGCACCAACCGGTGCGGGCACCGCTCCAAGGCATGCATTGGGAGTCCGGGCGTTGTAGCCGCCGGCGATGATGGGCTGCGGCTTCTCGGTGCGTCCCTTGTCCAGGACCACAATCACCACCGCTGCGGTGACCGCAACGAGCAGCACATAGAAAGCGATCAGTCGTCCCGCGACGCGGCCGCGCCGCACGCCCGTGTCTGACACCAAGGTCCCCACTGGCAGGTCTGAAGCTGTTCACCCCGACCGGCGATCGGATCGCAAATCGCCCGCTCGCCCCGGCGATCCTATCGCATGCAAGCGGGGCGCACATCCGGCACTCACCGGCGCATCGCTTTCCGTTAAGTGATAAATGACTTATTCTGGTGGCAAGTGCCGGGCTAACGTTCGCCTCGCTCCTGGTGGATCGATAGGCGATCGAGGCAAGCGAGCGACGTACACGGTCAAAGACGACGAGGTAGATCCAATGAGCGACGACGCGACACAGACTGAGGCTGACGAGCGCATCGGAAGCCGCGTCGGCGATTATCGGATCGATTCGCTCGTCGGCGTAGGCGGGATGGGAAAGGTCTACCTAGCGACCGCGAGCGATGGGACGCGGGTTGCGCTGAAAATCGTCAAGGATGATTTTGCTCGCGACGAGACCTTCAGGCGCCGCTTTAAGCGGGAGGCGCGGATCGCGCAAACCGTCCGCAATCCTCACGTCATCCCGGTGCTCGCCACCGGCGAGCAGGACGGTATTCCCTACCTGGCCCAACAATTCATCGACGGCTCATCGCTGGAGCAGAAGCTCAAGCGGGAGGGCCGGCTCGACCTACCGACGACCGTGCGGATCTGCGCCGAGGTCGCCGACGGGTTGCAGGCGCTGTGGGCCGCTGGAATGGTGCACCGAGACATCAAGCCGGGAAACATCATGCTCGACCTGACCGGCAAGGCCTTCATCACCGACTTCGGACTCGCCAAGGACAGCCAGGGCAGCGTGCTGACGATGCCGGGACAGGCGCTCGGATCGCTGGACTACATGTCTCCGGAGCAGATCCGAGGCGAGCCGGTTACGGCCGCTGCGGACATCTACTCGCTCGGGTGCGTAATGTTCGAATGTCTGCAGGGGAAGCCGCCGTTCGCGGACCGTCAGGGCATGCGGGTGCTGTGGGCACACCTCCAAGACGAGCCGCCCGATCCATGCGCCGGGCGCGGCGATACGCCACCCGAGTTCACGGTCGCGCTGAAGGCGGCACTACGCAAGCAACCCGAGGAGCGGCCGGACTCGAGCGTGAAGTACGCACGCTCCCTCTCACGGGCCGCGGGGATTGCCATCATCGACTCGGCCGGCTGACCCGCAGGGGCCGGATCCGGGCCAGGAAATGCTCGACTGCACATACCGGGTCCAGGTACCGCATAAGAAGGGCCAGCTGGCGCAGGTGATGGCCGCGATCGCTGACGGGGACGGGCTGATCGGCGACGTCGTGACGGTCGCGGGCGGACGTGAGCACTCGATCCGCGAGCTCACGATCGAGGTTCGCGAAGGCGAGCAAGCGGAGCAGATCGCGAACCTGATCGGTCGGGTGGAGGGCGTTCGGGTGATCTGGTATCAGGATCGCGCGATGCTTCGCCACGAAGGCGGCAAGCTGACGATCGACGCGGTCCGCCCGATCCAGACCGTGCAGGAGATGCGCGACGTGTATACGCCTGGCGTCGCCCGCGTGTGCCGCGCGATCGCCGGTCAGCCCCACCTCGCGAGCCGGTACACGATGATCTCCCGCAGCGTGGCGATCTGCACCAACGGCACCCGGGTGCTGGGCCTTGGGAACATCGGCCCCGTCGCTGCGATGCCGGTGATGGAGGGCAAGGCCGTCTTCTACGGCCAGTTTGCGGGGATCTCGGCGATGCCGATCCTGATCAACACCACTGACGTCGACACGTTCGTGGACACCGTGATCAGGATCGCTCCCACGTTTGGCGGCATTCACCTCGAGGACATCTCGACGCCCGAGTGCTTTGAGATCGAGCGCCGTCTGATCATGGCGCTGCTCCAGCCCGTGATGCACGACGACGTTCACGGCACTGCCGTGGTCGGGCTCGCGGCGGCGATCGTCGCCTGTCGGCACGCCGGGATCGAGCTCCGAACGGCCACCGTCGGCCAGCTCGGACTAGGCGCGGCCGGGTTTGGGATCGCCGCCTTGATGGTCGAGGCCGGTGCCAGGCGGGTGGTGGCCTTCGATCCCCAGGAGGCCTCGCACGCCCGCGCGAAGGAAAGCGGGATCGAGGTCACCGACATGGACACGGTCATGCGCGAGGCCGATTTGCTGGTGGCGACCACCGGCCGGCCGGGGCTGATCGAGCCGACGATGGTGCGCCGCGGCCAGGTGATCCTCGCGCTCACCAATCCCGATCCGGAGATCACGCCCGAGGCGGCGCGAGCCGCGGGGGCCGCGTTTGCGGCCGACGGACGCAGCGTGAATAACGTGCTCGGCTATCCGGGCATCTTCCGCGGCGCTTTGGCCGCGGGAGCGCGGATGATCTCGCTCGAGATGAAGCTCGCGGCCGCCAACGCAATCGCGAACCTCGTCAAGGACGACACGCTGGTTCCCGACCCGCTCGATCAGAAGGTTCACGATGCCGTCTCGGGCGCCGTGCGCGAAGCAGCGGAGCGCAGCGGCGTCTCGCGACCGGAGATCGCGACGGCCAGCTTCTGAGCCCTCGCTCCGCCCGACCGCGATCGAATGGGGTTTTCCCGATTCGCTCTGCTCCCTTCGAGAGGTGCAGCGACCGTAACGCGAAGCGCCCGCTGGCGCCAGGTACTGGGCGTGAGTTATCGTTGCGCTCAGGTAATGAGGACGCTGCGGATCATCTCTGGTGTCTATGCGGGGCAGAACCGCGAGATCGACGGCGAACTCGTACTCGGTCGCGAGGACGCAGACGTAGCGCTCTCAGACGCCGAGGTCTCGAGGCGGCACGCGGCTTTCCGGCCCGTGAGCGACGGTGTGGAAGTCGAGGATCTCGGCTCGCGCAACGGCACGTTCGTCAACGAGCAGCGCGTGCAAGACAAGGTGACGCTGACGAGCAGCGCGATCGTGCGCGTGGGCCAGACTCAACTGAGGATCGACATTGCAGTGCCTCATGCGACCACGCTTCACGGAACTGATGCGCCGAGCGACAGGCCCATGCTATCGCCAGATGTGACGGTCCAGCGGCCGGTGCTCTCGCCCGACGTCACCGTTCAGCGGCCGGTGGCGTCTCCTGAAGTGACCGCCAGGCGCCCGGTGGTCTCGCCGGAGCTGACCGCCAAGCGCCCGGTGCCGCCGCAGCCTTCGTCCAGCTCCCCACCCGGCGGACGGGCCGGTCCGATGGCGGCCGGAGGTCCGCCCCGCAGCATCAAGTCCTGGTTGCCGTGGATCTTCGGCGGGCTGATCCTCGCCGTCGCGATCGCGGTCGTCCTGTCGTTGATCTTGAAATGAACGGGGGGCAAGCAGGTCCCGCTGCGATGCAGGGAGCGGCGGGCACAGCCCTGATCATGTCGGTGACGGGGGGGAACGCCAGCGGGACCGACATCCAAGTCGAGCAGACGCTGCTGATCGGGCGTCAGGCGACAGGGATCGGGAAGCTTGCCAACGACACCGACATCTCGCGCCGCCACGCTTTGATCTCACGGACCGCGCAGGGCGGCTACGTGATCCAAGACCTCGGCTCGACGAACGGCACGTTCGTTAACAAGCGGCGGATCGCGAGCCCAGAGCCTCTCGCCGCGGGCGACACGATCGCGTTCGGGAACACGACGGTCGTCGTTCGGTCGGCCGGGATCCCGCAGCCCGATGCCGCGGGGCAAGCCGGCGCCGCCGAAAGCAGACCGGATCCCCGCGTAGCGCTCCAGATCGAGATCGACCTCGAGCGGCGGGAAGCCTCGATCGCGCTCGATGATGGATCGGACCGCGTCGACCTCGTCCATGAGGACGGCCGTTGGCGGATCGTGACCGGGCGCTGAGCGGGCCGCGCGTATGCCGGTGTACGTCGATGATGCCCGGATCGCCTGGTGCGGACGACGGTGGTCGCACATGGTCGCGGACACGGCCGAGGAGCTCCACCAAGCGGCGGATGCCCTCGGACTCCCGCGGGCGGCGGTCCAGTCCCGTGGACGGACGCTGCACTACGACCTACCGGACGATTGGCGCGACCGCGCGATCCGTCTCGGGCTGGCGACCCCGATACACTGGCGGGACTTGGTGCGGCGTCGAACTGCGATGGCCACAGGTTCGAGAAACCGGGGTCTGCGAGGAGCAGCCGCCCTTGACAGCTGACTTTCGCCTCAAGAGAATTGATTCGTTCAGCCATCCGGGGGTGCGCTCATCAAACTTCATGATCGCGTAGCACTGGTAACAGGCGCGTCGCGGGGCATCGGCCGTGCGATTGCGGAGACGCTTGCCGAAGAGGGGGCGGCAGTCGCCGTCAACTATCGCTCCGGCGAGTCGCAGGCAGAGGAGGTGGTGGAAGCGATACAGTCGCGCGGCGGCCGCGCGGCGACGATCGGGGGCGACATTTCCGACTACGGGCAGGCGGAGGCCGTAGTGGCGCAGACGATCGAGAAACTGGGCGGCATCCACATCGTCGTGAACAACGCTGGCATCGCCAAAGACGCGCTGATCTACAACATGGAACCGACCGCATGGCTCGAGGTGATGAAGGTCAACTTCGGTGGCACCTTCAACTGCACCAAGGCGGCGCTGGCGCCGTTCATGTCACAGCGCGATGGCGTGATCGTCAACATCTCATCGGTGATGGGCGAGCGCGGCTGGACGGGCGAGTCGAACTACTCCGCTTCCAAAGGCGCCGTCAACGCGTTCACGCGTTGCTGTGCGGTCGAGTTCGCACGCTTCGGCATTCGGGTAAACGCGGTCCTTCCCGGCTTCGCGCCCACGGACATGGTGGCCGGCCTGATGGAGAAGGACGGCGGCAGAGGAATCATCAAGCAGATTCCGCTCAAGACTTTTGCCACCGTCGAGGAGGTCGCGCGCACTGCTGTCTTCCTCGCGGGGCCGGATGCAAGCCACGTGACCGGGGCACTGCTCATCGTCGATGGCGGCGTGTCGGCTCAAGTTGGGGTTGGCAAACCGCTCTGAGAACGGTTGGCTGTAGTACCAACACTGAACTGGTATCAACACGAACGGAAGGGTTAGGTATGGCCGACGTTGAAGGCGCAGTGAAGGAAGCCGTGGTCGAGGCGCTGGCACTCGACGAGGACGAGGTGACACCGGACTCGACCCTGATGGATGATCTCGGCGCAGAGTCCATCGATCTGCTCGACATCCTGTTTCGAATTCAGAAGAGCACCGGTGTCAAGATCGAGGCGTCGGACCTGGGTGACTACATCCAGGGTGGGATTCCGGACGACGAGTTCTCGGACGAGAACGAGATCATCACGGCGGTCGGAGCTGCGCAGCTGCACAAGGTGATGCCGCAGACCGACCCTTCCGAGCTCGAGGGCGAGCTGGACGCAAACTCGGTAATCACCCTGTTCACCGTGCAGAACCTCGTCGACATGGTCGAGGCCCGGGCCGACGGTGCCTCCACCTGACTTCAGCCTGCGCGTTGGTGTGGATGCGGTCGAGGTCGAGCGCATGACGCGCTTGATCGAGGACCACCCATCAAGCTCGGGGGAGATCTTCACGGCGCAAGAGCTGGAGTACTGCGAGTCAAAGCGCCGATCCTCCGAGCATCTGGCGGCGCGGTTCGCCGCCAAGGAAGCCGTGCTGAAGGCGCTTGGAACCGGAATCATTCAGCGCATGCGCTGGACCGACGTCGAGGTCGTCAACGACGCCAGAGGCAGGCCTCAGATGAACCTGAACGGGGCCGTCGCTTCGTTTGCACAGCGTCATGGACTGACTGGTCTCGATGTGTCGTTGACGCACACGAAGGGGCTCGCGATTGCACACGTGGTGTCAGTGTGGACGCGTTCTGAGAGGGACGAGACGTGCGCTTCCACCTGATCGACAGAATCGATTCGCTCGAGCCTGCCAAGGCGGTCAGGGGGCGGAAGGTCACATCGCGCAGCGAGGAGTACTGGGAGTCACAGGATGGGGAGCTCGTGATGCCGCCTCCGTTCGTGCTCGAGGCGCTCTGTCAGGCGGCGACGTGGCTGATCATGATCACCACTGAGCGCCGCAAGCGCGCGGCGCTGCTCCAGGTCGGCTCGGTGGCGTGGCACAGGGACGTGAGGCCGGGCGACATCCTCGAGCTCGCCGGAGACATCGATTCATTTGGGGAGGAGACGGCGGTGGTGTCCGGTCGCGTGACGGTTGACGGCGAGACCGTCTTAGAGGCACGCGAGGTCATGTGTGCGCTAATCGACGCCGATCAGCTTGCCGACCTCGACGACACTAAGCGGCTTCAGGACATGCTCACCCGCGCGGGAGAGGCGAAATGATCCGGGTTGCGATCACCGGCATCGGCGCGGTCACCCCGGTCGGTCGCGATGCACCCCGCACCTGGACCGCGCTCAAGGAGGGTCGCAGCGGCATCGGGCCGATCACCACCTTCGACGCGAGCACGTATCCGGTGCGGATCGCCGGCATGGTCGAGGACTTCGATCCGGAGGAGCAGCTCCCCGACCCGCGACGGATCCGTCATTTGCACCGCGGGGCAGCGTTTGGCGTCGCCGCCGGTGCTGAAGCTCTCCGCGCGGCCGCCATCAAGGAGGGAACCTACGATCCAGCCGAGCGCGGCGTGTCGATGGGCGGCAGCGTGGCGCGCCCTGAGCTACAGGAGTTCTCCGACATCTTCTACACGCGCCAGCGTAGCGGCGGGCACGATCTGTACCGCGCCCCTCCGTCGCGCACGCTGACGGTAAGCCAAAACGTAGCGAGCGCCGAGCTTGCGAAGTACGCTGATGCCACCGGCCCGATGATCGGCGTCAGCACGGCCTGCACGGCATCCAGCCATGCGATAGGCGAAGCGTGCCGGAGGATCCAGGAGGGCGAGGCGAAGATGATGCTGGCCGGCGGGTACGACGCGCTCACCAGTTGGGTCGACGTGATCGGCTTCTCGCTGCTGGGCGCGCTGACGAAGGATTACAATGACGATCCCGAGCATGCGTCGCGTCCGTTCGAGCGCGATCGCACAGGCTTCGTCCTCGGTGAGGGAGCGGTGGTCATGGTGCTCGAGGACCTGGATGTGGCGCGGGCCCGCGGCGCCACGATCCATGCCGAGATCGTCGGCTACGCCTCGAGCCTGAACGCCTACCGGATGACGGATCCGCCGCCTGACGGTGGTGGGGCGGTGATCGCGATGACGGGCGCGCTGAAGGAGTCCGGCTTTCGCCCCGGGGACGTCGATTATGTGGTGGCGCACGGGACGGGCACGCCTGGGGGAGACGTCTCGGAGACGATTGCGATCAAACGCAGCTTCGGCGACCACGCCTACCGCCTCGCGGTCACGTCCCCGAAGTCGATGGTCGGTCACACCACGTGCGCTGCGGGGGCCCTGAACCTGCTCGCCGCGGTCGGCGCGATCCGGGACGGCGTGATCTCGCCGACGACCAACTACGACAACCCCGATCCCGAGCTCGATCTCGACTATGTTGGCAACGAAGCGCGCGAGCAGGAGGTACGGATCGCGGTCACCAACGCATTCGCGTTCGGCGGCACGAACGGGGCGCTGGTCGTGTGCGCGCCAGGGCTGAGCGATCGGGCGCAGTCATGAGCCGCTGGACGACGCTTGACCGGATTGTGAGCGTGGAGGTCGGCAAGTCGGCCACGGCGCTGCGCAACGTTCCCAACACGCTCGCGATCTTTGACAGCCACTTTCCCCGCTTCCCCGTGCTGCCGGGAGTGTTGATTCTCGGTAGCCTCGGTGCGCTGGCGGTGGAGCTGCTCGAGCGCGAGACCGGAACATCGTGGCGGCTGGCCGGAGCCGAGCGAGTCGGGTTCCGTCACTTCGTACAGCCCGGCGACCAACTCCAGCTGACGGTCACGCTCAAGGACCGCTCCGACAATGAGGCGGTGCTCACCGGCGAGGCGTCGGTAGACGGTCGCGTGGTGACGCGGGCGCGCAAGCTGCGGGCGGTGCCGCGATGAGCAGGCGTGTCGTCGTCACCGGGATCGGATTGGTCACGCCGCTCGGCGTCGGCGCGCACGACAGCTGGCAGGAGCTGGTCGCCGGTCACAGCGCCGTCGGTCCCATCAGCAGCTATGACGCCTCGTCGCTGGCCACGCAGCTGGGAGCAGAGGTGACCGGGCTCAAGCCTCGGGAATACGTGGACCGTCGCGCCCTGCGCACGATGACGCGCTACGACATGCTCGCGACGGTCGCCGGGGTGCTCGCGATGCGCGATGGCGGCATGGAGCTCGACGACGATCCCGAAGGGCGATTCGCACTGTTCACGGCGAGCGGGAAGGAGATCTCCGAGCCCGAGCACTTCCAGGACGTCGCCGTCGCGGTGCGTGACCCCGGCGGTCACGTCGACATGCGAAAGTTCGGGGAGCTCGCGTTCCAGCAGGTTCATCCTCTGTTCTACATCGAGGGGCTGCAGGGCGCCTCCCTGTTCTACCTGTCCGAGGCGTTCTCGTTGCGCGGCCCCAACACGTTCTTTGCCGGCGGTGCCGAAGCGGGGTTGACCGCCGTCGGCCGCGCGTTCCGCGCCATCCGCCGCGGCGAGGCCGACGCGGCGCTTGCAGGAGGCGCAGATGCGCCGGTCTGCTGGTGGAACATGGCGAAGATCGACTCGCTGGGAATGACGACGAGGCGCAACCACCTGGAGGCGGGCGCCTGCCAGCCGTACGATCGCGAGCGGGATGGGACCGTGATGGGCGAGGGCGGTGCTTTCCTCCTGCTCGAGGAGTACGAGGCCGGGCGTGCTCGCGGCGCCCACGTGTACGCCGAGATCACGGGCCTCGGTGACGCCAGCGACATCGAGCGGCTGATGACTCCCGACCCGGCGGGCAGGCCGCTGGCCGACGCGATCGGACGGGCGCTGCGCGAGGCCGGTAGCCGACCTGAGCAGATCGACTATGTCGCCGGCCACGGCAGCGGCTCGCGGTGCGGCGACGCCAGCGAGGGACACGCTTTGCGGGCGGTGTTCGGTGACAACGGGACGAGCCTGTGCGGTTCGAGCATCACCGCGGCGACCGGCCATCTCGGCGCGGCAGCGGGAGCGGCGAATGCGGCCGTCGCGGCGCTGGCGATCGACCGACAGGTGATGCCACCTACCTTAAACCTCAAAACCATAGACCCGGCGTGCTCCGGCATCGATTGGATCGCCGATGACGCGCGTGAGGCACCGATCCGCGAGGCGCTCGCCTTGGCCCGCGGACTCGAAGGCCAGAACGTCGCACTCGCCTTGCGTGCCGTCTGAAGGAGGAATCGCGGTGATCCAACAACATAAAGAAGCCCCACGTGTCGTTGTGACGGGGATGGGCGCGATCACGTCACAGGGCGGCTCGCTGGATGAGTTCTGGGATGGCGTGCGCAAGGGCCGCTCTGCGATCCGGGATGTCCGCCACATGTCGATGGAGGGCTACCGGACCCGCCTGGCCGGAGAGGTGCAGGTCGAGAGCACGCCCGACCACGAATACCTCAACCCCGGTGGCTTCCGCGATCGCGCGATCGACTTCACCGTCAAGGCGGCCGAAGAGGCGATGACCCGCTGCGGCGTCGGCGTCGGCGCGATCCCAGCAGAGCGCTGGGGGGTTCTGGTCGGCACCTGCAACGCGGGGCTGCTGGCCGGCCGTGAGTGGTACTGGCGTCGCCAGAACGGTGAGCCGGCGGACCCCGAGCTGGTGCTGCTGGTCTCGCCACAGGCGTTCGCCGAGGTGCTGAGCGGCGCCTTCGGACTGAAGGGGCCGGTGCTGTCCGTCGACACCGCATGCGCGGCAAGCGCCAACGCAATTGGCTACGCCGGGGAGCTGATCCGATGGGGACAGGCAGATGCCGTGCTGACCGGGGGTGCCGACGCACTGTCAGACATCCTCGTCGCCGGATTCAACTCGCTCGAGTCGCTCTCGCCAGAGCCCGCCGCGCCATACTCGATCGATCGCAAGGGGCTGTCGCTCGGAGAGGGCAGCGGCATGATGGTGCTCATGCGGGAGGACCTGGCGCGCGAGCACGGCGCTCCCGTGCTCGCCGAGTTGCTCGGCTACGGCCTTTCGGCTGACGGCTATCACCCGACCGCCCCGCATCCCGAAGGCAAAGGCGCAGCGCGGGCGATCAAGACGGCGCTCGCGCAGTCGGGAGTGCGCCCGGAGGAGGTCAACTATGTCAACAGTCACGGTACCGGGACGGCGAAGAACGACCCGGCCGAGACGGCGGCCACCAAGGTCGGCCTCGGCGAAGAAGCGGCGCGTCGGGCGGCTGTGAGCTCGACGAAGTCGATGATCGGCCATCTGCTCGGCGGCGCGGGCGCCGTCGAGGCGATCGTCACGGTGAAGGCGATCGAGGACCAGGTCGCGCCACCGACGGCGAACTTCACCGAACCAGATCCCGAATGCGATCTCGACTACACGCCGAACGTCGCCAGGGAAATGCGGATCGACGTCGCGCTGTCGAACAACTTCGCGTTCGGGGGCGCCAACGCGTCGGTTCTGTTCGCCCGCGATGGCGTCCGCTCGGAGGGGCCGCCGCCACCCAACCGCGACCGCGTCGTGATCACCGGGCTCGCGGCTCTCACGCCCGCCGGCACCGACGTACAGGCGCTTTGGGAGGCTCATCGCTCAAGTCGCGACTGCACGGTTGAGGAGAATGCCGTGCGTCTTGGCCGCGTCGACCTCAACGCAGGAGACTTCCTTTCTCCGAAGGAGCGCAAGCGGGTCGACCGGCTCGGGCTGTTCGCCGTGATCGGATCGCGGCTGTCGCTGGACGATGCTGGGTTGGAGCTGACCGATGAGAACCGCAACCGGGTTGGCGCCATCATCGGCACCGGGGCCGGGCCGATGGAGAGCATGGAGGAGTTCGGCAACCCGATCATCAGCGAGGGTCCGACGGGGGCCAACCCGGCGGTGTTCCCAAACACGGTCTACAACGCCGCCGGGGGCCAGGTGGCGATCAAGATCGGCGCTTTGGGCTCGGCATCCACGGTCACCGCTGGCCACGCAGCCGGTGCCTCGGCGCTCTGCTATGGCCTCGACCTCGCGGCCACCGACCACGCCGACGCCGTGATCTGCATCGGCGCCGACACCCTGACCGACACGGTCGTCGCCGCGTACCGAGAGCTCGGGGTCCTCGCCGGCGAGCAAGGTCGCAGAGGCATGGCGCTCGCCGAGGCGGGGATTACGGTCCTCGTCGAGCGGCTCAGCCATGCCACGAGCCGCGGAGCGACGCCCTACGCCGAGATCGCCGGGTACGCCATCACCTCGGACGCCTGCGGTCTCGGGCGGATCGATCCTGAGGGCGAAGGAATCGAGCGGGCGATGCGCCTAGCGCTGCAAAACGCCGGGTTCGCTCTCGAGGAGATCGTCGCGATCTGGTCCAGCCGCTGCGGGCTGGAACTCGCGGACGCGGCCGAGGAAGCCGCGATCGGCAGGTTGTTTGGAGCCGACCCGCCGCCGGTGCGGGCGCCCAAGTTGCGCATTGGCGAGCCGATGGGGGCCGGCGCGCCGCTCAGCGTCGCGCTGGCGCTTGCCGGCTGGAGGGACGGGGACGAGGAGGCCAGCCCCAAGGGCCCGATCCTGGTCAACAGCACGTCGCTGAGGGGCACGAACTTCGCGATCGTACTGGTGCCCGCCTGATGGTGACTCGATTGGAAAGGGGAAGTCAGTTGTGAAACAGGTACGTATGGTGGCGACCGGCTCCTATCTGCCCGGTGAACCGATCACCAACGAGGAGCTAGAGCGGTATGCCGGCCCGTTGCCCGAAGACGTGCTCGAGGCCCTTCAGGTCAAGACGCGACACTGGATCGCCGATCCGCGCACCGGCGAGCAGGCGGAGACCAACTCCGAGATGGCCGGAAAGGCGGCCAAGCAGGCGCTCGAGCTGGCAGGCGTCGACGCCTCGGAGGTCGATCTGCTGGTGCTTTCGACCGTCAGTCCCGATTACCACCTCCCAGCCACGGTGACGTTCGTGCAGGACGCCCTCGGGCTGGAGCGCTGCGCCAGCCTGGAGATCCGCTCAGGGTGCGCGGGAGCGGTCGAGGCGCTGGATCTGGCCCGGATGTACCTCGAACGGGGGCAGTACAGCACTGCCGTCGTGATCGGCAGCGAGGCGATCTCGCCGTTGATGGTTCCGATCTGGCTGGACCAGGACCCCAAGCGCGTGCGGATGCGCGACCGGCTCGGCATCTATAGCTTTGGCGACGGCGCAGGGGCAATGGTGCTCACCGCCGAGGACGGGGACGGCGGCGGCGTCTTCGGCTCGGCGGCAATCGCCTGTGTGGGCGGGGGCCGCAAGCCCGGCATGCAGGTGATCGGCGGAGGAACTCATCAGCCGTTCCGCCGGCAACTCGCAGCCAAGCGGCCGGTCGAAATGCGCGTCGACGTCGTGGAGAGCGGCAAGTTCACCCCCTATGTCCTCACGGAGGGCATGCGGGAGACCGTCGTGCGCGCCGGGATCAGCGCCGATGCGGTCGATGTGTGCATCATCCCCGAGGGCAACGCCGCGTACATGGCCGACGAGTTGCGCGAGGCGGGACTGCTGACACCCGAGTGGACCGTCCTGGAGGGCCGCATCTTCGAGAACCTGAGCCTCGTCGGGGCCACCGGCTCGGCGGCCATTCCGTTGGCGGTGGACTACGGCTGGAAGACCGGCAAGCTGGTTCCCGGCCAGATCGTGATGCTGCTGGCGATCGAGACGAGCAAGTGGATTTACGCCGGGTGGGTGTTTCCGTGGACCGCGGACCCAATCGCCGCTACCACGGCGACGGCCACGGCCGCCGAGGCGGCGGAGGCGAGATGAGCTCCACGCGAGAGCGCGAGTGCAACGGCATGATCTGTAACTCCCCGTGCTCGTAGAGAACGACGTCGCGATCCCGATGCGCGACGGCGTAGTGTTGCGCGCCGACGTCTACCGACCGGAAACGGATCGTCCGATCCCCGCCGTGCTGAACCGCACGTGCTACGACCGCAGCTTTCGGCTGACGCAGTCTGCCGCGCTTGATCCGGATCTCGCCGTTGAGGCGGGCCTCGCGGTCGTCTGCCAGGATGTGCGCGGACAGTTCAGTTCCGACGGAGACTTCTACCCGTTTGTGACCGAAGCGCAGGACGGTCACGACACGGTCGAGTGGGTCGCCGGCCGACCGTGGTGCAACGGTGCCGTCATGATGGCCGGACGCTCGTACAGCGGGGCCACGCAGTGGTTGGCCGCCGCCGAGCGGCCAACGTCGCTCGTCGCGATTTGTCCAATCGCGACCGGCAGCAACTACTACGACGGCTGGATCTACCAGGGCGGAGCGTTCCAGCTGGGCTTCAACCTGTTTTGGGCTCAGATGATGACCGCTCCCCGCACGCGCTCGTCGCTCGGCGAGCAGTTTCGTCATCTTCCGATCACGGAGCCGCCGCTGCTGGATTGCAACGAGGCCGCGCGCTTCTACCGCGACTGGCTGGCGCACCCCACCGACGACGAGTACTGGCAGGCGGTCTCGATCAACCGTGTCTACGATCGGGTCGACGTTCCGGCCTTCAACATCGGCGGCTGGTACGACCTGCTGCTGAAGGGAACGCTCGAGAACTACCGCCGGATGCGGAGCGAAGGGGGATCCGAACGTGCGCGGTCCGGTACCCGGCTGCTGATTGGTCCGTGGGCGCACGGCACCACCTACGGCGCCTACCCAGACCATGTGTTCCCCGAGTTCGGCGGCGAGGACAAGATCGATCTGGCGCGGCTGCAGATCTCGTTCTTCCGTCAGCACCTCGGCGACTCCGACGCCGCGCTTGACCCAAGTCGCCCCGTGCGGATATTCGTGATGGGCGAGAACCGCTGGCGCGATGAGGCTGACTGGCCCCTACCGCAGGCCCGCCAGCAGCGCTGGTTCCTTCACTCGGACGGCGACGCGGCTGGAGCCGGCGGAACGCTGTCCGAGGACCCTCCCGCTGCCGAGCCGCCGGACGCCTACGTGTATCAGCCCGCCGACCCTGCTCCGACCCTCGGCGGTCCCACATCGCTGCCCGCGGCGCTCATGCGCACCAACTCGGGCCCGATTGATCAGCGGCCGCTCGAGCAGCGGGCCGATGTTCTGCTCTACAGCTCCGAGCCGCTCGCGGAGCCGCTCGAGGTCACCGGCCCAGTCACGTTGATGCTCCACGCGGCGACCAGCGCGCGCGACACCGACTTCGTCGCCAAGCTGTGCGACGTCGCGGGCGATGGCGTCTCCCGCATCCTGGCCGAGGGGATCCTCCGGGCGCGCTACCGCGAGGGTTACACACGAGCCGTCGCGAACGAGCCGGGGCAAGCCTATGAGTACGTGATCGACTTGGTCGCGACCAGCAACGTGTTCCTTCCCGGGCATTGCATCCGCCTGCTCGTCACCAGCAGTTCGTTCCCGCGCTTCGACCGCAACCCGAACACCGGCAATCAGCTCGGCGCGGACGGGCCGGCCGATTTGGTGCAGGCACGGCAGACGATTCTCCACGACGACGCGCACCCCTCCCATTTGCGCCTGCCCGTGATGCAGCGACGAGCCAGTCCGTGAGCGCTCCGTCACTCGAAGTTGTCGCCGGGCCGGCCGCCGGCAGGCGGCTCGACCTGGACGAGCCGCTGGTGATCGGCCGCGAGGAGGAGATGGGTGGAGACCTGGGCGGCGATCCTCAGCTGTCGCGCCGTCACGCGCGCATCTCGGCACTCGAGGACGGCCGGCTGCTCGTGGAGGATCTCGGGTCGACGAACGGCACGCTGGTGAACGGGACGCAGATCTCCAGGGTGACGGTGGTCGGCGTCGGCGATGCGGTTGCGCTTGGAGGCACCACGCTACGAGTCGTGAGCGCACAGCAACCGGCGGCCCCTCGGCCGCCGGCCGCGGCGCGGGAGCCAGGCGTCGATCTCGCAATGGGGGGAGTTCACGCCGTTCCCAAGGACCTGCTGGGCGTGCTGGTAGCTCGGGCGCCTGTCCCGAAGGAGTGGATCATCCGTGCCGCGCTCAGCATCCTGCCGGTTATCCTGGCGATCAACCTGATCATCCGGACGGCCGCGGCGGAGTACTTCGACGTGTCCGAGAACATCGCTGTTATGCACCTGCACACGATCATCTTGATCAGCGTTCTGCAGGTGATCGGCAACTCCATCGGGTTCTACGGCAACTTCGGCCGGCCCGCGGGTCACTCTCCACTTCGGTGGCTGGCGCTCGGCCTGTCCGTGGTGGTGATCATGTTGACACTGATACTGAGCACGTTGCCTTCGGGGGCGGACGTTGGCGATTACGTGGTCACGATCCTGATCGTGATCGTTGGTCCCGCGATCGTGTATCCGATCATGCTGGGCCTTCGTCTGCGCGCGCAACTCGTCGCCGGCGCGCGCCTGCGCGTCCAGGATCGCTGAGAAGCCGGAACTTTTTGAGGGGTTGCGGCCCGATCTCCGGTGTTACGGGGATCGAGCCAGGCGAAAAAACTTCCGACTCGCGCTTCACCCGCCGGCGAGATGCCAGCGCGCTCGCTCGCCAGTGACCCGCACGGATGCCGGCCCGTCGTCGAGTTGCAGGGATGCCTCGCCGGCGCGGAAGTCGAGCTCGAGTCGCAGTGAGACTCGCCGCAATGTAGTCGGCTGCGGGCGCGGGGCCGCAATCCCGCCGAACGCCTCTCGTGCGGCTTGCAGCAGCTCGCCACAGCTCGCGTAACGGTCGCCGGGCCGCTTGGCGAGCACGCGCTGGACCACTCGATCGAGTTCGGTGGGGAGGCCGGGACGCTGCTTGGAGGGCTTCGGTGGAGCGGCCTCGATGTGGGCCTGCATCAGCTCAATGGCGCGCACGCCCTCGAACGGAGGCTTTCCGACCAGGCATTCGTACAGCACGCAGCCGAGCGAGTAAACGTCAACCGCTGCGCCCGTGTCCCCACCGAGCATCTCCTCGGGCGCGGTGTAGAGAACGGATCCCACGAAGTCGCTCGGCGCGGTGAGCCCGCGACTGTCCCGTCCCGGCTGCTTGCTCAGGCCGAAGTCGGTCAGGTAGCAGTAACCAGCCGGCTCGGGGCCATCACCCGAGGCAATCAGTACGTTGCCCGGCTTCACGTCGCGGTGCAGCAAACCAGCCCTGTGGGCGACGTCCAGCGCACCCGCGATCTGCTCGAGGATCGCGATTGTCTCGCCGGGCTGCAGCGGACCCCCGGTCGCGAGCCGCGCCCGGAGGTCCGTCCCGCGTACGTATTGCATCACGATGTAAGGGAATCCGTCGGCCTCGCCCGCACCTTGCGCCCGCACGATGTGCGGATGATCGAGCGAGCTGGCGTAGCGCGACTCGCGCGTGAAGCGGCGGCGGATTTGCTCGTCGCGAGCGGATTCCTCGCGCAGGACCTTGACAACCACCTGCTCGCCGCTCGCCTCCCGCTCGCCCAAGTAGACGATCGCCATCCCTCCGTGTCCGATGATGCTCCGGAGGCGGATCCCGTCGACCTCGCTGCCGACGGCGACGGTCATCGCAGGGTGCCGAGGAACGCGACCGGGTCGGGTTGGCCCGCGACTGTCGCTGCCGCGGTCAGGCCCGAGAGCAGGCAGCGCACGCTTCCGGTCCCAGGGTTGGTCCAGTGGCCGGCGAGCAGCAGTCCCTCGACCGGAGTCTCGTGCGACAGGCGTTTGGGCAGCGTCTGGTTGGGCGTGTTCTCCCAGCCGTAGATCGCGCCGCTCTGGGCGAGCGTGTATTGCCTGAACGTCTCCGGTGTAGCGCTGTCCACGAACGTGATCGAGTCGCGGTAACCGGGGAGAATCCGGTCGACCCGGTCGATCATCTCCTCGGTCACGCGAGGCTTCGCCTCCGGCCACGGCTCCCCGATGTCGTAGGGCATCAGCGAGGTGAAGATCACGAGATGCTCGCCCTCGGGAGCGAGCGAGCGATCGTGGAGGGTGGGAATGCTGAGCCACATTCCGCCGAGCCGTCCGGCCGAGAGCTCAGCCCATGTCACGTCGTGGTCCCAGTGGTCGTACACGAACACCTCGGCCGTGATGTCCATCTCGTGCAACGGCAGCGTGCACGCCGAGTAAAGCAGGAACGCTGAGATCGAGGGGCGCATGCGGCGCAGGCGGCGCACGAACCGCTCGGGCAGCCGCTCGAGCCCCACCAGTTCCTCGAACGTCAGCCGGGCATCGGCGTTGGAGACGACGATCGGGGCGCGCACCGCGCGTCCGTCGTCAAGGGTCACACCGCTTACCTTCTCGCCGTCGAGGACGATCCGCGATGCTGGACTGCCATACAGAATCGTGCCGCCCTCCTCGGCTATGACTGCCGCCAAGGCGTCGGCGAGCTTTTGGAAGCTGCCTCGCACGTAGACCGGTCCCGGCTCCATGAACGCCATCCAGACGCCCGTTCCGGCCATGAACGAGAGCCGAGAAGGAGGTAGACCCATGTACGGCCACTGGGCGCCGAGGACCGATTGGGCCTCGGGGTCACGGACGAACTCCTCGAGCGCGGCCTGGAGCGTGCTCGTGCGGTACTTGAACAGCGTCGGCAGCGCCGCCATCGCGGCCTCGAGGTCCTTGAGCGCCACCCGCGGTGGCGGCGCTTGCGACTCGCGCGTAGCCTGCGCGCAGGTCTGGATGTAGCGGGCGATCCCGTCGGCCTCGGCCGGGAACCGGCGCGAGAGATACTCGATTACGGCCTCGACACCTATCGGTAGCGTGAACCGTGAGCCGCAGATGTCGACCGAGTACAAGTCCTGAAGCATGATCAAATCGACGCTCGACGATACGCCCAGTGCCTGGAGGTAAATGTCCAGGAACTCGATGTTGAACCCGTGTGCCGTCAGGTGGATCGCGGGATCAAACGTGTACGGGCCACGCTGAAACGCGCGCGCGTTGCCGCCCGGACCGTCCTGACGCTCGACGAGCAACACTCGCTTGCCTAACTTTGCGAGCGCGGCGCCGGCAGACAGGCCGCCGAGTCCGGCGCCCACCACCACAATGTCGTAGCTGTCCTCAGCAACCCCCATTGGCGGATGTTGCGCCCACTGACGCCAACGAGACGATAACTGCTTTAGCGCGCGGCAGCAACTCTCGTCGGGAGCAGGTCATGGAGTGGCGGCAGCGCTGCGCGGGGGGCCGCGGGACTGCTCAGTACTTGATCGAGCCCGTGAGCTGGAACCGCGCGTTTGGAAGCTGCAGCTTCGGCCGGCCGCCGAGGAACGTGAACTTCCCAGTTGCGCCCTTGTACTTGCCCGTCCCTCCAGCGAATGTGCCGCGGCCGACGACCCTTACGCTGTCGTCCGGCTGCGGAGCGGCGGTCGCCTGGAGGTTGCCGAGAATCGTGCCGTTGTTGAAGCGAATCGTGATCTTCGCCGAGACCGGGACGGGCGGTCCGTGGGGCTTCAGTGCGCCGGTGAAGTACTGGTCGATGGTCGCGGCGCCCGCGCCACCTGGCTGCCCGCTGACGATGCCGGCAGACAGCGCGTACGAACCCGACTGGCTCACGAGCGTGGTCCTGATCGTCTGGCTCACCGGACGCGTCTTGGCCCCGCTGCTGTTCGTTGAGATGATCACGATCACGGCGATCGCCACGGCGACGACAACCGCGACCAAGCCCGGCACGAACGCCCACGGACCGCGCTTCCGCTGAGCGCCGTGCGCCGCGCCAACCGGCGCCTGTGGAGGCTCGGCGGGCGGAGGAGCGGCAGGTGGCGGGGCGGCGGGCGGCGGAGACGCGCTCGCCGGGTGCAGCACGTTGCGTGCGGCCGTGCGGTCGTCAACGGCAACCACCGGCCGCGCTCGCGTCACCGCGGCTTCGTCGGGGATCCCGGAGCGGATTGGAATGTCAGACGCGGGATAGCGTTCGATATCGATCGTCATCTCCGAGTCGCCGATCTTCAGCGATCCGGTCTCCAGCAGGGTCACCTCGCCGCTGATCCGTGTTCCGTTGACGAACGTTCCGTTGCTCGAGCCGAGGTCCTCGACGACAACCCCGCCGTCTACGGGACGAAGCGTGGCGTGGCGGCGGGAGACCTCCATGTCGGCGATGACGAGATCTGCGTTCTCGCGTCCGATCAGCAGGTCGCGTTCGACATCGAGCGACTGGCCGGCCGCCGGGCCTGAAATGACCGTCAGTGTCCGCATCAATGAATGCCTTTCGTTTCCGCTGACGCTCTCAATAAGCGACCGTGATCCGCTGACCGGCGTGATCTCCACGTTCGAGCGAATCGACGATCGCGACCGCGAAGTCCTCGGTCGAGATCCGGCTCTGCCCCTCGTCGTCGAACAGCGGCTCGTCGCCACCGAGGCGGTAGGTGCCTGTTCGCTCACCATCCTCGATCGTGCGAGGCACGCTGATGTAGGTCCAGCCGAGCCCGTCGCCCTCATCGCGGAACAGACGGAGCGAGTCGCGGTGCGCGAACCCTGACCGCTTCCAGTCCGCGGGGAACTGCGGAAGATCGACCAGATCGGTGTCCGTTCCGGGCAACTTAAGCGTCGCGGTGCTGCCGACCCAGACGAGCCGCGGCACTCCGGCGCCTCTGGCCGCCGCAATGACGGCTCGCGCCGCCACCACGAGGTCCTGCGGCTGATCCGCCGGCGCGCGGTAAGCGCTGACGACGGCATCCTTGCCCTCGATCGCGTCCTGGAGCGCCCCGCCGTCCTTGACGTCGGCCACCGCGGTGCCGACGGCCGGGCCGACGCTCTCGACGCGGGAAGAATCGCGGAGCACCGCTGTCACCTCGTGGCCACGCTCGCATGCCTCGCGTAGGACGTGGCAGCCGATCCAACCGGTGGCTCCGATCAGCGCGATCTTCATGCCGCCGGCCCCTCACGCACCATGGCGGAGACCTGTATCCCTCGCAGCTGCTCGCGCGCATCTGCGATCGTCACACCAGACCCCCCGAGCAGGCCGTCCTCCTCCCAGCGGCCTTGGTCGAGGCTGATCGCGTACGGATTGATCGTCGTTTGCTCGTCGATGCGAGCCCCGGGGAGTGAGCGAACCGCGTCGGCGAAGATCAGAACCGCAAGCGCCTCGAGGAACTGCACCTTTTCCTGGAACATCCGCGTGATCGTGTCGTCGTCGAACTCGTGGCCGAGGTCGTCCACGTGGTCCATGAGCGGGGGCAGCGCGACGTTCACGAAACCCGCGTCTGCCTCAACGTCTCCGAGCTCGTTCCACTGCTTGAACAGGTCCTGCATCGTCGTCGTCAGCTGGATTCCCTTCTGCAGCTCGGGCCCCGAGCGCTGAAGAAATCTGAGGTCCGTGAGCCGGTTGCTGTTGAACCGCAAGGCGTTCAGGAGCCAATACACGGCGTGGTCCCAGATCAGCTTGGGAACACAAACCCGCACATTGCCAAAGACCGGGTACAGATCCGCATAGAGGCGCAGGAATGCTCCGAAAAGCTGGAACAGCTGCGCGTTCCAGATCTCGGTGCGCTGAAGGACGTCCTCTCCGTCAAGGTCTCTTGTGACGAGGTCGGTGATGAACGTGTTGCCCATCGCGATGAAGTCCGAGCCGGGCGAGTAGAACGGGTCGGCGAACACCGCCGCTTCGCCGGTGAGGCACCACCTCTCGGGCGAGTAGACGCGCTCACAGCCGAACGCGAAGTCCTTGACTCGCAGGAAGTCCTCGATCTGATCGCGCCGTGGATCGACCGCCTCGAACAGCTGCGGCTCATGCTCGCGCAGCCAGTCGAGCGCGGCGTCGAGCGTCTCGATCCGCTCGTAGGGGTGAAAGCGCGGGTCGGCGCAGATGCCGATGCTGACCGGCCCGGATCGAAGCGGGATCAGCCAGACCCAGTAGCCCTTGCCCATCAGGTGCGTTGTGCTCAGGTGGCGGATGCCGGGCTCCACGATCCGGCTCATCCATTTCTGGTCGCTGGCGCCCCACTGCTCATAGTCGAGCCCGTGGCCGAGTCGGAACCACGACGAGTTGATCGTGTGCTCGACGTCCTTCGCGAGCCCCAGCTTGCGCTTGAGCGTGCTCGCCCGGCCGGTGGCGTCGACGAGCCAACGGGCGGTCAGCGTGCCGTCGGAGTCCTCGCGGCCGTAGCTGATCGTGTGCTCCGAGGCTCCCAGCTCGAAATCGAGTACGCGGCACCCGTCGAATGCCTCGATCCCGCGCTTGATCGCTCGGCTCCAGAGCTCGTTTTCAAACCGCCCGCGATCGAGCTGGTAGGACGGTGAGCTGTACCAGTTTCCGGGGCCAAGCTCGAGCCGGGCCGTGATATCGCGGTTGTCGACGCCGGAGAAGAAGTAACGTAGGCCGAACTTGGGGTTCTGGACCTGCTCGATGTGGTCCTTCATCCCGATCACTTCCGCGAAGTAGTACGCGCTCAGGTCGACGGTCGACTCCCCGACCTTGAACGCGGCCTCCGGCGCGGGGCCGGTGCGCTTCTCACCGACGAAGATGGAGGTCTCCGGCCTGGCCTGCTTGAGCTGGATTGCCAGCGTCAGGCCGGCAAGGCCACCCCCGAGGATCGCGACGTCGTAGCGCTCGCCGGGACGCTCGTGCGCACTGCGCAGCCCACCGAAGATCTCAGAAACACTCATTGCCCCTCACTTTCTCTTTCCGGGCGGAAGGTCAGAAGTCGTACGCCAGATCCTTCTCGAACTGCTTGACGGCGATCGGGTTGCCGAGCGTGGCCCGCGTGATCAGGTTGCGGACCTGCACCGCGGCGGGGTGCTTCCAGCGGCCCGCGACGCCAACTCGCCGCGAGAGCCGCTGCATGTAAGCGGTGCGCTTCCTGCGCTGGTCCTCGTAGGAGCGCAGTGCGGCCACCACGTTGCTGCTCTGGGACAGGCAGCGACTGAGCACCACAGCATCCTCGATGCCCTGGCCCGCGCCCTGGCCAATGTCGAACGTCATCGCATGAGCGGCGTCCCCGACGAGCGTGACCCGCCCCTCACCCCATTTCTCGATCGGGTCGCGATCGTAGAGGTCGCGGCGATGGATGACTGCTTCATCGGTCATGCGGACGACCTCCTCTACCGGATATGGCCATCCCTTGAAGCGCTCGAGCAGCGCCTCCTTCCGCCCGCCCGCCGGTTCCTGCTCGCCCTCGGGCGCGTTCGCGACTCCGAACCAGTAGAGCCGCTCGTCGTCGACGCGGTAGTAGGCGAAACGCAGACCGGGCCCGTAGACAAGCGGGAACAGGCCGAGCGGCGCCACTACCGGGGTGACGTTCGCGATCCCCTGCCAGATCGTGTAGCCGGCGTAGCGTGGAGGCTCGTCGACTCCGGTCACCCGCTTGCGGATCGTCGAGTGGATGCCGTCCGCGCCGATCAGCACGTCGGCGCGCTCCTCTCCGCCGTCGGTGAGCTTCACGGTCACTCCGCGCTCGTCCTGCTCGTAACCCACGACCTCCCTGTTGGTCTGGATGACACCGTCGTCGAGCGCTTCCGCGAGCGCCGGCAGCAGCTCGGCGCGGTTGATGCCCACGCACTGGCCACCCATGCGGCGCCCCATCTCGCCGCACTTGACCGTCGCGAGAACGCGGCCCTTCGGGGTCTTGAACTGCATCTGCTCGACCGTCGCCCCCGGACCGCTTACCGCCATCACACGGTCGTCGAGGCCGAGCACCTTGAGCGCCCGCATCGTGTTGTTCCACAGGTGGATACCCGAGCCCACGTAGAGCTTGCGCACGTCACCGGCCTTCTCGAGCACGGTGGCGTCCCATCCCTTCTTGCCGAGCGCGTATGCAGCCGTCACGCCCGCCACGCCGCTGCCGACTATCAACGCCCGCTTGCCGTTTGCCGTCTGTTCCATGTCGTCCTCCTCTGAGATGAACTTGGGCTACGCCTCGCTCAGGCCGATGCGGTTGTGCAATCGCCGGAGCGGCCTCGGGGCCCACCAGTTGCCTCTTCCAAGCAGTGCCATCAGCGAAGGCACGAGCAGCGCGCGGACGATCGTCGAGTCGATGATCACCGCTGCCGCAGTACCCACGCCGACCTCCTTGATGAAGAGGACCTTCGAGGTGGCGAACACGCCGATCGCGATGCAGAAGAGGATCGCTGCCTGGGTGACGATCCGGCCGGTGCGTTCCAGCCCGATCGCGACCGCCTCGGTGTCCGAGGCGCCGTGGATGTGCGCCTCGTAGATTCGCCCCAGCAGGAACACGGAATAGTCGGTCGACAGCCCGAACGCCACCGCGCAGATCAGCACCGGCTGCGATATGTCGATCGCCCCGGGCGATGTGAATCCGAGCAGCTTCTGCAATCGCCCGTCCTGGAAGATCAGGACCAGCAGGCCCAGCGTGAAGCTGAGGGTCAGCAGGTTCATCAGAACCGACTTGATCGGCAGGATCACCGACCCGGTCATGACGAACAGGATCACCATCGTCGTGACGACAAGAACTGCAAGCGCGATCGGCAGGCGGCTCACGATTGCCGAGCGCTGATCGAGGAATTGAGCCGTCTCTCCGGTGACCCCGATCGGGAACGCCGCGGGTCCGGCGCGGATCGTCTTGACGAGGTTGATCGTCTGCTTCGAGAGCCCGTCATACCAGGGCTGGACGTCGAGTTCCCACGAGTTGCCCGAGAGGTAGCGGGGGGGATTCGTGAACGCGACGCCGGGGAGCCGTGACAGGCGTTGCGCGTACTGCTGGATCTGAGGCCCGGCGGTCTTTGGCGCCCTGATCAGGATGTTGGCCTGTGCAGACGGATCGGTTGCGAACTGCTGCGCGATGACGTCGCTGGCCTTCCGCGACTCGAGGATGGTCGGCAGCGTTCTCGCATTGACGCCGGTGAACTGGGCGCGCAGGAAGTTGCTGCCGATGCAGATCATCACCGAGGCGCTGACCGCCGCGATCGCGCCTGGGTGCCGCATGACCCAGCGCGAGAACCGGTACCACGGCCCCGCGCTCTCCTGCGCGGCCGTGCGAAGCGCCTGCTGATGCCAGGCTCTCGGCGCGAGCTTGTTGATCCGCGGTCCCAGCAGCCTGAGCAGCCCCGGTAGTACGACGAGCGCGGTCGACACCGCGATCAGCGTGGTGACAACGCCGCCGATCCCCATCGAATAGAGAAATGGCATCGGGAAGACGATCAGCGCTGCCATCGCAGCCGCGACGGTGCACGCGCTGAAGAGGATCGTGCGGCCGGCCGTGATCATCGTGCGTCGCAGCGCCTCGGACTCCGAGCCGACGAAGCGGCTCGTCCCCAGCGCACCGGGCTCTGACCGCGCTCCATACAGCGCTGATTCTTCCCTCTGTCCCCCGACACGGGCGAGCTCCTCGCGATATCGCGAGACCACGAACAGGCTGTAGTCGATCGCCAGTCCAAGTCCCAGGCCCGTGACGATGTTCAGCGCAAAGACGTTGATGGCGAGCACGCTGTTGATCATCCGCAGCACGAGGAACGTGCCGAGAATCGTGACGACGCCGACGAGGATCGGGAGGATTGCCGCCACCACGCCGCGGAAGACCAGGATCGAGATCAGGAACAGCAGTGGGATCCCGATGCCCTCGGCCATCCCGAGGTCCTTCTTCACTTGGTCGCGCAGCTGCGGGTTGACCGACGCCTGGGCGCCGAAGATGACGTTCGGAGGCCGCTGGAGCTTGTCCGACAGCCGCTTGGCTGCGTCCTCTCGAGCCTGCTGGGAGGTCTTCTTGTAGAACACGGCAAGATAGGTGATGGTCCCGTCGCGGGAGACGAACGCCGGGAGCCGGCTGTCGTAGTACCCGATGACGCTGTCCACCGCCTTGTCGGCTCGGATCGTGCGCTCGATTGCCGTGACCTTGCTCTGCGCCTGCGGCGTGTTCACGCCGGCGCCAGTTCTGATGATCACGACAGTGCGCGCTCCGGCCACCCTACCGCTCGCCGCCGCCAGCTCCTTGTCCGTCTTGGCGCTCTCGCTGTTTGGCGGGACGAAGCCATTGTTGTCGCGCAGCAGCCCGGTGACGGGGGCGCCCACCGCGGCTGCGATGAGCACGAAGATGCCCACGAACGCCATCAACCGCTTCGGGCGGCGGTCGGCGAAGTCGGCGATCTTCGACAGGACGCCGGCCTCCGCGGAAGGCGTCGGCGGCTCCAGCGGAGCCTCGTCCGGGATCTGCTCTCCGGAGCGCTGGACGAGCAGTGTGCTGGTGCCGATCCAGATCGCGTCGCGGGCGTCGAGGACCGTCGGTCGGGTGACCTGCACGCCATTGACGAACGTTCCGTTCGTGGATTTCATGTCCTCGACCAGCAGACGGCCGTCCTCGAGCGCACGGATCGAGGAGTGGGCGCGGGAGAGTTCCGGATCGCCGCCTAGCCGCGCTGCGCCAGGCTGGTCGCGGCCGAGGACGACCAGGTCCGTTCCCACCTCGATCACAGTTCCGGATGCCGGACCCGCGACGACCCTGAGGGAAAGGGCAGAGCCCTCTCGGGCTTCCGCTCGGCTCCTCTGCGCCCCAATAGCCACCCGAACCGGACTATCTATGACGTAGGGGGCGTTGTCAAGGGGCCCTTAGGTGAGGGTGCTCACACCGTCGCTAATCCGACGGCCAGGAGAAGTATCGCCGCTGCGAGGACCACGGCTCCGCTGCGGGTCAGCCGCGTCCCGGCGGAACCCCCCTCCGGAACCCCACGGGCCATGTGCAGGAAGAACCCGCCGGCCTGCATCAGGATGCCTGCCAGCAGCAGAAAGCCGGCGATCCACCTGAGCGGTCGTGAGAGGCTGGTGTCGCCGAGGTAAATGAAGTAGACGAGCGACAGCACGAGCAGGACGCCAGCATGCGCATGGCCGGCGCGGAAGAACTGCTTGTGGGCGTCACTGAGTTCTTTCCGTCCAGTGATGAAGGTGAGCAGTGCCGAACCTCCCTGTTCGACAGTGACGAGCAAGACCAGCGCAGTGATCGCGAGGACACGAGTGGACGTACCCATGTCACACTCGCCTTCGGAGACGAATCACGGACGCAGCATATCGCGACGCGCGGTCTCGCTGGTCAGCCGCCGACCGGCCTGTACTGCCCTCCGTGGAAGAGCAGCGGCTTGCCATTGGGATCGAAGCCGAGCTCCAGCACCTCGCCGATGAAGATCTGGTGGTCCCCCGCGTCGTGTTTGGCGTGTAGGCGACAGTCCAGGTAGCCAATCGCACCTTCGAGGATCGGCGATCCGCTGGCTGCAATGAGATGAGGAATCTCGCGAAACGCATCGCCTCCGCGGGGCCGGTCCCGGGAGGCGAAGTAGCGAGACAGTGGCTCCTGGTCGGCGTGGAGGATGTTGACCGCGAAGCAGCGGTTCTGCTCGATATGCATGCTTCCCTCGGAGTGAGCCATCACGCACACAAGCACCAGCGGCGGATCGAGCGACACGGACGAAAAGGCGTTGGCGGTCATCCCATAGGCATGCTCCTCACCCCGGGTCGTAACCACGGTCACGCCCGTGGCGAACGTGCCCACGGTCGCCCGGAAGTTCTTGCTGGTGAACTCTGCCACGGCGGTTGCAGGCCGTGGCTAGTCGCCGCTCCGGGCGTCGAGCCGACCGCGGATCAGTTGGTCGAAGTCTGGGGTGATCTCCATCGATTGAGCGATGAGATCCCGGAATGTGTCACGTTCGAGCGCGAGCAGCTTCGTGTCGGTTTTCGCGCGCACCGTCGCAGTGCGCGGCAGATCGCGCATGATCGCTACCTCACCAAACAACTGGCCCGCGCTCAGCGAGGCGACCGGATGCGGTTCGCCTCCATCGTCGCGCGAAACGTCGGCCTCGCCCTCCACGAGGATGAAGAACCGGTCGGCAGGCGCTCCCTGGCGAACGATCGTCTCACCGGCCGGAACCTCCAAGCGCTGGAGCCAGGCGACGATGCTGTCGGCAGGCACGGTGGGCAGATCGGTGATCACACTGTAGGACCGCTCGCGGTGAAACTCCGCGCCGAACGTTCCCTCGGATCGGGCGGACGCGGCCGTGTTGTCGATGAATTGCACCTCGGTGGGAGTAATCCGGAAGAACGAGATGCTCATCGTTGAACCAGGCGAGAGCGCGGGGAACTTTTGACCGAACAGATCGGCGACGCGCGCGATTTGCTCTCCGCTGAGCAGCACCGAACATTCACCGATTCCCTGCACACCTTGCGTCCGGCTAAGGTCCTCGGTGTCGTGGTCGATCGTGAACGCCACCACCGGGTTCTGCTGGATCTGCCGCGCTGTCATCGTGGTTGCGCGGCTCCAGAAGTAGAGGTTCGGCCCGTCGTTGACGTACAGGAAAGTGCTGGCTCGTGGGACGCCCACCGGCGACGCCGTCGCGAGCGTGAGCGTTCGATGTTCGTGCAGGAACTGCACGACCTGCGGTGGCAGGTCAGGCGTCGTTTGGCCTGCGCTCATGCGGTGATTCCTTTCTCGATCGACGGGGACGGAGCCGAGCGCCACGCGTCGCCATCGAACACGAGCCGCACCGGTCCGGAGTTGTCATCCATTAGCAGCCGTGCCTCGTGCGCGGCGAAGTCGACCTCCAATTGCAGCGACAATGGGGGAGGAACCGGCCCGGCGCTCTGATCTGCAGCCAGGGGAGACGGCTCGGCCGCCGCCACCGCAGCCAGGCCAGAGGGCTCTTCGCGGGCCGGCGCATCCACGTCCAGTGCTGACGGTCCGCTGGCCGGCGCTCCGGCTGGGGTCACTTGACTCGCCGTCTCCTGGCGCGGGCGCTCCCCCGGCTGGCCCGCCGGCTCCGTCTCGAGCGTGGGCAGCTCGCGGACGACCAGGGTGGTCCCGCCGACCTCGATCGTGTCGCCCTCAGCGAGCGTCTGGGGGGTGGAGACGCGCAGCCCGTTCACAAACGTACCGTTCGTCGAGCCCAGATCCTCGATTGCGCAGAACCCGCTTGCGTCCACCGCGAGGCGGGCGTGCGACCGCGAGATCTCCTCGTCGTCGGCCAGCCTGCCGGCGCCCTCGGCGTGGCGGCCGATGAGCAGCTCATCACCCACAACGATCGACATTCCGGCTGCCTTACCAGCGACCAATTCCAAACGCGCGGCCGAAGCGCCCATGGGCCCACTCTATCCGAGTGGGGCGAGGCTTGCCACGGCTCGCGACCAACCGGTACGCCGGCCCGATGGGGGTTGGGGACGGACGGAGTGCAGCTCGTGCGGAGCTAGCATTACCCACGCCCGTCGATGATCTGCCAGTGCCCGTCGCGCAGACCCAGGCGGACGGGCTCGCCGCCCTCCTCCAGCGCCAGCCGGACTTCGGTGCGCTCGAAGTCGACCACCAGGCGGAGATCGAGCGCCGGCGTCGGGACGGGGGCGGGCACCGGTGCGGGGGCGGCCGGTGTCGCGTGCGCCGGCCGAGCCTCGAACGTCGGCGCATCGACGACCACGGTCGCGGCCCGCAGGTCGACTTCCCTCGGCGCATGGGCCGGGACCGCCGGAGCATCCCGCACTATCAATCTGGTCGCGCCAAGATCGATGATGTCCCCGCGAGCGAGCGCCGCGAGGGCGTCCACTCGCTTGCCGTTGACGAACGTGCCGTTCGTCGAGGAGAGGTCCTCGACGGCATACTCGCCACCTGACTGCTGCGTAATCTCCGCGTGGTGCCGGGAGAGCTCGGGATCGTCTGCCAGGCGTCCAGGGCCTTGTGACTGGCGGCCGAACACGATCCTGTCCTCGACGGCGATGATCGAGCCTGTCGCCTTGCCAGCGACCACCTCGAGCCGCAAGCCGCCGGTCGATGCAGGCGGTTTCGCCATCGCCGAGCTCACGTTTGCGCGACCGCCGCGGGCTCCGCGGCGAGGAACTGCTCGACGAAGTTCGTGGAGACGTCGCCGCTGCGGAAACGCCCATCGGCGAGCACTCGACGATGGAACGGAATCGTCGTCCTGACGCCTCGGCCCTCGATCTCGAACTCGCTCAGCGCCCGATCCATGCGTTCGATCGCCTCGATGCGAGTCGGCGCCCACACGATCAGCTTTGCGATCAGCGAGTCGTAGAAGGGGGCGATCGCCCACCCCGGATAGCAGTGTGAGTCGACCCTCGTCCAAGGCCCACCGGGCGGCACGTATACATCGAGACGGCCCGCGGCGGGGGCGAAGTCGCGATCGGGATCCTCAGCGTTGACTCGACATTCGATCGCGTGGCCGCGCACCGCCAACTCGTCTTGGGAAACCGACAGCCTTTCGCCCGCCCCGACCCGGATCTGCTCCTGGATCAGGTCCACGCTCGTGATCATCTCGCTGACCGGGTGCTCGACCTGAATCCGCGCGTTCATCTCCATAAAGCTGAGGTTGCCGTTCTCATCGAGCAGGAACTCCATCGTCCCCGCCCCGGTGTAGCCGACAGACAGGGCACCCTGGACAGCGCGCTCGCCAATGTCGCGGCGCTGCTCCTGAGAGAGATGGATTGACGGCGCCTCCTCGATCAGCTTCTGGTGGCGGCGCTGCACCGAGCAGTCGCGCTCGAAGAAGTACACCCCGTTGCCGTGGGCGTCGCAGACGAGCTGCACCTCGGTGTGTCGCGGCGCGTCGAGATAGCGCTCGATATAGACGGCACTGTCCTTGAACACCGCCTGAGCGGTGGCGCGCGTGGTCTGGTACAGCCGCGCCAGATCCTCGGCGCGCCGGACCACGTTCATCCCCCGGCCGCCGCCGCCGGCGACCGCTTTGATGATCACCGGATATCCGATCGACTCGGCGATCTCGCGAGCCTCATCGACCGTCTGGACCGGCTCGATCGTCCCCGGAAGGAGCGGTAGCCCCGCCTTCTGCATCAGATCGCGCGCGATCGCCTTGTCGCCCACCTTCTCCATCACGTCCGGACGCGGGCCGATGAACGTGATCCCGTTGTTGTCGCAGATCTCGGCGAAGAACGGATCCTCCGAGAGGAACCCGTAGCCCGGGTGGATCGCGTCGGCGCCGGTCTTCAGGGCGGCGCCGATCACGTTCGGGATGTGGAGATAGCTCTTGCCAGGATGCGGCGGTCCTACGTGGACCGCCTCGTCCGCAAAGCGCACGACGGCGGACTCCGCGTCGGCAGTCGAGTACAGGGCGACCGACTTGATCCCGAGCTCGCGGCACGCCCGGGCCACCCGCAGCGCGATCTCCCCCCGGTTGGCGATCAGGACCTTGTCGAACAAGTCTCGCTCCTCAGCGCCGGGGCGCTTACGCCTCAGGAGGCTCGAGATACATCAGCACCTGCTCGAACTCGACCCACTCGCCGTTCTCGAGCGAGATCGCGGTCACCTTGCCAGATTCACCGGCGACGACCTCGTTCATCATCTTCATCGCCTCGACGATGCAGACCGTCTGTCCGGCCTCGACGGCGTCGCCGATCTCGACGAACGGCTTTGCCCCGGGCTGGGCGGCGCGGTAGAAGGTTCCCACGAGCGGCGCCAGCACCGGGACTCGAGCGTCCGCGATCTGCTCGAGCGAAAATACGCCCGAGGCCATGCGCGCGCCGGGCGCCACGCCCAGACCGGGTCCCGGGCCGGTGGCGACTGGCTGGCCGCTCGATGGCGTGGCGCCGGCGTCGCCGGGAGCCGCGGATGGGAGAGGCGGCGGCGCGCCGCGCTCGATTTCGATCTTGTACTCGCCTGCGGCAACCGCAAACCGCTGAACGGTGCTGCCCTCCAGCCTTCTGACCAGGTCGCGCGCCTCCGCCCAGACGGATTCGATCATCTCCCGGTCGGGGGCGGTCTCATGTTTGTCGTTGTCGCTCATGTCTCCCCTGTGATCGGCGGTAGTACCGGTTGCCTGCCGGGCGCGCCGAACTTGCGAAAGCGCTCGTAACGCTGTGCCAGCAGCTCCTCTGAGCCCAGCGGCATGAGCTCGGCGAGGGTTGCGACGAGCGCCGCCCGCAAGTTTGCGCCGGCGGTCGAAGGATCTGCCTGCGCGCCATCGTCGGGCTCGCGGACGACGGCATCCATTACTTCCAGCCTGAGCAGCTCCGGGCTGGTGATACGAAGGGCCGCGGCGGCGCGAGGTGCGGCCGAGGCGTCCTTGAACAGGATCGTGGAGCACCCTTCGGGGCTGATCACCGAGTAGTAGGCGTTCTCCATCATCAGCACGCGGTCGCTGGTCGCCAGCGCCAGCGCCCCGCCGCTGCCTCCCTCACCGGTGACGACCGTCATCGTCGGGACCGGAAGGCGGGACATCAGCATGATCGACTCGGCGATGGCGATCGATTGGCCGCGCTCCTCGGCGCCGATCCCGGGATATGCCCCGGGGGTGTCGACAAGCGTCAGCACCGGCAGGCCAAAGCGCGCCGCATAGCGCATCAGGCGCATGCCCTTGCGGTAGCCCTCGGGCTCAGGCATGCCGAAGTTGTGCTCCATCATCTCGTTCGTGGTGTGGCCCTTCTGATGGCCGATCACCATCAGGGTGAGGCCACCCAGCCGTCCGAGACCGCCGACGATTGCCGCGTCCTCACGGAACAGGCGGTCCCCACGCAGCTCATGAAACTCATCGAGCGCGTAACCGACCAGGTCGAGCATCCGCGGGCGATCGATGTGGCGCGCGAGCTGCACTACCTCCCACGGGTCGCGGTGGGCAAGCGCGTCCGGATCGGACACTGGAGCCGGGCCATCGACGCTCGGAAGGCGAGCAGCCCGAGCTGGGCCCAGCTCGTCGCGGGTCGCTTCGGAGGCGGCGTGCAGCTCCAGCAGGTTGCGGATCGTCCGCCGCAGGTTCTCGCGGGGCTCGACCCGATCGAGCATGCCGTGCTCGAGCAAGAACTCCGCTGTCTGGAAGCCGTCGGGCAACTGCTGGTGGATCGTCTGCTCGATCACCGCGGGCCCGGCGAAGCCGATGTGCGCTCCCGGCTCGGAGATCAGGATGTCGCCGAGCGTGGCATAGGAGGCGCTGACGCCGCCGTAGGTTGGATCGGTGAGCAGCGAGATGAACAGCACTCCCTCCTCAGCCATCCGGGCGACCGCTTGGCTCGTCTTGGCCATTTGCATCAATGAGACGCAGCCCTCCTGCATGCGAGCACCGCCAGACGCAGAGATCACCATTAGCGGCGTGCGCGTCTCCAGCGCCACCTCGGCCGCCTGTGTGATCGCCTCGCCCACCGCACCGCTCATGCTGCCGCCGATGAAGCCGAAGTCGATCGCCGCGAGCACGACGGCAAGACCGTCGATCGTCCCCTTTCCGAGCAGCGCGCCGGCCTTCAGTCCGGTCTTGCGCTGGGCGTCGCGTAGCCGCTCCGTGTAGGGCTTTGAGTCGACGAACGACAGCACGTCGAGTGGCTCGAGCTCGCTGCCCAGCTCCTCGAAGCTGTCGGCATCGAGCAGCTGGGAGAGACGCTCGGAGAGCCGCAGGCGGAAGTGGTGGTTGCACTCCGGGCACACGCCCAGGTTGCGCTTGAGCCGCTTGTGGTAGACGAACGCTTGACATGACGGGCAGCGGAACCATTCCGCCGACACTGCCCGGCTGGCTGTGGCGAGATCAGCCAAGAGGCTCTCCTGCGCCCAGTCGGCGATCGTCGGCGTGCATGCGCCGGTACTCGGCCAGCGATGCGGACAGCGCGGCCTCGATCTCGGCACGCGTAGGTGCCGGTTCCTCGCCCGGCCCAGAGACCTGCTCCTGCAGGAATGCGGCCACGTCCGTGCTCAGTTCTCGCGGGTCGATCGTGGCCGCCTGCGCGGCGAGCTCCCGGGCGCGTTCCCACTGCTGGCGGCGGATCTCCACCTGGAGCAATCCGTGTACCGGATAAACCTCGCGTCCGGGGACGTCGTCGAGGTCGCGCAAGCGCTCGAACGCGCTCCGAGCCTCGTCGAGCTGACCAACCTGGAGGCTGAGCTCGGCGACGTCGAGCCAGGCCAGCACGTCGTCGCCGGCCGCTTCTGCCAGCCGGCGCCCCTGAGCCAGGGCATCGTCGTACTGCCCGAATGCTCGGTACATGTCGACCAAGCTGATCGCGGCCGTCGAGGCGCCGTGGGCGATGTCTGCGGCGCGGGCCAGGTAGCCGACCCCCTCGTCGTTGCGCCCGGCGGCGAGCGCCGTGTGCCCCAGGTGGGTGAGCGCTACCTGATCGTCGGGGTCGAGCTCCACGGCCCGTCGGAAGGCTGCGTCCGCCTCCGGCATCCGGCCTTCCGCAGCGAGCGCTTCCCCGTAGTGGTGCCAGGGGTCCGCCTCCTCGGGGGCAAGCTCGGTGGCGCGTCGTAGGTACTCGGCTGCCTCCTCGGCGTCGACCTCGACGCCGGCCCGTCCGGCCAGCACGAGCAGCTCGATGTCGTCGGGTGCCGTGATCAAACCTTGCCGCGCGACCTGGAGGCATTGCGCGAAATCGGCCCCATCGAAGTAGCCCCGCGCTTGCCGCCGTACCTCATCGCTGGTGGATGCCATGGCCCCCGTACCGCACTCGCTCGATTCTCGCCGTCCTGCGCGTCACAGTCAAGTGGACCTTCCTCACGCCGGGATCGGCTCGCCGGAGGGCCACACCCACTCCTTGATCTCGGGCGGATCATCGCCCGCCTCGCGCACATAGCCCCGCAACTCCGCCAACCGCTGGGAGAACTTGTCGATCGCGGCGCGAGCCCCGGCGACACTGCGCACCGCAAAGTCGCCTGACATTCCGCGGACGAGCTCGCTCACGCTGATGTCGGCACGGCTCAGGGCCTCGATCGCGAGCTGGAAACGGTCGACCCCATTCATCGCCAGTAGGTCAAATGGAGTGGTCGTGGTGCCCTCCTCGACGTAACCGCGTACGTGGAAGCGCTCCTGGCGCGGCCGGCGGTGAATCAACTGGTGGACCGCCGACGGGTATCCGTGGAAGTTGAAGATCACCGGCTTGTCGTCGGTGAACAGCTCGCGGAATGCCTCAGCCGTCATGCCATCGGGATGGGCTTCCGCCGAAGCGAGCGTGAACAAGTTAGTCACGTTGACGAAGCGGATCCTCAGATCGGGCACTTCTTCGCGCAGCAGGCTGGTCGCGGCGAGCAACTCGATCGTCGGGATCGAGCCGCAGCCTGCGAGCACGACGTCCGGCGCTCCGTCGTCGTTGCTGGCCCACTCCCAGCGGCTGGCGCCGACCCGGACGTGCTCGATCGCTTCCTCGAGCGATAGCCACGCCGGCATCGGATGCTTGTTGGCGATCACGAGGTTGATCAGGCCGGTCGATTTCAGGCACTGCGCCATCGTCGCCAGCAGCGTGTTCGAGTCGGGCGGCAGGTACACGCGGGCCGTGTCCTCCCGGCGGTTGAGCATCGAGTTGATGAAGCCGGGCATCTGGTGCGAGTAGCCGTTGTGGTCCTGGCGCCACCCGACCGACGTCAGGAGGTAGTTGAGCGACGAGACCGGGTCGCGCCACTTGGCCTCCTCACGCGACATCTTCAGGAACTTGCCGTACTGGTTGACCATTCCGTCGACGATTGGGATGAACGCCTCGTAGCAAGGAAAGATGCCGTGCCGCCCGGTGAGCACGTAGCCCTGGAGCCAGCCCTGACAGTTGTGCTCGGAGAGCACTTCCATGACCCGGCCGTCGGGGAGGTAGTCGGGGCTGATGTTCGAATCAACCGGCCATTCGTAGGCGTGACCTGTCGCCTTGAAGACGGCCTGAAGCCGATTTGAGGCGACCTCATCGGGGCACACGATCCGGAAGTTGCGCTGCCGATCGTTCAGCCTGAACACGTCTGCCAGGTAGTTGCCGAGCGTCTCCAGGGCGCTGTCGTTGATCGAACCAGGTGCGGTGATCTCGGCCGCGTGGGCGTCCAGCTCCGGCAGCTCCAGCGGAACGCGGATCCGGCCACCGTTGACGTGCGGGTTGGCGCCCATTCGCTTCTCACCGGTTGGGCAGCTCGCGAGCACTCCGTCGCTGGGGCCGCCCTGCTCGTTGAACAGCTCCTCGGGCTTGTAGGAGCGCAGCCATTGCTCGAGGGCGCGCAGGTGCTCCGGATTGCTGCTCGCCTGCATCGCCGGTACCTGGTGCGCCTTGGAGGTGCCCTCGATGCGGATCCCGTCGAGCTCCTTGATGCCACCCCATCCCTTGGGTGAGCGGAGCACCATCATTGGCCAACGCGGTCGCGCCGGCCGGTTACCAGCTCGAGCGGAGTCCTGAAGCTCGCGGATCTCGCCGTGGGCGGTGTCAAGCGCGGAGCGCAGCGCGCTGTCGAGATCTTCGCCAGCGACGATCAGCGGATGCCATCCGAAGCCCTCGAACAGCTTGGTCAACTCCTCGTCATTCATCGTTCCGTAGATGGTCGGGTTGGCGATCTTGTAGCCGTTCACGTGCAGGATCGGGAGGACCGCGCCAGAGGTGGCCGGATCAAGGAACTTGTTCGAGTGCCAGGCCCCGGCGGTGGGACCAGTCTCGGCCTCCCCGTCGCCAACGATGCAGGCCACGATCAGCTCGGGGTTATCGAACGCGGCGCCGAAGGCGGTCGCCAGTGCGTAGCCGAGTTCCCCGCCCTCGTGAATCGTTCCGGGGACGACCGGAGCGAGGTGGCTGGGGAAACCGCCGGGCCAGGAGAAGGTGCGAATCAGGCGAGCGAGGCCCTCGCGATCGCGCGAGAGCTCCGGTTTGACATCCTCCAGGCAGCCATCGATCCACAGGTTCGCCAGGTTTCCCGGTGCGCCGTGACCTGGACCGGTCACCAGTAGGATGCTCGCGTCGGTGTCGAGGATCAGCCGGTTCAGCCCGGCGTACACCAGATTGATTCCCGGCACCGTGCCCCAGTGACCCAGCAGGCGCGGCTTGATGTGCTCGGGAGCCAGAGGCTGATCGAGCATCGGGTTGTCCTGCAGGTAGATCATCGCCGCGGCGATGTAATTGGTGGCGCGCCGGTAAAGACCAAGCCCCGATGTTGCTTGCGTTGACAACCTGCCCCTCCTAGTCCGGTACCCAGTGGTGTGAAACTACACTCCTTGGCCGGTCGCCTTCAAGGGCTCCGGCTCAAGATTCGTTTCGATCTCGGGCAGCGACCACAGGTCGAGCTTTGCCGTCCGTCCCCGGATCTCGGTCTCGCCGACGTGCACCAGGTCGCTCGGCGCGGCGAGCAGCGCCTCCCTGGTGGCGCCCGACATCAACAGCTGATGCGGCGTGCCCTTCGTCAGCGCCTCGATCCGCGAGGCCGTGTTGGTCGTGTCCCCAACGGCGGTGTACTCGACCCGCCGCTCGGACCCGACATGGCCGGACATGACCGAGCCGCTGTTGAGGCCGATCCCCATCCGAAAGCCCTCGCTCAACCCCTCCGAGCGCAGCCACTCGTTGAAGCGCGGCAAGCGGACCTCGAGCATCTCGCGCGCCGCTTTCAGCGCCCGGTCGGCATGATCGGCCTGAGGCAGGGGGGCGCCAAACACGGCCATGATCCCGTCGCCCATGTAGGCGACCAGCGTACCCCCGTGGTCGAGGATCGCGTCGCTCATCTCACTCAGGTAGCGATTGAGGACCTCGATCACGCGCGCCGGCGTCAGCGACTCGGCGAGCGTCGTGAATCCGCGCAGGTCGGAGAACATCACGGTTCCCTCGCGCTGGATTCCCCCGAGGCGCAGCCCGTCCGCGCTCTTCAGCACCTCGTCGACGACGTTCTCGGGCACGAACCGCGAGAACAGATCGCGGACGCGAATCCGCTCGAACGCCTCCGTCACCAACTGGACCGTCAGCGAGCCGACAGCGCCGAGAACCAAGGCTCCGACGGGGTAGATGAAGGACACGATCCAACCATCGTTGAAGGCGAGCTGAACCGCGACCGTGAAGATGGCCCCGAGGGCGAGCGCCACACCGGTCGCAGCGAGGGGGCTGGCGCGGAGGCTGACCACGGGGACGGCGAGCGCCAGCAGCAGGATCAGGGCGATATTCACCCAGCCGGGAGCTGAAGACAGCGGCATTCCGCGCAACACGGTGTCGATCGCGTTCGCCTGGATCTCCGCACCCGGCATCTGACCGTCGGTCGAGGTGGGATTAATGTCGTGCAACGACGGGGCGGTGGCGCCGATCACGACGATCTTGCCGCGGAAGGAGTTCGGCGGGACGCGGTTGTCGTACACGTCCGCAAAGTCCACGGACCGGAAGGTGCCGGCCGGTCCCACGAAGTCGATCCAGTTGCTGCCACCGGGAAACTTGCTCCGATCTACGCGCCGGTGGGTGGCCGTCTGCGCTGTCACCACCGCAAGCGTGTCCAGGTGCCCGATCGAGAACGACATCCTCCGGATGAGTCCATCGGAGCTGTCGAACGGGAATAGGCCATTCGCCGGCTGGGCGCCGACCTGGTGGAGGAGCTTGGTGCCCTTGCCGGACCCGAGGAAGATGACATCGCCATGGGCGTCGGTCTCGGTGAACGAAAACACCGTCACGCCGTGGTGCTTGTCGAGCGCCTCGAGCAGCTTGAGGTCGTCGTTCTGGCCGCGGTTGCTGGTCTCGCTGAACTGGACGTCGTACGCGATCGCAGCGGGATGCTCAGCGGCGATCCGGTCGAGCACGCGGGCGTGGGTTGCGCGCGGGAACGGCCACTGCTGGCCGAGATCCTGGAACGTCTTGTCGTCGATCTTGACGACCACGATGTTCGACGGCGGCCTGTCGGCGCCGCGAACCGAGAAACGCGTGTCGATCGTGCTTCGGTCCTGTGGTTTGAGGAGATCCGTGGCATAGGCGGCGATCGCAATCGCCGCGCTGGCCAGCGCCACCAGCCCGAGGAGCAGCCCGCGTAGGCGGTTGCCGCTGGCAACCCCGAACAGCGCCCTCCTGTCTGTCATCTCGCCGTCGCGTCCCCCCGTGCTGTGCATGACCAGGGCCTCCCCTGCCCCGATGGCGGCCCCTTGACCGATCACAGAAGTGTAAGGCGGTGACGGCGCTTGGGCAATGTGACATTTGACCCGCCCGGGGCCGGCGGTTTACGTCAGCCGCCTCGCGGGCGGTTGACCGTCAAGCGCGCGCCGGTTGACCGGCGGGCCCCCGGCGGTCTACCGTCACCATCGTGCTGGGGCAATTCCGCATTGGTCCGCTGTCGCTCGGGTTGGGCTTGCTGTTGGCGCTCGGCCAGATCGGATGTGGCGGCAGCGACGGGTCGGGGAAGTCCACCGCCACCACGCCGACGAACTCGGCCGGCCAGCTGGTGCCACGATTCGCCACGAGCTTCCGCCTACAGCCGATCAGCGGCAAGGTCCTAGTGAAAGAAGTGGCCGGCGCAGCGTTCACGCGGTTGTCCTCCGCGCGTTTGGTCCCGACCGGCACGCTGGTCGACACCACCTCCGGGACGGTCCGGCTGACCGCGGCCACCACCTCGCCGACGCACCTTCAGACCGGGGACTTCCACGGCGGCGTGTTCAGCATCGAGCAGGCGCCCACTGGGGGTGGACTGACGGATCTCCGGCTCCGTGACCGTGCCAGCCGGGGAACGGCGTGTCCCGGCGCGGCCGCGGATCGGCTGCTCGGCCTGCTCAGGGGAGTCGCTGTGGGACGCTTTCGCACCGTCGGCCGGTTCTCCGCAGCGACGGTCAGGGGAACCGAGTTCGGGGTGCGAGACCGCTGCGACGGAACGCTGACGGTGGTCGAGCGTGGTGTAGTGACAGTGCGCGACTTTGCACTCGGCAAAGACGTCACGGTTCGGGCGGGGCAAACGTATCTCGCGCGGGCAGGATGACGCGGGGCCGGGTCGCTTTGGACGCGGGTCGCCTGGCCCCCGGGAGGCTACAGCGTCACGGTCTGGGCCTTCACGCGCCCGCGACGCCATTCCTCGAGCGCAGCGGCGGCCACCGCCAGGTCCTGAATCGCCAGACCAGTCGAGTCGAACATGGTCACCGCCTCCCGTCCGGGGCGTCCGCGGGCCTCGCGCGCCAGCACCGCGGCGAGCTCGGTGACCTGCTCACGGGTGACGAGCCCAGCGTTAACCGCGCCGGTCAGCTCACCTCCATGGGAAGCTTGTGTCCACTCGTCGCAGAACAGCGTGCACGAGGCGACCGCGCGGACGGTCGCCTCAGCCTTGCCGGGTCCGTCGGCGCCGAGCATGTTGAGGTGCAGTCCCGGCCGCAGATCCCCGGCCTCGATCACTACCTTGGCGCCGGGGGTGACACAGCAGACGACGTCGCAACGTAGAGCCTGATTGCGCGAGCCGTGGTCCCAGTCGAGCTCGGATGCCAGCGCCTGCGCTGCGTCCGTGCGCGGATCGTCGCAGACACCCGGGCCGTAGCCGGCGGCGGCCAGGCAACGGGCCGCCCACGCCCCGTGCAGCCCACAGCCGATGATCCCGACCGTGCGGGCGCCCTCGCGAGCCAGCGCTTGGGCCGCCACCGCCGCCACCGCGCCGGTTCGCAGCGCTGTGACCGAGCGGGCGTCGAGCAGCATCAGCGGCTCGCCGTTGGTGGCATCGGAGAGACAGATCACGCCAGTCACCGTCGGCAGGCCGCGGGCGGGATTGCCAGGAAACGAGGTGATCCACTTGACGAGCGCGAGTCCATCGCCGCGCGCCGGCATCGCTCGGAAGTCACCGTGCGGCGGGCTGTCCAGATACAATTTCGGCGGCATCACCCAGTCGCCGGCGTGATATCGGCGCAGCGCATCGCGCACCCGGTCGACCGCGGCTCTCGGCGTGACCGCGGTTAGTACAGCGTCGTAGTCGAGGACGGGCAGCTCCGGCACGAGCCGGCCACGATACTCTCGGCGCGATGGTGAACCGCCGCCCGAAGCTCTCGATCGTCGCCCCAGGCGCCTCGCCCGAGGAGGCCGCGGCCGTCATCGGCGCGCTCGAGCGGTTCATGCGCGAAACCGCCCCGCCGCTCGCCCCCCCGGCCCCCCAGCGCAGCCCCTGGCAGCTGGCGGCGCTGTACGAGGGCGTCGCGCGGGAGCAGCAGTTGCCGCCACCCTGGGGGTGAGGCCCAGGCGAAAATAGATGTATTCGGATCGCCTTTTGGTACATTCAGGGTTCGTTTCCCGGAGATCGGAAGGACACATGGAACCCGCCTCGCTTCCAAGCACCACGGCTGAACCGAAGGCTCGTACCGGCTCGCTCGAGAACCCCGAGGTGATCGAGAATGTCCCGGGGCACGTGATCCCGATCCTCGAGCGCGAGTTCGACGACTTCGATACCGAATCGACCCGTTTCCTCAAGGGCCAGGTCGAGGAGGACGAGTTCATCAAGTTCCGCCTCAAGCAGGGCGTCTACGGACAGCGGCAAGCGGCGGTTCAGATGGTTCGCGTCAAGCTGCCGATGGGCGGTGTCACTCCCGACCAACTCGATGCCTTCGCCGAGGTGATCGACAGCTACGTCCCGCTGCGCAAGGGCCACATCACTACCCGCCAGAACATCCAGATGCATCACATTCCGCTGCCGGATGCGGCCGAGCTGATCCGCGAGCTGGGTGACGCCGGCCTGTCCTCGCGCGAGGGGTGCGGCAATACGATGCGCAACGTCACCGGCGACCCGCGCGCGGGCACGCTCGAGGGCGAGCTGTTCGATATCACCCCCTACGCGGGCGCGTACGTGCGCTACTTCGTCCGCCATCCCACGACTCAAGCGATGCCGCGTAAGGTCAAGACGGCATTTGCGGCCACCGACGAGGACAACGCGATCACGCGGATCCACGACATGGCATTCGTTCCGCGCGTGCGCGATGGCGTGCGTGGCGTCGAGATCCGAGTGGGCGGGGGCACGTCGATCATGCCCCGACTGGCGCCGACGCTGTACGAGTTCGTCGAGCTCGAGAACGGCGACTACCTCAAGATCACCGAGGCTTGCATGAGGATCTTCGACCGCCAGGATTGGCTGCGTGCCAACCGCGCCCGCGCCCGGATCAAGGTGCTGATCGACAAGATCGGAATCGACGCCTTCCGCGAGCAGGTCGAGGAGGAGCTCCAGGGCGACTGGGTAACGGATCGCGAGTTCTCGCTCGACGAGATCCTGTTCGACCACGACGAGCGGGCCAACGCCCCGGGCGAGCGCGAGCTGTACGCGTCCGCAAACGGCGATCTGCGCGAGTTCGACCGATTCCTGGAAACCAATGTCCTGGCCCAGCGGCAGGAGGGCTTCTCGACCGTCGAGGTCAAAGTCCGTCGCGGTGACCTGACCCCGGATCAGCTCCGCGGGCTCGGCCAGATCATGCGGGAGTACACGGGCGACTACGCGCGCACCAGCGTGCACCAGAACCTGATCCTGCGCTGGGTGCGCAATGAGGCCGTCTACGAGGTTTGGTCGCGGTTGACCGAGCTCGACCTCGGCGAGGCCGGGGCAGATGAGATCACCGACGTGGTCAGTTGCCCCGGAACCGACTCCTGCAAGCTCGGGATCACAAGCTCGATGGGCCTCAACGAGGCCGTGCAGGAACGGCTCGTGCAGATGCAGATCGACGACGAGTTGACGCGGCAAATCCACGTCAAAATGAGCGGCTGCCCCAACGGCTGCGGCCAGCACCACGTCGCCAACATCGGCTTCTACGGCGCTTCGATCAAGGTCGGGGAGCATGCGATTCCCGCCTACATCCCGCACATCGGCGGGGCCTACGAGGGGGGCGATGTGCGCTACGGGCAGCGCCTGAAGGCGCGGCTTCCCGCCAAGCGCGTGCCTGAGGCGGTGGAGCGGTGGGTACGCTTCTACGAGTCCGAGCGCGACGCGGACGAGGCCTTCAACGCATTTGTCGACCGCGTCGGAGCGCAGGAGTTCGAGGCGCGCGTGAAGGATTTGACGATGCCGATCGAATTCAACCTGGAAAACATGAACTACTTCATCGATTTCACCAAGGACGCGCCGTTCGAAGTAATCCGCGGTGAAGGCGAGTGCGCGGTCTGAGGTGGCAACGACGGTTCCAGATCTTGCGATGGCCTCGGCCGAGGAGGTGCTGGCCTGCGCTGTCGAGCGCTTTCATCCGCGTTTGACGATGGCCTGCTCGTTCCAGAAGGAGGAGTCGGTTCTCGTTCACATGCTGACTGCGATCGAGCCGCAGGCGCGCGTATTCATGATCGACACCGGGGTTCTGTTCCCGGAGACGCTGGCGACTTGGAAGCTGTTCGAGGATCGCTTCGGCGTGCACGTCGAGGTCGTCGACGCGCCGAGTCCAGATGCGCCGTGGACCGCGGCGCACTGCTGTGGGACGGCAAAGGTAGAGGCGCTCGAGTCCGCCCTGGCCGATGTTGACGCCTGGATCACCGGTATCCGCCGCGAGCAAGCGAGCACCCGCGCCGCGACCTCCAAGCTCGAGCGCGACTCCAAGCGGGGCATCTGGAAGTTCAACCCGCTGGCTGAGTGGACCGAAAAGGACCTCTGGCGCTACATCCACGATCACAACCTGCCGTACAACCCCCTGCACGATCACGGCTACGCCTCGATTGGTTGCGCGCCCTGCACGGCGCCGGGGGAGGGCCGCGAGGGTCGCTGGGCCGGCGAGGACAAGACCGAGTGCGGGATTCACGTATGAACCCTTTCCACTACGAGCTCTCCCATCTAGAGACCCTCGAGGCCGAGTCGGTTCACATCTTTCGCGAGGTGGCGGCCGAATTCGAGCGCCCGGTGCTGCTCTTCAGTGGCGGCAAGGACTCGATCGTCCTGCTGCGGCTAGCCGAGAAGGCGTTCCGTCCGGGCCGCTTCCCGTTCCCGATCATGCATGTGGACACCGGTCACAACTTCCCCGAGGTGATCGAGTTCCGCGACCAGATCGTCTCGCAGCTCGGCGAGCGGCTGATCGTTGCCAGCGTTCAGGAGTCGATCGACAAGGGTCGAGTGGTCGAGGAGACCGGTCCGCGGGCCTCACGCAACCGGCTGCAGACGACCACGCTGCTCGACGCGATCGAGGAGCATGGGTTCGACGCCGCCTTCGGCGGCGCCCGGCGCGATGAGGAGCGCGCTCGTGCGAAGGAGCGCGTGTTCTCATTCCGCGACGATTTCGGCCAGTGGGATCCCAAGCGCCAGCGACCCGAGCTGTGGTCGCTGTTTAACGGGCGAATCCGTAAGGGTGAGCATGTGCGCGTGTTCCCGATCTCCAACTGGACCGAGCTCGATGTCTGGCAGTACATCGGCGAGGAGGAGCTCGCAGTGCCGCCGATCTACTTCGCCCACAGCCGCGAAGTGTTCGCGCGTGACGGGATGCTCTACGCCCACAGCCCGTATGTGGAGCTGATCGATGGCGAACAGCCGTTCGAGGAGCATGTCCGCTACCGCACCGTCGGGGACATGACCTGTACCGGAGCGGTGCGCTCGCTCGCGACGACGCTCGAAGACGTCGTGTCTGAGATCGCGGCCACGCGGATTACCGAGCGTGGTGAGACTCGTGCCGATGATCGCGTCACCGAGGCGGCGATGGAAGATCGTAAGCGCGAGGGCTACTTCTGATGGGGTGTCGCTGATGACCCCCGGAGCGGCAACGAACGGCCACATGGTCAGGACGCGTACGAGCGAGCTGCTGCGGATCGCGACCGCGGGGTCTGTTGACGACGGCAAGTCGACCCTGATCGGCCGACTGCTGCACGACTCCAAGTCGATCTTCGAAGATCAGCTGGCGCACGTGGTTGAGACCTCCGAGCGGCGCGGCGACGGCTACGTCAACCTGGCGCTGCTAACCGATGGGCTGCGCGCCGAGCGCGAGCAGGGGATCACGATCGACGTTGCCTACCGCTACTTCCAGACGCCGCGGCGCAAGTTCATCATCGCCGACACCCCCGGCCACGAGCAGTACACCCGCAACATGGTCACCGGCGCCTCGACTGCTGATCTATCGATCGTGCTCGTCGACGCCCGCAAGGGGGTTAGCGAGCAGACCCGGCGCCATGCGTTCATCGCCTCGCTACTGCGGACCCCGCACCTTGTGGTGTGTGTCAACAAGATGGATCTGGTCGACTACGACGAGGAGGTCTTCTACGAGATCCTCGAGGAGCTGACCGACTGGACCGCGCGACTCCAGATCCCCGACATCACCTTCATCCCGATCTCGGCGCTGCACGGAGACAACGTCGTCGAGCGTTCGGGTGCGATGCAGTGGTACGGCGCCGCGCCGCTGCTCTACCACCTCGAGCATGTCGTGATCGCGCCCGACCGCAACCTCTCAGACGTGCGCTTCCCGGTCCAGTGGGTGGTTCGGCCGATGAGCGACGAGCACCACGACTACCGCGGCTACGCCGGCCAGGTCGCCGGAGGCGTGCTGCGGCCCGGCAGCGAGGTGCTCGTCCTTCCGAGCTCTCAGCGCACAACGGTGGCCGCGATCGACACCTACGACGGTGAGGTCGAATCCGCGTTTCCGACGATGTCAGTCATCGTCCGCCTCTCCGATCAGCTCGACATCTCTCGCGGCGACATGATCGTCGAGGCTGAAGACCAGCCCGCGTGCGCTCGCGAGCTTGAGGCGATGGTCTGCTGGATGAGCGATCAGCCCCTACGCCCGGGTGGCCGGTACGCCATCAAGCACACCACGCGCAACGCCCGCGCAATCGCCGATGAGCTCGAGTATCGGGTTGACGTCAACACGCTGCGTCACGAGCCGGCCACGCAGCTCGGACTGAACGAGATCGGGCGCGTGCGGCTGCGCTGCAGCGCACCACTGATCGTCGACGACTACTCCCGCAACCGCACGACTGGGAGCTTCATCCTCGTCGATGAAGCCACGAACGACACGGTCGGCGCGGGAATGGTGCTCGGGGCACGCTAGCCCTCACCGCCTGAGTACCTCGCTCTCTTACATTGCTCCGACGTTGGTCAAACGCAGGTCTTGCGGCTCCCGTCGATCATCGACGTAGGACAAAGAGCAAGCAAAGGGAGACCGCCATGACCACCGTCCTGATCTTCAATATCGCGCTATCGGTAGTTGTGTTCGCCGCCGTCGTCGGCCCGATCGCGTGGAGCATCGTCACGCGCGAACCTGCCACCGCCCCGGTTCGAAACGATCGCCACGCTCGCGCCCGCAGCGCCCAGCATGTGTACCGAAGCGCTCCGACCCGGGCGTAAACATCCAGCAACAGGCAGCTTTTGCGAGGGGTCCGGCGCGGAGCGCGGCGGACCCCGTCATCCGTTCGGAGTAAGGCACGCAGGCCGCCGAGGGGTCCACACCCCGCTAAAGTCCGGCGCCCGTCAATGTTCTCGAAGGTACTGATTGCTAACCGAGGCGAGATCGCCGTCCGCATCATTCGCGCTTGCGAGGAGCTGGGGATTGCGCCTGTGGCGGTCTACTCGGAGCTCGACCGCGACGCGATTCACGTCAAGCGCGCCGAGGAGGCGTACTTGCTTGGCCCCGGACCCGCCTCGGAGAGCTACCTGAGCATCGAGAAGCTGCTCGATGCGATCGAGCGCTCCGGGGCCGAGGCGGTGCACCCGGGCTACGGCTTCCTGGCCGAGAACGCGGCCTTCGCCGCATCGCTCGAGGAGCGCGGGATCATCTTCATCGGCCCGCCCTCCTCGGCGATCGAGGCGATGGGCTCAAAGACGCGCGCCCGCGAGCTGATGGCGAAGGCCGGCGTGCCGATTGTGCCCGGCACGACGGAGACGATTGCCTCGATCGAGCAGGCTCGGAAGGTGATCGACGAGCAGATCGGGTACCCGGTCGCGGTCAAGGCCGCCGGCGGTGGTGGCGGCAAGGGATTCCGCATGGCAGTCAGCGCGGACGAGCTGGCGGACGCGTTCGAGGGCGCCTCTCGCGAGGGCGAGAAGTTCTTCTCAGACCCGTCCGTTTACCTGGAGCGCTACCTGCCCGATCCACGCCACGTGGAGGTGCAGGTGCTCGCCGACCAGCACGGCAACGTGATCCACCTCGGCGAGCGCGACTGCTCGATCCAGCGCCGCCACCAAAAGCTGATCGAGGAGGCCCCGGCGCCGGCAGTCGACGAGCAGCTGCGCACCCGCATCGGCAAGATCGCGACCGAGGCCGCGGCGGCGGTCAACTACACCGGTGCCGGGACGATCGAGGGTCTGCTCCAGGACGGCGAGTACTTCTTTCTGGAGATGAACACTCGGGTTCAGGTCGAGCACCCGGTGACCGAGTTTGTGACCGGGATCGACATCGTCAAGGAAGGGATCCGAGTCGCCTCGGGCGAGCCGCTGTCAGTCTCGCAGAACGACGTCGAGCTCCGCGGTCACGCGATCGAGTGCCGGATCAACGCCGAGGACGCGAGCAGGAACTTCGCGCCCGCGCCGGGGGCGATCGGCGCCTACCGTGAGCCTGCGGGCCCCGGCGTGCGTGTCGATTCCGGCGTTGGCCCCGGGTCCGAGATCACGCCGATGTACGACCCAATGATCGCCAAGGTGATCGTCTGGGACGTCGACCGCCAGCAGGCGACCGCTCGGATGCTGCGCGCGCTACGCGAATACGAGATCGAGGGGCTGAAGACGTTGTTGCCCTTCCACCAGGCGATCCTCCAGACCAAGCAGTGGATCGGTGCGGAAACGTGTAGAGAGCTGATCGAGGACCGAGAGTGGCTGAAGAGTCTTGCCGGCCCGAAAGCCGCGGCGGTCGTTTCAGAGGAGGAAGCGGCGATGGTCGAGCAGACCTACACGGTCGAGGTCTCCGGCAAGCGCTTCGACGTCAAAGTGATCGGTCCGCCCTTCGGCGGTGGAGGCTCCAACGGCTCTGCTCCGGCCGGCGCCGGCCGCAAGCCCCCACGGCGTGAGCGCGCCGCATCGGGAGGCGGCGGTGGAGGCGGAGACACGCTCAGTTCGCCGCTGCAGGGAACGGTCCTGAAGGTCGCGGTCGAGAAGGGGGTTGCGATCGAGGAGGGGGCGCTGGTGTGTGTGATCGAGGCGATGAAGATGGAGAACGAGATCATCGCCCACAAGGCGGGCACCGTCGCTGACCTGCCGATCGCGGTGGGGGTCTCGGTGGCCTCCGGGGAAACTCTGGCCGTCATCAGCTGAGCTGACCGGTAAGGCGCGTGGGCCGCGAGGCCTGTCTAAGCAATTCTAAAATCAGTTTTAGACAGTGTCGCAGCGCGGAGTCCGCCAGAGATCCGTCCGGCGCCCTTTCTAAAATCCGTTTTAGATTTCCTTAGACAATGGATCGGCACCAGAATCCATACACACCGGGTGCCGGTGCGAAACCGCCCCTGCTGGCGGGTCGCGACGGCGACCTCGAAGATCTTCGGCTCGCGTTCGAGCGGCTGGGCGCGGGGCAGTTCGCACGCAGCTTTGTGCTCGATGGATTGCGCGGCGTGGGCAAGACGGTGCTTCTGAACGAGGCTGACGTGATGGCGCGTGAGCACGGTTGGATCACCTCCGGCGTGATCGAGTGCAACGAAGACGACGAGCTCCCGCTGTTGATGGCGCGGCTCTGTCACCGTGCTCTGCGGCGGCTCAGCTTGGGCAGGCGAATGAGCGCGCGGGTTGAGCATGCTCTGGGCGTGCTGCGGGCGTTTACGTTCGCGATGGACGCCCGCGGGACGTGGCGTCTGAACATCGGCGTCAAGGCGGTCAAGGGAGTCGCCGACTCCGGCGACGCGGAAGCCGACATCGTCGAGCTGCTGGCCGAAGTGGGCGGGGCGGCGGCGGCGCACGGCTCGGGGGCGGCCTTCTTCCTCGACGAACTGCAGTTCCTCGGCAAGGGCAGCCTGGCGCTGCTGGCGGCGGCGATGCACGGAATTAGTCAGCAGAATGCGCCCGTGTTGCTAGTCGGTGCCGGCTTGCCGCAATTGCCGTTACTGCTCAAGCACGCCAAGCCCTATACCGAGCGGCTATTCGATTACCGCACGATCGATGGCCTCTCGCGCTCTACCGCGGCGGCCGCGCTCACGATTCCGGCGCAGCGGCTCGGAGCTCGGTTCGAGCGACGCGCACTCGAGCTGATTCTCGATCACGCGCAGGGTTACCCGCATTTCCTGCAGCAGTGGGGCGAGACCGTCTGGCGGGAGGCCGATGGTCCGACGGTCACGCTCCGAGATGCCCAGGTTTCGGAGGAGCTGGTCAATGACGAGCTCGACCGAAGGTTCTTTCGCGATCGCTATGAGAAGGCCACCGAGGCGGAGGCGATCTACATGGCCGCGATGGCCGATCTCGGCGATGGTCGCCACTCCTCGAGCGAGATCGCCGTCCATCTGGGGATGAGGCAGAAGGAGCTGTCCGTGCGCCGGGCGGGGCTAATCGCCAAGGGCCTGATCTACAACCCAATCGGGATCGAGCTCGACTTCACGGTTCCCCAGTTTGGGTCCTACCTCCGGCGAATCCACCCGTTCGATCCGAATCAGCGGCCGAGCCGAGGACGCCCCCGGGCCCGGGTTGCACCGGGCCGATAGGTGACGCACGTCTCGAATTTCCCGCCGGTACGCCGCGTCGATCGTGAGCAGCATCCGGGCTGTGGGCGTACTCGTACTCCGCCGTGCCGACGCGATCAACGCGGCCGGAATCCCGCACAAGCTCGACGTCGGTGTGGCGCTGGACCAGCTCGACCGCTTCATCGAGCAGGTCCCGAGAGTGGCCGCGGCCGCCGGAGGAGAGCGCGTGATCCTGTTCGGACACCTCGGGGACGGCAACGTCCACGTTAACGTGCTCGGAGCGGAACCGGACGACATGGCGGTGGACGACGCCATTCTCGAGCTGGTTCGCGAATGTGGCGGCACGATCAGCGCCGAGCATGGCGTCGGAGTCGCCAAAGCACCCTGGCTCGAGCGCGCCCGCGGCGCCGACGATGTCGCGGCGATGCGGGCGATCAAGCAAGCACTTGATCCGCACGACCTCCTCAATCCGGGCGCTGTACTTCCAGCGCATGCCATCATGTAGGTCTATGTTTGGAGATGACATGAACCGTGACAGCTTTGAAGAGATGATTCGCGCGATCGCCCAAGAGGTCAGCCGCTCGGCGGAGCGCGTGTCGCAGGTCGATGTGGACGAGATCGCTGAGGCGATCGGTGTCGATCCGGCTCGGGCGAGGCAATGGGTAGAGGGCGCCGGCAGCTGGCTGCGCTCCCAAGCCGAGAACCTCGGAGACGACGTCGAGTTCCCGAGCGCCTCGCCGTTCCCGACCCGTACGCCGCCACCAAGCGCTTCGCCGCCCAGCGCCACCACTGAGGAGGACACATTGAGCAGCGCCGGGCCGCATCCGCTGGACCTACCGACAGAGGAGCAGGGCCTCGCGCTAGCGGCTCTCGATTCCGGACGCTGGACCGTCGAGCCCGGCAGCAATGCCCTGGCCGCTCACGGCGAGGGCCCCGGCCCTCGGGACGCGCTCGGGCTCGTGCGTGAGCTCTACGTTCGTGACTGGATCGCCGCCGACGGCAAGGTCACGGTCGTGGGACGGCACGCCCTTACTCGGTGGCTCGGCGCTGCCGCTACCGGCTGAGCAGGGCGGCCTTACCCTGCGGCCTGGGCGGCCTTCGACCACTGCGCCTTGTGGGCGCGTTTAGCCGCCTGGTAGTCAGCTAGCGCCTGAGGAGAGTCAACGTCGCCCAGCGTCGGGTGCCACGGAACCAGCTCCTGGGCGGCGTCAACGCCGAAGCGCTTGGCGAGCACAGCCCCGAGCGCCTTGACCTTCATCTCGCCGAAACCGGGAAGGGCAAGCAGGTTGGCTCGCAGCTCGTCGCCGTTGGCCGCGCCGGTCCAGATGCGTCCGGCGTCGCCACCGTAGTGTTCGCGCACATAGACGGCCAAGTCGTGCACGCGCCTAGCCATCGAGCCCGGGAATCGGTGGATTGCTGGTGGCGAGCGGAAGACTCGGTCGAGGTCGGCGGAGGCAAGCGTGTCAGCGTCGAATGCCCCAAGGCGTTCGCTCAGCGCCAGCGGCCCGGAGAACGCCTTCTGCACGGACACCTGCTGGTCAAGCGCAAAGCCGACCAGGAGCGCCATCGGGTCAGAGGCGACCAGCGCATTGGCCTCATCGGAGTCCGTGAAGTACAGGCGATCAGGCACCGACGCCGATCATAGCCCGACTCGGGCGGGGGGTCAGGCTAGTCCTGGTTCGCGGCGAGGCGTCCGACGGCGGCGGCCACCGGCACGCTACGCAGAGAGTGGGGGAGTGGAAGCCAGTGCAGCCTCGGCACGGCGGTCGAGCGGTGCGTCAGCGCCTGCTCGCGCTCGGCGATCCGAACCGCCGCGGCGAGCGCTGTCGGTGCGTCGGCCGCGAGCCATCGAGAGTGAAGCTCCGCCAGCGCCTCGCGGTGTGAGAGCGCGGGGGTTTGCTTGGCCGTCAGCCGGGCCCACGCCCGGGCCACCAGTACAATCTGCGCACCAACCGGTGCCCGGTAGCGCGGTTGCGTCGGCCGCCAGCGTTCACAGATCTCAGTCTCAAGCGCCAGGACCAGCGCCTCGCGCAGCCGTGAGCCCTCGAGCGCGTGCCGCGCGTTGCCGTGTTCCAGCAGCGCGTGGGCGCAGCGGACAGCTCGCGCCTGATGCCGCGAGAGCCGCAGGTCGTCGATCAGCGCGTCGCGGTACACGCCGGCGGCCGCGTCAACGGGCAAGCGACCGACGGAGGGCGCCCGGAGCAGGACCTCGATGCCGAGCTGGGGCAGGTAGACGATTGCCGCGAACAGGACGAGCGCGAATACGCCCAGCGGAGCGATCAGCAGGCCGCATAGCGCGGCGAGCATGAGCATCGCCAGTTCGAGCGGTAGCAGCGGGAAGAACTCCCGCGCAAGTAAGGTGCCGGGGGGCTCGCCCTCCAGGAGGGTGGCGAAGAGGAGGCGGGCGAGGAAGTAGTTGGCGGAGACCATCGCAGCGCCGACACCGAGCACGCCCTGAAAGCTCACGGCTCCGGGGTGCTGGCCCACCATCAGCGCCAGTACCGTCGCGCCTGCGAGTGCGGCGCCCAGGTAGGAAACGACGTTCGCGAGCAAGCCAAGGTTCCAGACGCTCCTGCCACGTCGCGCCACGCGGATGAAATCCGGTAGCGCGAGCAGCACCGCAGCCACGATTGGGCCTGCCAGGACTAGACCCAAGGTCGCGACCACGATGCCGGCGTCGAGAGTTGCGGCAGCTCTATTGCGGAGGAGCTCGTCGCTGGCGTACGAGCAAAGGACGATCCCCAGCAGCGCTAGCAACAGGAGCTCATGGCTGTCCGCTCGTGCCGGTGAGCCAACGAACACAACCGCGCCGGCGAGCACCACGAGCAGGGCCGCATAGAGGCCAAAAGTAGTGGCCCTTCGCACTCTACGCACTGATGAAAGTCCGTTCCCCATCGCGCAACACCAGCTCGGCCCTCGTCCGCACCGAGCAGGAGTTTAGCGAAGTCTATTCGGGAATCAGTTATTGCGCCAGGCCACGGGTCACCTCCTCCGAAGTTTTTGATTAGCTAAAAGCGCATCGATCTACCCCATAAGCGCCTAAAGCTACTCATGCCGTTATCACAACGCACGCGCCCAAGCCGGTGTGCGCGGGAGAGCGGGAACCCGAGGGAGCCACGGATACGGTCGATCGAGGGGTCGCGTTCGACCCCTTCAAGGGCGCTCGTGAGTGGTGCCATGCGAGCTCGTACTCGGCGCGGATCAGACAGGGTCAGAGCTGCACGGCGGGCGCCGACGCGCGGAGCTTGCAGGTACGTCCGCGAGGCCGACTACGGGGCGCCCCGTCGACGATCGCCAAAGGGTCAAGGGTCAAACCCGGCAGGCCCACATATCCGAGCCCAATCACCCCACCAAGCATCCTGAAACGCCCCTTCCTGTTCCGTGACTTCCCGTCGCGAACTGAAATTGTGCCGCATTGGCGCACGTCGTCAACCTTGCTTTCGACATTAAGGCTCTCGATGACACCAGCTTCAGGAGCTTTGACGAGCGTTGCTATGAAACGGAGCGTGCTAACCGATCGTCACCGACAGGATCGGGCAGCGGCGGCCTAACCATTTGGCGATCCTCGCCGCTCGACACTCGGCAACGGGGATCTCAGTGATCAGCGCTGTGGCGGTGACGTAATTGCACCGACCGGCCGTGCACGACGACGGTTGCGAGAAGTGTTCGCAGCGGCAAGGGTCTCTGAAACCAGGACACTCTCTATCTCCTTCGCCCGCGCTCGAAGCTGACCGGGAGTGCGCGCCGGGGAGGTCCGTGGCGTCAACCGTGCGAGCTGCTCGGCTCGCGTCAACCGCGCCAACATGCCCTCCCGCTCAAGCCAGATATCAACAGCCGGCGTAGTGCCAGCAAACAACGTCCACGTCGGTATGCCCATGAGCGCTGCTTCCCGCGTCATAGTTCCCCCCGCCCCGATCATCGCGTCCGCCTCATGCATGAGCGAGCGTGAGTCAGTGGCGGCGCGCGGGACAATGCAGTTAGGCAGCCCGAGGCGCTCGATCAGGGCGATCTGCTCGGGGTGGCGGGTAAGAGCGACGGACGTAACACCCTCCTGGGCGCAAACCGTGCGGAGGGCATCTTCGAAAAGCGGGTTGGAAGCGCTGTGGTAAACGGCGCGGCTGGGCGGGGTACGCGCAACGACGAGAATCCGCGGCCGAGACTGAATCCCGAGCTTCGACAATATGTCCGGGTCTGGGGTGAAGTCGCCAATATAGAGCTGCTCCTTGAGCCCCGGGTAGCGCACGACCTTTCCGGGAGCGGCGCCCTGCCGACGAAGCCCCCCCTCGGGGAGTACCTCAGGTGCGATCACTCTTGTGGCGAGTCGGAAAGCCAGGTGATTAGCTGGCTGGTGCTCGAAGTCCATTGCCGTGACGGCCGGGATCCCCAAGCTGCGCGCCACCACAATCTGGGCGTAGGAATTGTGCGATAACGCCACGTCAGGCCGTAGCCCGACAGCCCACCGCCGCAGGTCCGTGACGCGGCGCTTTAGTGTGGTGAGCTTTGCCGCCCTTCCTCTCGGGCTCTCGCCACCGATCACAACTACCTCGGGCCAGCGCTCCCGCGCGAGCTGAACGGTCTGGGCATTATCGCGTGCAGTCACGAGCACTTCGTCACCGTTGCTCTGCAAGCGACAAGCGACCGGCGCGAAGAGGAGCGGGTGTGGTGAGTTAGAAAGGTCGAGCCAGACCTTCATTGAGCGCTCGCGATCAGTCGACTGAGTGCTGCGAGCATGGGCGCTTGTACCCAGCGGGGATGGGGGGTCCGGTTGACCCACAACCGCTCGCGCCGGAACACGAACGCGCCGTCCCGCCGTAACAACCGCCTTAGCACATAACCGAGCACAGTCCAGCGCCGCGCTGCGACGCTTGGCTCGAGCCGAGCCGCGCGAGAGAGAGTCTGAATCGCCTGCGCGGCGCTCAGGGCGTCGATCGGATAGCGCGAGCTGGGGGTGTACCGTGGTGTCCCGTCCTGCTCAATCAGTGACTGTGCGTAGAAAGGCGAGGCCACGGCGCCAAGCATCCTCTGCATCCGGACCTCCCACACCGGCCTGGAGGCACGTGAGAAGAGCATCGAGCACGTAGCCAGTGTGAAAGCTGTCGATCCATCCCAAATGTGGCTCTGCTCCGTAAGGCCAGGACCCGTCGGGTCCCTGGCGGCTGAGGGTGTACTCCACGCCGACGGATGCGGCCGACCTAAAGTCTCCCGCCCCGAACAGGCAGTTAGCCAGGCGAGGAGCGCGCAAACGAGCATGTTCGCGTTATGGATCGGCGTCCGATCGCGAGGAAGGTAGCCGAAGTAAGCACCGCGGTCTGCCTTCGTCAGAGGCACATGGCGTAGAAAGAACTCTCCCGCCCCGAGTGCGAGTTCTAGCGCGCCTTGCTCGCCCGCCGCTTCGTACGCATCGAGTAAGCCGAGCCCGGCGAAGGCGGTGGCTATCGTGTTGGGGCACGTCCGTGGATAGAGAACACCCGGGTCTGGACGTCAAAGTGATAACCCCAACAAGCCTCGGAATACGCGTCACACCATTCCTCCATCATATGCAGCGCCGGAGCTTGGACTGGGTCTACAAGAACCCATTCCTACCGAGACCATGCGCTACGCCGCCTCCTCCTTCCCCCCCCCTCCCGCTTGGATAAGGAGGCGCAACGCGATTGGTGACCCTCGCAGCGGGCGCGTCACTCTCGTCGCATTGAGTCCGTCGTACGGATCGGTCCCACGCCAGTCACGGGCGCTTCCCCAGCGCTCGAGGGTGCGGGCAACGAGCACCGCCTGCTCGACAGTGCGTTCGGAGGCCACCTCGAGGGGAACGTCGACTACGTCGAGAGTCACTAGCTAGGCCCGTACGGGCGCTGCCGTCAGAGGGGTCGGCGCACCCGTGTCCGGAGCCGCCTCGTATGGCGGCGTGCGCAGATCGGCAGAAACGGGTGCGCCAACCAGGTGGTCGCACACTACCTTCGCCACCCGCTGCGCGGCGTGACCGTCCCAGCCTGGCGGAGGCGATTGCACTGCACAATTCCTGTTGGCGAGGGCGGTCGGGATCTCGACGATTCGGGACGGGAAAAGGCCCAGTAACGTGTTGGTGCCGGCGCGAATGGTGACCGGACGCTCGGTGTTATCGCGCAACGTGAAGCAGGGGACGCCCAGGTAGGTTGTCTCTTCCTGTACACCGCCAGAGTCCGTCAGCACGGCCGCCGCATCCGACTGGAGTGAGAGGAACTCGAGGTAGCCGACGGGCTCCAGAACCCTCACGCGAGGGTCGACCGGGATACCGGCCAGCATCTTTCGCGTACGTGGATGGGAGGGAAAGACGACGGGGAGTTCCGGTGCGAGAGCGCTCAGCTGAGCGATCACATCCGGCAGCAATGGTCCATCGACGAGTGCAGGGCGGTGGAGCGTGACGAGCAGGTAGTCTCCTTGGCTGAGCCCGAGCCGAGCAGCAGCTTGGATCTCACGAATCCGCGGTTGCATCGCCACCAGGGTGTCGATCATCGTGTTGCCGACGAAGAAGATGCGCTCGGGTGCGATTCCTTGCGCCCTCAGGTTGTGGCTCGCTTCCTCTGAATGGATGAACAGGTAGTCGCTGAACTCGTCGGCGACAATCCGGTTGATCTCCTCGGGCATCGAGCGATCGAAGCTCCGGAGGCCGGCCTCGAGGTGGGCAAGCGGTACACCGAGCTTGGTTGCGACCAGCGCGACGGCGAGCGTCGAATTGACATCGCCGGGGACGATCACAAGGTCGGGTCGCTCGGCCTCGATGACGGGCTCAATCCGCTCCATCACCTTCGCTGTCTGAATTGCATGGGTCCCGGAACCCACGTCTAGGACATAGTCGGGTCCGGGAAGTCCCAACTCCTCGACGAAGATGGACGACATCATGCGGTCATAGTGCTGACCGGTGTCGACGATTACGTGACGAACATCAGGAATGCGGCGGCGCAACTCCGCGATGACTGGCGCCATCTTGACGAAGTTCGGCCGCGTGCCCATGGCGTAGAGAACCCGCACTGTGAGCGGCAGAATAGCTCGACGACGCGTAGTGGTACCCGCGTCAACCGCGTTTGCACGAGTTGCTCAGGTAAGTGAGCTAGAGAGAAGTCCTCTGTGAGGATTTGGATAACAATTAGCCATCGCGGCTAGGGTTGTGTCGGGCGCGATAGTTACTGCTAGATACGTTACGAGGACGACAGTTCTTATTCGTCTTGCCATGAGTTGCTATCACGCGCTTGGTCGGTGTTGCTGCCGCTGAAACGAAGGTCGGGGGGCCGTATGCGGAGAGAGTCCAACTGCTTGTGGCGATGCTCGGCCTCGCTGAGCATCGCCTCTATCGTCTTGCCCAGCCTCAGCGCGGCCGCCTTGCGTGGTCTGATCGTGTTCAAGGAGGCGCCGAACGTTTCGTTCGGCGCGACGGCGAGCGCGCGACTCAACGAAGCCGAGATTGTTGACGAGCTGCCCACCGGGCGCCTCGCCGCCGCCCTGTGCCCGTGAACGCCCGGGGGGCTAACTCTCTCGCGGCACGAGCGACGCGAGAGCTGCGCGTCTCCTTCAGGGCCTGAGCGTGAAGGTCTTGAACCGCACGATAGGCCTCTGGCCGACCGGGGTGAACACGGCCTTGCCGGTCAGCTTGAGATGCTTGGCGTGATGCTTGGCGTGCTCGTGCTCGGCGTGCTTGAGTAGCGCGATGCCCGCCTTGGTGAGCTTGATCCTCATCTTCGCCGTCCCAGCGGCCCGGAACTTGAGATGGCCGGAGGCGACCAGCACCGGCTTCGGCTTCGCCTTCTTCGCCAGATGCGCGCCCGGCGGCACCTGGTCCCAGTCGACGACCGCAGTGCCGGCCTCTAGCGCCTTGAACTTCTCTGAGAACCCGTGGTTGTGGAGCAGCGAGGCGATGCTCGCCGCGTTGCCCGTGGGCGCGATCTCTTTGTTGAGCAGCGCAGCGATCTGAGATGGGGGCACGGTGCCGGTGCAATATGCCCGATTTGCGTTGCCTGGTCCGCAGTCGGCGCTGGCCGGAGTCGCTGAAAGCGCCAGCGCGGCGATTGATGCCAGACCGGCAAGGGCAGCGGTCCGCATGCGATGTATGTACCTCGTCATCTGTCTCCTCGTGGTGTTGACTACAGGTCGCCCGATGCGGGCTAACTCTCTTTACGCGCGAACAAGCGCGGGGCTGACAACCGCTTCCTGCGCTGGGTGCTGACATCCACCTGCACCGAGTCAAGTGCCAGGATGTGGTGTAAGAGGTCGGCGCTCACCTCGTCGGTGATGTTGTTTCGGCAGCGGCCGCTCAGGGACGCGACCCTGCACGCTTGCCGGCCGCCGCCCGATCTTCGGTGGGCAGTTGTCAGCCCGTGGGCGCGTCAAACGTAGCTATCGCTAATGAGACGTACGCTGCTCACATTGGTCCTGGCATTCGCGGTCGTTCCCGCGGTCGGGCAGGCGCGCAACCGTACGATCGCGCCTCCGGGAAACTCGGGCGTCGGCCAGTACGTGGAGAGCATCCCCACGGCCGGAGGCAGCCGGCCGACGAATACGGTTCATCCTCTCGGCGGCGGCTCGAACTCGGGGGGCTCGCACGGCGGCGGCTCGAACTCACTCGGCTCGCCAGGCGGCGGCTCGGGCTCAGGCGGATCGCATCGCGGCAGCTCGGGTTCGGGCGGTTCGCGAGCCGACGGCTCGGGTTCAGGAAACTCACACGGCGCCACGAGCTCCGGTCAGGGAAGCGTCTCCGCCGCCGGAGCGCCAGCGCCCGCCCCGGAGCGAGCTCTTGGCAGTCGAGGCCCGGATGGTGCGGCGGCGGCAGCACTCGCGCAGGAGACTGCCCCGGCCGTGCCGGTCGACTCCGCGCACGCGAGGAGAACTCAAGCCGACTCACCCCGTGGCGGCTCCTCGCCGATCGCGACCGTGGTCAAGGCCGTGACCGGCTCGTCGAGCGGCGGTGGCCTCGGACCTGTGTTGCCCATCATTCTGGTGGCCACCGTGCTGGGGGGGGCGGCGCTTGCGCTTCTGCGCCGGCGGCGCACGACCTGAGTTGGCACGCGCCATGCGTCCCGCTCGGGTACTGCTTGTCGCTGCGCTGTTGGTCTTCGGCGCCGCGAGCGTGGCCAACGCTTTGCGCCCGCTCACGGTTGGCTTCAGTGCCGATCCGGTGCTGACTCAGGACAGCGCTGCCACACGGGCTGTCTGGATTCGCCGGGCGGTCGACGAACGAGCGGGAATCGTGCGCGTCAACGTGATTTGGTCGGAGGTCGCACCGCTTGCCCGCTCCGCCGGGTTCGCACCGGCGGATCCTTCGAGTGCCGGATACGACTGGGCGAGCACCGACGCGGCGGTTCGCGCCCTGAGCAGCCGTGGGCTGAAGGTGCTGCTCAACATCACTACTGCGCCGAGGTGGGCAGAGGGCCCACGCATGCCGTCGACCGCTCGGCCCGGCACGTGGCGACCTAACGCAACCCAGTTCGCAAGCTTTGCCAGAGCGGCCGCGGTGCGCTACGACGGACGCTTCCCCGACCCCCTGCGACCTGGCGCATTCCTTCCGCGAGTCAGCTATTGGCAAGCGTGGAACGAGCCGAACCTCGCCTTTTACCTCTCGCCGCAGTGGACCAAGATCTCCAGCGGTTGGGCCCCCGCCGCTCCGGATATTTACCGCCAGCTTCTGAACGCCTTTTACGCGGCGGTCAAGCATGTCTCGCCGTCCAACTTCGTGGTTGCGGCGGGCACAGCGCCCTACGGAGACCCTCCGGGCGGCCAACGGATTCCACCCGTCGAGTTCAACCGCGACTTGTTCTGCCTGCGAGATGATGCCCGTCTCACGCCCGTCGCCTGCCCTGACGCCCCGCACCTGGACGCCGTTTCCCACCATCCGTACGGGATAGGGGGACCGACATGGCACGCGATCAACCCAAATGATGCGGCGGTACCCGACGTCTACAAGATTGCCCGCGTGCTCCGGGCCGCGCAACGCTCTGGTCATGTGCTGCCCCGGGGGCCCAAGCGACTTTGGGTAACCGAGATCTCGTGGGACAGCTCTCCGCCCGACCCGGCTGGCGTCCCGATCGCCGAGCAGGCGCGTTGGCTCGAGCAGGCGATGTATGTCCTCTGGCGCCAGGGTGCGGACACCGTACTGTGGTTGCAGATCGCCGACTCGCCCCCGGTACCGAGCTATGGGGCGACCTACCAGGCCGGGCTCTACTACCAGAACGGCGCGGCAAAGCCAGCCGCGGTGGCGTTCCGGTTTCCATTCGTCAGCGCCCGCCTGAACCGAGGCCACGTTGAGATTTGGGGACGAGCACCGCAAACCGGCAGGCTGGCAATCGAAGCGCGTCGCGGCCAGCGTTGGGTGATCCTGAAGAAGCTTAGGGTTCGCGCGGAGCAGGTGTTCCAAAGATCCCTCGCGCTCCGCGGAAACGCTCTCCTGCGTGCTCACATCGGCACACAGACGAGCCTCACCTGGAGGCAGGCGTGATCGGCGCAAGCAGCATTAGCGACAGGTTCGGACGGCGATGGAATCAGTAGCCGTCAGTCCAACCACTGAGTGGCCCAGAGTCGTTCGCCGGCTGGACCGTCAGGCACTAAGCACCTGGGTGCTCGCGGGTGGGCTCGTCCTCTACCTGGCGCTCGAAGGCGGAGGCTATGACCTCGTCGTGCGCAGCCAGGTGACGATCGTCGTGTGGTGGCTCGTGCTGGTTGGCGCCGCTTGGGGACTGCTTCCGGCTACGCGCTTGACGCGTTCCGCCCGGGTAGGACTGGTCCTGTTTGGAGGCTTCGTCGCGTGGACCGCGCTGGCCTCCACGTGGTCGCTGAGCTCGGAGCGCAGTCTCCAAGAGCTCTCGCGCGTGGCTGGCTACTTCGGTGTGCTGCTGCTGGGAGTGGCCATCCATCGTGACCGTGAGCGAGCAGTGCGCGATACGGTCAACGCGATCGCCGCGGCGATCGTGCTCGTTGCCTGTCTAGCGCTGGTTTCGCGGCTCCGGCCCGGGCTGTTCGCGGGCGCCCAGCAGACAGCGGCGTTCTTGCCGGGGACGGAGGGTCGGCTTGGATGGCCGCTGAACTATTGGAACGCGCTGGCGGCGATGATCGCCCTTGCTCTGCCGCTGCTGCTGGCGATCGCCACGTCGGCCAGGCGACTGGTCGTCCAGGCTGCCGCGGCGGCGGCGATTCCGATCGTGACGCTGTGCGGCTACCTGACGTTCTCACGCGGCGGCGCGATCGCGGACGCGGCAGCGCTGATCGTCTTCTTTGCGCTCACCTCCGACCGCATTGCGAAGTTGGCGACGGCACTCGTCGCGGCTGCGGGAAGTACTGCCCTGATTCTTGGCGCCGTGCACCGCAGCGCAATCGAGCACGGCCTCGCTAACTCCGCCGCGCGCCACCAGGGGTCCACGCTGCTGATCGCGACTGTTCTTGTCTGCGTGGGCGTCGGACTCGCGCAGGCCGGAATCGGTCTCGCTGGGCGGCACGGAACACCGGCGCGCTGGATGACGATTCCGCGGGCGCACGCCCGGCGGATCTTGGTGGGCGCAGTCGCCGGCGGTGTCGTGTTGGCGCTGCTGCTCGGTGGTCCCTCAAGGCTGTCTCACACCTGGCAAACGTTCAAGCACCCGACGTCTGCCGCCCTCCATCAGGACTCGATCAGCCGCTTCGGCACGGCAAGTGGAAATGGTCGCTACGACTACTGGAAGGTGGCCGTCAAGGCTACCGGCAGCAACCTCGTGGGAGGCTCCGGGCCGGGGACCTTCCAGCTCTTGTGGCTTCCGCGGGCGCCGTACGAGAGCTACGTCGAGAACGCCCATTCGCTTTACGTTGAGACCTTGGCGGAAGTGGGGGTGATCGGAATTGCCCTGCTGGCTGGTTTCTTCCTGCTCGTCCTCGGGGCAGCGGTCAGCGTCGTGATTCGTTCCAGCTATGAGGCGCGAGCATACGTCGCCGGGCTCACCGCGGCGATGGTGGCATTTCTCATCTCCGCCGGTTTCGATTGGATCTGGCAGGTACCGGTCCTACCCGCGGCGTTCCTGCTACTCGCGGCGGCTGTCCTGGCGCCCCGGTCAAGGTCGCCCGCGCCAAGATCGCCGCTTGGCTCTGTGGCGGTTCGAGCCGGCATGATCGTTGGTGCGGTGCTGTGTTTGGCCGCGATTGCCGTTCCGCTCGCGGACGCGAGCGCGGTCCGTCAGAGCCAGGCAGCGGTCAGGACCGGTGATCAGGTACGGGCACTCGCCGACGCCCGGACCGCGGCGCGACTAGAGCCGAGTGCCGCCGCGCCGCAGCTTCAGCTCGCACTGGTGCTAGAGCTTCAACGCAACGTGCGTGGTGCCCTCATAGCCGCCCGTCGCGCCACCGGCGACGAGCCGGATAACTGGAGCGCGTGGCTCGTCCTCTCGCGCCTGGACGCTGAGGCCCGCCGTCCGATGGCATCGCTCGTCGCCTACCGGCGTGCTCGCGCCCTGAATCCCAAGTCGCCACTCTTTAAGCGATGACTGACGAGCTCCGCGCAGCACCCGAGATCGACCCCACCGACCGCCCACTGGCCGAGCGCCTAGATCGGGAGCGGCCGGTTCCGGTCGCGTCCTTCCGCGGTTCACTGCGGCGATATCTGGTTGAGCACGATCCGGGTTATGGGCCGCGGCCGGAGCGGCTCCGGGCGATGGTGACCGGATACCTCGTCGGCGGGGGCGTGTTACTCGCGCTGGGAGCCCTGTACGCCGTCGGGGTGACGTAGCCCCGCACTAATCGAAGCGGCCAACCTCTGAGACAAAGGAGCGTGGGTGCTCGGAGTCGCGATCCTGTTCGTCAAGCAGCAGCCGAAGCTTCCGCAGCGATCGTGAGAGGATCTGCTGGACGTTCGCGAGCGTGAGCCCGAGCAGCATCGCGATCTCAGGTCCGGTTAGATCGCCCCCGAAGCGCAGCGCCAGGACCTCGCGGTCTCGGTCGGAGAGTTGCGTGAGGGCCCGCACAAGGCTTGGCGAGGTGGTCAAGCGCTCCTCAGGACCGGGCACCGTCGGCGCGAAGTGCTCCTCGAGCGGCTCCAGTTGACTGGATCTGTCACGCCGGTGATGGTCAATCAGCAGATTGCGCGCGATCGCGAGCAGCCACGTGCCCTCCGAAGCGCGGCGCGGATCGAACCTGCTCCACGCGCGTAACGCGCGCTCGAACGTGGCCTGCGTCAAGTCTTCAGCGGCATCGCGGTCGCGCAGACGGTAAGCGAGAAAGCCGTAAACGCGCCAAACGTGCTCCTCGTACACAAGCGCGAAATCTGAGTGTTCGCGGTTCATGCTCTGGCGCCCGCTGTCCCCCGACTGACCGAGCGAGGGTCAAGGCTACCGGCGCGTGCCCGAGGTGAGGAATGGCAACGTGTGCACTGCTGTAATGCGTGCAGAGCAACCTATGCACTTTCGTCATCGCCCGCGAAACGGCGCTGTCCCACGCAATAGGCTGTCGCACCGACAGGGGTAGTTTCGCCGCCTATGGAGACATTGCATAACGAGCCGCGCACGGGTGCCGTGCCGTTCGTGGATCTAGCGCGCCAGCACGCGCCACTTGCCGCGAAGCTCCACGGAGTGTTCGATCGCGTAGGAGGTTGAGTTTGCGGACTACTGCGGTGCGCGTCAGTGCGTCGGAGTGGCATCTGGGCCGCTGCCTGACGGTCATGCTCATAGCGAGCGGGATCGGGTAAGGGGATCAGGTGATCTTCCTCTCACACCTTCGTCGCGAGGCTTGTTTCGCTGAGTCTCGACGAGTTGCCTCAGCTCTTTAACGTCTTGGGGGGCGAGATGAGCATGGTCGGGCCGCGGCCGCTGATCCCGGCCGAGGACGAACTGGTAAAGGGTTGGTCACGCGGTCGCCTCGACCTTACGCCCGGGATCACGGGTTACTGGCAGGTGCTGGGCCGAACCAGGATTCCGTTCGAGGAGATGGTCAAACTCGATTGCCTATATGTGATGAACTGGTCACTTTGGGAGGATGTGCGCTTGATGCTGCGGACATTGCCGGTGGTCTTGGGCGGCCGCGGCGCGAACTAGAGTGACATTCACCCCGCGGCGCTGACACGTGCCAGATTCTCGGTGTGTATCCGGCGCTGACTCGCGGTACGCCGTCCCGGAGGCAGTGGCACAGAGGCGCTGCCTGCTGCGAGCGCGTCGACGTAGCGCACGTCCTCTTCGAGTAGTCGCTGCGCTTCGATCCGGCTGAGCGGGCCACCGTGGCCGGGGACGAGCGTCTCAGCGTCCGCGATCAGGGGCGCGAGCCGCGCCAATGTCGCCCGGTAGGCGCTCAGTGAGCCTCCCGAGGAGATCATCGGGATCTCAAGCGGGGAGAGATAGTCGCCACATACCAAAACGCCCAGCCAAGGCAGCCAGAACGCCGTGCCGTCCGCCGTGTGGCCATCCACGGGATGGAGCTCGAGCTCCCGCTCCGCAGATCCGAGGGCAAGGTGACCCGGTACGGGCAGGGTTTGGAGGCCCCCGAGCATCAGGGGACGGCGTCCGTCGACGTAGTGCTGCTCATCGAACGAACGCAGTTCGCGCTGGGCAACCCCGGGTTCGGAGCGCAGGCGGTTCGCGGTGCTCTCGCCGCCCCCGAGCGAGGCATTCGGGAACGCGAGCCGGCCAAGCAGGTGATCCCAGTCGCCGTGCGTGACGAGCAGACCTGACACGGGAAACCGGGCCTGCTCGAGCACGCTTGGAAGTGCCTCGAGCTCGTCCGGATACACCGGTGAGTCGATCACGAATCCCTCATCGGCGGCGCGGACGGCCGTGCACGTGGTCTGCCAGACACGGCTGGTGAACACGATTACGTCGGCGTGCAGCGCGAGGACGCGCAACTAGCTAGCCCACGTCGATCAGCTTTGCCGCCTCGCGAAGGCTGCTCGCCTCGGCATCGGGCTTCTTCTGACCCGTCTCCAGCTGCTGCTTGGAGCGGTTGACCCAGATCACGGGAATCTTCTTCTTCAGGCACGGCTCGATGTCGTGGTAGTAGCTGGCGGCAATGTGGATCCAGCCCTTCTTGCCGCCGATGCGCCGCTCGCACTCGGTGAAGTGCGCCGGATCGGGCTTGTAGGAGCGGACTTGCTGGGCGGTGACGACGAGGTCGAAGTCGATCGGGATATGTCGGCGGGTCTGGCCGAGGAGCTTGTCGTCGACGTTCGAGATCAGGCCTACCTTGTACTTCTTGGAGATCTTCGCCAACGCCGAGTTGGTCTCCTTGAACGGAGGCCAGCGCTGCACCGAATCAGGGAGGAACCCGGAACGAGACGGCTCGAGCGGCCAGCCCAGCGTCTTTGAGATCTCCACGGCGGTACGTCGCAGAACCTCGGCGTAGAGCTCGTAGGAACCGGCCTGAATCTTCTGCTGAACTTCGTGAAAGAGGGGGATCAGCTCGTCTCGGTCCACGGTAAAGCCATCTCGCTCGGCCTCGCGGGAGAACGCGTCGAAGACGCCGGTCTCCCAGTCAATCAGGGTGCCGTAGACGTCAAAGGTTACGAACGAAACTTGCTTTGGGATCGCCATCGGGCGGGGATGATGCCATGGCAGACGATTGAATAGAGTGCCGACAGATCATGGATTTGCTCGAATATCAAGGAAAGCAGCTGTTCGCGCGCCACGAAGTCCCGGTCCCGAGTGGTCGCCCGGCCAGCACCGTGGACGAGGCCGCCACCGCCGCCGACGAGATCGGCTACCCATGCGTCGTCAAGGCGCAGGTCCAGATCGGCGGCCGCGGCAAGGCCGGCGGGATCAAGCTCGCCAAGGACAACGACGAGGTCCGCGAGCACGCTACGGCGATTCTCGGGATGGACATCCGCGGACTGACGGTCCACGAAGTGTGGATCGAGGGTGCGTCTGAGATCGCGTCCGAGTACTACGCCTCGGTGGTCTTCGACCGTTCGGCGAAGGCACCGTTGCTCATGCTCTCGACCAAGGGAGGAATGGACATCGAGGCGGTCGCCGACGAGGATCCGGACGCGATCGCCCGGCTGCACGTCGACCCGCTGCTCGGATATCAAGACTTTCACGGTCGTCGGCTCGCCTTTCAGGCCGGCGTCGACGCCGACGTCGTGCGCCCGGTCGGCGCGATGCTCGCGAAGCTCTACGAGGTGTTCACCGAAGAGGACGCGACGCTGGTCGAGGTCAACCCGATGATCGTCACCCCCGCGCGGGAAGTGGAGGCGCTTGACGCGAAGGTCACACTCGATGACAACGCGCTCTTCCGCCACGCCGAGAATGCGGCCCTTCGTGATGTCTCCGGCGAGGATCCCCAGGAGCGTATGGCCAAGGAGCGCGGGCTCACCTACGTGAAGCTCGATGGCGACATCGGGATTCTGGGCAACGGCGCCGGCCTCGTGATGTCGACGCTCGACGTCGTCGCCCAGGCGGGGGGCAAGCCCGCCAACTTCCTCGACGCTGGTGGCGGCTCGAAGGCCGAAGCGATCACGAGCGCGGTCGAGGTGATCCTCTCCGACCCCAAGGTCAAGGCCGTGCTGTTCAACATCTTCGGAGGCATCACGCGCTGCGATGAGGTCGCCAGGGGACTGATCGAGGCATTCGCCCAGATCAGTCCTCAGGTGCCGTTCGTGGTCCGGCTGGACGGAACCAACGACCGCGAGGGTCGGCAATTGCTCGCGGAGGCGAAGCTTCCGAACGTGCACACGGAGTCGACGATGGACGGCGCGGCTCAGCGCGTGGTTGAGGTGGCGAGATGAGCATCCTCGTCGACACCAACACCAAGCTGTGCGTCTCCGGTATCACCGGTCGCGAGGGCACCTTCCACTCGCTTCGCAACCGCGAGTACGGAACGCGGGTGGTCGGCGGCGTCACGCCCGGCAAGGGCGGCCAGGAGGTCGAGGGCATCCCGGTCTTCAACACCTTCCACGATGCGGTCGCACAGAGCGGCGCCAACACGGCGATGATCTTCGTGCCGGCACGGTTCGCTGCTGACTCGATCCTCGAGGCGGAGGATGCTGGAATCGAGCTGATCATCGCGATTACCGAAGGGATTCCTGCGCACGACGAGCTGCGCGTCTACAACACCATCAAGAAGAACGGCCGCTCGCGGCTGATCGGCCCCAACTGTCCGGGCATCCTGTCGCCGGGTAAGGCCAACGTCGGCATCATTCCAGCCGCGTTCTTCAAGCAGGGCAATGTCGGGGTCGTCTCACGCTCGGGAACGCTCACGTACCAGATCGGAAACGTGCTGGCGCAGAGCGGCTTTGGCAACTCGACGATCGTCGGGATCGGTGGCGATCCGGTGCCCGGGACAGACTTCGTCGACGCGATCGGGATGTTTCAGGAGGATCCCGAGACCGAACTGATCGTGATGTGCGGAGAGATCGGCGGGGACGCCGAGGAGCAGGCGGCCGAGTTCATAGCCGGCAATGTGACCAAGCCGGTGGTCGCCTACATCGCCGGCTTCACCGCGCCTCCGGGCAAGACGATGGGCCATGCGGGGGCAATCGTGTCCGGCTCGAAGGGCACCGCGGCCGCAAAGGCCGAGATCCTGGAGAGCAAGGGCGTGCGCGTCGGGCGCACCCCGACGCAGGTGGCCGAGCTAGCGGCTTCACTGCTCGGAGCGGCGCCGTAGGCCGCTCCTCTGGCGATCGCGCGACGCGTTTCCGGGAGCCGAGAGCGTACTCTTCGAGCCATGGCCAAGCCGATCTCGTTTGCCCGCGGCGCTCCCTCGCTTGACATCGTCGATGTGGAGGGCCTTCGCACCGCCGCTCAGAGCGCGTTCGAGAACGATCCTGCGGGTGTGACGGGATACGGGACGTCGGTCGGCTATCTCCCGCTGCGTAACTGGATCGCCGAGCGCCACCAGGTCGATCCCCAGCAGGTGATCGTTACCAACGGTTCGATGCAGGCCGATGCTCTGTTGTTCGACGTGCTCGTCGAGCCCGGGGATTCGGTGATCGTGGAGCGACCGACGTACGACCGGACGCTGCTGTCGCTGCGCAATCGGGGCGCCGACGTGCGCATGGTGCAGCTCGAGCCCGATGGGATCGATGTCGCCGCGCTGGAGCGCGTGCTGCGCGCGGGGGCGCAGCCAAAACTGGCGCACATCATTCCCAACTTCCAGAATCCGGCGGGCTACACCCTTTCCGCCGCCAAGCGCGAGCAGCTGCTCGAGCTTGCTCGCACCCGGGAGTTCACGATCTTCGAGGACGATCCGTACGTGGCGCTGCGCTTCGAGGGTACGCCGCTGGCGACGATGCACTCGACCGACGGCGACTCGGTCGTGTACGCCTCGTCGTTCTCAAAGACCGTTTGTCCCGGAATCCGGGTCGGCTATCTGGTCGGCCCTGCCGAGTTGATCGCGCGCGTCACGAAGCTCGCCACAAGCACCTACATCTCACCAAGCATGGTCTCGCAGTCAATCGTTCACGAGTTCTGCCAATCCGGCGCGCTGGAACGCTCGATCGAAACGGTCAAGGAAGCACTGCGTGAACGGGCCAAGACGCTCTGCGAGGCGCTCCGGCGGAACCTGCCCGACGCGCGGTTTGTGGATCCCGAGGGCGGCTACTTCCTGTGGATCGAGCTGCCGCGAGGTACGGACGTCAACGCCCTGTTCGACGCCGCCGCCGCGCGCCATGTCCAGTTCGTAAAGGGCTCTGACTTCGTGCTCGAGGGGGCCGACACGTGCCTGCGCCTCGCGTACTCGGGAGTCACTCCGGCGGAGATCGAGGAGGGTGTCGGGCGGCTCGCCGAGGCCTACGCTGAGCTCATCGGTCGGACAGCCAAGGCGGATGCGGCCTGAGGAGGCCCATGCGCGTCGCGGGCTCCTCGGGCGGAGATCAGCGCCCGTAGCGCTCGCGTCCGAGCACCAGCTGCTCGGGTAGGGCGGTGCGTGGGGGCGGCGAGGGGTCCGCAATCACCGACACCGTCTCGGCGACGCTGGCGGTCACGGTTGCCATCTGCTGATCGATCTTTACTGATACGAGCTCGCCGTCGCTCACGGCAACTGCCCCCTCGAGTCCCGGCTCGATCCCGGCGTCCTTCAAGTAGTGCAGCAGATCTTCGGCCTCGTTCTCCAGCCGCAGGATCCTTACCTTGGCGCCGACCGAGCAGTCCGCGAGCGGTACGCCGTCGATCCGTTGGCCGACCCGGATCGGATGACCGTGCGGGCACGTCAGCGCGTCCCCGACCGCGTTGCGGACGTAGGCCTCGAAGCGCGGCGTCATCGCGTGCTCGAGCTGCTCGGCCTCTTCGTGGACGTCGTCCCAGGGCACGCCGACCACGTCGGTGAGGAAGCGCTCGATCATGCGATGGCGACTGACGATCCGCTCGGCATGACCACGACCGTCGGGGGTGAAGTCGATCGTGCGCTCCAGATCGCGCACGATATATCCGTCGCGCTCGAGCCTTCCGAGCATCTCGTGCACGGTCGGCGCCGACAGCTGCATGGCGCGCGCGAGGTTGGCGCCGGTCATTGGCAGCTCGGCCTCGAACAGCCAGTACAGCGATTCGAGGTACTCCTCCTCGGCGGCGGTGGCGTGCTGTGGGGCCATCAACGGATCGTATCCAGCTAGCATCGCGGCCAGTCTTGGACCTACCCCTGAAGCCACCGATCGAGCCGCAGCTCGCCCGCTCCAAGGTTGACCTACCGGTCGGCGAGCAGTGGTGCTATGAGCCGAAGTACGACGGCTTTCGTGCGATCGTGTTCGTGGACGGCGAGGACTGCTATGTCCAGTCGCGCAGCGGCAAACCGCTCTCGCGCTACTTCCCGGAGCTGACATTTTCTCCCGGGCGTTACGTGCTCGATGGCGAGATCGTGATCGATGCTGACGACGGCGGCCAGGATTTCGATGCGCTCCAGCAGCGAATCCATCCGGCGAAGTCGAGGATCGAGATGCTGGCGGTGGAGACGCCGTCGCGCTACGTAGCGTTTGATCTGCTGGCCCGCGATGACGAGGCGCTGCTCGGGATCGCGTTCGCGCAGCGGCGCGCTCGGCTGGAGGAACTTCTCGGCGAGGGCGCCGCGGTCACTCCGTCGACGGGCTCGCGCCAGGAGGCGGAGCCGTGGCTGGGCAGCGGCGAAGGCGTGGTGGCGAAGGACGTCGGTGCGCCTTATCGCCCCGGCCAGCGGGTGGGGATGGTGAAAGTCAAGCGCGTGCGGACGATCGACGCCGTCGTCGCCGGCTACCGGCCGGGCAAAGAGATGGATACGGTCGGCTCGCTGATCCTCGGCCTTTACGACGAGGCGGGCGAGCTGCACGTGGTCGGGCACTCCTCAGGCCTGCGCGCAGCCGAGAAGCGGGCCCTGGTCGGCAAGCTCGCCCCGTACGAGACCGGCAAGCGGGGCCACGGCGACCCGAGTCGGTGGAAAAGCGAAAAGGACCTCGAGTGGATCGGGCTCCGACCCGAGCTCGTCGTCGAGGTCACCTTCGATCACGTCAGTGCCGGCCGCATCCGTCACGGCACAAAGATCCTGCGCTGGAGGGAGGACAAGGCTCCACAGGAGTGCCGGTTGGAGCAGATGAGGTAGGGACGTCCCGTTCCGCTCTGGCTAGCGCTAGCGCATCGCGAACGTAAACATCCGCGCAGCCTCGATCCGTGCGTATACGGCCGCCCGCGCCGGATCGGAGCCTCCCTCGAGAAACTGCTCCACCCACTCGGAGCCGTACCGCGGAACGTAAATCTCCTCCAACGTCGCGCGGAGCCCCACGCCCGCTGGCGCCCGGACATCGACCGGCAGCGCCCGGCCGTGAACGGTGACCGCGAACTCCTCCCGGGGCAGGTGCGTCGCGCTGACCGCGGGGCGGGCGCAGATGTGGCGCCACCGAATCGCGTCCGGCGAGGTGCCGAAGTGAAACGAGCCCCGGTAGAAGATGCCGTCCACCGGACCGGCGATCGGCCTTCCGTCGGCCGTTACCGTTGCCAGTACCAGCAGGGTCATTCCCGTCAGCCGCTCGGCCAGCTCGGCGGCGGAGACCCGGCGCTCGGGGGTGGTGATGGCTCGCAGGTGCGACCCGGCCGACTCATAGCTGTGGTCGAGCAGTTCCTGCAAGATGCGGATGTCTTCGGAGGTCTCGCGCATGGTCCTAGTCCTTCGGCGCTCGGCTCGCGACAGGATGACGGATGCGAGATCGCGATACTGCTGGCATGCCTGCGATCGCCGGGATCCCCGACACGATCCTGATTGCGCCCGACTCGTTCAAGGGAACCTTCACTTCGTTCGAGGTCGCGGCTGCGATTGCGGCCGGACTGACCGGTGCCGGATGGAAGGTGGATCCGTGTCCGGTTGCCGACGGCGGCGAAGGAACGCTCGAGGTGCTGCGCGACGCCCTCGAAGCCGAGGTCGTGATGGCGCCGGCTACCGACCCACTCGGGGGCCGCATCGAGGCGGCGTTTGGACTGGGTGATCGGACCGCGGTCGTTGAGACATCGGCGGCCAGTGGCCTTGGGCTGATCGCGCCGTCCAAACGTGACCCGATGGCCGCGAGCACCGCCGGCACCGGCGAGCTGATCTCAGCGGCGATCGACGCGGGTGCGGAGACGGTGTACGTGGGCGTTGGGGGTAGCGCCACCACGGACGGTGGCGCCGGCGCCCTGCGAGCGATTCGTGCCGGCGGCGGGCTACGGGGCGCGCGGCTGATCGTCCTCTGCGACGTGCGTACGCCGTTCGAGGACGCGGCCCGAGTGTTTGCGCCCCAGAAGGGCGCCGCCGCCGATCAGGTCGGCAAGTTGACCAAGCGCCTGCACGGGATCGCCCGGCGGCTTGAGCGCGATCCCCGCGGGGTGGCGATGACCGGTGCGGCCGGAGGGCTGTCGGGCGGGCTGTGGGCGGCGCTGGACGCCCAGCTCGTTCCGGGCGCATCCTTCGTACTCGATGCGCTCGATTTCGATCGCCGGATGCGCGCGGCGCGTGCGGTGGTTACCGGGGAGGGGAAGCTCGACCAGCAAAGCCTAGGCGGCAAGCTCATCTCGGAAGTCGCCACCCGTGGGCGTCAAGCGGGCGTGCCGTGTCACGCTGTCGTCGGGGTCCGAGAGCTCGACTCCTTCGGCATGCGGATTCTCGATCTACAGACGGTGCTGGAAGCGAGCACCGCCGAGGAGATCGACGCCGCCGGACGCCGGCTAGGGAAGCTGATCTAATCATCTGCTAGGAGATCTTCTCGATAGGGACTATCATGAGCGTAGTGAGCGCGACCACCACCACCCAGACCACCGCACCTCAGCCACTGGCCAGCGATCTCTGCTGGCTGCTGGCACGCGCGAGCCACGTCCTGATGACCGAGCAGACGGCGGCGCTGGAGGGATCCGGGATCTCTCCCCGCGAGCACTCCGTCCTGGCCACAGCGATGACGGGCTCGCACACGCAGACGGAGCTGGCGCGGCTGGTCGGGCTCGACAAGACGACGATGGTGGTGACGGTCGACGAGCTCGAGGCCAACGGCCTGGCCGAGCGCCGGCCTTCGAAGACCGACCGCCGGGCGCGGGTGATCGCGGTGACCAAGGCCGGGCAGCGTAAGGTCCGCTTGGCCGAGGCGATCCTCGACGGCGTCCGCGAGGACGTCCTGAGCACGCTCTCCGAAAGCGACCGCGGGGTGCTCCTGCGCGCTCTGGGGCAGCTGGTATGCGGGCGCCTCTCCGAGCCGGTCCAGTGCTTGCACCCGGTCCGCCGGCCGCGGCAGTAGATTTGCATCAGATCGTCTACTAGCAGACGATCTGCTACGGTTCCTTCGGGAACTGTCCTTCGACGAACACTGGAGCCGCCGATGACCGAGAGCCAAACAGGCCGGGGTAGATGGATCGCCCTCGTGGTGCTCTGCGCGGGATTCCTGATGATCATCCTCGACCAGACGATCGTCAACGTCGCGCTGCCCTCGATTCAGACCGACCTCGGCTTTTCGCAGTCGAATCTCGCGTGGGTCGTGAACGCTTACCTGATCGCGTTCGGGGGCCTGCTATTGCTGGTTGGCCGGCTCGGGGACCTGATCGGGCGACGGAGAATCTTCCTGACCGGACTGACCGTCTTCACGCTGGCCTCGCTGGTTTGCGGACTCGCGCAAAGCCAGGCGATGCTGATCGGGGCGAGATTTGTCCAGGGCGTGGGCGGCGCGATGACCGCCGCCGTGATCCTCGGGATGATCGTGACCATGTTCCAGACGCCCTCCGACCGAGCCAAGGCAATCAGCGTGTACAGCTTCGTGGCCGCGTCGGGCGGGGCGATCGGCCTGCTCGCCGGTGGTGTACTGACCCAGAGCATCAACTGGCACTGGATCTTCTTCGTCAACCTCCCGATCGGCGTCGCGACGGCGTTCTTCGCCACCCGGTTGCTTCCGGCGGACAAGGGCATCGGGCTCCGCCATGGCGCCGACGCTCCCGGGGCGGCACTGCTCGTGAGCTCGCTGATGCTCGGCGTCTACACGATCGTCGAGGCCAGCCACTACTCCTGGGGCTCCGCGCACACGCTGGGCTTTGGAGCAGTTGCGATCGGACTGCTCGCGGCATTTGTGGTTCGTCAGGCTCGTGCTCGGAACCCGCTGATGCCGCTGTCGGTGTTCAAGTCGCGGATCGTGACCGGCGCCAACGTTGTCCAGGTCGCGATGGTCGCGGGTATTTTCGGAATGTTCTTCCTGGGCGCGCTGTACCTGCAGCGAGTGCTGCATTACGACGCGATCCAGGTCGGGCTTGCTTTCCTGCCGGTCGCGCTGCTGATCGCGGTGCTGTCGCTTGGCTTCGCTGCCCGCCTGATCACGCGCTTCGGTGGCCGCGCGACACTGCTCGCCGGGCTCGTGCTCGTCGCCGCCGGCCTGATTGTCTTCCGCGGCGCGCCGGTCAACGCCAGCTACCTCGGCGACCTGCTGCCGGCGATGGTGCTGCTCGGCACTGGTGCCGGCCTAGCGTTCCCGTCGCTGATGACGCTCGCGATGGCGGCGGCCACAGAGGAGGACTCTGGTTTGCTCTCAGGCCTCGTGAATACCACGCAGCAAGTGGGTGGCGCGCTCGGACTAGCGGTGCTAGCAACGCTTTCCACGACGCGCACCAACGCGCTGCAGAGCCACGGCGACTCGCTCGCGTCCTCGCTAACGGGCGGCTATCAGCTGGCGTTCACGGTCGGTGCAGTGCTTGTAATCGCGGCGATTCCGCTGGCGCTGGTGTTGCTTCGTCCGCAGCGGGCCGAGTCGGTGAGGGAAAGCTCGGGAGAGCTGGCCTACTTGGACGAGGCGGCGTAAACGGGGATCGCCGCCACGGTGAACGGCCTGGGCAGCTCGAGCTCGAGCTCCTCGCCCGCGAGCCGCGCGTTGCCGCGCTTCCGGCCGAGCATCGGCTTGCCGCGCGCGACTGCGTGAACAGGAACACTGCGGCCGATCGTCGAGGACCGCCAGGTGGCTCGAAGCGCGCCCAAATGAATGCTGAGCGCAAGCGACCGTCGCTGGCGCTCAGTGTGCGAACGCTTGGCGCTTCTCCGGGCGCTCGCCGGGAAGCGGCGCGTCGAGCGACTCGAGGAACTCGGTCTGCTCGCGCAGGTGCTCAAGCAGCAGCTCCGCCATCTCGTGGTTCATCCCGGCACGCACCACCATCCGCAGCACGCTTAGATCCTGGCGGTTTTCCGGGAATGTGTATGCCGGGACCAGCCAGCCGCGCTGGCGCAGGCGATCGGAAACGTCGAACACACTGTAGTTCTCAACTCCGGGCGCCACCGTGAACGCGAACACGGGCAGCTCGCTGCCGTCTGAGATCAACCGGTAGGGCCCCATTTCCGCTACGGCCGCGGAGATGTAGCGGGCGATGTCCTGAGCGTTCTGCATCACCTGCCGGTAGCCATCACGCCCGAGCATCGTGAACATGAAGTACTGCGCGACGACCTCGCTGCCGGGCCGCGAGAAGTTGAGCGCGAACGTCGGCATGTGCCCGCCCAAATAGTTGACGTCGAAGATCAGGTCCTTCGGCAGCGCCTCCTTGTTGCGCCAGATCGCCCAGCCCACGCCTGGATACACGAGCCCGTACTTGTGACCCGAGGCGTTGATCGACTGCACCCGCGGGATCTGGAAGTCCCACTCGAGGTCGGGCTGGATGAACGGCGCGACGAAACCGCCGGAGGCAGCGTCAACGTGAAGCGGGACGTTCAGACCGCGCTCGCTCTCGAGCTGGTCGAGCGCGGCGGCGATCTCCTTGACCGGCTCGTAGCTGCCATCGAACGTCGAACCGAGGATCGCGACGATGCCGATCGTGTTCTCATCGCATTTGGCGACGGCCTCCTCGGGGCCGAGGTGATAGCGCTCGCCCTCCATCGGCACCAGTCGCGGCTCGACGTCCCAGTAGCGGCAGAACTTGTCCCAGCAGACCTGAACGTTGACGCCCATCACCAGGTTGGGCTGGTCGGTGGGCTTGCCGGCGGCCTTCATCCGCTCACGCCAGCGCCACTTGAGCGCCAGGCCGGAGAGCATCGCGGCCTCGCTCGAACCCGTGGTCGAGCAGCCGGTCGCGTCCTCGTGCTCGGGCGAGTGCCACAGGTCCGACAGGATGCTCACGCAGCGGGCTTCGATCTCCGCGGTCTGCGGATACTCGTCCTTGTCGATCATGTTCTTGTCCGCCGTCTCCGCCATCAGGCGCGCGGCCGTCGAGGGCATCCAGGTGGTGACGAACGTGGCCAGGTTGAGCCGAGCCTGACCATCGAGCAACAGGTCGCTGCTGATCAACTCGTAGGCCGTGTCGCCAGACAGTCCGGATTCGGGTAGCTGGTGGGACGGCAGCTCGACGGTGGTGGCCCTGTGCTCGGGCGCTCCACGCGGGCGCTCGTGGGCAGGGTGGGCTCCTTGGGTCAGCGGCATCTGGGTCTCTCCTTGCTGGCGAGTTGGGTGGGGCCAGCTTTGCGGTTGCTCGCATCATCGCGCACGTCGTGCCCCAGCGGCTAGGCGGCAGCATTGTCGTGCCTCCCCACGACATACCGGCTTCCGGAACGCGGTGCTCGCCGACCCCCACGGCGCGGTGTTCTCCGTCAGCACGCTGGCGCTCGGGGGTTAGTCCCACATGACACGCAACTCAGGCGGCTTGCGAAACACGAGCCCTCGGACCGCCGCTGGACGCTGAGGATCGAGGCGCAGTCGCGGGAGACGCGTCAGCAGCGCGGCTAGCGCGACGCGCGCCTCCAGGCGGGCGAGGTGGATGCCCACGCACACGTGCGGACCTTGGGCAAACGCCAGGTGGCGCCGGGCACCGCCTCGCGCGAGGTCGAAGCTGTCCGGAGCCGGGAACACCACTGGGTCGCGGTTGGCGGCACTCAGCGAGACGCGCACGAGCTCGCCGGCGGCAATCGAGGCCTCAGCAAGTCGGACATCTGCGGCGGCGTAGCGGTCGATCACGGCGGCCGCGGGCTCGAGCCGCAGCGTCTCTTCGATCGCGATCTCAACAAGCTCGGGATGGAGGCGCACGAGCTCGTGCTGATCGGGCCGCTGGAGCAGCGCGAGCACGGCGTTGGCGATCATTCCTTCTGTCGTCTCGATTCCGCCGAACAGCAACACGGCGGCGTTGGAGACGATCTGCTCGCTGCTGAGCGCGGAATCGGCGGCCACGGCGGCGAGCAGCGAAGCGTCGTCGGCGCCCGAGATCACTTCTAACAGTCGGTCGCGCAGGGCCGCGAACGCCCGCTCTCCGTCGACCGTCATCCCGTCACCGGCGGTGATCGAGGTGACCGAGGCCACAATCGCGTCATACCACGAGAGCACCGCGATTACTTCCGCCTCACCGAGCCCGAGCGCTCGGGCGACGATTGAGGCCGCCAGCGGACCGGCAAACGCGCGCCGCAATTCGGCGCCGCCGGCTGGCACGAGCTCGTCGATCAGTGAGTTGACCTCCACGCTGGTTGCCGCCGCGAACCGTGCGCGGACCTGAGCGGTCCTAAACGGCGCCACGAACGGCGTCCGATGTCGAGCGTGCTCGGGACCGTCGAGGCTCAGCATGCTCGGTCCGATCACCTGCGCGGTCGAGAAGCGAGGGTCATCGACGGTGAACGTCTCGTGATCTCGCATCACCTGCAGCGCGAGGTCATGGCGGGTGATGAGCCAGCCGTCGAGCGCGGGAAGCCAGGACGCCGGCTCGGTTTCGCGCAATCGCGCGAGGACAGGGTGCGGGTTGTGATCGAGCTCGGCGAGCGTGACGCCCGCGCCGAGGGGGAAGGCAGTCCGGTCAGCCACCTGAAGAGGATGGCTCATTCCGGCGACCCTCGCCCCGGCGGCGGTCGACACCCGATCTCAATCAGGTACCGCGCGAACGCCAGCCGGTCACGGTCAGGGTGAAACGGCTCATTGCCGTCGCGCAGCAGCCCGGCGATCCGCTCGAGGTCGTACAGCAGACCAAGCTTCCCCGGCGGGTCGTCCCACTCGCCCGAGTCATAGCGCTCGATCCACGCGGCCAGCGCCGCGAGCGCCTCGACCTGAACCTGGTCCTCCCACCAACCGGAACGGAGCGCGAGCCGGTAGCGCTCGCGCAGCATGCAGACGTCGCTCCATAGCCGCTCAAACCACATCCAGCGCTCACGCGCATAGAGGCCGATCCAGTTCAATGGCCAGCGCGCGCCGTCGAGCTCGTCAGCACCGCCGTCGCCGGGATCGTCCCCGTGTCCGTCGTCAGGCTCGGACCAGCTCATGCTCCGGCCAATGTCCGCAGGCGCCGGTCGGCGAACCACATGCGCAGCCGCAGCTCGGTTGGCGGGATCCGTCCGTACAGCAGCAGCGCGTTGCCCTCCGGTAGCTGGCGGAGGGCCTCGGGCGCCACCAGCGGGCGGCGGCGGCTGGCAGTCGAGCGCGTGGTGCCACCGGCGCCGGTCGTGACTGATCGATCCCGCGCCTCCTCTTCACCGATGAGCCCGGCGAAATAGCGCAGCGTCTCCAGGTCGGCGACGCCGGGAAGCAGCATCCGCGCGCGGTGGCTGTTGACGACGGTCTCTGCCTGCTGGCGGTAGCGGCTGCGCGCCTGGGCCAAATCGTGAAAGATCGAGACGAGCTGGATGTTGTGGCTGGGGGCAGTGGAGGCGATCTCCGCCAGATTCGGAAGCGGCGCGATATTGCCCGCCTCGTCGAGGCACAGGAGCAGCGGCAGCTCAAGGCGCCCGCCGGCGAGCGTGGCGCGCTCGTACGCCCGGTCGACGATTTCCGAAAGCAGTGCCAGGAAGATCGGGCGCAGTAGCTTGGACGCCTTGGCGTCGCCGACCAGGTAAAGCGTGGCGGCCTCATCCAGCAGGCGGTCGGGAGTGATCTGGCACGACTGTGCCGAGCGTGCGACGCGTGAGAAGCGGTAAGCCCGCAACAGCGCCTGCGCGGTCGCCTCGATCGAAGAGCGCGTCCGGTCGGCCTGAGCCTCAAACGCGCGCACCGAGTCGTAGGCCGCGTGGGCATCCGCAAGCTCGCCATCGTCTCGGGCGCTGCCGGCGAGCTGCGCGAGCGCTTGATCGAGCTCGCGTGTGCCTTGCCCGTAAGCCCAGCGGACCACGCTGTCGATCCGCGCGCCGGTGGCGGACGCCGCGTACAGCAACGGCGCTAGCCGCTGCTCGGCGGCGATCGCCCAGAAGTCGCCGCCTTCGACGCTGCGCTGATCGAGCTCACCCGCTGCCGCCAGCCGCCAAGCGACCTCGAGTGCGCCGTCCCAGGTGCGGGCGGCGTATAGCGGCGACCACGTGTCCGAGCTGGTCCCGGCGAGCTCGAATGGGTCGAACACGAACACCCTGCCCAGCGAACGTCTTCGCCTGGCGGTCGCCGCGAGCAGGTCCGTCTTGATCGAGGATGCGACCGCAGGGCCGTCCCATTCGAGCAACGCCGGGACCGCGAGGCCCGCTGATTTTCCTGACTGCGGAGGACCGAATGCCACCAGTGCATGGTGCTCCTCGGCGTGCAGCAGATGGCCGCGCCGGCGCCCTAGCGTCAGGCGTGCGCCCCGGTCGCCACCCCGAAGCGAGCGCAGATCGCCCGGACGCGCCCAGCGCGCCCCGCTCCCTCGACGCCGTGCGGTCACGAGCACGCCCGCGCGGCTGAGAGCGAACGCGACCGTCCCGGCGATCGAGGTCAGGAGGCACAACGCCGCGTAGAACCCCCCTGGTCCCGGCAACCGCGAACGCATCGCGCCCGGCCAGGCGCGCGCCGGGTCGTCCAAGTGCCCGGGCAGACGCACGAGCACGCTGAGCAGTCGGTCCGCGCCGAGACCAGGCCAACCGCCGCCGAACACGGCACCCGCAATCCCGCCCCAAAGCCACAGGAACGCGACAACCGCGACCATCGACGCGATCACCGCCAGAACCGTCGTGTCCGAGATCCCGCCTACGCGCTGCTCTGTCATCCCCGCAGCACCTGGCCCCCGGAAATCTCTATCCGCTCGGGTTCGTGTCCGGCTTCGGGGTGCAGCCGTGGCGAACTACTGGGCTGAGAGAGACGATCGGCGGTCTCGAGTGGAGAGGTGACCGGGGAGTGGGAATGCGCGGACGCGATCGGAGCCGAGGAGCGGAGCGACGAGGCGAGGATTGCGTCCGGGGCGTGCCTCGAGACGGACCCCCCGCCGCGTGCGAGCGGGTTGGCCACCGCGAACGGCGAGACTGACCGTCTGTCGGGATTCCTGAAGGTCGGTCGATATATTCCCCGCGTGCTCGTTCTGGATGAAGCGGTGTGTCGATGACCGGCCTGGCGGTGGTGCGGAACATCGACTCGCCGCGCGCGCTGCGAACGGCCGAGGACGCCGAGGACTTCGAGCAGGAGATCGTCGATCAGTACGCGCTGGCGATGGCCGCTGCTGGCCTGTGCGACGAGCATGTCGCGCGCACCCGCTCGTCGATCGTGGAGTTCGCTCGCTCGCTGGACGGGCCGTTGTGGTCGGCGACGTGCGAGGACGCCGACCGGTTCCTGGCCGGGCAACGCCGCGCGGGGCACACGGTGTCCACGCGCGCGGGAAAGGCCGGGGTGCTGGCGCTGTTCTACGAGTTCTTGATCGGTCGCTATCAGGGCGACATCCACGACCTGTGTGGTGTCGTGGTGGAACAGCCGATCGACGAGTTCAACCGCCAGCAGGGCACGTCGCTGGGGAAGGTGCGCGTGCCGCCGTCGGACGCGGAGGTCGAGGAGCTGTTCGCCGGCTGGCGCGCCTGTGTGCCGCAGGCGCGCAAGTACCTGCCGGCCGCGCGCGACTACTTCGCCGCGTCGTTGTGGCGCCGGCTCGGGTTGCGGATCAACGAGACGGTGATGCTCGACATCCGCGACTGGCGCCCGGACCTGGGCGAGTTCGGCAAGCTGCACGTCCGCCACGGCAAGGGCAGCCGTGGTCGCGGCCCGAAGGCGCGACTGGTGCCAGCGATCAACGGCGTGGACACGTTGATCGACTGGTGGCTGGCCGAGGTTCGCCATCAGTTCAGCGACGACTGGTGCGATCCGGACGCGCCGATGTTGCCCAGCGAGCGCCACAACACGACGGGCGACCGGTGCTGCCGGGTTGGCGCGAACGCGCTGCGCCATGGGCTCGCGGCGCACACCGCGCGGTGGCTGCCCCACTGGTCGGGCCGGGTCACGCCGCATGTCCTGCGTCACTACTGCGCCTCCTCGCTCTACGGGGACGGGATGGATCTGAAGGCGCTGCAGGAGTTGCTCGGGCATCAGTGGCTGTCGACCACCTCCGGCTACATCCACGTCCGGTCCGATCACGTCGAGCGGGCGTGGCTGGGCGCCAACCAGCGCCTGGAGAGTCGGTTCAGTGAAGGGAGGCGAGCCGGTGCGGTGGAATCTGCGACTGAAGGCTGCTGAGCGCGGGATCTGGAAGTCAACCGAGATGCGCCGCCGCCTGGCCGACGCGGGGCTTGAGATCAGCGCCGGGAAGATGTCAGCGCTGTGGACCGGGACGCCGACCACGATCCGGCTCGATGACCTCGACGTGATCTGCCAGGTGCTGCGTTGCGACCCGGCGGCGCTGCTGATCTGCGAGCCGGAGAAGGTCGCCGCCCGCCGGCCACCGCGACAGCAGGCCGCGAACGGTGAGAACGCCGCCCCGCCGCCGGTCAGGCCAAGGTTCGGGACGCCGAAGTCAGAACCGCCGTTGTGAGCACTCGCCCGCCGGCGAAGTGCACCGTCTGCCAGCACAACCAGGTCGCGTGGACTCGGCCGCGGGTCGACTATTGCTACGGGTGTCTGCCGGGCGGGCCGTTCACCCCGCCGCGATGCCGTCACTGCGGCTCTGAGGCGTACTTCAGCGACGGGATGTGCGACCGCTGCCATCCCGGCGGCCCCAGGCACGTCGGCGCCTGCCGCGGATGCCTGGCCTGGGGAGTTGTCCGCAAGCACAACTGGCGGTGCTGGGTCTGCCGCTGGTGGCAGGGCCACTACCCCGACGGTGACTGCGGGCACTGCGCACGCAGAACAACCGTCGGCGACCAAGGCGCCTGTCGGCTCTGCCTCGAACAAGCCCGATTGCTGCAAGAACCCGGCCGTCCCCTGGACATCCAGGCCGCCAACCATCACGGCCAGCAACTGTTCCTCGCGAACATGCGCTACCAGCGGCCACGCGCACCACGGTTGCGGCCCCCATCCCGCGACCAGCACCCGCACGCCCGCTTCGGCGACGTGTCGTGGCGTCAAGAGCGCCTGTTCAACATCGACGCCGATCCCGAACTCGTCCGCAAGCGCGCACTCGCCGCACAAGGCACCCTCGTTGAGCAATGCAAACAACTGGTCGCCGAGCACGCCGTCCGGCACGGCTGGAGCAACCGCCAACGCAACGACGTCGAGCGCTCGCTCAGGCTGCTCGCGAGCTTGCAGGCCACGCCCGGCGCGAAGATCAACGCGACCGACGTGCTGCAACTCCCCCGCTACGCCGGGAACATCCAATCCACCCTCGATGTCCTGACCGCAGCCGGACTGCTGATCGACGACCGTCTCTCCCCGGTCGAGCGTTACTTCGCCGACAAACTCGACGACCTGCCCGCCCCGCTCAGCGCGCAGCTCGAGGTCTGGCTTCAGGTCATGCTGGACGGCAGCACCACCGCGCCCCGCCAACGCTCCCGCGATCCACAGACCACCCGCCTGCAGATCGCTGGGATCGCACCGATCATCCACCAGTGGGCCGCCGCCGGCCACCAATCGCTCGCCGAGATCACACCAACCCAGATCCAAGCCGCGCTGCCGGAAAGCAGAACCAAACGCCACTGGGCCGAGCTCGGACTCCGATCGCTGTTCCGCACGCTCAAGGGACGCAAGCTGATCTTCACCGACCCGACCCGCGGACTGCCCGCCACCCAGCCGAACACCACGATCCCGCTCCCGCTGGACACCCAAGCGATCCGCGACGCGCTGAACTCGCCAGACCCCGCGATCGCTTTCGGAATCGCGCTCGTCGCGTTCCACGCCCTCACCAACCGACAAGTCGGAGCGCTCCAGCTGACCGACATCGTCGACGGCCGCCTGACCCTCACCGACCGCGAGATACCCCTCGCCGACCCAGTCCAGGTCCGGCTGCGCGCCTGGCTTGACCACCGCCAAACGACCTGGCCGAACACGATCAACCCGCACCTGTTCATCACCCGCCGCAGCGCTCCGAGGCTGACGCCCGTTGGCAAGCAGTTCCCGTTCAAAGGCACCGGCCTGACCTGCCAAGCGCTCCGCGAAGACCGGATCGTTCAAGAGATCCACACCAACGGCGGCGACATCCGCGCGCTCTGCGACCTGTTCGGCCTCAGCGTCCAAGCAGCCCTCCGCTACGCCACCGCACTCAACCACCCCGAGCTCGAACACCAGGTTCCCCGAACCCAACGCACCAGCTAGGCTCTCGACGCGATCTACCATCGGGTTCCCGCAGTTCTTCGCTGAGAAGCCTCGAACCCGTCAGGGTTGACGTTCATCCCCGTATCGGTGTCAGTTAGCTGCGCCTCAAAGCCGGAGCGATAGTGCTGGACAACGAACGATCGCGAGCCGACCCGCCATAGCGCCTGGCCGGCGGATAGCATCGAAATCAGCTGCGCCTCGCTCTCGGACAGACCCAGCAGGGTGCGCGTCAGGGGCACCTGGCTTTCGTCCTGGTGATAGACGACGCGCGTCGAGGCGTCGGCGATCAATCCCTCCGCGATCCTCGCCGCTCGCGAGCCGGCGTCACCGGCGGCCTGGAGGTCGGCGAGCTTATGCAGGACGACCGCGTTCATGACCCCGAACTGCCGAGCGAGCTTGAAGTTCGCCTGAAACCACTCGCCGAGGCCGGTGTGCTGGACGATCTTCCACGACTCGTCGGCGACGTTGATCAGTCGCTCGCGGCCCGGGCGCTCCGCCATCCGCGCCAGCAACGCGCTCATCCAGGCGGTCGCGCATGCCATCAGGATTCCGAGCGCCGGCGAGTCGCGGACCGCGTGGAGATCAAGCACGAGCAGCTTCGCTTCGAGGTCGAGTCCGGGGGTCGTGGGTCCGTCGAACATGCCCTTCAGCGGGCCCTCGCAAAGGTCCTGAAGCGCGAGCGCGGCACGCCGCGCGTCGGCGGCGAGCCCTTCTGGCGTTGTCCGCAATCGCTCGGCCATCTCGACACACGGGCTGAACAGAACCGTGGCGATCTGTGGCAGCGTTGGTTCGGCCGGCGAGCTCGCCCGGACGGTACGAAGCGCCTCCCGCAGCGCGGCGGCCTCGATCTGGGACAGGGGACCGCCGAGCGCCGTGACCGTGACGGCCCGCAAGAGCTCGAGCTGCGCATGCTCCTCCGGTCGTGAGGCCAGCGGGTTCAGGCGCACGCCACCCCCCGGGACGAGTGAGATCGGCTTCACGCCGACGGCTTCGCAGAGTGGCCCGTACTCGTGCTTTACGTCGAGCACGAACGCCCGACGCCCGAATAGCAACATTCGCCAGAGCAGAGTCTTGACCAGCGCGCTCTTGCCCTGTCCGAGCTTGCCGAGCACGATCGCATTCGGGTCGTCGAGCAGCCCCTCGCCGTAGAAGACCCAGGGGTCGTAACAGAACGCTCCGCCACCCGAGTCCCGTCCGATGAACACTCCCCGCGCGCCCAGACCTCCAGCGGCCATGAACGGGTAGATGGCCTGGGCGTGGCGGGTCGTTGATCGATGGCCCGGTCGCTCGATCGCCCGCAGACTCATCTCAGCCCCCGGCATAAGGGCAGGGTGAACGTGAAGGCGTCCGCCTGCTGCCCGTACATTCGGTGCAGCTCGAGCCGAGCTCGCGCGGCATGCTCCAGGACCTCGGCACTCGCGCGGCGCAGGTCGTCGCGATCCCTGCCAGAGACGGTCACGAAACCGGCGAGCCGAACCTCACTATGGCCGGCAGCAAGCTCGGCCTCACGTCGCATCGTGGCGTCCTGGGCCTGGCGTTGGCGGGCGGTTTCCGACTGGCCAAAACGATGGCGCAGCTCGCTGTCAGCCCGGTCGCGAGTGATCGCGGCCTCGACCTCGCGGGTCGAGCGCTCTGGTGGAATCGGCTCGAAAGCGACTGCGACCGTCCGCACCGCGCTAGAGCGTCCGAGCAGGGCCTCCATGAACATCGACGAGACTTCGATTCGTGGCCAACCACCGATCCAGTAGGTCGCGTGCACCGCGCCGTCGCTGCAGTAGTGATCCCACGTCTCCCGTGCTCCCAGCGGCCACGCGTTGGCTTCGCTGACGCCGTGGCGACTCTCGTCGGCGACCTGCAGCGCCGCCAGCTCGGCGCGTGCATAGGGGTCGAATGCGGTTCGCAGGGCGCGTCCGAGCTGCCCGGAGCTAAGCGCACCCAGGACCATCACCTCGGCCGCCTCCAGCCCTTGGGCGACGCGCTCGGTCTCCTCGAGCAACGCCCGACCAATCGCGTCGCCGCCACGATCGCGCACCCGACCCGAGTCGACCTGCACGGCAATCAGGATCTCGTGCTCCTGGGTGACCCGAGTGGTCGCCCCGATCAGCTCGAGGTAGGACTCGATCATCGGCGTTCCCCTCAGCGGGATGGTTGGATCCCGCTCGGCATGCAGCCACCGCGCGAGCTCATCGCCTTCTGCGGGCGCCGTCCGCTCCACCCATTGGATCCGCCGGACCGCGGTGCTCGCGGAACCGGATAGGACAAGTCCCCAGCGCGCCAGGCGGCGCTCTTGAGCTTCGCCGTCCAGCAGGGAGAACGCCACCACCCGGCACGCGAGTACAGCCGTCAGCCGTCGCCCAGAGCGCTCCGAGAGTACGCCGATCGGACGGTCGCGGTACGCGACATCGACGATCCGAATGCCGCCGAGCTCCGGAGGAAGAACTGGCCGAGGGGCAGAGAGCTCGAAGGCCTGAGCACCCGATCGCCGGCGTGCCAGCAGGCCGCTCGTGGGGAGCTCAGACCGCCATCGGTTCCGGCGGCGGAGGCGCTTGAAGGCAAACAAGATCGCCACCGGAGCCCACTCCTCGACCGTGCGACTGCCGATCGGCGCCACCGTCGCCACCACTGCACCGGCGAACACGACCACGGCGAGCAGCGCGCCGGAGGCGGTCGGCAACTGATCGAGGACCGCAATCGCCAATAGAGCCCCGACGGCGAGCAGCGAGGCCTGCCCGGCACGGATGGGCCCGAGGATCCCGCGCCGCTCCAGCGGCCCGAACCTGTAACTGAGGCGGGCAGGGCTCACAGAAGGCCATCCTCAGATGGCTGCCTCGGCGGCCGCGGGTCGTGGTCGTCGGCCGGGGAGGGCGGCGTTGGGTCGGGGCGTGGGTTCGGGTCGGCGGGTGGGTTCGCGTCGGCTGGTGGAGCCGCGCCGGGGAGCGGGTCGGGGCCCTCCTCCGTGGATACCGGACGCGATGTCGGGTTCGTTCCGTCTGCCCCAAACACAAATTCCCAGCTCCCGTCCTGACCTTCCCAGGGGAGTTTGGGCGAAGCCGCCGCATTGTCTCGGTCGGGAGGGGTTGCTGCATTGGTCGCGGATCCTGCCTCCTGCGAAAGGTGATCGACCCCCGCACTGTCATCTTCGGACAGAGGCTCGGAGCTGGAGTCTTCCCGGGATGCGGAGTCTGCGTCCGGGGATGCGCCAGCTGACCCATTGCCGTTCGACCCCGACACGCCGGCGAGTTCCGCGAGGTGCTCGCGGGTCGAGTGGGCGCTGGCGGAGCCCTCCGCGCCGGACGCCTCGTCGGCCTGCCGGCGCATGCCGCTCATCATCCGCGTCGCCCAGTCGTTGCCCCACCTGGAGTCTGAGAAGTCTGCGCTCGCCGCCGCGGCCTGAGTTGGGCTCCTCATCCCGGTGCGTGCCTCGGCGCGGAGCGCCCCTGCCGCTCCGCTCGCCAGCTCCGCGAGCGGCACGAGCCGCAGCAGCGCCCAAGGCGCAAACGTGCCCATCACCAAAAGCACGATCCCCGCCAATGATCCCGTCACGTCTCGCAGCCCGCTCCCGGCCAACGCGGCACCGCCCAGTGATAGCACCGCGACGATTGCGAACTTCGACAGGATCAAGGCGACCAGCACCTCAAGCGCGCGAACCGCCCAAACACGCCGCGCCGGCCACACGAAAGCGGCAAAGACCAGTGGGAGCATCAGCACGATCACGTAGATCGCGGTTTCGCGCATCAGCAGCTCGAGCCACAGTACGAGCGCCGCGCCGGCAGTGAGCACCCCCACGAGGAAGGCAATGAACGGTGAGCCGGAGATCACGGTCAGCGCACCGAGCAGCGCGCTCCCCTTGACGAGGAACCGCGTGCCGGCATGGCCGGCGGCAGAGGCGACGAACGACGCGAGCTCGTCGGAGGCCGAGAGCAACAGCATCGTCAGCGGCGCGACGATGCTTACGGCCAGCGTGGCCACCGGCAGATAGAGGAACACGGCGCGGGCCAGCAGCGCGAGGTCCGATCGCAGCAGCGCCTGAATTGCGGCGGCAAACAGGAACGGCAATGTCAGCACGGCCGCGATCCCGGTCATCCGCCAATAGGTCGAGGAGAACCAGGTGCTTTGCAGCTGAGGGGTAGTTGTTTGACTGAGCACGTTCGCCGTCTCGTGTAGGGCGAACCTCGCGCCGCCCAGAACCCAGGCTCCGATCGCGGCGAGGCCGACCGCCGTCGAAGCGGTGGAGTGTCCGCTGCCGCTCCCGCCAAGGATCGTCTTCACGGCGCCCCCGACGTGCCCTCCCAGGAGCTTCTTGCCGGCGCTTACAGCCTTGCCGGCGTGGGTGGCCAGCCTGCAGGCCTTGCCAGCGATGCCGCTGAACAAGCCGGCCGCGGTACAGACCGGATTGGCCGAGGCCGTGGATGGTGCCACAGCGAGCGCGCATGCTGCCGTGACCAGCAGGACCGCAGCGCACCGGTTAGGGCGGAGTGGCCTCATCACTTCGCTGTAGAGCCGAGGTGCTCGAAGAAGTTCACGAGCCCGGGGCCGGCGCCGACGACCATCGCCGAGGCGGCCGAGATAAGCGCCGCCATCCGCCCGCGAGCGGCGTAGTGGTGATTGTGGGTGTGGGAGGCAACCGCCCACAGCGCGGCTCCGATGAACGCCCCCAATAGCGCGATCGTCAGCGCCCACGCCTCAGCGCCATTGACCAGCTGCTGAAGGACGTTGCTGCCTGGGAGCCCGGTGGGGTTGGGATGGGCGCTCACCGCGGAGAACAGTAAGAGCATCAATACCTCCTGAAACTAAGTGAGCCAATTGAGCTGAACTGAGACTAGCAATATATATGTGGTGTTGCTAGAGTCAGACGTAGCAACTTAGTCTCAATTAGATTCAATGGTCATCTACGCTGGTCACACTGATCCCGCCCTCGACGTCGCCGAGCTGTACCGCGCGCTGTCGGGGCGACTGGAGCACCTAGTGCGGATGGACGTGCACGCTTCGGATGTCGTAATCGAGGACGCGTGCCAGTTCGCCTGGAGCCGGTTCGTGCACCACTCAGATAGCGTGCGGCGGGAGGCCGCCCTGTCGTGGTTGGTGAAGACAGCGGTTCACGAGGCCTTCAAGCTGATTCGGCGCGCGGACCGGTGTCTGTCGCTCGATGCGGCTGTCGAGCAGGCAGGCGAGTCGGGCCTTCTCGCCCGGGTTCCGACGCCCGACCAGCAACTCGCTGATCGCGAGAAGCTGGCGACGATCCGCGCGCTGCCCGAGCGCCAACAGCGTCTGCTGTGGCTACACGGACTAGGTCTGAGCTACGCCGAGATGGCGCATTACACGGGGTGCACCACACGCACGGTCGAGCGACAACTGCTGCGGGCAAAGCACCGCCTTCGCGAGGCCTCGCTCGAGTAGGATCAAGAAGCGCGGTCCGACACGTGTGGACGACGGGCGCCTCTCGCATGGAAATCAGCAGCCGCCAGTCCGAGCACGGAGCGTGGGAGATGGTCTCCCGTGGGCCGCATCCCGCTGCTTACGGGCCAGGTCCTGCGCTACCCCCCGCCCCCAACAACCCGCGACCACCAACCGCCCCCGACCACCTACCGCGCCCGTCCCCGCTTTCGCCGTCGCCGCTCGGCTGGGCTGAGCTTACGGGGCTTCTGGCGCTGCTTGGAGCCGGCGCGTCCGGCGGCGCCGGCGGTGGCCGCGGCGGCCCGGTGACGGACCGGCGCGCGCCGGCGGGCGTCGCGCCAGATGAACAGCGAGATGCCCGCGATCAGGACGAGGGCGGCGATGCCGATCACGATCGCGCTCGAGCCGCTGAGGCCGGAGCTGCCCGACGAGGAGGTCGGGACCGTCGAGACGGCCGGGGTGGTCGTGGACGAGGTGGTCGCTTGGCCTTGGGGCACGCCCGGGGCGAACGGGTTGGTCTGCTGAGCGAGCGGATTGATCGTCGTCTGGGCGAACGCTGTCGCCGGGACGACGAAGACGACGGCGACGGTCGCTAGGAAGATCGCCGTGCGCCGCACTACCGCTCCGATGCCAGCGGCTGCTCCATGGCCGGCGTCTCCGGGGCCTCCTTGTAAGGCTGCTCCGGTTCCACGTCCTCCTCGTGGTAGACGCTCTCGGCGTTCACCGCCCAGATGTTGTGATGGGTGCCAAGCAGGATGTTGTCCACGGCGCGCATCGAGGTCAGCATCGAGTGGTCGGAGTTGTTGTAGCGATGCAGGCCGTTGCGGCCGACTTGGATCAGGTTGGGAACCCCGTCCAGCCAGCCGCGGATCGTGTCGACGCGATCGGCGTACTCGGCGTCATAGATCGGGTAAGCCTTATGGACGCGGACGGCGAACCCGAACTTGACCTTTTCGGCCTTGGCGAGTCCGAGCTGCTGGATCTCGCGAGTCGCGAACGCCACGAGATCGTCGTCGGCCATGCTCCAGAGCTCATCGCCTTCAAAGCAGAAGTACTCCATGCCGATCGATGCGTCGGTGTCATTGGGCACCATCCAGGGGCTCCAGGAGCGGAAGTTCTGAATCCGGCCGACCTTGACGTCCGGATCGTGGATGTAGATCCAGTTATCCGGGAACATGTCTTCGCCCTCGATCACGAGCGCGACCGTGAGGAAGTCTCGGTACCGCAGCCCGCGCGCGGCATCGCGTACCTCGCCCGGGGCCTCGGGTTCGGTGATCCCGACCGTGGTGCGCAGCGGAAGCGAGGAGACCACGTGGGACGGGGTCAACGTCTCGCCGCCGGCGACGACCTCGGTCACCCGTCCCTGCGGGGACATCCGCAGCCGCGTGACGGGGGCGTTGAGGCGAACCTCGCCGCCCTGCGCGCGGATGTCGGCGGTCATCTGCTCCCACATCTGGCCGGGGCCGTAGCGCGGATAGTTGAATTCGCTGATCAGCGACTTGATCTTGTCGCCGCGGTTGCCGAAGAAGGCGGCCCGGGCAGCGCTGAAGAACGACAGACCCTTGATCCGCTGGGCGGCCCACTCGGCGCGGATCTCAGAGGTCGAGACGCCCCACACCTTCTCCGTGTAGGCCTTGAAGAAGTGCTGGAAGAGCCGGTTGCCGAAGCGGTTGGTGACCCACTCCTCGAATGTGTCCTCGCGCCCCTTGGGCTTGGTCGCTGCCCACAGGTAGGAGACGCCGCAGAGGAACAGCTCGACTGGGCCAAGCTTCTTGACGACGTCCATGCCCTGAAGCGGGTACTCGAGGAATTTCCCTCGCCAGTAGATTCGCGATTGGCGGGGGCGCTTGAGGAACTCCTCCTTCATGATCTCGTGCCAGAGGTCGTCGACTTCCTTGACCTTGGTAAAGAAGCGATGACCGCCGAGGTCGAAACGGTAGCCGTCGCGGACCTCAGTCCGCGCGATCCCACCGACCTGATCGGTCGACTCGAGCACGATCACCGACTGGCCCTGCTTGGCGAGCAGGTATCCCGCAGTCAGTCCCGCGGGGCCGCCACCGAGCACGACCACAGGATGATCCGGCGTGATACCCGCACGGCTGTTAGTGCTCGCATCGACGGGCACCGGCTTGTCTGGGGGAGCTGCGTCGCTCATTCTCGAGTGTTCAGGAGACCTTCTGGTAGAGGACCGCGCTGTTTCCGACGCAGCACGCCCCGCGGTAGTTGTGTGGCGCCCACCAAACCAACTTGAGGTTCGAATCCTTCGCGAGGATCGCTCCCCATTGAGCTGAGCGCCGGCGCACGAGCTTTGTCCACGGCGCCTGCCAGCTCTGAGCACCTTCGGTCAACGGTCGCACGAACAGGACTTGCTGTCCTGGTCTCAGACTAGCAACCAGCGGGCCCAGCGTTGACTGGGGGTTGGCGTCGCGCAGGCGCTTGAGAGCGTCCACCCAGTTCATGAACCGGGGATCGGAGACAGGCCCGATCGTGTTCGCGTAACGCAGACCCGAAGGCAGGTAGTACCAGGTCAGCGGTACCTGCTCCGGCTGTCCCTCGATCACCAAATCTCCCTGATGCAGCCGCGGCGTCATCTCCCCGCCGATATCGCGAACGTCGCTCTTGTACTGCGGCGTGAAGGAGGCGGGGTTGGCGAGGAAGATCACCGTCGCCGCGATCGCCACGATCCCGACAATCCCGGAACGCGCGCAACCGAAGGCGGCGAGTAGGAGCACGGCGCCGAGGATCGGAGCGAAGTATCGGGAGACCCACGCGGGCGTTACCTGCGAGGCGATCCACGCCAGCAGCAGAGTGCCAAAGGGAAGCGCGATCAGCGTCCAGGTAGCGATCGCCTCGCGCGTGCGCCGCAGGCTCCGCGTCCCCAGCTCCACGAGGCCGATCACCGCCGCGATCAGTAGTGCCACCGTGACGCGGTCACCGCCGAGCAGGTCACGGGAGAGCTGCACGGGTGCGCCAAAGCGCGGGGAGGAGTCCCAAGGCGCCGCGGTGTGCTGCGCCTGCCAGATGAAGTTTGGTAGCCAGGGGAGGAACAGGATCCCGGCGCCGACAAACGCGAACACGGCATCGCGGACAAGCCCCCGCCGGTCATCGCTAACCACAAACGCGGGAATCAGCGCCAGCACCGCTCCGGCGCCGAAGAAGATTCCCCACGCGTGCGTGTAGAGCATCAATGCCTGGCAGATCGCGAACAGGATCAGGTACTTCCGCCGTCGGAACACAAACGCGTGCAGGAACGCGGCGGTGGCGAGCAGGCCCAGCAACCCCATCAACGCGTACATGCGCGTTTCCTGGCTGTAATCGGTCAGGAACGAGCTGAACGCGAACAGGATCGCGGCCATCACTCCGGCCCGCTTGCCGAACAGGCTCCATCCGGCCCACATTGCCGCCGGGATTGTCAGCAGCGCGAACAGCAGCGACATCGCGTGCGTGGCCGACTCACTGGAGCCGAAGATGCTCATCCAGACATGGAGCAGCAGGTAGTAGAGCGGCGGTGAGCCGTCGTGACGGAGCACGCCCGGGATCGCGGCCAGCGAGTGCGATGAGATGCCGACCGACAGCGCCTCGTCCATCCAGAATTGACCGCTGATATACCGCGTACGCATGTAGGCGGAGATCGCGATCAGCACGACCAGGACCGCACCCATGCTGATCCAGCTGGGGATGCGATCCAGCCAGTCAGGCGACCGCACGTCGAAACGTCGTGCGGTCTGACGAGCGTTGGGACGAGGCGGTGCGGCGACGGCCATTACAGGGTCACCTTACCTGCGCAATTGGCGTACACGCGGAACGTCCGCACGTGCGCGACCAGCTGATAGTGCACGTTCGGCCACGTGTGCACGACCGGCAGCAGCGTGGCATTGCGCTGCGCACGCGTCTGGAAGATCACGTTCGGGGGCGGGGGAGGCGGACCGCTGGTCGGCGGCCCCTGGATCTGCAAGGTGTGGACCCCGAGCGTCCACGCCACCATCGGCACCTGAAAGCCCTCGGTCATGATCGAGCCGCAGCGCCGCACCTTCTTGGCGCCGCCGACCTCGCTGACCGCTTTGGTCAGATCCTCGCGCAAGTGCGCCTGGTAGACCAGCGCGCGATGGATTCGCTGCACGTTTGTGAGGTTGTTGCCGAGCCACGGCGGCACGGCGAGGAAGACGGCGATCGCCGCCAGCAAGCCGACGGCACCGGCGAGCACGGGCGTCGTGCTCCGGCGCGCTCCGCTGCTGCGCTGCCCAAGCCGGCGGATCAGCCCCCCGATTGCCCCGGCTGCCCATCCCCAGGCCACGCTCCCGGTGATCGAGACCAGCGCGACACCGAGCACCAGGTAGCGGTCGTTGCCAGAGAATCCGGCCTGCGTCTCGAGCGCGATCCCCACCCACCATCCGAAGCCGACAACGCCGGCGGCCAACAGGCCGGCGAGGCCGCGGACGTAGACGCTTGGCGAGGGATTTCGCCACCACGAGCTTCGCAGTCGCCACAGCTCGAACGCCGCGACCGCCATCGCCAGGAGCCCCGCCGCCTTGATCCGCATCAACACGGTCGGCCAGGCGTGGTTCTTGAACTCGGTGCAGAACGGGCACGAGGCGAACGCCGCGCTGTTCGAACGGGGATGCTGCGCTCGGGTTACGCCGCGGAAGAAATGACCGGAGCCCCAGTACTCGGGGAGGAACCACAGCACCGGGATCAGCACGAACAACGCCAGCACCAGCTTGCGCGCGCCTGGATCCTTCCACCACAGGTAGAGGCCGTAGGGCCCCCACAAGACCCACAGCTCCGGCCGGTCGAGCGCCGCCGCGAAGCCGACCACGAATGCCTGCCGACGAGCGCCATCGAAGTGACGATCGATCGCGATCAACACCAACGCCGTCATCAAACCCTCGGAGTAGCCCAGCGCGTTGTCGCTGATGAAGCCGCGGGAGTTCACCAGGCTGCCCGCTGCTAGCACTCCGGCGAGCAGCGCCGGCAGGGCGGCCACGATTCGCGAGCCGCGGCTGGCATCGGCTGCCGGCGGGATGAGCTGGCGGGTAAGGCGCCAGGCGATCTTGAATGTCATCGCGAACGCCATCAGCGCACCGGCGCGGGCCACCACCAACCACAGATCGGGCTGGGCCTTGCCGAACAGCGAGAACACGGTCGTGAAGATGACCGGCAGTGGCTTCCAGGTGGGCCCCCCGGTGGTCTGCAGATTGATGTGGACGATCTCCCGGCCCCACACGAGCCACGCCCACGGGTCATAGCTCGGCGTGGACGGGATCAGCAACGAGAACGCCGCGATCACGACCGCAGCTGCCGCCAGCACCAAGTACAGCCGTCCGCCTCCCAGGCGCTGGGTCGGTGAGGCCCGCCGCGGTCTCAAAGGATCTGTAGCGGCCGGCGCGGTCAGCTCTGCAGTGGGAACGGACACGGTCGGTAAGCGAAAAGTGGTTACTGCCGCGCTCGCAAGCTAGAACACGATCGGTGACAGACGCACACGAGCCCGCGCACCGAGCGCGGGCGTCGCCGCCAGATTGTAAAGCTCTGGCGGCGGTACCGGGATCAACCGCTGGCAACGCGGCGCTTGAGCGCGACGATGCGCCGGTAGGAGGCTCGTGCGTCGGCGCGCTTGATGGCGCCGTTGGTGAGTGCCCGCTGGAGCGCGGGCAGTTCTCCGGGAGCCGAGTCGGTGTAGAGCACGATGTCGGCTCCCGCCTCGGCGGCGAGCACTCCGGCGGTGGTCTCGCCGTGGCCGGTTGGCGCGCCGAGCGAATCAGTGATTGTCACGCCGCCGAAGCTCAGCTGGCGGCGGAGCAGTCCGCCGATGATCGGCTGGGAGAGCGCGGCCGGCGCGCCCGAGTGGTCGTAGGCCGAAAAGCCGGCGATGGACAGCATCACCGCATCGAGACCGTCGGGTATCAGCGCCTTGTAGGGCACCAGAGCCCCTGCGAGCTGGGAAGGCGTTGGGTGGAGCTCAGCTAACTGGTTGTCGGTGCTAACGCCGGCGGAACCAAGCCCGGGGAAGTGCTTGCCGGTCGCGGCAACATGCGCTGATTGAAGTCCGAGCGCGAATTGGGTCGCGTACTCGGCGACCGTGGCGGAGCTAAACGAGAACGCCCGACCCTGCTGCCAGATGAACGCGCCGGCGAACGTGGGGACGTCGAGCACCGGCGCGAGGTCCATGTTCACACCACGGCCCTTCAGGTACTGGCCGGTGGATCGCCCCTGCCGGAAAGCGATGGCGGCGCTGTCCGTGGCCGCAATCTGCGGGGGTGAGAGGGTCGGCGGCCCGGAGGCAAAGCGCCTGACCTGACCGCCCTCCTGATCGACCGCGATCAGCAGCGGCGGGTTGCGGCCCTGACGTGCGGCGCGCTGCAGCGACGCTGTCAACGCGACCACTTGCGCTCGGCTGACGATATTGCCGGAGAACAGGATCACGCCGCCGACAGCACCTTCTCGTACGCGCGAGAGCAGCTCCGCGTCGGGCCGGGAGCCGCTCAGTCCGACCATGATCCGCTGCCCGAGCAGCTTCGCTGGGGAGCTCGGGACTCCGGTCGCCGCGGGGACCGTGGTTGTGTGCGCCGTCGCCGCCGACCGATGGGCGCCCCGAGCACATCCAACTCCGCCCCCAAAAGCGAGCGCCACGACGGCGCATGCCAGCGCTGAGAACCCTATCCCGAGACTCCCTTCGCGACGCACCCCTCGACCTTGCCGAGCTCCGAACCTGAGGCCTGGTTGGGATACACCAGCGCGCTGCCGATCACCTCGGCGCCCTGTGCCCACCTGTAGCCCTGGATCTGTTCGGCCTGCGCGGCGCCGGGTGACGGCGTGAACAGCACCATCGGGCCGCTGCCGGGGGCACCGACCTGAAGATTCGCGGCGCCGATCTTGGCCACCGACAGGCCGGCCTGCCGGAGGCACGCGACGTGATTGTTCTTGGTGGTTCGCGGATCGTCGATCCTGCCGCGGCTCGCGGGGATCCCGGAGGCGCTGGTCGGCTTGACGGTGATACTTCCGCAGGCCGATAGGGCAAGAGCGGCGAGGCCCGAGGCGACCACGAGCTTCGCGGAGGGCATGCGGGGAGAGGGTAGAGGATGATCCACGGGCTGTGATCGAGTTTGCCGCGCTCACCGGACCGCTTCCGAAGCTGGGCGTGATCGCGGTTGCCTGTCTGGCGGCGGCGGCGGTGCTTGCCGGTGGACAGCGGGCCCGCGCGCTGGCGATACTCGGGGCGCTGGTGCTCGCGCCGGTGCTGTTGCTGGCGGACATCTGGCACTCGCCGCAGCTGGCAGTGGTGCACCGCCATCCTCTGGTGGCAGTGCTCGGAGCAGTGCTGGCGCTGGCGCTGGTCGGGCTGCTCGCGGTGCTGATCGCACGCCGGCCGGTTCTGTTCGGGCCGCTCGCGGTGATCGCACTTCCGTTCCGCGTTCCAATCGAGGCGGGCGGCACGAGCTCGAACCTGCTGGTTCCGCTGTATCTGGTGGTGGCGGCCGGATCGATCGCGTTCGCGGCGCGTGCTCTCTGGAGCCAGAACCGGGCCGACCGTGACTCGACCGTCGGGACGCGCTGGATCGAGCGCCTACTCGCGTTGTACGTCGTCCTCTACAGCCTTCAGGCGATCTATTCCAGCGACTTCGAGAAGGCGCTGCAGCAGATGGTGTTCTTCTACGTGCCGTTCGCGCTCCTGTTCTGTCTACTCAGATGGACGTCGTGGACGCGCGCGCAGCTGCGGACCTGCATGCAGCTGGTCGCCGGTCTCGCTGTCCTGTTCGCCGCGGTCGGGTTCGTTGAGTACGCGACCAAGTCGGTCTTCCTGAACCCCAAGCTCGTCGCCGCCAACAGCGTTCACACCTACTTCACCGTCAACTCGGTGTTCTTCGACCCCGACATCTTCGGCCGCTTCCTCGCGCTGGTGATGATCTTGCTCGCGGCGGTGTTGCTCTACTCGCGTCGCCAGCGTGAGCAGCTCGAGGCAACTGTCGTCCTGGCGATCCTGTGGGGGGGACTGGTGCTGACGCTCTCGCGCTCGAGTCTTGGCGCGCTGCTCGTCGGGCTGGCGACGCTGGCGGCGGTACGCTGGAACGCCTCGCGGGCGATCGTCGCCGCGGTTGTCGTCGTGGCCCTGGGAGCTGCCGCGGTGGCGATCTCGCCGAACACGTTCGGCCTCAACCAGGGACTGAACGGCGCCTCGGCCGGTCGTGCGGGGCTCGTCAGCGGCGGGATCGATCTGTTCGGGCAACGGCCCCTGTGGGGCTACGGCTCAGGCGCGTTCGTGACGCAATACCGCAAGCAACACCCGCGAACCTCAACGACGCTCGCGGCCTCGCACACGATCGCGATCACGATCGCCGCCGAGCAAGGTCTGATTGGCGAGCTCGCGTACCTTGCGCTCGTCCTCGTCGCCGTGCTGACGCTGCTGCGCGGGACCCGTTCCGATCCCGTGCGAGCGGCGATTGCGGCGGCGTTCCTCGCGCTCGTATTTCACTCAGAGCTGTATGCGGATTTTCTCGAGGATCCAGTCACCTGGACGTTGCTGGGAATCGGAACGGCACTCGCGGTCGCGGGGCGCTCGTCTGGCGTGAGGCTGGGGCCGCGGGCTGCGGAGGTCTCCCGCGTCCCGGCGTCGAGCCGGGCGTAGCTCAGGCCAGCGCGGCCACGCCGATGAGCTCGTCGGCGGTTTGGGCGCAGGGCAACTCGGCCTGCGCCTCGCGCAGCAGGGCATCCGTGCTCTGCTCGAACGGAGGCAGGTGAATCAGCAACAACTGCTCGATCTCGGCGTCGATCGCCACCTGAACCGCCTGGGCGGCCGAGGAGTGGATCTGGGGATTACGCGGCTGCGCTGTCGTGCACCAAGCCTCGTGCGCGAGCAGCTTGCAGCCCGCTACGAAGGCACTCGAGCCCGGGTCATAGGCCGTGTCGGTGATCCACGCGAGCGAGTCACCGAACCGCATCCCGAGCGACGGCGCCGAATGGCGATCTTGGCGGCGCGTGAAGATCCGCACACCCGCCAGTTCGAGCTCGCTGCTGGGCAGGTCGCGAACCGCGATCGCCTGCACCTCCAACGGGACAGGATGAAAGGGCTCGTGCGAGACCCGGTCGAGCAAGCGCTGAGTGGAAGTGCCATACAGCAGGCGACCCGGACCCCAGATCGTTGTCTGCTCGCAGATTCCCATCGCCGGCAGGTAGGCGAGTCCGGCCACGTGATCGAGGTGAAAGTGGGTCAGGACGATGTCAAGCCGCTCGACGCCGGTGAGCAGTTCGGGTCGCTCGACGAGCCTCGCGACGCCGGTGCCGGCGTCGATCATGATCGCTGCATCGCCGTCGCGCAGCAGGGCGCAGGCGGTCGCCCGGCCGAACGCCGGCAACCAGCCTCCCGCTCCGAGGATCGTGAGCATCTCCTAACTATGAACGGTCGGGTGAGCCGCGGAGTGCGGCAACGGTCACACGGTCGCTGGCTTGCCGACGTCGCGGGTGGCCAGGGCCAGCCGAAGCAGCAACTCGTGCAGCAGCTCGCGCTCCTCCGGGCTGAGCGGTGCCAGCAGGTCGTCCTGCGCTCCCCGGGCGAGCTCGCGGCCGCGGGCCAGCCTGGCCTTGCCACTGGGGGTCACGTGCAGCGCATGCGCACGCCGGTCGGTGGGATGTCGCCGCCGCTCGACTAGACCCTTGGCCTCGAGTTCATCGAGCGTCGAGACCATCGAGCTCGGATCCATTCCGAGGGATTTGCAGAGCGAGCCCTGAGTGATCGGGCCCTCGGCGTCGAGCACGTTCAGTGCTCCCCACATCCGAGTTGTCAGTTCGAGCTGCTCCAAACGCTCGCCGAACTTCTTCTGGGCAACCATGCCGATGCGGCTAATCAGGTACCCGGTGTGCTGAAGCAGCGCCTCGTGAAGTCCAGGTGGGCCGGTCGGGATTTCCTTCATGCCTTAAACAAGTGTAGCGACGTACGTTGGCCCTCGAAAATAGTTTGTGATACAAATCATGCGTCGGTGCAACGGTCCATTTGACCGGCTTCGACGCGCTCCAGAATGACAGCGGTGGCGGCAAGGGCCCGGGCGTCCTGCTCGAGTCGGTGCTGGGCGGGCTCGGCGCGCTGGTGGTGCTCGGGTTCGTGTTCGGGCTGGGCGTGGCGATTGTCTACATGCTGCTGGTGGTTGTCCGCTGGCGCGAGGAGCGAGCCCACGGCCGCACCGGCGACGAGGCGGTGGTTCGAGCGATGGAGACGGCGGGACGCGCGGTCGTGTTCAGCGGGACAACGGTTGCGATCGAGGCGATCGTTCGGCTGACTGCGGGCGCGACGATCGCCGAGGAGATCGTCGACCTCAACGTCTCCGGTGGGAGCATGGAGCGCGAGCGTGTACACGACGCGATCGAGCGCGTGGAGCGCGGTGACGCGGACGGGATCGTCGTGGCGTACCTTGACCGCTGGGCGCGCACGGTGGACGCGCTGTCGATATTTCGCCGGTGGGCGGACGAGGGACGGTGGTTCCTCAGCGCGGCCGAGAAGTTCGACGCCAGCACGAGTCAGGGACGCTTCGCCGTCGGAATGATGTTGCTGGTTGCCCAGTCCTACCGCGAGCAGCTCACCGAGCGCTTCGCTTCCTCGCAGCGCCACGCGATCGCCCGCGGAGCGTTCATCGGCCCGACGCCGTTCGGTTACCGTCGCATCGAGGATCCGCTCAGCCCGCGCGTAGGCTGCCTGGAGCCCGACCCGGTCACGGGCCCGATGGTCAGCGAGGCTTACCGTCGTGCAGCGTGCGACGGGATCGCGGCAGCGGCACGCTACCTCGGGCGCTCGACGTCCGACACTCGACGCATGCTTTCCAACCGCGTCTACCTCGGTGAGGTCCGCCACGCGACGGCAGGCCGAAACCTCAACGCACATGAGCCGATAACCGACCTCGGAACCTGGACCGCTGCGCAGATCAAACCGCGCCAGCGCGCACGCAGCGTCGTATACCCGTTATCTGGGATCGCACGGTGCGCCGGCTGCGGAGGGCCACTTACCGGCCAGCTCTCCAAGGATCGCCAAGGGAGCCGAGGTCGCCGCTACCGCTGCTCACGCCGGCGCAGCGACTCGTGTGTGAGCATCGGCGCAGACGTCCTCGAGGCCCACGCGTGCGCGATGATCGTCGACGCCCTCGGCGTAGCGCGCCCGGTCGTCTCGCCCGGCGCCCGCGGGCTCGCGAAGGCCGAGGAGGCCCTGCGGGATGCAGAAGCGATCCTGAACGCGTACGCGGCTGATACAGAGCTGCAAGCGGACCTCGGGATGGACGCGTACCGCACGGGCGCACGCCAACGCAGGGAGGCGCTCCAAGCGGCGCAACGGGCGGCCGCAACGAGAACCCGTCACGACCGCTACCCGCACTTCGTGCATCGCGCCTCCGCGGCGGTCCAACACTCGACACCTCCCATCCGGGCGAATCCGCGCGCCTGCCTTGCCGGCCGCCGCGCATGCTTTCCGTTGGAAGGAGAAGTACGGTCTCGGGTCCCGGCGTTAGCTGGGCGCACGGGACTCGATCGTCAGCAAGCGGTCGGCGATCTCCCGATCGTCCGCTGGCGTTTGCTGGAACGCGCCGAGCCGGCTAGCACGAAGAGGCGGCTGCTCCTACATTTACGGCTGAGCGGCAGTCTTGCTGCCGCTCGCGAGCAGGTGGCTGCTTCTCCTCACGAGCACAAGCGCTGTCGCCGCCGAGGGCCACTGTCGCAATGCCGTCGAAGAGCGGAAGAGCGTCAGCCCGACTCCCATCCACCACGGGTTTCCGCGCCTCCCTGCTATTGCGGCTAAGCAGGTGTCTGTACGAAAGCAGGTCTCCGGTTGCGCCGGGCCGCGGCTGCTGCTGCGCTCAGCAGCAGTAGTCCGCTCGAGGTCGAACGCGGCTCGCGACCCTACTGCAGCGTGGTCGGGAGCGGCGTGTCGCGGATTTCAGCCAGGGGTTCGAGCACGAATACCTCGACTGCGAGGTCGGGGTCGATGTGGTTGTCACTCATTAGGCCGATCACTCTACGTCCGGTCAGGTTTTCGACCTCGCTGCACATCCTGGTCTCCATGACGCGCTGCCAACGTCTGCGTAAATCGAGCACGGCGCTGCCCTCGCCCGCGTCGGCGAGCGTCTGCTCGCCGCGCGTGAGGGTGTCCTGCAGCACCACGAAGACGGCGTTCTCACCGAGCGTGGTTCTCGCCTTTGTGGGTCCACGGCCGGTCGCTCGGGCGAGCTCGTGGACGACGGACTTCGAGATTGCGGCGGCAAGCTGCCCGCCTTGTGTTGTGCGTTCGCTAATCATCTTGCTTGGCTCGCTCGCGGCGCGGGATCGTGTCCGGACGGATGGACGAATGTCACGCTACGCCCTCGGCTGGTGTCCAGCATCGGCGGCGAGTACCGCCCCGGCGTCGTAGTTTCCCGTGTCGCTGCGCGAGCGCGTAGATGGCTGCGCTTTCAGGGCGAGGTCCAGGAGGCGCGCGGGAAGGGGTTGGGCGGCGCTACCAGGCGGGGCCGTCAGCGCCACCGGCCCGTCAGGCGACATTCCGAATGCTCGCCCCGCGGAGCAGCCGTGTCGCGCGTCTGAGCGACGCTCGTCGAACTCGTTCATCGGAGAGCGCGTTCTGTTGCGCGCATCTGGTCGAGCGTCTGCGGTGGGCCGTTGAGGACGCCCACGTGACGGTGCCCAGCCCAACTCCATAGCCGCACCAGCGATCGCCTGACGCGGCAGCGGTTACACCCGGCTTCGCCGCGAAGCTCCACGCGCACAGCGACGTGCCCGACGTCTGCATCGCCAGAGTGCTCGCGTCCCTGCACGCCCAGCTTCCCGAATTCGGCTGTGATGGAGCCATCGACACGTCAGATCAGATACGCCCGCCAACGCGAACGGTCAGCGGTTCCTCAGCAAGAACGGCCCGAAGCGCGAGCGGTTCTTTGATGCGGATGCAAGTCGAGGCCACCGCTCAGCCGCGAGCACCCGGCGGGATCGGGGCAACTACAGTTTCGAGCTTCACGCGTCCCGTTCGTGGCAGAGGGCAACGCGCACACGAACGAGACCGTAGCCGCCACTACTCTCCGAATAGAAGCGGCTCGGGACTAACCCCCTTCCCGAAGTCCCTATTGACCGCGGACGCTCGCGCGCAATAGGGTCCACTCGGAGGGACTCCCTGACTGAGCGGGTGGTCGAGCCCTTCGCCGGGTCCACGGAAACGACGAGAGCGCGGCTGCCCTCTAGCTTCGCTAGTCGTCTCGTGAGACCCTCCTAGGCTCAGACCCCTGGGATGACAACTTCGCGCCTCGCGCGGCGCTGCTGCAACCCGCGCCGCGTCGGTTCCCGTTCGCCCGCCGATACCTGAGCGTCCTGCCGCGCTCCACGATCAACGTTCTCGTGACCCCGACCCTCGTCGGCGGCGACTGCTACGCAAGCATCGCTACCGGTCGTGATCAGGCTCTGGATCACCTCCACGCCCATCGGCGGCAATCCCCACACCTCGGCCGCTACGGGCGGTCCGCTCCCGGGCCGCAGCGACCCACAGCGCCGCTTTGGGCTAGAGGGTATCTATCCAACTCAGGTTGAGACCCCTGGCCGTGGACGCCTCGAACATGATCCTCAGGACGCATCTCAGCCTCGTGGTCGACCGCCGGCGCGTGGGAAGGGGTCGCTAGGGTGAGTACGGTGATGATGACCGCAGAGCGGATGGTTGCTCGTGGCGCCCACTACACGGCGCTGCTCGACACGATCGATCACCGGGGAGCCACGAAACTGCACGCCAGGGAGCGGGAGCAACTGCTGGAGGCCGCGGATGTCTTGCTGTTCGGCGAGCCTGACAGCGAGCTGACGGTTCGGTCAGCCGAGGTTCTGATCGAGGCCTTGAGGTGTTGGCTTTGATCGGGCCGCGCCCGTAGTGCTCGCGCATGAACGCGACGATCCGGTTGGTGATCTCCGCCAGCAACTTGCCGCCCGCCAGCGGTCGCAACGCAGAATCGCCGGGCGCTGCCTCGCTCAGGTCATCGCCCCCCTCCTCGCCGGAATCCGGACACCACGACGAGGCTCGGCGCGGTGGCCGCGCCGAGCCTCGTCGGCGGAGAGCTGCTGAGCGTCTTCATCTCGGGCGCCCGCCGCCCCGTCGCCACAAACCCCTCGGCGGCTCGGCGGGGCGGCGACCACAGCCAAGCCGCGCTCGCATTCCCAGGGACGAGCCGCGGCCGCCGCCCGAGGGCGCGGGCCATCACCCCAATTCCCCGCTGACGTTCGCGACCGCACCTGAGATCGCCGCGATCGAATGGCTGGTCGCAACGGCCGGCCTGCTCGCGATTGCCACACTGCTCGTCAAGAGCCGCATCGACGCACGCGAGCCGCGGGACTATGCGCTGTTCGAGGTGCACCTCTCGATGCACGACGACGGCAAGCCGGGCGATCTGAAGGACATGGTCGAGGCGCTCACCGCAGCCGTCCTGAGTGGCCGATCAACCGAGCCGTCAGGGTCAACCTTGCTTCGCGATCGAACTGCACTACGCCCCCAGCCGGCGCGGCATGGAGTTCGTGATCGCGTTGCGCTGCGAGCGAGACCTCGCGGGCACCCCTGCAGTCTGTCATCGCAAACGCCCACCCGGACGTGCGTAACAGGCAGTTCGACGGGGTCGATCCCGAACCGATACGCGGACGCCTTCGCGAGCCGGGATACGTGCTTCGCTTCCGCAAGGAGCGCTCGTTCATCTATCCGCTTGCGGTGCGAGAGGAGGACGAGCGCGCGAGCCCGACGATGGAGGCGGTCGCCCAGACCCAGGCGATGGCGTGTGGTCGACCGCGCCCGGCGTGTGTTGGTGGTGGCGCCGATCTGCCCGGGATGCAGAGACACGCTGCGCGCCGGCACGGCCTTCCGGTCGACCTCCGGATCATGGGTCGGGTTGCCACATTCGTTCCCGAGCACTGCGGAGACGGATACCGTCAAATCCGTTGGCGTCGACGCTGAATACCGATTCGCCAGCGGCGTCGTGGCAAGCAAGCCGGGGTCGATGGTCTACCTGGACCTTGTTCAGGCGGGACCGCACATCGACCGTGCCAAGGCGTCGCCCAGGATCGTTATGCGCCCCGAACTCCTCGCGGAGTTTGGTTCACGTAAACGCCCGCGATCGGAGTAGAGTCGAACGTGAGCTGGCCCTGCGGCCAGAATTCTCGGCCCTTTTCCCGGATGCCATCGACACGGTATCCAGGAGGCGGGGGGTTGCTGGTTTTGATTGTGGGGCTGGTGCCGTGCTTCTACGGGCGTTACCCCACCGGCCCGGTGGCCGCGTCCCAATCTGATTGACCGCGCGGGGGTTCTAGCCCTCTTCCTTCCGCGCGGACCCAACACAGGGACGGGAAGGCTTGAAGACCATGACGCGTAGGACACGCGACCTCCCGGAGCGCAGGCGAGACGAACGCGATCGCACTATCCATCGGGTCTCGGCGGCGATTGATGCCCGACGGCGCCTGAACGCTCGGCGAGCGGTTGGTACCGGGACCAAGGAAGACCCGTTCGGTCCGGACGATTCCCGCTACGCGTACCTGACGCGAGCGCACGGCTAGCAGGGCTGCCGATGCCACATTTCAAATGTCTGGCGTGCGAGACGCGTCTCTACAGCACTGAAAGCGAAGCCGATCCGGTCGGGGATCTATGCCCCGTTTGCGGTTCGCTCTTGGAGCCAGTTGGCGACTTGGGTCAAATCGTCGGGTACCGCGTAATCGAGACACGCGGCGGCACGTCGCACAGCGGCGCATCGCGCGGACCAGATGATCGCTCGGCGCGTAGGTGAGATCATCGCTCGACGCCATCGCTCGACGCGGGGCGTCGTCGGCGCGAACGGCGCCGCCAGACGAAAGATCGCAGTTCGCCCTCGGCCTAGGTTCGACTGGCGCGCGATGAAATGGGATTGACCCCGAGTCACGAAGACGACGACACTTCCGAGAGTGGCGCCCACGCGAACGTCACGGTCGACGGTTCCTGGTCGGCAGGCCACGGACCGACAGGACCCCGTTTGAGCATCGCCGGCTGAACGCGAAATGTGACCAGATGTCAGTAGCGGATCTTCAGGAGCTTGAAGAGGTAAAGGGTTTGATCGCACGCGGGCTGCAGGTCGGCGTGCTCACATATGCCGAGATCGCGACCGCCACGGCCGATCTCGGCTTTGAGGAAACCGATGTCGAGGAGTTGAACGGCCTGTTCGAGAGCTGTGAGATCGAGCTGGTCGAGGAAATCGATCCCGCCACCGCGGCGAGCCTGAAGATCGAGCGCGCGCCCGAGAAGCGCACCCGCGGCAAGGCTCCGCTGGATCTCAAGCCGGAGGGAACGATCGACGGTCTGCAGCTGTTCCTCAGGGACATCGGCAAGGTGCGGCTGCTGACGGCTCAGCAGGAGGTTGCTCTCGCTAAGCGGATCGAGCGCGGCTCGTTCGACGCTAAGCAGAAGATGGTCGAGTCGAACCTGCGGCTGGTGGTCTCGATCGCGAAGAACTACCGCAACCAGGGGCTGCCGTTTCTCGACCTGATCCAGGAGGGCACGATCGGCCTCGTCCGCGCGGCGGAGAAGTTCGACTACCGCAAGGGCTTTAAGTTCTCGACCTACGCGACCTGGTGGATTCGCCAGGCGATCGCCCGTGCGCTGGCCGACAAGGCGCGGACGATCCGGATCCGAGCTCTAGCGCTATTGGCCGGGCGCTATTTTCAAGCAGCTTGACAGAGACGCTCAGATCTGCTACGCCGGTGAATGCAGAGCACTATTTGCGATCCCGTGAGTGGGAGAAGCGAGGACAGACAGATGAGACACGGCGACATCGGCTCGACCCCCGACCATGTCGGTGTAGGAGTCGTTCAACTACAAGATGCCCCGCCTGCACACCCGCGGCGAGGTGGTCGAGAATTGCCAGGAGATCGCGCGCCGAGTCCACGGCCTCAAGCAGGGCTGGCCCGGTCTGGATCTCGTGATCTTCCCCGAGTACTCGACCCACGGCATTCTCTATGACCGCGACGAGATGTTCGAGTGCGCGGCCCAGATCCCGGGCGATGAGACCGACATCTTCGCCAAGGCGTGCCGGGAGACGGGCGTGTGGGGAGTGTTCTCGCTAACCGGCGAGCGCCACGAGGACCATCCCCACAAGAACCCCTACAACACGCTCATCCTGATGAACCCCGACGGGGACATCGTCCAGCGCTACCGCAAGATCTGCCCCTGGTGTCCGATCGAGGGCTGGTACCCGGGCGACCAGACGTACGTCAGCGAAGGCCCCAAGGGTCTCAAGGTCAGCCTGATCATCTGCGACGACGGCAACTATCCGGAGATCTGGCGCGACTGCGCGATGCGCGGCGCCGAGCTGATCGTGCGCTGCCAGGGCTACATGTACCCCGCCAAGGAGCAGCAGCGGATGGTCGCGCAGACGTCGGCGTGGCAGAACACCGCCTACGTCGCGGTCGCCAACGCGACGGGCTGGGACGGCGTGTACTCCTACTTCGGTCACTCGGCGATCATCGGCTACGACGGCCGCGTCGTCGCCGAGTGCGGTACCGAGGAGAACGGATGCCAGTACGCCGAGCTGTCGGTGGCATCGATTCGCGACGCGCGCGAGAACTGGCAGTCCCAGAACCACCTGTTCAAGCTGCTGCACCGCGGCTACACGGGAATGTACGCCTCGCACGAGGGCGAGGCCGGCGCGCAGGAGTGCCCGTTCGAGTTCTACCGCACGTGGGTCAACGACCCAGAGAAGGCTCGGGAGCAGGTCGAGGCGTTCACGCGCACGACGGCCACACCGGACAGCTGCCCCGTGCCCGGCCTGCCCACCGCCGAGGAGTCGCGCCGCGAGCTCACGCGCTCGAGCTGAATGGCACGCGGGCGTGCCGGCCTCCAACGCGGGCCACTCGCGCCACCACGGTAAGAAGCGAGTCGACGTCGGCGTCCATCACGGCCCCTTCCGGTCGGTGCTGGCAACTACTGAGCAACCGCCGACTTCGACCGCTTCGTTATGTCCCTTCAACCCGCCATCCGCCGTGGCATCAACCATCTAGCTAGTCGAGTCCGCCAACGCCGCCGCCCGCTCAAAGAACACCTACCTGCGCGCCCAATACGAACAGGTCAAACGCCGCCCCAGCCCCGAACAAATCGCCAAACGCCTCATCGCGCAACTCGAACGACTCGGCCAAACCGTCAAGCTCCAAACATCACGACCGAGACGGCGGTCGCAACCTGAGGTCATTCTCTGAGCCGGACGGGTTTGTTGCGACACCCTCGTTCCAGGGCGGGAGTGCGTCGCGGCAAGTTCCGCGCTGCTGCATTTCGGGGATGCAGCACTCTGCGCCCAGGCAAGCGACCCCCGCACGCGGACGCCTCCCTTTGGGCGAAAGCGAGCGCCGGGCGCGCTGTCGAGACCGAACGGGCAAGCGCCGCCACCTCTAATCCAGTATCTCAACGTACGAACGTCGTAGGAGGTTGCGGCCGTCCTGGAGTGGCGTTCGCCGAAGAGCCTGTCAACACCGCCACGCATAGCGACCTCGCGGTCGGCGCAGAGGTTCGTGCCAGGGTCCCGCTTTGTGTGCCCGGGGCTCGGCCGCTTAGTCAGCTGAACCGCGCCAATCGCTATTCCTCCGCCTCTACCGGGACCTAAGCAGCTCAACCTGGCGCCGACCGATCAGAAGACACCGGTCAGGCCGAGCGTTATTGAAACCGGGGCGCCTTGCGGCGCCCCGGCGGATTCCGTATGCCCCCACGGATACTCCGCCCCCCGGAGTCTCGGCCAAGGATGGCCGGGGCTTCGCTCATTCCACTGTGATCCCCGGCCCTGATTGTTGGGGGCGGGACGGCCTCGCGTCGAAGCAGCGCTAGCGCTATATGCGACGTCTATTGCATGCGCCTCGAAGTCTCTGGCTCGTCCTGCTCTACCGGCTTGGACTCTGGATCGACCTTTAGAGCGCCCTGTCAGCGATCACTGCCGGCATGGAGCTCTCCCGCCGCGGATACGGATCCAGCTCTCGATCCATTCGGTCATCGATGTGCTCCGGGACAGGGACGGTCGCCTGGCCGAGGTCTTCCCACCGGGCGCAGGGATGTCCGGCGTGCTCACCGAATCGCTGATGCAGTTCGAAGTCGATCGCGAGACCGAGCCCGAGCGGCTCGTGGCGCTCGTCGGTGGCATCCACCGGGTTCTCGGCGACGTCCGGCCGGCGGTCCAGGACTGGCCGATGATGCGCCAGCGGATGCACGAGATCGTGGCTGGGTTCCAGTCGGCTGCGCCACCGCTCGATCGAAGCGAGGTCGAGGAGGTCAACGCCTTCCTCGAGTGGGTCGATGACGGGAACTTCATTTTCATCGGGTACCGCGAGTACGACCTCGTCAGGGAGGCCGGCGAAGACTATCTCCGAGCTGTCGGCGACTCGGGTCTCGGCGTCCTCAGACATGTGAGCGCCATCGCCTCCACGAGCTTCGCAAGCCTGCCCAAAGAAGTCCGGGCAATGGCTCGGACGCCTCAGCCGCTCATCCTGACCAAGGCGAACTCGCGCTCGACGGTGCACCGGTCGCAGTACCTCGATTACATCGGTGTGAAGCGCTTCGAGGTGGGCGAGGTCCGTGGCGAACGTCGTTTCCTCGGCTTGTTCACCACGGCTGCCGACGAGGCGGGGCCGCGCAAGATCCCGATCCTGCGTGACAAAGTCGAGCGCGTCATACGCCGGGCGGCGTTCCGCCCTGCGAGCCATAACGCGAAGGCGCTGGCAAGGACGCTCGAGGACTACCCACGGGACGAGCTCTTCCAGATCACGGACGACAAGCTGTTCGAGATCTCGATGGGAATCGTCGCGCTCGGCGACCGCCAGCGTCTGCGCCTGTTCGTGCGGAGCGACCCTTACAAGCGGTTTGTGTCGTGTTTGGTCTTCATACCCCGCGATCGCTTCAAGTGCGGAAGTCCCGGCGCCGATCCGACCAGCGGATCCCCCCGCGGGCGGCCCTTCCGCCGCGCAGGTGCAACGCCCTCTATGCGCGGCGAGTAGACGAAGATCTCGAACCGGGGACGGGGACACGGGAGAAACGGCATCAGCGACGGATCGAGCTTGAACGACAACTGCGGAGCTCCTCGGGTTGATGAAGGCACAGATGGTCAAGAACGCGGTCATCGTTCCGGTCGGTGCGAAGGGCGGATTCGTGACCAAGCGCCCGCCATCCACGGGCGGACGCGACCGCCGCCTGGAGTTGGCTTGGCTGCGCGATCGCATCCTCGAGTTACCTCGCGCGCACCGCTGGCAAACGCTCGCACGTTCCGCCCTGCGAGACGACCTGTACAACACCCACCGGACGCTCACCGCGGCGGTCCTCGAGGTGTCTTCCACCTCTATCAATCCCAACGCGGCGATTGACGCGTGGGTCGAAGCCAGCGCCGCAGCAGTCGAGCGGTATCTCAGGATGCTCACAGCCATCCGCGCGGTACACGGAGACGACTCAACGACCCTCTTCGTCGCAGTCCGCGAGCTCGCCAACCTGATTCCCTCCAGCCCTAACTGAGGGCCGCTCGCGGATTGGCATCTCAGCCAATCGTGGGACCAGCGGCGCTCGCTCCGAGCCAGCCAGCGTCTCCCCCCAACTTCCCCGCCGGGCATCTGCGCAAGCTCGTTCGCCGTGAGCTTATTGGTCATCCTAGGTGTGGCGCGGCTGTTTGTCCGGGCCTGACCGCTACCCTACCCGGCCTCGTGTCCGTCACCGTCGTAGGCTCGATTGCGTTCGATGCCGTCACCACGCCGTTCGGTACTCGCGAGCGCATGCTGGGCGGCTCGGCCGTCCACTTTGCGCTGGCCGCCTCGTTCTTCGACACCGTGCATGTGGTGGGACCGGTCGGCGAGGACTTCGGCGAGCGGGAGTACGCCGTGCTGCATGGGCGGGGCGTCAACACCGACGACATCGAGCGCGTCGGCGGTGGGCGAACGTTCTTTTGGAGCGGTGAATACGGCTGGGACCTGAACAACCGCGAAACGCTGGAGACGCAGCTGGGGGTGTTCGAGGGCTTTGCTCCGAAACTCTCGGAGCGCTCTCGCTCGGCAGACGTGCTGTTCCTGGCGAACATCCAGCCCGAGCTGCAGAGCGAAGTGCGAGCCCAGTGCGCCGCCGCTCGATTTGTGGGGCTCGATTCGATGAACCTCTGGATCGAGACGGCCCGGGACGCCCTGATCGAGGCGATCTCCGGAGTTGACTGCCTGCTGCTCAACGACGCCGAGCTCCGGGAGCTCACTCGCGAGCCGAATCTCGTGCGCGCCGCCCGCCAGATCCGCGAGTGGGGCCCGCGCGTGGTTGTCTCCAAACAGGGCGAGTACGGGGCGGCAATGATCACGGACGAGGGATTCTTCGGCCTGCCCGCTTTCCCGCTTGAGACCGTCGTCGATCCGACGGGAGCTGGCGACTGCTTCGCGGGAGGCTTCATGGGTTACCTCGCCGCGTATCCCGACGCCGAGCTCGAACACGAGCTGCTGTGTCGCGCGATGGCCTACGGCACCGTGATCGCGTCTTACAACGTGGAGGAGTTCGGAGTCGAGCGCGTCGCCCGGTTGACGAGTGCCGAGATCGCTGAGCGGATCGCAGAACTGCAGCGGATCACGCGGTTCATCGAGAAGCCGATTGCGCTCCGGGGGTAGGGCAGCCGCCGGGCGTGCCGCCCCCTGGCGATCTCGGCTGACGGTTTCATTTCTCGCTCAGAACGGGTACGATCGCTCCCGAGGTGACTTGGGGATTCCTGTGGCTGATGCTGGCGTTGAAGATCCCGCTGATCGGGTTGATCGGGATCGTCTGGTGGGCGATCAAGCAGGAGCCTGAGGAGGCGCCATCGTCGGATGACGACGGCGGCATCAAGCGGACTCGTCCACATCCGCCCAAGCCATTCCCCCGCCGCCCCCGCCGTGGTCCGCATGGTGACCCGGCCCCGCTCCCGCCCGCCCGTGTCCGCACGACTCGGGCGCGCGCGCGGACCTTCGGTCACTGAGCCGCAGGCTCTCGCGGCGCGGTCGGTAAGACCGCCAGCGTTCCGTTCAGCGTGGTCAAGTAGTCACTACTGCGTCGGCGAGCGCACGCCAGCCGTCGATCATCTCCTCGAGCGTGAGACCCCGGATCTCGCGCTGGTAGAGGAACGGCTCGGCACCGAGCGGCGCCAGCAGGCAGTCGACGAGGTACTCCGTCCGGGCCCCGTCACCGAGGATCTCCCCCAGCAGCAGCCGCAAATGAGTTCGTTGGAAGGAATAGACCGGATGCACGAACCGTCCAGCTCGTATTCCTTCGGCCTCGCGGATGAACCGGGCATGACGCTCGAGCAGCTCCAACAAGGCGATGCCGAACGCGTGCAGGCGCTGCACCGGGGGCGCCCCCGGGCCGAGCGGCGGCTCGCCGCGGATCACCGCTTCCTGGAAATCGCGCTCGGGTTCTTCGATCAGTGCTCGTAGGAGCGACGGGCGGTCGCCAAAGCGCCGGTATAACGTGCCCTTGCCGACGCAGGCCTCAGCGGCAACGTCGTCCATCGAGACCGCGTCGATGCCGCGCTCGCCGACCAGTCTCGCGGCAGCGCAGAGGATGCGCTCGCGGTTGCGCCGGGCATCCGCGCGTTCGCGCTCGTAAATCGGCGCCGTAGACATCGGCAACTCGAGTGGTGAGTGGTCCACATCGATAACTCTAAGCCGCCTGGGACTCCACACCGCGCGCCCGGGCGGCCAGCGCGTACACGAGCTCGGCGAGCACCTGGCGCAGATCCGGATCGGCTAGTCGACCTTGCTCAGCAAAAGCGACGTGGGCTTGGCCCACCGGGAGCTCGACGTCGATCACGTCAGCCCCGATGACGCCGAGCACCTTGCGGATCTCGGCCTGGGCCCAAACCGCTCCAAACAGGCCGGTCGAGGCGCCGATCACCGCCACGGGCTTGCCGCGCAGCGCGTTGTCAGGAAACGGCCGGGAGGCCCAATCGAGCCCGTTCTTCAGCGCGCCGGGGATCGATCCGTTGAACTCCGGCGTCGCGATCAGGACGCCGTCGGCGTCGGCGATCGCCTGGCGCAAGCTGGCCACAGGCCCAGTTTCGGACTCGGCGTCGAGATCGGCGTTGTAGTGCGGCAGGTCGGCGAGCCCGTCGTAGAGCTCGAGTTCGACCCCGGGCGGCAGTGACCGCGCTGCCGCCCGGAGCAGGCTCGTGTTGTATGACCCGCGACGCAGGCTTCCGGAGATGCCGAGGATGCGCATCGCGGGAACCGCTTAGGACTGCTTGACGAGTTGTAGGTCGACCGTCAGCGTGACGTCCCAGGCCAGCGCGTCGGAGCCGTCAGGCAGCTGGTTCTGCCAATTCAGCCCAAACTCCCGGCGGTCGACGGTCGCCTCGAGCTCGAAGGCTACCCGCTCGTTACCGAAAGCATCGCCGCCCGCCGCGTAGGTCCCCTTGGCGGTCAGCGGCTTGGTCACTCCGCGAATCGTCAGTTCACCGTCGAGCTCCGCGCTTCCGTCTTCGGCCGCGCGGATGTCGGTCGAGCGGAACATGATCGTCGGCGTGACTTCGACATTGAAGAAGTCCTGCGTAAGCAAGTGGCCCTTGAAGTTGGGCTCGTCGATCTGGATCGAGCTCGCGTCGGCGGTACCGGTGAGGATGCCGTCGGCCAGCTGGGCGTCGACCTTGTCAAAGGTGCTGCGGAACGTGGCCAGCTTGTTGTACTTGACGCCGAATCCGATGCTCGAATGCACGGGATCGATGGCGTAAGTACCGGTCGGGATCTGCTGCAAGGTGGTGCTCATAGGGGAGGGCTCCGTTCGATCTGGACTACAGTCCGCTTACGCTTGACAATGCTAACGGACCGCAGTCCGGTTGTCCAGCGCACCTGTCCGGGCGCCGGTGACACCCAGGCGCGCTCGCTTGCACTCCTCGCCGCACGCCAATCCGCCGGCGCTGCCAGACTTGCACCGATGAGCAATGCCGCCGTGTCCGTGCTCTCCGACGGGACGATCCTTCGGCTGGTGGAGGCTGGCCGGATCCGGATTGATCCCTGGGACCCGGAGCTTGTACAACCCGCCAGCGTCGACCTGCGCCTTGGGGACTCGTTCCGCGTGTTCCACAATCACCGCGCGTCGGCGATTGATCTGCGCCGGCCGCCGGACAACCTGACCGAGGAGGTCGTGGTCCCCGCCGAGGAGTCGTTCGTAATCCACCCCGGCGAGTTCTGTCTCGGACGGACGCTCGAGTGGGTGGAGTTGCCCGACGATGTGGTCGCCCGGATCGAAGGGAAGTCGAGCTTGGGCCGGCTGGGACTGATCGTGCACGCCACCGCCGGCTTCTGCGACCCGGGGTGGAAGGGCACGCTGACGCTCGAGCTGAACAACCTGACGCGCGTGCCGATCAAGCTCTACCCCGGTCTGCTGATCGCGCAGCTGTCGTTCATGACGCTTGACGCGCCGGCGCTGCGGCCGTACGGAAGTCCACAGCTCGGCAGCCATTACCAAGGGCAGCGCGCGGCGACCGAGAGCCGCTACGAAGGCGCGCCCAGCAGCCAAGGATAAGGTAGGCTCCCGCCGTGCTGAGCACGCTTATCGCCGCGTCGGAGCCTTCGAAAGTTCCGTTCTACATCGCCGGTGGTGTGCTCGTTGTGTGGGCGGTCGTGCTCGCCGGCCTCGGGTTGACGCGCCCGAGCTTTCCGTACGGCGAGCGAGGCGCCCGCGGGGTGATCTTGATCAGCCTCGTGCTGGTTGCGGTGGAGATCGCAATGGCGATCGTGACCGGGTAGGGGAACCTCCACCCGCACTGACCGCATCCGTCACTCCGCTGGCCGGCCGCAGCAGCTTTCGGCCGAGTGCTCGCGGGTACTACAGTGAGGATGTGGTCGTCCGCCTGCTCGAGCCGGACTGACCCCCCGGTAACCGCTCGAAGGAGTGCCATGACCACCCAAACTGAGCAAACGGATGGCGCCGGCGTAGGCACGGCGAAGGAGACGCTTACCGTCACCGACAACCGCACCGGTAGGCGGTATGAGATCCCGATCGAGGACGGGACGATCCGCGCTACCGAACTGCGGAACATCAAGACTCAAGAGGACGACTTCGGCCTGATGACGTACGACCCCGCCTACATGGCGACGGCGTCGTGTCGCTCGGCGATCACCTTCATCGACGGCGAGAAGGGCATTCTCGAGTACCGGGGCTACCCGATCGAGCAACTGGCAGAGAAGTCGAACTATCTCGAGGTCGCCTACCTCCTGGTGCATGGTGCGCTCCCAAGCCAGCAGCAGCTCGACGACTGGACGTACGAAGTCACGATCCACACGTTCGTGCACGAGAACATCAAGGAGTTCATGCAGGGCTTCCGCTATGACGCGCACCCGATGGGAATGCTGCTGGCGTCGGTCGGCGCGCTGTCGACGTTCTATCCCGAGGCGGCGTCGATCAAGGACGAGGACATCCGCTACATGCAGATCATCCGCCTGATCGCGAAGATGCCAACGCTGGCGGCGTTCTCCTTCCGCCACAACCAGGGCAAGCCGTACGTCTATCCGGACAACGATCTGTCCTACCCCGGGAACTTCCTCTCGATGATCTACAAGATGACCGAGCTCAAGTACGAGCCCGACCCGCGGCTCGAGCACGCGCTCGACGTTCTGTTCATCCTTCACGCTGACCACGAGCAGAACTGTTCGACGAGCGCGGTCCGGAGCGTCGGCTCCTCACAGGTCGATCCCTACTCCGCGGTGGCCGCCGGGGTGGCGGCGCTATACGGGCCGCTGCACGGCGGCGCGAACGAGGCGGTCTTGAGGATGCTCCGCCGGATCGGGGCCAAGGAGAACATCCCCGCCTTCATCGAGGGCGTCAAACACGGCGACGAGAGGCTGATGGGCTTCGGGCATCGCGTGTACAAGAACTTCGACCCGCGGGCCAAGATCATCAAGACCGTCTGCGAGGAGGTGTTTGAGGTCACAGGCAAGAACCCGTTGCTCGACATCGCAACCGAGCTCGAGAAGATCGCGCTCGAGGACGACTACTTCATCTCGCGCAAGCTCTACCCGAACGTGGACTTCTACTCGGGTCTGATTTACGAGGCGCTGGGCATGCCGCAGGAGATGTTTCCGGTCCTGTTCGCGATCGGTAGGACCAGCGGCTGGATCGCGCAATGGCTCGAGATGATCGATGACCCCGAGCAAAAGATTGCTCGGCCGCGCCAGATCTACACCGGCGGCCGCGGGCTCGATTACGTGCCGATTGGCAGGCGCTAGCGACCAGTCGATATTTGACGTCGGACACAGCCAGGCGAGCTTACTTCGCGTAAGCTCGCTGAGTCCCGGTTCGATTCGGTCCAGGTGATCGACGCCGGTATCCTCGCCCGATGAGCCAGCCGCCGGAGGACCGGAGCGCTGCCTACAGCTCCGCAGGCGTGGATTACGGTGCTCTGGACGCCGGTAAGCGAGATGCGCTGACCGAGGCGCTGGCGACGTCGGCGCTTCTGGAGGCCAATCGCGGCCGGGCAATCGATCAGTCGCGCGGTGAACCGGCGTTTGTTTTCGAGCTCGGCGCCCAGACGTTCGCGTTCGTACTCGAGGGGCTTGGGACCAAGTCGATCATCGCGCGGCAGCTCGAGAATCGGCTGGGCGCCGGCGGATTTCAGCATGTCGCCTACGACACGGTGGCGGCGATCGTCAACGATCTGTGCTGCGTCGGTGCACTTCCATTGGTCGTCAATGCCTACTTCGCCACCGGGTCATCGGCGTGGTACGAACATCGCGAGCGGCATGCGGCGCTGCTCGCCGGCTGGCGGCAGGGGTGCGTCGATGCTGGAGCGGCGTGGGGAGGTGGCGAATCCCCGTCGCTGCCCGAGCTTGTCTCGGCCTCGGATATCGAGCTAGCCGGATCCTGCGTCGGGTTGGTCCCCGCGCAGCGCCGGCCGATTCTGGGGGATGACCTGGAGGCGGGAGATGAGCTCGTGTTGGTGCACAGCAGCGGCCTGCATGCGAACGGGGCCTCACTCGCGCGAATGGTGGGCCAAGCGCTCCCGGACGGCTACGGCACCGCATTGCCGAGTGGGAGGCTGTTTGGTGAGGCACTGCTCGACCCGAGCGTCATCTATGTGCCCCTGGTGCGGGTGCTGCTCGAACGCGCGATTCCCGTGCATTACCTGAGTCACATCACTGGCCACGGCCTGCTGAAGCTGATGCGCCCGCGCCGGGAGCTGACCTACCGGGTGACGTCACTGCCCGACCCTCCGGAAGTGCTGAGGTTCCTCGCCGAGAAGGCCGGCATGTCGCCGGCCGCCGCCTACTCGACCCTCAACATGGGCTGCGGCTTCGCCGTCTATTGCGCTGCCGGAAGTGGTGAGGAGGTCGTGCAGCTCGCGTCCGACGCGGGTCTCTCGGCACTCCTCGCCGGCGTCATCGAGGACGGCCCCCGTCGAGTGATCTTGAGCGAGATCGACGTCGTGTTCGAGAGTGATGCCATGAATCTGACGCCGCGGCGCGCGGCGTAGCCCCGCGGACCTGCCTCGTGGTGTGGAAGCTCACAGTCCGCGCTGGGCCGCGCGTCGAGCGCACCCGCTTCGACGATTTTCAGGCGGCGATGAATGCGCTCGAGGCTCGTGGCGTCACGCTGACTCGGGAGCTGCCGCGCGATCCGGTCGACGCCAAGTTCAAGCGCTTTAAGCCAAGCCAGCGGGTGACGGCGCGGCTCGAGCTCGCCGGACCAGAGCGGTACATCGCCAGCGCCCGTGGCGGTATCGACGTCCGCGGTGACGGGTCCGTCCAGGCCTATGTGGGCCGCGTAACGCGCACCACCGTCGAGCAGCGGAGGGGAGAGAGCGCCTATGAGGCGCTGGGCCGCGCGCTCGCCCAGCGCTGAGGAGCCGCTGCGCGGGCCTCGGCCTGCCATCACAGGACCAGCGTCGCGCCGTGGCGCCGCAACCAGCGGGCGTGCTCGCGGTACTCCGGGCAGCGCTCGTGCAGCAGCGACCAGAAGCGCGGCGAGTGGTTCATCACTTTTAGGTGGCAGACCTCATGCCACACGACGTAGTCGAGCACGGGCTCGGGCGCCAGCAGCAACCGCCAGTTGAAGCTCATCGTCCCGCTCGGAGAGCAGCTTGCCCAACGGGTGGCTTGAGAGCGGATCGTGAGCACCGAGTAGGAGCTGCCGGCCCGAGAGCAGGCCGCGTCCAGCCGCGGGGCGATCTCGCGTCGCGCCGCCCGCCGGTACCAGCGCTCCAGAGCAGGCTTGCGGGGTTCACCTACGGGTACGAGTAGCTCGGTACCGCGGCGGTGCACGCGGGTCCTTCCCGGCTCATCGACCAGTCGCAGCAGCTGCCCCAGATAGGGCACCGAATCACCACGGGCTGCGACCGCGTCGTGCGCGCGGGCGACCTCCTGCATCCGTCGCTCGATCCAGGGGCGAAGCTCCTGGATCGCCGCGGCGGCTTCGCGCTCGGCGGCCCGGCGGGGGAGCACGACCTCGACACCACGGGACGGATCGACGGTCACGCGGACGCGTCGTGCTCGTTCGGAGCGGCGAATGTGGTACGAGATTTCCACGGCCGGACGGAGAGAGTACGGTGCGATGCCGACGTGCCCGCCTTTCCTGAACTACGCGAGGCCCTAAGCGACGGAGTTGTGGCGCTGCGCGCTTTCGCTGAGCGCGACATTCCGGAGATCCTGATCGCCTACCAGGACGATCGGGGGCTGCACCTGAGCATCGGTGAGGCGCGTCCGCCGAGCGGTGCCGAGCTGGGACGCCGAGCGGAGCGAGCCGAAGCGGAGCGCGCCGCCGGCACTCACGTCCGGCTGACGATCCTCGAGCGGGGCTCGGACATCTGTCGCGGCCAGCTGAGCGTGCACGGCGTCGACTGGGATCACGCTCGCGCCGAGCTCGGGATCTGGCTGGCTCCGCAGGTTCGAGGTCAGGGGGTGGCAGGTAAGTCATTGCGCGTCGCGAGCGGATGGCTGCTCGGTCCCTGCGGCCTGGAGCGTATACAGGTTCTGACCGAGCCCGACAACGAGGCGATGATCGGTGCCGCCCAAGCTGCGGGATTTCTCTACGAAGGCGTGTTGCGCGGGTACACTCGCGAGCACGGCGAGCGCGTCGACAACACCGTACTGGCGCGAGTCCGGGCCGACCTTCGGGACTGATGGAGCACTGGCGTGTAAAGCTGCCGCCCGGCGTGCGCTCGCCGTTTGAGGTGTACGTCAACGGCGTACGCCAAGAGCTCGGTGTCGACTACCGGATTTCCGCGGGAGAGCTGCTGTTCGAGCGGGAGCTGGTCCGGCAGAAGCTTGGGCTCTGGGCGTGGCTAATCGGCTTCTGGGGGATCGGGACCTACAAGCGCAACGATGAGGTCGACATTCGCTACGAGGCAGGCGGACAGCCAACGGTCGCCCACGCCCTCGAGATCATCCCGCCGTCCTGACCACTTCCCGCCTGACCCAGGGGCGCAACAACTTCAACGCCGACAGGATCGCTCGGGTCGCCGGGGAGCGGTTCAGGGTGTAGAAGTGCACTCCCGGCGCACCGCGGGCCAGCAGTTCAGCGCATTGCAGAGTGGCGTAGGAGACTCCGAGCTGATGGACGGCGTCGCGATCCTCAGAGCGCCATTCCAGCGCCTCGAGCACCGCCGCGGGGATCGTGGCGCCGCACATGCCGGTGATCGTCTTGATCTGGGCTACGTCGGTGATCGGCATGATCCCGGGCAGGATCGGCACGTCGATCCCAAATCCGCGCGCTTCCTCGACGAAGCCGAAGTACAGCTCGTTGTCGAAGAACAGCTGCGTGATCAGAAACGAGACGCCGCTGTCGACCTTCTCCTTGAGGAAGCGCAAGTCATGCGTCAGGTCGGGAGCCTCGGGATGGATCTCCGGAAAGCAGGCTGCACCGACACTGAACTGGTAGCCGGAGCGGATCATCGACACCAACTCCGTCGAATATCGCAGTCCGCCGGGATGCGGCTTCCATGTCTCCTCCCCCCGGGGCGGGTCGCCGCGGAGGGCGAGCACGTTATCGATACCGGCGTCGGCGATTCCTCCGAGGATCGCCTGCAGCTCCTCGCGGGTGGCGCCAACGCAGCTGAGGTGTGCCATCGCCTCGACGCCCACCTCCCGCTTGAGCCACTTGGTGACCTCGACGGTGCGATTGCGCGTTGATCCGCCGGCACCGTAGGTCACCGAGGCGAAATCGGGCTCCAGCTCGGCGAGCGACTCGAGCGTGGCCCGCAGGTTGCGCTCACCCTCGTCGGTCTTGGGAGGGAAGAACTCGAACGAAAAGACCGGCTCATCCTTGGCGGCGATGATCTCGTCGATTCGCACGGGACGGCACTCTACCAACCTTGACACGAATGTGTCAAGGTTGGTAAACGCGGTATGCCGTCAAACCCGCGTCCAGCGCTCTCGTCCGCCATCGGTTCCGTGCGAGACGCGCGCCTGGACTTCTAGGTGGCGCAGGTAGCAGAGGGTCTCAGACAAGAACCACGACGCGTTGGCCTCGGTCACCGGTTCGCTGTGGAGGTAGGGGGCGATCTCAAGCGCGGTCTTCGGGCCCACCCGCAGCGCGCCCAGGACCGCCTCGAGCCGCTCATCGACCAGCCTCCGGTTGCTCTCGATGTGCCCGTGGAAGTCCAGGAACGGCTTCCCGTGGCCGGACAGGGAGAGCCTTACATCCAGTTCGTCTACTAGCGAAAGGGATCGCAGGAACTCGCCGACCGGGTCAGGCGTCCAGCCATAGTCGTAATACAACGAGATCCGGCCGAGAACGTGATCGCCGGAGATCAGCAGCCGTCGCTCGCGCTGGTACAGGCACACGTGAGAGGGGGCGTGGCCGGGGGTCTCGTAAGCCGTCCAAGTGCCGAGATCAGTCTCGATCGCGACTCCGGCCACGAGTGGCCGGTCGGGTTCGATGGCGCGCGCGATGCCCGACGGGATCTCTTTGGCTCGCTCGGCGTAGGCCCGCAGAGACCGCTCGGAGACCCCACTCTGGCGACCGATCTCGATCCGGTGCGCGAGCGCCTCCTCCGGGCCGCCCGCGGCGTGACTCCCGTGCTCGTGATTGGGATGCATCAGAAATTCGCAGCCGGCTCGGTCGCGGATCGTCGCCGCCTGGCCCCAGTGGTCGATGTGGGCGTGGGTGCAGGCGAGCAGCCGGACATGCTCGACGCGCAGGTTGACCTGATGCAACGCGAGCTCGAGCTGGGCCATCGAGCCGGGCTGGTGCATGCCCGAGTCGACCAGCACGACGCCCGACCCGGCCGCGATCGCCCAGGCGTTGCAGTGCGGCACACCGGGCCAGGGGAGCGGCAGACGCAACCGCCACAATCCCGGAAGGACCCGCTCGCCTCTCCCCAGCTCTCGCCGCTCGGCCATCCCGCGCACGATATTGACGGCGCGTAGACTGCGCGGGCCCATGGTCACCACCGCCGAGATCGCCAAGCGATATTTCGACGCGTTGAGCGGGCACGACCTCGACGCGGCGGTCGCGGTGTGGGCGCCCGGGGGAGTCGATCGGTTCGTCGGTCAGCAGGAGCTGACAGCGCCCGACGGCATCCGGGAGTACTTCTCCGAGCTATTCGCTGCCAACGGAGCGCGGATCGAGATCGAAGGCTGTGACGTGGTGACGGTGGCCGGGGATGCGATCCGGCACCTCGGCGCCTACCTGGACAGCGGTGACATCGCGCGTCAGCTCGGCTTCTTACCGCCCCGTGGATCGCGCGTCGAGGAGCGGCTGACCAAGCTGGCCAACGCGCGCACCAGGCTCCGCTCACGGGTCCACGGCTCCGAGCCAGAACGGATCGCCGAGGGCGTCTGGCTGGTACGCGGCGGCTTCCCGATCAAGACGATGAACGTCTATCTGCTCGAGGATGACGGCGGGGTGACCGTATTCGATGGCGGGATCTCCGACATGACCACGGCGGTCGCGGTCGCGGGAGCGCGGCTAGGCGGGATCAAGCGGCTCGTGCTCGGTCATGCCGACGCCGATCACCGCGGGATAGCTCCGGGCCTGGGCGCGCCCGTTTACTGCCATCCCGCCGAGCTACTGGCCGCGCAGTCGCCCGAGCCCTACCGAGACTACTTCGACTTCGCCAAGCTCGATCGGCACGGACGCTTCCTGCTGCGCAAGCTGCTTCCGGTGTGGGACGGCGGGGCGGTCACGATCGCCGGCACGGTCACCGAAGGTGATGAGATCGCCGGCTTTCGCGTGATCGAGCTTCCGGGCCACGCCCCGGGTCTGATCGGTCTGTTCCGTGAATCGGACCGGTTGGCGCTGGTCAGCGACTGCCTGTACACGCTCGACCCCCAAACCGGGATCAAGGGTGCCGCACGCGTGCCGCACCCGGCGTTCGACCTCGACGTTGAGCAGGCGCGGGCGTCGATCCGCCGGCTGGCCGAGCTGGAGCCCTCGGTCGTATGGACCGGTCACGCCGACGCCATCACCGGAAACGTGCGCGCGCAACTCGAACTGGCCGCGTCCGCGCCGCTCTGGTAGGCCGTGGGACGTCGAGGACGGCAGCGCGACCGCCTGCTGGCCCCGGTCAGTGAGTATCGGGACGGCGAGGGCAACGCGTTGAGGCTCCGCGGTTCACTCTCGGCCGGCTCTCGGCGAGAATATGGGGCCGTGATCGTCGGCGGCATCGAGCGCGAGGACGCATGGCAGCGAGGGGTCGAGTTCCTGTTCGAGCGCCTGGCCGTGTCGTGGTCGATCTCCGGAGTGGAGATCGAGCGCCAGAAGGAGCTACTTGGCCGCTACCGTATGGCCTCCGCGCAGGAGCGCCGGTTCGTGCGTGACAGCTTGCGCGAGCACGTCGGCGAGCACTTCCCGGAGCTCCAGGCGCCATGATCGATCCGGAAGCGTTCGCGCGGCTGCTGTGCGATTGGTGCATCGAGGTTCGCGAGCGTGACCAGGTGCTCGTCGGGGCGAGCCCCAATGCCTTGCCGCTGGTGCGGGCGCTTCACCGCGCCCTGCTGGAGCGCGAAGCCTGGCCGCTGCTCCGCGTCACCCCCGACGAGCTCCCCGAGGACTTCTACCGCTACGCGCGCGAGACTCAGCTCGACTCATTCCCACCACTGGAGCTCGCCGAGGCCAAGGCTGCGGACGCTGTGCTCTCGATCCAGGCTCCGTCGAACACTCGCGCTTTGGCCGGGGTCGATCCGACGCTGATCACGCGCACGGCGCGCGCCCGAGCGCCGATCCAGGAGGCGCGGCTCGCGCTGCGCTGGTGCGGGACGCAATCGCCGACGCCGGCGCTTGCCCAGCAGGCCGGTATGAGCGAACTCGACTACACCGAGTTCCTGGACCGCGCCCTGTTCCTGAACCAGCCCGATCCACTGGGGGCATGGCGAGAGCTGAGCAATCGTCAGCAAGCGCTCGTCGAGCGTCTCGCGAGCGCCCGGGAGATCCGGATCGAGGCGGAGGGGACGGACCTGCGGCTTCACGTCGACGGACGGACCTGGATCAATTCCGACGGCAAGCACAACATGCCAAGCGGTGAAGTGTTCACCGGACCACTCGAGGACTCCGCCCAGGGCACGATCCGCTTCACGGTTCCCTCGAGCCCGCGCGGCGTCGCGGTCGAGGGCGTGCAGCTCACGTTTGTCGACGGTGAGGTGGTGGCCGCGTCGGCCGAGCGTGGCGAGGACTACCTCCGTGCAGCGCTCGACACGGACGGCGGCGCGCGCTTGTTGGGAGAGCTCGGGATTGGCACGAACCGGGGGATCGACCGACCCACCGGCTCGATTCTGCTCGACGAGAAAATGGCCGGAACGGTGCATCTGGCGCTCGGGCGCTCCTATCTGGAGACCGGGGGCAGGAACGCTTCGGCGCTGCACTGGGATTTGATCTGTGACCTGCGCGACGGCGGCCGGTTGAGCGCCGACGGCGAGCCAATCGAGCTCCCCTAGCGCGTCCTTAATGAGCACCGAGGAGCGGTGCAGTAGCTTCCATAGCCGACATGCGCCGCACGAAGATAGTCGCCACGATCGGACCTGCCTCGCAGGACCCCGAGACGCTGGCCCGAATGGTGCAGGCCGGGATGGACGTCGCCCGCTTGAACTTCTCCCACGGCAGCCGGGAGCTGCACGCCGAGAACGTCGAGCGGATTCGTAGCGCTGCCTCGAGCGTCGGCCGGCAGGTCGCGATCTTGCAGGATCTTCCGGGCCCCAAGATCCGCATCGGGGCGGTGCAGGATGGCATCGCCGAGCTCAAGCCGGGAGAGAAGCTGGTGCTCGTGTGCGGCTCTGACTCGGTCGGCAACGAGCACCAGATGTCAGTCAGCTGGGGCGGGCTCGCGTCAGCCGTCGATCCCGATGACGTGATCTACCTCGCGGACGGGGCGATCCGGCTGCGCGTCCAAGGGGTGCGCGATGGCGATGGCGAGATCGAGACCGCGGTCGAGATTGGTGGCACCGTGGCCTCGCGCCAGGGGCTCAACATCCCCGGCTCGACGCGCGGGCTGCCCGCCGTTCCCGAGGAGGATCTCGACATGCTCCGCTTCGGAGAGTCGATCGGGGTCGACCTCGTGGCGCTGTCATTCGTCCGCACGGCCGAGGACGTCTCCAGCGTGCGCCAGCACACGCGCCTGCCGCTGATCGCGAAGATCGAGAAGCCGCAGGCGGTCGACTCGGCCGAGGAGATCATCCGGGCCGCCGATTGCGTGATGGTTGCGCGGGGAGACCTGGGGATCGAGCTGCCGATCTACGACGTCCCAATCGTGCAGAAGCAGCTGCTGCGGATCGCCGGGCGGATCGCCCGGCCGGCGATCACCGCGACGCAGATGCTCGACTCGATGGTCTCCTCCTCACGCCCCACGCGCGCCGAGGTCGCCGATGTCGCGAATGCGATCCTGGACGGAACCGATGCGGTGATGCTCTCCCAAGAGACTGCGATCGGCGCGTACCCGGTCGAGGCGATCGAGATGATGGCCGCTGTGGCTGAGCGCACCGAGCGCGATCTGCCCTACCGCACCTGGAACGACGATCGAGTCAGGCGCGATGCACGCGATCCCGCCTACACCGTTGCCTACGGCGCGTGCGCGGCTGCGCGAGATCTGCATCTCGCCGCGCTCGTCGTGCCGACCCTCTCGGGTCGCTCCGCCAGGCTGATCTCCGCCCACCGGCCGCAGGTGCCGATCTACGTCCTCTCTCCAGGGAAGGAGACCGTGAGGCGCTGCGGTCTGATGTGGGGCGTCCAAGCAGCGGCGATGCGCCGACACGAGATCACCGAAGCCCTGATTGTGGACGCCGCCCGGCGGGTCGTCGAGCTCGGCTGGGTCAAGTCCGGTGCCCGAGTCTGCATCACCGCGGGGCTGCCCAGCGGCCGGCCCGGCACCACCAGCCTGATGCAGATCCAGCGCGTCTAACCGGCGCTCGCCGTCCCCGTCATCGTCGGGGTTGCCGTCGCGCCGGTGCGCGACCGCGTGGTTGGTTCAGGCGCCCTCGCCTCGGCGCCGCAGGGATCGGGCGCACCAGCGCCTCGTCCGGCGTGATCGTGGCGCGCTCTCCGAAGTGGGCGATCTCGAGTGGCGGACCGTGGAGCAGCATGTAGCTCGCTTGATCGTGGGCTACGTCCACCTTCAGCCTTCGGCCGCGGAACATTAGCCGGAACGCCAGCCGCGTGAGCGCTTGCGGTAGCCGCGGCATGAAGCTGAGCTCGCCGTCATGGTCGCGCATCCCGCCCAGGCCGTTGACTGCCGCGATCCACGTCCCGGCCAATGCCGCGATGTGGACCCCGTCGCGGGTGTTGCGCTCGAGGTCGTCGAGATCCATCAGGGCAGCCTCGCCGAAGTAGTCGTAGGCGAGCTCCACATGGCCGACCTCCGCCGCGATCACCGCTTGCGTGCAGGCCGACAACGAAGAGTCACGGACCGTGAGGGCCTCGTAATAGGCGAAGTTACGGGCCTTCTGCTCGGCGGTGAAGGCGTCGCCGCGCAGATGCATCGCCAGCACCAGGTCGGCCTGCTTGACCACCTGCTTGCGGTACAGGTCGAAGTAGGGGAAGTGCAGCAGCAGCGGGTACTGCTCGGGGGTTGTCGACTCGAAGTCCCAGATCATGTGCTCGGTGAACCCCTCCGCCTGCGGATGAACCTCGAGGGCCTCGTCGTAGGGAACCATCATCTTCTGCGCAGCATCTCGCCAGCTGGCGGCCTCCTCATCGTCGACGCCGAGCTCCGCCGCGCGTTTGGGGTTGTGCTCGACCGCTTCGGCCGCCACGCGGAGGTTGCGCTGCGCCATCAGGTTCGTGTACAGGTTGTTATCGGCGACCGCGCTGTACTCATCCGGTCCGGTGACGCCGTCGATCCGGAACCGCCCACTGGCGTCGTGATGGCCCAGTGAGCGCCACAGCCTCGCGGTCTCGAACAGCAGCTCGCAGCCGATGTCGTGGTCGAACTGCTCGTCATCGGAGGCACGGTGGTAGCGGATCACCGCATCGGCGACGTCGGCATTGATGTGGAAGGCAGCGGCTCCCGCCGGCCAGTAGCCGGAGCACTCCTCACCGTGGATCGTGCGCCACGGGAAGGCGGCACCGTGGAGGCCGAGTTGTTGGGCGCGATCGCGCGCCAGCTTGAGCGTCTGGTGGCGCCAGCGCAGGGCATCGCCGGCGGCCCGGGGGGCGGTATAGGTGAGGACCGGCAGGACGAAGGACTCCGTATCCCAGAAGGTGTGGCCGTCGTATCCGGGACCGGTCAGCCCCTTCGCGGCGATCGCGCGCTGCTCCCCGCGGGCGCCCGCTTGCAAGACGTGGAAGAGCGAGAAGCGGATCGCTTGTTGCAGCTCGGCGTCGCCTTCGAGCTCGACGTCGGCGTGCTCCCAGAAGTCATCGAGAAACGCGCGCTGCTGCTCCGCGAGCCCATCCCAACTGGTGTGCTTGGCGCCGGCCAGCGCCGCCCCGACCTGGTCGCGGACAGCGGGTACCGAGCGCTGCGCCGACCAGCCGTAGGCGAGGAACTTGATCAGCCGCAGGGGCGTCCCCGGTGACGCCTCGGTCGTGATCGTCAGCCGAGCCAGGTCTTCGTAGGCCTCGATCGTGGTCTCGGTTCCCGGCGGCCCGTCGATCACGTGGTCCATCGCCGCGGCCATCCGCAGGCCGCTGACCCGGGTGATGTGCACGAGCAGCGCGCGGACATCGCCTGAGTAGACGAACTCCGATTGCAGCGGTGCGGTCAGCGCAGCCGCGGCGCGCGGGTCGTCAAGGGCGGGCGGCGGCGACTCGTTGGTAACGAGCTCGGATTGGACGACGATCGGGATCGACCCGTCGAGCGGCTCGACCTCGTACTGAATCGCGGCGATCGCGCGCTGGGCGAACGACACCATCCGCGTCGAGGAGATCCTGATCAGACGCCCGGTCGGTGAGAGCCATTCGGCACGGCGGCTGAGTAGCCCGGCTCGCAGGTCCAGCACGCGCTCGTGGCTGCGGAGCTCGCCGTAGCGGACGTCGAAGGGCTCGTCCTCCACAAGTAGGCGGATGATCTTGCCATTGGTGACGTTGACTACCGACTGGCCGTCCTCCGGGTAGCCGTAGGCGGTCTCCGCGTAGGGGAGCGGCCGCACTTCATAGAACCCACCGAGATAGGTCCCCGGCAATCCATAGGGCTCGCCCTCGTCGAGATTCGCGCGTAGCCCGATGTGTCCGTTGGCCAGCGCGAACACCGACTCGGTCTGAGCGAGCGCGTCAAGATGCAGCTCTGTCTCGCGCACCCGCCAGGTCTCGACCGAAAACGCCGGGTGGTCGATCATGGAGACTCGAGCAGCTCGGCCAGATCCTGCTTTCCCTTCAGGTGGTCGCGATCGGCGACGCCGCCGTCGACGATGAGGCCAAGCAAGGCGCTCAACGCGTGCGCTCCGCTACTGGAAGAGCTCGGTTGTGCAGTCGCCTCCGGGGAGATGGATCTCGTGCGGTCGCGCCCCGTCCGCTTGCTCGTGGAAGTCGACGAAGAAGCCCGGATCGAGCGCGTAGCTCCCATCGGGCTGGCGGTCGAGCTTTGTCAGCCATCCCTTCGAGCACGCGTTCCAGCCGAAGTGGTGCAGCTCGTCACCGATGTTCGGCATCTCGGTCCGGTGGACGATCTCGCCGTAGGTCGGCGCGGCGACGTACACGAACTGCTCGGGCGGCTGCTCCCGCGCGGCCTGGGGAGAGGCGTAGCCGGGGCCGCGGTGCTCGTGGTCAGAATGGTCGTGGACCGTCATCGGCAGACTCCTTGGTGGGATCGGATTAATAGTTGCTAAGCCGCCGCCCGGGCGAAGAACTCCGCGTCCTGGCGACCGAGCTCGGTTGAGGGCGGATCGTCGTAGAACCACTCGCGCGCGATCCGGCAGAAGTTCCCCCGGGCCTGCAGCTGGGAGATCACGGCGAGCGTCAGCACCTCCATCCGGCGGCCGAAGATGTGATCGGGCGGGGCCGATTCGTGGCGCAGCTGTCCGAAGTACTCAGAGCGCGGATCGCTCATGTCGATCAGGACCTGGGTCGCATACTCCGGACTCAGTTGGACGTATTCGTCCTCGGTGTACCACGAGGTCGCCGCCCGAAAGTGCTCGAGCACGCGGTCGCGGTTGAACTTCTTCGGCTCCGGGAAGAATCCGGTGTCGGTTCCGAGCTGCATGATCGTGTCGATGTCGCCCTCCATAATGGCGCGCGCGACCGCGATCTCGAGGCGGACCGCTCCAGCGGGCATTCGCTTGAACAGTCCGAAGTCCAGGAACGCCATCCGGCCGTCATGCATCAGCATCGAGTTGCCGGGATGAGGGTCACCGGAGAACTGGTGGTGGCGGTAGAGGCAGCCGAAGTAGAAGCGAAACAACATCTCGCCAATCCGGTCACGCTCGTCCTGCGGGTAGTGCTTGAGATCCTCAAACCCGGTGCCCTCGACGAACTCGCTGACCATCACTCGCTCGCGCGACAGGGAGGTCACGACTTCGGGCACGACGATGAACGGATGGCCGCGGAAGATCCGGGCGAGCGCGCGCTGATTCTGGGCCTCGAGCTCGTAGTCGAGCTCCTCCTCGATCCGGTTGCGGATCTCCGCGCCAATCGCCTTGGGGTCCATCCCGGGCGCGATCCGCTTGGCGAGGCGCAGGATTAGCCCCAGGTTCTGCAGGTCCGCGCGCACGGCGGAGGCCACGCCTGGATACTGGACCTTGACGGCGACCGTCCGTCCGTCCAGGAGCTGCGCGCGGTAGACCTGGCCGATCGAGGCGGCAGCGATCGGCTCCTCGTCGAATTCGGCAAATGTGTCCTCGACGCGTTCGTCGAGCTCCTGCTCGATTACCTTACGCATGTCTTTGAAGCTGACGGTGGGCGCCGCGTCACGAAGCGCGGCGAGCTTGCGCTGGAAGTCGTCGCGGTATTCCTCGGGCACGAGGCCGACGTCGAGGAAGGACATCACCTGTCCCACTTTCATCGCCGCGCCTTTCATCTTCCCGAGCGCCTCGACGATCTGCTCCGCGGCTTCGATGTGACGCCGCTCGAGCGCGGCATCGCGACCCGGCCTGGTGCGCGTTACGTTAGCCGCGCGGGTCCCCGCCTGGCGGATCGCTTGGCCTGCCGCGAGTCCCCCGATCCGGGCGGTACGCCCCACGCGAGAGGTGGGGATCTTGTCTGCCACAACTATTCAGATGCTAGCCGCCGGGATTCTCAGCGCCGCACGCGCGATCCCGGGACGATGTCATCCGACCCGTCCGGCCACCGCACCCATGCCTTGTGGCCGCCGTCGTAGTCATCGCCGAACAGGATCAGCGTCGCGGGGTCGCCGAGCGCCGTGCACTGCTCCTTGCCCTCGGGATCGAGCCCCCGCCAGATGCGCACGAACGCGTTGTGCTCGAGCTCGTCGGCCACCGTCGTCGGGTCGGTGTGCCCGGGATGGATCCTGGTCTGCGGCGGCAGCTGCAACAGCGTGTCCATGACCGAGGACTTGAGATCCGCGTAACTGGTGGAGCCGGGCGCCCGGACGCCACCCACCGATCCCTTGAACAGCGTGTCGCCGGTGAACACGTCAGTCCCATTGATCAGCAGCGAGAGCATCCCGGCCGTGTGGCCCGGAGTGTGGATTGGCTGGATCTCCAGCGCCCCGCTGTCGATCGGCTCACCCGGCAGCATCGTTGCCGTCGCCCCGGGAACGAGCTCTCGCTCCAGTGGGTGGATCAAGACGGGCGTGCCCGGATGGCGCGCGAGCACCTGCTCGAGCTCCGCGACGTGGTCGTGGTGATGATGCGTCAGCAGCACGTGGGTCAGCTCAAAGCGCATCCGATCCAGAATGTCGAGCAGCGGAGCCACCGGCCCGCCCGCGTCGATCAGCACTGCTTGGGAGCCCTGCTCGTCAGCCACGAGGTAGGTGTTCGAGAGCCATTGGTCGCTCATCGAGCGTTCGATGATCATGTCTGGGAGCGTATCGGGGTAGGCTGTAGCGCGGAATGAGCCTGATCCACACCTGCTACCGCATCCTGGAGATCGACCGCTCGGTGGCGTTCTACGAAGCGCTCGGGTTCGAGGAAAAAGCCCGGGCGCCGATCCGGGACGAGGCGATCAACGTGTTCATGGGTCTTCCGGACGATGGGGCCGAGCCTCGGCTCGAGCTGACCTTCAACTTCGGTCGCGAGGAGCCTTACGAGATCGGAACCGGCTACGGGCACATCGCGATCACGACGGCGGACCTCGATGAAGCGCTGGCCCGCCTCAAGGGACAGGGGATCGAGCCCGAACGCCCGCCGTACACCGTCCGCGAGGGTGGGTCGCGGCTGTGCTTCGTGCGCGATCCGGACGGCTACCGGATCGAGTTGATCGAGCGCGCCTGATCGGTACGCTGAAGGTCGGCGATGCCTGACACCAGCACCATGGCCAAGCTGCTCCAGCGCTTCGCGCAAATGGTCTACGCCCATGACCGCGAGAACCCGACCCACAACACGTGGGGGATCGGGATGGCGCACTTCGACATCGATCGCCTCGGTCTCGAGGAGGGCGAGGAGATCCTGCCGGGGATCGTGCTGCAGGCGGACGGCGGGGTGACGGGTAACTTCAGGATCCTCTGCGACGGTCAGCACGACGAAGGCGCCGTCGAGGAGGAGGAAGAGCTGGTGGAGGCCGTCGCCTCAGAAGAGATCGTGGCGCCGGTCCAGAGTCCGGGTCCGGCGCCGCGGGTGCGCGGTGTGCGTGCTCTGGGCCAACGGCCCGGTCCCCGCAGCGCCTGTATGAGGTCGGGATTGAGCTCATCGAGCCAGTTGAGGAGTACGGTGTACAGCTTGGCTGCCATGAGGAAATATCAGCTTCAAGAAGTGCGGTACCTAGACGGATACCGGATCGAGCTCATCGAGCGCGCCTGATCGAGGTACGCTGAGCGGCGCCGATGCCCGATACCACCACAATGGCCAAGCTGCTCGAGCGCTTCGCGCAAGCGGTGTATGCCCATGACCGCGAGAACCCGACCCACAACACCTGGGGTATCGGGATGGCGCAGTTCGACATCGAGCGGCTCGGGCTCGAGGAGGGCGAGGAGCTCCTTCCCGGGATCGTGCTCCAGGCGGACGGTGGGGTTACCGGCAACTTCAGGATCCTCTGCGACGGCGAGCACGACGAAGGTGCGGTCGAGGAAGAGGAGGAAGTAGTGCAAGCCGTCGCCTCCGAGGAGATCGTCTCCCCGGTTCACAGCCCGGGTGCGGCGCCGCCGGTGCGCCCGCCGGTGTAGTTGGGCGGACGCTCGGGGTCAGACCGTCAGTGCCGGCAGGCCGGCCTGGCGGGCGATTTGTGTGGCCAGGCGAGCGATCGTTGGGCACTCGAGCTCGTGACGGATCGCCGCGCGGAGCACTGAGCCCGCGATCGCATCGAGTTCGGGCTCCCGACCGGCGGCGATATCCCGTTGCATCGAGGACCCCAGCTCGGCGTGGGCAGCATCGAGCTCGCCGATGGGGAGCCCCGGATCGATACGCGCGCCGTCCGCATTGGCCACGGCCGTCGCCTCGAACACGCAAGCCTCCATCATGGCTCGCCATCCCGGTTCGCTACGTACAAACCCGATCGTGCGCCCCGAGGCGCTGGTGGTGCAGGCCAGCGCGCAGAGCCGGACCAGCTTCGACCACAGGATCTGCGCCTCGCTCGGTCCAATCGCGATCGGAATCCCGGCATTCTGGAGCGTCGTGCCAAGGCGCTGGATAAGGGGGAGCAGTGCGGGCCGGTCGCTGGCCAGCTCGACCCGTAGGGACGGACTACTTTGCACGATCCGCCCCGGAGCCGAGCGGTGAGACTCGATTCGGATCGTGCCTGCTCCGACTCGTTCGGGCGGGAACCGAGCGCGAAGCGTGCGCATGTGGTCAAGGCCGTTGAGCAGCGGCACCACCAGCGAGGCGTCGCCTTCGATCCGATCGAGCGCCGCGTCGAGGCCCGTCGCTTTCGTCGTCACGAGGAGGGCGTCGACCGTCGCCGTGAGGGTCGCGGTGGCCTGCGGATATGCCGTGAAGGCGCCGAGGGCCACGCTCTGAACCGCGATCCCGTTCTCCGCGAGCGTGGCTGCCGTTTCCTCTCGGGCTACTACCACGACGCTTTCTCCGGCACGGGCGAGCGCCGCCGCGGCGAAGGCGCCGACCCCGCCTGGTCCAAGGATCGCGATCGTGGCCACGCGTCACTCTCCCCGGTGGCGCTTCCACGCCTTCCGGGCCTCGACGTCGGTGATCACGGCATCGCGGAGCTCGGCTCCACGCAGCCCGTCCTCGATGTAGCGCACGCGTGAGTCGAACGCGACCTGTCCGAGTCCGACCACGGCGTGGCTGTTGAGCCGTCGGCAGCGGATACAGTGGCCCTCTGTTGGCACCCCTAAGGTTTGCGGTGCTCGGATAACCAGTGTGAGAGATCCGAGACGGCATCGTCGAGAATCTTCGCGAAGCTGTCCTCGGTCTTGATGTATCCGAGCTCCTCGTCGGTTGCCGGCTTGTCAGTATCCGGCGCGGCCGCCGCTCGCGCGGCTCGGATCGCCCGCTCGCGGGCCGCCTTGGCTTCGCGCAGCTCGCGCTCCAGCTCAGCCAGTCGCGAATCGACCTCAGGCCCCGCGGGCGCTGGTCTCGGGGCCGTGCGCGGCCGGTTGCCCTGAGCGCGTAGCCGCGTGACCTGCGCGTAGGCCTCCTGGATCTCCTCGAATCGGCGCGCCGACTCGGCCGAGCCACCGTTGTGGTCGGGATGGTGAAGCAGCACGAGTCGCCGGTAGGCGGAGCGGAGCTCGCGATCGGAGACCGTAGGACCGACACCCAAAGTCTGGTAAGGATCACGCACCATCGCCGGAGCCAATGGTCGCACGCCAGCCAGTCCGCTACGGTTCCGCGCCAATGCGCGTCGAGATAACCCGGGTGCGGGGATTGCGCGACCTTCACGCGTTCGTCGAGCTCCCCTTCCGGCTGCACGCCGGGACACCGTGGATCCCACCGCTGAAGGTCGAGCGCTACCTGTTCCTGGCGCAGAACCTCAACCCGTACTTCACCCACGGCGAGGGCGCCTACTTTCTCGCTCGGCGAGACGGACACCTCGTCGGTCGCATCACCGCGCAGATCGATCGCGCCTTCAACGAGTTTCATCACAGCCGCTGGGGAATGTTCGGGTTCCTCGAGTTCGAGGACGACCTCGAAGTGCTCCAGACACTCCTGGCTACTGCCGAGGGCTGGCTGCGCAGGCGCGGCTGTGAGCGGATGGTGGGTCCGATGGACTTCCAGATGAACGACGAGAGCGGGGTCCTGATCGAAGGCTTCGAGCGCGAGCCGATGATCAGGCAGCCGTGGCACCCGCCCTACTATCAGCAGCGCTGTGAGGAAGCCGGACTGGCGAAGGCGATGGACCTATACATGTGGGAGCTCCACATCGCCGATCGCTCGCGAATGCACCGAGCGCTTCCAGATATTGCCGAGAAAGCCCAGTCCAAGTACGGCATCCAGATCCGCCGGATGTCGCGACGGCATCTCCGTCGCGAGATCGATCAGTTCGCAAAGATCTACAACGCCGCGTGGGCGCGCAACTGGGGCTTTGTCCCCTACACGAAGGAGGACTTGGACGAGTACGCACGGACGCTGCAGCTCGTTTATGACCGTGACTGGTTCATGATCGCCGAGACCGACGAGGAGGCGGTGGCGATGGCGATCACGATCCCGGACATCAACCAGGTGCTCAAGAAGATGCGCGGTCACCTGCTCCCAGTTGGCTGGTGGCACTATCTGAACAAGCGGGCAATCATCGACCGGGTGCGTGTGGGGTTCCTCGGGGTGCTGCCCGAGTATCAGCACACCGGCGTGGCGGCGGCGCTGTACCTCGAGAACTTCAAGATGGGCGAGCAAACACGGTGCAGCTGGGGAGAGACGGGCTGGATCCTCGAGACCAACAAGGCAATGAACCGCGGAATGGAGGCGATGGGGGGGCGGATCGTCAAGCGCTACCGGGTCTACGAGCAGCGGTTCGAGGACGCCGACGACTGACGTGCAGGCGCTGGGGCGCCGTGCTCGCAGTCCGCGGTCTAGGATCGGAGCGAGGATGACCGCGCGTGGTCGGCAAGCTGCGAGCGTGCTCTCGGGCCCGCGGCGGCTCGCCGTGTGGCTTCGCGGCGTGCTGGCTCACCGACGGGCGCCGCTCGTCCTGCTCGTGGTCGTCTCCGCGCTCGGCGTCGGCGCGCGGAGCTTTCAGCTCGGGATCCCACCGAGGGGCCCGGGCGGCGCCGGAACCGTCTTCGATGAGGCCTACTACGTAAACGCGGCGCGGCTGATCGCCGGCGTGCCGATGAGCCCGGCAGACCGCTACTTCCGGGCCTCGCCTCGTGGCACCGATCCCAATGCCGAGCACCCGCAGCTGGCGAAGATGGTGATCGCGGCCGCGATCGAGATCGGCGGCGACAACGCGGTCGCGTGGCGCGTCACCGCGGTCGCCTTCGCGTTCGCCGCGCTGTTGCTGCTCTACTGGCTCGTTCGCTGTGCCGGCGGCGGACCGTGGCTTGCGTTAGGCGCCAGCGCGCTCGCGAGCTTCGAGAACCTGTGGCTGATCAGCGGACGGATCGCGGTGCTCGACATCTACTGCATGCCGTTCATGCTCGCGGGCGTCGCCTTCTACCTCCGCGGCCGGCCGATCGTCGCCGGCGTTCTGCTGGGAATCGGCGCCTGTTTCAAGGAAGTCGCGCTGTTCGGCGTGGCCGTGGTGATCGCGCTCGAGGCGCTGCGGGCGCTTCGGTGGCTGGCAGCCGGGCGACCGACCCGGCCGAGCGTCCGCCGCGTCATGCGCCCGGTCACGCTAACGCTGGTGACGGTCGTAGCGTTCGCGAGTGCGCTGGCGATTCTCGATGCCGCCGTGACCCCGTACAACAGTGGCCATCCCGTCACTTCTAGACAGGCAGCGATTTGCAGCGACGTGTGGCTGTGGCGGAGTGCCTGTAATCACATCGCGTTCATCTCGAGCTTCGCCAACAACCTTCGCAGCGTCAACGGACCGCACGGGATCGCCAGCTACCCATGGCAGTTCTGGGCCGACGTCAAGGAGATCCCGTATTTCAAGGAGTCCGTGACTGTGTCGGTGAACGGGCACGTGGCGCGGACGAGCACGATCATCAACTTCCGCGGGCTGATCAACCGCGTGCTGCTGTTCACCAGCTGGGTGGCGATCGTGCTGAGCGTCTGGTGGGCGTTCCGGCGACGAGACATCCTCTCGTTCCTGATCATCGCCTGGATACTCGGGACCTGGTTGCCGCTGGAGGCCCTGAGCCTGATCGACAGCCGCACCAGCTACCTCTACTACATGGTGATCACGATGCCAGCGCTGTTCATCGCGGTGTCGCGACTGCTCGCGTGGCGCCGGATCCCGCGCGTGGTCGTGGGTCTCTGGGTGCTGCTATTCCTGGCCGAGTTCGTGATCGTGTATCCGTTCAGGACCCTGAGCGGACACTAGGCGCGTTTGGCTCGCGAAGCGGCGTGATCAGCACGCCGGGATTGAGCGCCCCCGTTGGGTCGAGGGCTGCTTTGGCGGCGCGTAGGGCGGCGGCGAACGGCTCCGGTCGCTGCCGGTCATACCAGGGACGATGGTCCCGGCCAACCGCGTGGTGATGCGTGATCGTGCCTCCCGCGCCGATCAGGGCGTCGGCGGCGGCGCGCTTGATCTCCGCCCACTGCTCGAGCTCGGCGCCGCGGCGGCCCGGCGCGAGGATCGTGTAGTACGGCGCCAGCCCGTCGGGATACACGTGGGTGATCCGGCAGGTGACCGAGCCGGCACCACAGGCTGCGTGGACCGCGGCCCGGGTGGCCGACATGACTGCCTCGTGGAACTGGGGGAAGCGATCCCAGGTGATCGCCGTCTCGAACGTCTCCGAGATCACGCCGATCGCGACTAACGTGTCGCGCAGGTAGGGCGCGCGCAGAAATGCCTCCCGCCAGCTGCCCACGGATTCCTCTCGGCGCTCGGGCGAGCCACCGTGGTCAGAGCAGCAACTGAGTGCCAGCGCCAGCCAGGGCTCGACGTCGTGCTCGGCAGATTCGAATCCGAGCATCAGCAGCGCGTGGGAGCCCTCGCCGGCCCCGGTGAGCTCTGCCTCGTGGGCGTCGATCAGACGGCAGTTGGAGGGGTGCAGCCCAGACTGCGACAGTGCGCGGACCGCCGCCACCCCGCTGGCGAAGTGCTCGAAGCGGACAGCCACCGAGGCGCGGAATGTCGGCCGACGCCTGACTCGCACCCAAGCCTCGGTGATCACACCGAGCGTTCCCTCAGAGCCGATCAGCATCCGGTCGGGCGATACGCCGGCTCCCGATCCCGGCAGGCGCCGAGACTCCCACGGTCCGCTTGGCGTCAGCGCCCGGACGGACTCGACGAGGTCGTCGATGTGGGTGTAAAGCGTGGCGAAATGCCCGCCGGCGCGGGTGGCGATCCAGCCGCCGAGCGTCGAGAACTGAAACGACTGCGGGAAGTGGCGCAGTGTCAGGTCGTGCTCCGCCAGCTGCTCCTCCAGTCGCGGCCCCGTCGCGCCCGCCTGGATCCGGGCGGCGAGCGAGACCGGGTCGATCTCCAGAACCCGATCCAGGGCCTTCATGTCCACGGACACCGCCCCCGCGTAATCGTCGCCCACGCGCGCTTCGACTCCACCGACGACGCTCGTGCCGCCGCCGAACGGGATCACCGCGGCGCCGGCCGAGACCGCCCAATCCAGAACAGCGGCGAGCTGATGCTCGTCGCGCGGCTGGGCGACGACGTCGGGCGGGTGGTCAAACCGGCCGTGGAAGGCCCTGACGATGTCGCTATAGGAGCGCCCGTACGAATGCAAGGCACGCTCGTAGGTGCCCGTCGAGCAGATCGAGGCCAGGGCGCTGGGCGGCTGCAACCGGACGGGCGGCAGCACGAGCTCGCTCAGCGCCACCGGCGACTCCGGATCTGAGCCATATCCGAGCCGATCGCGCAGGAACGTCGCGGCGCTGCGGAGCTCGGCCGGCGAGAGCTGCTCGTCCTCGTATCCCCAGCCCCAGTGCTTGAGGCGGCGTTGGCGACTGTGCGGTGCGGGCATCGGAAGCAGCGAACCGGACCTTACCCGTTGCCGTCGGCCTCCTGACCGGGAGGCCCTACGATCCTGGCCGCTACCGTTTCCGCCGTGGCGATTACACCGGGCGTATTGGCGGTCGGTCCCTGGGACCCATCCCAGGTCGAGGCGTCCTGGCGCGCAGAGCCGTTCGAGCCCGAGGCCAGTGCGATCGAAGCCGCCGACCTCGCTTTGAACGAACTGCGCGAGCGCGGCTCCCCTAGCCACGACGGGCTGGCGGCTCGCCTGGCAGGCTTCGAGGCCGGGAGTGCGCACCTGGCGCTCGAGTTGCAGCCGGCTCGCTGGGCGCTGCGTCTGCTGCCGAGGAACGCCGCCGGCAGCATGTCCGTGCTGTGCGTCGTCCGCGACGCCGATGGCCGCTGGCTGGCCGGCCGGCGGGCGGCTTGGCTGGCGTCGTGGGCCGGCCGGTGGGCACTCGGCGCGGGAGGATCGGTCGAGGTCGACGAGAATCCGGCGCACACGCTGTCCCGCGAGCTGCGCGAGGAATGGTCGGTCGAGGCCGATCGCCTGCGGATCGAGGCGCTGGTGGCTCTGCCGAGCAACGTCGTCCTGCTGGTCGGGCAGGCGTGGCTTGCCGCCGGCGCAACCGTAACCCCTGACGAAGAACATGACGAGTTTGCCTGGTGGCCGGCGGATGTCCAGCGGTGGCCGGAGGAGGCGGACGAGCCGCTGCGCCGGATGGCGGCGATGCTCGAGGACCAGTGAGAGCGATCACCTTTCGTCGGCTGGAGGTGGCGTCATTCGTTCATTCGGCCGTCTACCTGGCGCTACTGGTGTGCGCCTTTGGGCTGGGCAAGCCGGAGCCAGAGACGTTCGTGCTGGGCATGGCGCACGGGTTGATGTGGATCGCGATGTCGCTGCTGTGCATCGCGGCCGCGCGGGCGCACGTGATCCCGTTCTGGCTGGCCGTCACGGTCGTGGTACTCGGCGGGCTGGGGCCGTTCGCGGGGTCGATCGGATTCGTGATCGCCGACCGCCGGCGAGGCAGCGGGAAGAACGCCTCTGTGCCCTTCCGCACGCGTTACAGTTGAAATCCGAATGGCGGTAGAGACCAGCACGGTCCAGGTTGTGATGCCGGCGATGGGTGACTCCGTCGCCGAGGGCACGGTGCTCGAATGGCACAAGCAGGAAGGCGACACCGTGGACGTCGACGAGACCGTTGTCGAGATCTCGACCGACAAGGTCGATGCGGAAGTCCCGTCTCCCGCGGCGGGGACGCTCGTGAAGATCTACGCGGCCGAGGGCGACACCGTCGAGGTCGGCGCGCTGCTGGCGGAGATCTCGACCGAGGGCGCGGACGGCGACGCTCCGCCCGCCACCCCCGTCTCCGGGGAGTCACCGCCGGCCACGCCCGAGGAGGCCGTCGCCGGTGCCACCACCGAGATGGAAGGGCTTGCGGCCGCCGACGCCGCGGTCGGCGAGACGATCGAGATCGTGACCCCGACCGGTGGAGAGTCGGTGACCGAGGGGACGATCCTCGAGTGGTCGGTGAAGGTTGGCGATGCCGTCAAGGACGGTGACACCGTGGTCGAGATCTCGACCGACAAGGTCGACATGGAACTTCCCGCTCCGGCGTCGGGGACGATCACCGAGATCCTTGCCTCCGACGGGGAGACGGTCAGCGTCGGACAAGTGATCGCCCGGATGACTGCGGGCGCCGCGGGCGCCACGGCAACGGCACCTGCACCGGCCCCGGAAGCCAGCAGCGCGGAGGACGGCGCCGCGGAAGCGCTCGCTGACGGCACCAATGCCTCCCCCGTGGCCCGTCGCGTCGCGGCGCAGGAGGGCATCGATATCTCAGGCGTCCACGGCAGCGCCCGCGGTGGTCGGATCACGAAGGCTGACGTACTTGCGGCGGCCGCGAACGGTGCGAGTGCCACATCAGACAGGGCGGCCCCCCCAAGGGCCGCCCCCATAAGCACTCCCGGTGCCCAGCCACTCCGCGGCGGGGCCGCGGCGCTCGCGCGTTACATGGATGAGAGTCGCTCGATCCCAACGGCGACGTCATTTCGCACGATGCCGGTCAGCGTGCTCGACGAGCGCCGCAAGCAGCTCAAGAACGCCGGCCAGCGGGTCTCCTTCACGCACCTGATCGCCTACGCGATCGCGCGCGCCGCGACCGAGCAGATGCCGGTGATGGCGAACCATTTTGCCGAGCTGGACGATAAGCCCCACCGCGTCGACGACGGCGCCTGCCATCTTGGGCTGGCGGTTGATGTCGAGAAGAAGGACGGCAGCCGCACGCTGATGGTGCCGGTCGTTCGCGACGCTGGTCGCCTGAGCTTCACGGAGTTCCTCGAGGCCTACAACGCGCTGGTTGAGAAGGCCCGCACGAACACGCTGACCGCTGATGACCTCACCGGCGCCAACCTGACGCTGACCAACCCGGGCGGGATCGGCACGGTCGCGTCGGTTCCGAGGCTGATGGTGGGGCAAGGGACGATCGTCGCCACTGGCTCGATCGCGTATCCGGTCGGGCTCGAGCGGATCGGCCCGGCGATCGGCGCGGAGAAGGTCATGACGATGACCTCGACCTACGACCACCGGATCATCCAGGGTGCCGAGTCCGGCTGGTTCCTGCAGCAGATCGAGGCCTACCTGCGCGGTGAAGACGGCTTCTACGAGCGCGTTTTCTCCGATCTGGGGGTCGAGTTGGCAGCGCTGCCCTCCGCGCCGCCTGCGGTCGCCGCCGGCGCTGCGGTCGCCGCGCCCCCGGCGGGCACCGCACCGGCCCCGCCCGATGAGGAGTTGCTGTCGGCCGTTCAGGCGGCCACCTCGCTGTTGAAGACGCACCGCACCCACGGTCATCTCAACGCCAAGCTCGATCCGCTCGGTCGCGAGCCCGAGAGTGACCCCGCGCTCGAGCCTGACGCGCGTGGCCTGACTCCCGAATTGATGGCGCAGATTCCGGCCCGGATCCTGCGTATGTACGTGCTCGGCGACACGCTCCTCGACGCCCTCCCCCACTTGCGCGAGACCTATTGCGGTCCGATCGCTTACGAGATCGAGCACATCGCCTCCCACCGCCAGCGGCTGTGGCTGCGCGAGGCGATCGAGTCCGGCACGTTCCGCAACCCGCTGAGGAGCGATGAGCAGCAGGCGCTGCTCAAGCGCCTGACCGAAGTCGACGCGCTCGAGCGCTTCATGCACAAGGCATACCTCGGCCAGAAGCAGTTCTCGATCGAGGGATTGGACATGACCGTGCCGATGATCGACGAGCTGATCCAGCTCGCGGCTAGCCGCGGGGCACGCGAGGTCGTGATCGGGATGGCCCATCGCGGTCGCCTGAACGTGCTTGCCCACAACCTCGGGCGCCCGTATGGCACGATCTTTGCGGAGTTCGAGGGCAGCTCGACGCTCGATCCGATCACGACGTTGCCGCAGGGTGGCACCGGCGACGTCAAGTATCACCACGGCGCGGAGGGCTCCTATCAGCTGCCGAGCGGCGAGTCGATCGTGGTTCGCCTGGAGTCCAACCCCTCGCATCTGGAGTTCGTCGCGCCGGTCGCCGCGGGTGCCACGCGCGCCGCTCAGACCACGCGCCAAGGGCCGCACGCCGCACAGGACACCAACGCGGCGATCCCGATCATCCTGCACGGCGACGCCGCGTTCCCGGGCCAGGGCGTCGTCGCCGAGACACTGAATTTGCAAGCCCTCGACGGCTACACCGTGGGGGGCACGGTCCACATCATCCAGAACAACCAGGTCGGCTTCACGACCGATCCCGATGACGCTCGTTCCACGACTTGGGCGTCTGACCTGGCGAAGGGCTTCGACGTCCCGATCATCCACGTCAACGCCGACGACGTGGCGGCGTGTATCGCCGGTGTGCGGCTGGCGTTTGCCTTCCGCCAGGAGTTTGGTCACGACGTGCTGATCGACCTGATCGGCTACCGCCGCTTCGGCCACAACGAGGCCGACGAGCCGGCGTACACCCAGCCCGAGATGTGCCAGATGATCAAGAAGCACCCGCCGGTCCGCGAGCTGTTCGCCAGGCAATTGATCGAGCAGGCCGTGGTCAGCGAGCAGGAATCGACCGAGATGACCGACAACGTCTGGGCGCTGCTGAGCGACAAGCACCAGAAGCTCAAGGAGCGGATCGCCGCCGCCAAGGACGTCGAGCACGCGACCGGCGAGTACCAGCTCGATCGAACCCCCTCGCCCGAGGTCAAGACCGCGGTGCCCGCGGAGCGCCTACACGTTCTGAACGAGGAGCTGCTGTCGGTGCCCGACGGCTTCACCGTCCACCCGAAGCTGACCAGGCAGCTCGAGCAGCGCCGCGAGGCCCTGGAGGGCTCGAGCGGGATCATGTGGGCGCATGCCGAGGCACTCGCGTTCGCCTCGCTGTTGACCGAGGGAATCCCGATCCGGTTGACCGGCCAGGACACTGAGCGCGGCACCTTCAGCCAGCGCCACCTCGTGCTCCACGATCCGAAGACCGGCCAGGAGCACTGCGCGATGCAGCACCTCCCGGGCGCACTGGCGCCGATGGAGCTGCACAACAGTCCCCTGTCGGAGATGGCTTGCCTGGGCTTCGAATACGGCTACTCACAGGAGGGTCCGGAGACGCTCGTGCTGTGGGAGGCGCAGTTCGGCGACTTCGTCAACAGCGCCCAGGTGATCATCGACCAGTTCATCTCCTCTGGTCTGGCGAAATGGGGCCAGACCTCGCGGCTGGTGCTGCTCCTGCCGCACGGCTATGAAGGCTCGGGCCCCGAGCACTCCTCGGCTCGGCTGGAGCGCTTCCTGCAGCTCGCCGCCGAGGGCAACATCCGTGTCGCCAACTGCACCACGCCTGGGCAGTACTTCCACCTGCTCCGCCGCCAGGCCCGGATCGCCAAGCAGCGTCCGCTGGTGATCATGACCCCCAAGAGCCTGCTGCGCCTGCCGCAGGCCACGAGCCGGGCGGGAGAGCTGGCCGAGGGGCGCTTCCTGCCTGTCCTGGCTGACGCCACCGTGAATCCCGCTGAGGTCACCCGCCTGATCCTGTGCAGCGGCAAGATGTACTACGACCTCTCCAGCCATGAGGGGCGTGAGACCAAACCGGAGATCGCGATCGGCCGAGTCGAGCTGCTGTATCCATTCCCGCAGTCGGAGATCCTCGAGCTGGTCTCGCTGTATCCCAAGCTGATCGAGGTCGTGTGGGTCCAGGAGGAGCCGCGCAACAAGGGCGCGCGCGCCTACATGTCACCGCGCCTGCTGCAGATCCTGCCGCCGCACCTGCAGTTCGGCTACATCGGCCGGCCAGAGCGGGCCGCATCCGGCGAGGGCTACCCGGTCGCGCACGCCGCCGAGCAGCACCGGATCGTGGCCGCGGCACTCGATCTGGACGAGCCGGTCTCGCAATATCCGCGGAAATTGCCGGGCGAGCGGTAGGGGCCGCGTGGGCGACTTTGTCGACGCGGCTCAATGGGCGGCGGTGGTGACGATCGCGTTGCTGGGATGTGCGTTCGTGGCGGCGTTCTGGCTCCTCGGCGCGCCCACGAAACGGCGCCCGCGCCGGCCGGCGATCTCAGCCTTGCGGCGGAGCGCGAGATCCGCACGCCCCAGCCGGTAGCGGCCTGAAGGTGACTCGAGGCGGGCAGCGCCAGTCGTGCGCTGCCCGCTTCTGGCAGTCTTGTCGGATCCGCTTTCGTAGAGACGGTTCACGTCGCGACAATTCCCGCCGCCATCTGGCTCCGACACTCGGGGTCCAGGACATGGCGATCGACCTCGGGACCGCCAACACGCTCGTGTACGTTGGCGGCCACGGCATCGTCGTCTCCGAGCCGTCGGTCGTCGCGTCGGATGTCGGAACGGGCGAGGTTCACGCTGTCGGGGCCGATGCCGAGCGGATGATCGGCCGCACTCCGGCGACGATCTCGGCCACGCGTCCGCTCCGCCACGGGGTGATCGCCGACTTCGAGGTCACCGAGGCGATGCTCCGGCACTTCATCCGCAAGGTGCTGAATCGCAAGATGGCCCATCCGCGGCTGATCGTGTGCGCGCCCTCCGGAGTCACCGAGGTCGAGAAGCGAGCGGTGGAGGAAGCCTCGCTGGCAGCCGGCGCGCGCCAGGTCCACCTGATCGAGGAGCCGATCGCCGCGGCGATCGGGGCGGGCCTGGCAATTGAAGAGCCGGTTGGCCGCATGGTCGTCGATGTCGGTGGGGGCACGAGCGAGATGGCGGTGATCTCGCTCGGCGCGATCGTGATCTCGCGCTCGGTTCGTGTCGGCGGCTATGAGATGGACGAAGCGATCACGCACTACCTCCGCAGCGCTCATCAGCTCGCGATCGGGTCGCGTACGGCGGAGCGGATCAAGATCGAACTTGGGTCGGCGATTCCGCTCCAGCAAGAGAAGTCGGTCGAAGTCCGCGGCCGGCATCTGCTGAGCGGGCTTCCAACAGCGGTCGAGCTTCGCAGCGAGGAAGTGCGAGCCGCAATCGCCAGTCCTCTGCGGGAAGTCCTCCAGGCGATTCGGGACACGCTTGACCAGACTCCGCCGGAGCTCTCGAGCGATATCGCGCGGGATGGGATCCTGCTCGCCGGCGGAGGCACGCTGGTGCGGGGGTTCGCCGAAATGGTCGCCGTCGAGACTGGAATGCACGTGTACAGCGCCGAGTCGCCGCTGACCTGCGTGGCGGTTGGCTCAGGCCAAGCGCTGGATCACTTTGACCGGCTCAGCGCCTCCAGTCGCCGGCGCCGCATCGAGGTCACGCCGGACTGGAGAACCTCGTAGACGATCCACCACGGTGGCGATCGCGCACGCCGCCAGCAGAATTAGGAATGGATCAATCGGCTCGCGAAACCGCGGGGTCTCGGCATTGACGAGGACGACGCTGATCGCGATCAGGAGCGGCACGGCCCACAGCCACCGTGGGGCACGCCGAGCGATCCGCGTAAACGCCCCGCCGATCGCGATCAGGCACAAGATCCAGAAGCTGATCACTCCCACTTGGGCGGTGCTCGTCGGCAGGTTGAGCGCGGCCGCCGAAGCACGCCACGCGAACGAGCCTTCGAGCTCGAGCAGGCGCAAGCTGTTGTCGTAGGCGGCGGCTAAGGAATCTGAGTGTCAGCAAGTCCAGACGGCGATCGCGAGTGGAACCACGACCAGCGCGGCATTCTGATGCGTGAGTATGGCCAGGCCCGCGAACAGTCCAGCGGCCGCTGTCCACGCGAAAGATCGTCGGGCTCGCCGAGCCCGGAGCGCGGCCCAGACCGCGAGCAGGATGAACACCGTCAGCAGGTTCTCGGCCACGAGCGTCCCTGAGAGCTCGATCAGCACCGGATATGCGGCGGCGATCGCCAGCGCGATCAGGGCGACCGTTCCCCCGAACGCCTCTAGCGCTACCAAGCCGATCAGCCCGACGGCGATAGTGCCAATGACGGCCTGCGATAGCCGGGCCGGATGGATTGCCGGACCGCGCTTGCTCGCGTGTCCGTCGAGTAAGTCGACCCCGGCGAGGAAGTAAGGGAAGGCGGGAGGGAAGTAAGCGGTCGGGCCGCGCGTGCCGCCGGCGCCACCGCGGACCGGGCTGTTCCAGTAGTCGCCGGTGTGGGCGACGCTGCTCGCCAAAGTCAGATAGGTCCCGGCGTCGTTGATCGGACGATACGAGGTACCTTGAACTTCCGCGATGCGCACCGCGAGAGCAATGATCAGCAATGCCACAGCGGTCGCGACTGCGCGAAGCCGGCCAAGTCAACGACTGCCTAATTAAGCGCGGGGCCCGTTAGCGGAGGGTTAGCCTTTGTGAAGCGGGACTTCGGGACAGCGCTAATGAATCCCGACAATCCCGGCGCAGACCCAGTTGGACGCGCCGGCGCCCCCGTTCCAGATCCGGGTTGCGACCGCATCCTGCTCGGCCTTACTCGTGAGATAGGCGGCCGGTCCCGCCCCGCCGAACAGCCGCCACGTGCTCGGGATGATCTGGTAGTAGCCAGACGCACCGGCGCTATTGGGTGGCAGGTTCTGGCCGCCGGACTCGCACAGGACAATCGCATACGGGATCACCCACCCGCCCGACGAGCCGAGCGCGGGGCCAGGGGAGGAGGCGGGACTCGAGCTCGGGGCGCTGGCCGCGGCCCGCTGAGCAGCGGCCTGCGCAGCCTCCACACGGGAGATCGCCGCCTCGAGCTTGCTGCCCCGGGCGCGGCTGGCGGCCAGCGCGGCCTCACGAGCCGCCCGCGCCCGCTGCAGGGCGCCCTCCCTCGACTGCAGGAGCGCGTTCATCCCGGCCAGCGCTCGGACGCGGAGAGCGGTCGCCGCCGCGATCGCTCGGTCGGTCCTCTCGAGCTTCGCCAGCCGCTTGGTCGCGGCGTCGGCCTGGCCCTTCGCCGTGCGCGTGATCCCAATGATCGACTGCTGCTGTTGCTCAGCCCGCCGCAGGAAATCGACCTGGTCGAGCAGGTCGGTGAAGCCGTGGGCGTTGAGGACAACAGAGATCAGATCGGGCTTGCCGCTCTCGTAGCTGCTCACGAGCTGGCGCGCGAGCAGGAACCGGGCATGGGCGAGGCGCGCCTTCAGCACGGCGACCAAGCGCCGCTCGCGGGCCAGGGAGGCTTGCACGCCGGCGAGCGTGACGCGATCGCGTGCCAGCTCCGCGCGTACGGCATCCTCGCGGCTCTGGACGAGCGCGATCTGCTTATCCAGTGAGCTGATCAGTCCGGAGAGGTTGGCGATGCTGGCCGCCAAGCTGTGCTGGCGGGATTGAACCTGGCCGAGCTGCGAGTTCAGCTGGCCGAGGCTCGGATCGGCGACGCTCCGGAGCGGAAGTGCGGCCATGGCGATCAAGGCCGCGACGACCGCCGTCGCGGCGACCGTAAGGCGGGTTGAGACGGTGGGCCGATCGAAGCTCATGATGTACGCCTACGGAGTTGGGTGTCGGGCTCGAGCGATCGCGCGCTACGCCGCGTCCCCGTTTCCCCTCACTAGCAGGGAATTCGGCGGTCCGCACCCTAGCACGCCCGGGCCTCCGCAGCCGCATGGTTTTATGCTGGCGCAGACATGGACGCCGATCGCATCCTTGCCCGTGTGCGCGCGACGCCGGTCGGCTTCGTGCGCACTTATGGGGACGTGTCGCCGGGAGCACCGCGGGCGGCAGGCGCGGTCCTTCACGCCTGCGAGGATCCATCGGTGCCGTGGCATCGGATCGTCCGCGCCGACGGCTCGCTGGCGAAAGGCTCGCGGCAGCGGGCGCGGCTGGTGGCCGAAGGGGTGCCCTTCCGTGGTGAGCGGGTCGACATGCGGTTAGCCCGCGTGCCAGATGTGGCTGCAACGTGAGATCACGCTCCCGGGGAGGCCGCGCGGCTTCCACGTGGTGACCGGCGAGGTCCTCTCGGCGTTGCCGGAGATCGGATCGATAAAGATCGGATTGCTGCACCTCCTGATCCAGCACACCTCGGCCTCGCTGGCGCTGAACGAGAACGTGTCTGCGGACGTACGGCGAGATTTCGAGGCGTGGTTCAACCAGGCCGTGCCCGAGCGGGCCTCATACTGGACGCACGTGCTCGAGGGCGCTGACGACATGCCGGCGCACGTCAAAGCGTCGCTGCTCGGGCCGTCGCTGACGCTCCCGATCTCGGGGGGCCGCCTGGCGCTTGGCACCTGGCAAGGTATCTACCTGTGCGAGCACCGCAACCGCGGTGGGTCGCGGTCGGTCATGGCGACGGCCTGGGGGGAAGGTCCGGGGCGCGCAGCACGCTGAGCGCCCCTAGCGACCCTTCCAGGCGGGCGCGCGCTTTTCGGCGAACGCCTGTGCCCCTTCGCGGGCGTCCTCGGAAGACATCACGAGCTCGACGATCTCGGCCTGCCGCGCAAAAAACTCGGAGGCGGGCCAGTCGACGGACTCGACCATGATCCGCTTCGTCGCCGATAGTGCGAGTGGGCCGCCCAGGGCGATCACTTCGGCCAGCTCGAGCGCCGCGGCGAGCGCCTCCCCCGGCTCGGCCACGCGGTTGACCAGGCCTAGCTGATGGGCCCGCTCAGCGCCGATCGGCTCGCCGGTCAGCGCCAGCTCCATGGCTACGTTGCGCGGGAGCGAGCGTGGAAGCCGGAGCAGTCCGCCGCCGGCCGCGACTAGCGAGCGCTTGACCTCCGGGATGCCGAGCCTGGCGCCGCGGGCGGCGACGATCAGGTCGCAGGCGAGCGCCACCTCCAGACCGCCGGCGACCGCGAATCCCTCGACTGCCGCGATCAGCGGTTTGGCCGCCGAGCGCTGCGTGATCCCGGCGAAGCCGCGATCGCCGACGTGCGGTCGCTCGCCGGCGACAAACGCCTTCAGGTCCATCCCGGCGCAGAAGCCTTTGCCAGCGCCGGCAAGGACTCCCACCGACAGGCCAGCGTCTCCGTCGAGCTCATCGAGGCCCAAGGCGATGCCTGTCGCGACCGCGAGATTGATCGCATTGCGCTGCTCGGGCCGGTTGATCGTGATCAGGAGGATGCGCTCACGACGCTCGATGAGGACTTCTGATGTCTCGGTCATGCCGCGAACAATCTCAGCTCCGGCTTGCGCTCGCCGCGCAGGACCGCGAGGTCTACCTCCACGCACTCGATTCCTCGGGAGCCGGCGAGCACCCGCGCCTGGGGTTTGATCACCTGGGCCGCGAGCACGCCCCGGCAGGAGGCGAATGCGGGATCGCAACGAATCCGCTCCACGTATCTGGTCAGCTGCTCGACCGCTTCGATCCCGGCGATCCGCTTAATCTCGATCGCGACCCAGTGCTCTTCGCGATCGCGGCACATCAGGTCGACCGGCCCGATGTCGGTCGACCACTCGCGGCGGATCAGCCGGAAGCCCTCTCCACACCAGTGCGGCTGCTCGGCAAGCAGCTCCTGCAGGTGCGCCTCGACGCCGTCCTTCGCGAGCGCGGCATCTTCACTGGGTGAGCCCATGTCATGAGTCACGTCCGACAGCATCTCGGCAATCGCGATCTCGAGCCGGTCTTCGCTGCTGCCGGCGCGCTTGCGGACGATCATCCTCGCCTCGGATTCCTCGATCACGGTCGGCGGAGTCATCCAGTTCAGCGGCTTGTAGCCGCCAGCGTCGGCATGCACCAGCACTGAGCCATCGGCCTTGATGATGATCAGGCGCAGCGCGGTCGGCAGCAGGGCCGCGAGGCGTCCGGAGTAGCGGACCTCGCAGCGGGCAACGATAAGACGCATCTCAGCACCCTATGATCAGAAGCGGACAAACCGATGCGCCATCAGCTTCGACCACTTTTCGATCGCGTCGTGATAAGCGAGCTCGATCCGGACCGTGTCCGCCGCTCGGGTCTACTGATCCCTCCTGGGTCCGACGAGCCGCCGCCGCAGCATGGGATCGTGCTGGCGGTCGGACCGGGATTGGATTGGTGGGACCACGTCGGGGTGCGGATGCCCGTCAAGCCCGGGGACCACGTTGTCTTCCCGGCGTCCGCGGGGTCCTGGGTGGAAGTCGATGAAGACCGGTTGCTCGTGTGCCGGGTCGGGGAGCTACTCGGTGTGCTCGAGCGGATAGAGGATTGCCCCGGCTGCGGCGGCCGTCCCCTGGCTCCGCACGAGTCCTGCCCGGTCTGCGGGGAGGAAGGGTCGATCGCGTCCTAAGTGGTACCAAAGGCACGCTGCCTAAGCTGCGCTGCGTTCCGCCAGTCCCCGCGGACTCGCCGCCTCGACGCGCCGCAGCAGGTCTGAGACCTCAGGATCCTTGCCGAGCGTCAACGCCTGACGACAGGCGTCGGCACACTCGGAGAGGCGGTCGGTTCGAGCGAGCGCGTGGGCGTAGGTCGACCACGCGGCCGAGGAGCGATCGTCAAGCCGCGTGGCGGCCTCGGCCGCGGAGACCTCAGCGCCCACGTCTCCGGCCAAGTGGTAAGCGAGGGCCAGGTCGAGCAGACCGTCCACCGAGGGCGCGACCAGCTTGGCCCGCTCGAGCGCCGTGATCGCGCCGGACCGATCACCAAGTCGCAGGCGCAAGCGCCCGAGGCGTTCCCAGGCGGAGGCGTCCGCAGGTGCCCGGTCGGTCGCCCGCCCCGCTGCGTCGGCGGCGAGGTCGACCGCGCCCATGTCCTCGTAGATGCGGGAGGCGAACCGCTCTGGCGTCGGTCGGTCGGTGTCGACGCGGGCCCAGTCACGAACGGTGCGCGCCGCCGCGGGGAGGTTGCCGGCCTGCCAGAACGCCGCAGTGAGCAGTCGGAGCACCACCGGATTCGCAGGCTCAGCATCGCGGGCGTAGACCAGGCGCTGCGCGGCCAGCTCGGCGTTGCCTTCGGCGAGCGCGTGCTGGGCGGCGGTCATGAACCGCTGGACGCGGTCAGCAGCCGGATCGGGCTTCGAGAAGTCAACAAACTGCAGCGAGCCGGCTGGGATGGTGCGGACGCCCACCGCGAACAAGACCCGCGCCCACTGCTGCACGTCTTCCTCGTCGCCCGAGAAGTAGATCCCGGTCACCGTCCCGACGCCCCACTCCGGGTAGGAGACACACCTGGCGTAGCGGTGCACGACGGAGTGGTCGGGCACGCGTGAGCCGAACGGGTCATGCTTGGCGCGCTCCTCCTCCGCCGCTCGCTGGCGCTGCTCTTCCTCGTATGCGCGCGCGCCGGCTTCCTCACGCGCCTTGCGAGTAGCGGCGGCCGAGACCTTGACGGCGTTGCGCGTGACGCGTCCACCGCGCAGGGAATCGGCCAGCTGGGAGAGCTGGTCCGCTGCTTCGTTAATCGCCTGGAGGTGGCGCTGATGCTCGTGCTGTCGTCCGGGAGGGGCGATATCCGGGTGCCAGCGCTTGGCCATCCGGCGACGTGCCAGCTGGACGGTGCGCTGATCGAACGGCGCCTCCAGCTCCAGCAGAAGCATTGCTTGCTCGACGTCGAGGATCCGGGGCATGACGCATCTACGTTAGCGACGAAGTGCGAGACGCGAGCGCTCGCGGCCGCAGAGTCAGCTCAACGATCGGAACTTACGCGCCCGATCGTACTCGCGCCCCCGGGGCGCGTCAGAACGGCCGAGCGGCCGCGGCGCCTATCCTCCCTGATCGATGTCCTCGCAGTACATCTTCACGACCTACAAGCTCTCGCGCCGGTACCCGCCCGATAAGCAGGTGCTGAGCGACATCTCCTTGTCGTTCCTCCCCGGTGCCAAGATCGGCGTGCTCGGCTACAACGGCTCGGGCAAGTCGACGCTATTGCGGATCATGGCGGGGCTGGACACCGAATTCGACGGCCAGGCCCAGCTGGCCCCTGGCGCGACGGTCGGGCTGCTCGAGCAGGAGCCGGCCCTGGACGGCGACAAAGACGTACGCGGGAACGTCGAGGAGGGGGTTGCCGCGGTGCGATCACTGCTCGATCGCTTCCACGAGCTGTCGATGAACTACTCGGATGAGACCGCCGACGAGTTCGCAACCGTCCAGGAGCGGATCGACGCCGTAAACGGCTGGAACCTCGATACGACGGTGGAGATCGCGATGGACGCGCTGCGCTGCCCGCCGGCTGACGCGGACGTTTCCACGCTGTCGGGCGGTGAGCGCCGCCGGGTGGCGCTGTGCCGGCTGCTGCTCGGCCAGCCCGACCTGCTGCTGCTCGACGAGCCGACGAACCATCTCGACGCCGAGTCCGTCGCCTGGCTCGAGCGTCACCTGCACGACTACTCGGGGACCGTCGTGGCGGTCACGCACGACCGCTACTTCCTGGACAATGTCGCCGGCTGGATCCTCGAGCTCGATCGCGGACGCGGGATTCCCTACGAAGGCAACTACTCAGGCTGGCTGGAGCAAAAGCGCGCCCGGCTCGAGGTCGAAGCCAGGCAGGAGACTGCCCGCCGCCGGACGATCGACCGCGAGCTCGAATGGGTGAGGCTGAACGCCAGCGCTCGGCGCAACAAACCGAAGGCGCGCCTGAACGCGTACGAGAGCCTGCTCGCGCAGGACCGCAACGTCAAGCTCGACCAGGTGCAGATCCACATCCCCGCGGGACCGCGGCTCGGCGGCGTCGTCGTCGAAGTCGATGGGCTGCGCAAGGCCTACGGCGAGCGCGTACTGATCGACGAGCTCTCGCTCAAGTTGCCTCCGGGCGGGATCGTAGGCGTGATCGGGCCCAACGGCGCGGGCAAGACAACGCTGATGCGAATGATCGTCGGCGCCGAGAATCCGGACGCCGGCACGTTGCGGATCGGCGACACCGTGCAGTTGGCGTACGTCGACCAGTCCCGCGATGCACTCGATCCTGACAAGACGGTCTGGGAGGAGGTCTCGGGCGGGGCCGACCAGATCCTGCTGGGAGACCGCACAGTCAACAGCCGGGCCTACGTCGCGGGTTTCAACTTCAAAGGGACCGACCAGCAGAAGAAGGTCGCCAAGCTCTCGGGTGGCGAGCGCAACCGCCTGCAGCTGGCGAAGCTGCTGCGAAGCGGCGGTAACTTGCTGCTGCTCGACGAGCCGACCAACGACCTCGATGTCGACACGTTGCGCGCGCTCGAGGAGGCGCTGCTGGCGTTCGCCGGCTGCGCCGTGGTCGTCTCCCACGATCGCTGGTTCCTCGACCGAATTGCCACGCACGTACTCGCGTTCGAGGGCGATTCCCAGGTACGCTGGTTCGAGGGAAACTTCGAGGCCTACGAGAGCTTCCGCCACGAGCAGCTGGGCGCCGAGGCCGACAGACCAAAGCGAATCACCTACAAGAAGCTCGTGCGAGGGTGATGGAGAGCCGCGCGGCTCTGATCACCGGCTGCTCCTCGGGAATCGGCCATGCCACCGCGCAGCGGCTGGCGGCTGAGGGCTGGAAAGTCTACGCGACCGCGCGGCGGCCCGAGACGATCGCCGACCTGGCGGCGAAGGGCGCCACGACGCTCGCTCTCGACGTGACCGATGAGCAGTCGATGAGCGCGGCGGTGAACGCCCTGGTCGAGGCGGAAGGCGCGGTCGGCGTGCTGGTCAACAACGCCGGCTACAGCCAGTCGGGTGCCGTCGAGACGGTGCCGATCGATCAGGTCCGCCGTCAGTTTGAGACCAACGTGTTCGGGCTGACCCGGATGTGTCAGCTCGTGCTGCCCGGTATGCGCGAGCAACGATGGGGAAAGATCGTCAACATCGGCTCGATGGGTGGCAGGTTGACGTTCCCTGGTGGCGGGATCTACCACGCGACCAAGTACGCGGTGGAGGCGATCTCCGACGCGTTGCGCTTCGAGGTGCGGGGATTCGGCGTCGACGTGATCCTCGTCGAGCCAGGGTTGATCGTGACGAACTTCGGCGAAGCCGCTGCGGCGTCAGTCTCCGAGACCGGAGAGGGCGGTCCCTACGCTCACTTCAACCACAAGGTGGCATCGCTGACCGTTGACGCTTATCAGGGCCCGATGGCGAAGCTCGGCGGTTCGCCGGAGACGGTCGCCAAGACAATCGCCGACGCGCTCCGATCAGCTCGCCCGAAGGCCCGCTATCCGGTCACCGCGAGCGCGCACCTGATGATCAACCAGCGGCGGCTGACACCGGACCGACTCTGGGATCTGATGATGCGCTCGCAGTTCCCGACACCCGGGACCACCTAGAAGGCCGCTAGCGTCGCGCGGAGCTCCTCTGCGTCGGTGGCCACCGCGTCGGCCCCGGTCAGCTGTGCTGCGCCGTACGGCCCGGTCGCGACGGCCACACAGCGCACGCCGTCGGCCCGAGCGCAGGCGATGTCGCGGGGCGTGTCGCCGATCACGATCGTCTCCTCTCGCGGGTAGGGCCTGGCGCTGCTAGCGGCCCGCCGTCGGGCGATCGCGGGTAGCGCGGCGCGATCCTCGGAATCTGATCCGAACGCACCCTGATGCGCTGGGAAGTAGCGACCGATCCCCGCACGACGGAGCTTGAGTCGGGCAATTGGCTCGAAGTTGCCGGTCAGGAGCCCGAGCAGCATGTTCTCCCGGTCCGCCAGCCACCGAAGCAGCGCCGGCATACCGGGAAGCACAGTATGTGAGAGATCGTCCGGGCACAGACGCGCGTAGGCCTCGCAACAGCGCTCCCGAAAGTCCTCAGCGCGCTCGTCGATCCGCTCGGCGGAGGTGCCCGCAGCAAGGAGAATCGCACGGGCGATCTCCCCATCGGTACGGCCGGCCGGGGAGGGTTGTCCGCGCACCGCGCTGGCATCGACGCCATGAATCTCGAGCATCGCCAAGCGCAAGGCGGCGCCGTGCGTCTCCGTGGCGCCTGACACGAGCGTGCCGTCGATGTCGAAGAGCAGCAACACGCGTGTCCTCGCCAATCAGCGCGTGAACGTCATTCCCGGCTCGAGGCGCTGCGCGAACGCCGCGACCAGCCGGGCCGTATTGTCGATGTCCTCGAGCGAGGCCAGCTCGACCGACGAGTGCATGTAGCGACACGGCACTGACACCAGGCCGGTCGGAACCCCTGCGCGGCTGAGGTGAATTGCGTCGGCGTCGGTGCCGGTCCCTCTTCCGAGTGATTCGACCGTGAACGGGATGCCCTCCGTCTCAGCCGTCTCGTAGAGCAACTCGAACACCCGGGGATGAAGCGTCGTGCCCCGCGCGATCACCGGACCGGACCCGAGCGTGTGCTTGGTCATCGGGCCCAGCTCGATTCCGGGCTGATCGGTCGCGAACGTCATGTCGACCACGATCGCGAGGTCGGGATCCAGGGCGAAAGCACTCGTCCGCGAGCCGGCGAAGCTGATCTCCTCCTGGACGACCGCCAGTGCCACCACGTCGCCTGGCGCCTTTCCACCCTCCGCCACCAGCCGGGCCGCTTCGGCGGCCACGTAGCAGCCAACGCGGTTATCCAGGGCGCGGGAGACAACTCGACCATTCGGGAACTCGACCGGCCCGGCGTCGATCACCGCCACGTCCCCGATCCGGACGAGCTCACGGGCCTGCTCGCCGTCCTTCGCGCCGATGTCGATGTGGAGATCCTTGAGCTCGGGGACCCGCTTGCGGTCCTCATCCTTGAGCAGGTGGATCGGCTTGCGTCCGATCACGCCGGGAATCGGACCGCCGCGGGTTGCGATCCGGACCCGCTGGCCGGCGAGCACGATCGGGTCCCAGCCGCCGACTTGGCCGAAGCGCAGGTAGCCGTCATCATCGATGTGCGAGATGTGCAAGCCGATCTCGTCGATGTGCGCGACGACCGCAAGCGTCGGGCCGCCGGCCGTCCCGGGAACCCGTGCGCGCGAAGAACCGAGGTGGTCGGCTTGCACATCCTCGGTGAAGGCCGAACAGCCCTCCCGCCACGCGCGCGCCGGGTCCGTCTCGTGGCCAGACGGACCGGTTGCCGCGAGCAGGCGCCCGAGGAACTCGCTGACGGGCATCGCGCTACGCCCTCAACAGCTCGCGGAGCACGTATTGCAGGATCCCACCGTGGGAGAAGTAGCGCTGCTCCTTGGGCGTGTCGATCCGAGCAATCACTTTGAACTGCTTCTCGTCGGCCTTCACCGTTAATTCGCGAGGGATCGTGTCCGTGGCCGCGAGGCCGCCGATCGTGAACGTCTCCTCTCCGGTCAGTCCGAGTGACGCGACCGAGTCGCGATCGTTGAACTGAAGCGGCAGCACGCCCATCCCGACGAGATTGGAGCGGTGAATGCGCTCAAAGCTCTCGGCGATCACGGCACGGACCCCGAGCAGACGGGTTCCTTTGGCGGCCCAGTCTCGCGAGGAGCCCGAGCCGTACTCCTTGCCCGCAAGCACGACTAGCGGGACGCCATCGCTGATGTACCGCATCGCGGCGTCGTAGATCGACAGCTGCTCACCGTCGGGAAGATGGCGCGTGACGCCGCCCTCAGGAAGCGGACCCGTCCCACCTCCGAGCTGGTTGCGCAGGCGGATGTTCGCGAACGTGCCGCGCATCATCACCTCATGGTTTCCGCGGCGCGAGCCGTAGGAGTTGAAGTCCTTGGGCTGGACGCCGTGTTCGATCAGGTACTGCCCCGCGGGGCCGTCTCGCTTGATCGAGCCGGCCGGCGAGATGTGGTCGGTGGTGACGCTGTCGCCGAGCACGGCCAGAACGCGCGCGCCCTCGATATCGGTGATTGGCTCCGGCTCTGGAGGGAGCTCCTCGAAGAACGGCGGCCGGCGCACATAGGTCGAATCGGAACCCCAAGCGAAGCTATCGCCGCTCGGCACCTGTAGCGAGTTCCAGCGCTCGTCACCGTCGAACACCTCGCCGTAGCTCTTGCGGAACATGTCCGAGCGCACAGCGTCCTCGACCGTCTGAGCCACCTCGGCGGAGCTTGGCCAGATGTCCTTCAGGAACACCGGCCGACCGTGATCATCCTCGCCGAGCGGTTCGTCGTAGAGGTCGATGTCCATCGTGCCTGCGAGGGCGTAAGCCACACACAGCGGGGGCGAAGCCAGGTAGTTCATCTTCACATCGGGATTGATCCGGCCCTCGAAGTTGCGGTTGCCGGACAGCACCGAGACGACCGCGAGGTCCTCGGCACCCACCACTTCTGAGATCTCCTCGGGCAGCGGACCGCTGTTGCCGATGCAGGTAGTGCAGCCATAACCGACCAAATGGAACCCGAGCGCCTCGAGGTACTCGGTCAGCCCCGCCCGGTCCAGGTATTCGGTCACGACTTTCGAGCCCGGGGCGAGCGATGTCTTGACCCAGGGCTTCACGTTCAGGCCGCGCTGCACGGCGTTCCGCGCCAGGATCCCAGCGCCGAGCATCACCGATGGATTGGAGGTGTTGGTGCAGCTGGTGATCGCGGCGATCACGACGTGCCCGTGGTCAAGCGTGCTCTCGGTGCCGTCGGCCAGCGTGACCGGAACACATGTCTGCTGGCGCTCTGCCACCTGCGCCCCGCCGGTGCCGCCCTGCGGCTGGTGACCCTCACCGTTGAGATGGTGCGTCGACACCGGGTCACTGGCGGGAAAGCTCTCGGCAACGGCGTCGTCTTCGGGATCGGCGTCGGGTAGGTAGCCCTCGAGCGCCATCCGGAAAGCGGGCCTTGACTCCGTCAGCGAGACGCGATCCTGTGGCCGCTTCGGTCCAGCGATGCTGGGAACGACCGTCGAGAGGTCGAGCTCAAGCTCGTCGGAGAACGTCGGCTTCTCGGAGCGCTCGTCGTGCCAGAGGCCCTGCTCCTTCGCGTAAGCCTCCACCAGAGCGATCAGCTCCTTCGGCCGCCCGGAGAACTCCAGGTAGCGAAGCGTCTCCGCGTCAATTGGGAAGATCGCGCAGGTTGAGCCGAACTCCGGTGACATGTTGCCGATCGTCGCCCGATCTGCCAGCGGGAGCCTCGCGAGGCCCTCGCCGTGGAACTCGACGAACCGCCCGACCACGCCGCGGCTGCGGAGCATCTCGGTGACGGTCAGCACCAGGTCGGTCGCGGTTGCTGCCTCCGGCAGCTCACCGGTCAGCTTGAAGCCGAGCACCTGCGGGATCAGCATCGACATCGGCTGCCCCAGCATCGCGGCCTCGGCCTCGATGCCGCCGACGCCCCAGCCGAGCACGCCCAGTCCGTTGATCATCGTCGTGTGCGAGTCGGTGCCGACCAGCGTGTCGGGGTATGCCTGCCCAGCTTGGTCGTTTACGAACACGACACGCGCTAGGTACTCGAGGTTGACCTGGTGGACGATCCCGGTATCGGGCGGGACCACCTGGAAGTTGTGAAACGCGCCCTGGCCCCAGCGCAAGAACGCGTAGCGCTCCTGATTGCGCTCGAACTCGAGCTCGGCATTGCGCCCGAACGCCTGCCGGGAACCGAACACGTCCACCTGGACCGAGTGATCGATCACCAGCTCGGCGGGGACCAACGGGTTGATCTTGGCGGGATCGCCGCCCATCTCGCGCATCGCATCGCGCATCGCGGCGAGGTCCACGATCGCGGGCACGCCAGTGAAGTCCTGCATAACGACGCGCGCGGGCGTGAACGCGATCTCCTGGCTCGGCTCATCGTTGGCGTTCCAGGTCGCGAGCGCCTCGATGTCGTGGGCGCGGATCGCGTCTCCGTCCTCGTTTCGCAGCAGGTTCTCGAGCAGGATCTTGAGCGAGAACGGCAGCCGTGCGACGTCGTAGTTCGCCTGGAGCGCGTCCAGTCGAAAGATCTCATAGGAACGCCCACCCACGGTGAGCGTCGTTTTGGCATCGAAACTGTTCATAGAACTTCTGTCTCCTGGTCAAAGAGGGGTAGCTCGTACTCTAAGCCCCCCGTGACGGCTCGGTGCGGGAGTGCTCGGGCTGCTGACCCGGGCCTTCCTACACACGTCTTAGCGACGTCTTCATTCGAGCTTCGCTCGTCGCTGGATCCTCAGCTCCGAACACGAACTTCGGCAAGGAGACCACGATGACCTTTCTCACCCTCACCCTCGGCGCCGTCGCGCTCGCCGTAGCCGCCGCGGGCGCCTACGCCGAAGCGACTCGGGTTCCCGGGCAGTCGTAGCCGCGATGAGCACCACGACGACCACCGCGCCCACTTTCCGGCCAAGGGCCGCGGCCGCGCCCTGCGCGCCGCTTGGCTGGCGAGTGACGCCCGCGTCCTGTCATACATGGACGTCGATCTTGCGCAGTCGCAAACGGGAAGTGATCTCGTGCGCCTACAACGGCCTCCTGCGGACAGCGTTGCGCGCGCGCTTCACCGACGCCCAGTGCGGTTTCAAGGCAATCCGAGGCGACGCGGCGCGCGAGCTGCTTCCCAGGATTTGGGATGAGGAGTGGTTCTTTGACACCGAGCTGCTGGTGCTCGTCCAGCGCCGCGGTCTGCGCATTCATGAGGTCCGGGTCGACTGGGACGAAGATGCGGATTCCCGCGTGCGCATCCTCCCAACGATGCTCGCCGACCTCCGTGGTGTCGTGCGGCTGTTCGTCCACCGATCTCCCGACGCTCTTACCTTGGTCCCATCTTCACGACCCGTGCTGGCACCGTGAGCTGGGAATCGGTTCCATATCCGGCGCCCGGGGTAGTACGCCTACGCGATCGGGCCCGCGGGCGCGCGGGCTGGCAGCACGCGCTCGCCCGTCCGGAGATGTTGCTGCTGCTGGGGGCTACGGCCGCCTTGAATCTCTGGAACCTCAGCGTCAACGGCTGGGCTAACACCTACTACAGCGCCGCGGTGCGCTCGATGAGCACCAGCTGGCACGACTTCCTGTTCGCGTCGATGGACAAGAGCGGGCTGATGACCGTCGACAAGCCGCCGCTGTCTCTGTGGGTGCAGGCCCTCTCGGCCCGGGTGTTCGGCTTCCATCCGCTCAGTATCTTGATTCCCGAGGCGCTGATGGGCGTAGTGGCAGTCGGTCTGATCTACGACCTCGTGCGGCGCCGCTTCGGGCGGGCCGCGGGCTGTGCGGCAGGACTCGCGCTGGCGCTGACTCCAATCACGGTCGCCGTCTCTCGCCACAACAACCCCGATGAGCTACTGATCTTGTGTTGCGTCGCGGCGCTGTGGTTCGCCGTGCGTGCGTTCGAGACCGGCCGGACGCGTTGGCTGGTGTGGAGCGGTGTGTTCGTTGGATTGGGGTTCGAGACGAAGATGGCGGTCGCCCTGTTCGTTGTCCCGGGGATCGCTTTGGCCTGGATGTGGATGCGCTGGGATGCCCCGGGCGGAAGGCTCCGGGCGCTGCGCCAGCTGCTCGCCGGTGGGGTCGCCATGGCTGTCGTCGGTCTTGCTTGGCCAGTGCTGGTGACGCTGACGCCGGCTACCGACCGGCCCTGGATCTCGGGCACCTCCGACAACAGCGTCTGGTCGCTGATCTTCGGCTACAACGGCGTCGGTCGGGTTGCCGGCCAGACTGGCGGCCCCGGGGGCGGCGGGGGCTTCGGCGGCCCCGGGGGCGGCGGTGGTAGCGCAAATAGCTTGTTCGGCGGTGCCACCGGGCCGTTCCGGCTGCTGCAGTCGGGGCTAGGCGACCAGGCGGGGTGGCTGCTCGGTTTTGCGCTGGTAGCAAGCCTCGGATTGCTCGTGCTCACGCGCCTGCGCCGGCGCGATCCGCGCACCGGCTGGCTGATCGTCATCGGTGGCGCCTTCCTGACCACCGCTGTCGTCTTCAGCTGTGCCCGCGGAATCTTCCATCCGTACTACCTCTCCTTCCTGGCGCCGTTCTCCGCGGCTCTGGTCGGCGCCGGTGTCGGTCTGATGTTGTCGGGCCGTGGTGCTCCCGCGGCCGAGCTCCGGACAGGCCGCGTGCTGGCCCCGCTGGCGATCCTCGCGGGCGCTGTCACTGAGCTCGTGGTCCTGGGCAACCTGAGCGGATCCCTGTCCTGGGCGAAGCCGCTGGTGATCGCGGTGGCTGGGTCCGCGGCCGTCCTGCTGGCGCTAACCCTCTCACGGCGAGCTCGCGCCGTGCTGGTCGGCGTGGCGATGGCAGCGCTGCTCGCGGCGCCCGCGACCTGGGCGGCGCAGACGCTCGGGCACGCCACCAACGGCACGTTTCCGACGGGCGGTCCAGCCAACGCGGGCATTGGCGGACCGGGCCGCCTTGGCGGACCCGGTGGCGTTCGCGGGGCGGGCGGCGTTGGCGGGTTCCAGAGCGGTCGTCCCCCAGTAGCGCCCGGTGCAGCCGGCGGATTCTCGCCGCCCGGAGGCGGTACCGCTGGACCTGCGTCGGGTGGCATCGGCGCCGGTGGTGGCGGCATGTTCGGCGGCGATAGCGCGACCCTGACTGCGGCGATCCGCTACGCAAATGCCCATGGCGGCGGAACGATCGGCGTCGAGAGTCAGAGCACGGCTGCCGCCGCGATTGTCTCTGCCAATGCCAATGTCGCCGGGCTGGGCGGGTTCTCCGGACGGGAGAGCACCGTACGCGTCGCGTGGCTTGCGCAAGAGGTCCGCTCCGGCCGTCTACGATGGATTCTCACCGACAACACGAGCGGATTGCGAAGCGGAGCTGACACGCGGAGCGGCAGCCGGAGCGCGCTGAGTGTCGCCGCCAGGCGATGCCGAGCAGTGACGCTGCCCAGCACCGCGCAGGCCCAGGGCAAGATGTATGACTGCGGGGGACGGGCATCGGCGATCCTCGAAGCCGCCCAGAGCTAGGCACGGGGGTCAAGTGTTTCCCCAAATCTCCCGACAACTAAAGACAGTGCGTTTTTTCTTCAAGACTGCCGTGATCGGCGCGCTTACGCTCGCGTCGGCGGCGCCCGCCGCCCTCGCGAACACCACCGCGAGCTCAAACTGGGCGGGATACGCAGTCCATCGCTCCGGCGTGAAATACCGCGAGGTGACAGCGATCTGGCGTCAGCCTGCCGCCCGTTGCGCCGCCGGACTACCGGGCTACTCGGCGATGTGGATCGGCCTCGGCGGCTACAGCGAGAGCTCGGATGCCCTGGAGCAGATCGGAACCGAGGTCGATTGCAGCTTCTCCGGCCGGATCAAATCGAGCGCATGGTACGAACTCGTCCCGGCCGCTTCGCGGCCGATCAAGCTCACCGTGCGACCGGGCGATCTGATCGCGGCCAGCGTCAAGGTGAATGGCCACAAGGTCCAAGTAAGCCTCGACGACACCACACGCCACCGATCGTTCGCCAAGACCCTGCATGCCTCGTCGGTGGACGTGTCCTCAGCTGATTGGATCCTCGAGGCGCCATCGGACTGCATCAGCGCGACCATCTGTCAGACGTTGCCGCTGGCCGACTTCGGGAGTGCCAGCTTCGGGAGGTCCGCGGCGGTGTCGAGCACCGGGCACAAGGGCTCGATCTCCGACCGGGCCTGGGGCGCGACCAAGATCAACCTGAGTCCGGGTGGGCGGCGATTTGTCGCCAACGGCGCTGCCAGCCTCCTCGGAGGTGCGACGACATCCGCGCTCACCCCCGGGGGCACTTCGTTCACGGTCAGCTATTCGACCGTCCCGGTCCCGGGCAGCCCGGTGATGGCGCGGCGCGCCTCGCTCCAAGCCGGGTACCTCGTGCATCCCGGGCGCTGATCTCGTCCGGAGGGGCGAAGCGAATCGTCGGCGGGGTGGGCGGCGAACCGATTCCTACGGCGCTCTTATCGCCCTCCTACGCCGCTCTGCCCAAGCGCCGCGATCCTTCTGCTCATGTTCACCGATCCGACACCCCACCTGTTCTGGATCACCAGCCGCGCGGCCGGCTTCGCGGCGTTGATTCTCGCCAGCCTGGCCGTCTGCGTCGGGTTGCTGATGAGCACCAAGTTGCTGAGGCGTCGCGGCGCCGACATCGTCGCGATTCACGAGGTCCTGTCGCTGTCGACGATCGTCGCGATCGTCGTCCACGCAGGGGCCCTGCTCGGTGATCAATTCCTCCATCCTTCGCTCGCTGACATCACGATTCCGTTCGTGAGCACGTACAAGTCGGTCTGGACCTCGATCGGTATCGTCGCCGGCTGGAGCACGATCCTGCTTGGGCTTTCCTACTACGCGCGGCGCATGATCGGTGGCGTCCGGTGGCGCAAGCTCCACCGCTTCACGGCGCTCGCGTGGCTGCTCGGTCTCGCCCACTCGCTTGGAGAGGGAACCGACGCCGGCGCGCTGTGGTTCATCGGGATGGTCGCCGTCGTCGCGATCCCGGCGCTGGCGCTGCTCCTATCCCGGATGCTGGGGGTCGGCCGTCGCGTGCCGCCCGCCCGTCCCGAAGCTCACGGCGTCGGGCCTCGGCCGGACCCGCTTCCGGCCCCGGCTCGGGCCGTGCCCACGGCAGGGGTACCAGTGCGGGGTGGTGTGTAGCCGCCGATCGCGGTGAAGATCACTGAACGCGAGCAGACGCATGGCTTGCAATACTCGCAAGGTGCGCAGCTTGACGTGGTGTGTGGTGGCGCTCGCGGCTCTGTGCCTACTTGGCCCCGCGACCGCGCTCGCGTCTGGACCCGGCTCCTCGGCTGGCGATCAGCAGTACGTCGATCCGCTCAGCGCAAACAGCGGCACGACGACCAGCTCTCATACCGGTCCCGCCCCGCCGGCCCCGAGCGCTCCAAGTTCCTCGTCTGGCTCCTCTGGTCAATCGAGTCCGACCCCGTCGTCGAGTGCGACCCCGGCGTCGAGTGCGCCCAGCCCCGCGCCTGCCGCGACTCCAACCGCGCCGACGACGAGCAGCGATCCCACCGCCGCCACGGCGTCTGTCCCCTCCAGCCGGACACTGCCCTTCACCGGCCTGAATGCCTGGCTCGGCGGAACGCTGGGCTTCGCCCTGCTCGGGGCGGGTTTCGTGCTTCGGCGCATCGTGCGAAGCGCCTAAGTGCAGTCCGCCCCAGCGGCCGTCGCGATTAATGCGCGGGCGGCCGTACGGGTTCAGATCGGTGGGGTTGAGCGACTCGCTCGGGAGATGGCACTGCGGCTGCCGGCGTTGGCGCCCGATCGCTACCGGGTGATCCGGCCACCGGTCGCGTTCGCTCACCGAGCCGGCCATTTCTGGGAGCAGGTCGCGCTGCCATGGCGATCCGCGGGCTGCGCGCTCGTCTACTCTCCGGCCAATCTTGCCCCGGCCTTGTCTCGACGCAATGTGCTCGTCGTTCACGACGCCGCCCCGTTCCGGTATCCCCAGGCGTATTCCCGTACCTATGCGGCCTACCAGCAGCGGGTGCTGCCACTGCTGGCGCACCGCGCCCGACTCCTGATCACCGTCTCTGAGTTCTCTCGCGGTGAGCTGGTCGAGCTGCTGGATATCCCCGCTCGCTGTGTTCGCGTGATCCCGGAAGGCGTGGACGAGCGCTTCCGCCCCGATGTAGGGACCTCGGCGGTCAGGGAGCTGTATGGACTGACCAGGCCATACGTGCTCGTTGTCGGAACAGTGTCGGTGCGCAAGAACCTCGAGGCGCTCGCGCCGGCGGTCCGGGCGCTTGCTAAGCGCGGGGTAGAAGTCGTCCTCGCCGGCTCCAATCGCCACTACATGCGGGGTTCGCCAACCCCGCTGCGGCGGCTGGGCTACGTCGCCGAGCAGCACCTGCCGGCGCTCTATGCCGGCGCGCTGGCGTTCGCGATGCCGTCCTTGTACGAGGGCTTCGGACTGCCGTGCCTTGAAGCGATGGCCTGCGGTGTGCCGGTTGTGGCCTGTGCTCGCGGTGCGCTCCCGGAGACGGTCGGCGAGGCCGGCTTGGTGGTCGAGCCGGAGGAGTTCCCAGACGCCGTGATTGCCGCCGCCGGCGACGACTCGGTTCGGGCGCGGCTGCGCCAGACCGGCCTGCGCCGTGCCGCGCGCTACTCGTGGACGCGCACTGCGAAGCTCACCGACGAGGCAATCGGCGAGGTGTTGCGCTACGCCTGACTCCGCGATGTGTTCCAGTGCTCATGGCTAAAGTGCTCGCCTCCATGCGTCTGCGCATCTACTTAGGCCTGTTCGTGCTCGTGCTCGTCGCCGCCTCGATCTCCTCGGCGGCGACGAATCGGCGCATCCATCCTTCGGCTCACGTCCCGCAAGGCTTCGTGGGCGTGAACATCGACGGGCCGATGATTCTCCCGAGCGCGCACGTCGACCTTGCGCATCAGTTCGACGTGATGGTCGCCAACGGCGTGCAGAGCGTACGGCTGGCGTTCAGTTGGGTGGCGGCGCAGCCGTACGCCAGCTGGGCCGAGGTTCCCGCCGGCCGGCAAGCTCGCTTCCAGAAGGGAGCCGGGGGGGTACCGACGGATTTCTCGGTGACCGACCAGTTCGTCGAGCTGGCGGCGCAGCGAGGGCTCAACGTTCTGCCCACCGTGCTGTACGCGCCCGGCTGGGACGCTGGCTCGAACCGCAGCGGCGGCTTCGCTCCGCCTAAGCGGACGGGCCCGTACGCCGACTATCTGACGACCCTGATCAGGCGCTACGGCCCGCACGGCAGCTTCTGGTCAAGTCATCGAGCGATCCGGCCGCGCGCGATCCGGATGTGGCAGATCTGGAACGAGCCCAACCTGTCGGGCTACTGGCCGCAGCCGTTCGCGAGCAGCTACGTTGGACTCCTGCGGGCCGCCCACGGCGCGATCAAGCGCGCGGATCCCGGCGCCAAGGTTGTGCTCGGCGCGCTGACGAACACCGCCTGGAAGTACCTTGGCCAGGTCGATCGTATCCGCGGGGCTCGGAGCCAGTTCGACGTGATTTCCGTCAACGGCTTCACCTCGACGCCCAACAACGTGATGCTGTACCTGCAGTTGGTCCGTCGCGCCGCCAACCAGCTCGGTGACCGGAAGAAGCCGCTGCTGGCGACCGAGTTCAGCTGGCCCTCGGCGCTGCACAAGTCCCCGCAGCACTTCGACTGGAACGTGACCGAGGCCGGCCAGGCGCGGAACATCGGCGCACTGCTGCCGATGCTCGCTGCGCGGCGGTCGAGTCTCCGCCTGCTCGGCTTCTACTACTACTCCTGGATGGGAGATGAGTCGCTAGGGGCGTCGGCGTTCGAGTTCGCGGGACTGCTGCGCTACCAGTCGGGTGGGCGGATAGTTGCCAAGCCCGCCCTCGCAGCGTACCGTCGAGCGGCGCTGGCGCTGGAGGGGTGCCGGCGCAAAGGCAGCCTCGCGACACGGTGCCTGAAGCGCTAGCCGCAGAGGTTGATCTGCGGTGCGTGTGCGGTGGCCTTTAGGACGGCGCCGGCGAAGGCAGCGACGTCGGCGCTCGTGCCGCCGCCCGGCGAACTGATTCCGAACCAGTCTTCGTGGTCCTGGGGATCGCGCTCGGGAGTCACCCAGGTGTAGAGGAGCACCGCGGCGATGGCGCAGTTCGTGTGGCCCAGGTCTGCGACTGTGGTCTGGATGTAGGCCGGCCGCAGCCGTTCGGGGACGAAGCTAAGCGATCCGGGTGGATCTGTGGTCCATCCGAGCTCGGTCACGTACAGCGGGACGATGTCCAGGCCTAGCGAGGTGAGTACCCGGCGCGCGGTCCGAACCCTCGCCAGCACCACGCCGGGGTTTCCGCCGTATGGATGGATCGCGACTCCATCGAGGTGGCCGCGCAGGCCTGGCCGCGCTCGCAGCATCCCGGGGAGGAACGCCTCGGGATGGCTGAGCCCGCCGACGATCACGCGGCCCTTCGGGTCGACGGCGGTGATCGCGGTCCGAGCTCTCAGGTAGAGGTCGGCGTACTGCGCCGCGTCCGGCGTCGGGAGCCAGAACTCCCGGTTGTCCGGTTCGTTCCAGATCTCGTACGTGCTGATCGGCTGCGGGGTCAGGCCCGGATGGGTGGACCAGAACGCGCCGCCGGCACCGTAGCGGGCCGCGAACGCGCTCGCGTACGCAGCGAAATCGTTCGGATTCCGGGGCGGCGAGTGGTCCTGGCCGGGAGTCGACTGCGCCCAGGGCGCCGAGTAGTCGAGGATCGGCAGCCAACGCAGGCCGCAAGCTGCCAGCGCGCCGGCGATCTGGTCGTCGAAAGCCCAGTCGTAGAGGTGCGGTCGTTGAACAGGCGGTTGACGTTGGCGCCGAAGGCTTCCGCGGCCGATGTCGGCGGGGGAGGCGCGGGCGCAGCGGCGGTGTGCTGGGAGGGGCGCGTCAGCAGGACAACCGCGATGGCGGCCGCGGCGAGGGCGATCGCGATCGCCCCTCCAGAGCGAACTTTGGCGCCTAGCCTCCGGGGGCCGGAGGTAAGTAGCCAATGTTCGGCGCGGGCGGCCCACGCGGCGCGGGCGGCCCACCCCCCGCGACCGGCGTCAGCCGACATTCCGCGATCGCCGAGCGCCGAGAAGCGCCCGCAGCTGTGAGCGCTCCCGGGACGCTGAGCGTCCCAGCAGCGGCTTGGCTGCGATCCGGGTCGCGAACGTCAGGGCCTGCGCCGCCTCGTCTACCTGCGCCCGGCGGGGGCCGAGCCGGCGCAGAATCGTCTTACGTCGGCCGCGCGCGAGGAGCTCGAACGGCTCGCCCCCAAAGCGCGCGCCGGTCGAGTGCGCTCGGTGGTGGAGCACGCGAGCGCTCGGCCAGAACCAGGTCTCGATCCCGGCCTCGAAGGCCCGAAGTCCAAGGTCGAGATCTTCGCCGTAGAGGAAGATGCGCTCGTCAAAGGGGCCAAGGCGCCGGAGCGTCTCCGTGGGCGCCGCGAGGGCGCAGCCGACTGCCCAGCCGACCCGGCGGGGCGCGGTGGCGCGCCACGGCGCCAGCGCGATGCCAGGCTCCCCTCCAACGACTCTCGGCGGAATCAGCACACGAAGGAGGTCGGGCGCGGACCCCGGCACCGGATGGACCGTGTCCTGGCGCGAGCCGTCCGCAGATAGTACGAGCGGGGCGAGCAGGCGCTCGCCCCGCATTGCCTCCGCCGCCAGCGCCAGCAACGAGTCGTCGAGCAGCTCGACGTCCGGGTTGATCAGCACGACGACCGGCTCGGAGACCGAGGCCACGCCACGGTTGCAAGCGGTTCCAAACCCGACATTCGAGCTCAAGGCGATCGTGGTGGCGAATTCGAAACCACTCGCGACCGCGACCGTTTTGTCGTCCGAGGCGCAGTCCACCACCACGACCCGCACGCCGGGCAAGTGGCGCCGGACAGAGCGCAGGAGCGCCTCCAGGTCCGCAGCCGAGTTGTGCGTCACGGTCACAAGCGCCAGCGAGTCGCGACCCGCCAGCGAGTCGCGACCCGCCAGCGACCCGCGAGCCGCCACCCCGCGAACCGCCACCCCAGCAACCGCCGATGCGAACCGTGCCCGCGCCGCCGCCGGATCGAATTCATGCCGCGCTCGCTCACGACCGCGCGCGCCGAGCAAAGCGGCGCGGTCTGGATCTGAGAGAACCTCAACGAGGGCAGCGGCCGCCGCGGCGGCATCCCCCGGGGGGTAGAGCACTCCGCACGACCGATCGACGATCTCCGCCGGGCCGTCGAAAGCGGGCACGATCGCCGGTCGGCCCGCGGCCAGCGCCTCGAGCACGGCGAGGCCGAAGGGCTCACGGGGGGCACAGTGGAGCAGGCAGCTCGAACGCGTGAGCGCGTCGCGAGGATCGGCAGCAAAGCCCGCGAACTCGACCGCCCCCGCCAGGTCAGCCTGTGAAGCGCGTGCTCGCAGCTGCCCCAGCAGAGCGCCATCGCCCTCCAGTGGCGCGCCCACGAAGCGCAGCCGAAGCTCGGGCACTTGCCGTCGGGCCAGCGCACAAGCCTCAAGCGCGAGGTCCGGTCGCTTCCAGCCCACGAGCGCGCCGAGTACCAGAACCTCGGGAGGCGCGGCGGGTCGAGTGCTTCTCGCAAAGGCGTCGACGTCGACACCGGGCGCGATCACGAGCACGTCGTTTCCGAGGCCCAGGTCCAACGCGACAGCCCGGGACGGGACGGTTACCCCGTCGGCGCGCCGTGCCGCAGTCCGGACGGCCAAGCCGATCAGTGGTCCGGGCAGCAGGTCGTTGTGCTGAAAGAGGTACCGCGCGCCGGTCGTCATCGCGGCGATCGCGGAGCGCATCCCCCAAGCCACGACGACGTCCGGCTCGAGGTTGCCGGCAAGCGTCCGCACCTCGGCAGCGTGGGCGCAGAGGTTGGCGGCCGCGAGCAGGGGGTCGCGGGCTCGGGCGCGAAGCTCGAGACGGCGGCGCCGCAAAGGGAAGAATCGAAACCCGCGCTCGCGAGCCTTGTCGGCGAGCGGCCCCGGCGGGCAGGCTAGGCAGCGCTCGGGCTCAATGCCAGACCCCCACTCGAGCAGCAGCCGCTCGGCACCTCCGAGCGCGCCGGAGTAAGTAACGAATAGGACCACGACGCGGTGAGGCTAGCCGTCGGTCGCCTAGACTGCCTGGCTTGGGGGAGAGTACGCAAGGACAGCAACGAGGTCAACGTGTCGCATTGGTGCACGACTTTCTGCTCGACCTGCGCGGCGCCGAGCGGGTGTTCCTCGAGCTGTGCCGAATGTGGCCGGATGCTCCGATCTACACGCCGGTCTATCACGAGGAAGGGACGGAAGGTCGCTTCTCCGGGCGGGAGATCCATACATCGTTCCTGCAGAAGCTGAGGCCTTCGGCGCGTACCTTCCGTGGCCTGCTGCCGCTGTATCCCGCGGCGATCGAGTCCTTCGATCTATCCGGCTACGGGCTCGTCGTGTCAAGCTCCTCGGCGTGGGCGCACGCGGTTCTGTGTGATCAGGGCTCAGTGCATGTCAGCTACTGCCACAACCCGTTTCGCTACGCCTGGAACGACCGCGATCAAACGCTGGCCAAGCGTAACCCGCTCACGCGGGCATTCCTGCGGAGAGTATTCCGGCGCTGGCGCCAATGGGACAGGATCGCCGCGCAAAGGACCGACCGGTACGTCACCAACTCGTCCATGACCCAGGCGCGGATCCGCGCCTACTTCGGCCGTGAAGCCAATGTCGTGTACCCCCCGGTTTGCACCGATCGGTTTTCTCCCGGTCCAGTCAGGGACTACTACGCAGTCGTGTCCGAGCTGATGCCACACAAGCAAATCGATGTCGCGATTGCCGCTTTCAACCGTCTGCGCCTGCCGTTGACGATCGTCGGCGACGGTCCCGCTTCCCGGCGACTGCGGCGGGAGGCTGGGCCTACGATCCACTTCACCGGCCGACTCCCGGACGCGACCGTCGCGGAGATCCTCCAAGGGGCACGCGCGCTGATCCAGACGTCGGTCGAGGAGTTCGGGCTGGCGGGCGTTGAGAGCCAGGCGGCCGGTCGTCCGGTGATTGCGAGGCGGGCCGGCGGGGCGCTTGAGACGGTCGATGACGGAGTGACGGGATGCTTCTGGGCGGGCGGACCGGACGAACTCGCGCGCGCAGTGGTCAGCTTTGACGATTCAGCGATTGACCCGCAGGCGTGCACGCGTAACGCCACCCGGTTCGACGCCGCGAGCTATCGAAGCGGGATGTGCGCCCAGGTGCAAGCGGCGCTGGCAAACGACTCGCCGCTTTCCAGGAAGCGCCATCCGTTGCCGTCGACTCGGCTAGTGCGGCGTTCGGTGCGCGACGCGCAGCGGTAGAAGTGGACGCTGGACCCTTGAGCAGCGCTCGTGTCATCACGCTGCGCGCGGCGCTGGCGGTGCTTTTGGGCGGTCCCGCCGTTCTCGCCTTGTTCGCGGGTGGGTACTTCGACGTTCCGCGTGAGTGGGCGGGGCTAGTCGCCTGGTTGCTGGTGGGCGTGGCGCTGATCGCCTTGCCCCTTAAGTCCGGGCGCTCACCAATCCCGACCCGCCTCGGTAGTGCGCTGGCGATCCTGGGATTGGCCCTGTTCGGCGGGTGGACGCTGGTGTCCTTCACCTGGGCGCCAATCGCCGGTCCCGCATATCACGCTGGCCAGCTGGTGTTCCTGTACCTCGGAGTGCTGCTCGCCGCGGTGCTGCTGGTACACGACCGGGGATCGATCCGCGCGGTCGAGCCCGCGATCGCGTTGGGGGCACTGGTCGTCATCGGCTACGGGATCTCCGAGCGGCTACTGCCTGGCCTGCTGCATTTCGCCCGCTCGGTCAGCGCACAGGGCCGGCTGGAGCAGCCGCTCACGTACTGGAACGCGATGGGCGAGCTGGCGGCGCTGGGTTTTGTGCTCTGTGCGCGGCTGGGGGGAGATAAAACGCGCGGGAGGCCGATGCGGGCCGCCGCCGCCGCGGCGATGGCGCCGCTGGCAATGGGCCTGTACGTGACGTTCTCCCGCGGCGCGCTGTTCGCCTGCCTCGCCGGCCTGGTGACGCTAGTCGTGAGCGCGCCTACCCGCGACCAGCTGCGTGCGCTGCTGCTTGCGGTTTGCACCGGGGCGCTGGCGAGCCTCGCGGCGGCGCCCTTTGGGGGCGTGACCGCGCTGACCGGGACGCCGGCGACCCGCGAGCGCCAGGGAGCGATCGCGCTTGCGCTGCTGATCATCATCGCCGGCGCCGCCGCGCTGGTGCAGCTGCGTCTGGCCCGCGCCGCCCAGCCCGGCGACCTGCGGCTGCCGCGGCTCGCGCCACTGATCGCCAGCGCGCTGATCTGTGCGGGCCTGGCGCTGGCGATTGTTGTCGGGGCCAAGGAGCGCGGCGGGCGGCCGCTCAGCGCCGGGGCAACGCGACTGACGTCGCTCCAGAGCAACCGCTACGCCTACTGGCGGGTGGCGCTGCGCGCGTTCGGGGACGAGCCGTTGCGAGGGGTCGGTGCCGGTGGCTGGGCGGTGTACTGGCTGCGCTACCGACCGTTCAACGAGTTCGCGCAGGACGCCCATTCGCTGCCGCTGCAAACGGCGGCGGAGCTTGGCTTGATCGGGCTCGGGTTGCTGGCGCTGTTCGTCGGAGGAGTGACTGTGGCGGCGCTGGACGCCCATCGGAGCTGGCCGGTGTTTGCCGCCGGGCCGATCTCGGCTTTGGTGGTCTACGTCGTGCATGCGCCGCTGGACTGGGACTGGCAGATGCCGGCGGTGACGGCAATTGCGATGGTGCTGGCGGGGACCTTGATCGGACTGTCCGAGCCCGCGGTCAGAGCTCCTCGGCGATCCGCGGAGCCTCTCGCCTGAAGATCCAGACCGCAAATACGCAGATCGCGAAATACAGCGCGAGCGGCACCAGGATCTGGGCGAGGCCGGTTTCGATCGGCGCTTGAGGATCAATGATCCAGCGGCGCGCCAGCTCGAAAATCGGGGTGAGCGGATTGAACGCGATCAGCTCCGCGATCGTGCCGTGCAGCTTCTGCAGCGGATAGAGCACCGGGGTGGCGTAGAACAGCGCGGTCGAGAAGACCGCCCAGATGATCCCGACGTCCCGAAAGCGCGGATACAACGACGAGAGAATCATCGCGACCGCGATCGTGAGCCCGGACAGCAACGCCAGCACGACCGGGAGCAGCAGCCAGGACAACATCGGGCTGACTCCGAAGGCGAGGATGAAGACGAACACCACGACCAGGTTCAGGGCCAGGTTGAAGATGCTCGTAAGCACAACCGCAAGCGGGATCACAAGTCGTGGGAACTGGGTCTTGCGGACAACTGCCTCCTGGCTGACGACCGATGCGACAGACGTGTTGGTCGCCTCCTGGAAGAAGCCAAACAGGACGATGTTCAAAAGCAACAGGACGGGATAGTGGGGGACCTGCGAGCCGAGACGAATGAGGTGGGTGAACACCTCCAGCAGGACGGCGAACAGCAGCAGCGGCCGGCACAGTGACCACAGATAGCCCAGCCCAGTGCCGAAGTACGTCCGCTTGAACTCGGTCGACGCGATGAGGTAGAGAAGCTCGAGCGAGCGCCGCCAGCCGCCGCCGAGCGCCGAAGGTCCGCGGACATCGCGCAGCTCGAGCACGTCGCTCACGATCCAGGCTCCACGACGGCGTCCACATCGGCGTGCACCGACACGCTGCCGGGGCCTGGTTCGGTTCCGTAAACGATGAAGTCGAGGAGCCGCAACACATGCAGCGCGAGGTCGCCGAAGCTGCGGTTGCGTGAGATCATCGCCGTGACGTAGTAGCGGCCCGGCAGCAAGCGGTTCTCGATCCGTCCGGCGATCCGCACCCGCTGGCCCGCACGCAGCACGTCGGGCTCATCGTCACTACGCTCAAGAGTGCGGTTGAAGCCGAACACCTGCACCCCGTCGGCGGTGAGAAAGTGAAACCCGAAAACGGGGTTCATCAAGTCGTGGCGCGCCTCGAAGACCACGTTGAAGCCGATTGGCTCTCCCTGTTCGACGTTCTCAACCCTTTGTCCAGAGGGATCCTCGAGATGCGCGTCGATCAGGCGGGCGTTGACATCCGGGACGTCGCCACGTGATCCGTCGCCCTCGCCGCGGAAGTTCAATCTGTAGTAGCGCAGGGCGGTCTCCTGCGGATCGCCGAGGTACTGCATCTCGCCGTCGTGGATTAGCATCGCTCGATCGCAGAAGCTCTGCACCGTGGCCATGTCGTGGGTGACCAGCACGACGGTCTTACCGGCGTCGCGTCTGTCGCGAAAGACGTCCATGCACTTCTGAGCGAACGCCGCGTCGCCTACCGCGAGAACCTCATCGATAAGCATGATGTCTGCGTCCGCCTCAACCATCACCGCAAAGGCGAGCCGAACCATCATCCCGGACGAGTAGTTCTTCAGCTTTAGGTCCGCGAACTCCGCAAGCTCGGCGAACTCCAGGACCGAGTCCAGTCGCCGACGCGCCTCCTGGCGGCTCAACCCCATCAGCACGCCGTTGAGGACGACGTTCTCCCGCGACGTCAGCTCGGGGTTGAAGCCCACGCCGAGCTCGATGAACGGGGCGAGCCTGCCGGCCATCCTGATTCGGCCCCGATCGGCACGGTAGATGCTCGCCATGATCTTGAGCAACGTGCTCTTCCCTGAGCCGTTGCGTCCGACGATCCCGAAGAACTCTCCCAAGTGCACGTCGAACGAGACTCCCCGCAGCGCGCGCAGATCGCGGTGTGCCCGGGTCGCGAACGGGTGCGTCGCGCGCTCCTTGAACGAGTCGATTCGTTGGTCCGGGATGCGGAAGGTCTTCACAACGTCGCGGGCCTCGATGACGACTGGCCGATCGACCACGTGGACGCCGGCCGGGAGGAGCGTAGTGGTCCTCGGCTGGTAGTCAAAGGACATGGGGCGCGGAGCGTTCAACGGGTTGGCTAACCGAGCAACCGGGCGGCGCTGGGTCGCCGCCAGCGTACAGAGGGCTCATGCTCGGCCTCCTGCCCGCCAGCGTCGCAAGCGCCGTTGCTCAAATCGCGGCGGATCGGGAAAGCTCGCGTCAAAGGCGCGCCTGCCGGGCCGTTCCGAGCGTCCCACGGCGAGCACGATCAACCACCGCCAGAGGATCCCGCGCGCCAGTGCTGATTCGCCGCCGAGCGTTTCGCCGCGGCCGACCAGGCGGCGAAGCGGTCGGGCTGCGAGCCAGATGAACGCGCTCGGATCGTGTGCCGCGGCGACAAAGCGCTCCAGCGCACGACGCTTACGCGGGGCGAGCATGGACTCGCATCGGACCAGTAGCGTCTGGGCTTGGACCGCGCGGGTCAGGTAACCGCCGAAGTAAGCCGCTCGCCATCCCCTGGACCCGCGTGCCGGTCGCGCTCGTCCGAGGGCTACCCCGCGTCCGGCCGGCCGTTTGTGTCGCCAGGAAGAAGCTGGCGCCGGTCTCGTCGAGACGTCTCCTGAGACCGCCCCGGTGTGCTGGACATAGTCGTATAGGGGCCGGTCCACGTACGTGATCTCACCGCTGGCGAGGGCTACGAGCGCGAGCCAGTGATCGTGGTACTGGACGCCAGGTGCATCGGGAAACGGCAGCGCGAGCTGTGCGAGCTCGCGTGGGAACAGCATCGCTGCGCCAGGGACGGTGTTGGCGACCAGGAGCGAAGCGAGGTTGGAGTAGTCGTTGCGGCGTCCCTCCCACAGCGATTCTCTCAGCACGTGGCCGTCATCCCTGACTAGGCGTTGATCGGAGTACGCGAGTCGTGCCGATCCGAGCGCGCCCCGCAGGACCGCCAGCTTCTCTGGATACCAGCGGTCGTCCTGATCACAGAGAGCTATAAGCTCGGCATCGGCCGGCGCGATTCGCAAAGCTCGCTCGAAGTTGCGGTACGAGTCGAGTCGGCCTTCCGAGCGCGAGACGACGAATCGAGGATCGTCGCCCACGACGATCCGCATCTCCTCAAAACGCTCTCGGCTCGTGCCGCCGTCGCTGATCACGCAGATCCAAGCCCGGTATGTCTGCGCCCGCAGCGATTCAACCTGGGCCTCGAACAGGGCGATCTCAGGTTCGAAGGTCGCCATACAGATTGCGATCAGCCCTGTAGGGACTCGCCCGCTGAGGCTGGGAGGATCGGGCTCGACGATCTCGATTGCACCCAACGGCGCCAGCACATCTACTCCACCAGGCAGGTTGATGGCCGCCTGAACGAAGAGCGTTCCGGGATCGTGCTGCGCGGGGATCGGCACGGTGGACCAGAAGCCGCTGCGGTAGCTTCGGCCGTCCGGATCCTCGCCCCCGCCGTGAGGTCCGGTCAGCCACTCGAACAGATCGCGCCGGGGCATCCGAACTGCGACCGGTCGATGACGGACGCCGCCGACCACAAGCTCCAGGTCTGTGGCCGTCGCGTGCCGATGAAAACAGTGGCCATAGCAGAAGATCGCCGTGGGGCTGTCGATCGGCAGGGACTCCGGGAGGTGATTCTCCAGCTGGACCCGCAGGTCCGACTGCCCCGTCGGCACCACGTTCGGGGCCGCCTGACTCCGATCGGACACCATGCACGGCAGACTGTACGCGACCGATCCAGGCAGGCGCGCGCAGTTATCATCGGGCGACGTTGCTGACCGGCTCCGTCCCAGATCCACCGCACGTAGCCGCCGATCGGTTGCTGCAGATCATCGAAGCACGCTTTGGCGATGGGCTCAGAACTGCTCGCGACCCCCGCGCGAGCGGGCCACTGCCCGACGCGGAGGGGTTACGACGTGCGTACCTCGATCTGCTCAAGCTATGCCTGTGCGATCTCGGCGGCACCAGCACTCAGTCGGTAGCGCGCACGATCCAGGGTGACGTGATGTCACGCGAGCTCGTGGGCGATCAGTTGCGCTTTCGCGCCGCGGGCCTCGACTGGCCGCTGCAGGGTCTGACAATGGTCGGGCTCGCACGACTCGACGATCTCCAGAGGTGCGTCGAATCCATCTCCCGCGACGGCGTCGACGGGGATCTGGTCGAAGCTGGATCGTGGCGGGGCGGCGCCTCGATCTTGATGCGGGCGACGCTCGATTCACTTGGCGAGGATGAGCGGACGCTGTGGGTCGCCGACTCCTTCCAAGGCTTTCCCGATGTGGACCAGAACGGGCGCGAGGGGTATGACCTCAGCGTCGATCTGGCGGGTTGCGATTTTCTTTCGGTTCCACTCGAGGAGGTCAAGGCGAGCTTTGCTCGGTTTGGCCTCCAGCGAGGAGTGAACTTCGTCCCGGGCTTCTTCGAGGACACGCTTCCCACTCTGACTTGGAGACGCTGGTCGATCATCCGCCTAGATGGCGATACCTACGACGCGACGCGGCTCGCGCTCGACACGCTGTATCCCGGTCTTGGCGTTGGCGGTTACCTGATCGTGGATGACTATTTCCCGCTTGATGAGTGTCGTCGCGCGGTCGACGATTTCCGTCGCGAGCACGGCATCGCCGAGCCGATCGAGAAGGTCGATTGGAGCTGCGCTCGCTGGCGCCGGCAGACCGAGTCCTCACCTGATCCCAGCGCCGACCATGCGGACGTTGCTGTCGGCAAGCCGAACGCAACGCGCCCCGTCGCCCGTGGACCGCGGGCCAGAGTTCCTGCGATCGAGGAGGTCGAGCTGAGGCACGAGCTATCCGAGGTTCGTGGCCGGCTGGCGGCCGCCGAAGCCGAGGTCGACCGGCTCCTCGGATCTCCCCTTTACGGACCAAGGGCTTGGCTGCGACGCCGCCTCGGACGAGCCCGTCGGAGTGAGGCGTGATCGCATTCGGCTCGGCGATCACCGACCCGGAGGCCTACCGCCGGTATGGGCAAGCAGGGATCCGTCTCGCCGCCGAGCCTAACTCTGAGATCTTCGCCAACGCGCCTGCCGGCTCGCTGTTCCGCACCTACAACTTGATCCTCGATATGGCGGCGCAGCGAAACGATCTCGAGGGCCTCGTGCTCGTCCATCAGGACGCGGAGATCGTCGACCCCGATTTCTGCCGGAAGCTACGAGCTGCGTTGCGCGACGCGAACGTCGGCGTCGTCGGCTGCGTCGGCGCGATCGGGGTTCGCAGCATCGCCTGGTGGGAGGGCTCGGTGACGTGGGGCTCGTTCATCCACCGCTATCCGGAGCTGGGAGGGGGTGATCTTCCGGCGTTCGCTTGGAACGGGAACGAGCTGCCGCCGTACGCGCGGACGGGCGAGGTCGACACGGTCGATGGCTTCGTGCTCGGTCTCTCCCCCTGGACGGTCCGCAACATCCGCTTCGATGAGTCCCTCGGCGCGCTGCACGGCTACGACTTCGACCTGTGTCTCCAAGTACGCGAGGCCGGGTACAAGGTGGTGACCGCGGACTTCAAGGCGGTCCATCACCACTCGTTGGATCTGATCAACGAGCCGGAGGCATGGATTGCCGCGCACATGCTGGTGGCCGAGAAGTGGGACGGCCGGATGCCGAACGTCGGCTTCGCCGGAGGAGACTGGAAGCGCCGCGCGCGGCGCGCGGAAGCGGAGGCGGCAGCGGCCGTGGGCCAGGCCGTCTCCAATCGGTTGAAGGGCGATGCTCGGGCGTTGCAGCTCGAACGTGAGCTCGAGGTGGTGACAAGCAGCATCAGCTGGCGGATAACGGCCCCGCTGCGCAGGCTGAACTACTGGCGCAATCGGCTCCAGGGACGCGGGGCCCGCGGCTAACTCGGGGACAAGCGTCCGCGGCCCGCGGTTACTTGGGCAACAGGCCGCGGATCTCGTCTTTGGAGAACGCGGGCTTACCGCGCTGGCGCAGCTGCGACAGGGCAACGGCGAGAGCGAACGTCCCCGACTCCAGCAGCTTGCGAAGCAGCGCGTCCTTGCGCGCGCTCCGCTCTTGGCACCACGCGGCCCTGGCAGCTTCCCGCTGCCATGTCGCCAGGTGAAGAACGCGGTTCGCCTCGAGGCGCGCCACCAGCGGGTTGCGGTCCCACGGATCGAGGATGGCGTCGAGCGCGTCCGCGTACGGTGCTCCACGCGACCAGATAACACCGAGGCCGAAGAACGCAGGCACGAGCGCGAAGCGCAGCTCCTCCCGGTCCTGGAGAAAGTCCTCGATCGCGGTCAGCACTCCGTTTCGCGGCCCTCCCTCTTCGACCGCTGGCCAGTGGTAGATGAGACCGCCGTCATGCAGGCCGGAGATCCCGGGGAACACGTATCCGCTCTCGAAGGTCGGTTGGCGATGCCCATCGGGGATCACCGCGGGCGCGTAATAGCTATCGCGGCGCGCGTGCGGCCAGCCCACGTCGTGGCAGAGCAGCAGCGGCATTGTCTCTGCTGCTGAAGCGGCGATCAGGCGCAGTTCCTCGCTGACCGTGAAGTAGTTGTGATCACCGTCGATCACATACGCGTCCGCGGTCGCCAGCTCCGGCAGCGCCTCGAGGCTGGTTGTGCGAACGAGTTCGAGCTGAGAGTGCTCCTCGCCGAGCGCCACCAGCGTTTGCTGGGGGTCGGGATCGATCGACCAGATTCGTGCCCCCGATGCCCGTGACCACTCGAGCAGCATGCGCGTGACGTCGCCGGCGTAGGCGCCCACCTCCACCACCGACGCTGGCGCAGCCGCTTGCAGACATGGGATCACGAGCTCCGCGAGATTCCCCATCGAGTGGCCCCAACGCCCCGGGTCGGTGGCCATCGGATCAACCGTCATGGCAAACCGTTGCACGTTGGCGGCGAGTGTATCGACGGCAATCGCGCCGCGACGTGCACGCCGCGCTCATACGCGCCGCATCGTCAAGACCACCTGGTAAAGATCATCGCTGAGTAGATCGACATCGAGTAGCTCGAACAGGGACGACCAGCATTCGCGGATATAGGCCAACGTGATCACGGTCTCGCCGTAGCGCATCGCGCTCGCCTCGTACTGCGGGTGGCCCAGGGCGAGCTCAGCAAGGAAGCGTCCCGCGGGTGGCCAAGCGCCCGGCGCAGCCGTCCGGCGGCGCGCAGCGGACGTGTCAGTCTCCAGCTCAGCGAGGCTTCGTAGTGCCGCCGCAGTCGCTCGAGCTCGGATGGCTGGGGCGCGGGGGGAGTTGGCATCGCGGCAGCGTAGCGGTGGTGAGGCGGCGCCAAAGACTTCTCCACTAGCCTGGCTGCCGTGTCGGAGACCAGAGTTGACGTAAGACGCGCGCTTCAGTCGCAGGATCTGAGCTGCAGTCTCTCCGCGCCGGTTCTTCACGTCCGCGTGGACGCGCCGCTGCCAGCGGAGATCGCGGTCGGAGCTGGCACGGCGGTGTTCGTATGTGGATGGTGCTTCTGTCCAAGCGCCCGGATCCGCTCGCTTCATTTCACCGCGGATGGAGAACGTCAGGCAGTGATGGCCCATTCGATGCCGCGGCTCGATCCGTTTCGTGAGCTGCATCCGGGCCTCGACCCTTTCGCTGCCGCTGGAAGCGATCCGCACTCGCCTGAGGATCCCGCTCTGCGTAGCTACCGCAGCGGATTCTGGGGAATCGTCCCGATCGGGCCGCGTGCTGATCACCAGTCGGAGTGCGAGCTGGGGCTGACCGCCGAGCTAGAGACAGGCGGCGCGGCGGTGGCGCCGCTGGCTCGGATCCGCACGGTTAGCTCAGTTCACAACCCGGTCGCGCTCACAAACCCGGAGGGGGTTGGGCCGTTCGTGGCGATCTGCATGGCTACCTACAACCCTCCGGATGATCTGCTCATGCGCCAGCTCGACTCGATCCGTGCCCAGACGCATCGCAATTGGGTGTGCCTGGTCAGTGACGACTGCTCCCGGCGGCAGTCATTCGAGACGCTCCGGGCGATGATCGGTGATGACGCGCGGTTCGTGCTGTCCCGCGCACCGCGGCGGCTTGGCTTCTATCGCAATTTCGAGCGGGCGCTGTCGATGGCTCCGCGCTCGGCGGCGTACGTGGCGATCGCAGACCAGGATGACTTCTGGCACGAGGACAAGCTCGCAACGCTCCTCATGGAGATCGGCGACGCGCAACTGGCCTACAGTGACGCGCGCATCGTCGCGCGGGATGGGGAGCTGATCTCCGAGACGTATTGGAGCCGCCGAGAGAACAACCACTCGAATCTGCTCTCGCTCCTGGTAGCCAACTCGGTTACGGGCGCTGCGTCGCTGCTGCGTCGGGAGCTGCTCGACTGCGCGCTCCCGTTCCCCCCAGCCCAGTTCGCCCACTACCACGACCACTGGATCGCGTTGACGGCGCTCGCGGGGGGCGAGATTCGGTTCATCGGACGGCCGCTGTATGACTACGTGCAGCACGGCAGCGCGTCGCTCGGCCACGCCACCGCCAATCAGATGCCCGCGCTACGTGAACGGTTCGCGTCGCTTCGCCGGCGCGGGCCGCGCGAGCGGATTCGCAAGTGGCGGATGCACTACTTCGTCGACATCGCTCGCCTGATGCAGTTTGCCACCGTGCTGCAGATGCGTTGCCAGGACGAGATGTCCGCGCGCAAGCGCCGCGCGATGCGACGGTTCCTGCGCAGCGACGCCTCGTGGCTGGCGCTGGCGAATCTCTCCCGGCGGGGGCTCCGCGAGCTGTTCGGACATAGCGAGACACTCGGCGCCGAGTGGATGCTGTTCGGCGCGCTCGTCTGGCGGCGGATGCTCAGCGCCAGTGCGCGAGATCTGCCCCAACGCCGACTGCGACTCGATGCCCTGCCCCCGTCGAGCCTTGCCCCGGGGCCCGCCCGGGCGGGAGCGATCGGGGCGGGTCCGGCGCGCGTGGTTGCCCAGAAGATCGAGCCGCTCGAGCTCGAGTTGCGCGAGGACGCCTCCCGGCGCGTCAACCTGTTGATCCCGACAGTGGATCTCGAGCATCTGTTCGCGGGGTACATCGCCAAGTTCAATCTCGCCCGCCGGCTCGCCGAGCGGGGCGCCAAGGTACGAATCGTGACCGTCGACCCGACCCCGTCACTACCTCGCTCCTGGCGGCGTCAGCTCGAGTCCTACGAGGGCCTCGGTGGCCTGACGGACCGCGTCGAGGTGCTGTTCGGCCGCGAGTCGGCGGGGATCGAGGTGAGCGGGTCCGATGCGTTCATCGCGACCACCTGGTGGACAGCCCACATTGCCCGCCGGGCGCTCGAGCAGCTTGGTGGCCGACGTTTTCTGTACCTGATCCAGGAGTACGAGCCGTTCACGTTTCCGATGGGGACCTACGCCGCGCTCGCGCGTGCTTCCTATGACGGACCGCACTACGCGCTCTTCTCGACCGAGCTGTTGCGCGACTACTTCCGGGCGCACCGGGTCGGCGTCTACGCCGGCGGCGTCGCCGCCGGAGATCTGGAGTCGGCGGTGTTTGAGAACGCGATCACCAACGTGGAGCCCCCGCCGCGCTCGGAGCTCGCGGCCAGGACCACGCGGCGCCTCCTGTTCTACGCGCGCCCCGAGCCGCACGCGGCCCGGAACATGTTCGAGCTCGCCATACTCGCGCTCTCGAAGGCACTCCAGGACGGTGCCTTCCAGCGCGGGTGGCAGCTGCGCGGGATCGGGACCGCCCAGTCCCGGCGATCGTTGGCGCTGGGCGAAGGCGCCGAGCTCGACCTGTTGCCTCGTGTCGGCCAGGATCAGTATGCGGCGATGCTTCGAGAGCATGACGTTGGCCTGGCGCTGATGTACACGCCGCATCCGAGCCTGGTGCCGATCGAGATGGCCTCGGCCGGGATGCTGACGGTGACAAATTCGTTCGAGAACAAGACGCCCCCGAGGATGGCGGCAATCTCGCCGAACCTGATCACCGCCGAGCCGACGATCGATTCGGTGGCCGGCGCGCTGGCGCTCGCCTCGCGCCAAGTCACGGACATCGACCGGCGTCTGGTCGGCAGCGAGGTGCGGTGGAGCCGAGAGTGGGATCAGTCTCTCGATGATCGGCTACTGGCGCGGATCGAGCGGTTTCTCGCCGCGTGAGCCTTGCCCGGGATCAGCGCGGCGGCGGCACCGCCGGCACAAGCGAGCGCAGGCGCCTCAGCGCGTTCGCGAACGTCAGCGGGGCACCGCGGGAGGACCTCGCAAGCCACACCCACGCGACGGCGTTGTCAGGTTCTTTCGCCACCACCCGCTGCAGTACCTGGCGTGCTGCCACCAGCTCGTTCTGATCGCGGTCCAGCTGAGCCCGTAGTACGTCAACCGCGGTGTCCGGGTTGAGCGCTCTGGCGCCGCTGACCAGGTCGCTCACCTGTTTGATCTGGGCCGCGGTGAGCGGAGTCGTTGCGGAGACGATCGCCGTTGCCTTCGTCGTCTCTTGTGCCTGGCGAATGCCGAGCGCGAACCAGGCGCAGAGCGCGATGGCGATCAGGACACCGACGAGCCGCGTGAGTCGCACCCGGAAATCATCCCCGATTAGCGCGCGCCCGCTTGCGGCGCGCGCCCGACTCCAGCTCCACCTTGCGCAACCGCACTGCGTGCGGTGTCACCTCGACGCATTCGTCCTCGCGCAGGAACTCGAGGGCCTGGTCGAGCGACAGCTCGCGCTTGGGGACCAGGCGTACCAGCTCATCCGCTGTCGAGGATCGGATGTTGGTCAGGTGCTTCTCTTTGCAGGCATTGACGTCGAGATCCTCGGGACGGGAGTTCTCGCCGACGATCATGCCTTCGTAGACCTCGTCGCCGGGCTCGACGAACAGTGTCCCGCGCTCTTGCAGGTTGAACAGAGCGAACGCCGCCACCCGCCCGCGGCGGTCGGCGACCAGCGAGCCCGTAGGCCGGGTGCGCAGGTCGCCGTGCCACGGCTCCCAGCGGTCGAACACGTGGTGCAGCACCCCAGTGCCGCGCGTCTCGGTGAGGAACTCGGTCCGAAATCCGATCAGGCCGCGGGCCGGCACCAGATACTCCATCCGCACCCAGCCGGTGCCGTGATTGACCATCTGCTCGAGCCGTCCCTTACGGAGCGCCACCAGCTGCGTGATCACGCCGACGTAATCGTCGGGCGCGTCGACGCTCATCCGCTCGACCGGCTCGCACAGCCTGCCGTCGACCTGGCGGGTCACCACCTGGGGCTTGCCGACGGTCAGCTCGAACCCCTCGCGCCGCATCAGCTCGACCAGCACCGCGAGCGCGAGCTCACCGCGACCCTGCACCTCCCAGATCTCGGGGCGCTCGGTCGGGGTGACGCGCAGTGAGACGTTGCCGATCAGCTCTCGTTCGAGCCGGGCGTTGACTTGGCTGGCCGTGAGCTTGTCGCCGTCCTGACCGGAGAGCGGCGAGGAGTTGATCCCGACCGTGACCGACAGCGAAGGCTCATCGACGGTGATCGGCGGCAGCGGGCGGGGATCGTCGGCGTCCGCGAGCGTGTCGCCGATCGTGATCTCCGCGATTCCGGCAACCGAGATGATCTCGCCCGCGGAGGCCTCCTGGGCTTCCACGCGATCGAGCGCCTCGGTGATGTAGAGCTCGCTGACCCTGACTCGCTCGACCGTTCCGTCGACGCGGCACCAGGCGATCGTCTCGCCGCGGCGGATAACCCCATGGCGGATGCGGCAAATCGCGATCCGGCCCACATACAGGGAGGCATCGAGATTGGTCACGTGCGCCTGGAGCGGGCGCTCGGGGTCGTACTCGGGGGCGGGGACGTGCTCGAGCAGCAGCTCGAGCAGCGGCTGCAGGTCGGTGCCCGGCGCTCCTGGCGTCAGCGACGCCCAGCCGGCCTTCGCGTTCGTGTATACGATCGGGAACTCGATCTGCGATTCATCGGCGTCGAGGTCGAGGAACAACTCATAGACCTCGTCGACGACCTCGTCGATCCGGGCGTCAGGACGGTCCACCTTGTTGATCACCAGGATCACGGGCAGCCTGGCCTCGAGCGCCTTGCGGAGCACGAACCTGGTCTGCGGCAGCGGTCCTTCGCTGGCGTCGACTAGCAGCATCACGCCGTCGACCATTGTCAGCCCGCGCTCCACCTCCCCGCCGAAATCGGCGTGCCCGGGTGTGTCGACGATGTTCAGCTTGACACCGCCGTAGCGGACAGCGGTGTTCTTGGCGAGAATCGTGATTCCCTTCTCGCGCTCTAGATCCATCGAGTCGAGCACGCGGTCGGCCACGTCCTGATTGGCGCGGAATGCGCCCGACTGCCACAGCAGGGCGTCGACCAGCGTCGTCTTGCCGTGGTCGACGTGGGCGACGATCGCGATGTTGCGGATGTCTTCGCGGGTGGCCATGCGACCGCCCACGATAGAGGCGGTCAGTCGGCTCGCGGGGTTCGGGTGATGTCGAGAGGCCGGACGCTCAGCGGATCGGGTGGACCGGGCTCCAGGCTGCGCGGCTGCTCGTCGGCCTGCGGCTCCGAGCTCTTGCTGACCGCGTCGAGCATCGGCTTGATGAGATCGATCGGCATCGGGAACACGATTGTCGAGTTCTGGGTGCCGCCGATCTCGCGCAATGTCTGCAGGTAGCGCAGCTGGAGCGTCACCGGGTTGACGGCGATCACGTCAGCGGCCTCCGCCAGCTTCGCCGCCGCCTGGAACTCGCCCTCGGCGTTGATGATCTTCGCGCGCCGCTCGCGCTCGGCCTCGGCTTGACGCGCGATCGCGTGCTGCATCCGCTCGGGGATCTCGACGTCCTTGATCTCGACCGACGTGACCTTGATCCCCCACGGCTCCGTCTGGGCGTCGATCACGTGCTGAAGGGACTCGTTGAGCCGCTCGCGCTCTGCGAGCAGCGTGTCCAGTTCCGCGCCGCCGAGCACCGACCGGAGCGTCGTCTGTGCGATCTGTGTCGTCGCCGACGAAAAGCTCTCGACCTCCGTTACCGCTAGCGTTGGATCGACGACGCGGTAGTAGCAGACTGCGGTCACGCGCACGGGAATGTTGTCGCGCGTGATCGTCTCCTGCGGTGGAATCGCGAGCGTGATCGTCCGCAGGCTGACGCGCACCATCCGGTCGATCGTGGGCGTCAGCAAGACCAGTCCCGGGCCTCGCGGCTCCATCAGCCGTCCGAGCCGGAACACGACTCCGCGCTCGTACTCCCGCAGCACTCGGATCGATGCTGCGACGGCAGTGAGCCCGATCACGAGCAGCACAGCAACGACGACGATGATTGCGGTGATCATCGCACCAGCTCCCACTGATCGGCGCGACGCACCGAAAGCGTCAACCCGTGCAGGTACTCCACCACGATCGGGTCTCCCTCGTGCAGATTATCGGGCTCCTCATCGTCGTGCGCGTGGCACGCTCGCCAGATCGCGCCGTCCACGAGCACGCTTCCGATCGGCTCGTTCCAGTTGCGCACCACGCCCACGTGACCGATTAGCCCTTCCGCACCCGTGCGCACCCGCCGGCGGCGCACCGCTGCGCCCTTGTGGAACGTGATCGCGAGCACGGCCCCGGCAGTCGCCGTGAGGACCAGCGCCGAGAAGATTCCCAGGATCAGCCCGCCTCCGAGGGCGGTAACCGCGAGTACCGCACCGACGGCGAGCGCGATCACCCCCGGGCCACCGAGCATCCCCAGCGACGGGACGTGGGCTTCGACCACGACGAAGATCGCTCCCAGTACCAGTAGCGATACGCCGAGTGCGGTCATACCTAGATGGTACGCCTCCCGCCGCACCGGTGGAGCAGCTCTTATTGGTGTGAGGCCGTCAGCGCCCCGCTTGCTCAGAGGTCGAAGAAGACAGTCTCCTCGTGTCCCTGAAGCCGGATGTCGAACTCGTACCCCAGGGCGGTGGGCTGTGCGATCAACGTGTGGCGCCGCGCGGCCGGCACGCTGGTCAGGATCGGATCGGCGGCGTTGGCCCCGTGCTCGTCGGCGAAGTAGATCCTGGTGACGCAGCGGTTCAACATCCCGCGGGCGAACACCGACATGTCGATGTGCGGAGCTTGCATGACCGCGCCGGGACCGGGAACCGGGCCTGGTTTGAGAGTCACGATCTCGTAGCGGCCGTCGCCGTCCTCGAGGCCGTAGCGGGCAAAGCCGCGAAAGCCCTCAACGTGCGAGGGCCCGCCATGGCCGTGGAGGTCGGCGAAGCGGCCCTCCGGATCCGCCTGCCATGTCTCGATCAGGTGATCGGGCACGGGCTCGCCATGGCCGTCATAAACGGTTCCGGTCAGCCTGATCGCCCCGGGCGTTCCCTCAGGTACCACGAACGGCCCGATGTCCCAGGGCAGGCCGATGGCAAAGTAAGGCCCGACAGTCTGCGACGGAGTGCTCTTGAAGATCACAGCTCCTCCTCGAACGGCGTCGCCCCGGGGCCCCGCAGGTAGATGTCGAACTCGTAGGCGGCCGCCCAGTTGGGCTCGGTGCCGTGGATCGAGAACCGCGAGACCATCCGCTCGCGAGCCTGGTCATCGCCGACCGAATTGAAGATCGGGTCGTAAGCGAAGAACGGGTCGCCCGGGAAGTACATCTGCGTCACCAGCCGCTGCGCGAACGCGCGGCCGAGTAACGAGAAGTGGATGTGCGCGGGTCGCCAAGCGTTGTAGTGGTTGCCCCATGGGTAAGGGCCGGGCTTGATCGTCGTGAAGCGATAGCGTCCCTCGGAGTCGGTTACGCACCGCCCGGCCCCGGAGAAGTTCGGGTCAAGCGGCGCCGGCCAGCGGTCCCACCGATGGAGGTAGCGACCGGCGGCGTTCGCCTGCCAGACCTCGACCAGCGCGTCCCGCAACGGCTTGCCCTCGGTATCGAACAGCCGTCCGGCTACCGTGATCCGCTCGCCGATCGGCTCGCCGGCGTGCTGACCGGTCAGATCGCCGTCGTGCTCGCCGAGGCACCGGAGCGAACCGAGCTGCGGACCGGTGAGCTCGGTGATCGTCTGCGGCAGGTAGACGAGCGGCTGCTTGGGGTGGCGCAGCGCGGTCGATTTGTACGCCGGGAAGTTGAGCGGCGGGTGGACGTCCTGGCCTTCCCGCAGGTAGGACGCCGGAGTGTCGGTGATCGCGCCGTAGATCTGCCGGTGTGGTACTGCCTGTTCGGTCATGCGGCCTCTCCTTCGAGTACGACGGCCAGACCCTGGCCGACACCGATGCACAAGGTTGCTAGGCCGTACCCGCCGCCGCGAGCATGCAGCTCGTGCGCCAAGCGACCGAGAATCCGCGCGCCCGACGCGCCGAGCGGATGCCCGATGGCGATCGCTCCCCCGCGCATGTTCACCTTCTCGGGATCAAGCGCGGGCCAACCGGCCAGGCACGCCAGCGACTGCGAGGCGAACGCCTCGTTGAGCTCGACCGCGTCGATCTGGCTCCACGAGAGGCCCGCGCGCTTCAGCGCTTTGTTCACAGCCTGCACAGGCGCGATCCCGAACACGTCCGGGTCGACCCCGTGCGCTGCGCGCGAAACCACTCTGGCCAGCGGCCGCTGACGGACCAGCTCGCCGGCGCCTTCGTCGCCGATCAGAAGCGCCGCCGCGCCATCGTTGAGCGGCGAGGAGTTGCCAGCGGTCACGGTTCCCTCCTGCGCGAACGCGGGCTTCAGCCGGGCGAGCTTCTCGAGCGAGCTTTCCGGTCGAATCGGTTCGTCGCGCTCGAGCTCGACGCCGGGGAGGGGAACGACCTCCTTCATCACTCCGTCGTCGAAGGCCTGGGCAGCCAGCTGGTGAGAGCGAAGCGCGAACCGATCCTGCGCCTCGCGCGAGATCTCGTGCATCACCGCGAGCTTGGAGGCCTGAATCGCGGCCTCGAGGCTCGAACCGCACAGCCGGTTCACGGCGGCGCCGGGGATCTCGGTCGGCAGTCCGGCCAGCAGCACGGCCATCCGCGCAACGTTGCGGTTCTCTTCGCCGGCGCCGTTGGCGTTGCCGAACAGCACGTCGTCGATTTGCCTGGGGTCGAGCGAGGGCACCCTCTCGAGCAGCGCCGTGACCACGTTTGCGGCGAGATCGTCGGGTCGTACCTCCGCCAGCGCCCCGCCGTAGCGACCGAAGGGCGTCCGCACGGCCTCATACACGTAGGCCGCGGTCATCGACTCATCAGCTCGCGCAGAGCTGCCAGCTCCTCGTCAGTCGGCGGTGGAGTGGTCGGGATCTCGTCGGCCACTTCGAGTTCCCAGCCGGTGGCCTCCCGCGCCTGGTCGACCTCGACACCTTCGTGTACCTGCACAAGCACGAGCTGCTTGCTGTCGGGATCGGGCTCGAGCACCCCCAGGTCGGTGATCACCGAGGTCGGACCACGGCCGCGAAACCCGAGCCGCTCGCGGGCGCCTGGCCCGTCCCCATACCCAACCGTCGTCACGAAGTCGAGTCGCTCGACGAACGTTCGGGTGGCATGCGACGCGATCACCACCACCTCGCCGCAGCTGGCGGCGATCTCCGGCGCTCCGCCCGCGCCAGGCAAGCGAGTCTTCGGATGCGCGTAGTCGCCGATCACCGTCGAGTTCAGATTCCCAAAGCGGTCCACCTGCGCCGCCCCGAGGAACGCGACGTCAATCAGGCCCGGCCCGATCCAGTAGTTGAACATCTCCGGCACGGAGACGATGACATCGGCGGTCTTCGCCAGTTCGCCGTCGCCGATCGAGATCGGGATGCGATACGGCTTGGCGCCAATCGTGCCCGACTCGTACACAAGCACGAGGTCGGGGTTGAGGACCATCCGGGCGAGGATCGCCGCCGTGCTCGGCCGCCCGACACCGATGAACACCGACGTCGCGTTCTTCAGCCGGCGGGCTGCCACGACCGTCTGGACCTCGCCCGCGCTGGCCTTGGTTACGGCATCGACGCTCACGGCGCTGCTGTCGCTCCGTCGAACAGGACATGTTCTTTCATCCAGGCGGTGAAAGCGTCCCGGTCTCGGCTCATCTGACCCCAGAAGCGATAGAAGTCGTTGTCACGCTCGGTGATTCCCAGACTGTACGACGGATGCGAGCCCCCGGGCGCCTCGGCGACAACGTCGATCACCCAGCCGGGGATCACGACGGCGCCCGGACGCGGTTGCAGCTGATCAACGAGTCGCTCGACGGTGACCAGCGAGCGCCGGGCGGCCAGCACCGCCTCCTTCTGCACCCCCGGAATCCCCCACAGCTGCACGTTGCCCTCGCGGTCGGCCTCCTGGGCGTGGACGATCGCGACATCGGGGCGCAGCGCCGGGACCGCCACCAGCTCCTCGCCGGTGAACGGGCAGGTGATCAGCTTCACATTCGTGTGCTTCATCAGATCCGTGCCCACGTAACCCCGCATCACGGCCATCGGCATCGCCGACGCCCCGGCCGCAAAGCGGTTGGCCATCCCGGCATGACTGTGCTCGTCGAGCTCGACCGGTCTCGGCCAGCCGTGCTCGATTGCGTCCCGGAACCGGTGCAGCCCGCCGACGCCGGGGTTGCCACCGTAGGAGAACACCAGCCTGCGCGCGGCACCCATACCGATCATCTGGTCATACAGCAGGTCGGGCGTCATGCGGATCAGCTCGAGATCGGTCCGACCCTGGCGCAGCAGCTCGTGTCCGGCGGCAAACGGGATCAGATGCGTGAATCCCTCGAGTGCGACGCTGTCGCCGTCGCGGACCAGTCGCGAGACGCCTTCCTTCAAAGAGACGAGCTCAGCACACACCGATTTGTGCGGGATGCGAACAAAGGATCACATAGCGAACTCTAGCGCGGGCATCCCGGCAGTCGGGTGCCATCAGCGGCTCGGCAACACGAGCATCGACGGGTACTCCTGGCCGTGTCGGAGCTCGATCTCCACTCGCCGTAGCGCGGTGGCGGTGACCGTGTCCTCGCCGGTTCCAGGGTTGCGGACGTAGCGCGGGTGCGCGCCGGAGGAGACCTGCAGGCGGATCCGGTGACCCGCCGCGAAGCGATGGCCGGTCGGCCACAGATCGAACGACACTTGCTGGGTGCCGTCAGCCGACTGCTCATACCGGCCGGGCGCGACGCGGGCCAGCGCGTCGCACACGTTCCAGGAGGCGTCCTCCCGATCAACGTCGCAGACGCGGGCAAACATGTCGAAATACGGCGAGCTGGCCCGAACCCACAGCTCCACTCTCACCGGCCCGATCGCCTCGACCGTCGTCGGAAGCGGTTCGGTGGTGTAGGTGAGCACGTCGGCTCGTGCTTCCAGCGGGCGGTTGTCGAGGACCGGCTCGCGCGCCAAAAGAACCGGGCCGCCCACTGATGGCGTGGGGTCGCCGGGGTCGTACCGGTAACGGTCGACCCCGGTGCGCGCTATGGGCTCTTGCTCCTGGAGGGCTCCGTTGGCGGCGAGCCACAGCCGACGCTCGCCGGTGCCGGGCGGCGGCCAGCTCGGCAGCTCGCGCCAGCCTCCGCCGGCACGCTCGCCGGTCACGAACACGCGGACGGTCGCGCGCCCCACCAGCCGATCGTCGTCGAGCAGCCGGGCTCGCAGCCAGCCGAGCCCCTCCCGCATGCCGGCGGCCATCAGTCCCGGCGCGGTGTGAGTCCACCGGCCGATCACGAGTTGCACGTCACGACCGGCAGCCTGCAGGGCGGTGAAGTCCTCGAGCATCCATGGGAGGAAGATGTCCTGCCAACCGCCGACGAACTGCACCGGTGCGGTCACACTGGCGACGCCGGCAGCGTAGTCGCGTGCGACCCAGTAAGGATCGTCGCGCTGGGGATGGGATAGCGCGTCGCGGAACCAATCGACCGGCGCGCCGGTCGCCCGCTGATCGAACTCCGAAATCGGCCCCTCGGAGAACAGCGCCGGCAGCCTCCGCAGCTCGCGGGTCACCGCCAGCAGCGCGAGCCGGTGCTCTTGGGCCGCGACCAGCACCAGCCACGAAGCCGCGGTCTCCAGTGAGAGGCTGCCTCCGGCGTAGGTCTGGCCGTGGAACTGCGACGCACTGACCTGAATCGCCAGCGCGGCGAGATCGTCGCCGGCGTCCGGCGCGACGGCCCACTGCACGAGCCCTAGATAGCTCGGCCCGATCATCCCAATCCGGTCCGCGTGCCACGGTTGCTTGCGGATCCAGCGCAGCGTCGCCAGACCGTCGGCGCGCTCGTCGAACGGACTGAACTGGCCTCCGGAGCCAAACGTCCCGCGAACGCTCTGGACGATGACCTGGAGCCCTCGCTCGGCGAGCATCCGGCCGAACATCAGCCCGACCAGTTGGCGGCGGCCGTAGGGCGAGCGCACCAGCACCGTCGGCTGAGCACGGTTCCGATCGCCAAGCGCGACCCAGCGGTCGGCCAGCAAGACCGCGCCGTCGTCCATCGGTGCGCGCAAATCGCGCTCGCAGATCACCTCGAGGGTTTGCGCCCGAGGCAGCCGCATCCGCCGGGCGAGGATCGCGCTGGAAAGGCTCACGGATGGATCGTAGGGGTATCGAGGTTGGTCAGCGCCGCGTGCGCTCGATCCGCATCCGGCCCCACGGCCGCGCGGTTCGGGTCGGTCAACCGGACTCTTCGATCAAGCCGGCGCAGACGCCAAACTCACGCAACTCCGCGCCGCTTGCGACCTGACAGCTAAACGCCGTCACGTCCCCGCGTGCAAGCGAGTCCAAGCAGATCACGTCGGTCACCTCAAACGCGCGGATCAGGACCGCAAACAGCGCGCCCGGCGGGCTCGTCTCAGCTTCACTGCGCAGCTGCGCGACCGCACGCGCGAGCGACGGTTCGACGACCACTGCCTGCAGCTGAGCCAAGCGCACGGAGACCTCACCAGCGAGGTACTGTTGCGTCACCTACCGCTCAGGCCCCCCATCGGAACAGCGGACCGCAACCGACGCGCTGCACTCGCCGCGCATCTTGCAGCCGAGACCACGAAAACGAGAGCGACACGTCATAGCCAGCCAGCGCTCGCCGGTGTCGGCGTTGCCGGCAATCACCGCTCGGACCGGCCCGCGGCGATTACTCGACTTGACCGAACGCCTTGATCGATTCGGCCTCCTCTGGCGTGAGCTCGCGCGGCACCTCGCCGCCAGCCACCTTCGCGGTCTGGACCTGATGGCGGATGTCCTCCACGATCTCCGGGTTCGCGAGCGTGGTCGTGTCGCCAACATCGGCAAAGTTCGAGACGGCGGCGATCACTCTGCGCATGATCTTCCCGGAGCGCGTCTTGGGCATATCGAGCACGATCCAGACGTGCTTCGGTCGCGCCATCTTGCCGATCTCCTTGTCGATCGCGTCGCTCACCTTCTGCTCGATCTCCTTGCTCGGCTTGAAACCGGGCTTCAGGGCAACGTACATCTCCACGATGCGTCCGCGGAGGTCGTCGATGACTGGCACCGCGGCGGCCTCGGCGATCTCCACGACAGTGATGCTCGCCGACTCGAGCTCCTTAGTTCCGAGCCGGTGCCCGGCGACGTTGATCACGTCGTCGACCCGGCCGAGGATCCGGAAGTAGCCGTCGGCCGCCTGGACCGCAGCGTCTCCCGCGAAGTAAGGCCAGTCGCGCCAGTCCTTGCTCTCCGTGTTCCGGCAGTACTTTTCGTAGTAAGTGGCGACGTATCGCTCAGGCTGGCCCCAAATCGTCTGGAACGTCCCGGGCCACGGGTTGCGGATGCAGATGTTTCCCGCCTTGCCGCCGGCATCGAGACCGGCTCGACCAGCTTCCCGCGGTAGTCCTCCAGCAGCTCGTCGACGAAGAAGTCGCGACCCTCGACCATCGGGCTCTGCGACGCGTACTCGCCCGGCCGGCGGCGCCAGACGAGCACCTTCTCGACCTCGACCCCCTCCTCGCGCGCGACCGCTACCGCCTCGTCGGCCTTCGCCTTATGGTCGATCAGCTCACCGTTGCGATAGTAGCCGTCGATCGTCACCAGGATCTTGCTCCCTGAGTCGGCGATCCGGTGCCCGCAAGCCGCGCCACTGAACCCGCCAAACACCTGCGAGTGGATCACCCCGAGGCGAGCGCAGGCAAGCATCGAAACTGGCAGGTCGGGGACCATCGGCAGGTGGAACGTGACCCGGTCGCCGGTACTCATTCCGGCGAACTCCCGCAACAACACCGAGAACTCGTTCACCCGACGGTGCAGCTCCTGATAGGTGATCTGCAGCGTCTCCTGGTCCTCGGGCTCGGGCACCCAGATCAATGCGTTCTTGCTGCCGCGCGACTCCAGGTGCCGGTCGACGCAGTTCACAGATGCGTTCAGGCGGCCGCCGACGAACCACTTCCAGAACGGCGGATTGCTCGTGTCAAGCGTCGTGTGCCACTCTGCGTCCCACGTCAGCAGGTGCGCGTACTCAGTGAAGCACTCCGGGAAATGCTCCTCGCTGAACCGCTCAAAGATCGCCGGGTCCGATGCGTTCGCCTGGGCGACGAACGATGCCGGTGGTTCGTAGTACTCCTCCTCGCGCCAATGAACGGCGATCTGCGCCTCCGAAACGGCAGCCTCGGCAACCTCCGCGGCGGACGGTGCTTGGTCCTGTGCTCCCATTACTCAACCCTCCTATCGAAGGACAAGCTCTCGGAATCACCACCGCGGGGGTATCCAAGCGCGGCTCGGCTGGCGCACCGGGGCCACGCACGGGTCCGCGACCGCGGGCAGGCAGTCGCCCCACTCGGTAGGCTCAGATCAACCTTGCGCGTCGAAACGAAACCGGGTCGGGCGCGGGCGCGGAGCTGATGAGCGTCACCGACGGCCGATCCTCGGGACACAACACCTAAACCCATCGCGTCCTCTCGCGCCCTCTGATCATGTCGCAGGGCATCGGAATGATCAACCAAACCAACGGGAAGGAGTCACGTCGCCCGCGCCTGTGCGGGTCGCGGACCGCACGCTCGTCGGTCCCTCATCGGACGCCCAGGCGACCATCCGCTCAGCCTCGCCGAAATGGTCGGCGATCGCCGCGTAGAGCCGGTACAAAAGCTCCTGCACCCGCACTCCGTCCCGCGGATCGACGCGCGCAAGCTCGTCGATCCGCTCGACGATCGCATCGTGATCCCGGGTGCGCTGAGACGTTCGCTCATCACCGGCGACAGCCCCGCCGGTGTAGGAAAGGGCCTCGAGCCCTTCCTCCTCCCGGTCGGACTGCGGCAACACGCGATCGCGGACGAACTCCACGACCCGTGCCATCACCACGGTGCGCTCCTCGGCTGAGAGCATCGACGACTGCCGAGCAGCGACCGGAATGTGTTCGATGTCATCGAGCAGCACCACATACTCTCCCCAGACGACACCTCCCTCACCCCCGGACGCGGGGCTGGCCGACGGCTCGGCGTGCAGCACACCAAGCGGCTTGCCCAGGACGTCGTCGGGCTTGCCCAGGACGTCGTCGCGGCTGAAACCCCGACGGGCGGAGGGGAGCGGCTGCGAGCAGGGGAGCGGCTGCGAGCAGCGCGGACAGGTACCTCCGACTGCCCACAACACGGTTATGGGCACTGCGGACCGGCAAACAGAACAACGGACGCGGATACGATCGACCATCAGACCCTCTAAGAGGCTCCGCACCTAACGAGCCAACCCAGGTCAATCCGACCCGGCACAGTACCCATCATCCACGCTACATCGTCAGCAACCCTGAAGCGCGCTTCCGATGCTCACTAGAGGCTAGCGGCACCGCGACAGGAATCCATCCGTAGTTCTCCTGGACCTTCCTTCGGGAAATCGGCCCTCGATCGCCCCGGCCCTCGGCCAGCGTCTCATGGAGTGTGAATCGCGCCCGGTCGGTCTCCGGAGGCACAGCCGCGAGCAGCCGGCGCCTGGCGGTTAGAGCGGCGCGTCGAGGAAGAACAACTCCGCCAAGAGGTCTGGCTCCACGCGGTGACCGCTGATGAACCCGACGACCTTGCGGCCGGTGAGCTCCTCGACGGCCGCACAGAAGTCGGCCTCCATCGTCTCCTGAAAGTCGCGGCGGATGGTTTCCACCGTGTCGGTGTGGTGCGCCCGGACGAGAGATTTCTCCTCATGCGTCATTACCTCGTGCATGACCGTAACCAACACGTTGCCGTGGTAAAAGCTCGACGCGCTTTTGGGTCCGCGGCCAACGTATCTCGTGTGGATCCCCAGCAACGCGCTCGTCACGGCAGCGTTCAACTCGCCGCCAGCGAGCCGCTTGTACCGAATGTCATCCAGGTCCGTATCCATGATCCACGCTACATCGCCATCGACCACCGAGGGGGCTATCGACCCCTCGGTCATCGTACAGGCGCAACCAGAGAACTCCATCCGCATTTCTCCCCGGCCTGCGCCAGTGATTTGCCCGTGATCTCACCGGCCGCACCCCATCGGGGCAAAGCCCCCAGAAGATATCTGCTCGGGATTGGCGTGAGGAAAGCTGACCATCGAGCGAGCCTTGAAGCGCAGGACGGCGTGCCGCTGCCGAGCCGGCGCGCCGCGGGCTGCGTCCGCGGCGCGCGTGCGGCGCGAACCTCAGGTCTTGATCAGCCCGTGGGGGTTGAGGACGAACTTCTTAGCCACTCCGCTGTCGAAGTCCTTGTAGCCCTGCGGTGCTTCGTCGAGGGTGATGACGGTCGCGTTGACGGCCTTTGCGATGTGCGCCTTATCGTGGAGGATCATCTGCATCAGGCCGTGGTGGTATCGCATCACCGGGCATTGGCCGGTCGTGAAGCTATGCGACTTGGCCCATCCCAGGCCGATCCGGATCGACAGTGACCCCACCTTTGCGGCATCGTCGACGGCACCGGGGTCGCCGGTGACATATAGGCCCGGGATGCCGAGCTTGCCGGCGACCCGGGTCACGTCCATGATCGAGTTCAGTACCGTCGCCGGTGCTTCGTGCGCGGAGTCGGCACCGTGTCCCCGGGCCTCGAAGCCGACCGCGTCAACCGCGGCGTCAACCTCGGGCACCCCGAGGATCTGCTCGATCTGATCCTTGGGGTCTCCCTTGGAGATGTCGATCGCCTCGCATCCGAAGCTCTGCGCCTGCTTGAGCCGCTCGGGGATCAGATCGCCGACGATCACGACCGAGGCACCGAGCAGCTGCGCCGAATACGCTGCGGCGAGGCCGACCGGACCGGCACCCGCGACGTACACCGTCGAGCCGGAGGTGACGCCCGCCGTGTAGGCGCCGTGGTATCCGGTGGGGAAGATGTCCGACAGCATCGTCAGATCGAGGATCTTCTCCATCGCCAGATCCTTATCGGGGAACTTCAACAGGTTCCAATCGGCATACGGGACGAGCACGTAGTCCGCCTGGCCGCCGACCCAGCCGCCCATGTCGACGTACCCGTACGCCGATCCGGGCCGCTCAGGGTTGACGTTCAGACACACACCGGTGTTCCCGGTCTTGCACATCCGACAGCGCCCGCAGGCGATGTTGAACGGTACCGAGCAAAGATCACCCTCCTTGATGAACTCGACCCCCGGGCCGGTCTCGATCACCTCACCGGTGATCTCGTGACCGAGGATCAGCCCCTCGGGCGCCGTTGTCCGCCCGCGGACCATGTGCTGGTCTGAGCCGCAGATGTTCGTCGCGACGCATCGCAGGATCGCCGCGTGCGGAAGCTCGCGACCCACGTTCGCGGGATTCACCCCCGGACCATCCTGGAGCTCAAATGTGGGGAAGTCGATCTCGTGGACTTCCACCGTGTGCGGGCCCATAAAGGCCACGCCTCTGTTTTCTGCCATCTCTGCTCTCCTGAGTAACGTACGTCTTGTGTGTTCGATCGTCTGCGCAGCGGAAGCGCCTCAGGCGGTGCGCGCTCGCGCTCATTCGGGATGCTGGCGCCACAATCGGCTTCCAGCAGCGCCAATGGACGCGCCAGGTTGCGGTCCCTCAAGCCTTGCCGCTGGTTCTCGTTGGCGCTCGATGCAGCAGCGTCGCCGTAGTCTCCCCGGCCGGCGACCTCATGAGGCCACCGCATACCCCTGGCACAACCCACCCCACCAGCGCCGCGGCCGCCGTTCTCCGGATCGCGCTGCGCGATCATCGTCGTTTCCCGACGCTTGGTGGATCGAGCTGCCCGGCGCTTTCGGTGCGCAGCAAAGCAATCGTCTTGGCTAGGACGCGGGCCCGGCTGAGTCACTTACGGCCGGTGTACAGCACCGTGACGGAGACGGGAGACCGGCATGCAAGACAACGGATTCGAACTCAATCGACCACCGGCTTCGCCAAATGCGGCTCGAACGAAGAGCCAACCCAGGTCCACCCAACCCGGCCCGTACCCATCATCCACGCTGCGCCGCCAGTGACCCGACGGGCACTTCGGACGCGTACGAAGCAATTTACAGCCACAGCTGGAGATGAACATCCGTAGTTCCCCCGTGCTTCTTCCCACGCCACACCCCCCCGGCCAGGGTCACGACCTGGGCGAGACGATCGCGCACGCCCTGCTCGCCGATCAGGTCTCGCGGCAGTGCCGCGAGCGAGGGGCTGTCGGTCGGGCGGCTGTTGGAGGGCCTCGCAATCAGGACTCACAGCCCGGCAAAAGATCAGATTGCCGACTGATCGTCCGGGTATCGTGTCGGCTCGCGGCCCGGCAAGCGGGACACAAGGTCGACTTAGGAGGTTTAGGTGAGCGGCTTGGTTGAGGATGCCGAGCGAGCGGCGCTTCGCGCGGTAGCGCATCTGCTTCCGGAGAAGTGGCGACAGATCGTAGACGTCGCGGCAGCACCGATTCCCCCGACGCCGTCATCCCGGATCCCGGCTCCGAGCGACGACGGCGCCAAGCGGCTCGAGCAGATCGAGCACATCGTCGTAGTAATGCTCGAGAACCGCTCCTTCGATCACATGCTCGGATACCTGTCGCTCCCCAAAGAGCAGGGCGGCGCGGGACGGACGGACGTCGACGGCTTGCACGGGCCCGAGGTGAACTTCAACACGCACCAGGGACGCACCTACGGAGTGCACCACCTGGACCGCACACAGTTCGCCGGCGAGGCTGAGGACCCCGATCATTCGGGGGGCTCGGTGGACGAGCAGCTGGCCGATGGCGGGACCGGCTTCGTCGCCAACTTCGGTCGCATCTCGCAACAGCGCGCGGCGAAGCTGGGCGTGCCCGAGCCGGACCCAGGACTCGTGATGGGCTACTACGACGCCGACGATTTGCCGGTGTATGACCATCTCGCGGCCGAATACTGCGTCGTCGATCGCTGGTTCAGCTCCGTCCCGGGTGCGACTTGGCCGAATCGTCTCTACGCCCTGGCCGGCCGCGCCGCAGGTACCCGCGATGACAAATCACCTCCGCTGTACGCCCTACCGAGCTTTGCTCGGTACCTCGACGAAGTAAAAGTTGATTGGCGCTGGTACTCGTTCGATCCGGGCACGTTGCGCGCGGTCGATCCCGCCTACAGGCTCAGCAACCACAATCGGTTTGCGTATGTCGACGCCCGCAAGTTGAGCACCCGTGAGCGCAGCGTCGGCGAGCTGTCCGAAGAAGGTCCCTCGTTCCTGGACGACGTCGCCACCGGGAACCTGCCACCGGTCTCCTGGATCGATCCGCGCTTCAAGGATCTGCGCGTGCTCGGGCCCGACTCAAACGATGACCACCCGCCTTCGGACGTGCTGGCGGGTCAGGATCTGATTCTGACCGTTTACCACGCGCTCAGCTCGAACGCGGCGCTCTGGCCGGGGACGCTGCTGATCGTCACCTACGACGAGCATGGCGGCTTCTACGACCACGTTCCGCTGCCCGCGGCGGTGGACGACGATGCCGAGTTCAAGCGTCTCGGCGTACGCGTTCCGGCGCTGCTGGTCTCGCCGCTCGTCGCCCCCGGCAGCACGTCTACCAGCTCACTCGGGCCGGAATTCCACTTCGACCACGCCTCGATCATCAAGACGATCTTGGCGCGCTTCTGCAACGTCGACGGCCGCATACCCGCGATGACCGAGCGCGTTGCTGGCGCCAATCATCTCGGCCGTCTGCTGATCGACGGCGCGCCGCGCGCCGAGGTCCCCGACCGCGCGGCACTGAGCCAGAGGCTTCAGGCGTGGCGCGCCGGATGGACCCAGGACGCGTTCACGGATCCCACGGGGAAGGTGCGCGCCCCCGGCCGTCTGACGGATTTCCAGACCGGTTTCTACGACATGGCGAGGCTCCTCCGCCACGCGGGGCTGCCGAGCGGTCACCCCTAACGGCACCGTGTCCACGAACTCGCCGTCTCCGCTCTGGGGCCCGGCCCTGGACGACGCGGTCTACGAACGAGTCACACCGCAGCGAATCGTCGATTACGGCCGGCCGCGCAAGCCAGGACCCGATGAGCCATCGCTCGTGGCTGCCGCCAAGGCTCATCCCGACGCCAAGCTCGGCGGTTCTGCCAAAGCATCGCCACCGCCATGAGCAAGCTCTACGGCGGCGTGGAGACGGGAGGCACGTGGTGCGTCTGTGCGCTGGGCAGCGCTCCGGGCGACATCCGCGAGCTCGAGACGTTTCCGACGACCTCTCCCGAGGAAACCCTGGATCGGATCGTCGCCTTCTTCCGAGCCCGCGATGCTCCTCAGGCGATCGGGATCGGCTCGTTTGGGCCAGTCGATCTTGACCCCGACTCGCCGACCTGGGGACAGGTGACGAGCACCCCGAAGCCCGGCTGGCAGCGCACGCCCGTCGCGACGGTGGTGCGCGAGCAGCTCGAGGTGCCGGTGGCGTTTGACACCGATGTCAACGCCGCGGCTCTTGGTGAGCATCGTTGGGGGGCGGGACGTGAGCTTCCGAGCCTCTGCTACCTCACGGTCGGTACCGGTATTGGAGCCGGTTTGATCGTCGATGGCCGCCCGCTGCGCGGCCTGGTTCATCCTGAGGTTGGGCACCTGCGGGTCCCGCGCGACCAGCATCGGGACCCTTTTGCCGGGAACTGTCCGGTGCATGGAGACTGCTGGGAAGGGCTTGCCTCAGGAGCAGCAATCGCCGAGCGCTGGCAGTGCTCACCGCCGGAGCTGCCCGATGACCACTCCGCCTGGTCGCTGGAAGCCGAGTACCTGGCACTGGGGATCCTCAGCATCGTTTGCGTCGCCTCGCCACACCGGGTGATCGTCGGCGGCGGGGTGATGGAGCGCTCGCTGCTGCTCCCCGCGGTTCGCCGGCGGTTGGTCGAGCTGGTGGCGGGATACCTCGATACCCCGCTGCTTGGAGCGGAGATCGAGAGCTACCTGGTTGCCCCCGAGCTCGGTGACCACGCCGGCGTGCTCGGCGCAATCGCGCTCGCCGAGCTACGCAGTGAACTCTCCTGACAGGGTCTCGACCAATCCAAGCAGGGGCCGTACCTGGGCAACCTTTCGCTGGTGGACGGCCCCGGTTTCGCGGGACAGCTCGGCGACGACCTCGAGCGCGTCCTCGCAGCCGAGCTCCTGGGCGTGTCCACGCCCGGCATCGAGGAGCTGGTCGAGCAGCTCTCGCGCCGGCACCCGGCGCTCGACCACCGGGTCGATCAAGATCGCGTCCATGCCGTCGCGAGCCGCGAGGAAACGATTCTCATCAAGGATTTCGACGGCCTGGATCAGCTGCTCGGAGTGGTAGCCCTGTTCGAGCTCTAGATGGGCGATCGTCTGAACGAGCGCGGCGAGCCCGTGGGTGTGGTCGAGGCTGGTTTGGGCATCCATCACCCGGATCTCGACGGTGCCGAGCTGTGGCTGCGGTCGGACGTCCCACCACAGGAACGTCGGCTCTGGGAAGGCCTTGCAGCGGAGCAATTGGTCGACGGTCTCGGCGTAGTCGCCGTATGCCGCAAACGGCCGAGGGATGCCCACACGAGGAAACGCCTGGAAGATCGGAGTGCGCGCTGAGGCCAGGCCGGTATCGCGGCCCTGCCAGAAGGGGGAGTTGGCCGACAGCGCGAGTAGCAGGGGGACGTGCGTTCGCAGCCGGTTGTACAACGTGATCGCGCTGCGGGCATCGGCTACACCGATGTGCGCGTGGAGCGCGAACGTCGGCTCACGGCGGGCCAGCTCGCGCATCGATTCGTACACAAGCTGGTGCCGCGCGCTGCTGGACACCTCAGTCTCCGTCCAGACCGTGAACGGATGTGTACCCGAGCTGGCTGCTCGGAGCCCGCACGCGGACAGCTCGCTGGCGAGCGCCGCCCGGGCGTTGGCGATCTCTCGAACAGCACCATCCACGTCCGGCTGGGGCGAGGTGTGCAGCTCGATCGCCGCTTTGTGCGTTTCGGCGGTCACGTGCGAAAGCAGCATTGGAGACAGGCGCGGCAGGATGGATTCCATTCGCTGCGCGAGCGACCAGTCTCCGGGATTGAGCAGCATCACCTCCTCCTCGATCCCGACGGTATAGGGCCGTGACGGAGTCCACTCGGCCCAAGCCGGGAGCGTGGCTTCGCTCATCTTCTCATCGCGCACCGGCTCAGCCTCCGCTCAGATCGCGGCAGTATGTGGGCCACGCGTGTACACCATAGGGCCCGCAGCGTGGTCGGTTCAAACATGGCTTGGCCATCTCGCGTTTTGGGTAGGGTGGCAAGCGAGTGGTTGGGCCTGACGGCCGAACCTGCGATTTGGAATGTTGGCCATTTGGCTAATGCCGAGCCGTCGGCCACTTGCAAGAACTATCGAGATGGCGGTACGGATGGACACCGAGGACGAGGAGCCGCAAGCGCGTACAGACGAACTGAGACCGCTGATAGCGGTCACCACGTCCGAGGTGCGCACCGCCCGTTCGGTCACCTCGACGCCAGAGGGTGAGCCGCCGCAGGAGGAGATGGGGCTAGGCCTGCGGTACCTGAAGGCGATCGAGGCCGCTGGCGGCATTCCGGTAGTGGTCCCGCCGCTTGCGCTCGACGCGGTAGAACCACTCCTCTCCTGTGTGGCGGGTGTGTGCCTTTCGGGGGGGCCTGACCTCGATCCGTTGGCCTACGGGGAACAACGGCATGCACGGATCGGTCCGACCTGGAACGAGCTGGACGCTTTGGAACTAGCGCTGGCGCGGGCTGCCGACGCCCGCCGGATTCCGATCCTGGCGATCTGTCGGGGTCTTCAGGTTCTCAACGTGGCCCGGGGAGGAACCCTTCATCAGCACCTTCCGGACGTCGTAGGCGACAGCATTAGCCACCGTCAGCGCGATGCTGGATCACAGCCGACGCACTGGGTGTCACTTACCAGCGCCAGCCTCCTCAGCCAGGTTGTCGGTTGCGATCGCGTCCACGTGAACTCGTTCCATCACCAGGCGGTCGCGACGCTCGGCGAGGGCTTGCGCGTCACCGGCCGAGCATCCGACGGAACCGTTGAGGGCATCGAGGCGCCCGACCGCGACTTCGTTTTGGGCGTGCAATGGCACGCCGAATGCCTGACCGCCCGTGCGGATCAGGCCGCCCTGTTTCGTGAGTTCGTCGACCGCGCGGGCGGCGCCCACCGCGCAGCACTCAGGCAGCCGAGTACTGCAGCGACCCTGGCGTCGTGAGCAATTCTCCGGTTTCCAGCAGCGTCTTCAGCCCGGAGAGGATCATCGGCCAGCCGCCGTAGATCTGGTCGTTCACGCCCTCGCGCAGCTGGTCATGGGTGACGGTCAGCCGGCACGAATCCGCGATCGGCTCGATCTCCCAGGTGACTCTTGAAGTCGCCTCGCGCTTGACATCGTCGCTCCAAAGGGCGTTGAAGCTTTGCACCAAACGGCGCGGGGGGTCGACCTCCAGGTTCTCACCGGCGCTGATTGGACCGGGCGCCATCGGATGCACCGCCTGGTAACGGGAGCCGGGCGACCAATCCGAGCTGACGCCGACCCCGAAGCTGTACTTCTGCCTGAGCTCGCTGTCAGTGATCGCCTCCCACAGTCGTTCCGGGGTGGTCTTGATATAGATCTCGAACACTTTCTCCATCGTGTCCTCCTCGAGTTTGCGCTTGAGGTCGCTGAGCGTCGCCGCCCAGGGCTCTGCGTATTTGCTCACCCACCGATCGTGGACGAGCCGGATCGGGACGGGGTTCAGGAAATGCAGTTTCTCGCGCCCACGCTTCTTGGTCGTCACGAGGCCTGCTTCCTCAAGCACCTTCAGGTGCTTCATGACGCCGAAGCGCGTCATCGGCAACCGCGCTTCGAGCGCGCTGAGCGTCTGCCCGTCGTCCTTGAACAGCTCGTCGAGCAAGCTCCGGCGCGTCGGGTCCGCGAGGGCTCTGAACACCTCATCCATGTCGGAGAACTATAGGTGACTAAATAGTCACATGTCAAGCGTCGATGCACGACCGCTGGCATTACCCTGCCGCCAACAGGGATCGCCCCAGACGCGGCGAACGCTGCAGCACCGCTAACACCAGGAGGTAGGCATGAAAGCTTTCGAGAGGCCCGGCGCCGCGGTCGAGGAGCCGGAAAAGCAACGTTCACAGAACTCGCTCCTGGGTGACCTCGGCGATCGTCTGGCTCGGACGTTTTCCGCGGTCGACCGGACCGAGACGCGCCGCGAGTCCAACGGCAACACGGAGCCGTCCCCCGTCGACGAGCAACCCTCCCGGGCGGACGCCACGGCGCCTCGGTTTTCGATCGTTCGCCAGGGTTACGACTGTGCTGCCGTTGACGAGTACATTGGCGACCTCGAGCAAGAGCTGATCGAGCTTGACCGAGAGCTTGCCGATTTGCAGGCCCGGACACCATCGGGAAGCGAGATCGCCGCCGAGCTCGAGCGGATCGGGGAGCAGACTTCAACGATCCTCATCACCGCCCACGCTCAGGCTCACGAGACGACGCGTCGTGCGCAGTCAGAAGCCGATCGCTGCATCGCCGATGCGGCATCCAATGCGATCGCCATCACCGAGGACGCCAACCGGCAGCTGCGCCAGTTGGAGAACGACAAGACGGCGCTTCGCAGCGAACGTGGCCGGCTCCTGGAGGACATCCGCGGCCTCGCCGCTTCCCTGTCCTCAGTTGCCGACGATGCCGCCAACCGCTTTCCGGCCGACCCCTAGTTCATCGACGCCCGCGGACTCCGGAACCATCACCCATTCCGACCACGGCCGCGAGAATGACGATGATCAGTAAGTAGTGCAGTGGCCAGCACACTCCGCTGATCTCCTCGCCGGCGCTCGCCGAGCGCGTCGGCGTTCGTGCGCTGCTCAAGCTCGAGTCCCTACAGCGCACCGGCTCGTTCAACTCGGGCCGGAGTCATCCTCTCGGGAGATCCCGCCGACCTGGCTCGCTAGCTCGGCTTGTCCGCCGGGGGAAGGCGGAATAAGCCGCTGGCCGCGATCGTGAAGTGGTCGAGCGGGAAATCCTCGCGTGAGAGCATCCCCACGAGCTTGGCGCTCGCGTCAGTCGGGTCGGGACGCGGGAGCCCGTCAACCAGACGGATCGAGATCAGACGCCCGGCAAGCACACCACCGGTGCGACTGAGGGTGACGCGCAGGATTGCGCTGTCTGAGAGGACGCCGCCGCCGGCGAGGGTGTGGTAGCCGACGAAGTTGCCAAGCGAGTAGGCGATTAACCGACCGCGATAGCGCTCGATGCCCCGGATCACATGCGGCCCCGACCCCACCACGATCGAGGCGCCCGCGCCGATCGCGGCGTGGGCGAACGCCCGCGAGTTTCCACGATTCTCGCCCAGGTAGGACTCACTGCCGTGTGGAGTGTGCAGCGCATCGGCTCCCTCGGCGCCGGCATGGATAATCACCACGACCAGCGGCGCGTGAGCTCTCGCGTGCCTGACCAGCGCCTGCGCAGCCGGGATGTCGAGCAGGTCGCCGTCATACGAATACGGCGCGAAGCCCAGGAAAGCGACGCGCGTGCCCGCCACCCGCACATAGGTGATCTCGCCCGGAAGGCCGGTATGGGCGATGCCCGCTTTAGTCAGGGCCGAGATTGTCTGCTGGCGTCCGGATTCTCCGTAGTCAAGCGAGTGGTTATTGGCCTGGTTGACCAGATCGAAGCCGAGCCCGCGCAGTCCGGCGGCGGTCGACGGCGGAGCCTGGAAGGCAAAGCAGTTGCCGCCACCAATCCCGCCGCACTTGGAGGATCCGCCTACCGACAGCGTTCCCTCCAGGTTCCCCAGCGTCACGTCAGCCTGGCGCAACGCCGGCTTTACCGGCGCGAGCGCTCGCAGGAGACCGCCCGGAGGCAGGCCCCGCTGGGTGTTCAGCGCGATATCTCCCACCCACTCCAGCGTGATCGCGCCCGCTGAGGGCCCCCGCCCGGAGCTCGCCGAGGCATCAGCCGACCCCAACCCGGACGTCAGCCCAACTGAGATCGCTACGCACCCCACGAAGGCGTGCAGAAGTCGACCGCGCACGCGATGGAGGATAAGCCAGTCAGACCGAGCGCGACCTATGAACGCCTCGTACCGCTCGCTCGTGGCCCGGCTGAGAAGAAACCACCTCGCTCGCCTTCTACTGCCTCCTCGAAGAGGGTCGACTGCGGAGGCCGGATCAGGCGTCCTGAGCCGGCCTTCTCATTCGCCGCCGCCGGCCCGTGATCTGCCACGGACCGGGTGTCAGGTCCAGTACGAGGTTCACGATCCAGACGATCAGCGTCGCGAATACGAACGTCCAGAAGCCGTGGATGTGAAAGCCGCTCACGATGTCTTTAGTGATCACGAGCATCAGCAACGAGACGAAGAACCAGGCAACCCCCAACGTGAGGATCGCCAGCGGGAGCGTCACCAGCCTCAGAAGCGGCTTGAGCAGCGTATTGAGGACTCCGAACACGGCGGCGGCGGCAATCAGGGAGCCCGCGTTCGTGACGCGCACATCGGGGAGCAGAGCCACCACGATGGCGAGCACGATCGCGTTCGTAAGCCACGAAATTCCCAAGCGGACGAGCAGCGAAGGCGAACGATCCCGGCGATCAGTCATGGCCGTCGATCGGGTGACACGACTCCCACCCTATCCAACCGCCCGGCCCGCTCCCAGGTCGACATGGAAGATGAAGTCGTACTCCGTGCCGCCGTGGCGAGAGTTCAGGTTCATCTCCCCGCGGGCGTCGCGGTAGGCACCCGTGCCGCCGGTGATCGCCAGCACGCTGTTTTTCGTGTCGTAGAAGGGTCCTTCGACCGTGATCTGACCGTGCGCCAGGAACGTCGTCCAGAAGCACTCCCAGCTCTTGTCTGAGGGAGAGATCCGCATGCAGAAGCCCTGGTCCGTCCCTACCTGCTTCTTGTCCGCGGGGTCGTAGACCTTGTTGTGGAACGAGAGCGTGTTGCCCGTCTTGTCCTTCCCACCGCCAGAATGGACAACCGTATCGGTGACGGCGTGCTCGATCACGTGCGGTGATCCAGGGCGCGCGGGCACGCGTCAGTGCTTAGCATCCGGCGTCACCGGAGATCATGAGGTTTCATGGCATCAGCAGATCGGGTTGAGATTCCTGGCAGTACACGCGAGTTCGACTCGCTACATCAGCGCGTCGGGGACGCCCACGCCGAGGATGAGATTGAGGTGACTGTCTACCTGCGTCCGTCGGCTTCGCTGGATTGGGTCGACGAGGAGGCCCGACGTGCACCGGCCGAGCGACGCACGCTCTCACGCGAACAGCTGGCGCGCGGATACGGCGCGCGCGCGGAGGACATCGCCGCGGTGCGGTCGTTCGCTCAACAGCACCACCTGGGGGTTAGCGACGTCGATCGCGCGCGCCGCAGCGTCTCGCTGCGCGGGACGGTGACCGCAATGGCCGAAGCATTTGGCGTCCCGGAACTGGGCGAGTTCAGGCATCCAACCCTTGGCGCCTACCGTGCCCGGCGCGGGCCATTGACCGTGCCGAGCGCACTCGGGGGCGTGATCACCGGCGTGTTCGGAATCGACGAGCGCCCGCAGGCCAAACCTCATTTCCGCCTCCTCGCCAAGCCGCTGGCGCAGACGTCATACACCCCGGTCGAGGTCGCGAGCGCGTACCGCTTCCCAACCGGAGTCACCGGCGCCGGCGAAACGGTGGCGATCATCGAGCTCGGAGGTGGATACCGCCCGAGCGAGCTCAGCGACTACTTCAACGGCCTCGGCCTCCCGGCGCCCAGCGTCACTGCGGTCGGGATCGACGGAGGCGCCAACTCACCGGGCACCGACAAAAATGCCGATAGCGAGGTGATGCTCGACGTTGAACTCGTGGGCGCGGTCGCGCCGGGCGCGAAGATCGTGATCTACTTCTCAAACACCTCCGACAGGGGCTTCCTCGATGCCGTCTCGAGCGCCGTGCATGACACGACCAATAAGCCCTCGGTGATTTCGATCAGCTGGGGCGATCCCGAGGACGTCTGGGCCCCACAGGCTCGGACTCAGATGGAGGAGATTCTGACCGAGGCGGCGGCGCTCGGCGTGACCGTGACGGCCGCCTCCGGGGATAGCGGGTCTACCGACGGCGTCAACGACGGCAAACAGCATGTTGACTTTCCCGCCTCGGCCGCTCATGCCCTGGCCTGCGGCGGGACTTCACTGGAGATCTCCGGTGGCCAGATCACCAGCGAGACCGTGTGGAACGACGGCGCCGGCGGCGGTGCCGGCGGCGGTGGCATCAGCGTCGAGATACCGGTCCCCTCCTACCAGGGCCAGATCGAGCTGCCGAACAACCTCGACACCGGCAGGCCCGGCCGCGGCGTTCCCGACGTAGCGGGCGACGCCGATCCCGCCACCGGTTATTCGATCCTCGTCGACGGCGCGCGACAGACGATCGGCGGTACCAGCGCCGTAGCACCGCTGTGGGCCGGGCTGACCGCCTTGATCAACCAGTCGCTCGGCAAGCCGGCCGGCTTCCTGCAACCGCGACTGTATGCGGCGGCGGCGCAGCCCGGACTGCACGACATCACCCAGGGCGATAACGGCGAGTACCACGCCGGGCCCGGGTGGGATCCCTGCACGGGGCTCGGTTCTCCCGACGGGACCGCGCTACTGCAGGCGCTGGGGGGGAAAGTCGCACCCTGAGCCGCGTTCCTACCTTGGCAGTCGCTGTTTGGATCGCGTGAGAATCACCCGAAGCGGCGATAAGGCAAAGTTCCTCCAGCCGGGTTCGCGCTCGCCGGTGTTCCTGCGGTTCTCGACCGTCGCCGGCGAGCAGGGTTACGCCGACACCGTCCGGGATCCGCGCGGGTTTGCGATCAAGATTTACACCGAAGATGGCAACCACGACCTCGTCGGCAACAACACGCCGGTGTTCTTCGTGCGAGACCCGACGAAGTTCCAGGACTTCATCCATTCGCAGAAGCGGCTCCCGGACACGGGGCTGCGCAGCAACGAGATGCAGTGGGACTTCTGGACGCTCTCGCCCGAGAGCGCGCACCAGGTCACGGTTCTGATGTCCGACCGCGGCACGCCACGCACCTGGCGCCATCAGAACGGCTACAGCTCCCACACCTACTCGTGGATCAACCAGAAGCACGCTGACGACGACGACTTCGGCCAGCCCGGCATGATGTATCGCGAGGTGATGAGCGACACCGACCTCGGCGCGCGGGTCGCTGCCGGCCTCGGGCACGGCGACGGTCCATCGGGCAAGGGTGCGAGCGCTGAGGCGCGGGAGCTGCTGGCGACTCGGGCCAACCGCGCGTGAGCACCCGTTAGGTCGCTCGCGCTAAACGCCTCGGCCGGCGCGGATGCCCGTTAGGCGGGCACAAAAAGGCGCCCGCGCATGTTCTCGTCGCTCTGTGGGTTGAGATCCCACAGGCTCTTCAGCTCAGCGAGCAGGTCATCCGGCAAGCGGTCGACACCCTCGTGGTCGATCTCGACCAGGTTGCCTGCGGGGTCACGCAGGTAGAGCTGCACAATGTCCCCCGGTAACTCGACAAGGTGATTGCCGAAGGCCTGGCGTTCGAAGGCGCCAAGGGCAAGCCACTGGACCGGGAGGCCGAAGTTGGGCGTGGGGATCGGCTCGGCGCCAAGCAGCTCGACGTAGAAGTCGATTGATTCGGCTTCTCAAGTGTTCGTCCTCGATCCCCTCGAAGAACCTACGATACCGCCGCCGCGGCCGTAAGGGCATCGTCGTCGGCGCCATCGAAGCTGGTTGTGAGAGCCGCCAACCTGGCCACGGCCGCTCGTCCATGAGCGGTAAGTACGTAGCGAGTTAGCGGGTGAGCGCCGATGACATCGGCTCCCGACGCCAGCAGACTTGAGGGGGTGGTGGTCCGCGCTTCACATCCCTCCGTAACCGTCTTCGGCCCGGACCCGCTGTTAAGCGTCACGATCGAGGCGCGCAGTGGAGCCGACGACATACATGTTCACGCCGCCGGCCAGGGGGTTTGGGTCGCTCGGATGGCGGCCGAGATGGGGGCTTGGCCGATCCTGTGCTGTCTCCTGGGGGGCGAGACGGGGGCGACGGTGCTTCCGCTGCTCGAGGCACTTCCGGGAGACCAGCGCGTAGCCCGGACTTGCGGCTCAAGCGGGAGCTACGTCATCGACCGCCGAGGCGCCGAGCGCCACGTGATCGCCACCGGACTCCGGCCGGCTCCTCAGCGCCACGAGGTGGACGATCTCGTCGCCGCGACGTGTGCCGCTGCGCTCGGAAGTGCGGTGCTCGTCGTCTGCAACCCCTTCCCGGCAGACGGCCTGCCCGGCGAGGTGTACGAGACGGTCGTCGCCGACGTCCGCGCCGCAGGAATTCCTGTGATCGTCGATCTCTCAAGCCCGCGACTCGACCGCACCCTCCGCTTCGGGCCCGATCTGGTCAAGCTCAACGATTGGGAGCTCGCGGAGTACGTACGCGGGCCGGTCGATGGGCTCCGCGCACTTGCTGGTGCGCGGCGCCTGCTCGAGGCCGGCGCTCAAGCAGTGGCGGTGACCCGCGCCGAGGCGCCGATTCTCGTTGTCCCTGGCGACGGGGAGCCGTTCGAGATTGTGCCCCCGCGCTTTCCGCGCGGCTTTCGCGAGGGATGCGGTGACTCGATGACCGGAGCAATCGCTGCCGGTTGGGCTCGCGGGTTACCGCTACGCGAGGCGCTGGTGCTCGGTGCCGCAGCCGGCTCAGGCAACTTTCTCCGCCACGGGCTGGGCACGGGGAAGCGGCGGGTGGTCGAGGAGTTGGCCCGCCATCTGGAGGTCCGTCCGATCGCAGACGCGGCCCTCCTAGAACGGAGCGGAGACGTCCTCGCCTCGCACGATCGCCTGCGGAGCCGTGCGCGAGACCCAATCAAGGAACGTTGACGTGGGCTCGACCGTCCGCAACACCTCCAGCGCAGCGGCGAGCGCCACTGGGCGTCCAGCGAGCGAAGAATGCGAGTCACTGCCGAGCACGTGAAGGACGCCGGCGCGGGCAAGCGACAGCATCCCGGACCGCGAGGCCTCGTCTGTGAGGAACGCCGCCGTCCCCTGAAGCAGCGACCCGCGGACGACGAGGCGCCGGAGTCGCTCGAGGAGATCGGGGACAAGATGTCGCTCCGGATGGGCGACCAGCGCCCGAAACCCCAGCATCCGCAGCCTGTCCACCGCGCGCTCGAGCCGGTCGTCAAGCGGGCCCGGGGCGGGCTCGAGCAGGATCCAACGTCCGGCCCCACCGAGGCTGAGCGCCGCGAGCTCACGCTCCTCGAGGCCCTCCAGAGCAGTCGCCGCCACCTCGGCGCCTACGAGAATGCGTGTGTCACAGCCAGCCTGTCTAACCGCCGAGACGAGTTCCGCCACCCGCTCGGGCAGCTCGGCGATGCGCACATCGTGGTCGTGGCGGATGTGAGGCGTCGCACAAATCGTTCCGACGCCGTCCGCTTGCGCTTGTCGCGCCATTGCGACCGCATCGTCGATATCGCGGGCGCCGTCGTCCAGGCCCGGCAAGATGTGACAGTGAAGATCGACCGTTGTGCTGACGTAGGATCGCACCGATGTCCACCGAGTTCCTGATGCGCGCGGCTCGCGCTGTGATCCTCGACTTCAACGGGGGCGACTACACCCGCTATACCGGCTTACCCGACAAGGCGATGAGCTTCATCGCGGCGCTGGCCAAGATAAACGGAGACCGGCCGCAGGCGATCGCCGCCGAGGATACGGTGGTGATCGAGGACGCCACCGATGGCGTGCGGGCCGCGCGGGCCGCCGGGATGCGCTGCGTCGCTCTCCGCGGCCGCGCGTACGATGAGGACAGCGGTCTGGCTGAGCTCGTGGTGGACCGCCTCACAGCCGAGCTGGCGCGCACCCTGTTGCAGGCGGAATCATGACCGCGGAGGATCGCCTGGCGGCGGCGATCACGGCCGTGCCGGAGCTCGGCGGTGCCCATAGCGTCGAGCGGCTGGGCGGACTGACAAACGCCAATTTCAAGGTGGAGTCCCCGGCGGGGACGTTCGTGGCGCGCCTTGACGCGTCCGACAGCGACATGCTTGATATCGACCGCGTCAGCGAGTTGGCCAACTGCGAGGCCGCGTCGGAGGCCGGCGTGGGAGCGCCGTTCGTTGTCTGGCTGGCTGCGGAGCGCGTGCTGATCATGCGCTTCCTCCCGGGGCGGACACTGAGTCCTGAGGATCTGCGACGCGACGACCGGCTGGCCGAGGTAGCCGCGCTGCTGCGCCGGCTCCACTGCGGCTGCCGCTTTCGCGGGGACTTCGACATGTTCCGCCGCCAGCGGGACTATCAGGCGGCTGTGCTGGAGCGCGGATTCGCGCTGCCTGACGGCTACCTGCGGTATGAGCGCGACGTCCGCCGGATCGAGCAGGCGTTCGCCGCCTATCCGGTGACGCCGGTGGCATGCCACAACGACCTCGTGGCCGAGAACTTCATCGACACCCCCTCGGGCCTGCGGCTGATCGACTACGACTACTCGGGTAACAACGACCCCTACTCGGACCTCGGCGACGCCTGGTCGGAGTCGCATCTGTCCCTCGCGCAGCTCGAGCAGCTCGTGGGCCACTACTACGGCGAGCCCGACCCGGCGCTTGTGGCCCGAGTCCGGCTCTGGGCGCTGATGTCGAAGTACGGCTGGACGCTGTGGGCGGTGCTGCGGCACAACATCGCCCCCGACCCCGAGCTCATGGCCTGGGGCCTAGGGCTCTACGCGGAAGCCGCCGCGGAGTTCGACGGCGACGAGTTTGAGTATTTGCTCGAGGACGCCGCTTCCTCGCCGCGGGCCCCGTGCTAGGACTTCACGCCGGGAACGGGACGGCCGTCTTGCAGGTAGAGGCACCGCTTCGTGCCGGCCGACGCCGACACCCGGCGCCGGAGCGGGCCGCTCAGGAGCGCCAGCGCCTCAGAGATGTCCGCGAACCGGTGCTCATCGATCTCCTCCGCCTGCAACGTGATTGCCGTGAGCTGCAGGTCGGTGAAGGAGCCGCAGTCAAATAGGAACCGTACTCCGCCGGGCCGGGTCGCTTTGGGGCGTAAGTAGTCGACGCATATCAGCCGGCCACGCTTGACCTCGAGGCCGCACTCCTCGCGAGTCTCGCGCGAGCACGCCTCCCAGGGGGACTCGCCGTCTGACTCGATCTGTCCTCCTGGGATCGTCCAGCCCTTCTTGTAGCTGGGCTTCAAGATCAGCAATCGTCCTCGCTCGTCAAAGATCAGCGCCCCGGCGGACGCCGGGATCCGCGGGACGCCCGGAAAGACCCCTTCGATGACGGGATCGGACATCAGCGCTCTCGATCTCGTGCTTGCTCACGGAGGAACGCGGCGTGTTCGCTGCGGATCCCCGACCACGCCGTGACCGCAAGCGAAGCGGCGACGATCGCCTCCGCCCAAAAGAAGGACGCGTAGTCGATCAGCGAACCGATTGGTGGCGCCCCGGGCGCGGCATTGCGCATGCCGATCAGTGCGAACAGGGTCGCGGCCATCCACCCCATCGCCGGCCAAACCATGCCCTGACGACGGCGGGTGATGACACGCGCTCTTCCTAGTACCGCGAGCGCGAGCGCCCACATCGCGATCATCATGAACCAGGCGAGGATGAGGGTGCCGCGAGACCGGCTGATCCGAATCTCCTCGAACACCGCTCCTGAGAGCGAAATCGTAGTCTTGACCTTCGTCAGCTGGAGCGATGTCCGGACCGTTCGCTGAGCGATCGACTGACCAGCATCGAAGTGCAGCTCGGGCGCCGTCTCCGAGGTGATGGCGATCGTGAGTGGCTCGGCCGGCGTGCCATCTGTTGCTAGGAGCTTGCCCTGAGGATCCGGCAGCAGCCGCAACACCAGGGCACGCAACACCAGGACGGCCGGCACGATCAGGAGAGGACGCACCCGGCGCGAGCCCAACAGGCGCGCCAGCCATCTACGTGCGGATCTTGCCGGAGCCTGCAGGTTCACCGGGCCCCCGGGATCAGCCAGGGGATGAAGCCGTCGTCATCGGCGAAGCGAGGCTCTCATCGGCCGAATCAGGATAGCCGCCGCGTGTCCCGGGTTCAATTCAGCCACCAAAGCGAGCTCGCCGGTCCATAATCGGGTGATGCGGCCCATCTTCTCGTTTGACACAAACTCGCCGTATGCCTATCTGGCGGCCGTCCGGATTGAGTCGGTGCTCGGACCGGATGTCAGCTGGCGTCCGATCGCCTTCGCGTTCCTGCTGCGGGCGCAGAACAGGACGCCTTGGTCGATGGTGCCGTCAACCCGTACCACCGGGGTGCACGAATGCGAGTCGCGCGCCGCCGTCCGCGGACTTCCCTCGCTGCGTTGGCCGCCGGGCTGGCCGCAGGACTCGTACACCCTAGAGCCGCTGCGGGCGATCACCGCCGCCATCTCGCATCACAAACAGCGTGAGGTGGCGCTTGCGGCGTTTCGCCGCAATTTCGTCTCGGGCGAAGGGCTTCGCGGGGCCGGGGTGGTCCGCGAGTGTTGGGCGGAGGCTGGGCTTGATCCGGCGGTGTACGACGTCGAGGTCGCGGCATCGAAGGCTCGCTTGGTCGAGGCCACAGACCGCGCGATCGCCGAGGGCATGCCAGGTGTGCCGACGGTAACCGTCGACGGCGAGCACTTCTGGGGAGACGACCGCCTCGAAGACGCAGCGGCCGCGCTTGCCAAGATCTGACGCGAGCCAGCGCGAGCCCGGTGCGTGAGCGCCGCGGCGGCACGTCCGGCGTTTAGCTTGCGCCTACCCTCTCTGGATGCTCAGTCCTTCGCACGCCGACCGGTCACCGTTCTTTTCCGCGGGTCTTTCCGGGGAGCGGCGGACGGCGATGGCATCGATTCTCGCGGCGACGCTCCTGATGGTGCTCAAGCTGGTCACCGGGCTCGTGACCGGGAGCCTGGGCTTGGTTTCGGCTGGCATCGAGTCCTGCGGCGATGTGGTCGCGGCTGCGGTGACGTTCTTCGCGGTACGTCTCGGCGCGCGTCCGGCAGATTCCGAGCATCCGTACGGGCACCGACGCGCGGAAAATCTGTCTGCCCTGGCCGAGGCGACGATCCTGCTTGCTGGCGGCGTGATCGTCGTGGTCGAGGCAATCGGCCGGCTATCGAGCGGTGGCGGTTCACTCGACGCGAAGTGGTACGTGTTTGCGGTCATCCTTGTGGCGATTGCCGTTGACGTCAGCCGAGTGCTCGTCTCGCTGCGGACCGCGCGCAGGTACGGCTCCGCGGCACTGCGCTCTAACGCCTTTCACTTCGCCGGTGACATGGCCGGATCGTTGGCGGTTCTGGCTGGGCTGATTGCGGTGCGCGCCGGGTTTCAGGATGGCGACTCGGTGGCCGCCCTGGTCGTGGCTGCGATCATCTTCGCGGCGGCAGCCCGGCTCATCTTTGAGAACGCACAGGTGCTGATGGACACTGATCCTGCCGCCGCTCATGCCGTGGCGCGCGATGCGATCCGCGCGCTGTCCCCGGAGATCGAGCTGAACCGACTGCGACTGCGCGAGTCTGCCGGGCGTTACTTCGCCGATGTGGTTGTGACCGTCCCGCCCGGCCAGGCGGTGATCGAAGGTCACGCCGCCGCCGACAGGGTCGAAACGGCGGTCGAACAGGCCCTTCCCAACAGCGACGTCGTAGTTCACGTTGAGCCCCGGCGGCGCGGACTCAACCTACGCGATCGAGTGCTTGCGGTCGCGCTCAGTGAGCCGACTGTGAGCGAGGCCCATGACATTACGATCTTCGAGCACGGGGGGCAGGTCAGCGTCTCGCTTCACCTCAAACTCCCCGCCGACAGCTCGCTAACGCAGGCTCACGAAGTCGCCGAGCGTGTCGAGGAAGCGATCTGCAAGCTGCCGCGCGTTCGCGATGTCCGCACCCACCTGGAGCCCCTCGAACGACCGATTGCGGCTGATCCAAGCGCGGCCCGCGGCGACCGCCGGACGCTCGCAACGATCGAGGCAATCGTGCGCGAGCAGACCGGTAAGAGGGCACACGACGTGCGCTTGCTACCCACTGAAGCCGGCAGCGTCCTGTTCATAACCGTTCCGGTCGGTGAGGAGGCGTCGCTCGCGGATGCGCATCGATTCGCGAGCGAACTCGAGGCGGAACTGCGGCAGCGGCTGCCCGAGATCGCTGACGTCGTCGTGCACACAGAACCCTGACCCGCGGCCCTTGTCAAAAGCGGCGCTCACGTCTCCAAAGGGACGGTCGCGCTCTCGGTCACCAGCAGCCTGGTCGGTTACATCATCGGCTCCTTTCACCCGCACCGTTGCGCGGCCGGTACCAGGAAACGTAAGGTTTGATGAGGATTGTTCAGCGAGCCGGCGACCAATTACGCCGCCGAAGGCGCCCGATTACCGTCTGGGAGCGGCACCGTGACTACTTCTTGTTGACCTCTTGGCCAAGAAGGTCCTGAAATTGCTGGCAAGGGCTGGGCAGCTCAGTGTCGAGCTGGTGAAGCGATACTGGCCTGCGGGGAGCTTGACACCGCCGGAGCGGCGTTGTGCAGGACATGGAACGTGCTGTTGCATGACGCAGTCTTAGCGGACGCGCCGCTGGTGATCGCCGCCTCGCCGGCGACGGCGAGTGCGAGCGACAGGGGCTCGTCGATTCAACTCAAGAACTTAACACAGCAAAATGCGCAGGCTCTACAGGGCGCGGTAGCAGTGGATTTCCAGCGGGTGAGACGGGCGCTCACGAGCGGTTGCTGCCAACGAAGCGGAGGAGGCGCGAGCGCCGCCGAGCCGATCCCCAAGCCGCCAGATCGTCGATACTCCCGGGCTGATGAACCAGAGCGACGAGAAGAGGCGATCTTCACATGACCGCAGTTCGCGCTGACGGATTCCAGCCGTCCGGCCCGGACGAGCTCGCATTTGCCGAGCTCAAGGAGGAGGTCCGCGCCTATGTGCGAGACGAGGGCGAGCGCTGGGCGCAGCAGATCGAGCGTGAGCGACGGGTGCCGCCGGCGCTTTGGGAGGAGCTACGCGAGCGCGGCTACCTACGGCTGGCGGCGCCTGCCGGTTACGGAGGCCGTGGCGTTCCCTTGATCCAGTACCTCGAGCTGCTCGAGATCTTCTCGATGTCCCACGCGTCGCTACGCATGATCGTGCACGTCTGCAACGGCATCTGGCGACCAATCGCCGCGCACGCTGCTGAGGAGCAACGCGAGCGCTTCCTCCTGCCGCTCGTGGCCGGGAAGATCAAGGTCGCCTTCACCCTCACCGAGCCGACAGCCGGCACTGGGGCTGATCTGCGTGCCAGCGTCGAGCGTGCGGGAGACACCTATTACTTGAGCGGGGAGAAGCATCTGATCACGTTCGGGACAATCGCCGACTACCTACTTGTGATCGCCCGGCTGCAGGGGACGCAAGGCGCCGAGGGCACGGTCGCGGTGATGGTGGACCCCCGAGGCGAAGGCGTCCGGGCAACCGAGATGCCTGAGATGATGGGGGTGCGCGGCACTGATCACGCGCACCTGGTGTTCGACCGGACCCCCGTCCCGATTGCGAACCGATTGGGGCAGGAGGGCGGCGGGTTAAACGTCGCGCTCGGTGGTTTCCTAGCGCCGAGTCGGATCTCGCTGGCCATGAGCTGCGTGGGTCTTGCGCAGCGGGCGCTCGAGCTGGCCGTCGGATACGCCAAGCGCCGCGAGACCTTTGGGCGCAAGCTCGCCCAACGCCAGGCGATTTCCTTCAAGCTCGCTGAGATGGCCACCGACCTCGAGGCCGCTCGGGCGCTCGTGATGATGGCGGCGCGTGCTTGGGAGAGCAAGCGTGAGGCGATCAGCGAGGCGGCCATGGCCAAGCTGTTCGCGAGCGAGATGCTCCAGCGCGTCACCGACGGGGCGCTGCAGGTCCACGGCGGGATCGGGTATTTCTCCCCCAGCCCGATCGAGCGCGTGTACCGCGACGCGCGTGCCCAGCTCTTCGAAGAGGGCACGGCCGAGATCCAGAAGATGACGATCGCCCGCGAGCTGCTGCAAGGATGAGCTCGGCGACGGATCCGCCGGTGCCAGTGACACTGGCGCCCTCGCCGCGCGAGGGTTTCGAGGGCAAGATCGCACTGATCACGGGTGCCTCTCGGGGCATCGGCCGGCAACTGGCGATCTCTCTCGCCGCTCGCGGCGTTACGCCGATCATCAACTACCGTCGCAATGAGGACGCGGCTCACGAGACGCTCTCGCAGATCGAGCGCCTCGGCGCGGCCCCGCTCGCGATCCGCGCAGATCTGGAAAGCCTCGAGGAAAGCGAGGCGATGTTCGACCAGGTGCAGGAGCGGTTCGGCAGGCTGGACTTCTACATCTCCAATGCCTCGGCGAGCAATTTCCGGCCGGTAATGGAACTCAAGCCGCACCACCTCGAGCGTACGTTCAACCTCAACGTGCGGGCGTTTGTAATCGGGTCCCAGCGGGCCACCCGGCTGATGGACAAGGGCGGGCGGATCGTCGTCATTTCCAGCTACGGCAGCCTGCGCGCGTTTCCCACCTACGCGAATCTCGGATCCGCCAAGGCGGCCACCGAGATCTGGGCGCGATACATGGCAGTTGAGCTGGCGCCGCTGGGCATCAATGTCAACGCCGTTATTCCCGGGATCGTCGCGTCCGATTCCTCGGCGTTCTTCTATGACACCGGTCGTGTGCCGTCGATCGAGACGGTGCTGCCGAAGATTCCCAAGGGGCGCCTGGGCTCGGTTCAGGAGGTCGCCGACTGCGTGGTGTTCCTGCTAGCTCCCGCCTCGGAGTACGTGACCGGCACCGCACTCGTCGTCGATGGTGGGCTGACAGCGGTCGCGCCGCCGTTTCCGTCCGACCTGGCGGGCGGGTAAGCCTCTGTCACCGATCCGCCGGGGAGGGCAAGTTGCTAGCTTCGCGCGCGTGTCCGGCAGCGATCTAGCGAGGATCTGGCGTTTGAGCGCCGAGGGGCGCTGAGTGCGCTACGTCGAGGTGGACGCGGGCGCGGCACGGCTGCGCGAGGGCCCCGAGCCGGACACGCCGCCCGGTCACGGGCGGGTGCGCGTCCTGGCTTGCGGAGTGTGCGGTACCGACCTGCATCTGCTGCAGGGGATGGTGCTGCCGCGCGGCGCCACATACCCCCTACGGCCTGGACACGAGGTCGCGGGAATCGTTGAGCAGGTCGACGCGCGCGATGCGCCGGTCGCCGTGGGAGACCTCGCCGTCCTGCACCCGCTGGCCCCGTGCGGGCGCTGCCCGGGGTGCTTGCGTGGGGAGGACCAGCGCTGCGACGCGGTACGGGCGCTCGGTGTCCACGATCCCGGCGGCTTTGCCGACACCGTGGTGTGGCCGGCGTCGCGGATGCTGCCCGCCAACGGCATCGATCCGGCAGCAGCGGCGCTGCTCGCCGACGCGGCGGCCACGGCCCACAATGCGCTCCGGCTCGCTCTGTTGCCGCGGGGCGGCGCACTGTGTGTGCTTGGAGCGGGAGGACTGGGGAACGGCGTGCTGGCGGTCGCGCGGGCGCTTGATCCGGAGGTGCGTCTCGCCGCCGTGGTTCGCAGCGATGCCAGCGCCGCGCGACTGAGGTCGCTTGGGGTCGAGGTTCATTGCGGCCTGGAGGGCGCGGCGCGGGCGCTGCGGCGGAGCGTCGGACGAATGGACGCGGTGATCGACTTCAGCGGCCAGCCGGCGGCGCCAGCCGAGGGCATCGCGCTGCTTCGACGCGGAGGCCGGCTCGTGCTTGGCTCCGTCGTCGATGCCTCGCTCACGGTGGGGGCCTCGAGCGCCTTCATGGCGCACGAGCTGCAGGTGGTGGGCGCCTACGCCTCGGGCCTGGCCGACCTCGCGGCCGTGATCGAGCTGGCGCGGGAAGGACATCTCGACGCGGCCGCTTGGGTCACGCATCGCCTGCCGCTTGCCGATTTCCAGGATGCGATGACCCTCGCCGAGAGCCGTCCGGCGGGCATGGTTCGAGTGGTCGTCGAGTGCTGCGCTGAGTGATTTCAGGACCCCTTCGAGGAGGCTGCCTTGACCATTCACGTGCCCTACCGTTACGACGCCAGCGCCTTCCGCAACGTCTTTGAGCAGAGCTTCACGTATCTGTCCGGCGTCGAGCGCAACAGCCACCGGTTCGCCGCGCGCACCGCTCTGCATGATCCGCTGACGGATCGTCGCTGGAGCTACTCAGAACTCTGGTCAGACGTGGGGCGGCTGGCGGCCGGGCTGAGCGCCCACGGCATCAGAGCCGGGGACGTGATCGTGTTCCAGCTCTTCAATTGTCCTGAAGGAATACGTTCCTGCGCCCCGCTGACCTACCCGAGCATGCTGGCTCCGCGGGCCGCGCCTGTACGCCAAGGACAGCGAAGAGGTGGGCGAGGTGATCGTTCGGTCGGTGAAGTCCGGGTATGCCTACGTCAACCAACCTGAGGAACAGGAAGCTCGCTTTCGCACCGGCTGGCTCTACATTGGCGATCTGGCCACCTGGGACGCCGAGGAATACGTGACGATCGTCGGCCGCAAGGACGACATGATCATCTCCGGCGGGGAGAACATCCATCCGACTCAGGTCGAGGGCGTCCTCAACGAGCATCCGGGGATCGTCGAGTCGGTGGTGGTCGGCGTACCCGATGAACAGTGGGGCGAGCTGGTCGTGGCCTACGTGGTGCGGGCCGACCCGCTTGACGTCGCCGCCTGCGAGGCGCACTGCCACGGCCATCCGATGCTCGCCACCTACAAGCGTCCGCGTGCCTACCGCTTTGTCGAGGAGCTCCCGATGACAGCCACCGGCAAGAAGGTCCACTATCAGGTCCGCGAGCGTGCGGTACGGGATGCCAAAGCCGGTTTGCTCGAGCGGCCTTAGGCGAGTCGAGACAGATCCCGGCCGGCCTGCGAGGCGGATCGTGGCGGCCGATCGAGAACCATCACCAGCGCCGCCCCATGGGGAGGATCCGAAGCCGTGAGCAGCTGCCAGGAGTTCGCGGGCGCGACACACAGCTGTCCGGGAGCGAGATTCCCGAAAGATGGCCCGTCGGCGGCTCGGCGCACGAGCGCGCTCGGTTTCCATCAACACCACTTCCCCGATCCTCGCCGCGTCGCCGATCACGATCGCCACCGGCGTGGTGATCGAGGCGGCGATCGCCTCCCCAGAGCTGCCGAGAGCCAGAGGCACTGCCCGGTCACGACCCGGTGAAAGTGCACGATCGTGACCCGCACCGATTTCAGACTAAAGCGCTGCGCCAGATCTCTGGCCAGTTCGTATTCGAGCCCCCCGGTCACGTGTCCGGGTGTGCCCTCCCAAAAGCCTGGGCTCGGAACGTCGGAGGTCGCGACCGTGAGGACGCCGGGCGTCCTGGGGGTAAACGTTCCCGCCGCCGGCGAAGATGTTCGGTCGCTACAGGCGCCCAGCAGTAGCCCCGCCAGCAGCACGGCGGCCACTCGGGCGCAGCCACTCATGCCCCAAGGATCGACGAGGCCGGAGAACCTCGACGACACGGCGCTCGCTCGCGCATCCGTGTTCAGCGTAGTCAACCAGTCCGCAATTGGCTACTTCTGTGTGCGACCCTTCGGGCATGCAGCTGAACCAGATCGGGATTTGGACTTCGTACCGCGCGATCGGGGAGGAGAACGCCAGCGAAGCGGCCAAGATCGTCGAGGACCTGGGCTTTGGAGCGTTCTGGCTGGGCGGTTCTCCGCAGCTCCCGCAGGTGCGACCGCTACTGGAGGGGAGCGACCGCCTGATCGTAGCGACGGGAATCGTAAACGTGTGGCAGTACGAGCCGGCGAAGCTCGCGGGCGAGCACGCCGAGCTGTCGCAGGAGTTTCCGGGTCGGCTATTGCTCGGCGTCGGCGTCGGACACCCCGAGGCCACCAGCGATTACTCCAAGCCCCTGTCCACGATGCGCAGCTTCTTGGACGGGCTCGACGAAGCGGCTGCGCCCGTGCCACGCGAGCAGCGCTGTGTGGCGGCTCTTGGACCGAAGATGCTGGACCTCAGCCAGCAGCGTTCACTCGGCGCGCTCACCTACTTCGTCCCGGTGGAGCACACGCGCTTTGCCCGCGCTCGGGTCGGCGATGGCGCGCTGATCGCAACAGAGCTGGCGTGCGTCGTGGACAGCGACGCGCAGCGCGCCCGCGCCAAGGCACGAAAGTACGCCGAGCTCTACCTTGGCTTGCGCAACTACACGAGCAACCTGCTCAGGTTCGGCTTCACCGAGCACGACATCGCCAACGGCGGCTCCGACAAGCTAATCGACGCGATCATTCCGCAGGGGACCGCCGACGAGGTCGCGGCGGTGGCCAGAGCGCATCTGGAAACCGGCGCCGACCACGTCTGTCTGCAGCCAGTCGGTGCACACGGGATCCCACGCGAGGAGTGGACTGCGCTCGCGTCCGCGCTGATTGTGTGAGGGGGGCGGGGTCGTTGGGGGTTGGGGCCCGCCCACCCGGGCACGTGTGCGCGCGCGCAACTCGCTGTGGGCGGCGCTGGATTGCGCGCTCGGACAGGATATGCCGTGATCGACACCACGACACGCGAGATGTGGATCAGGGACCTGCCAAAGTCTTCCGGAGCGTCGGCGCCAGATACCAACCTGCTGAAGCTGGCAGGACCCGGAAATGGACGCGGGACGGCTATAGGCTGACGCAAGCCTTGTTGTCGAACTTCATGGATGTGGACACGTTCAATCTCGCCTCCGGCAGGCGGTGGCGAGAGGGAACGATTGCCTGGTTCAAAAACCGCGTGGACCGGAGAGTTCGACCGGTTGCGGGCCGGGCTCATGTACTACCGGGTTTCCCCCGGTGGGCGGTTAGCGCCTCATCCACGGCCGTCATCGGCCACGATCCGGGGGCTGTCGGTAATGATCCCCCGCCGCCGAAGGCCGGTGAGAGCCGGTTCCTGATCATCGAAGCTGACGAGCGTCGCCACCGCCGAGCGGCAGCCGATCGTGATCGCTCCGACGCCCGTGTCCGCCACCTGCCCGTCGACCTCGACCCGAGCGCCGCCATGCCCAGCGATGGCGTCGAGTTGCAGCGTGGAGTTCGGTCCCACTACGAGCGGTGGGCAAGATCCGCCGTGGGTGGGCAGGGGAGTAAAGACGTACCCATCCGCCCCCGGCGCGAGCAGGGGACCGCCGGCCGCCAGCGTGTACGCGCTCGAGCCGGTCGAGGTGCTGACGATACAGCCGTCCCCGGCAAGCCGGCAATACAGAACGCCGTCGACGCGCGCGGTCACCCGCACCTGACCCTCCGCGGCACGAATGATCACGATGTCGTTCAGAGCAAACAGGCTCGCTGCCTTCTCCCCGTTGACCTCGAGCGCAGGTAGCAGTCGCGGCAACCAATCTCGGCGGCTAAAGCGGTCCAGCGCGCGCAACACCCCGCTGGCGGGGACAGTCGTTAGCGCCCCCAGACTCCCGCAGGCCACTCCCAGTACGGGACAATCCGCCGTCACCGCGGCGCGGATCGCCGCCAGTGTGGTCCCATCCCCGCCGATCGACACGATCAGGTCACAGTCGTTGGCATCGCCCTGCTCAGCGACCTCTCGATGCTGACCGGCGACCGGCACCTGGACCACATCGACGCCGCGATTTCCCGCCCATCCCAGGAGCGCTCGGAGCGGAGGGTCGATGTTCCTGGCGGGATGAACGACGACGCCGAGGCGCGATGTTGTCTCCTGAGCGCCGACACCGGTGGGTTTTGCGGAGCGGCTGGTGGGTGGTAGCGTCGTTCTCACTACATTCTCCGTCTCTCGGGAGCACTCATGCTAGGGACCATTATCGGTCTGATCATCATCGGATTCTTTGCTGGCTTCATCGCTCGCGCGCTGGTGCCCGGGAAACAGTCGATGGGTATCCTCCAGACGATTCTGCTGGGAGTAGTCGGCTCATTCGTGGGCGGGTTTCTCGGCCGGCTGTTGTTTCACCATGGAAGCGGGTTCGTCCAGACCTCCAGCTGGATCGGCTCGATCATCGGCTCGATCATCGTGCTCCTCGTCTACATGCAGGTAGAGAAGCGGCGGGTCTGAGTTCGGATCTTCCTCTTCCGCATCTGATTGACGCTCCGGTCCGAGCAGGACCCACGTGTGAGCCCCGGATGGGCCCTCACGAGCCCGCTCACGGCCCTCGCGCGCACGTCGGCGCGCCCGCAGCGGACCCCAAGATCATACGGGTGTCGTTGCCATCCCGCCGGTGAGCTCGGGGAGGAGACGAGCGTTTAGAACGGGGGAGAGGGGCTGGAGGACCTCACCGAGGACGAGATGTCTTCCCGAGGCGATGGAACACGTCCAGAGCGCCGACTTCTTCTCACGAGCTGCCGGCGTTCCAGCGGTCGGCGAGCGCGGCAACCCAACTCGCGGCTGCGCGCGAGTCCTCCGGCGGCGCCTCGACGAGGACTAGTTCGCTCACGCCGAGTTCGGCCAGGGCGCCGAGGTCTCCGGGTTCGCCGCCGGTCAGCGCGACCGCGATACGCAGCTCCCTGACGTCGCGCCCGTTCTCTCGGCTCAGCTCGTCCAGTACGGCCAGCCGCTCGCGGACGGCATCGAGGCCGACGAGGTTGAAGCCGTACCAGCCGTCTCCCCAGGCGGCCACACGGCGAAGTGCGGCATCGCTGTTTCCCCCGAGCACGATTGGGATCTGGCGGTCGCGCAGCGGCTTGGGGTTCACGCGCACCGCGTCAAAAGCGACGAACTCGCCGTCGAACGACGCAATGTCCTCGCGCCACAGAGCGCGCATCGCCGCGATGTACTCCGCGGTCCGCTCGCCCCGGCGCGCGAACGGGATGCCCAGCGCCGCGAACTCCTCCCGCGACCAGCCGATACCCACGCCGACCGTCAGTCGACCGCCGGAGAGGACGTCGAGACTCGCCGCCTGCTTGGCCAGCAGGACGGGATTGTGCTCGGGCGCCAACAGCACGCCCGTGGCGATCTCGATCCGGTTGGTCGCGGCTGCCACAAAGCTGAGTCCGACCATCGGATCGAGCCAGTCCGCCGCGGCCGGCACCGCGAATTGTCGATCGGCCGAGTACGGATACGGGGACGCGAGCCGATCCACCATCACGACATGCTCGCCTGACCACAGCGTCGCAAAGCCAGACGCCTCGGCGGCCGTCGCGACCGCATCGATCACGTCGCGACGGGCTCCCGAACCGATCCCGAGTGCGTGGAGGCCGAGTCGCATCTGCTGATCCTCCCACACCAGACGCGCGCGATCAGACCCGTAGACCCGCTCCGCTTCGCAACCAGAGAAATGCCGTCTGTGGTTACATTTACATGGCAAGACATCAAGCTAGCGCCTTGCGCTTCGGGAACGCCCTCGATTCTGGGCGGCCGGGCGTGAATCCACCTAACCACCCTATGCCGCCCGGATGGGGCGATGACCGCGATCTGCCGTTCGCATGCGAGGTGGTGACTGAGAACGAGACACCCGGCGAGGAGACTGGCGAGGGCCCGTGCGTCGACGCGCTGGTGCTGGACCGGATTGTCCGCTGCGCCGATCTTGCCGTGGACCCGCGCTGGCCCAAGTTGCAGCCAGATGTGCCCGCCAAGATGCGGTGACCGCGTTCAACCGGCTGAGGCGTACGCCCGTAGCTCTGAGCGTCGGGCTGCCGATGTGGCTGTCGAGATCCTCGGGCAGTCCGCCTCAACTTGGCCGCGCTACGCCTCGAGCGCCACCGCCGCCTCCGGCGTCGCGACGTGGAAGCTGAGGCTCTCCTCCAGGTAGAGACGCACGACCTCGCCGTTGTGGCCGTCGTAACCGATCGACAGGTCCTGTCCCGACTCGAACAGAAAGTCGCCACCGCGCTGGCTCAGCACGATTGCCCCCCGGACCCCGGGGGCCCAGGCGATCGGGCCTTCCAGGATCTTGTGTAGGTGCTCGAGCAATGGGTAGCCGCCGTGCTCGGCGGTCTGAACAACGCGCTGGAATTGCTCGCCGCCCAGCGCGAGCGCATACGGACCGCTGATCCCATGGTGCAGCAGTTGTTCTACCGCGCCGGCGACCGGCCGCGGATAGCTGTCGGGCGCCTCGCCGAGCTTCATCCGCTCGAGCGGCGAGACCTGGGCAATCCCTCCGATCGACGCCTCCTCCCAGCCATGGAAGACGGCTCTGTTCTCGGCGACGGCAATCTGATGGGCGGCCTTGTCGAGTGCCGCGAGGTCGGGGTCGGCGGCGCCGCGGTCGGCGTCGCGGAGCTCCGACAGAGGGATCTCGAACGAGGCCCGTAGCTCAACCAGCGGTAGCACATGTCGCCCCACAGCGGTCACTCCCTCGCACGGCGTCGCGGCGATCTGCCTGACCCGACCGAGGTTAGTAGCCGAGTGTGACCAGCCGTGCGGGCCAGAGAATTCGACCAGCTTGCGCGCGGCCAGCGCAGGAACGAGGCGCTCGCGAGCCTCTCCATCAAGCAGGTCCCAGTTTGAGTCGCTGATCGGTGCCAGCGAGCGCAGGAGATGGTTCATAGCGTGCCTCCGCTGAGGCTGCCGATTCCGAGCGAGCCGTCCTCCACCGGGCGATCGCCACCGCCATCCCCGTTCTCGAACACCTCCGCCTCCGCCTCCTCACCGTGCTCGACGATGTCGCCCTCCTGGAAGAGAACGCCCTGGGCGATCTTACGCCACGCCGGCATCCGGCGGAGGAGGAACTCGAGATCCATGCTGAAGTGTTTGAACTCCTCCCCTTGGGCGTCGCGCATGATCGCTTGCGCTTGAGAATCGGTCTCGAGCGCGAGGCGCTGCTCGTACCAGCCGATCGCCTCCGCCTCCTCGGTCAGCGAGGCGCACAGCCTGGCGAACGTGCGGGTTGCCGGCGGCAACTCCTCCGCCGGTTCGTGGTATTGGTCGAAACCCATCTCTTCTCCTTGTTTTCAGGATGCTCGGGACTAGAACTCTAAGCGGACGCGCTCAGAGGGGAGATTCCCATCTGCGTACGCTTCGACGCGCGGCAAGCCGGAAAGCTAGCCCCATCCAAACCCGAGGAGGGACCCGTGCCAGACGGAGTAGTGACCCCAGAGGACCGTACCCGCCGGCTCGCCGACGGCAACCAGATACCGCTGCTTGGTCTCGGTGTCTGGCAGGTGCCCGATGGTGCCGAGTGCGAGAACGCGGTTCGCTGGGCGCTCGAGCTCGGGTATCGCCACATCGACACCGCGCAGGCGTATGGCAATGAAGCGAGCGTCGGCCGCGCGCTGCATGACAGCGGTGTGCCGCGCCAGGAGGTATTCCTCACAACCAAGTTCTATCCCGGCCACCAGGATCCCGAGGCCGAGGCTGAGCAGAGCCTGCGACGGCTCGGCGTAGATCAGGTCGATCTGTACATCGTGCATTGGCCGCAGCGGGGCCCGACGTGGGCGTGGCCGGGGATGGAGCGCGCGCGCGAGAGCGGCTACGCGCGCTCGATCGGCATCTCCAACTTCAGCATCGAGGAGCTCGATCAGGTCATGGCGATCGCCGACAGCCCGCCGATGGTCGACCAGGTGCAGTTCAGCCCGTTTGAGTACCGGCGCAGGCTGCTCGAGGCGTGCGCAGAGCGCGAGCTCGTACTCGAGGCTTACAGCCCGCTTGGCACGGGGCGGCACCTTGCTGATGAGACAGTGACCAGGATCGCCGACAGCGCCGGCCGTACCCCGGCACAGGTGCTGCTCCGTTGGTGCCTGCAGCGCGACGCCGTGGTGATCCCGAAGTCGACCCACCGCGAGCGGATCGAGGAGAACGCGCTGATCTTCGACTTCGCTCTATCCGACGAGCAGATGGCGGCGCTGGACGGGCTGGATCGGACGAGCGGAACCGCCGCAGCGCGTCAGCAGAAGTGGTGGTGAGGCCCGCGGGCAGGGCACGGCCCCGAGCCCCGTCCCGATAAGTCGAGGACGGGGCTCGAAGTGCCGTCGCCGCTACTCCGCGCCGCCGGTGCCAGCCCGGGGAATCCCGGTCTGCTGGAAGCAGAACCCGCCGATCGCCGGAACATGCCCGTCGTCCAGTTCAATTTTGGTGGTGACGTGATCGAGTCATACCCCCCATCGAGGGCTGATTAGGCCGATCGCGATAATGCGTGTTGTGAGCCGCCGTCTGATGACAGCGCCGATTGCCGCCACGGGGCTAATCGCCGGCTACGGCGTGGCGGTGGCGAGCGGGTCGCGACCGCTGGGAGGCGTAGTCCTTGCGGCCTGTGGTTTGGTCTGCCTCGCGATCTGGCTGTTGCGAGACGGACCCAGGACAGCGGCGCTGCTCACCGTAGGCGGGGTGGTCGCGTTTGGACTGTCCCATGTGCTCGCGCTGCTCACCGGGGCGTGGCCGGCAGTGCTGCTCCTCGCCGCGGCAACGGGCGCGGCCTGCTGGCGGCTCTCGGACGCGCGTCAGCTCGCCGGATCGTCGTAGTCTCGGGAAACCGGCCAGCCCGGGTCGGGCCGCGCCACGCCGGCTTTGCGCGCCACGAGATCGAAGTACAGCACCGCGGTCGTCAGCGCCGCAAAGGAACGGGTGATGGTCTCCACGACGATCCCCAGCACCACCTGCGGCGCGCGAGCGCTTGATCCAGCCAGCGCCTCGGCGCCGCGCGCGATGCCGTAATCCACGAGCCCGGTCAGAGCAATCAGGCCGAGGACGTGGAGGTACTCGCCACGCGCCAGCTCACCGCTGCGGCGAAGCGCTCCCAACCAGTCTGTCCGCTCGATCGCCGCTGCTTGCGCCACAACTGCCCATCGGACAGCGAGGATCACCCCCGGAATGAAGAACGCCAACAGGCCCAGGCCGATCCCGAGACCAGCGATGATCTGGGCCGCCGCCACCACCGGCAGGCACCGGGCGCCGAGCACGGCGACGTTGCGCAGCTGGGGTCGCTGTTCCTTACCGATGGCGGCCACGGCCTGAACGTCAAGCGCCGACACCAGGGGGCCTACGAGAGCGAGTTCGATCAGAAACAAGGTCAGAGCCGTTCCCGTGCTCACCGTCTGCTGACCAAGCGGAGCGGCTCCGGTTACGGCGAGCGCGATCAACTCATACGGCGCGACGACGACCAGCGCGAGGAGGCTGAACAGCAGCGGGTAGCGTCCATACAGAGAGAGCGCCGCCGTGATCATTTTCAGCACCGAGCGGGGCTGATTGAGGTCGATCACCTGCCGCCGGTCCTCGATCATGGCGACATTGTTCTGCTTGTCGCGGCTGCCTGATCTGAGCCGGGTTTGTCCCCGCCTGAGTCGCCCGGGGCGTACGCCAGGTTTGACGCCCACGGTCAAGCTGGTAGAAGAGCTCTCTGGCCGCTCCGAGCACGTGCTCGCGGGTCTGCGCTGAACTGCGTCGGCGCTGGCGAGGTATTCACACGGTGGGAGTCGACACGCTTGCCGCCGAGGCTGACGTCGCCCCGCGACGATCACCTGATGCTGATCTACGAGGTGGCGTTTGGCGCCGCGCAGTCGTTCGGCGGCGATGGGCTGCGGTCAAGACTGGTCCCGATCGTCGAAAACATCCTGAGATGAGCATCAGGCTGAAGCTGGGAGCCACTGGAGCCGGTGTCGAGACCGGTACCGGAGATCTTTGGACAACTGGCTAATGGCAGTGGCCGCCGGCACGCTCATGATGATGAGGTAGCGACCTCTATCGAGGAGGAATCGGAATGAACCATGAACGTGCATACGCTTATCAGCGGGTCATGAGGACGCTTGAGGAGCTGGGTCCGAGCAAGTTGCTCGATGGCGAGCAGGACCGGATCCGCTACGCCGCGGACAATCTGATCTTCAGCCGCGAGCTGACCGACGACGTGGCTGCGCTCGATGCGCTCGACGACGTCGAGCGTCTATGCCGTGGGCTGGTGCAGAGCGGACGCTGGGAAGAGACGACCGCGACGCGCCTGGCCGACGACGTCTGTCAGTGCGGGCCTGCCTTGTCGACCGACGTCAAAGCTGCCTGAACAGATCGCCCCGCGGTCTCGCGATCAGAGCTGAGGCCGGATTCGGGTCCGGCGGGAAGGGCTAGGCTAGGGGCCCCGGCGCGCTGAGGTCTAGCGCTCGGAACCGTTCCCGCGACGGATCCCGCGCCGCCGCGTTCGCATAACGTACTCATCGACGCTGTAGCGCTCCTCGCGCCAGGGGTCGCCCCGGTGGTGGTAGCCGTTCTCCTCCCAGAAGCCCAGTCGATCACCTTCGAGGACCTCCAGGCGGTTGACCCATTTCGCCGACTTCCACAGCCAGCAAATGGCTCGCCCCCCTCCCGGAGCTGCGCCCTCTCGAGCAGCGCCTTCACCGACACACCCCGCCACTGCATCCCGAACTTCGACCATCGCGTGACGCAGTGGATGTCCCCTGTCCAGTCCGTCTGGGGACCTGAGAGGAGGCTCCTCCAGTCGAGGACGTAGGGCCGCTGCACGGCTCCGTCGACGCACAGGAGCCAGCTGTCGTTCTCCACGCGTGGCGTGGGGCCGACCGAAAGCACGGGCCACTTCAGGGTCGGCGATTGGCCAGGCGGCACCCGAGACAGCTCGATTCCCAGCGCCGCCGCTCGCCGCCGCCCGCGCTCTCCGAAGATGCGAGCTGTGATCGGCACTGATTCATTGTGGCGTCTTGGCCTTCTCGGCCTCACCCGGCCGCGATCCCTTGAGCGCAGCCGCTCGAGCCCGAGCCGCTCGCACGGCCGAAGACAGTGTCTCGATGTCGTACGCGCCGTAGTGGCGTCGGTCGTTGATGAAGAACGTCGGCGTGCCGGAGACGCCGCTCTGGTCGGCTGACTCGACGTCGTCAGCAATCCGCGATACCCCCTTGCGTTTGCGCAGGTACTCCCGAAAGTGCTCCACATCGAGGTCTAGCTGCTCGGCGTAGCCGAGCAGATCACGCAACTTCAGGTTTCCCTGATGGGTGAGCAGCAGCTCATACATCTCCCAGAACTTCTCCTGCGTGGCTGCCGCCTCCGCCGCTTCGGCCGCAAGCTGGGCGTTGGGGTGGACATCGTTGAGCGGTAAATGCCTCCAGACGTAGCGAAGATCGCCAAAGCCGGCCAGCAGCTCGCGAATGATCGGCTCTGCCTGGCCGCAGTACGGACACTCGAAGTCGCCGTACTCGACGACAGTGACGGGTGCCTTCTTCGGCCCGCGAACATGGTCGCGTTCGACGTCCACCGGCACCGCGAGATCCACGACCGACTCCGAGGTTCCGACCAGCGCGCGCAGCCGCAGCCGCCGAGGGAGCATGTTCGTAACCCGGAACACCAGGGACGTGGCCAGCGACGCGCACAGCGCGGCGCTAAGCACGCCGAGCTTTGCTTCATCGAGCTCCACACCCTGGAACGCGAGCGTCGCGATCAGCAACGACACCGTGAAGCCAATTCCGGCAATCGTCCCCCCGCCGATCACCGACGCCCAGCCTACCGGCGGCCGCAGCCTGCCTTTGCTGAGGCGCGCGACGATCCACGTCGAACCGGCGATTCCGACTGGCTTACCGACGACGTAAGCAACGATTATCCCGAGCGTGATCGAAGAGCCGTACGCGCGCGAGAGGAAGGCGCCGTTGATCTGAATCCCAGCGTTGGCGAGCGCGAACAAGGGCACGATCACGTAGCTCGAAACGGGGTGGAACAGCTGCTGCCAGCGCTCGTTCGGGGAGATCGCCGATCGGAGCCCCACGCGTGCTGATTGGGCCAGCTCCGACGTCGGTTGCTCGCGAAACAGGCGGAACAGGTCAGTGGCCCGCTCAAGGTCCGCCCGAGCTGCCGGATAGGCGATCGCCAGCAGGCCCATTGCGAGCCCGACGACGACCGGATCGACCCCGGATTTGAGAAACGCAACCCAGGCTGTCAGGCCAAGCACGGCGTAGACAACGTCGTTGCCTATCCGCTGCGAGCGGGCGAGCACAACCAGCCCGAAGACGAAAACGCCAATCAGAAGCGCACCGATCGTCAGCGCACTGGTGTAGGCCGTGCCGATCACGATCAACGCGACGAGATCGTCTACGACCGCGACCGTGAGGATGAACGTTCGCAGACCGTTGGGGAATCGGCGGCCGACGAGCGTGAGCATACCCAGTGCAAATGCGGTGTCCGTCGACATCGCGGCACCCCAACCTCCGATCGAGGACTTGCCGGCATTGAACGCGAGGAACATCGCTACCGGAACGATCATCCCGCAGACTCCCGCGATCAACGGCAGCGCCAAGCGCGGCCGATCACGAAGCTCGCCGAGGTCGAACTCGCGCCGTGCCTCGAGGCCGACGACGAAGAAGAAGAACGTCATCAAGCCGTCGTTGATCCAGCGACGGAGATCTTGTGAGATCCCGGAGTTGCCCAAGCGGATGGACAGCACCGTGTCCCAGACCTTCTGGTAGGAGGCGGAGTCGATGTTCACCCAGGCCAGCGCGACGAGCGTCGCGCCTAACAGGATCGCGGCGCTTCCCGTTTCCGTGCGCAAGAAGTCGCGTACCGGGGCCTCGAGATTGCGTGCCCAGGCGGTGCGTCCTGAGAAGGGCGTGGGTGTCGCGGACTGCGCTAGGTCTGTCATCCCCGATTAGCGCTAGCGCAGGCAGCGGACCAGCGCATGCTCGACCGGATCATCACCGCTGCCTAGGTAAAGGATCCGTCCTCCCGCGTCATCGCGCTGCAGCAGTGCGTCAAGAACCGCGGCGACGTCTGCGCGAGGGATCGTGCGGCGGAAGGGACTGGAGTCGACTCGCACGCGCCCGCTGCCGGGGTCGTCGGTTAGGCCCCCTGGCCTGACGATCGTCCAGGCGAGCTCGCTCGTCCGAACGGCCTCGTCAGCGTCCGCCTTGGCTCGCAGATAGACGCTGAACACGTCGTCGCCGCCAGGCGGACTCTCGGCGCCGACGGAACTGACCATCAGGTAGCGGGGCACGCTCGCGTGGTGAGCGGCCTTAAGCAGCTTGATCGCGCCGTCTCGGTCGACCGTCAGCTTTCGCTCGGCGCCGCTTCCCGGCCCCGCACCCGCGGCGAACACAACGGTAGCTGCGCTCGACACGGCTTGGGCAACCTCCTCCAGCGACGCCCTCTCCAAGTCGCAAACGACCGGTTCACCGCCCTGCTTGTGTACATCCGCAGCATGGTCTGGATTTCGAATCAGCCCAACGACTACCTCACCGCGATCGGCGAGCCGTCGCGTCAACAACTGCGCGATCTTCCCATGGGCGCCAGCGATTGCAACGGTCATACGGGCCCCTCCATTGATGCCGAGCTTACTCGGAACCGGGCTTCGGCTCTGGCTTTACCGGCGTGGGCGGCTCCTCGGGCGCATCGGGGACCGCTGGGGTCACCGGCTCTGTTGGTTGGGGAACTTCAAGAGTGTGGAAGTCATAGGAGGCGCCTACCCAATCGATTCGGCTCGTGACCATTCCGTGCCAACGATGATCTCCGCGAGGCGCCGCGCTTGCTGGAAGGGCAGGAGGTGTCCAGCGTCCGGAAGCAGCACGAGCTCGGCGTCGGGCATCTGATCGGCCAGGGTCTGCGCGGCCGCGGGCGGGACGATGCGGTCGGCCGAACCGGCGACGATCGTGGTCGGCGCCGAGACCTGGTCGAGCCGGCGCTCGAGTGCCGGCAGATCGCGGACCAGCGCCCGCTGCTCGGTCGTGAACGCTCGCCACGCCGCCGGCGAGAGCAGGCGCCGAGCGGCGACCGCCAGGTGGCGGTCATCGACGGATAGATCGTTCGCGATTCGCCGGCGCACCGGAGCGGCAGTGAGCGCGAGACCAAGTCCCGCGAGCGCAGCGACGCTCGCCAGGTAGCCCGCCACAGGTGCCGCGAGCCACCGGTCGAGCGCGTACAGCGAGGCGGCGTTGGCTGCCGGGGAGGCCAACACGAGTGCGGCCACACGCTGGGGGTGGTCCGCCGCCATCCAGGTCGCGACTGCGGCGCCGAGGCTGTGACCGACGATCGTGGCGCGCTCCACCCCGTGCCGATCGAGCGCAGTGATCGCCGCTCGGACGTTGCCGGGAAGGTCGGTTGGGTCGGTGCGCCCATCCCATCCTGGGCGGTCGATCGCGATCGCCTTGATGCCCGCGCCGAGCTGGGCGGCTACTCGGTCCCAGTCGCCGGCTCCGCCCGGCTGACCGTGCAGCAGGAGAACAGGATCAGGTCTGGGGCCCATCTGGCCAGCGCTGCTCAGGCCGAACCGGTGAGGCGACCACGCGGGTCGCTGGCGACCGCTTGGCTGGAAACCGCGTGACCGTCGCCTGGCACTTTCGTTCTGGACACCATGAGCGGGCATACTAGAGCGGTGACGTCAGCGCTCCTGTTAGAGGCGCTCTCGCCCTTGCGCGTCAACCCAACCCGCACGGCCGTCCTGCTCGATATCGACGGTACGCTCGCGCCGATCGTGGAGCACGCATCCGAGGCGCACGTACCCGAAAGCACGCGGCAGCTCTTGATCGGAGTAGCCAGGCGTTACGGCGTGGTGGCGTGCGTGAGCGGACGCCGCGCCTCCGATGCGCGCGCGATGGTGGCGATCGGAACGATCACGTACCTGGGCGCGCACGGGGCAGAGACGTTGCGAGCGGGCTGGACGGAGGCGGTGCTCGATCCCGACGTCGAGACCTGGATCCGCCGGATTCATGAGTTCGGCCGCGAGGCTGACACCTCTGATCTTCGCCGGCGGCGCGTCCGGATCGAGGACAAGGGGGTAATCGTCGCCTTCCACTGGCGCGGAGCGCCCGATGAGGACGCGGCCCGCGCCGCCATCGACGTGATCGCCCAGCGAGCACAGGAGGCGGGGTTGCGCACGCACTGGGGACGGAAGGTGCTCGAGATCCGTCCGCCCGTGCACATCGACAAGGGCGCGGGGATCTCGTCGCTGCTCGGCGACTCCGACATCGACGCTGCGATCTATGTGGGTGACGACGCGACCGATCTCGACGCCTTTCGCGGTTTGAGCCGCCTGGTCGAGGAAGGAAAGCTCGAGCGGGCGTTGCGTGTCGGCGTCAAGTCCGAGGAGGGGGCGTCGAAGATCACCGACGAAGCCGACATCGTGGTCGACGGTCCCGCCGGAGTACGGGAGCTGCTCGCGGCCCTGATCGCCGAATAGCGACCGTGCGGTTCACGGACTTCCTGCGAACTACGGTTCTGATCAGCGCGGCGGCCGCCAGTGCGCTGGCCGCGGTGACAGTGGCGGGCGCCGCTGGCGGGGAGGACGACCTGATCGTTCCCGTGGCCGGAGGCTGGTGGGTGATCGCCGGGTTGACCGGGGTGTGGCTCGGGCGCAGAGCGGACGCGTCCTCTCCAATCGCTTCGCTGTTGGCAAGCGCGAAGATGCAGACCTCACTGCCGGAGATCCGTCCCGGGCGCGTCGTCCTCAACCGTCTGTGGCCTCTGCTGCTCTCGACGATCGGGGCCGGGGCGCTGGCGTTCATCCTTCCGCAAGTTCCCGCCGTCGCCACCGGCTTCACGATCATCTGGGCGCTGGCGTGGAGGCGCCAGGCATCAGCTGTGGCCGCGATCGAAGAGCGCGACGGAGCTCGCTTCTACGTCGAGCGAACCTCGCCCCTGCGACCGATCAGGCTGGTGCGCACGCCGGGCTTCAAGTCCAACCTGTTCGAGCTCAACGGGGCCTCGGGCGGCTCCCGCCGGGCTCGACCCCGGGCCTGAGGACGTGGCGCGCACCGACGTGCTGATCGTCTCGGTCGGTAGCACGACCGGGTGGCGATCGGCAGCCGATGAGCTCCTCGGCGCGCTGGCACGCGCCGGCGCCCGTGTCGAGATGGTCAGGACCGGTCCGCTTCCCAGAGTGCGGACGTTCGCCCTGACCGACCTCGTGGAAGCCCGCGCGGCGCGCCGGGCGTGCATCGCGGGCATCGCCGAGCATGATCCGCGGGCGATCATTTACTGCTCGATCACCGCCGCGCTTCTGTGGCCGCGGCCGGGCGCGATCTGGCTGGACTCGATCGCTGCCGAAAACCGCCCGGGACGGCACGGAGTCTGGCAGCGAGTGATCGAGCGCCGCCGCCTCGCGCAAGCGCCGCTCGTGCTCACCTTGAGCGATCGAGCGCTCGCAGCGCTGAGTTCCGCCCGTCCCGATGAGCTGGTCTTGCCCCCGCCGGTCGAGGGATCCGCGCTATCGGGTCGCCGGGACATCGATGCGATCACCTACGCCGGCGATCCCGTAAAGCGGCGACTCGCGCTCGTGCTCGACACCTGGGCTCGGGCTCGCCGCTCCGGAGAGACGCTCGTGGTCACTGGGTACGACGGCGTCTCGCCGGCCGACGGGGTGACGGTCGCGGGGCGTGTTGCCCCGGCCGACTTCCGTGAGCTGCTGGGACGGGCGAAGGTGTTTGTGGCCGCTCCTAGGCGGGAGGATTTTGGGATTGCCGCGCTGGAGGCGCTGGCGCACGGTTGCATGCTGGCAACGACGCCGTCGCCCGGCCCGTACCCGGCCCTTGACCTGGCGCGGGCGTTGGACCCCCGGCTCGTCGGCGAGGACCTCGCGACGGCGGTGCGGACGGCGCTCGACGATCCACTCCCCGGATACGCCGATCGTGCCGCCGAGCTGTTGACGAAATTTCGGCGGCAAGCTCTCGATCGAAGCGTCGCCGAGGACGTGCTACCGCGATTGCTGCCAGGATTTGCTGCTAGGTGACCTACGGATACATCCCCAGCCCTTCCGAGAACGGCGTCACCATCGGGCCGTTCTTCCTGCACGCGTACGGCATCGCGTATGTGTTCGCGGTCGCTGCGGCGATTTTCGTCTCGCGCCACCGGTGGGCGCGCGCCGGCGGAGATCCCGAGCTCTGTTACGAGGTGGCGATGATTGGGTTCCCCGCCGGTCTGATCGGCGGACGTATCTACTTCCTGATCACCACTCCGAGCCAGATCCCGCCGCACTGGTGGGGTCCATTTGCGATCTGGAAGGGCGGTCTGGGGATCTGGGGTGGGATCGCGGGTGGCGTGCTCGGCGGCCTCTGGGTCCTGCACCGACGGCTCTCCCATGCCGACATCCTCCGCTTCATGGACGCGGCGGCGCCGGGACTTCTGTGCGCTCAGGCGATCGGTCGGATTGGCAACTACTTCAACCAGGAGCTGTTCGGGGGACCGACGACACTGCCCTGGGGCCTGAAGATCGACCCGGCCCATCGTCCCCCCGGGTACGGGCAGTTCGCCACCTTCCAGCCCACGTTCCTCTACGAAATCATCTGGAATCTGTCGTTGGCCGCATTCCTGGTCTGGCTAGGGAATCATCGCCGCATCAAGGCGCCTGGACTGTTCGCCCTGTACGTCGCGGGCTATTCGGCGTTCCGGATGTTCGAGGAGACACTGCGGATCGATTACTCCAATCACGTCCTGGGACTGAGGCTGAACTTCTTCGTCGCGCTACTCCTGTGCCTGATCGGCCTCGCGTGGTTCGCGCGGATCCAGTGGGGATGGGGCCGGTCTCCGGGGCGGCGTCCACCGCCGCCGCCGAAGAAGCGCGCCTCAGGCCGCCAGCCGGTTGCGTGAGCGCAGCCCCTGGACCTCACTCCACGACTTCGTGCTGGCCACGTCGGCGGCTGTGAGCCATGCTCTTCGAGCGGTCGCGATTCCAAAGCGAGCGACCTCGAAGCCCTTCACCCGATGAGCATCGCAGTTGATCACGATCGGGATCCCGGCTGCCGCCGCCGCGCGAGCGTGAACCTCGTTCAGGTCGCGGCGGTCCGGGTTCGAGTTGATCTCGAGCATCGTCCCGGTCCATGCGGCCGCCTCGATGATGCGCTCAAAGTCGAACTCATATGGGAGCCGATGCTCGATCTTTCGTCCCGAGAGGTGACCGATCGCATCGACCAGCGGATGCTCGACAGCGCGCACGATCCGATCGGTCATCGCGTCGGCCGGCATCCGGAAGGAGGAATGAACCGAGGCGATGACCCAATCGAGCTCGGCGAGCAGCGCATCGTCATAGTCGAGCGTCCCGTCGGGCAGGATGTTGACTTCCGACCCCACCAGCAATTCGATCCCGGCGATCTCGGTGGAGCGGATCTGCTCGATTTGCTCACGGAGCCGGTCGGAGGAGACCTGATCGCCGAAGCCGAAGCTGGCCGAGTGGTCCGTGATGGCCAGGTACTGGTAGCCGGCGTCGCGCGCCCCCACCGCCATCTGCTCGATTGACGCAGTCCCGTCCGAGGCTGTCGTGTGGCAGTGGAGATCTCCCTTCAGGTCGCCGAGCTCGATCAGGTCGGGCAACGTACCCGCGGCCGCCGCCTCGAGCTCGCCGCGGTTCTCGCGCAGCTCAGGCTCGATGTACTCGAGCCCGAGTAGCGCGTAGACCTCTGTCTCTGTCGAGCACCGATGCGTCTCCCCGGTCGCGTCGTCGAGCAGCCCGTACTCGGAGACGTGCAGTCCCTTGCGAACCGCTGCGTCCCGAAGCGCCATGTTGTGCTCCTTCGAACCGGTGAAGTGCTGTAACAGGTTCCCGAACTGATCTGGTTCAACGATCCGCAGATCGATCTGCAGGCCGGTGTGGGTCCGCAGCCGGACTCCGGCATCGCCGGGAGAGTTGGCGGCCTCGATCAGTTCGAGCTCAGTTGCCGCGCGGGCGAGTGCGGCTGGGTCGGCGGCGGTGGCGATCACATCGAGATCCTTGACGCTGTCAGTCATCCGCCGCGCCGATCCGGCCAGCTCCACCCGCCGCGCGCCGGGATGTTCCCGCAGCGAGCGTACGAGCTGTTCGCCGACCGCCAGCGCCCGGTCAAGCACGACGCGCGGCTGGCGCTCGCCGGCGCCAGCGGCGTTCAGCGCCGCGAGGATGCTCTCTTCCGCCTTCGGGCCGAAGCCTTTCAGCGACCTGATCCGATGCTCCTCGGCAGCCGCGCGCAAAGACTCCGGTGAGCCGATTGAAAGTTCGTCGAACAGTCGTCGGGCGCGCTTGGGTCCGAGCCCCGGGAGGCGGGTAATCTCGACCAGACCGGGTGGGAACTTCGCCCGCAGTCTCGCGGCTGCCGGGATCACGCCGTCGCTGGCGAGCGCGAGCACCTTTTCCTGGATCGTCGCCCCGATTCCGGGGAGCTCGGTCGCCCGGCCCTGATGCGCGAGGGCCGCGATTGACACAGGTGCGTCGCGCACCGCCTTAGCGGCGTTGCGGTAAGCGACGATGCGATGAACGATCGCACCGTCGAGCTCATACAGGTCGCCGAGCTCGTCGAGCGCCAGGGCGATCTCGGTGTTGGTGGGGTCGGCCATGCTGGGCAGAAGGCTACGACTTCGGCTCGGCCTCGTGCCCGTCCTACGCGCGCTATACTTTTTGAAGTAAGCCTTCGAGATCGATTCCCCAAGGAGTTCCCATGGCAGGCAGCGTCGCCGACGTCACAGATAACAATTTCCAGGCCGAGGTCATCGAGTCCGAGGTCCCTGTGCTGGTGGACTTCTGGGCTCCGTGGTGCGGACCATGCCGCCGGGTATCGCCGATCGTTGAGGAGATTGCCAGCGAGCGGGAGGGCGACCTCAAGGTCGTCAAGCTGAACATCGACGAGAACCAGAAAACCGCGGTTGACTTCAACGTGATGTCGATCCCAACCCTGATCCTGTTCCGGAACGGTCAACCGACCAAGACGGTCATCGGGGCGTATCCGAAGCGCACGATCGAGGCGGAGCTCGAGCCGGCACTGGCTTAGCGCTCCGCGTCACACCGTTGTCACGCCCACGCGCAGGTCGCGACCATCGATCTGCAACGGCGCAGCTCCGTCGAGCGACTCGTAGGCAACTTCGACCGCCAGCGTCTCGGTGGCGATATAGCGTTCGTGAGTCCGCGCTGCGTCGAGCAGCGCGGGATCGCCGTCCAGGATCAGGGCAACGCGATCGGTCACTTCGAGACCCGCGTCGCGGCGCGCGGCCTGCACGGCATGGACGATCTCCCGGCTCCAGCCCTCGACGCGCAGTTCGTGGTCGATCTCGAGTTCGAGCGCGACGGCGTGGGATCCCTCACGCTCGACCTGATACCCCTCGAGCGGCTTCATCGACACCAGTAGATCTTTCGCGGTCAGCTCGTGGTCCTGGCCGTTTACGTTGATCGCGACGGCCTGATCCCCGCGCACAGCGGCGGCGACGTGCGAGGGGTCGAGACCCCGGACCGCCGCCGCCACCAGCGGCATCTGCTTGCCGAACCGCGGCCCGAGCGCACGGTAGTTGGGTTTGACCTCGACCTCGCCGAGCTCGTCGGCCTCGGACACGAATCGCAGCTCGGCCACATTCAGCTCCTCGCGCACGATGCCTTCCATTCGCTCGATCGCTGCTCGTTCAGCGCCGGTCGCGACGACCACCGCTGCGCGCAGCGGTTGGCGAACTTTGACTCGGGCCTGTCCGCGGGCGGCGAGCCCGAGCCGCACCGTCTCGCGCGCCACCGCCATCGCTTCCTCAAGCTCGCGGTCACGCTCCCCGGGGGTCGGAAAGTCCGTCATGTGGACGCTCGGTTCAGCGCCGTCGAGGTTGTCGTAGATCTCGTCCGCCAGGAACGGACAGAACGGCGCGAGTAGCTGGGCGACGACGGTCAGACAGGTGCGCAACGTCTGAAACGCCGCCGGATCGCCGTCCCAGAAGCGTCGCCGGGAGCGACGCACGTACCAGTTCGATAGCTCGTCGACAAAAGCCTGGATCCCGCGGCCGGCCCCGGTCGCATCGAAGACGTCCATTCGCTCCCGGACCACCGCGACCGTGGCCTCTAGGCGCGAGCGCACCCATCGGTCCAGCTCGGTCGGCTCGCCTTCGCCAAGCGTGCTTGGCGCGATCCCGTTCGCATTCGCGTACAGGACGTAGAAGCCGTACGTATTCCATAACTGCAGCAGGAACTGCCGGACGGCTTCGCCGATCGTCTCGAGTGAGAAGCGGTAGCCGTCCCATGGATATTTGGAGGTGAAGAAGTACCAGCGCAACGCGTCCGCGCCGTAGCGGTCGATGACGTCCCACGGCACCACCACGTTGCCGAGCGACTTCGACATCTTGCGACCCTGCTCATCCAGGATCAGCCCGAGACACACGACATTGCGATAGGAGGAACGGTCGAATAGCAGCGTCGAGACCGCGATCAGCGAGTAGAACCACCCTCGCGTCTGGTCGAGCGCCTCGCAGATGAAGTCGGCCGGGAAGCGCTGCTCGAAGCGCTCGCGATGCTCGTGGGGCGCGTGATATTGCGCGAACGGCATCGAGCCCGAGTCAAACCACACGTCGATCACCTCGGGGACGCGGCGCATCGTCTCGCCGCACTCGTTGCAGGCGAAGGTCACCTCGTCTACGAACGGACGGTGCGGGTCGGCGAGGGTCACGCCGGAGAGCTCGGCCAGCTCGGAGAATGAACCGATCGCTTTCACGTGCTCATTCGCGCATTGCCACACAGGCAACGGCGTGCCCCAGTAACGCTCGCGGGACAGCGCCCAATCGACGTTGTTCTCGAGCCAATTGCCGAAGCGGCCGTGCTTGACGTGTTCGGGGTGCCAGGTGACCGTCTCGTTGGCGGCCAACAGCCTGTCCTTGATCTGGCTGGTGCCGATGTACCAGGACGGCTTGGCGTAGTAGAGCAGCGGGGTGCCGCACCGCCAACAATGGGGATAGGAATGCTCGATGCTCTCGGTGCGCAGCACCCTTCCGCGCGCTCTGAGGTCTTCGATCAGGTCTGGGTCGGCTTCCTTGACCCACCGCCCTGCGTACGGGCCGATGCGCTCATCGTAGGTCCCGTTCAATGCGACCGGATTAACCACCTTCAGCCCGTATTGCTCGCCGAGGCGAAAGTCATCCTCGCCGAACGCGATCGCCGTGTGCACGAGTCCGGTCCCGCTCTCGGCGGTGACGAAGTCTCCCAGCAGCACGGTGTGCCCTCGCTCGCCATAGGCGCTGGTCGGAATGAATGGGAATGGCGGGTCGTAGCGGACTCCCTGGAGTCGCTCGCCCGGGAAGCGGTCAAGGACCTCGGCGCCTTCGCCCAGCACCCGCTCGAGCAGCGCCTCGGCGACGATCGCGACCTCGCCGTCGGTGGTTTGCGCTCTCACGTACGGGAGCTCGGAGTCGACCGCGACGGCCGCGTTCGAGACGAGCGTCCACGGCGTCGTCGTCCACACCAGCAGGTTGTCACCTTGGTGGGCGGCTCCGTGGTCCGCGGTCACCGGAAAGCGAACGTAAACAGAGGGATCGTGAACGTCCTGGTACACCCCGGGCTGGCCGAGCTCATGGCTCGAGAGTGTCGTCTCATCACGCGGGCAGTAGGGAACGACCTTCAGCTTCTCGTACAGCAGGCCCTTGTCGTAGATCGTCTTCAGCGCCCACCAGACCGACTCGATGTAGTCGGCGTCGAGCGTCCGGTAGGCGTCGTCCAGGTCGATCCAGAAACCGATCCGCTCGGTCAGCTTGTTCCAGTCCTCGACGTGGCTGAGCACCTTCTCGCGGCAGAGGGCGTTGAATTCCGCGATCCCGAAACGCTCGATGTCGTCCTTGGAGGTGAAACCGAGTTCCTCTTCGACCGCCAGTTCGACCGGCAGACCGTGGCAGTCCCAACCCCCCTTGCGCTCGACATAGAAGCCGCACATCGTCTTGTAGCGGGGGAAGATGTCCTTGAACACGCGGGCCAGGACGTGGTGTGACCCGGGAGCGCCGTTAGCGGTCGGTGGCCCCTCGTAGAAGCCCCAGGTCGGCGCGCCGCGGCGGCGCCTAACGGATTCGTGGAACACGTCGCGCTCATGCCAGCGCTCGAGCACGCGTTCCTCAAGCTCGGGGAACGACGCGCGCGGATCTATCGGTCGGAGAGGGGACGGCATCGGGCGCGGAATTCTAGGAGCCCGCAGATTGCGGGTGCGTGAGGCCTCTAGCGGAGCCCGATGGCGGCGATCATGGACCGCTCGTCCGCCTGCTGCCGTCGAACGGCGGCAGCAGGCCGTCCGTCGAGGTGCGCCAGCAACTTGTCCGAGGCGGCGAGTGCCGTCTCGCCGAGACGGCAAACCGTACTCGCCCCCGTATCAGGAACCGAGCCGCGGTAGTCGAACACGAGCACTCCCTTGACGATGCTGCGGACCGCGTAGACGAGCCGCCCGATCGAGTCGAGCGAGACGTGGCGGCCGGTCAGGACAACGGCACGCGGGTCCAGAGCCCGGACAGCCCGGCCGAGGCGGTTTGGCTCGATCATCGGCGTGAGCGACAACGTTCGCAGGCCCGCGCGTCTGAGAATCACCTCGAGCGCCTGGGCGTGAAGCGCGTCGAGGTCACACTGGGCGGAGGCCTCGAAGACGAGGACGCCCTCGTAGCGGCTGGCCGGCGGCGACAGACGCTTCATCGCGGACAGCCACCCAGTCGCCAGCCGCCAGGCGAACTCGTACTCGGCGCTCTGGTGCTCTGGATCGGCGAGAGCGGACACTGCGGCCAGCAAGAGTTCGTCGATCGTGCGCTCGACCGAGCGCAGCGCGAGGCTTTCCTCGAGTAGACGGTTGGCTGACTCCTCGTTGAAGGCGGCGAATGCGTTCGCGAGTCGTCCTAACGAAGACGGTCCCTCGCCGCGCTCACGGGCGAGCGAGACGGCGGAGGAGACGTTGTGCGTCTCCGCCAGCGTCAACCGGAGGGCCTCGATCTCGACGAGCGCGTACTGGCGATGTCCACCGGGCGACCGCTGCGGGCTGGGGAAGCCATACCGGCGCTCCCAGCTGCGCAGAGTATTGGTGCTGACGCCGAGCATCGCCGCTGCGGCATTAGTCCGGATTCCGCTCACTAGCAGGATTTATGGACGGTCTGCGCCCGTAGCGCAATCGGCGCAAGCTGCCGTGCACACTGGGCGGTGCGGTGCGGATGGAGGAGCTTGCCCCTCGCTGTCGAACGCGCGCGGCTGGCGGTTGATCAGCTGAATACGACGAGCGCAGCCCGGGGCGGACCGCAACTCGAGATACGGGCGCGCAGCCGGACTCCGAACGTGTTGGCCGGTCGCACAGTCACCGTGCGACCGGACTCCCCGCCCCGCGCGGCCCAGGTGACCGCGACGGCGAGATTTTCGCGCGCCTCGGTTTCGGCGTCGGCCGGGAGGAGCAGTTCGGTGATATGCCGGTGGACCGCGTCGATCTCCCGGGTCGCCAGCAGCTTTTCGGCGCCGCTCGAGACGGCGCAGATCGACAGTGAGCTGTCGAGGACCATGAACGCGTCGCCCTCAGTGGGTGCGGCATCCTTGGGCGCCCCGAGCAACAAACCGAGACCGCAGGACTCGCACACGCGCGAGGGCGCTTCGGCGATCTCATTCCATCTCGTCCTGGTGCCGCAGTGGCCACAGAACGTGACAGTTTCTACCGACTCAAGTGCGATTTCGGGCACGGCGCTCAGCGCCCCGCCACGATGTCCGTCAGCCATCGATAACCCCTGACTGGTTAGAGCTGATTCTCACAGACTTGCTGTTCGTGTTCTTGCTGGGGACACGCCAGCGGGGTGGCGATCCCCCGCCGAGGCCGCGACCCTGGCTCTTCCCTGCTCCAACTCCACGAGCTCGAGCAAGCGCTGCTGCGCTTCACCGGCCGCCGATGGCAGCACGCTTGTGCCGGTCGTGCGCATGCGCACCCGTTGGCCTCCGCGTCGATACACCGCGACCGGCAAGGGCCCGGCCGCCAGTCGGACTCCATACGCCCATCGGGCTACCGCGTCATCGGCGAGATATCCTCCGGCCAACACGACAAGGTTCGGCCGGTGGACGGTGATCGCATCGCCGATCCCCACGACGCCGCGTGCGGACAGGCTCAGGACGCTGATCCCCGACCGGATGCAAAACAGTTCGATTGCCCGAATGTGGGGGGCGTCAGGGTCGAGTTCATCGCGCGAGGCGTCGCCGAGGACGATCGAGACGGGGCGCACCGGGGGCGGGGCGAGCCGCTGAGCGCGGCGCAGCCAATCAGTCGCCCAATGAGCCGCGAAAGCCCACGCAGCGGACTCGATCGTGTGCCGTCTGGCGATCTCCTCGAGCGTCGGCAGCAGCACTTCCTCGACCGACCGCTCCACCGACCGCAACGCCAGCGCCGCCTCGATGGCTCCGTCCGCCCGTTCCTTCTCATAGGAAACGAGCGCCCCTACGAGCGAGTGCGTGTCCGAGGCCAGCCCCTCGCGCGCCCGGGAAACCGCCGAGGAGATCGACAGTCCCTCTTGTAGGGCGTCCCGCAAAGCGGCAACTTCGCCGTGCGTGAACAGGCGGTGCTTACCCGGCGAACGCAGCGGCTTTGGGAAGCCAAACCGCCGCTCCCACGCCCGCAGCGTGTTGGGGCTGACGTTCAGGAGGGTAGCTGCCTCACTGGTTTTCAGGTAGCGCATGCACAGGTAAGGTCGGGCTGAACACTGCTGTTTGGAGAGCCCCTGGCAACAATTGCACGAACTCCCCTAACGTAAATTGTACCGATTCCCCCCCGGTTAAGGACAAGGCCGGGGCCCAGGATGTGTCAACACGAATGGAAACGGGAGGGCAGGCATGTTCTGGCGTGGTCCCTGATTTGAGGTAAATCGTCCCCAAACGCGCTAAATTCCCTGCATGGTCGGCGCTCCGACGACCTCGGAGGGCGCCGTTCGTCGCTTAGCGGCGCTGGTGCTTGCAGGAGGACTCTTCGCTTGCGTTGCGATCGCTGCTGCGCAAGCGCAGATCGGAGATGGTCAGAACTATCGCCTGCTCCTGCTGCTGATCGTGGCCGCTTTGCTCGCCGGTCTGACAATCGTCCGACTGAGCGGTCGAGCGGTGCTTTCGGCTTCGTTCATCGTCGTGTTGCTCGCGGCGGCGTTTCTTGGCCCCACCTCGGCCTGCCTCTGCGCAGTCGTGGCGGAGTGCGCGGCAGCGCGGGTCGCCCGGACCCCTCGTTACGTATTTGCGTTCAACCTGCTCGGCGTGATGGCTCCGGCGCTTGTCGCCGCGAACCTGATTTCCGCTGTCCAGCCCCATCCCACTGATACGGCAGCCTTCTACGGCGTCCTCGCCGGTGCGGGCGTCGCCTCCCTGATCTTGAACTTCGGGATCGTTGCGCCCTGCTACCGGCTGTGGAGCGGCCGATGGACGCTCAACCTCCAGATCTTCTGGGAGTACACGCCGAGTCAACTCCTCAGCATCGCGCTGGCTGTCGCCGGCGCGGCGATCTATCTCAAGGTTGGCCTCCGCGGCATCGTCTTCGCGCTGATCGCAATGTTCGCCTTCTCCTATATGGCCCACCTGCTCGAACGATCCCGCCTTCGTTCCCAACAGTACGTCTCGCTCTCCTGGGGTGTGCTGGCGGGTCTGTTGCGGTCGCTGGACATGCGCGACCAGCGCACCGCCCGGCATGCCGCCGCGGTCGCCCGGTTCGCGCGTGACATCGCCGCGACCGTGGGCATGAGCGACGAAGACTGCGAGCTGGCGCATACCGCGGGGCTGCTGCACGACATCGGTCGCTTCGCGCTCTCTGACCGCGTCGCGGAGCGCGGGAGAACGCTGGCGGATGAAGACTGGCTCGCGATCCAGCGCCATCCGGACCTTGGCGCCGACATGCTCAGGGACCTCGGGATGTATGGACCAGTGGGGGAGATCGTGCTCACGCATCACGAGCGAATCGACGGTCGGGGCTATCCGAACGGATTGACCGGAGATCAGATCCCGGAGATCGCCAAGATCATCGCGGTCGCGGAGGTCTACGACACCTTGACCGCCAGCGACACCTACCGAACAAAGATGAGCTCGTTCGAGGCGCTGCGAGAGCTCCGGCGCGTGGCCGACAGTCAACTCGAGGCGCGCTATGTCGAGGTGCTCGCGCAGCTACTGAGCGGCGAAGGCGTCGACTATCGACACGCTGATAGCGCCGATTTCGATGTCGAACTCGATATGGAGCGTCGAGTCAGCGAAGCCACCGCGGGGGCCTAGAGGCGGCTCCTACGGAGAGGCGCTTTTCCGGACCCGTTCGCGGGCTCGGAAGCCGCCATGCTGAAGCGACTCGAGAAAGTGCTCGATCTGCTCGCTGCTGAAGCGGCGCTGCCCCCCCGGCGTGCGGTAAGACTCGAGGTAACCCATATCCGACCAGCGCCGGATCGTCCCAAGCGATACGCCGAGCGCCTGGGCGGCTTGAGAAGTGGAAAGGCCAAGCGGCCTCGCGGTGGTGGTTTCTTGCATGAAGGTCATTTCAGCGGGCTTTGGGGAGGGTTGACGAGTTAGTGCAACTTTTGCACAACCTGGGGACGAGAAGAACACAGTCTGGTGCGGGATGCGACGATCCACGAAACATGCGGTTGCGCCTCTACCACCATCATGACGGCGCGCGCGTCGCCTATCGCGAGACTGGCACCGGACCCGGGATCGCGCTGCTGCATTCCCTGGGCCTGTCCCATCGTGAATGGGAGCCGATCGTGGCGCCCCTGTCCGCCCGCTTCCGGGTCGTGCTGCCCGATCTTCCCCTGCACGGCGACTCCGAGGACCGGCCTCGTCATTCCTACTCGCCTGATTGGCTAGCGGAGGTGATGGCGGGATTCTGCCGCGAGGTCGTTGGGCCGCGCCCAATACTGGCTGGGCACGATATCGGTGCCGAGCTGATCCTGCGGGCGGTCACGAGCGGTCGCCTGCATCCAGCGCGGCTTGTGCTGATGCCGAACCGCCTGCACCGTCGGGAGGAGTTTCGCGGCCAGCGCACGGCGTGGAGGCTCGCCAGCCGGACGGCCGCGCTCCCCGGCCTCGATCGTGTTCTCTCCCACGGAGCGAGAATCGTGTTTCGCCCGTCGTTCGGCGAGCGGCTCAGCGCGCAGCGCAACCCGGCTGCGCGCGATCTCATCCGCCACGCCTTCGCGGACGTCGCCGGCAACGGGAACCGCGCCCGCTCCTGGGCAAAGTTTGCTCGCCGCTGGCCCCCAGAGGCACAGCGCTACCTGCTCGATGCCTACCGGCGCATCGATGTTCCGGTGCTGCTGCTGTGGGCCGAGGAAGATCCGGCTCATCCGCTGATCGGCGCACAGGAGACACTCGATCTGCTGCCCAACGCTCAGCTTCGGACACTGCCGGGAACGGGCTTCCTGCTGGCGTACGACGACCCGGTCGGGGTCGCACGCGAGCTGATCGCCTTCTGCGGATAGGCGTCACTGCGGGCAGCGTGCGGTCGAGCCCCGATCGCGCAACCCGGGCTCGATCACGACCCGCTGCCTGGGGGGAGGGTCTCCCTCGAATGCCCGCAACAGCATGCCGACCGCCACTTCGACCAGCCGCTCGGCGCCCCAGGTGAAACTCGTCAGCGGGGGCGAAAGCAGCGTCGAGATTGGGTCGTCGTCGTAGCCGATCAGCGAAAGCTCGTTTGGAATCTCGATCCCGAGCTCCCGCCCCGCCGCGTAGACGCCGTACGCGATCGAGTCTGAAAAGCAAAACACGGCGGTTGGGCGGTGGGCGTCGGCAAGCACTTCACGGGCAACAGCGGTCGCCTCGCTGAGTTCGTACCGCGCTGTGACGACCCGCACGTCGAGGCCGAGCCGGTCGGCCTCCGCGAGCACGAACAGCTCAGCCGGACGGTCGGTCGTCGGCGAGCCGGGCGGCCGCAGGACGGCGATGCTGCGATGGCCGAGTCGGTGTAGGTGCTCGAGCGCACCCCTGACGCCAGTCCGGTTGTCGAACAGCACTTCACCAACCGCCGGAGCGCCGGCAAGGGAGTCGCCGATCGAGACGACGGGCAAGGACCCCGCCAGCTCGATCCAAAAGGGATCCGAAGGATCGACGGGGGAAACGATCAGCCCGTCGACCTGCTGATCTCGGAGCTGACCGGCAAGTATCCGTTGCCGATCTCGGTCGCCGCCGGCGTCGAGGATCAGGGCATAGCGGTCGTACTCCAGCAGCACCCGGCCGGCCTCGGCTACCAACCGCTGTTGCCAAAGATCCTCCAACGAGGGGCCAAGGATTCCGACCATCCCCGTCCGCCCGCTCGCCAGCGCGCGGGCAATCGGGTGGGCCTCGTAGCCCAGCTCGGTCGCGACCTTTCGAACCCTTTCCTGAGTTTCTTCGGAAACTTGGATCCCTCGGAGCGCGTAGGACACCGCGGCGGGCGACAGTCCGGCGGCATCGGCCACCTCGCGAATCGTGACGCGCTTGGCGGGATTCACAGCGCAAGGGTAGACGCGGCGACCCCGCCGGCTGGATAAATGGGCCCGGCCCGGGGTCCAAACTTGCGGCATCGAGCTTGACAAGCGTCCCCTTAACCGTTTCACTGAAGCGCTTCATGAAACGGTTCACCAAAGCGTGATCGCTGACGTCCATCAGCACCTATGGCCCGGTTCGCTTCTACATGTTCTGCGCACCCGCACAAAGCCGCCGCGGCTGCGCGGATGGATGCTCGAGCTTGATGGCCAGCCGGACTACAACTTCGAGCCCGAGCAACATGATCCGGATCTGCGTGCGGCCCAGGCTGTCGCCGACGGTCTCGATCTCGCACTCGTGTCGCTCTCCAGCCCCCTCGGGATCGAGCTGCTGGCGGCGGATGAGGCCGAAGAGTTGCTCGGGGCTTACCACGAGGGGGCGCTCGCGCTCCCACCCCCGTTTCGGGCATGGGCGGCCGCGTGCGTTACCGATCTCGATCCGGCAGGGCTCGAGCGGCAGCTGGCGCGCGGATTCGTCGGCTTGCAGCTTCCAGCGACGGCGCTCCTCGATGACCGAAGCTACGCCCACCTCGAGCCACTACTACTGATGCTCGAGGAGACCGGCAGGCCGCTGTTCGTGCATCCTGGGCCGGCGGCAACCAGGGGGGTGGAGGCCGGTGGTGCTCCAGCCTGGTGGCCGGCAATCGTCGATTACGCGCAACAGATGCACGCGTCCTGGTATGCGTTCCGGGCGTTCGGGCGCCCGCGCCATCCTCGGTTGCGGGCGTGCTTCGCCATGCTGGCCGGGCTGGCGCCGCTGCATGGCGAACGGTTCGCCGCTCGGACTGGAGAGCGCAGCGTGGTCGACAGCGAGGCCTTTCTGGAGGTCTCCTCGTACGGGACGCGGGCGGTCGACGCGACGGTTCGCGTGCTCGGCATCGACGTACTAGTGAACGGATCCGACCGGCCCTACGCCGAGCCCGTCACCCCCGATCTGGGCCCCGCGGCGCTGTTTGCGCTGCGCAGCGCCAATCCAATTCGTCTGCTCGATCCGATGGAGGTGTCCGATGGCGTTGCCATCCCTGCCGGCGCGCAATCTTGACCGCGCCGAGCTCCAGGAGCTTGTTGAGGAGCTCGCACAGGATCCCGATTGCTGGCGCGAGCTGATCGCGTTCTCAGACCAAGAGCGCGTGTTCGCTTCGCTGTACCGCGATGACTACGTCGACGTGTGGCTGCTGTGCTGGACGCGCCGGAACGACACCGGCTGGCACGACCATGACATCTCCTCAGGCGCGGTGTGCGTGGTGCAGGGTGCGCTCTCGGAATCGAACCCCCGGATCGGTGGCCGGCCGGCGGCCCGTGTCGTACGCGCGGGCCAATCTTTCTCGTTCGGCCCGGATCACATCCACCGGCTCGCGGGCGAGGAGGAACGCTCCGTGTCGATCCATGCTTACTCGCCGCCGCTGTGGCGCCTCGGCCAGTACGCGATCGACCGTGACGGGGTCATGCGACGCGAGTCGGTCAGCTACGCGGACGAGCTGCGACCGCTCGAGGAGCCGGTAGCCGCCTGATCACCGCCACCACGGCCGCCGCCGGATGGCGGCAACGTGCCTGGCCGGACCAACAAGATCGCTCTGATGCTCGGCGAGATGGTGAAGGTGCTCGTGAACCCAAATCGTCCAGCAGCCGTCGTGCCAGCCAGCCGACTGCTCGCCGCGATCGTCCCAGGATCGGCCCGCCGGTTCGATCGGATGGCGGGCCATGTATCCCAGACCGGTGTTGACTCCATAGGCCAGCACGCCGCCGCCAGCGAGATGCGCGAGCATCGCGGCGCGGCTTTGGTCGACAGCGTCCAATAACTCGCGAGTCACCGTTATCCGCTCGCGCGCCAAGGCGATCCTCTGATAGAGCCTCAAGTCGAGCCGGTCGTGACGCCGGAGGAGGACCATCGCTAGCGGGTCAGCCGAAACATAAAGACAACCTTAACTTGACAGTCCGCATCAGGTATGGGACAAGTCGCGGTTCCATCGGGCGAACAGGGGTTCCACCGGTGGACCATCGATTGTGACTGCCATCGGCACACAGCCCACGCGCCGTTTGCGTCATGGATCGGCAGGGATGTCAGCGGTGCTCGATGTGCTCGATACGATCGACCGCGACGGTCCGGTCACACTCACGCAGCTGTCGCGGCGAACCGGCGTCGCCAAGAGCACTCTGCATCGAGTCTGCTCGCTGATGGGCGAGCGGGGCTGGATCGTCCGCGACGTCGGCAACGGACTGATCGAGTTCGGCCCCCGCGCCGCGTGGCTGGCCCGCGGGACGCCGGCATCCGTCCTGAGCACCGGATTTCACGCGGTCGGCGGGAGACTCGTTGCGCTCCATAACGAAACCACCTGCCTGACCGTCCTCGACGGCCGGGAGACTGTGTTCATCGCCAAAGAGGAAACCTCACACCCGGTCCGGCTTGTGACCGCCGTCGGCAACCGTCTGCCCGCGTTCGCCTCGGCCGCCGGCCGGGTGATCCTTGCCGACCTGCCCGAGGCGGAGGTCAGGGACCGGTACGCGAGCTGCGAGCTCGAGACGCCAACCGGTCGTCGCCTCGCTGGGATAGGCGAGCTGCTGCGCATCCTGCGCGAGACCCGCGCCCGTGGCTATGGGGAGAACATGGACGAGACCGCGCTTGGACTGCACTGCATCGCTGCCCCCGTCGGCCCGCGGGGGCGAGCCGCGGCCGCAATCACGCTCTGCGTCCCGACAGGGCGAATGAACGCCGCCCGCAAGCGCGAGATGCTGCGTGACCTGCTGGTTGCGGCACAAGAACTTGGTCCTCCCATCGATTTTTCACTTAGTAGATCGACTAACTTTGGGGCCGCGGCAACGGAGAACGCGTTCGGCGCCGCCTCGACTCCGACAGAAAGGTAGCTACATGAAGCCGCGCAATACAGAGCTCGATCGGCTTCGCATCGGGCGCAGCGAGGTCGAGAACCATTACATCGACGAGCTCGTGTCCGGCCATCTGGACCGCCGCCAGTTCCTGCGCCGGGGCGCAGTGATCGGGATGTCAACCGGGCTGATGGGGGCGATCCTGTCGGCCTGCGGCGGCGCCAACAACACGTCTTCCGCATCCTCGTCGTCCTCCGAGGGCACGCCCAAGAAGGGCGGCACGCTGAGAGTGGCAACCCAGGCGCCCTCGGCCGCGGTCAACCCGCTCACCGTGTCCGACTCCGGTGGCCTGGTCATGCTCAACCAGACCGGCGAGTTCCTCACCTTCTACAACAACCTCAAGCTCGCGCTCGAGCCGATGCTCGCCCTGAGCTGGACCCCCAACAGCGACGGCTCGGTCTGGACGTTCAAGCTGCGCCCGGGCGTCACCTTCCACAACGGACAGGCGATGACGGCCGACGATGTGGTCTACACCTTCCAGGAGCTGTCGAATCCCAAGAACGCGTCCAACGCGCTCTCGGCGTTCCGTGGCGCGCTCCTCCCGAGCGGCGTGAAGAAGGTCGACTCGATGACCGTCGCCTTCCACCTCGTCACTGCCAACGGCAACTTCCCCTACCTCGTGTCGTCCGACAACTACAACGCGATCATCGTCCCTAAGGGCACCGACTTCGCCAAGTGGCAGAGCACGTTCATGGGCACCGGCGCGTTCAAGCTCGGAAAGTACACGCAGAACGTCGGCGCCCAGTTCGTGCCCAACCCATCGCACTGGGGCGGCGGACCGTACCTCGACGGCACCAACTTCACCTTCTACACGAGCCAGGCCCCGCAGATCCTCGCCCTCCAGGGCGGCCAGGTCGACGTCATCACCCAGTTCGTCGCGCAGGGGGCGCAGGGACTGCTCAACAACCCCAGCTTCACGATCATCACGCTGAAGTCCTCGAACCACCGCGAGCTGTCGATGCGCACCGATCAGGCGCCGTTCACCGACGCGCGGGTACGCCAGGCCGTCGCCCTGACCATGGACCGCCCGGGGATGGTGGCGGCGCTGCTGGCCGGGAAGGGCCTGCTCGGCAACGACAGCGCGTTCTCGCCGGTGTTTCACTCCACCGACACCTCGGTCCCCCAGCGCACCCAGAACATCGCGATGGCCAAGCAGCTGCTGTCGGCCGCCGGACACGCGAACGGCTTCACCACCCAGCTCGTCACCGAGATCTACCAGGAGATTCCGGCGCTCGCCCAGGTTATGAAGGCCAACATGGCCAAGGCGGGCATCAACGCCAACCTGAAGGTCGAGACCCAGAGCCAGTACTACGGCAAAGCGACCGTCGGCAACTCGGACTGGCTCGACGGCTCGATGAGCCTCGTTGACTACGGCAGCCGCGGCGTGCCGAACGTGTTTATCACCAGCACGCTCACCTCGGACGGCACCTGGAACGCGGCGCGATTCAAGAACCCGACCTATGACAAGCTCGTCACGCAGTACGTGGCCGCCCTCGACCTGCCGACCCAGAAACAGCTCGCCGGCAAGATCCAGACGCTGCTGCTGCAGGAGACGCCGCTCGTGATCCCCTACTTCATCGACGGGCTCACCGCGACCAAGTCCAACGTACACGGCGTCAATCCGACGGCGATCTCGCAGATCTACCTCGACAAGGCGTACATATCGTGAAGGCATCGGCCGGGCGGCGCAGCGTCGCCCGGCCGCGCCGCGAACCTCCCGGAACATGACCAAGTTCATCTCCAAGCGCGTCGGGCTCGCGCTGATCACGCTGCTGATCCTCAGCGCGATCGTGTTCATCCTGGGCAACCTGCTTCCGGGCGATCCGGGTCGCTCCACCCTGGGCCCGCTCGCCCCGGAGAGCGCGGTCAAGGCGCTGGACCATCAGTACGGCACCGACAAGCCCCTGCTGACCCAGTACTGGCTGTTCATCAGCCACTTCGTGCAGGGAAACATGGGCATGTCCAACACCTACCATGCGGCGGTGAGGCCGCTGCTGTTCACCGCGATCGGGCACTCGCTCAAGCTGGCGGTGCTGGCCTTCGTGATCGTGGTGCCGCTCGGGATCTTCGCCGGCGTGTTCGCGGCGCTGCACGTCGGCAAGGCCGGTGACCGGGCGATCGTCGTGGCGGGGACCTCGGCGACCGTGACCCCCGAGATCGTCTCGGGCATCTTCCTGATCCTCGTGTTCGGGATCTGGCTGAACGTGCTGCCGATCTCGGCCACACCGCCGGACGGGGCGGGTTTCTTCACCCAGATCTACCACCTGATCCTGCCCGCGATCCCGCTTGTGCTCGTCCTGTTCGGCTACATCGCGCGCATGGCCCGAGCGGGAACCGTGGAAGCGCTCGGCTCGGACTACGTGCGCACAGCGGTGCTCAAGGGGCTGCCGCGCCGCACCGTGATCCGGCGCCACGTGCTGCGCAACTCGCTGCTGCCCACAATCACGGTGATCGCCAGCCAGACCGGCTATCTGATCGGGGGGCTGTTCGTGGTTGAGACGTTGTTCCACTACAACGGCGTCGGCACGCTCCTGCTTGACGCGGCCAATAAGAAGGACTACCCGATGCTCGAGGCCGGAATACTCACCATCGGCGTCGTGTACATGCTGGCCACGCTCGTCGCCGACCTGCTGTACTCGTACCTGAATCCGCGGATCCGCTACCAGGGCCTCGAATGAGCATCGACGTCGTCCCCGTCGAGTCCGCCGGAGCCGTCGCCGCCGAGCGCACCGGCCCCAGCCCCCGCGGCGAGCTGGTGCGCGAGATCGTGCGCTCCAAGACGTTCATCGTGGGCGCGATCATCGTCGGGTTCTGGATCGTGTGCGCGATCTTCGGCTACGTGATCGCCCCCGACAGCCCGACCGCCCAGAACCTGGGCGCGATCAACCAGGCGCCCTCGGGCGCGCACTGGTTCGGTACCGACCAGCTCGGTCGCGACATGCTCTCACGGGTGATCACCGGCGTGCGTGACATCCTCATCATCGCCCCCCTGGCGGTGATCCTCAGCACCCTGCTCGGCACCGCATTCGGCCTCGTCATGGGGTACTTCCGCGGGCTCGTGGACGAGTCGATCTCGCGCGTACTCGAGGCCTTCCTGGCGTTGCCGCTGGTCGTCCTCGCCTTGACCGCGATCGCCGCGATCGGGACCAGCAAGCTGGTGATCATCCTCGTGATCGCGATTGTGTTCACGCCACTGATCGCGCGCACCGTCCGCACGTCGGTGCTGCTCGAGCGCGAGCTCGACTACGTGGCCGCCGCGCGCCTGCGGGGCGAGAAGGCGCCGTACATCATGTTCGTCGAGATCCTGCCCAACGTGCTCTCGCCGATCCTGGTCGAGTTCACCGTCCGCATCGGCTACGCGGTGTTCGCGATCGCCACGCTGTCGTTCCTCGGCTTCGGCGTGCAGCCGCCGTCGCCCGACTGGGCGGTGGACATCTCCTCGAACTACGGCCTGGTGAGCGCCGGCTACTGGTGGGAGGTGCTGTTCGACGCCATCGCGCTCGCCTCGCTCGTGATCGGCGTCAACCTGATCGCCGATGCGGTCGAAGGGGCGATCGACCAGTGAGCATCGACGCGGCCGCGGCTTCGCCCGTCATCACCCCGGTGTCGACCGACGCGCTGACCGTCGAGCACGTCGACGTTGCCTACGGGGTGCGCCGGCGCGACCAGGCGGTGCTGCGCGACGTGTCCTTCCGCATCGGACGCGGCGAGTCCTTCGGCCTCGTGGGGGAGTCGGGCTGCGGCAAGTCGACGATGGCGCTCGCGATCGTGCGCTACCTGGCGCGCAATGGCCGCGTGAGCGCCGGCTCGATCGCCATCGATGGACAGGACGTGCTCGCCATGAACGAGGGGGCGCTGCGGCGGCTGCGAGCGAACACGGTGTCGATGGTCTACCAGGAGCCGGGCCGCGCGCTCAACCCATCGCTCCTCGTCGGGCGCCAGGTCGCCGAGGTATTTGAGCTCGCCGGCAAGTCCGACAAGGAGGCGCTCGAGCTCAGCGAGGAGATGCTGCGCAAGGTGCGCATTTCCGATCCGGCCAGTGTCATGCAGCGCTACCCGCATCAGCTCTCAGGCGGCATGCTCCAGCGCACCGTGATCGCGATGGCGCTGGCGTCGGAGCCGTCGCTGCTGATCCTCGACGAGCCGACAACGGCGCTCGATGCCACCGTCGAGGCAGAGGTGCTCGATCTGGTCAAGGCGCTGCGCCAGGAGTTCGGTACCTCGCTGCTGTTCATCACTCACAACCTCGGCGTGATCGCCAGGATGTGCGACCGCGTCGGGGTTCTGTACGCGGGCGAGCTTGTCGAGGAGGGACCGGCGCTCGGAGTCTTGCACGAGGCGTGCCATCCCTACACGGTCGGCCTGCTGCGCTGCATACCGCGCCGCGACGCCGACAAGCGTCGCCACGCGTTAGACACCATCCCCGGCTTTCTCCCCCGGCCCGGCGAGACCCCCAGCGGCTGCATCTTCGCCAGCCGCTGCGGGCTGGTCGAGGACCGCTGCCGGACCGAGGCGCCGCCCCTGTATGAGGTGGACACCGTGCGGCGCTCGCGTTGCCACTTCCACGAGCGCGCGCAGACACTGCCGCGTACGGAACCGGCGGAGACCGAGGCGGCCAAGCCCAAGTCGGGTGGCGCCAAGCCGCTGATTAGCGCCCGCGACGTGGGCAAGACCTTCCGGCTGTCCGGCCAGGAGATCCACGGGCTCACCGACGTCAACCTCGACATCCTGGCCGGCGAGACGCTCGGCCTGGTGGGCGAGTCGGGCAGCGGCAAGACCACGCTCGCACGCGTGCTGATGGGGCTGACCGCCCCGGACGCCGGGTCGTCGGTCGAGCTCGACGGGCACGCACTGGCCTACCTGACCAAGAAGCGCAGCGCCCTGGAGCAGAAGGCACTGCAGATCGTGTTCCAGAACCCGGACTCGGCGCTGAACCGGCGCCACTCGGTGCGCCGGCTGATCGGCCGCTCGCTGTCCAAGCTCGGCCACTACAGCGGCGCGGCGCTGCAGACGCGGCTGCTGGCGCTGGTGCAGTCAGTGCGGTTGACCGATCGCTACCTGCCAATGCGACCCAGCCAGCTGTCGGGGGGGCTGAAGCAGCGTGTGGCGATCGCTCGCGCCTTCGCCGGCGATCCCCGAATCGTTGTCTGCGACGAGCCCACCTCGGCGCTCGATGTGTCGGTGCAGGCCGCGATCCTGAACCTTCTGAACGACCTTCAGACCCGCGAGGACGTCGCCTACCTGTTCATCAGCCACGACCTCGCCGTGGTCCGCTACCTGTCGGATCGCATCGCCGTCCTCTACCTCGGTCGGCTGATGGAGCTCGGACCGGCCGACAAGGTCTTCTCGTTCCCGCACCACCCCTACACCGAGGCGCTGCTGTCGGCGGTCCCCAGCGTCGATGCGGTTGACCGGCAGCGGATCCGCCTCGACGGTGAGATCCCCAGCGCCGCCGATCCGCCGAGCGGGTGCGTGTTCCATACGCGCTGCCCGCGCAAGATCGGCGAGATCTGCGAGACGACCGAACCGGAGCTGCTCGAGGCCGAACCCGGCCACGCGATTCGCTGTCACATCCCGATCGAGGAGCTGCGGCGCATCCAGGTCGGCCCGCCCTCCGCGGAATCACTGCCGATGGTCCATGCCGACGGTGACGGCTGACCGTCCCGGGCTCGCATCGGTGAGCGAGCCACCCGGTGCGACGTCGTCGTCGCAGCCCGTCCAGATGTGCGCCGTCGTGCTTCGTCGCCCCGGCAGCCCGGTCGCGGTCGAAACCGTCCTACTCGATCCCCCGCGGCGGCACGAGGTGCTGGTCCGGGTCGCGGCCGCGGGCGTCTGCCACTCCGACGTGCACCTGGCGGACGGCATCCTCGGCGAGGGCCGGTGGCCGATGGTGCTCGGGCACGAGGGCGCGGGTGTGGTTCAGGCCGTTGGCGAGGACGTGCTGGGGGTCTCGCCGGGGGATCACGTCGCGTTCTGCTTTGTCCCCGCCTGCGGCGCCTGCGCGACGTGCCGCGCAGGTCGTCGGACGCTGTGTGAGACCGCTGGCGCGAACGGCGTCGCCGGAATGCTGATGGACGGCAGCTCGCGTCTGCGTGCGCTCGATGGAACGATGCTCCAGCACGGGCTGATGGTTGCGTGCTTTGCGCAATACGTGGTCGTGCCCGCAGGCGGCGCTGTGCCGCTGCCTGACTCGATCCCGCTTTGGCAGGCAGCGCTGCTCGGGTGTGGTGTGGTTACCGGGATCGGGGCCGTCAACCGCGCCGGCGTGCGGGTCGGCGGGAGCGTGTGCGTGATCGGGTGCGGCGGCGTCGGATTGCAGGTGATCGCCGGTGCGCGGCTGTCCGGCGCGGGGACGATCGTGGCGGTCGACCGGGATCCCGAGAAGCTGGCGCGCGCCGTGCGCCGCGGCGCCACCCACGCGGTGAACGCCACGCAGCGCGAGGTGGTTGGGGAGGTGCGCGCCATCACTGGCGGCGGAGTTGAGCACGCCTTCGAAGTGGTAGGGAACGCGGCGACAATCCGCCAAGCGTGGGACGTCCTGCGGACGGGTGGCACGGCCACCGTTGTCGGCGTCTCTCCACCCGGGGTTGAGGTCTCGCTGCCGGCGATCGAGTTCCTCAGCGAGAAGACGATCACCGGCAGCTACTATGGCTCGGGCGATGTCCACGCCGCGCTCCCGAGCCTGGCGCAACTGGTGATCGATGGCCGGCTCGACCTGGAGGACGTCGTTTCCGATCTGATTGCGCTGGCGGACGTCGAGGCGGCGCTCGAGCGCTTACGCCGCGGCCAGGGCGCACGGTCGGTGATCGTGATCGATCAGGACCTGGCCGGGAGGGAGCTGTGACGCCCTCGCCCGCCCACCTCGACGGACGCGTCGCGGAGGCCTGGGGCGGTGCTCCCGGCGCCAACGGCAGTCACGTCAACGTCGTCCTTGCCCGGCGGGGCACGCCGACGGCGGCCGCGCTGCTCGGCACGTTTACGACTCCGACCCCCGGCCACACTCCGATCCTGGTGGTGGTTGGCGAAGACCAACCGAGCTACGAGCCGGTGTGGCCCCCAACGATCATGATCAACAAGGCGACCGCGATCGAGGAGCGCCACCAGACGATCACCTGGGGCGCGGCGCAGCTGGGAATCGCGCAAGGAGTGCTGGACGCGGTCGCGGACGACCTGCTCCCGCCGACCGACGACGTGCTCGTGCTCGTGTGCATCTGGATCGACCAGGCCGCCTCGGACGAGACTGCAGTGCGCAAGGCCAGCCGCGGGGCGGTGCGCAAAGCGGTCGGCGTGGCGGTGAGCGGGCGCGATCCTGACGCCGCCGCGGCGCTGGTAGCACGGCGCGATCAGGTCACGAGCCCGTTCTATGGCGGCGAGCTCGGTTGAAGATCACCGCGATCACGCTGCAGCGGCTGCGGCTCCCGCTCGAGCCGCCTTTCTACGCTGCCTGGGACCCGGTTCCGCGGCGCCACTTTGACGCGACCATCGTCCGGGTCGAGACCGACGCCGGACTGATGGGCGTCGGAAGCGGCGACACGATGCTGGGCTTCGAGGCGTTCGAGCACCTGTTCCTTGGCGAGGACGCCCGCGCGATCGCCCGCCATGTGCGCACGCTCGAGACGATCGCGTTCCATGCCGGCCGCTACTGGCCACTCGAGGCGGCGCTGTGGGATTTGTTTGGGCAGGCGGTCCAGGAACCGGTGGCGAGACTCCTGGGAGGGGCCTGCGAGCGGTTGGCTGCCTACGCATCGCTGGGTGAGCTGCGCCCGCCGGCGCAGCGGGCGGAGGATGCGAAGGCGCTCGCCGAGTTGGGCTTTCGGGCGCTCAAGGTCCGGATCGCGCGCGAGCGGATCGACGAGGGTGTGGGGGTGGTCGCGGCGATTCGCGATGCGGTCGGCGACCGCTTGGAGATCATGGTTGATCTAAATCAGTGGTGGCGGATGGCCGGAGACATCGAGCGCGGCCTCGGGCCGGTCGATGCCCGGCGGACGATCGAGCGGCTGCGCGAGCACGGCGTGGTGTGGGTCGAGGAGCCCCTCGACGGCGAGGACCTGGCTGGAATGCGCTTGTTGCGGGAAAGCACCGGAGTACGGATCGGCGGCGGTGAGATGGCACGCAGCTTTGAGGATCTCCGCCGGGCGCTCGAGTCAGACGCGCTCGACGTCTATCAGCCGGACGTCGTGCTCGCGCTCGGGATCTCCGGCGTGCGGACGTTTGCAGAGTTGGCGCTGCGCCGCAATCGCTGGTTCACGCCGCACACCTGGACCAACGGCGTGGGCCTGCTCGCCAACCTTCACGTGTGCGCGGGCGTGGGTGGGGGCCCCTACATCGAGTTCCCCTACGACCCGCCGGGATGGACCCCGGAGCGGCGAGACTTCATGCTCACAAAGCCGGTGATGATCGACGCAGACGGGATGCTGAGCGTTCCTCCGGCGCCGGGGCTGGGGATCGCCTTGGACGAGGAAGCGGTCGCGTTCTACTCCGCACACCGGGAGGTGTTGCGCGCTTGAGAACCGAGGCATTCATCGATGGCCGCTTTGTCCCGGCGGCCGACGAGCGCACCTTCGAGGACATCTCGCCGCGCGACGGGAGCGTGATTGCGTCGGTTGCCCGGTGCTCGAGCGAGGACATCGACCGGGCGGTGCTCGCCGCCAGGCGCGCGTTCGAGGACGGGGAATGGGCGCTTGCGGATCCCGCCCGGCGCAAGCGGGTGCTGCTGGCGCTGGCCGGGCTGATCGACGAGCATCGCGAGGAGCTGGCGCAGCTCGAGTCGACCGACGTCGGCCATCCCATCGGGGATGCGCGACGGGTGGACATACGCGGCGCCCGCAACTGCTTTGCCTGGTACGCCGAGGCGATCGACAAGGTCTACGGGGAAATTGCGCCCACCGGCGCCGACGCGCTGGGACTGATCTCGCGCGAGCCGCTGGGCGTCGTCGGTGCGGTGGTGCCTTGGAATTATCCGCTGATTCTCGCCGGCTGGAAGCTCGCCCCTGCGCTGGCGAGCGGCAATTCGGTCGTCTTGAAACCGGCTGAGCAGTCGCCGTTGACGGCGCTGGCGCTCGCCGAACTAGCGGCGCAGGCAGGTATCCCCGACGGCGTCCTGAACGTGGTGCCGGGGTTCGGTGAAGAGGCCGGCGAGCCCCTCGGCCGCCATCCCGATGTCGAGAAGATTGCGTTTACGGGTTCGGTCGAGATCGGGCGACGCTTCCTGCGCTACGCGGGCGAGTCCAACGGCAAGGCGGTCTCGCTCGAGCTCGGCGGCAAGAGCCCTCACGTCGTGCTCGCCGACGCGGCCGATCTCGACGCGGCGGCGCAGGCGATCGGGTGGGGGATCTTCTACAACGCCGGACAGACTTGCCACGCCGGCTCCCGGGTGGTCGTGGAGCGTGCGCTGGCCGAGCCTCTGGCCGAGCGGCTCGTTGCCTTCGCCCGGGATTTCGTGCCCCAGGACCCGCTCGAACCGGACACTCAGCTGGGGGCGCTCGTGAGCTCCGAGCACCTGGACGGTGTGCTTGCGCGGGTCGAGCGCGCGGCGGCCGGGAGTGCCGAGGTGCTGGTCGGCGGGGAGCGCGCCGAACCGGTTCCCGGCGGCGCCTATATGCAACCGACGGTGATGCTTGCGCCGGACCCGTTAGACCCGATCGTCCAAGAAGAGGTATTCGGTCCAGTGCTCGCGATTCAGTCGGCGCAGGACATGGAGCATGCCATCACGCTCGCCAACGGCACCAATTACGGTCTCGCCGCGGCCGTCTGGACGTCGAACATCAGCACCGCCCATCGGGTCGCGCGACGGCTGCGAGCCGGGACGGTGTGGGTCAACACGTTCGACGTGTCCTCGCTGACGACGCCCTTCGGGGGAATCAAGGATTCGGGCCACGGTCGTGACCGGTCGCTGCACGCGCTCGACTCATACACGCACCTGAAAACGACCTGGGTGGCGTTGTAGGTGCGGCGGGTCGGGTTCATCGGGCTCGGCAACATGGGCGGACCGATGTGCAGGCAACTGGTGGACGCCGGCCTGGAGGTCACCGCGTTCGAGCTGGATGGCGGCGCGCGCGATCGGCTGCGTTTGGCGGGCGCTCGGGCGGCGAGCTCAGCCGGCGATTGTGCAGACGGAGTCGAGGCCCTGATCACGATGCTGCCGGCCCCTCCTCAGGTGCAAGACGTGCTGCTCGGCTCCGGAGGGGTGATTGCGGCCATGGCGCCTGGAGCAGTGGCGATCGACATGAGCACCTCGTCGAAGGCCGTTGGCGATTGCGTTCTCGCGGCGGCTCGAGGACGGGCGAGGTGTTGACCGTCGGCGTGCGCGCGGGCGTCCCGCCGGCGAAGCTCCACGCAGCGCTCGTCAGTTCACCGGCCAACTCGAACTTCCTCGAGCACGACGTGCGGACGGTGCTCGACGACGGCGACTACGACGAGAGCTTCCCGATGCGCCTCGTAACCAAGGACCTCGGGTTGGCCGTCGACCTGGCACGCGACGTCGGTCTGCCGGCAGAGCTGACCGCGCTCGTCGAGCAGGTCCACCATCGTGCGCGGGCGACGTTCGGCGATGAGGCCGGCCAGATCAGCGCGATTCGGCTCTACGAGGAGCTGGCTGGAGTGGAGCTGCGGCTGTCGCCGCGACACTAGCTCACGATCGTCCCGGGGATTTCGATTTCGCTGATCGTCAGGTTGACGGTTAGCGGGTCGTTCGGTGAGCCGGCTGTTCATGTCGAGCCGGACCTTCGTCGTGCTGATCGAGTAGGGCAGGCCGCGAGTCGTCCAGGCTTCGTTTCCGCCCAGCGGTGCCGTTCATCGGCTCCTAGCGACCGTTCGTCGTATCTGAGCACCGTTCGCAGATCGGTCCTTGCGGCGTCGCTGAGCCTCGATACACCCTGCACCAACAGTCAACATTCCCCGAAGGAGGGAAGATATGGAAGCTGCTACCCCAGGTGGTCCCGGTGCTCGCGGTCGCGAAGCCGACATTGCACCAGCGGCCGAGCCCCCCCCACGAGCTGTGGGATGGAGCCCAGCCGATCCGGGGCCGCTCGGCCTCGCCGCGTTCGCGACGACGACGTTCATGCTGAGCATGTTCAACTCCAACTTGGTCCGTCCGACGGGCGTCTTCGCCATGATCTCAGTTGCGTTGGCGTACGGGGGCATCGCTCAGATCCTCGCGGGGATGTGGGAGTTCCGTACCGGTAACACCTTCGGGGCAGTCGTGTTCACGTCCTACGGAGCCTTCTGGATCTCATACTTCGTTCTCGTGCAGGTCGTCGGCCTGCCAGCCTTGGCGCAGCCGCATGCGCTCTCCGTGTACCTGTACGGATGGGCGATCTTCACGTTGCTGATGTTGGTCGCGTCGCTGCGAACGACGGGGATTGTCGTGCTGGTGTTCGTGTTGCTGACGGTGACGTTCTTCCTCCTGGCAATCGGGGAGGCCAACCGGCCAGGCTCCACCGGCGACACCTGGACCCATTGGGGCGGTTATTTCGGGCTCGCGACAGCAGCCGCCGCGTGGTTCGGAGCGTTCGCTGCGGTCGTCAACTCAACCTTCGGCCGCACCCTGATCCCCGTCTTTCCGCTGAAGCGCTAAGGAAGCCGAGGAGGCTCGGTTCGACTAGCCAACTCAGATCACAATCGCCACAGATCTATAGACAGCTCTGAGCGCCGGCGGGTTTCCGCCGGCGCTCGAGACTGCCCGGCCGACACCGGGAGCGTAGAAACGAGCGGGGCTCGACGGCAGACACGGCACCAGGCCCCAACCGCGCAGGAGCCAGTCGGAACGAAGCCGGTATGCACTACCTTCGAAACCTGCTCTCGATCCTCACGGGCAACTACCCGAAGGCACCCTGAGCAACCACGTCCGTCCACCGACGAGACAGAGAGACACCGAGTTCCGGAGACCTGAATAGTTACGGGCGAGGGAATGGGGTGATGCTCCAGTCGTGCGGGAGCGTCGGGTGCTCCCAGGAGGCGTCATTGAAGTTGGTGTCGTTGGTGTTGACGAGCTTAAAGCGCCACCCGCCGTCGAAATTGATCGTCCGCGCGCCCTGGTTGAGGACGCCGAGGTTGGGGTCGCCCGAGCCCGAGATCCAGCCCGTCGGACCCAGGTCACTCGGGGAGGTGGTCGCCCCCAGCGCGGCCGGGGAGAAGAGCGCGCCCAACACGACCATCGGGCTCCGAATCGACCGGAGACCCATGACCTTCACCTCTCTCTCGCTCACAAAAGGTCAGCGAGCAGCACCGGTGACGACAGCCGCCGATGCGCAAGTTGCCAGCGCCGCTGGCAGGTCCTGCCGATCGATCCCCACCAGGTCCGGGTGTTCGAGATCGACCTCGATCGTCGGCGGCCGGCCGGTGACGCCGAGGCTGGCGCGTCCTCCGTCGACGAGCGACTGCCACAGGTTCCCGTCGCGCGCGAGCAGGCCGTCCCGCGTCTGACGCTCCCGCCGGGCGCCGGTCTCGAGCTCCCGGATCTCCTCGAACGGGTCGATCCGGACCTGTGAGTCCGAGCCGAGCGCGTAACGGACCCCGGCATCTCGGTAGCGAAGCGCCGGCTGGTGGCCGTCGCCGAGATTGCCCTCGGTGGTGGGACAGGCGACGACGATCGTGCGGCTGCCGGCGAGCAGCTCAACATCGTGGTCGGAGACATGGATCCCGTGGACCACGCTGGTGCGCGACCCGAGGAAGCCGCAGCGATCGAGCAGCTCGATCGGGCTGCATCCGTGTTCCTGTGAGCACTCCGCCAGCTCACGCCGCTGCTCGGAGGCGTGAATGTGGCGGACGAGCTCGTGTCGCTCGGCATACTCGCCGATCGTCTCGATCCAGCTCGCGGGGACCGCGCGGACGCTGTGCACAGCGACGCCGACGTGCACGCCGTCGCGCTCAGAAGCCCATTGGCGCAGGTCGTCGATCCGGGACAAGAAGGCATCGACATCGGGGTCACAGAAACGTCGTTGCGCGATCGTCGGCGGCCGACCGGGACCTGCCCGGTTGTAGGCGGCGGGCAGCAGCACGATCTGCAGTCCGCTCGCTCGAGCGGCCTCGGCAAGCGCGATCGCCATCGCGTTGGGCTCGTCGTACGGACGGCCGTCCGGCTGGTGGTGGACGTAATGGAATTCGCCGACGGTCCCGTAACCGGCGCTGGCCATCGTCGCGTAGGTGCGCCTCCCGATTTCCCGCATCGAGTCGGGATCGTGCTTGGCGGCAAGGCGATACATCTCCGTGCGCCAGGCCCAGAAGTCGTCATCCGGGGACGCGCGCTCACCCACACCTCGCAGCTCGATCTGGAATGCATGACTGTGGGCGTTGACCATCGCCGGGATGTTCATCGCCGGCTGATCCTCCAGGTGGCGTCGGGCCTCACGTACACCGGGCGACCGCCCACGAACGTTGCCGCGACCGGATTGTGACCGAGACGGTAAGCGACGTGCTCCGCCGGACCGTCGAGCAGCACCAGGTCTGCGCGCTTGCCGACCTCAATCGATCCCACCTCGGGGCTGAGGCCAAGCACGTACGCCGGATTCAAAGTCACGGCCAGCAGGGCCTCCCGGGTGCTGAGGCCATAGCGGCGGACGGCCAGGCCGACGATCAGCGGTAGCGAGAAGATCGGTGAAGTGCCGGGGTTGGCGTCGGTGGCCAGCACGAGGATCGCGCCGGCCTCGATCAGCTTCCGCGCGGGCGCGCACTCCTCGGCGCCCATCAGCTCTGCGCCGGGGAGCAGCACAGCCGCGCACTGCGACCGGGCGAGCGGCCCGATGTCGTCGGGATCGATCTGCGAGAGGTGGTCGAGCGAGCGAGCGCCGTGGGCGAGGGCTACGGGCACCGAGCGCATCGTGGAGAACTGCTCCACGTGGGCACGGAGCGCCACGCCGGCGCCGGTAGCGAGCTGCCCCAGCCGCTCGAGATGCTCGAGCCCGAAGGCGATCGATTCGACGAAGATATCCAATGCGCTGGCGTAGGCGAGTGCCTCGGGTGCCATCGCCTCGACCTCGTCCATCCAAGAATCAGTGGTGTACCCGGGCGGGATGGCGTGGGCGAGCAGCGCGGTGCGGGTGCTCTGCTGCTCTGCCACCTCGCCCAGCTGCACCGCCAGCCGGAGTGCGCGTAGCTCTCCTTCCTTGGAGAGCCCGTATCCGGACTTGCACTCGAACGTTGTCGTACCCGCCGCGAGCATCTCGCTCGCCAGGCTGCTTGCCTGCGCCACGACCAGGTCGTCCGGCGTTTCCCGGAGGGATCTTGCCGATGAGGCGATGCCTCCGCCCGCCCGCGCGATCTCCTCATAGGGCACACCGGTCACCTTCTGCTCGTACTCGTGGGCACGCCAGCCCGCAAAGGGCAGGTGCGTGTGACAGTCGACCAGCCCAGGGAGTAGCGCGCAGCCGCTGGCGTCCACGCTCAGCCCGGCTGCCGCGCTCGGTTCCAGCGACACAATCACCCCGCCTTCGGCGGTCAGCCCGCCGGGCTTAAGGGTCATCTCATCGGCGCGATCGCCCCGAAGGAACTGCAGGCCGGGCTCGGGAGGGAGCAGCACCTGCGTCGCGCCGTGGAACGAGATCATTCCTGGTCGAGCATCGGGATTCGCAGTCCGTGGGTTTGCGCGGCCGCGATCGCCTGCTCGTAGCCGGCGTCGGCGTGACGGACGATGCCCAGTCCGGGATCGGCCTTCAGCGTGCGCTCGATCCGCCGAGCCGCCAGCTCGCTGCCGTCCGCCACGCAGACCTGCCCGGCATGGATCGACTTGCCCATGCCGACACCGCCGCCGTGATGGATCGAGACCCAGCTGGCCCCGCAGGCGGTGTTCAGGAGTGCATTCAGAAGCGGCCAATCGGCGATCGCGTCCGAGCCGTCGGCCATCGCTTCGGTCTCGCGCTGCGGGGAGGCGACCGAGCCGGTGTCGAGGTGGTCGCGCCCGATAACGATTGGTGCCTCGAGCTCCCCCGAGGCGACCATCTCGTTGAAGCGCAGGCCGGCGAGATGACGCTCGCCGTAGCCGAGCCAGCAGATGCGAGCGGGCAGCCCTTGGAACTGCACCCGTTCTGAGGCGAGCGCGATCCAGCGGGCAATGTGCTCCTGGTCGCCGAACAGCTCCAGAATCGCCGCGTCTGTCTTATGGATGTCCTCCGGATTGCCGGACAGCGCGACCCACCGAAACGGTCCCTTGCCTTCACAGAACAATGGCCGGACGTAAGCGGGGACAAAGCCGGGATAACTGAACGCCTGTTCGTCCCCGTGCTCCGCCGCCAGCCCGCGCAGCGCATTGCCATAGTCGAACGCTTCCGCCCCGGCCGCGGCGAGCTCCCGAATCGCCGCGACGTGCCTGAGCGCGCTGTCGCCCACGCGGCGCAGGTACTCCTCAGGGTCGCCGCGCCGCAGGACCTCGGCCTGCTCGAGCGTCAGGCCGGCGGGTATGTAACCGTTCAGCGGATCGTGAGCGGAGGTCTGGTCCGTGACGACGTCGACGTCGACTCCGCGACGAACCAGCTCCGGCAGCACGTCGGCCGCGTTTCCGGCCAGCCCGATCGACAGCGCCCGTCCCTCCCGCCGCGCGGCACTCAGCCGCTGCAGAGCGTCGTCGAGATCCGCGGCGCGCTCGTCCAGATAGCGAGTCTGGATTCTCCGCTCGATCCGCTGTAGATCGACCTCTACGCAAAGCGCTGTCCCGCCGAGCAACGTGATCGAAAGCGGCTGCGCCCCTCCCATGCCGCCGAGACCCGCCGTCACGACCAGCCGGCCGCGGAGCGTGCCGTCAAAGCGCTTACGCGCAGCGGCGGCGAACGTCTCGTAGGTGCCCTGGAGGATCCCCTGGCTGCCGATGTAGATCCATGATCCGGCCGTCATCTGCCCGTACATGATCAGTCCCGCTGCGTCGAGCTCGCGGAACACGTCCCAGTTGGCCCAGTCGGGCACCAGGTTGGAGTTGGCGATCAGGACCCGCGGCGCCTGGTCGTGCGTCTGAAACACCCCAACCGGCTTGCCCGACTGCACCAGCAACGTTTCCTCGTCGCCCAGGCGAACCAGCTCTCGCACGATCGCGTGGTAACTCGGCCAGTCGCGCGCGGCCTTGCCGATCCCGCCGTAGACGACCAGCTCGGAAGGCTTCTCGGCGACATCGGGATGGAGGTTGTTCTCCAGCATCCGCAGCGCCGCCTCTTGCTGCCAGCCCTGGCAGCGCAAGGTCATGCCGCCTGCTCCTGGTCGGGCGCGCCACTTCCGAGGCTTCGGGTCAGCTCGGCGGCATGGCGGGCGACGGCGCGACCGTACTTCGCGACCCGGTGCTGCGGGGTCCGGTAGGTGGGCGCCAGCAGACTGATCGCGCCGACGATCTCGCCCTCGACGCCGCGGATCGGGGCAGCGATCGACGTCACCTCCGCCTCCACGGCCCCGGTCTTGACCAGGTATCCGTCCCGGCCGAGCTCGCCGTCCAGCACGGCGCCCAGCGCGGTGCCAAGCCGCGGGATCGTACGGCCCATCCACGGCGCCGTCCGCACCAGCTGCGGACTGGCGACACCTCGCAGGTACACGATCCGGTCCTCATCTGCGGCGACCGCCAGGTTTGCCGTCTCTCCGGTCTCGGCGGCGAGCGCGTCGAGATGAGGTCCGGAGAGCTCGTACAGCGGGTCGTCGCGCAGCGTCGCCGCGGCCAGCTGGCGTAAGCCGGTGCCGGCCGAGTAACGGGCGGACTGATCCCGGCGCACGAACTCGTGCCGTGCGAGTGTCGCCAACAGCCGCGAGGCGGTGCTCGGGGAGAGCTCGGCGTCCCGCGCGAGCTCGCTCAGCGTCCCCCCGTGATCCGCTACAGCCGCCAGCAGCACGAGCGCGCGCTCGACCGTGCGAGTGGCGGCCGGGGTCTCCGACATCGCGAGGAACTCTACCGTAGAATGAAACTCCTTGTCACTAAATGGGAACAGGTGCCCCGCGCGCGCGGCGCGATGCTCCTACGGAAGCGATCACGACCAGCCCCACCCCCAGCAGCGAGCGAGCACTCAGGCTCTGCCCCAGGACGATGAACCCGGCCAGTGCCGCCATCGCCGGCTCGAGACTCATCAAAACGCCGAACACCGACGGCGCGATCCGCCTCAGTGCCTCGATCTCGAACGAGTACGGGATCGCCGACCCCAGCATCCCCACGGCCGCGCCGAGGGCGAGCGACCGAGGCTCGAGCAGGTGGCTACCGCCAGCCGCGACCCCAAGCGGCAGCGCGATCACCGACGCGACGCACATCGCCAGCGCCAGGCCGGTGGCGCCGGGAAACGCCCGACCGACGCGAGCGTTGATCAAGATGTACGCGCCCCAAAAGGTGCCGGCGAGCAGTGCCAAGGCGATGCCGAGGCCGCTCAAGCCGTGCGCTGTCCCGTGGGTGAGGGCGAGGATGCCGCCCACCGCGAGCGCCACCCACAAGAGATCGAGCGGCCGCCGCGAGCCGATCACTGCGACGGCAAGCGGGCCAACGAACTCGATCGTGACCGCGACGCCGAGTGGGATCCGGTCCAGCGACGCGTAGAAGCACAGGTTCATTCCGGCCAGCACCAGCCCGAACAGAGCGGCAAGCGACAGCTCGCGCGCGGTCCGTCCGCGCACGCGCGGCCGCCACAAGGCCAGCAGCACGATCGTCGCCGATACCAGGCGCAGCAGCACCGCGCCGGAGGAGCCCACCTGCGCGAACAGGGTTGCGGCAATCGCCGAGCCGAACTGCACCGAGGCGATTGCGCCCACCACAAGCACGCCGGAGGGTGCACGGGAGACGAGTCCGGGCGCTGCCACTGTCTCGTTCGCGGCCACCGGAAGCGATCCTAGCCGTGCCTCGATGATCGTCCTCGATGGTGCCACCCTGACTCCCTCGGCAGTTGCCGCTGTCGCGCGCGACGGCCAGAAGGTCCGGTTGACCTCCGAGGCTTGGGCTCGCAACTCCGCCGCCCGGGATGCGATCGCCGAGCACCTTGCGCGCGGCGGGGCGATGTACGGAGCGACGACGGGGGTCGGCGCCCTGCGCGATCGTGAGATCACCGACCAGGACCGCGAGCAGTTTCAATGGAACATGCTGCGCAGCCACGCCGTCACGGTGGGGCGCCCGGTCGCTGCCGAGATTATCCGGGCGGGGATGGTCGTACGCGCCAATCAGCTGGGCGCGGGGGGCGCCGGGGTGGTCCCCGAGTTGCTCGACGCGCTGATCGCCGATCTCAACGATGGCCTGGTTCCGGTGGCCCGGGAGCTCGGGTCGCTCGGCACCGGCGACTTGGCCGCGCTGTGCGAGATCGCGCTCGTGCTCCTCGGCGAGGGGCAAGTGTGGAGAGATGGGGAAATCGTCGATGCCCCAGCGCGATCGCGTGGCATTCGCCTGGGCCTGCGCGACGGGCTCGGCTTCATCAGCTCAAACGCGGTCACGACGGGTCATGCCGCGCTTCTGAGCATCGATCTCGCCGCGCTGCAGGAGGCTTGGCTCACGGTCGCAGCCCTGTCGTTCGAGGCGCTCGACGCCGATCCAGTCGTGCTCGATGAGCGTGTCCAGGCGGCTCGGGGAGCGCCGGGCCAGACGGCAATCGCCGCGCGAATGCGAGCGTTGCTGGCCGGCGCGGAGCTCAACCCACATTGGGCCGATCGCCTCGTTCAGGATCCGTACCCATTCCGTGTCCTGCCCCAAGTCGACGGGGTCGCGCACGACGCGCTGAGGTTGCTCGGCCAGGTGCTCACGCGGGAGCTCAATTCGCGGCCGGAGAATGCCCTGATCGACGACGGCGACGTGCTGCCGACCGGGAATTTCTACGCCGGCGAGCTCGCCGCGGTACTCGACGGGGTGCGGGGGGCGCTGGCGCAGTCCGCATCCCTGATTGCCGCCCGCGTCAGCGCGCTGCTCGATCCGCGGATGACTGCTCTGCCGCCGTTTCTGTCGGCCAGGCCGGGTCCTGAGTCCGGCGTGATGATGCTCGAGTACACCGCGCACGCCGCCGCCTCCGAGACGCGCACCCTGGCGCTGTCGATGGCCACGCAGACCGTGTGGGCATCCCTGGGGGTCGAGTCACACGCCAGTCTCGCGGCGACCGGGGCGCGCCGAACCGCCGAGCTGCTCGGCGCGATGCGCGTGCTCGTCGCCACAGAGCTTGTCGTCGCGGTGCGCGCCTTGCGGATGACGGGCCGCGCATCGACCGGAGCTGGAACCCGCCGGCTGTTCGAGGCCGCCACGCGAGTACTCCCCGCCGGGCTCGAGGACCGGCCGTTCGGACGGGACGTGTCGGCGGCGTGCGAGGTACTCGAGGGCCGGACGTGGGTTGCGGCGTGAGTTTGAATCACGACCCCTGGGCTGAGTGGGATAACCGCTCATCTGGAGTCCGCTTGCCGGTGGGCTGCTGGCGGGCCTGGCTGCTCGGCCGCCCCAGCATCAGCTCGGTTGTGATCGGCGCACGCACCGACGAGCAGCTCGCCGACAATCTACGGGCGATCGAGCTCACTCTGTCCGATGACGAGCGGACGAAGCTCGAGCAGGTCTCCAGGCAACCGCTGCTGTACCCCTACTGGCACCAGCGCAAGACCGCGAGCGACCGATTGAGCGAAGCCGACCTCTCGCTGCTGGCACCGTACCTGAAGTAGAGCGCCGCGGGACGTGGAGTAGCTTTCGAGACCTAGCCACCGAATCTCGAAAGGACCAGCGATGGGCGTTCAAGAGAAGGATCAGCTCTGGGGAAGAGAGACCACCAAAGCGGTATCCAACTTCCCGATCTCGGGAGAGCCCGTGCCCGTGCCGGTAATCCGCTGGCTCGGTCGGATCAAGGGCGCGGCGGCGCGCGTCAACAGCGAGCTCGATCTGCTTGACGCCGAGACGGCGGAGCGGATCGCCGCCGCCGCCGATCGCGTCGCCGAGGGGGAATTCGACGGCCAGTTCCCGATCGACGTCTTCCAGACCGGTTCGGGGACATCGACGAACACGAACGCCAACGAGGTGATCGCGACGCTCGCCGGGGACGGCGCCCATCCGAACGACCACGTCAACATGGGCCAGTCCTCCAACGACGTGTTTCCCTCGGCGGTTCATCTCGCGGCGCTTGCCGAGGTGAGCAACGATCTGATTCCGGCGCTCGAGCAGCTCGAGGCCTCGCTCCGGGCCAAGTCGGCCGAGTTCCACGACATCGTCAAGTCGGGGCGTACGCACCTGATGGATGCCGTTCCGGTGACGCTCGGTCAGGAGTTCGCGGGCTACGCCGCCCAGGTGCGCCTCGGCGTGCTCCGGGTGCGCAACGCGCTGCCGCAGGTTTCCCAGATCCCACTCGGCGGCACGGCGACCGGTACCGGCCTGAACACCCACCCGGCGTTCGCGGAGCGCGTCCGAGCCCGACTGATCGAGGCGACCGGTGTCGAGATCCGTCCCCCCGAGGATCCGTTCGAGGCCCAGGGTAATCGCGATGCGCTGGTCGAGCTCTCGGGCGCTCTGAAGGTCGTCGCCGTCTCGCTGACGAAGATCGCCCACGATCTGGCGCAAATGGGGTCGGGGCCGCGAGCGGGGATCGGCGAGATCTTCCTGCCAGAGCTCCAGAAGGGCTCCTCGATCATGCCGGGGAAGGTCAACCCAGTGATCCCGGAGGTTGTACTGCAGGTCTCTGCCCAGGTGATCGGCAACGACATGGCGATCACGATCGCCGGCACCCAGGGGAACTTCGAGCTCAACGTGCGCGTGCCGCTGATCGCGCGCAACTTGCTCGAGTCGATTCGGCTCCTAGCCGCGACCTCGCGCGCATTTGCCGAGAAGTGCGTGGACGGCATTCGCGCCAACGAAGAGGGGTGCCGCCGGTCAGCCGAATCGACGCTCGCCGCCGCCACCGCGCTGAACCCCTACATCGGCTACGACAGAGCCACCGAGATCGTCAAGGAAGCGGCGTCATCGGGCCGGATGCTCCGCGAAGTCGCCTACGAGATGGGCGTCGACGAGGAGACCTACAACAAGGCGATGGATCTGCGCAAGATGGCCGCCGGGAATCTGTAGGCGACGCCACGCGCGGTGGGCGCGCGCGGCGCCCCGGGCGCGAACATTGGCCATTTACCTCCGCCCCCCGGAGGTAGCTAGCCATTGTTCGATCGCAGGGCCACGGCAGCGGCGTTACGTCGCGACTGTCTCGGCCCCTAGCGCCTCAGACAGCGCGACGTCGATCGAGTAGTCAATTGGGACCGCGATCAGCGACGGCAGGTCAAGCGCCAACGCCTCGTTCAGGCGAGTGGCGAACTCGTGAGCGCTCGTACAGTGCCAGGCGGGCATTCCGAAGGCCTGCGCGAGCTTGACGAAGTCGGGGTTGCCGAAGCCGACGTCGAAGTGGCGGCCGAACTTCTTGTCCTGCTTCCAGGCGATTGAACCGAACTCCCCGTTCACCCAGACGACGTTCACCACCGGGGTGCGCAGGCGAACGGCAGTCTCGAGCTCCTGGCAGTTCATCAAGAACCCGCCGTCGCCGCTGACCGCGACGACGCGGCGCTCGGGGTAAACGAGCTTGGCGGCGATCGCGGTAGGCAGCGCGAAGCCCATCCCCGCGAGGCCGTTGGCGATCAGGACCGTGCCGGGTTCGTGCGCGGGGAACATGCGGCCGATCCATAGCTTGTGCAGGCCCACGTCTGACACCAGCATGTCCTCGCGACCGAGCGCCTGGCGGATATCCCACAACACCCGCGGGGGGCGCATCGGGAAATGATCGTCGTCGTGGGCATCGCTGAACGCGCCCATCACCACTTCGTGCAGGCGGCTGGCGCCGGCGGTGGTCACGCTGCGAGTTGAGCCGGCCGCCAGTCGCGCCAGCACGTGCGCGATGTCGCCAATCAGCTCCACCTCGGGCATGAAGAACTCGTCGATCTCTGCCGGAACACTGTCGATCACGACGATCCTTTTGTCGCGATCGGGATTCCAGTGCTCGGGCGCATGCTCGACGAGGTCGTAGCCGATCGCGATCACCAGATCGGCCGCGCCGAAACCGGCCATCTCGTAGTCGCGGGCCTGGAGGCCGACCGTGCCCAAACTCCGCCAGCGACTCGCTCAGATCGAGGGTTTCCTCGCCGGGGATGCCGAACACGTAGCGGACGCCTTCTGCCTCGAGGCACTCAACGAACACATCGGATGCTTTGCGAGGAGTCATGCCAACCCGCTATCTAACCGCATCTCGGCGTGCGCAACCACGCCCGGGGCGACTACCCTCCTGCGGGTGCCAGGCGCTCTGCTCGTCATCGACGGACCGTTTCTGCTGTACCGCTCGTTCTTTGCTCTCCCGGACTCGATCCAGGGCGCTGACGGCAACCCGGTCAACGCCTTGCTGGGAGCGACCAACGCGCTGCTGCGGATCGCTGCCGATCGCGAGCCGCGCGCGATCGTGGTGTGCTTCGGGGCGGAGGCGGCCGAGTACCGCGTGAAGCTGTTTCCCGAGTATCACGCCGCCCGCCCCCCGGTACCCAACGCGCTCGCCTGGCAATTCGCAGAGGCGCCAAAGCTGTTCTCGGCGTTCGCATGGAGCATCGAGAACACCGACACGCTCGAGGCCGACGACCTGCTCGGGTCGCTGGCGCAGGCGGAGGAGCGCGCCGGCGGTCACACCTTGATCGTCACCGGCGACCGGGACATGTACCAGTGCGTCGGTGAGCACGCCACGGTGCTCTACCTGAAATCCGGCACCAGTGGCTTCGAGGAGGTCGATCAGGCCGAGGTGCAGCGCCGCTACGGCGTGGCCCCCGCACTCGTGCCCGACTTCATCGCCCTGCGCGGGGATCCCTCCGACGGGCTGCCCGGGGCACCCGGTATCGGCCCTAAGACCGCGGCCGAGCTGCTCGCTCGCCACGGATCGCTTGAGGGCGTGCTTTCCGGCGCGGCAAGCGAGCGTCCCCGGATCGCGGCCGTGCTCCAAGAGGAGGGAGCGCAGCTGAGGGCGTTCCGTGACATCGCGACGCTTCGGATCGAGGGTCTCGCCCGGCCCCCGGATCGAGCGACCGATCTCTCCGGCGGTGCTCAGGCGGCCCGCGAGTACGGGATGAACCGCCTCGCCGAGCGGCTCGAGAGGGCCGGTAGCGTCAGCGATCTATAGCTCATCGCCGTACGTTCACGAGGGCGGCGCTCCACCCCGGAAGGCCGAGGTCGTACCCGCATTAAGCTGGTTAGCCAGCCAACATCGCCCAGGTTAGGACTGCGTGTGCGTCAGGTGTTGCCGATCAGGGTCTCTGGCATCAATGTGAGCGCTTCAGTGCTGGGGCGTGAACTTGACCGTGATCACATCGCCATCCGCGACTTGATAGTCGCGGCCCTCGAGGCGAAGCGTTCCCCGATCCCTTGCACCCGCGTAGCCTCCGGAGGCGACGAGCTCGTCCCACGGTACAACCTCGGCCCGCACGAAGCCACGCTGAATATCGGAGTGGATCATCCCGGCGGCGTGCCACACCGACAGTCCCCGACGTAGGTGCCAGGATTGCGCGGGTTTGTCCTCGCCGGCGGTGAAGAACGCAACCAGCTGGAGCAGCGCGAATGCGCCGCGCACGACCGCCTCGAGACCGGATTCGGTGAGCTCTAGGTCGGCCCGCATCGCGGCGGCATCCTCATCGTCCAGCTCTGCGAGCTCGGCCTCCAGGCGAGCCGAGACGGCGACCGCGGCGGCCCCGTGTCGGCTGGCGTGTTCGAGGATCGCGGGCGGGACCTCGTCGGTGCCCTCCTCGACGTTGGCCACGAACAAAACGGGCTTGGCGCTGAGCGGCTGGAGCAGCGTTACCGCATCCGCGGCTTCCGCCGGCGGGGGGACCGTGCGCGCCGGGTGGCCGGATTGCAACGCGGCGATCAGTTCCCGCAACCATTGCGCCTCGGCGATCGCGTGTCGGTCGCCGGACTTCGCCGTTTTGGCGACTCGCTCGAGTCGGCGCTCGGCCTGTTCGAGATCCGCATAGATCAGCTCGGTCTCGATAATCTCGATGTCCGCCAGCGGGTCCACGCGACCGTCTGGGTGAACGACGTTCGGGTCCTGGTGCGTGCGTACGACGTGCACGATCGCGTCCGTCTCGCGGATGTTGGCCAAGAACTGGTTGCCGAGGCCCTCCCCCTTGTGCGCTCCCGCGACCAATCCGGCGATGTCGTGGAAGGCGATCGTGTCGGGCACGATCTTCGACGATTTGATCGTCGCGGCGACCTGCGCCAGCCGGTCGTCAGCGACCGGCACAACCGCGACATTGGGCTCGATCGTGGTGAACGGGTAATTTGCGGCCTCGGCCGCGACCCCCGTCAGCGCGGTGAAGAGCGACGATTTCCCGGCGTTGGGAAGTCCGATGATTCCGACCTTCACGGCCGCATTCCCCGACGTGGCCAGAGCTCGGCAATCGCGGTCCCGAGCAGCGCGCCGGCGATCACGTCGCTCGGGTAATGGACGCCGAGGTACGGCCGGCTGATCGCGAACGCGCCGGCGGCCGCGTACAGCCCCGCGGCCGGAGCCAGCGGACAGAAGGCGCGCGCGGCGGCAAACGAACTCGTCGCGTGGGCGCTAGGAAACGAGAGGCGTGAGACGGTCCCCGTCAGCGGCGGGAGCGCGGGCAGCTCGGGCCGGTGACGGCGGACTGTCAGTTTGACCGCATAGTTGGCGACGTAGGCCGCGGCGACCACTTCGAGGCCGCGGGCCCAAGCCCGGCGTCGGTCCGAGTCGCGGTCGAGGAAGGTGCCGGCAGCTCCGAGGATCAGCCAGCATGCGGCGTGCTCGCCCAAGCGCGAGTACGCCGCAATCACTCTTTCGGCGCTGCGGCGGTGCCCGCGGGTGCGCGCGAGCAACAGGATTTGGCGGTCAAGGTCGCTTGGTGACACGGCGGGGGACTGTAGCCGCCAATGTCCAGAAGGCGGGTGCCCCGCCAGGCTGCGGTCACGCTCATTTTCGCGGCGCGCTCCGATACGCTTGTGAAGGTACCCATCCGTCGGCGTCAGGCCTGACCGGCGACCAGGCGATGGCTGAACTCGTTGCGGCCGCTCTACCGACTCGTTGCGACTGCCCTACCGAACCGCCGCTCTGGTCACAATCGCCACGGCCGTCTGTGGTGGGCTCGTGGTTGCTGCGGTTCTGGCCGCTCAGTCGGGACAAACGTCGAGGACCGATCCCTCGGTGGCCGCGGTGGCCCCACCCAAGCGCGCCTCCTCCCATCATCACGGTCGTGTGGTCGTGTCTCGGCGGCTCTCGTCCGAGGGTCGCGGAAGCGCCGTCTCGAGGCGAGCGCTGAAGGGGGGTGTGCTCGCCGTCGGCGCGTCAGTGATGCTCGCGGCCGAGCCTGAGCTCGAGCAGCGCTTCGGCGCTCGCGTGGAGATCGCACGTCAGCCCGACGCCATCATTGACCGCCTGGAAACGTATCGGCAGGCCGGCGCGCTGCCGCCCAATGTGATCGTCCAGATCGGCGATAACGGGCCGGTTCGGGCTGCGGACACAGAGCGACTGCGCGCCGCGCTCCAGGGAGTGGCGCACGTCGTGCTGGTGAACATCCGCGATCCGATCGTAAGCCGGCAAACCGAGGTCGACCGCGTCCTCGCTCAGTCGGTCAAGAACTGGCCCCAGGCGGCAATCGCCGACTGGCTCTCGGTGAGCGGTGACCCGGCCCTGACGTTCGACGGAGTGCACCCCAACTCGGCGGGAGCCGCGGTCTACGCCGATGTCGTCGCCCAGGCATTCGCGAAGCTGCTCGCCAGACCTAGTCCACCGCCGGTAACCGTGCAACCAACGATCTCGTCACCGACCAGCACGCAGACACGCACGTCGCGGCCCTCGAGCTCCTCGGTATCCGCCATCGCCCCGGCCGGCGGGGCGACGCCAGTCAAGGCGACGATGATCGGTGACTCGGTATCGGCATCGATCCTGGAGACACCGTCGGCGGCTCAGATCCTGAAACGGGGGATCAATATCCGGCTCGAGTTGCGGGTCTGCCGCCGCCTGATCGCCCCAAGCTGTCCCTATCAAGGTCAAACCCCGCCCACGGCACTGGAGACACTGGAGAGCCTCGGCAGTGGGCTGGGCTCGGTGCTGGTCATGGATGTCGGCTATAACGACGACTCGGAAGCGTTCGTCCCCGGCATCGACCGGGTCATGCAATTCGCGCTCGCCCACGGCGTGCACAGCGTGGTCTGGGTCAACCTGCGCGTCACCGGCGGCTACGCGTCTACTTACACCGCCATCAACGGCGCGCTTAAGCAGGCCTCCCATCACTGGCCCGAGCTCCACGTCGCCGACTGGAACCGCTATAGCGCTGGTAAGCCCTGGTTCGCGCCTGACGGTATGCACATGGGTGCGAGTGGCGCCGACGCACTCGCAGCGTTCCTGCGCCCCTACATTCTCGGCCAGAATCCCTGAACCGCCTCCAGGTAAAAGGTTGCGGACACCCTTCCTCGGCGCGCGGCCGCCTCCCTCAATCAGGTGCCGAAGCCGACGCGGTGGCCTTCGTGGTCGGCTAGGACATACAAGACCTTGCCGAGGTCAAGGGCGACGGTGCCGTCCTCGGCGGTCAGATCGTGCCATCCCTCCTTGCCCAGCGCGTTTCGCAGGCTGGTCAGCTCGGCGGGCGGGACGCGTGCGCTCAGCACCTGGCCACCCTGAAACCCGATGCTGATCCTCTGAGGCTTTTCGTTTGACGTGGTCATTGATTCTCCAGCGGCTGGACGATCTCGGTTAGGACGCCTCCGGTGGAGGCGGGGTGGATGAATGCCACCCTGGTTCCACGAATCCCGGTACGGGGCTGCTCGTCGATCAGGCGCATGCCGGCTGCGGCCAGAGCACTCAAAGTCTGCTCGACGTCGGCTACCCGGTAGGCCACGTGGTGCAGACCGGGGCCCCGCCGTGCCATGAACTTTCCGACCGGGGTCTCGGGTCCGAGCGGCTTGAGCAGCTCGATGTGACCGTCGCCGATGTCGAGCAGTGCCGCATCGACGCCTTGCTCGGCGATTAGCTCGCGATGAACGAGCGGCATTCCGAGGACATCGCGGTAAGTCGCCAGCGCCGAGTCGATGTCCTCGACGGCCACGCCGACATGGTCGATGATCGACAGCATGGGGGCGGGAGGATACGTAACCACGCCTACTTCGGCGGCCCAGCTGGACGCGCCGCCGTCGCGGCCGCGATCCCGAGCTCGCCGATCCGAGGCGGGGCGACGCTGGGGACGTCGCCCATGATCCGCTGGATGTCCCGGCGCTCCAGGACCTCATTGGAGAGCAGGGTCGAGGCGAGCGCGTCGAGTTCCGAGCGGTGCGAATCGATGATCGCAGCCGGCCGCCGAGCAGCATCGTCATGAAGTCGATCAGCTCCTCGCGGGTCTTCAAGTAGCGATCCTCCTCGGGTAGGTTGAGCGTGTAGCCAAGCGCCCGTCCGCGGGGGACGATCGAGATTCGGTGCACCCGGTCGACCGAGGGCAGCAGCTCGCCGCACAGGGCGTGACCAGCCTCGTGGTAGGCGACGACTCGCTTCTCGTGATCGGTCAGGGCCCGACGAGACTGCATTCCCGCCACGACCCGCTCGAGTGCCGAATCGAAGTCGCTCATCTCGACCTTCGAGGCGCCTCGCCGCGCCGCGAAGATCGCCGCCTCGTTGGAGATGTTCGCCAGATCCGCGCCGGTGAGTCCCGATGTCTGACGCGCCAGCAGCTTCAGGTCGACGTCATCCGCGAGCGGCTTGTTGCGGGAATGCACGGCGAGAATGCGCTCGCGGCCGCCGACGTCGGGCGGGGAGACAAAGATCTGGCGATCGAAGCGCCCGGGTCGCAGCAGCGCCGGGTCCAGCTTCTCGAGTAGGTTCGAGGCGGCGATCACGACCACGTCCTTGCGCGCCGTGAACCCATCCATCTCGACCAGCAGCTGGTTCAGGGTCTGGTCGCGCTCGCCTGAGACGTCCTGCCCGCGATGTCCGCCGACCGCGTCGAGCTCGTCGATGAACACGATCGCGGGCGCTTTCTTGCGGGCCGCTGTGAACAGCCGGCGAATCCGAGCTGCGCCAACGCCCACGAACATCTCGACGAAGCTCGCCATGAAAATGATCGGCAGCCAGTCGTGCAGCCAGGAGTAGAGATCGGGATATCCGAGGAACGTGCCGCCGATCACGGCACCTTCTCGAGGCGCGGACTCGGTGTGTAGAACCGTCCCGCCTTGGCGCACGGCTGTCCGTCGACGATCACCACGTCGGCGGTGAAGTCGTTGTCGCCACGGATCAGCGATGAGCCCACGCCGTACGCGTCCACGGGCACGTCGGCGGCCTCGAATTCGCGGATCCGCTCCGCCGTGAAGCCGCCGCTGGCGACGATCCTCACGCCTTCAAACCCGGCGCGGTCAAGCGCGGCGCGCACCTTCTCGACGAGCCGCGGGTTGACGCCGATCGGCCGAAAGCCACCCATTTCGTCGAACAGTGAGCGGTCAACCAGAGTCTCAGAGGTGTCGAGCCGGACACCCCATAGCCTCGGACCGAGCGCCTCCGCGACCTCGAGTGCGGTCCTGACCGAATCGTTCTCCCAGTCGACGAGCACGGTGATGTTCATCTCGCTGTGAAAGCGCTCGGCGAACAGGCGGGCTGCCATGACCGTGTCCCCCCGGTAGGCGGCGATCAGCCCGTGCGGGACGGTCCCGATCCCTCGGCCTCCCCACCAGGACGCTTGCGCGTCCGTCGATACGCCGATTGCTCCGGCGACATGCGCACTCCAGCCGTCACCGGTCTGTACCAGCCAGTGATCGTGTCGGGCGGGAAAGTAAAAGATCTGCTTGCCGCGGGCGGCCTCGACAACCTCGGCGACATTGCGCATGATCAGCGATCGGCGGGCGAGCACACCCAGGTAGACGGTCTCGAGATGGGCGAACAGACTGTAGTCCCCCTCGACCGTCAACACCGTCTCGCGGGGCGCAATTCGATCGCCCTCCCGGAGCGCGTGGACCTGAAGCTGGTCCCAGCCATCGATCCAGCTGCCGTTCGGGTCCCCGTAGCCGGAGCACAGCTTGAGAATCGCGATCGCCTCGTCGATGCCGCCGAGGAGCGACTCGCGCTTCTGGAACACCTGCATCGTCACCTGCGGATGATGGTTCTCGGCCTCGAGCAGCTGCTTGGTGTAAACGAAGTACGCGTCGGAGTAATAGCCCGACCGGATCCGCTGAACCGGAAGGCGGAAGACGGCTGGATCGATACGAGCCGAGACCTCCGTCGCCATGCCGGGAGTTTATTGCGCGGGTCGGGCTGCTCGGGTCCTCGGCGGGGCACCCTGCTGCTAAACAGAGCGCGCGATGCTTGCCATCTCTCGACCGTAACCTGATCGCCCGCTGCCGCCCCCTGAGGGCGCCGGGAATTTGGTGCTGGCCGCTCAGTCTCTGCCGCTGGTAGCGCTGATCCTGTTCGGCGGCGTGTGGGCGGACCGCCTACCGCGCCATCGAATCATGATCGTCACCGACCTGACGCGGGCGGCGCTGCACGCCGCGCTGGCGATCTTGATCTTCAAGCGCACTGAGCGAATCGGTGGTCAACGTCGCGGTGCTGCTCGGCCCGGCGCTCGCAACCGCGCTGGTGCTCGGCGTCGGCGCCGGGGAGGCGTTTGCGCTCGCCCCCGTGATCGCGCGCGACTCCTACGGCGGTGCCGGGCTGGTCGGACTGCTGCCCCGCTCGGTACGTGAGCTCGGCGGGGAAGCCTCAGCCGAGGAGCTCGCGAGCGAGGTCGAGGTAGAAGCCGGCGGCGAAGCCGAGATCACGCACGTCGATGCGCTCGTCGGCGTTGTGGACGAGCGGCGAGGCCTCAACCAACGTCATATGGCGCTGAGGGAAGAAGCCGTACGCCACGCACTCCGGAAACGCCTCGCGAAACCAGCGCGAGTCCGAGAACCCAGGAAGGATCACCGGAACGGTCTCGGCGCCCGGGTCGCTGGCTTTGACCCACCGATCGATCGCCCCCATCAGCTTCGTGTCGACCGGCGAGGCGTTACCGGTGATCGTCTCGGTGAACTCGATTCCCAACTGCTCCGCGTCAGCTCCGAGCACCTGCTCGAGCCGCCGCGTGGCTGCCTCTTCGCCGAGTCCCGGCGGCACGCGACAGTCGATCTTCAGCGACGCCCGCGACGGGATCACGTTGATCTTGTCGGACGCGTGGACCATCGTGGGGGTGAGCGTTACCCCGAGCATCGGCTCCAGGAAGACCAGCAGCGCCGGGTCCCTGGCGCCGATCCGCGCTACCGCTCGGGCCGGATTGTCGGGATCCTCGCCCAGTCCCTGAAGCAGTGCCGCCGGGCCATCGGTCACCTCGAACGAGGGCTCGGCGGCTGACAGCTTCTGCAACACGGGAGCAAGCTTCAGCAGCGCGTTGTCGCCGGTCCTCGGAACCGAGGCGTGGCCCGCGGCGCCGCGGGCCTCGAGGCGGAAGCGGAAGATGCCCTTCTCGGCGCAGCAGACCCCGTACAACCGCCGCCCGTCGTACTCAAACACCTCGCCTCCGCCCTCGTTGAGCAGCATGTCGCAGCGAACCTTGTCGGGGTGCGTGCTGCACAGCCAGTGGGCACCGACGTCGCCCCCGGTCTCCTCGTCGGAGACGAACACGAGCATCAGCTTGCCGCGCGCCGGCCGCCATCCCCCGCTGGCCAGCGTCGCCGCGGCAACCGCCTCGGCGGCGACTTGAGACTTCATGTCCAGTGCACCGCGACCCCACAAAAAGCCGTCCGCGACATCGCCGGCCCAGGGGTCGTGTCGCCACTCCGACGGATCGGCCAGCACCGTATCCACGTGCCCGAGGTAGCAGAGGGTGGGGCCCTCAGCGGCGCCGGTGAGCGTCGCCACCAGGTTTGGCCGATCCTCGACCGCGGCCAGCAGCTCAGTCTCGAATCCGGCTTGCTCGAGGTAGCCGGTGAGGTACTCGATCGCGGCTCGCTCGTTACCGGGTGGATTGACGGTGTTGAAGCGCACGAGCTGCTGAAGGACGGCGGTGGTCTGCGCCTGGAGGTCGCTGGTCATGATCTCGAGAGCGTAACCACGTCTAGGATGCTCCGGCGTAATGGATGATCTTGCGCTTGCACTCGAACTTGCCGACCTAGCCGACGCGATCACACTCGGCCGCTACCAGGCCGAGGATCTGCTCGTCGAGACCAAGCCCGACCTCACTCCGGTCACCGAGGCCGATCGCGCCGCGGAGCGGGCGATCCGCGAACGTCTCGCGGAGCTCCGTCCCGAAGACGCGGTTCTCGGCGAGGAGTACGGGACCTCGGCCGGTTCTGGCAGCGGACGCCGGTGGATCGTCGACCCGATCGACGGCACCAAGAGCTACATGCGCGGGATGCCCACCTGGTCGACGCTGATCGCACTCTCGATCGAGGACCAGGTCTCGGTCGGCGTCGTCGCGGCTCCCGCCCTTGGTCGGCGCTGGTGGGCGCAGCGGGGCTCGGGAGCGTTCGCCGACGGCAGTCCGATCCACGTCTCGAACGTCTCCCGGCTGGACGACGCGGTGCTCACCTGGAGCGGGATCGAGGACTGGGACGCGATCGGCCGGCTCGAAGCGATCATCGAGTTGGGCCGAAAATGCTGGCGATCGCGGGGCGTAGGCGACGCGTGGCAATACATGCTGGTTGCCGAAGGAGCGGCCGAGATCGCCCTCGATCCCGCCGTATCGCTGTGGGATCTCGCGGCCCTGCAAGTGATCGTCGAGGAGGCGGGCGGCCGGTTCACCGACTTCGGCGGGGTGCCGAAGCCCGATGGCGGCGATGGGATCGCGACCAACGGTCTCCTGCACGACGCCGCGCTGGCGATCGTCGGGCGCTAGGGGCGTTGGCTCCAGGCGGCGCATACTGTCGTCATGGAGCGTCTGTTCGGCGACGATCAGCCCCCCGCGAGCGCCGGCGGCACGCGTGCGGCGCAGGTGCTCGCCCATGCCCCGCTGGCGACCCGGATGCGGCCGCGAACGCTGGATGAGTTCGTCGGTCAGGAGCGGCTGCTGGCAGCAGGATCCGCGCTCCGCCGGGCGATCGAGGAAGGTCGCCCGCATTCGATGATCCTCCACGGTCCCCCGGGCAGCGGTAAGACCACGCTGGCCCGGCTCGTGGCCGAGGCTTCCCACGCCGTCTTCGAGGAAGAGAGCGCAGTACAGGCGGGCCGCGCCGAAGTGAGGGCGGTGATCGAGCGAGCGCGCCAGCGCCTGGCGAGCACCGGGACCACCACGATCTTCTTCCTCGATGAGATCCATCGCTTCAACAAGGCCCAGCAGGACGCGCTGCTTCCGGCGGTCGAGGACGGCTTGGTGACGCTGATCGGGGCGACTACCGAGAACCCCTACTTCGAGGTCAACTCGGCCTTGATTTCCCGGGCACACGTGTACGAGCTCGAGCAATTGGGCCCAGCCGACATCGAGCGACTGCTGGAGCGCGCCGTCGACCGCGGCGAATGCGGCCCCGCCGAACGGATCGATCCGGCGGCGATCGAGTTTCTGGCCGAGCGCGCGGGCGGGGACGCCCGGACGGCGCTGAACGGCCTCGAGCTGGCGTGCGAGGCGGCGGGCGAGGGCGAACCGGTTACGCTTGCCCACGCCGAGGATGCGCTGCAGCGGCGCGCGCTGCTCTACGACCGGCAGGCCGATCGCCACTACGACACGATCTCCGCGTGGATCAAGGCGACCCGCGGCTCCGATCCGGACGCGTCGCTGTACTACCTGGCGGTGATGCTCGAGGGTGGCGAGGATCCACGGTTCATCGTCCGCAGAATGGTGATACTTGCGTCGGAGGACATCGGCAATGCCGACCCGCAGGCGCTGAGCGTGGCCACCGCGGCCGCGCAGGCGGTTGAGCACGTGGGCCTCCCCGAGTGCCAGTTCGCACTCGCCCAAGCGGCTATCTACTTGTCAACGGCGCCGAAGTCAGATGCTGCGAAACGGGCGGTTTTCGCGGCGCGCGAGCACATCCGCGAGCACGGGGCAGAGTCGCCTCCTGGCTATCTGCGCTCGTCGACTCGCAGCGATGGCGGTTACGACAACCCCCACCGGCGGTCGGGTCACATCTCGCCTCAGGAGCTGCTGCCTGACGGCGCAATCGGCGCCCGTTTCTACGAACCCGACGAAGCGGAGTCGGCGCTGCGCGTGAAACTCGAGCAGATCCGCCGGGGGAGGGGGAGGACCTAGCCGCCCGCGGAGGGAGAGGACCCAGCGGGCTACCCTGTAGGGCATGCCCGCCCAGGCCTACAGCGGCAAGGAGTGTGTCTGCCAGCTCCGCAAGGGGATCTGTGACCAGTCTTGCGTCCAGGGCATGCTCGAGACGCCGTTCTACATCGCCTGTCTGCGACTCAAAGGTCGCCGCTGCGTGGTGGTCGGAGGCGGCGACGTCGGGCTTGAGAAGGTCGAGGGATTGCTCGCCTGTGAAGGGGATGTGACGCTCGTCGCGCCCGAGGCTCATCGGGAGCTGGTCGAGCTGGCGCTCGAGGGCTCGATCCAATGGGAGCGACGCGAATACCGCTCCGAAGACCTCGATAGGTGCCTGATCGCGATCGCCGCAACCAGCGACACCGACATCAACATCCGCGTGTTCGAGGACGCCGAGAATCGCTCGATGCTCGTCAACGTCGTCGATGTGCCGCCGCTGTGCAACTTCATCTTGCCGGCGATCGTGCGTACCGGTCCGCTCGCGGTGGCGATCTCGACCGCCGGTGCCTCACCGGCGCTCGCGAAGCGCATGAAGCGTGAAATCTCCGAGCTGTTCGGCGAACCGTATGCTCTCCTGGCGATCCTGCTTAACGACGCGCGCGGGTGGGCCAAGGCGACGCTCCCGACCTACCAGGACCGCAAGGAGTTCTTTGAGTCGATCGTCAACGGCGAGCCCGATCCGATCGAGCTGCTGCGTGCCGGTGAGGTGGATGCTGCGCGCGAGGTGATCGAAGCAGCGCGGCGGAACCACGCGCCGGCGTAGGGACTTCGATCCGCGTGAGCGAGCTGACGCATCTCGATGCCGCCGGACGCGCCCAGATGGTCGATGTCGGCGCCAAAGCTGCGACCGATCGCCGGGCCGTCGCTCGCGCCGTGCTCCGAGTCTCGCCCAAGACGGCGCGGGCCGTGCTCGAAGGCGATACGCCGAAGGGCGACGTGATCGGGGTCGCTCGGATCGCCGGCATTCAGGCGGCCAAGCGCACCTCGGAGCTGATTCCGCTATGCCATCCGCTCGCGCTCTCATTTGTCGGCGTCGAGGGATCGGTTGACGCCGTGGCCGGAGAGATCGTGCTGATTGCCGAGGCCCGCACGACCGGATCGACCGGCGTCGAAATGGAGGCGCTCACCGCGGCCTCGGTGGCTGCCTTGACCGTCTACGACATGATCAAGGGTGTCGAGCGCGACGCTGAGATCAGCTCGGTGCTCCTGATCGAGAAGTCAGGTGGGCGCTCGGGCCTCTGGCGGCGCGCGCCGTGAAAACCGCGATCCTGACGATCTCCACCTCCGTGGCTGCCGGTGCCTCGGAGGATCTCTCCGGTCGCGCGCTCGCCGAGCAGGCGACTGCCGCCGGAGCGGAAGTGGTCGAGCAGCATGTCGTCTCCGACGACCGGGAGGCGATCGCGGAGGCGCTGCGCCGCTACTCGGCGCCGCAGACGGGGATCTCACTGATCTTCACGACGGGCGGTACAGGGCTCACGCCCGACGATCTCACGCCGGAGGCAACCCGGGCAGTGATCGATCGCGATGCGCCCGGGTTCGCGGAGGCGATGCGGGCCGAGTCGCTCAGGCACACCCCGATGGGGATCCTCACGAGAGGTGTGTCGGGGATCGCCGGGCGGACGCTGATCATCAACTTCCCCGGTAACCCGAAGGCGATCGGCGAGCTGTTTGGAGTGATCGCACCGACGCTTGCGCACGTCGTCGCGACGCTACAGCGCGAGGGCGGGCGAGCCGGCGGCGTCCATTAGCTCCCCGCGTCTCACAGCAGCGCCTCCAACCCGGTGGCCGTCAGCACCACCGCGAACGCCAGGCACAGGCCCGCGCCGATGCCACGCCGGTGATCGGTGAAGAAGCCGTTCAGGCGCTCCAGCAAGAGCGTGGCGCGCGCGCCGAGCAGCGTGACCGCCAGCGGCGGGCCGACCGCCGGGAGCAGGGTGATCGTGTAGAGCAGCACGAATGCCAGCACTTTGCCGGCGAGCGACACGCGAGCGATGCCGATCGCGTGCACCGCGGGGAAGAACAGCACGATGCTTGAGAAGTTGGTCAGCATCAGACCGACGCCGAGCGCAAACGCCCGGCGCAGCGGATGGGCGGCGGCGTGCTCGGGCTTCGGCGGGGCCGGCGGCCGGCGCAGATCGCGCACGGCCAGCGCGATCAGCAGCGCCGCGGCGACGAGCTTGACGATCGCCCGCGCCGCCGAGGGGCTGCTCGACCCGCCGGTGCTCTTGGCGACCACCAGGGCGAGGACGGCGAAGCCGGCCAGGACTGCGGCGAACCCTCCGGCGGTCGCCCAGGCGCGGGGAATTGGGGCGATCTTCCGCGACAGGGTTACGAGCTGAAAGGCGAGCGTGGTCGGCGAGATCGCAGCGCCGAGCGCGAGCGGGAGCACGATCCCGAGCAGGGCAGCCATCGCGGCTCACGGTACAGCGTGTGCCCGTCGCCTCCGACTGGACCCGAGGGCGAACCCTATGCTGTCGCGCGCCATGCGAACCGCGAGCCTCAAGACTCGGGCCGCCAAGGCCCGGCACGACGGTGGACCCGCCAGCTGCGATTGAGCTGCGCAAGCTCACCCGCCATTTCGGTGAGCGGACTGCGCTGCGGGACGTTTCGGTGCAGGTTCCAGCCGGGGCGACGCTCGCCGTGCTCGGGCGCAACGGCGCCGGCAAATCGACGCTGCTGCGGATCCTCGCGACGCTGCTGCGCCCGCACGATGGGGACGTAACCGTCCTCGGCGAGCCGCTACCCAAGCGAGCGTTCGCGGTCCGCGCGAGGCTTGGCTTTCTGGCCCACGAACCGCTGCTGTATCGCGATCTGACGGGTCGCGAGAATCTCCGCTACCACTGCCGCCTGCACGACATCCGGTCACAGCGGGTCGAGGAGATCCTGGCCGCGGTGGCGATGGACCGCCGCGCCGACGAGCCGGTGCGCCTGCTCAGCCGCGGCATGGTGCAGCGGCTGGCGATCTGCCGGGCGGTCCTGCACGAGCCGCAGCTGCTGCTCCTCGACGAACCGCGCGCGAACCTCGATCCTTCCGCGAGCGACCTCGTGGAGCCTTTGATCGGTCGCGCCAGTGGACTAACCCGCGTTCTCACGAGCCACGACCCACAGGCGGCGCTTGCTGAGGCCGACGTCGTGCTCGCCCTCAAGGACGGTCGCGCGACGTTCGTCGGCGTCCCGAGCGAGGTTCGTGATGGCATGCTCAAGGAGCTCTACACGTGAGGACGGCGCTGACCGTGTTGCGCAAGGACCTGCGGCTGGAGCTGCGCACGCTCGAGACCGTGCCTGCGATGGTGCTGTTCTCGCTGACCACCTTCGTGATCTTTCACTTCGCGCTCAACCGGGCGACGATCGCCGGTCAGCTCGCCGCCGGCGTGTTGACGGCAACGCTGCTGTTCGCATCGATGCTCGGGATCAATCGGCTGTTCGTGGCCGAGCGCGAGCAAGGCGGCTTTGACGCGTTTCTGCTCGCTCCCGTTGACCGCACCGCTCTGCTCCTCGCCAAGTCCGCCGCCCTGTTCCTGTTCCTGGCCGTGCTCGAGCTGTTCGCAGTACCGGCGTTCGCGCTGCTACTCCTCGGTCCGTCGCTCGGTCCCCCGCTGCTCGGACTGGTCGCGGTCTTAGTGCTAGCGGATCTGGGCCTAGCCGTGATCGGGACGCTCGTCTCGGCGATCGCGGTGCAAACCAGGGCGCGCGACCTGATCGGACCGGTGATCGGGCTGCCGTTGCTGGTCCCCGCGCTGATCGCGACGGCCCGAGCGACGGGCCCGCTACTCGGCGCCCACACGTCTGGATCACCACCCGGAAAATGGCTGGCGATCCTGGCTCTTTATGATTTGGTATTCGCGCTCCTCGCCTACGCGGTGTTCGACTTTCTGGTGGAGGACTAACCCTTGATGATCTACGGGCGCGGCCTACGCGGCCTGGCCCTCGCCACAATCGCGACAATCTCAGTCGCACTGATATTGGTCTTCTTCTACGCGCCGCTGGACGCCGATCAGGGCTTCATCCAGAAGATCTTCTACCTCCACGTCCCGTTGGCGATCGTGTCGCTGTGCGGGTTCATTTTCGGCGGATTGCTGGCGGTCGGTCATCTGCGGACCGGCGATCGGCGCTGGGACCTGCGCTCGTACGTCGCGATCCACCTGTCGCTGATCTTCGGGATCGGGGCGCTGATCAGCGGGTCGATCTGGGCAAAAGCCTCCTGGGGCCACTGGTGGGTCTGGAATGAGCCGACGCTGGTCTCGTTCCTGATCGTCGTACTGCTGTTTGCTACCTATCAGCCGCTTCGGTTCGCGATCGAGGATCATGAGCGCCAGGCACGCTACGCGAGCGTGTTCTCGATCGTGGCCGGGGCGTTCGTGCCGCTGAATTTCATCGCCGTTCGCCTGGCGCAGCAGTATGTGCATCCCCGCGTGCTGACCCTGGCCGGCGGCAACCTGCCCGGCTCGATGCGGCTGACCTTCCTGGTCTCGCTGATCGGAATCACGCTGCTATTCGTAACGCTATGGAAGTACGAAATGGCCGCCAAGAATGCTCGCTCACAGGTGCGCGCGCTGCGCCGGATGTTGCTGGGAGATGAAGGAGTGAGGCCGCTCGGAAGGAGCGCCGCGCCGTCATGAGTACGCTGGTCCTCGCAGCTCCCGCGCTACCCCTGCACAGCGCCGGCAAGTACGTCGCGGGGGCGTATATCGTGTTCATCGCCCTGCTGCTCATCTACTTGGGGATCATGGCGGCACGGCTACAGCGCACCGAGCGCGAGCTGATCGAGCTGCGACGAGACGTTGAAGCGGTCGCCGACCAGGCGGCCGCGCCGACCGGCGACCGAGAAGCCGAGCCGGTGGCATGAGTGAGCTGCTCGCGATCGGTGTCTCGCACAAGACGGCTCCGGTCGAGGTGCGCGAGCGCCTCGTTCTCCCCGAGGCCAGCGCAGCCGATTTCCTACGAGACTTGCGTGGCGCGGCTGACATTCAAGAGGCAATCGCGATTTCGACCTGCAACCGCACAGAGCTGTACGTGGTCGTCGGCGACCCGGTCGAGGCGGAGAGCAGGGTGCTGGCGATGCTCGCCAGCCAGGCCGGAATCCGCCCGACCGAGCTCGCGTCGGCGATCTACTCGCACCGCAACTGTGAGACCGCCCGCCATCTGTGTCGCGTGACCGCCGGCCTGGAGTCGATGATCGTCGGCGAGGCCGAGATCCAGGGTCAGATCAAGCGCGCCTACGAATCGGCACTTGCCAGGGAGACCGTCGGACCACTGACCAATCACCTGTTCAAGGCCGCGCTCGCGACCGGAAAGCGGGTACGCAGCGAAACGGGCATCGGTGAGCGGCAGCTGAGTCTCCCGGGCGTGGCGGTGACGCTGGCGCGCGAATTGCTCGGCGACCTTGATCGGCGCGAGGTCGTGATCGTCGGCACCGGCGAGACCAGCGAGCTGACCGCCCGTGCCCTTGCCGACAGCGGTGTCCGCACGGTATTCGTCGCCAGCCGCCGGCGGGAGCGCGCCCTCGCTCTCGCCCAGCGATATGGCGGCAGCAGCGTCACTTTCGACGAGCTGCCACAGGCCCTCAGTCGCGCCGACATCGTGCTCGCTGCCACCGCTTCGCCGCATCTGCTGCTCGAGGCACGCGAACTTGCCGAGGTGATGGACGAACGCAACCGCCGTCCAATGCTGCTGATCGACCTCGCCGTACCCCGGGACATCGACGCTGCCTGTAATGGGATTGCAGGGATCTCGCTCTATGACATCGATGACCTGCAGGCGGTGATCGCTCGCAACCGCAGCGTTCGCCAGGCGGAGGCGCGCAAAGCCGAAGGCATCATCGAGGAGGAGATCCAGCATTTCGCGGCCTGGCTGGGTTCGCTCGAGGTTCTGCCGACGCTCGCCGCCTTGCGGTCGCGCGCGAGCGAGATTGCCGCACAGGTGGTGAGCGAGAACTCGAGCCGGTGGGAGTCCGCCTCTCCGCGCGACATCGAGCGCGTCGACGCGATTGCCCACGCCGTCGTCAATCGCCTGCTGCACGACCCAACCGTGCGGCTGAAGGAGCTGCGCGATGATCGGGTCCACGCGCGGACGGCGCTGGTCCGCGATCTGTTCGGCCTGACAGTGGAGGAAGGCGACCTCGAGGCGGGCGAGCGCTCCGAGCCGACCGGGCACCGCGAAGACGGCGAGCTCGCCCCGGTTCGCGAGCTGCGACGCCGTTGATCCGGGTCGGCACGCGCGCCAGCGCGCTGGCGCTGGCGCAGGCTGAGCCGGTAGCGGCGCGTCTGGGGTCCGAGGCCGAATTGGTGAAGATCACGACGGCCGGCGATCGCGGCGTAGCTGTGCAGGACAAGTCGCGGTGGGTCTCCGAGCTCGAGCGGGCGGTGCTGGATGGCCGCATCGATCTGGCGGTCCATTCCGCCAAGGATGTGCCCGCCGAGCTTGCCGACGGTCTTGAGCTGGTCGCGATCCCCGAGCGCGCCGATCCGCGGGATGCGCTCTGCGGGGCGCCTTCACTCGCGGCGCTAAGAGCCGGCGCCCGGGTGGGCACGAGCAGCGTCCGGCGGGCGGCGCAGATCCGGGCAGCGCGTCAGGATCTCGAGGTGATGAGCGTCCGCGGAAACGTCGACACGCGCCTGCGCAAGCTCGATCAGAGCCAGTGCGACGCGCTCGTGCTGGCGTTCGCGGGTCTGCAGCGACTCGGTCGCGTTGACGCGGTGGGAGGGCTGCTGAGCGAGTTCGTGCCGGCACCCGGCCAGGGCGCGCTCGTACTCGAAGCCCGCCCTGGGGCATTGCCGGCGTCCACGCTCGAGCCACTGATCGACGCCGAGGCGACGGCGTGCGTGCGCGCAGAGCGGGAACTGGTGCACGCCCTGGGCGCGTCCTGTTACACACCGGTCGGCGCCCATGGGCGGTCGCTGGGGGACGGCAGAGTCGAGCTAAACGCATGGGTCGGGCTGCCGGACGGCTCGGCTTGGGTTAGCGACCGGCTGCGCGGCCGTCCGGAAAGCCTGGGACGCGAGCTCGCCGAGCGTTTGTTGGCCGCAGGCGCCGGCGAGCTGCTCCGCCAAGTTGCGGCCAGGGCGGCTGGATGACGGTCTACCTGGTCGGCGCCGGGCCCGGCGATCCCGGCCTGCTCACAGCACGCGCGCTCGAGTTGATTGCCGGCGCGGACGTGGTGATCTATGACCGGCTGATCCCGGACTCCGCTCTCGATGGCGCGCGCCGCGAAGCCGAGCTGCTGTACGCGGGCAAGGAAGGCGGGGGACCCTCGATGCCGCAGAGCGAGATCGAGCGGTTGCTGATCGAGCACGGTGCGGCGGGACGGATGGTCGTACGGCTGAAAGGTGGCGATCCGTTTGTGTTCGGTCGCGGCGGCGAGGAGGCCGAAGCGCTGCGCCAGGCGGGAATTGGATTTGAGGTCGTGCCTGGAGTGACCGCCGGAGTCGCCGTGCCCGCCTCCGCCGGCATCCCGGTGACTCACCGAGACGCCGCCAGCGCGGTGGCGTTCATCACCGGTCACGAGGATCCCACCAAGCCCGAGTCGACGCTCGATTGGGAAGCGCTTGCGGCGTTCCCCGGCACGCTCGTCCTGTACATGGGTGTCCGGCAGCTGCCGGCGATCAGCGCGCGCCTGATCGATTTCGGACGTGACGGTGCTCAGCCCGCGGCCGTAATCGAGCGAGGCACGTTCCCGGATCAGCGCACCGTGATAGCGACGCTCGCGACGATCGCCGGGGTGGCGGCCGCTGACGGGATACGCGCACCGGCGATCGCTGTGTTCGGTCCGGTCGCGGCGCTCGGCGAGCGGCTGGGCTGGCTGGAGAGGCGTCCGTTGCACGGCACGAGCGTGGCGGTCACTCGCGCCCGGGCCCAGGCCAGCGGACTGGCGGGGAGGCTACGGTCGCTCGGCGCGATGGTGCTTGAAGCGCCGGCAATCCAGATCGCGCCGCTCGCGGGGACTGTGCCGGAGCTCGGCCACTACGACCTCGTGTGCCTGACGAGCCCGAACGGGGTCAGGCTCCTGTTCGACCGGCTGTACGCATCCGGGCGCGATGCGCGGGCGCTCGCGGGTGCGCAGGTGGCGGCGATTGGCTCCGGCACGGCCCGCGCTCTGCTCGAACACGGCGTCAGCGCGGACATCGTGCCCGAGCGGTTCATTGCCGAGGGGCTGATCGAGGCGCTTGCCGACGTGCCGGTGGGGCGGGCGCTGATCGCCCGCGCGGCGCAGGCGAGAGACGTGCTGCCTGATGCGCTGCGCGCGAGGGGGGCGGAGGTCGACGTGCTCGACCTCTACCAGACCGTCGCCGAGCCGCTCACCGAGGCCCAGCTGGACGCGATCGGCGCCGCCGACTACGTGACGTTCACCTCGTCGTCAACGGTCATGTTCTTCTTCGATGCCGCCGGCGACCGGCTGCGGGCCGACACGAGGCTGGTGAGCATCGGGCCGGTGACGAGCAGCGCGCTGCGCGAGCGAGGATGCGGTCCGCATGTGGAGGCGGCACGTCACGACATCGACGGCTTGATCGAGGCGCTGGTGGCCGACGCTGCGTCGTTGGCGTGAAGCGGGTTGAGATCGCGCCGGAGCTCGAGCAGCTGGGGCTCGGGACTACCTCGGAGCGCGAGCCTACCGGATGGGCTCGCTACATTGCGGGCGGGCATCATGGCGGAGCTTCCCGATCACATCGCGGCGCGCCGGGCGAAGAGCACGGTTCGTCGGCGCCGTCGGCGCTTGGCGGCGCTCGGTGGCCTGCTCGGGCTCGCGCTAATCGCAGCGTTCGCGATCGCGAGCATCGGTGGGAGCGGGGCGTCGCCGCATCAGCGGCCGCGCAGCGCGACGAACGGCGTCGTGTACGCCGGCCCGGTCGCCCGCAAGCACAGGCTCAACCAGCTTGATGCTGGCGGGATCAGGACCATACGCAGGCTGATCCCGCTCGGTCTGCCCGTGTACTGCGGCGGCGCCCGGGGCAATGCGCTGGCGTTCACGTTCGACGATGGCCCCGGTTTGTACACCCATTACGCGCTGAAGAAGCTTACTCAGGCCCATCAGCGCGCCACCTTCTTCGTCGTCGGCAAAAGCATCGAAGCGTGGCCGGGCTGGCTTCCGCGAGAGCTCAAGCTCGCGGCGGTCGGCGACCATACCTATACCCACCCTGACCTGCTCGAGCTCCCCCCCGAGGAGGTAGCCTCAGAGCTCGGGCGAGACAAGCAGCTGATAGAGCGTGACTCCGGTCAGCCTGTTTACCTCTTCCGGCCGCCCTATGGCGCGCAGAACGCGGTCGTGAATCAGATCGCCAAACGGCTCGGCCTGCTGGACATCATGTGGTCGTTCGATTCCCAGGATTCGCTCGGCGCCAGCTACGCCGGGATCATCAAGAACGTGGAAGCAGACATGCGCCCGGGTGCGATCATCCTTATGCATGAGAACCGCGGGCAGACGATCCGGGCGCTGACGACGCTTCTGCCGGTGCTTCATCAGCGCCATCTGCGGTCCGTCAGCCTTCCGGAGCTGTTCGCGACGGACCCCCCATCGGTGGCGCAACTCCGCCAAGGGCTGGCCGGCTGCCACTCCCCGCCAGAAAGCTTGCCCCCCGGCGCGGGAGGCTAAGCCGAAGTTGAGTCAGCCGATCATCACATTCCTATCGGACTATGGCCTCGACGACGACTTCGTCGGTGTCTGCCACGGGGTGATGGCGACGATCTGCCCCCAGGCGCGGGTGATCGACCTCACGCACGGCGTGCGCCGCCACGATGTCCGTGCGGGGGCGCTGATTCTGAGCGGTTCGCTTCCGTACATGCCGCCAGGCGTGCATCTCGCGGTCGTTGACCCCGACGTCGGCGCCGAGCGTCGGGCGGTGGCGCTGCGAACGGCGGACGGGCGGCTGCTCGTCGGCCCCGACAACGGACTGTTGAGCCCCGCGGCGGAGCGGTTCGGGGGTGTCGTCGAGGCGGTGGACATCGCACGGTCGCGCGTCCGGCTCGAACCCGTGTCCGCCACGTTCCATGGACGCGATGTCTTTGCCCCCGTCGCCGCCTGGCTCGCTTCGGGGGCGCCGCTCGCCGATGCCGGCGATCCGTGCGATCCGCAGACACTCCTCACGCCGAGGCTCCCTCAGGTCCGGCGCGAGGACGGTGTGCTGGTGGCTCACGCGCTGTACATCGACCGGTTCGGAAACGTGCAGCTCAATGCCTGCCACGAGGACCTGGCAGGCACCGGGCTGAAGCTCGGCCACCGAGCGCGGCTCGAGTTCCGCACCCACGGTTCCTACGAGGCCCAGTTTGCCAGCACGTTCGCCGACGTCGAGCCGGGCGAACTGATTCTGTACGCGGATGCTTACCGGCGGCTGGCGCTCGCCGTCAGCCACGGCGACGCCGCGACGGCAATCGGCGTCGCGGTTGACGATGAGTTGCGGATCAGGCCGCAATGAGTCTCGGGACCCCCCGGCTGCACCTGCGCCGCACCGACTCGACCAACATCCGCGCGCGCGAGCTCGCCACGCGCGGTACGCCCCACGGCGCGCTCGTCACGGCCGCAGAGCAGTCGGCAGGTCGCGGTCGCCAGGGGCGAACCTGGAGTGCCCCGGCCGGGCGCGCGCTGCTCTGCTCGCTGGTTCTTCGCGATCCGCCCCGTCTGCTGCCGCTGGTGGCGGGGATCGCGGTCGCCGAGGTGGCGGGCAGCGATGCTCAGCTCAAATGGCCCAACGACGTGCTGATCGCCGGCCGAAAGGTCGCTGGCATCCTCGTTGAGGGGCGCCCCCAGGAGCGGTGGGCGGTGGTTGGCATCGGACTCAACGTCGCGCTGCAGGAACGGGACTTCCCGCCGGAGCTCCGGGAAACTGCCGGGACCCTCGGGTTGGCGCCGGAGGCGGTCGAGCCGACACTCGAGCGGCTGTTGGAAGCGCTCGAGCGGTGGCTGGAAGCGGACGCGAATCGCGTGCTGGACGGGGTGCGCTCGCGCGATGCCTTGCTAGGCGGGTCGGTCCGCTGGGCGGAGGGCACGGGAGTCGGGGCCGGAATCGACGGCGATGGGCGGCTGATTGTGGAGACCGGCGGTGGCCGTGTGGCGCTGAATGCCGGAGAGGTCCACCTCCAGCGCTGAGAGTCTCTACGCGGCTGCCTCGGTGTCCTGCTCGGCCTCGTCGTCTTCCGGGGCCTCGCGCGCATCGTCCTCGAGCTCGTCGACGTCGAGTCGGCCGTTCTCGTCGGCTGTCTCCTCGCCGTCCAGCTCGAGTGCGGCCGTGCCGACAGCCGCCTCGGCCTCGCTCCCGTTGCTCGCGCCGGCGCCCGCCCTGCGCCGGCGTCGGCCCTTGCTCCGCCGACCCTTGGGGAAGTTGCGCAGCAGCTCGCGGGCCAGCGCGGCGGGCTTGCGAGCCATGCGAGTACGCGCCCCGCGCAGTGCCTCCTCGGCCTCCGGCGTGTGGGCCAGCGCCGCCGCGAGCAACGCCGCTGACAGGCGGCGGTCCTCCTTGCGGGTGGCGTGGACAAGCCGGCGGGCGTTGCGGGCGTGGGCGGCGCCGCTGGAGTTGACGAGCAGGCCGAGCAAGCGCTTGGTCTCCGGCCAGCGGGCGACCGCATACTCCTCGTGGACCTCGCGCGTGTACTCGGCCATCCTCCAGATCCAGGCGTTGGCCTGGTCGCGCCGTCCGATGCGACGCTCGGCGAGCGCTTGGAGCATGATCTTGACGCCTTCGCGGCGCTCGTCGCGCGGCCAGCCGGCCATGATGTCGATGGCGGTGTCGAAAGCCTCCGCGTCGCGGCTGGAGGCGATCTCCTGTAGCGCCCGGAGGCGCAGCTGGGAATTTCGGTTGCGCTGGAGGGCCGTCAGCAGGAACCGTCGCTTGAGCTCGCCGCCGCGGTCGAAGTGGAGCATCGCCTTGGCGCGCCGCCAGCCGTTCGGCGCCACCCGCGCGCCCGCGAGCGCAGCCCACACGTGCTGCTCGCCGTAGTCCAGGTGCTCCACGGCGATCCGCCACAGCTCCCGCTCGAACACCTCGGCGCGGCGCTCGGGATCCGGCGTCACCGGCAGCACGCGGCGCTCGACCCGCACGCGCCGGCCGCGGCCGCGGCGGACCGGCCCGACCACGATCGCGCCTCCGCGGTAGACGTCCCGATCCAGCAGCGAATGGAGCGTGACCACCGGATCATCGTGCTTGGTCGCCGGATGCACGAAGTCGACGACGATCCCTGCCTCCTTGCCGGGATGACGTCGGGTGACCCGGCCGACCCGCTGCTGGTAGATCCGCTTGGAGGCGGTCGGCGCCAGATGCATGCAGATCGTCGCGCGAGGACTGTTCCAGCCCTCGGCGAGCAGCTGCGCGTTGACGAGCACATCGATCTTGCCGTTCTCGTAGTCGGCGAGGATTCGCGCCAGCTGGCGCTTGGGGGTCTCGCCCGAGACGCCCTGTGCCTTCATCCCCAGGTCGCGGAAGGCCTGCGCGACGTTGTAGGCGTGGCGCACGCCGGCGGCGTAGACGACGCCGGGCACGCCATTGAAGCGGGTCTTGTACAGATCGGCGATCGCCAGGTTGAACGGCGTCTGATCCAGCAACTCGGCCAACATCTCCTGATCGAACTCGGTGTCCACCTCGCCGCGACGAAGGGGGACCTTGGCGATCGTTCGGACCCCCGGCCCGGGTGGGATCCGAATGCAGCGCAGAGGCGCGATCACACCCCGGCGGGCGGCCTGGGCAAGATCGAAGCGCGAGGTCTGGGTCGGGAACAGGTCGGTTACGTGGCGCGCGATCAGCGCGCCGGTCGCCGTCATCCCGATGAACACGGGTCCTGACCAGCGGCGGATCGCGGCGGAGGTCTTCTCGCCGAGCGCTGTATGGGCTTCGTCGCAGATCACGATCGCGTAGGCATCCGAGATCCGCCCGGAGTTGCGCACGAACCATTGGTAGGTCTCGACCGTGACCGGCCCGTTTGCCGAATCCTTGCCGTCGAGCATTGGCGCGCAGATCCGATCGCGGTAGCCACGGTCGCGCAGCTCACCATTGAACTGGTCGACGAGGTTGCGCCGGTGGGTAAGGATCAGCACGCCGCCGGTACGCGAAGCCTCCACGAACCCGAGGGCCGCCACCGTCTTACCGGCACCGGTCGCGTGCTCGAACCAGAAGCGACGAGCGGCGTTGGGATCCTCCGGCTGCTCGTCGAGCTGCAGACCGTCATCGTCTAGCCAGTCCTGCGGCTCCTCGTCTTCCTCTTCCTCATCGAGCTCCTCATCCGCCTCATCGTCGTCCTGTTCGTCTTCGTCTTCGTCCTCGTCCTTGTCAGCGGGAATCGCCGCGGAGGCCAGTGGCGCCGGCTCGGCCGGCGGCGAGGAGCCGTTGCTGGCGCTGCCGTTGCCGTTGCGCTGGGCCTCGGCGAGCAGCGCGGTGAGCGTTCCGGACAGGGCGTCCACCTGGTGCGCGGAGAGAACGGTGCCGTCGACCAGGTGCGGCTCTTCCTCGGAGAGCAGCCGCTCGAGACCGAGCAGCAGCGAGAATTTCCGCCGCCACTGCACCGAAGGCACGGTCGCTCCGCCGTCCACCTCCGCCAGGGCAGCGTCGAGCGCCCGGCGCCGAGCGGACCCAGGAGCTAGAGCATCTTCAAGCGATTCGCCTTCGTACACGAACCGCTCACGCGTGAGCAGCTCGGCACGCGCGATCGCTGCAGGACTAGGGATAGGGGTGGAAGCACCCATGAAAATCGTGGAGGTTGCGTCAGAATCGGCGAGTCGCCGCGGTACGTCCTAGCGACTCAAGCAGTACCGGCGAGCGCCGTGCCAGCAAAAATCCCTCGCAAGCAGTGCCCCTCACCGGCTCCGCCCAAGAGGATAGCGATATTTAAGCAGATGAGGTTTGTGTTAGCGATCCGCGAGCCTGCCAAGGCAGATCTGACGGCCTTCGCCGGGCACGAGCAGGGCGTATGGCAAGCTGTCGGCCGTGGTAGTTCGTGGTACATCAGCCGCCGTGATCCTGGCCGTCCTGGCGCTGAGCGGTTGCGGGAGCCATGCCCGGAACGCCGCCCCGGCCGCTCGCACGGTAGCGGTGGCCTTCAAGGACTCACCGCCCCCGCTGGCGTCGCTGCACGCCCAGGCTAATCAGTTGTTGGGTGGAGGGGCGGCGGCGTTCCAGGCCCGGCTGAAGCGGCTCCACGGGTACCCGGTCGTGGTCAACATGTGGGCGTCGTGGTGCGGCCCGTGCCAGTCGGAGTTCCCGACCTACCAGAAGGTGGCTGTTGCCTACGGACGCAAGGTGGCGTTCCTCGGCCTCGACGCCAAGGACCAGAACTCCGCCGCCGCCGCTTTCCTGCGCAAGTTTCCAGTCACCTATCCGAGCTACGTCGATCCAAACGGAAGCATTGCTTCGGCGATGCACGCCTTTACGGCGTACCCGCAGACTTTCTTCTACGACCGTAACGGGAAACAGGTCTACGACAAGGCCGGTCCATATCTGAGCGTGCAGGCGCTGAAGCGGGACGTTCAACACTACGCCCTTGGATGAGGAACGTCGCTCCCTATGAGGTCCGCCGCGCCCGCGACGAGACAGAGATGCACGAGCTGCTCCAGCTCCGCTACGACGTCTTCTGCGCCGAGCAAGGCGTACCGAGGCGGGAGGAGGTCGACGGACGCGACGGCGAGGCGATCCACCTCGTGGCGGTCTCCAACGGCGAGCTGCTTGGCACCTGCCGGGTGCTGATGGTCGGAAGCACCGCGCAGTTCAGCCGTCTGGCGGTGCGCCCGGCAGTGCGCCGGCAGGGGATCGCGACGGCGTTGCTGGACGCCGCCGATTCCGAGACGCTCGCCGCCGGCGGGCGGAGACTCGTGCTGCACGCGCAGACCTACGCCCGGCCGCTCTACGAGCACGCCGGCTACCGCATCCGGGGACGCGAGTTCACAGAGGCGGGCATCGAGCACATCGCGATGGAGAAGCGGCTTTGAGGGGCGGGGTCGCGGGGCGGGCGGCCGCCGCTGGGCGGGCCGGGGCGCGCTAGGTGCCCGAAATCCGGATCGATCCGCTCACCGGCTACCGGGCGATCGTCGCCGGCGAGCGGGCCTCCCGCCCGGGGGGAGGGCTGTCCGCCCCGCCGGCGCCGGCCCTCGACCCCGCGACCGATCCGTTCGCGGAGGGCCACGAGGACCGCACGCCGCCCGAGGTCTACGCCGTTCGTCTGGGCGGCGGGGCGGCGAACACACCCGGATGGACGGTTCGGGTCGTCCCCAACCTGTACCCGGCGCTCAGCGAGTCCGCCGAGGAACCCGAGCCCCAGGCCAACAAGGACCTGTTCTGGGCCGCGCCGGCGCTCGGCAGCCACGAAGTGATCATCAACTGCCCTCAGCCGGTCATCTCACTGAGCGAGCTGCCGGTCGAGCAGGTGGCTGTGGCGATGGAGGTCTGGCGGACTCGGATCCGGGCGCACGAGGATTCGGCCTACGTGCACGTGATCGTCAACGAGCGCCGCGAGGCAGGAGCCTCGCAACCCCACAGCCACGCCCAGCTGTACGCGCTTGACTTCGTTCCAGCGGCGCTCGCCCGCGAGCGCGAGCGCTTCGGGGCTTACGCGACCCGCACGATGGGGGGCAACCTGCTCGCCGATCTCGTGCAGGAGGAGGTGCGCCAGCGCGAGCGGATCGTGGCGATCGACGATGACACCGTGCTGATGGCTCCATACGGCGCCCGGGTCCCGTACCAGCTGATGATCGCGCCGCGCCGGCCGCGGATGCGCTTCGAGGAGGACGGGCCCACGGGGGCGGCGATGCTCCGAGACGCGCTGGGACGGCTGGCGCGCCGTCTGGGCGCTGTCCCGCCGCTCAACCTCTGGGTCCGCACCGCCCCACGAGGGGCGGAGTACTTCTGCTGGCGAATCGACATCCTGCCTCGGCTGACCTACCTGGCCGGGCTCGAACTGGGGGCCGGGGTGAACCTGAACATCGTTGGCCCCGAGCAGGCCGCGGCAGAGCTGCGCGACGCGGTTTAGAGTGCGGTGCGGGCCCTGGTCCAGCGCGTGTCCCGTGCCTCGGTTGCGGTGGAGGACCAACTGATCGCCACGATCGGCCCTGGACTGTTGGTGCTGCTCGGCGTCAGCCGCGAGGACTCCGAGCGCGACGCCGACTGGCTGGCAGAGAAAGTGAAGGCGTTGCGCGTCTTCCCGGACGCAGAGGGGCGTATGAACGAGCCACTCGGTGAGCGGGAGGTGCTGTGCGTCAGCCAGTTCACGCTGTACGGCGACGCCCGCCGGGGCAACCGGCCTAGCTACGTCGCCGCGGCCCCTCCGCAGCGGGCGGAGCCGCTGTACGAGCGCTTCTGCGAGCGGATCGGCGCCCGGCGTGGGGTGTTTGGCGCCCAGATGCAGGTGGAGCTCGTCAATGACGGTCCGGTGACGGTGCTGGTGGAGTCGCCAGGTCCATGAGGCGTTAGCGAGGTCGGTGAGTGCAGGAGTACTACGAGGAGCTGTGGGAGCGACTGCCCGAGGGGTTGGAGCCGCCCGACTTCGCGCCGCGGCTGTCGTTTCTGCGGAATCAGATTGATGCGAGTGATCGGGTGCTCGATCTCGGCTGCGGCAGCGGCGCGTTCACCGCGGCGGTCGCCGAGAGCGGGGCGCGTGCGGTCGGCGCGGAGGTCGCGGCGACGGCCGTGCGCCTGGCTCGGGCGCGGCATCCTGCGATCGAGTTCGCGCTGGTGCCGATCGAAGGCCCGCTGCCCTTCGAGGACGGGTCCTTCGAGGTCGTGTGGGCGAGCGACGTGATCGAGCACGTCGCGGACACCGCGCGCTGGCTCTCCGAAGTCAGGCGGGTACTCGCGCCGCGGGGGAGGCTGTTGCTGACCACGCCCTCCCACGGGCGGGTGCGGGTCGCGCTATTCGGCTTGGAGCGCTTCTCCGAGCCGCTCGGAGACCACCTCCACCTGTACACCCGCCGGTCGTTGACCGACCTGCTGGAGGAGTTCGGATTCGGCGAGATCTCGGTCCGGGCCGTTGGCGGGCCGCCGTTGCTCCGGAGAATGCTGATGGCTCGCGGGGTGAGGTGAGGAGTTCGCGGTCGGGACCGGGCATGGCGAAACGAGCGCTCGAGCAGCAAGGGAGCAGCCGCGTCTACCCCGCCCGCTGGGCCTGGGCAAGCTCTTTCTGGATCGCCGTATTGGTGCGGTCGAGTTGCTGTGCTCTTCGGAGCGCCGCTACCGCGCCGCTAACGCCGTTGTGGAAGTCGTAATCGCCGAGGCTAAACCAGGTCTGCGGGTTCTGCGGCTGCAGCGTCGTGGCCCGGACGAACTGGGCATGCGCCGCCTCGCGGTCCCGCGTCGCGAGATAGACCTCGCCGAGTTCCCAGAGCGGATCGGCCGCCAGCGGATTGCGGGCCACCGCGGCCTGGGCATTGGCAATGGCGGCGGCTGTATCGCCATGCTCGAGCGCGGCGATCGCCGCGGCGTCGGCGTCGGCTGAGCGAAGCGGCTGCCAGATCGTCCATGCGCCGAGCACGGCGATCGCGACGATCGCGACGATCGCGACGCCGGCGGCCGGTCGCGAGGTGAGCCGCTTGCGGTGGGGATTCCGGTCGAGTCGTTCGGTGAGCGGCCCGCGGCCGGCGAGCCAGCCCGCGCACACCAGTGCGGGCACCGCGACTCCCGGCACGAACCAGGTCCAATCGAAGGTCGAATCCAGCCCGAAGACGAGCACCACGATGAGGAGCGTGAGCAGGCCGGCTTGCTCGGCTGCTTGACCCGGCGGCGCGCGGAAGCCCGCTCGCGCGCCTACCGTCCGCCCGGCGGCGATGCACCAGGCCACCAGTAACACCAGACTGAGCGCCAGGCCGATCACGCCCAGGTCGGCGAAGGTCTCGACCACGTAGCCATGGGCGTTGACTACCTGCTCGCTGTCGCCGGTGTAACGCGTGCGGGCGATTCCGAAGCCGGCGGCCCCCACGCCACCGAGTGCGTTGTGCTCGCCTACGGTCATCGCCTCGCTCCAGTAGCGCGCGCGGCTGCTCCCAAGATCGGTGAGCCGGCTCGAGTCGTTGTAGACGATCGCGTTGGTGTTGGTCAAGGTGCTCCAAAGGTGTGAAACCTCGCCCGTCAGCCCCCGGGAGGACGCGGCCAGCGCGCCGATTCCCGCGAGCGGTACGAGCGCGACCACCACGACGAGGACGGTCCCGATCCGTCGCCGCAGCTCGCCCGACAGCGATCGGCGATCCATCCCGTGGGTGGCTGCGAATCCCGCGATCGTCGCCAGCGCCAGGACCACGAGCAGCACCACTCCGAACCTGTGCCCGGCGGTGGTTCGAAGGCCCAGCGCCACATGGTCGTGAGATAGGGGGTGAGTCGCCAGTGCCCAGAGCGCGATCGCGGCTCCGCCCGCGGTCCCGAGCAACAGCGCCAGCGCACCGCGCAAGCGAAGCGGCACCACCGCAAACCAGCAAGCGATTCCGATCACGGCGGCTGCGACCGCGCCCCGCGAGTAGGAGAGGATAAGGACCGCCACGAGCAACGACAGCGCCGGTACCGCGAGCGCTCGCGTGACCGGACTTCCCTCCCGGCGTGCGCCGGCCCACATGCCCGCGGGAAGTCCGAGTGCCGCCGTCAGCCCAGTCGCATTCCAGTAGCCAAACGGCGCCCGCAGCCGGCCGTACAACTCCCCCGGGTCGAGCGTCGCGGGGAACACCTTCACCAGCAGCGCCCAACCGCAGACGACGGTGGCCAGCAACGCCATCGCGCCGACCACACCCGGCCAGCGGCCCGGGACCAGCCGCGCCAGCGCCACCGCGCCGCCGAACGCCAGCAGGTAGGAGAACATCTGATCGGCGGCCTGCCAGGAATTGGCCGGCTGGACGGACCACGCGATCGAGACGGCGGTCAGTGCGGTCAGGGCGGCGAACGCCAGCAGCGTTCCGGCACCCCGGACTCGCCCGCGAGCGTCCGCGACGACGACGGCGACCGCCAGCGCGGTGCCGATCAGCACCAGAACGATTTCAGCCCAGGTATTCGGACCGAGACCGTCCGTCCCGAGATCGGTCCCGCCCGTGGTGATGAATGCGAGCACGGTCAGGCCCGCGGCGAGCGCGAGACCGAACAATGCATCGGTGCTTGGGCGCCTGGGGACCGCGCGGGGCCGTCGTGTTGTCTCGGGCGGTCTGTGCGCGGCGCCCTCGTCCGCCGTGGCGAGAGACGACACGGTCTGCGAGACTAGCAACGGATCTTTATCGGGGCGCCAGGACATTGCGGTAGGCCTGCACGGTCTCCTCCCCGCAACGCGACCAGGTGAAGCCGGTCACGACAGTGGCTCGGGCGGCTCGTCCCAGCTGCGCGAGCCCATCCGGATCCGCGAGCAGGGAGGCGATTCGCTGGGCGAGGGCTTGTGGATCTCTCGCCGGTACGAGCACGATCCCTTCGCCGGCGGCGGCGATCTCGGCAGGTCCATCCTCGTCTTGGCAGCCGATCGCCGGAACCCCTCCAGCCATCGCTTCCACGTACGCCACCCCAAACGCCTCCGCGACGCTTGGCATGACGAACAGCCAGGCCGTTTGGGCGGCGGCGACAGCGTCGGCCGGCGACAGCTGGCCGCGAAACTCGACTTGACGTTGAAGGCCCAGGGAGAGCGTCAAGGCAGCGAGTCGCTCGCGTTCGGGGCCGTGACCAACGATCACGTAGCGCAGGTCCGGGTAGCGGTCCTTCAGCAAGGCCAGCGCGCTGATCACATCGGCGTGGCGTTTGCGGGCCACGAGGTGGCCGACAGTGACGAGCGTCGGGGATTCCGAGCGCTGGGGCGGCGCTTGCGGGATCTCGGCGCCGAGGTGGACCACTCGAGTCTGCCGGGCGCCGTGCTCGCGGCAGCGTCGCTCGGTCCCGGCGCTGTTGGCCAGGACGAGTCGGGCACAGGCGAGCGTGCTTCTGACCGCAGGGCTGGTGGCGTGTGGGCCGTAGACATCGCCGCCGTGGACGGAGACGAGCAATGGAGCTTTTGGGGATGCTCTTCGCACCGCGTCGCCTGCCGGGACCGCATAGTGGGCATGAACCAGGTCGAATGGGAATCTGGCACGGAGGCGGTGAAGCGCCCGGCCAAGCAGCGGTGCTGCCCACGCCCCCCAGGAGGCGTAGCTCCACGGCCGAGGTGGAGACAGGTAGCGGACGTAGTCGACCTCGAGCCCGTCGAGCTCCACCGTTCCGGGCTGACGAAGCGGGCGGATGATCGCGTCCGGATCGCGGGCGCGCAGCGCAGCCAACGAGGGCAGCGGGCGGTGCAGGACGAGCACCCGAACCTCGGCACCCGCGTTGCGCGCGGCGAGCGCTTGCCGGTGTGTCCAGATTCCGAGCACCGGGTCCTCGGCCCGCGGGTAGTACTCGGCGACGACAAGGACCCTCATTTCCAGGCTCGGTGGGTGGCGAGCGTTTGCTGGGCCTCGCTCGCCGTGACGTAGGGGCGGTCGGAGAGGAAGGCCCGCGCCTCGTCGACGGCGGCGTGGCGATCGTAGGAGGCGGCGATCCGGCGCAGGCCGTGACGGATCGGGGTGGCGTCGATCACCCCCTGGCGCCAGCCGTGCTGGCGCGCGATCGCTGACCAGTGGGCGTCGAGTCCCCACCCGGCCTTGAGCGCCGGGAATGGAAGCAGCAGGTCGAAGGTCGCGGCCTGCAGCCCGACAACGGGGCCGATTTCGACGAAGTTCGTTTCCCGGACGACGCTGCCGGTGCGGCGCCTGGTGACCTTCCAGGCGGCGTGAGAACGGCGGGCGTGGGCCGGCTGCGCCAGGCGGAGCTGAAAGCGCTCGGCGAGGAAGATGAAAACGTCGAGGAATCCGCTGGGCAGGGCAACGTCGTCATCGACCACGAGCAACCAGTCGTAACCCTTAGCCGGATGCGAGCTGAGCAGATCGTTGAGGTTCTCGAACTTTCCCCGGCCGCCGGCGGTAGTCGCGGCGAAGGTGACGTGGTGGCGGGAGTGGCTCAGCTCCGCGCGGGCCGCGGCGAGCACGTTTGGGACGTCGATCCGCTCCACCGCAAGCGCCAGGACGCGCCTCCGAGGCCAGGTTTGGGCTGCGCGGCGAAGCCGCGACGGCTCGAGGCGCGCCATTCGTTGCGCGTCCTCGAGCGTGTCGGCGAGCACCGCCGAGGTCGTCGCGCGGATCCCCGACACCTCCCCGCTGGTGCCGGAGAGGAAGTCGTCCCGTTCGCTGGTCATCGACGGCGCTCCGCCATTGCTTCTCGCAGGCGTCCCACAGTCTGGGCGACGAGTACGATCCCGATCGCGCAGCGGCGCCTGAAGATATGCCAGATACAGCCGACCAGCGTCCGCAGCTCGCTAGCGAGCGACGGCGCCCTGCCCTTGCGAACGTCGTTGCGGCGGGCGGTCCGGCCCAGCGCGTAGGCGGCGCGCGAAAGCGTACGAACGGTTGCGTCAGCCGGCGTGCGCCGGTGATCGAGCCCGGCGGCCGCGAGGTAGCGGATGCGGCCGCCGGCAGCCAAGTAGCGGCGTTCCCACTCTCCTCCTCCCTCCGACCCTTCAGGCGCCCTGCCCGGCCTCCCTCGAGCGCGGTGATCGTGCTGCCTCACGCCCGCAGGCCCGTCGTCCGCCGCCTTCGAGACGAGGGCGAATCGGGCCACCGAACACGTCGTAGTCCGGCGAGGCGCGAACCCCACTAGAAGCGCGTACAGCCAGCCTGGCGGGGCGTCGACATCGTCGTCGAGGAACAGGATCAGATCAGATTTCGCTGCCTCGACCGCCGCATCCCCGGCGGTCCGCGACAGCCGCTGGCGGCTCGCTCAGACTTGCCGCTGACGACCACCTGCGCCGGCTGTTCGCTTGAACCGAAAACGGGTCCTGGTCGGGATCGCGATCGAAGCTGTAGGCGTCAGGGCACGCCGAGATTCTGCCTGCGCCGCTGGTCGGCGCCGCTAGGGGGTTCGCTCAGCGCGCCGGTGACGTACCACCTGGCCGGCGAACGCTCGCACGAAACGGGGGTTGTAGCGCGTGTAGCGTCGCCAGAGACGCCGAGGCTCGTGGGAGAGCCGGTACGCCCACTCGAGCCCGGCCTCCTGGAGCCAGTTTGGCGCTTGGGGAACTAGCCCGGCGTGGAAGTCAAAGGCAGCACCGACGCCGACCAGCACCGGCGCCTCCAGCTCAGCACGTAGGTGCGCCATCCACTTTTCCTGCTTGGGTACGCCGATTCCCACCCACACGACGTCGGCGTGTGATCCGTTGATCTCCGCGACGACGGCGTCTTGCTCCTCTGGGGTCAGCGGGCGATGCGGGGGCGAGTATCCGCCGACGATCTTGAGCCCGTCGTGGCTCTGGCGCAAGTTGAGCGCCAGCTGAACGAGCGCACCCTGATTGCGGCCCCCGTAGAGATAGAACCGCAGTTGCCGGCTGGCCGCCGCCCGCGCGCACGCTCGTGCCATCAGCTCAGGCCCGTAGACACGGTCGACGAGCGAATGCCCGAGCGCGTTGATCGCCCACACGAGCGGCTGCCCGTCGGGGACGTTGAGGGATGAGCCGAGCAACGCGGCGCGCAGCTCGGGATCCTCGCGAGAAGCCATCACCGTGTGGACGTTGCACACGCACACGTAGCCGCGCTGGCGTGCCTGGACCATCGCGTCGATCCAGTCCAGGCTCTGCTCGTAATCCGTCACGGCTAGCGGCACACCGAGCACGGCGACCGTCTCAGGGGGGTGAATCCGGCTTGACTGGGGTTGGAGTGAGTTCTTGGAGTGCATCGTTAATTGGCGAGAACCCCGGGCGCTTCTCCGGAAAAGATCGCACGAGATGCCGAGGGTTGGAACGGGATCTCGGCTCCGAGGTTTCGCTTGGTCAGCATAAGAATGCCGTATGAGCGCGGATTTCGGGATTTCGCCGGTAGCCATATCCTTCCTCCATTGGCGCGTTATGCTGTTGCTTCGACAAGGAGGTCGATGATCCGCGAGCATCGCCCCCTTTCTCGCGGATCTCGGACGGCCCCCAGCCCTACCGGGGTCGTCCTCGGTCGGGCCCGTGCCGCGCTATTCGCGGCGCGGGCCCACCACGCCCGGTAAGCTGTCCGCGCCGCTGATGTTGCTCCTCGAGTCCGGCGGTCGCTTGCTAGGATGAGCAAGGGTTTCGTGCCCGGTTGGGGGATGATTCGCCGTCCTGAGGCAATCTCGAGGGTTAGCGTCCCGACGCGAGTTCTGCGGTCTCAAAAAGGGGCGGCTCATGTTTGACGCGCCGTTGTCAAGAAAGGTCGGTCCGCGGTTGTGCGCATGCGCGGTGGCTGGGCTCGCGCTGCTCACGCCGTCCGCGATTGCGGCGACGCGAGCGGTCAGGGTCGGCTCACCGCCCCGCGTGCCGGCGCGGTCGAAGGCGATCGGCGCCCTCTCGGGTACGACTACGCTCGCCGTCACGGTGACCCTGCAGCCTCGCGATCCGGCGGGACTCCAGGCGTACGCAAGCCAAGTGGCGACGCCGGGCTCGAGCGTCTACCACGACTACCTGAGCGTTGCGCAGTTCGCGCAGCGCTTCGGCCCGACGACGGCGCAGATCAACGCCGTGGAGGCGTCGATGCGCGCGCGCGGCCTGCATCCGGGGAGAGTGAGTCCGAACGGGCTGTCGATCCGGGTCGTGGCGAGGGCCAACGAGCTTGAGCACGCGTTCTCGACCTCGTTCGAGCGCTATGTGCTTCCGGACGGCCGCACCGCGTTCGCAAATGTCTCGGCGCCGCTGGTGGACGCGAGCGTAGCGAAGACCGTGCAGGCGCTGATCGGGCTCGACACGCTGTCGATCCCGAAGCCGCACAGCGTCATGCACCAGCAGGGAAGCCGGGCTCGGGTGCAAGCACCACACGTCGTGACGGGTGGTCCGCAGCCGTGCGCAACGGCGATTAGCGCACAGAGCTCGTCTCAAGGCTCGGGCGGTTACACGGCGGACCAGTTAGCCTCCGCGTACCGGTTCTCCAGCCTCTACGGAGCGGGCGATCTGGGAGCGGGCCAGACGATCGCGCTGTACGAGCTCGAGCCATACGACCCGGGCGACATCGCGGCCTATCAGGCCTGCTACGGGACGAGCACTTCGGTGTCCCAGGTTCAGGTCGACGGGGGCGCCGGGTCCGGCGCCGGCGCGGGGGAAGCGGCGCTCGATATCGAGGGCGTGATCGGGCTCGCGCCCAAGTCGAACATCCTGGTCTACACCGGGCCTAACTCGAACTCCGGCGATCCGGGCTCAGGCCCCTACGACACCTACGCGGAGATCATCGGCCAAGACCGGGCGCAGGTGATCTCGACCTCCTGGGGCGCCTGCGAGGCGGTGCAAGGGTTCAGCGACGCCGCCGGTGGTGAAGCCGAAGGCGAGAACACGCTGTTCCAGGAGGCCGCGACGCAGGGCCAGTCGATCGTCTCGGCGGCCGGTGACAGCGGAGCGGAGGACTGCACCGATCGGAATGGCAACCCATCCGGGGGACCGGCGGTCGACGACCCCGCGAGCCAGCCATTTGTCACAGGCGTCGGCGGTACGACGATGCCCTTACTCGGGCCCCCGCCGAGCGAGACCGTCTGGAATGAAGCCAGCCAAAATCCCCCCGCAGGTGCGGGAGGCGGCGGCATCTCCTCGTTTTGGACGATGCCTTTCTACGAGTTGAGCGCCCCGGCGTCGCTGAACGTGATCAACGCGAGCTCATCGGGGTCGCCTTGTCATGCGGGCAACGGGGGCTACTGCCGGGAGGTCCCGGACGTGTCCGCCGACGCCGACCCCTACACCGGCTACATGTTCTACTACAACGGCGCGGGCAGCGTGAGTGATGAGCCCACTGGTTGGCTTAGTGTCGGCGGGACGAGTGCCGGCGCGCCGCTGTGGGCGGCGCTGATCGCGCTCGCGAACGCTTCGAGCACGTGCAGCGGCTCACCGATCGGCTTCCTCAACCCGGTGCTGTACCGGATCGGCGGGAATGCGTATGCCAGCACGTTCAACGACATCCTCACCGGGAACAACGATTACACGGGCGCGGGTGGCTTCTCCGCCGGCACCGGCTACGACATGGCCTCGGGGCTCGGCACGCCGAACGGCTCAGCGCTTTCCAGGGGGCTGTGCGACAAAGTCAGGGTCAGCAATCCGGGTGCGCAGGCGACGACTGCCGGCAAGGCCGTGAGCTTAACGCTCAGCGCCGCGAGCTCCGGCGGGTTCGGCTTGGCCTACGCCGCGGCGGGACTGCCGGCGGGGCTGTCGATCAATCCCTCGACTGGCGTGATCTCGGGTACGCCGACAACGATCGGCGGCTCGACGGTGGTGGTGTCCGCCAAGGATGGCTCGGGAGCAGGTGGGAGTGCGACGTTCGCCTGGAAAGTTGTGGCACCGACGGTCACGACCCGCAATCCCGGCAACCAGACCGGTACGGTCGGAAAGCCGGTCAGGCTGCCGATCGCGGCGACGGTCAGCAACGGCCGGGCGCCAAGGTTCAGCGCGAGCGGTCTACCGCGCGGCTTGTCGATCAACGCCCAGACGAGGCTCATCTCCGGCACGCCGCGCACGGCCGGTCGCTCGACCGTCACCGTGCGCGCCACGGATGCGAGCGGCGCCTCCGACACGGCCACGTTCTCATGGACCGTCGGCGGCCTTCCGACTCCGTCGCGAACCTCGCTTAGAGGGATCGCGAAGAACGTGCCGACGCTGTCGTTCGCGCTCACCGCCGGAACGGATGCCCCCAGGATCGAGACGATCGCGGTCGGCCTACCGGGCGGCCTGCGCTTCTCGAGCAACGCCAGAGTCCTAGGCAAGAGAATCATCGTCAAAGGACCCGGCGGCAGGCGCCCGAGGTTCACCGCCAAAGTCAGCCACGGCGCGTTGACGATCAGCCTTGCGTCCCCGGTCGCGAAAATTCAGGTCAGGATCGAGGCGCCGGCGCTCGCGGCGACCCGGACCCTCGCGGCGCGGGTCGCGCGCGGGCACGTCAAAACACTGGACGTGGTCCTCAAGGCGACCGACTCCGGCCGGCACACGACCCGACTCGCATTGAAGATCCGCGCGTCGTAAGCGCCTGCGTGCGCGAACGCCGAGCGCGCGACACCATACGATCGGCAGACTAGGCGCGACGCCCACGGCCATCACGCGCCGGCGGTCGCGTCGTCGTAACCTTGTCCCTGATCGTGATGGACTGCGTTGTTACCGGAGGGGCGGGCTTCATCGGGTCAAACCTGGTGGATGGACTGGTGGCGCGCGGCGCCCGGGTCACCGTGATCGACAACCTTTCGACGGGTAAGCGGGCAAACCTGGAAGCGGCGCTTGCGGCGGGGGCGAGGCTGGAGGTTGTCGATGTGCGCGACGCTCGGGCGGTCGGCGAGAGCTTCGCGCGCGCACGGCCGGAGGTGATCTTTCACCTCGCGGCGCAAATCGACGTGCGGCAGTCCGTCGAGGAGCCCGCCGCGGATGCTCAAACAAACATCCTTGGCACAATCGCCGTGCTCGAGGCTGCACGTGACGTCGGCTCGCGCCGGGTGGTCAACACCTCGACGGGCGGTGGTCTGTACGGCGATGCCGATCTGCTGCCCACACCCGAGGACTACCCGATCAGGGCCCTTGCCCCCTACGGTCAGGGCAAATACGCCGCCGAGGGCTACTGCGGGCTCTATACGCGCCTCCACGGCCTCTCAACGTTGTCGCTGCGCTACGGCAACGTCTACGGCCCGCGCCAGGACGTCCGAGGCGAGGCGGGGGTGGTCGCGATCTTCTGCGGTCATCTCATCGATGGCCGCCGGCCGACCGTGTTCGGCGACGGTCGTCAGACGCGCGATTGGGTCGAGGTGCGAGACGTCGTGGGCGCGAACCTGCTCGCGGCGAGTAGTGATCTGACCGGAGCGGTGAACATCGGGTGGGGGCGGGAGACGTCGGTGCTGGATTTGCTTTCGGCCTTGCGGGAGGCGTCCGAGCTGACGCTGGCCGAGCCAGAGTTCGCTTCCGAACGGTCCGGGGAAGTGAGGCGGAGCTGTCTGGATGTGGGGCGGGCTCGGCGCGAGCTCGGGTGGGAGGCGGAGGTGGAGCTGCGGGAGGGATTGCGGAGGATTCTGGCGGGACTGTGAACGCTTAGCCACTAGCCCGGATGCCGCCAGGCGGTGCGGGCTGTTCGGGTGTGAAGTCGAGTTCGGTGCGCTCCCGCTCAGGTCGTGGTCGCGGTCGAGTGGAGCACGCCCGCCGAACGGCCAAAAGTGCGAGAGTCCGACTCGCACCGCAATTCGAGGAACCCACGCGCGCGATAATCGCCGTGTGCAGGTCAGCTGTATCCACTTCGAAGCTGGAATCAGCGCGCCGCGGGGCTCGGTCGTCGTCTGCATCCCCGTATGCGGCGCGCGCGAGCTCTTCGTCGGCTGCCTTCGCAGCGTGTTGGCACACACTGACAGCAATGTGCGCATCCTCGTGTGCGAGGATGCCAGCCGAGGCTCCCGCTCGCTCGAGTTTGTTAGCACGCTCGAGCGCGAGAGCGAGAGCGAGCCTGCGCACAACCTGTTCTACCTACGGCACGAGCGCAACGTCGATTCCCTGGCGAACGTCCACCGCGCGTTCGCGATTACGGCGCCGGCCGACGTCGTGTTATTGAGCTCCGACTGCGTAGTCGCCGAGGGGTGGCTGGAAGGCATGCGCCAGGCGGCATACGTAGACAGCATGGTGGCTACGTCGACGGCCCTGACGAGCGACGGCACTCGGGTCTCGGTACTCGGGGGGCCAGATCCAGGACGGCTGTCGGCGGAGCGGAGCTTCGACGACGCTGCCGCAGCGGTTCGCTCGCAGTCGCTGCGCCTCCGGCCGCGGCTCCCAACAGCCGTTGGGCACTGCAAGTATATCCGCCGAACTGCGCTTGAGCTGGTCGGAGACTTCGATCCCGCATTCGGTCCAGGCCACGGCGAGGAGGTCTGCTTCTCGCAGCGGTGTGTCCGCGCCGGTCTCTCCCACGTACTCGCCGATGACGTATTCGTGCTTCACCGGGGCCGTAGAGGCCTTGTGGGCGGCGGGCAACCCAACGTCGTCAACGAGGAGCACGAGCGGATGGTCGCTGCCCGGTATCCGTACTACCACGCTTGGATCCGATCGCTGCAGGACGACGTTGGGCCGCTAGCGCGTTCGTTGAGCTGCGCCCGACGCGCTTTGACGGGATTGTCGGTCGTGATCGATGCTCGCACCCTTTCCCGACCGATGACGGGCACGGAGGTCCAGGTTCTCGAGGTCATAGCGGCGTTGGCGCGCACGGAGAAGGCGCGGCTGACCGCGGTCGTGCCCGATAACCTATCGGACTACTGCGCGAGGATCCTCGAGTCGTTGCCTGGCGTCGCGCTTGTCCACCATTCCGAGGCTCTCGGACTCACCCGCGGTATCGCCGATGTCGTACACCGCCCCTACCAGATCAACAATCCCGGAGATCTGACGTTCCTCGCTTCCCTGGGTGAACGGCTGATCGTGACCAACCAGGACCTGATCTCCTACCACAATCCGTCGTACTTCAAGGACGCCACGAGCTGGCACGGTTACCGCCGGCTGACGCGGTTGGCGCTCACCATGGCCGACCGCGTCATCTTCGTCTCCGCGCACGCACGAGATGACGCGCTCGCCGAGGACCTGGTGGAGCTGAGCAGAGCAAGCGTGGTGCGCAATGGTGTGGACCACCACCTCGCGGACGCGCGCGGACCTGCGGTGCCCCCGCCAGGCGCAGGGAAGCTACCCGAAAGCACCGAGGCGATGCTCTGCATCGGTAACGACTTCCGCCACAAGAACCGGATCTTCGCGCTGCGGATGCTCGAGCAGCTCCAGCGTTGCCACGACTGGGCGGGATATCTGTTGTTCGCAGGCCCCACCGTCCCCCAGGGATCGTCCAGCTTCGAGGAAGCGGAGTTACTTGCGCAACATCCGCGGTTGGCCGACTCCTTGATCGACTTCGGCGAAGTGAGCGAAGCGGAGAAGGCGTGGCTGCTTGGACGCGTAGGGCTTGTCGTGTACCCGACGATCCACGAAGGATTCGGTCTGGTTCCCTTCGAGGCTGCACACCAGGGCGTTCCGTGCATCTGGGCGGCAGGGACTTCGTTGCGCGAGGTGCTCCCGGAGGGCGCCGCGGAGATCGTGGCCTGGAACGCCGAGCAGAGCGCTGACCGCGCTCTGGAGTTGCTGCGCGACGAACGAGCTCGCGAGCGCCACGTCGTGGCGATCCGCACGGCCGGGAGGGAGCTAACGTGGGATACCACCGCGGCGCGACTACTCGAACTGTACGACGCCGTTTGCGATGCCCCCGCCAGCCCAGCGAGCGCGCTCGAACGCCGTCATCGCGTGATTCACGGAGCGATGAGCGAAGACGCGATGCGGTTGATCGGGCCCGGCGGGGCGCTCCCGGCGGACGTCGGGCGGCCTCTGCTGGCTCTGGCAACGCATCCTCAGCTCGGCGCCGCGGTATTTGGTGCGCTCAAGGTCGGCTACCGCGTTTCATACAAGCTGCGCCGGTGGGGAGGTGGAAGGGACGACGGTCGGCGCTCATAACCGCAGGTAGGCGAGCCACCGGTGGACGGCTGCGAAGGCCTTCTGCGCGGGCCGGTTGGGAAAGTGCTTGGCGAAGAAGTAGCTCAACGAACGGGCGAGGGCCTCATGACGGTTGGCCACCACCGATCCTTGATGACGGAGCACTGCTGCGGGTTCGTAAATCACGTGACCGCCAGCGCGGCGCAGGCGCAGGCACAGGTCCTCGTCCTCCTTGTAGAGAAACAGGTTCTCGTCGAAGCCGCCCAATGCGGCGAATGCCGCCCTCTCAATCAGCAGCGCCGCGCCAGACACCCATGCGACCTCCTGGCGGAGGTCTGTCTCCCGCCAGTAGCTATGCCCTCCTCGCAGGGCGATTTGCGCCCTCAGTCCACGTAGACGCCCGTGGTCGTAGCGCTGAGCACTGCCCTCGGGGGTGAGCAGCTTTGGTCCGGCCGCCTTGACTCCGTCGCAGATTGTCACCGCTGCGAGCAGGTGCTTGGCCGTGTCCGGAAAAATGAACTCGACGTCGGGGTTGAGGATCAGCAGGTATGGAGCCTCGGTCTTCGTCAGCAGCAGATTGTGGCCTTCGCCAAAGCCAAGGTTGCGCGGGGCCGTGAAGGCCCGGCAGGCGTCAAAGCGCCTGGCTAGATCATCTAGGTTCTCGCCAGATGCGTTATCGAGCAAGTTGATCTCGTAATCGAGTCCGCTGCCCTTCGCGTCGGAGACGACCGTCGCCAGGCAGCGCTCGAGATACGCCCGTGTGCCGTAGTTGACGACTTGGACCGCCAGCGCCGCGGAGCCGGGCATTACGCCACGGTACCGGAGTGACCAGCCCCTCGCCCGCCCCGGCGGCTTCCCCATCGGCCCGCGAATCGGGGTTGTGGACGGCGAGCTGCGATTCCTCGACGACGAGCGTCTGAATCTCGAGGACCGGACCGAACCCTCCAGTGAGAATCCGAGGAGCTCAACGGCGAGCGCAGCGTCGCCTGAGCCGCGCCGCGCCTTCGAGCCGGTCCGCAGCACCGAAACCCGAGTCGCGCGGCCCGACTGGGGCAGTGCTCGATCGTCACAATGATCATTGGGGGGCGGCGTGATCTCCGCCGGGACGAGCACCGTCCCGGTGCGTCGGTATTCGTGGCTGATGGGCTGGGTGGTATCTGTGGTTGGCTTCCGTTAGCTCGTGGTGGAAGGTTCGGCGCGCTGACGGTCGAGTTCGCGGGTGATCGTCGGCGAGGGTGGAGTCGACGGTCGACGCGCGCGGGTTAGGGCGGCGCCGGCCGCAGCAAGCGCGATTAACGCGATTGCGGAGACCGCGGTAATGATCGTTCCGAGGACTACTGACGCCGGGTGGTACTGGAAGGTGACGGTGTGGCGGCCGGCTGGGATGGCGACGGCGCGGAAGTTGTCGTTGGCGGGCGACCAAGGTGTGTTGTGTCCGTCGAGCTGTGCGGTCCAGCCTGGATAGGCGGAGTCGTCGAGGATCAGGTATCCGGGTCGAGTTGCGACCGCGTCTACGGTGACGCTCTCGTTGGCGTCTTTGCGTATCTGCGCGACGGTCGCTGGCGGCGCCATGCCGCTCGGCGGCGATGGAGCACCTTCGATCACGGGCCTGTCGCGCCACTGTCCGGTGCTGGCGCGCAGGGTGAGTGAAAGCGAACTAGGCTGATTGTCCGCCTGCTGCCAGTCGTAGGCGACCCATGCTCGGGGCAGCGCCGTGGGGTTCAGGGCGACGGTCCCGCCGGCCGTCCGCAGGACCGGGTGTAGCCATGACGGAACGGTTTCGGTCGGGGCGAGCAGGACGTAGCGCGTGTCGAAGATGTCGGCGAGACGGTGGGCGTTTGGATCGTGAGCGACGAAGAACTCTTGATCGCCTCCGAGGCCGCCGAGCGATGTCCATAGCTTGTCGTAGCGCGTGGGGTGCGGGATGTCGATTCCAACGCGAGGATCGCGCAATCCGTAGCGCTGACCGAGGTTCGCGGGGAGAGCCGCGCTCACGGTGACCCTCTCGTTCGCCTGGTGCTGCTGGAGGTAGCGGATCACGGTTGGCGCGGGTGGATCGGCCTGCGCGAGCGGGATCGAACCGTGAAAGCCACGGTCGAGCGCGACCAGGTCGACCGCCGTGAGGGCCACGACGAGCATGACGGCGAGCCTCGGTGATCTCCGTCGCCCGGCGAGCAAGAGGATGCCGAGCCCAAGACCGCAGATGAGCGTCCAGCGCCACACGGCTGCGAGCGCGAACACACGGGGCGACATCTGCCCGGCATGGACCGCGGGGAGCTGTCCAAGCGCCGCGCCGAGCGAGGAGAGGAGACTCAGGTGCCGTGGCAGCCACAGAATCAGCGGCAGCAGGCTCGCGACGCCCATGATCTTGATCATGCGCCGTCGGTCCTGCGGGGTTCCGGTGATCCAGCGCTCCAGCCCGTAGCCTGCGAGCACGGCGCCCGCCAGGGTGACGATGATCAGCAGTCGCTCCAGTCGTGCGACGTTGGCTTCGGGAAGCTTGCGCGCTCCCGCGGCCCAGAGGGGGGTGTTGAAGATGGTCGCGAGGAGGATCACCGCCGTGCCGGCGAAGAACCATTGCTCCCGGGGACGGCGTCTGCCGATCGACCCGACCGCCAGGAGGAGCGGGAGCACACCTATGTAGGCGGTGCGCTCCGCCCAGTTAGAGGGCCCTACAGCGTTGAACGCCTTAGCCGGGTTTCCCCAGAGCTCCGGGAAGAAGAACGCCCACCCCTCCTGGAAGGGGCTGGCAGGGCCCCCGCGCTGCGTATTGAGAGACTGGCGGAGGAGCTCGACCAGTGGGATGTTCACGATCGCACCGACGCCGAGACCAAGGCCGAGCACGATGAGCAGCAGTCCGGCGCGTCCGTTGATCGTCTGCGTCCAGCCGGGACCGGCCCACCTCCGCGCGGGCGGGCCGCGCCACCCGGGGCCGGATCGCCGCTCGTAGATCAGCTCGAATGCTGCATACGCGACCGTCGTGCCCAGCAGGAACCCGCCGGACTCAGGATGGCCACCGAGCCAGGAGAGGCCGGCAGACCCCCCGAGCAGGGCGGCGGCGCCAAGGCTTCCCGTCGTGCACACGCGCCTGGTCGCGAACAACATCCATGGCAGCAGCGCCCACACGTTCGTCTGCGGATGCTCGAGCCACGCGAAGTAGTAGGCGCCGAATGCGAACGCGATCGCCGCCAACAGCGACGGGCCGCGTCGTAACCGCAGCTCGCGGCACAACAGATACGTGCCCCCCGAGGCGAGCAGGAGCTTCGCTGCCGCGATCCAAGCCAGGGAGGACCAGAACGGGAGCAGGAACGCCAGCCACGTGATCGGGAACGCTGGCGCGTGGACCTGCGAGGCGAGCAGCGGACGGCCCGCACCGATGGACGGGTTCCACAACGGCGCGACCCCGCTCTCGAGATCCGCCCGCGTCTGCAGCAGGTCGGGATTGAACCCCAACAGCGGGTCCGTCAGGATCGTGTTCGAGGGCCTGACCCAGTGCGCCGGTCGCTGCGCCGAAAACGGCGGCCACAAGTAGATGCTGTCGCCGGACGTGAACACCTTGCCGCCGATCAGCGAGGACGACAGCGTCACGACGATCAGCACAAGCAGCACGCCCACTGCCACAAACCCGCCTCGCGGCCACCTGCCTAACTTCCGGAAGCTCTTCATCTCTGCTTCGCTACACCTCGGATTGTTCGATCCCCCGCCGGCCAGCCGAGAAGCTAGAGAAGAACTCTCAACGATGACTCGGCTCCCGGAGCGGCGAGGAGACCACGATCTCACCAGCGTTCAGCTGAAGGTCGTGACGGTCGCGAAGCTCCCGAAAGGCGTCAACGGCCCACGGTCCCAGACCCCCTGGGATGCACGGATCATCATCTCGCTGATTACCGCCTAACCGCGAGCAACTGCCCGCCGAATGTTACATCCGATGCCATGGTGTCCCCTTTACACGGGCGAAGCGCGGGACCCTAAAGGTCCTCGGCTACCCGTGGCGCCTCGCGCGTGAAGAACCACCAGCCGATTGCGAAGACGACCGGGATAAGCGCAAGTGCTACGGCCGAGTGCAGGGCGCCCCCAGAGGCCACGTACGCCGATCGCATTGGCTGTGCGACGACGATTGTGCTGCCCACGTGCGTTACCACCGGCGGCGGATGGATGAACGCGTGCCCCATCTGGGTCAAGAGCCATGCGATCGGATTGAGCAGTGCGATGTGCTCGAGCCCGCGGTACCTGGACGCGATGTACATGATCGGCGAGCAATAGAAAAGGATCTGCGTGGTCACCTCCCAAATCGGTTGCATGTCGCGATAGCGCACGTACAGCGCCGACAGCAACATCCCGATTCCGGTCGCCAGTACGATGAACCCGAGCGCAATCGGAAGCAGCTCCAGCCAGCTGAGCCTCGGGGCGATACCGTTCGCAAGCGCGAACACGATCACCGCGATGAAGTTCATCCCGAGGTTGAAGACCGAGGTCAGCGATACCGACAGCGGCACCACCATGCGCGGGAAGCGGACCTTGCGCAGCAGCGCCTCGCGTCCGACCAGGCAGCTGACGCAGCCCATGGTCGCCTCAGCGAAATAGGTCCAGAGCACGATCCCGGTGAGCAGGTACACGCCGTAGTGCGGCACCCCCTTACCGATCGCGAAGATCTGTGTGAACACGACGTAGATCACCCCGAAGAACAGGAGCGGCCGCATCAGCGACCACAAGTAGCCGAGTGCTGAGCCGAAGTAGCGCAGCTTGAACTCCGTGCGCGCGAGCGTGAGCGTCAGCTCAACGAAGCGTCGGGTGCTCCCACCAAGGGCGGAGGGCCCGTAGGCGCGTACCGCTTGAGTGCTCATGGGCTGGCAAGCTAGCAGTGCCCGACAGCAGGCATCGGTTGGCCGAGCGCTACGTCGTTGTTCCCAACGAGCTCCGCCGCGCCATCATCGCCGCCGCCCCTGAGCAGTTTGCGCGGAAGCTCGATCTGGCGGCCGCGAGCGAGCACCAGGTGCTCTACCCCGGTGTGATCGCAATGTTGGGTTCGCGCGAGCGCAAGCGCAAACGGCGCGTTCGCAGCTGCTGCTCGCCGATGTGGTCCTCCTGAATTCGGATCGTGTCGTCGGCGAGGGTGGTCGAGGGGTTACGCGACGCCGCGTACGCGGACAGCACGGTGGCGAAGGCGACCGCGCTGACGAACGATGACAGCGTTGTGTTCATGCCAGAACGCGCAAACCCGAGGCCACAGCTCCGGCAGACTGGAGCCTCGATGACGCGGCTGCGGCTGTTCGTGCCCGATCGCTGCGCGGTTCCGGCGTCCGGAGGCTAGGCTCGCTCAATCTCGAAGCTGTGGGGGAGGTCGGCAGCCCCGCCTCCCGATCTGGTCGCGTGGACGATAATCGAGCTGATGTCCTGGCGCAAGTCGTAGGCATTGTCGGCCGAGCCGTCGCTGGTTACCACCGCGACTAGCCGGTAGCGCCCCGGCGCCAGCCAGTTTTCAAACTGGACGCGAATCACCGTACTCTCGCCAGCGCGGAAATGACCAGTAGGGCCGTAGTCGAGCTGAGAACTGGTAGCGAACGAGGTCTGTCCCGTGTCGTTGGTTAGCGCGATCGAAAACATCGGGTCCTCCGCGTTGGCATGGAACCGGACCTGCACCCGCACAACGCACGGCTCTCCCTGTCGTGCGTGGACGAGCGGCTCGCCTTCCAGGCTCTCGAAGCCCGCATGCAGCACCTCCGCGACCGGGGCGCGACGGAGCACCTCGGGGCCGTTCGTGTCTCTGGCCTCCTCGCGTACGCGACGGAAGTTGAGCTCGTTGTACTTACGGGCTATCGACGCGGGATCGCCAGTGTCGACGACCCGTCCACGTTCCATCAGCATCGCCCGGTCGCAGAAGCGCTGTACTGCGCCCATGTCGTGCGTGACAAACACGATCGTGCGGCCAGATTCCTTCAGGCGCGTGAACTCGCAGTAGCACTTCCGTTGGAATGCCGCATCTCCGACCGCCAGCACCTCGTCGATGAGCAGGACCTCGGCGTCGACCTGGATCGCCACTGCGAAGGCTAACCGGACCTGCATTCCCGACGAATAGTTCTTGAGCTTCAAGTCCATGAACTCTCCAAGCTCGGCGAACGCGACGATCGCGTCGAACCGCTTGCGTGCCTGCTTGCGCGAGAGCCCGAGCATGATCGCGTTGATGATCACGTTGTCTCGCGCGGTGAGGTCCGGATTGAAGCCAACACCGAGCTCGATGAACGGAGACAGCCGGCCGTTGAGCTCAAGCTCTCCGCTGTCGGCCTGGTAGATCCCCGCGATGCATTTCAGCAATGTGCTCTTACCGCTTCCGTTGCGGCCTACGATCCCAAAGAACTCACCTGTGGCGATCTCCAGGCTCACGTCCTCGACGGCGTGCAGCTCGTCGATGCCCGTCGCGCGGAACGGATGGAGGACACGCTCCTTCAGCGTGTGGTACCGCTCGTGGGGGAGCCGGAAGGTCTTGCTCAGATGGGCGATGGACAACGCCGGCCGGACGAAAGGGACCGCGGTACGACCCGCGGTCGGCTCGTCCTTGACTATGGCGCTCACGCTAGAGGACGGTAGCAACCGAGTGGTTCCAGTCGTTGGCAGCAATCAGCGACCGCGCCGCGCGGGGGCCAGCCGCCATCACCAGTCGGAGCGGCCAAGTAACGTCCCGATCGGGACGCCTGCGAGGCAGTTCTCCGCTGTGTATCCATCAGTGCAAGTGCAGCGCGTAGTCGGCGCTCCGTGCGATCTCCCCTCCTGCAGGTTGCGGATCTCCTCGCCGAGAGCATCCTGCTGGCGCAGGATGAGTTCGAGATTGCACTCGATCGCAGCTTGCTCGCGCGGGTCGGTGGGATCGAGGCGGTTGAGCTCGGCGAGCAATCTGCTCCACTCTCGCGTGATGTGCGTGGACGCCAACAGCGCGTAGATTCGGTTGAAGCTCTGGTCGGGCTGCTCGGGCGGCGGTGTCTGAGGGCAGACGTAGGACCGAAAGCGCGGGAAGAGCTCGGCATTCGCTCAGGCGATGCTTTCAGCATGTACGTCGCATCCCACCGATCGAGCGGTATTCGCTGGCCGATGCGTGTCGCCAAGTTGGGCGGTGGGATGGGGAGAGTGGACGGCATCGGGGAACGCGTCTGCTCGGGGTGTTTTCGGGAGGTCAAACGGCTGGCCCGGAGAAACTGAACTCGCCCAGTGAGAGACCGCTGACGCAGGCGCCAGCTGGGAGGTCGACATCTACCTCGTTGACGTTCATCGCGGTAGTTAAGGGAACGAACTCGTTCTCAAGTCCGGGTCCCCAGATTGCTGGAAACCCATTATCAAGAACGACTCCGTGGGAGCCCGCAAGCAAAACGATAACCTGTACGTGGGCTGGCACCCGGGCAGCGATGCGAATGGCGTAGGGCAGGCCGCTGGCGAGTGGACGGAGTGTCTGCGGCGAGGACAAGGGTATGTGCAGTCGTGAATCGGGCCGCGGTCCCGGGACACACGCCGAGGAACCGCCGGGCCGCCTTGACGCCGGAATCATGTCTGATTCATCAAGGGCACTGACGGTGGTTCTGCTCAGGGAGCCGTGTGCGATTGTCGTAAAGCGGACCGGCACGAGGCGACCTGTCGCGTCGACCACAAATGCGGGTTCGCCCGCGAGGTCGAAGCGCACGTGGGGCTCGATCAGGGAAAAGAATTCGTCATAGTGGTTGTAGGGCGCGAAGATACCCGGGATGATGTCCGCCGGGACCTCGTGGTCGACAAGCACCGGGTAGTGGCCTGTCGCCATTCTCACTCGTCTCACGCTCGCGCGGAACGTGTCGACGTAGGCGAACGCCCGATGCGGCTCGACGGATTGGTTCGCCATCGCCTGCACCGAGGTGACGTACAGCGCGCCGTACCCGGCAATCGCAACTGCACCTCCGAGAACCACGGCTCCCGGTACAGCCCCGACCGATGACGTCACCCGGGCGAGCCAACTCGGCGGCGCGCGCCGCGCTCGAGAGCTGATGGCGAGAGCGGCTAGCACGAGGAACATGCACTGCAAGGATTGCTCGTAGTACAGCTCATGTCCGATGCCGACACCGAACTGCTTGATGCGGTTGAGGCCCACCGGCACCATCGTGATCGCGAATACCACAGTGAAGGCTGCGAAGCACCGCCACGTACGTGGTCGCAGATACAAAGTCAGCGCGACAGCGCCACCGACGACGAGCCAGGCGGCCACGATCACATACGCGTGGCTGCTTAGCGGAGCCTGTGGATCTTTGATACCCACGAGCGCGGGCACCAAGGCGTCCACGAGTGCGAACTTCAGGTAGCGAGCCAGCTGACCCAGCGATGGATGCGGGGATTTGAAGTAGTAGTTCTCGAAGTAGTTGTAGAGCGCCACCAGTTCGAGCGCGCCGTACCCAAACCAAGCCCAACGCTCGCGCCATAGAACTTCCAGCCAAGCGCGCGGTTTAAGGTCATCCTCGAGCACGAGCAGCGACATCAGCAGGAGGTATACGGGGAACAGCAGCGCTGTCTCGTAGTCGAGCAGCGAGGCGGCGAAGGCAGCTAGCGACACCCCCAGCCACCACCGAGATCGAGCCTTTCGCCAGCGGAGGTAGCCAACAATTCCGACCAACAGGAAGATCGTCGACGGCAGGATGTTCGCGGTCGCCGTCCACCAGTTCAGGAGGCGTATGAGGAACAGCGACTGGCCGAAGGCGACGGTGAACGCGAACGCTGACCAGCTGTTGCCAAGGATCGTCCACATGAGCAGGGCGAACGCGAACAGCACGACCGCGTAGAGCGCCAGCTGCACGCCGTGTGCGAGGTCGAAGCTCCCTGGCGCAACGTGAACGAGCACCTTGTTGAGAAGGCGCGTGATGGGCGAGAAGTGCTCGAACAACGGCGCGCGGAGATAGGACAGGCTGAACGCGTGAGTTCGCGCCTCCTGCAGGAAGACGAAGTCGTCGACGAAGAAGTACGTGTAGCTCGTAAGCACCGCTGCGCTGATGACCTGCAGCGCGATCGATACCGGCCACAGCCATCCGGGCGGTCGGCGCCACCCACCCTGATCGTCGGTCCCCGCCGGCCTGGCTATGCGGTCCGCTGGCGGGGAAGCAAGGCCAGCTATCTCAGTCATGGGCGCCAGTTGCCCCGCGGCGCGGGCGGTGCCTCACACTGGCACACGAACTGGTAGCCGAACAACGTTGGGCGTGCTGTGACCGCGATGCGGTCAATGGCCCGCAGCACCCTAGTGAACGTTCCGTTGCCGCGGGTCAACACGTCGAGCGGCAGGCCGGTGGCCTCGTCTCGGACGATCGTGAATCCGGCGAGACGCAGGCGGCGTATGAAGCTCCGGCGCGTGAAAAGCCGGACGTGCCCGCGGTCCAGGACTCCGCGTTGGTCGTAATCGAAAAGGCCGAGCGCCGTACGAGCGCGTGCGTACCAATGGCCAAAGTTGGGGACCGATGCGATCAGCACTCCTCGCGACACCAGGACATCGCGGATCTGCTCAAGCAGTTGCTCGGGCTCGCGAACGTGCTCCAGCACGTCCGCCGCGAGCGCGATATCGAATGGGCCCTCGCCGACTACCGCTTGCGGCAGCCCGCGGTCGAGGTCAGCCCGGATGAAGCGGTCGACGCGAGCGTGGATCTCCGGAAGCTCGAGGACGTCGACGCCGGTGACATGGTGACCGAGAGCCCGCACCCTCTCCGAGAGACGCCCGCCTGAACAGCCCAGGTCGAGGACGTGAGCCGGTGGCATCCGTTCCAGCCACCGCAGGATGATCGCGTGGGAGCTTTCTGGTCCCTCCTTGAGCGCGTACTCACCGCCGACGCTGCCCAACTGTCCGGACATGAAACCCAGCTTGGAGAGCCGGTAGCACAGAACGTCGGCGGAGACGTCCTTGGCATATCTGAGACCGTTGACATAGCAGATCTCGTCGCCGTAGTACGTTGGGATCGGAACCTCGACGATGCGCTTGCCAGCCTCTAGAAGCTGGATGATGATCTGCGTGTCGAAGTTGAAGCTGTCGGAGTTCGACTCGAATGGGATCGTTTCCAGCGCCTTGACGCTGTACGCTCGGTATCCGGAGTGGAACTCCGTGAGATCCGTCCGCAGCATCCCGTTCTCAAAGCGGGTGAGGATCTTGTTGCCAACATATTTGTAGAGGGGCATGCCACCCCGACGAGCCGCGCCTTTGACCATCATCCGCGAACCGAACACGGCGTCGCATTCTCCGCGCTCGAGGGGGGCGACAATCTCCTCAAGGCATTCCGGCGCGTACTGCCCGTCCGCATGAAGCAGCACGACGATGTCGAGGCCGTGCTCGATCGCTAGACGATAGCCAGCCTTCTGGTTGCCGCCGTAGCCGAGATTGCCCGGATGGCGGATGACCGTAAGAGGTAGGTCGTTGGTCACCTGCTGGTACCCGAGGCCCACAAGGTAAGTGGAGTCCTCGCTGGCGTCGTCGCAAACGAACATTTGGCTGATGCGGGGACGGAATGACTTGGGCACACGATCGAGAACCTGCGCAAGCGTCGACGCGGCGTTGTAGGCGACGACCAGGATGCCGATGCGCGGGGAGCCGCGAAGAAGCGCGTCCTCGTGCGACGCATCCGGTTCGGAGAGCATGTGATCCATGCGTGCCCGCCGAGAATAGACGACGCCCCGTCTGCGTTCCCACGACGTGGCCCGAGCACTCGCTTCGTTACCCCACCTCACCTGCTGCGCAACCGGCCGGTAACGCCGCCTCCGCGGGCTTGACTTGCCAAGGCGCCCTTGAGGACCGACAGCCACGACACTTGAGCCGGTCCACAACGCCGATCGCACCGCCTCCGGGGGTGGAGGAAGTCAGCAAGGACCGCGAAAGCGCTCTTGGGCGTTCCGCTGTCGATGGCCGCCAGCGCGCTGCGAGGCATCTCAATCTGGATCTATGGGGGGGTACCTGAGCCACACCGTGAGCCACACCGTGACCGGAACACAGCTCGTCACCTTGGGAGTCGTCGCGGCGCTCGACATATGCACAGCCCTTTCATTGCGCGTGCTGCCACCCGATTCCTGGGGCAATGGGCGGCACGGTTTCTGTCCGGAAGGCCCCACATCGAGCTGCTGGGGCCCAGTGATCTTGCAGGTGGGGCTGTAGCCGGCAGCGATTGCGCATCGGCCTTATCACGCGGGGCGTAGGGCGGGTCGACCACTCTGCGCAGCGGCAGCCGCAAGCAGCCAGAAGCGCGTCGGGGCCGATTCGACGGCGCGCGACCGCGAACGGAGGCAAGAATCGAGTGCAGCCCGCTTGCTCGGTGCTCGCAGAATCGAGCGTCTCGCGCCTCCGGCGCCGTGGCGCTACGGCCAACGCGTCTGGATGTTCCGCTTGCAGCTGGACGGGGCGTAAGCACTGCATCAGTGCTGGCCCGCACCCCAAGCTAACAGGACGGCGCCGCTGTCAGTGAGTCGCCGCGCCATAATCGCCGCGTGCCGGCGAGGTGGATAACTCCAGCGACGAGAATCGAAGCCCGACGCGGGGAGGTCGTCGTCTGCATCCCCGTCTACGCGGGGCACGAGCACTTCGTCGGCTGCCTGCGCAGCGTGCTCGCACACACTCCCCCTGACGTCTCGATTCTCGTCTGCGACGACGCGAGCCCTGACGATCGTTCTGAGCGGCTCGTGCGCAAGCTCCATCGTGAGGGGATCGTCAAGCACGAGCTCTTCTACGTCCGTCGTACCGAGAATGTCGGCTTTCCGGCCAACGTCAACGACGCGTTCGCAAGCTGCGCACCCGCGGATGTGCTGCTCTTGAACTCCGACTGCGTCGTGGCCGACGGCTGGCTTGACGGGCTTCGCGAGGCGGCTGGTTCCCAGAGCAACGTCGCGACTGCGACGAGCCTGACCAACCACGGAAGCATCGTTTCGGTGCCCGAGCGCGGGGTATCCGTGCCACGCCTACCTCAAGATTGGAGCCTCGACGATGCGGCCGCCGCGGTCCGCGCGCGTTCGCCGCGGCTCCATCCGCGGCTTCTCACCGCGATCGGACACTGCGTTTATGTTCGCCGGACCGCGCTGGAGCTGGTCGGCGACTTCGATTTGGCCTTCTCACCCGGCTACGGAGAGGAGGTCGATTTCTCGCAGCGGTGTCTGCGAGCCGGGCTGTGTCATGTCGCTGCCGACGACGTGCTCGTCTTTCATCACGGCGGTGGCAGCTTCGCCACGGGCGGCGAGGCAAGTTCGGTTCAGACGGCGCACGAGCGCATTCTCGCCACCCGGTATCCCTACTACCACGACGCGGTCCGCGCCGTCGAACGCGACTTCACGGGCCCCCTCAGCCGCTCGCTGAGCGCCGCTCGACGGGCACTCACCGGGCTGTCCGTGGTGATCGACGGTCGCGTCCTGACTGGACCGATGACCGGCACCCAACTGCACGTGCTCGAGCTGATCGCCGCGCTTGCGCGAACCGGCGAGCCCCGTCTAAAGGTGGTGGTCCCCCTGGATTTGAGTGACTACGCCCGGGACACGCTGGCCGATCTGGAGAGCGTCGAGGCGGTGAGGCCGCAAGCGGGCACCCGGACGGCTCCGATCGGTCGCGCCGACGTCGTTCACCGTTCCTTCCACGTCTCGACTGCTGAGGACATCCCGCTGCTGGCGCAGTTCGGAGAGCGGCTTGTGGTCACCCAGCATGACCTGATCGGCTACCACAATCCGACGTACTTTCGGTCCTACGCTGACTGGGAGTCGTATCGGCGGCTCGCGCGCAGGGTCCTGGCAGCGGCTGATCGCGTGTTGTTCGTCTCAGCACATGCGCGCGACGACGCGCTGGCGGAGGACCTCGTCGACGGAGACCGCGCCTGCGTCGTGCAGAACGGAGCGGATCATGCCCTCACCCGCGGCGACCCCGTGCTGGCCGCTCCGCGAGCAGCCGCGAGGCTGCCCGAGGAAGCGGAGGTGATCCTGTGCATCGGCACTGACTTCCACCACAAGAATCGTGTGTTTGCACTGAGGGTGCTCGACGAGTTGCAGCGACGCCGCGACTGGAAGGGGTGCCTGGTATTCGCCGGCCCGCACGTCGCCGTCGGTTCCTCAGCGCCGGACGAGGACGAGATGCTGATCCTGCGCCCACGCCTTGGTGACGTGACGATCGACGTCGCGGCGGTGAGCGAGGGAGAGAAGGCGTGGCTGATGAAGCGCGCACGGCTTGTCCTGTACCCGACTGTGTACGAGGGATTCGGCTTGGTTCCGTTCGAGGCCGCCGGTCACGGCGTGCCGTGCATGTGGGCGGCGGGAACGTCGCTCAGCGAGATCCTTCCTGAGGCCGCGGCGACGATCGTGCCGTGGGACGCCGCGGCGACGGCCGACGTCGCCTTTGAACTGATGTCCGACCAGTCCGCTCGCGACCGGAACGTATCGGCTGTGCGCGAGGCTGCGGCGAAGTTCACGTGGGATGCCACCGCCGCTCGCCTTCTGGAGATCTACCGCAATGTATGTGACGGTCCCGCATCCCCGGCGCGTGCCGTCGAGCTGAAAGACGTCTTGGTGGCGCCGGGTATGAGCCAGGATGCGCTGCGGCTCGTCGGTCCTCACGGTGCGCTGCCTGCGGAGATGGAGCGGCCGCTACTGGCGCTCGCGACGCATCCCTCTGTCAGTCGTTCGCTGTTCGGCGCGATCAAGTCGGGCTACCGCGCTGCGTACCATCTTCGCCGCATCGCCGCCGGCAATGGACGCCCGAATGAATAAGGAGCGCGTCGCTCTGCGCTGGTGCACGATCGTGACACGAGGGACCATCGACAAAGGGCACGCGCTCGCGCGGCGGGTGGACGAGCCAGTCGACGTCCTCGTCCTCGACGACGACGGTCCTGATGGTCTCGGTCCGTTGCTCGGAGACGATCTCGAGCGATACGCGTCCGACCTCGATCGCGAGCAGCTCTCGCTTGCCGTGCTCCCCAGACTGCTTGCACGCGCGCTTGCCGCGGGTGCGGGCAGCGCGGCATACGTCGCCGCTGACGCCAAGTTCGCCGGAGGCATCCGTCCGCCAGAGTCAGGCGCCGTGCTGATCGATCCATGGCCGCTAGTGGAGGGCGCAGGCGAGGACGCGCTGGATGCCCTCGTGCTGGGCGACGGGCCGGCCACCCGTGAGCTTCTCCATCGCTGGGCGGAGCTCGCCGACGCCGTCCTGGGCGAGGATCGGCTGCTCACCGCGCGGACGACGTTGCGCTGGCTGCAGGCGCTCGGCACTGCGCTGGATGAGCTCGAGATCGTTGCGGCCGGGATCACCGACGGCCGAGGCGGCGACCGCGACGGCGATGGCGCCTACGGCTTCGGGTCACTCCCCGACGGGTTGCCGCTCACCCCGTCGCTTCGCAGCTTGTTGCGACGGGCGCAGGCAGAGGGGCGGTTTCTGCATCCGTTCTCGCGTTTCGACCACGACGCGCTGCTGCATTGGCTCGCCGAGCCGGCGGTTCCGGCGAGTGTCGTACCACGCTATCTCGCGGTCCTCTGTGAGCAGCGCCCCGACCTTCGTGATCACTTCGGTGTCGTGGAGGAGATTGACGAATGGCGGCTGCTCCGGTGGGCGCGAGAACACGGACGAGAAGACGACGCTGTCTTGGCGGCGGTTCTGGGGGCCGCGCCGGAGCCGGATCCTGACGCGGACGCTGCGCCCGAGGAGACAGCGACTGCCCCGCAGCCTCGACCTCGTCCTGGCGAGGCAGTCGGCGTCAACGTGGTGAGCTACTGGCACTCGGAGCTGGGCGTTGCCGACGCAGCCAGGCTCACCATCGACGCGCTGGACGTCGCGAACGTGCCGCTGCATCCGGTCGCGGTGCGCACTGCGCTGCCCGCCTCCCGCCGCGCAGTTCCGTTTGTGGCCACCGGTCCCGAGCGGCACCCCTTCCGCGTCAACCTCCTCTGCCTGAACCCCGACGGTGTTCTTGCCCTGCATGCGGAGGCAGGGGAGGAGTTCTTCGCTGGACGAAAGACGATTGGCTATTGGTGGTGGGAGGTGCTCGACGCGTTTCCCGAGAGGTGGAGGCCGGCGTTCGACCTCGTAGAGGAGGTGTGGGTGGGGTCTTGTCACGTCGAGGCCGCGATCGCGCCCGCCTCGCCCGTGCCCGTCCGCGTCGTGCCGATCCCCGTGTTGCCGCTGCCCCGAGCCGTGAGCCGCTCGCAGCTCGGCCTGCCAGACGGATTCCTGTTCGTGACCGTGTTCGACTACAACAGCGCGTTCGAGCGCAAGAACCCTGCTGCTGTTGTCCGAGCTTTCCGCGCCGCCTTCCCGCCCGGTTCGGGGGCGGCATTGCTCGTCAAATCGATCAACGCTGATCGCCACCCGGACGATCGCGACGAGCTGGCGATCGTGGCGCACGGTCACAGCGATATCCATCTGCGCGACGGCTATGTCTCCTCGGCCGAGATGGACCAGCTGCTCGCATGCGCCGACTGCGTGGTCTCGCTGCACCGGGCCGAGGGCTTCGGACTCCCGCTCGCCCGCGCTCTACGGTCGGAGATCCCGGTGCTCGCCACCGCCTATGGCGGAAACGTCGACTTCATGGACGACGACCGTGGTTACCTCGTGTGTCACGCGCCCGCAACGGTGCCGTCTGGAACGCATTACCCGGCCGGCGCGCCGTGGGTGGAGCCCGACGTCGAGCACGCGGCGGGGCTGCTGCGGGAGGTCTTCGATCACCAGGACGAAGCACACGCGCGCGCCCGGCGCGGAGCGGCGGCGCTCGCCCGGACGTACTCGCTTGCGCGCACTGGGGCACGGATGGCCGCTGAGCTCGGGCGCGTGGCCGCGGTGATGCCGCGCCGGACGGCTCCCGAGCGGGCGGTGCCGGCAGACGCGATCGTCGGCCTCAGGCGCCGAATCGATGATCCGTCTGTTCCGAGCTCCGTTGCTGCTCGCCTGCTGCACGAGCTGGCAAGGCCGCTGTCCAATGCGATCACGGAACGTCGCCGAGCCGTCGATCGCGATCTGCTCCAAGTGCTGGCGCGGCTCGCGGACGCGCAAGAGCAAGACGCGATCGCGCTGAAGCGACTCGAGGATGTGGTCGCCGAGCTGGCGGCCCGCAAGGCCGACGCGAGCGACGCAGCAGCGCTGCTCGCAGCGTTCCGAGCTGAGCAGGCGGCGCTGAAGGCACCCGGTACGATCCGGCGCTCTTGAACCTCTGCACGATCATCGCAAAAAACTACGTGGCACAGGCTCGCGTGCTCGCGAAGTCCTTCCACCAGCACCACCCTAACGGGCGCTGCTTCGTCCTGATCATCGATGAAATCGACGGGTACATCGACCCGGCGGACGAGCCGTTCGAGGTCATCCGGCCCGACGAATTCGGCCTCGACTCCGAGACGTTCCTGATGATGGCGACGATCTATGACGTGATTGAGCTCTCGACCGCCGTCAAGCCATCGCTGTTGGCGACGCTGATTGAGCGCCTCGACGAACCGGTGCTGTATCTCGACCCGGACATCCAGATCTTCGACACGCTCGAGGAGGTCCACCGGCTCGCGGCAGAGCACCACCTCGTCTTGACGCCGCACCTCACCGAGCCGCCGCCCGATGACGCCAAGAACCCGAGCGAGGTCCAGATCGTCGCCTCTGGCGCGTACAACCTCGGCTTCGTCGCGCTCGCCGCCGGCGTGGACACGGACAAGCTTGTGCGCTGGTGGGCGCGCCGGTTGCGCCACGACTGCATCGTCGACCACCGGATGGGGCTGTTCGTCGATCAACGCTGGTTCGATCTGGCGCCCTCCTTGATGGACGACTTCAGCGTCCTGCGTGACCCCGGCTACAACGTCGCTTACTGGAATCTCGCGACACGTCCCGTCGCTCGGGCCGGCGAAGGCGTCTACACGGTCAGAGGCAAGCCGCTGCGGTTTCTCCACTACAGCGGCTATGACCCCAGCCGCCCGCGTCTGCTCAGCAAGCATCAGGACCGGATCTCGCTTGCCGAGGAGCCGGTCCTCCGCGAGCTATTCGACGGATACCGGGCAACGCTCGTCGCCAACGGTCACGAGAAGGTGTGCGAATGGCCGTACAGCTATGACGCGATGGCCGATGGCACGCGGCTGACGCCGTCGTTGCGGCGGGTCTTCCGCAGCGGGGAGCTTGCCGGCAAGTTGGACTGCTCGGTGTTCAGCGAGGAGGGCCAGGAGCAGTTCTACGCATGGCTGCGCGAGCCAGTGGACGTCGGCGGAGCGTTCGGCGTCAACCAGTTCCTCGCCGAACTGCACCATGCCCGCATGGACCTGCGCGCCGCATTCCCCGACCTTGGGCTCCAGGAACACGCCGAAGGTCTCGTCAGATGGGCGCACGTGCACGGGCATGAGGCTTCCATTCCCAAGCGCCTCCTGCCTCCGGCGCCTCCGTGGCTCGAGCAGGCCGCGCTTCAGCACCCGCAACCGTCGAGCGCAGCGCCGCCGCCTCCCACGGCGCCGACTCACGCCGCAGCGCAGACGGTCGAGCCGATCTGGGGAGTCAACGTCGCCGGCTACTTGCGCTCCGAGCTTGGCGTCGCAGAGGCGGCCCGCCTGGCGATTCGCGCACTCGATGCCGTCGACGTGCCGGTTATGCCCGTGCACGGCAGCGTCATCCCAAGCAGTCGTCAGCAGCACGCATTTGCGCACGTCCGGCCCGACGTCGCGCCGTTCCCCGTGAACCTCATCTGTGTGAACGCGGACCGTCTGCCGGAGTTCGTCGCCGATGCAGGACCACGCTTCTTCGAGGGCCGGCACCGGATCGGCATGTGGTGGTGGGAGGTCAGTAGCTTCCCGGAGCAGTCGCTCGGCGCGTTCGAGCTGCTCGACGAGGTCTGGGTCGGGACGCAACACATCGTCGATGCGTTGACGCCCGTTTCGTCAATCCCCGTGCTGCGCGTGCCGATACCGATTTCGGTGCCGCCGCCACCACCACGGTCGCGTGCCGAGCTGGGACTGCCCGAGGGCTTCCTGTTCCTGTTCGTGTTCGATTTCCACAGCGTGCTGGAGCGCAAGAATCCGCTCGGCCTGATTGAAGCCTTCGAGCGCGCGTTTCCACCTGGCGCCGGGGCGAGCCTGGCGATCAAGTGCATCAACGGCGAGCACCATCCCCAAGATCGGGAGCGCGTGCTCGTCGCGGCAGCCGAGCATCCCGACGTGCACGTCCTCGAGCACTACCTCTTGGCTGCGGACAAGAACGCGATGATCGACAGCGCGCACTGCTACGTGTCGCTGCATCGCTCCGAGGGCCTCGGCCTCACGCTCGCTGAAGCGATGTACCTCGGGAAACCCGTCATCGCAACCGGCTATTCGGGCAATCTCGACTTCATGACCGCTGAGAATGGCTACCTCGTGCCGCACTCGACGCGCCCGATAGGGCCCGGGAACGCCCCGTATCCGGAGGATGGCGCGTGGGCCGAGCCCGACCTCGACGAAGCAGCTCGGCTGATGAAGCGCGTGTTCGCCGACTGGGGCGAGGCCGAGCAACGAGGGAAGCGTGCCGCCGCCGAGATCCGCGAGACGCACTCCCCCCGAGCTTCCGGCGAGGCGATGAAGCGGCGACTGGAGATGATCCGTCAGCGCCGCCGGGCGTATCCGCCGGCGCCGCGGACGCTGCCGGCACAGACTTGTCTGGATGACGCGCGCGCGACGATCACCGCCGGGCCGACGCGAGCGGCCCGCTCACCCCTCGGCAGCTTCGCCAAGCGCGGCATCGAGCGACTCCTGCGCTACCGCGCCGTCCACCAGCGCGCGGTTGACGAACGCCTGGCTGACGCGATCGCGTCGCTCGGCGAGTGGCTCACCGGGGCGCCGGAGAGCTCGCTTCAGAGCCGTGAGGCGCTTGCGCTCGTGCTCGCCGAGCTGCGCCGCCAGGATGATGCGATCACAGCGCTTCGGCCCGACGCGCAACGGTTGCTCATAGCGGCCGACCGCCTCGTCCGCGAGAGCCAAGCACGGCCCGACCCAGCGTTCCTGCCGTTCGAGACGTTCGACGAAGGAGTCGCGGGCCGGGTTTATGGCTACCGCTCGTCCGCCGAGCACCGAGCAGGCTATGTTGGGTTCGAGGACATGTTCCGCGGGGACGAGGAGTTGGTCCGTCGCCGCCAGCAGGTGTATCTCGATCTGCTCGGGGATCGCGAGCTTGTGCTGGACGCAGGCTGTGGACGCGGTGAGTTCCTCGATCTGCTGCGCGACCGCGGCGTCGGCTACCTGGGGGTCGACCTCGACGGCGGTATGGTGGCGCGCTGCCGAGAGAAAGGCCACCCCTCAGTCGAGCAGGGAGACCTGAACGAGTATCTCGAGGGTCTCGCGGACGATTCGCTCGGCGCTATCTTCTCCGCGCAGGTGATCGAGCACCTGCCGCTGCCGGAGCTCGAGCGATTCCTCGCACTGTCCGCGCGCAAGCTGCGGGGGGACGGGGTCTTCGTCGCGGAGACCGTGAATCCCCACTCCGCGCAGGCGCTCAAGGCGTTCTGGCTGGATCTGACGCACAAGCATCCGATCTTCCCCGAGGTCGCGCTATCGCTGTGCAGCAGCGCCGGCTTCAGCTCGGCGTTCGTATTTCATCCGAACGCGTCCGGCGACGTGGACCGCGACCGATTCGAGGCTGGGGACTACGCGATCGTTGCGAGCCCGCCAGTGCGGGTTGCCGGCGCGAACACGGTCAGCGACACGGTGCAGGCAGTGGCTGGCGCACCCTGAACGCGCGCGGCGGCCGAGCGCCGTTCGCTCAACCAACCAGGACCAGCGTGGTTGAGGAGATCGAGCCGCGCGAGCCTGTCTGAGCAGCGACGGCATCGGCGGTCAGTCGCTTGTGCTGCGCGTGCGTTACGAGGCTCAGCGCGTTACGCGTGAGCGTAACGCGCACCGTCGCCGAATGCCCGCGGACGATGCTGTAGCTCGCCTTCCCGAGCACCAGCTGCACAGTTCGCATCACGGTGCGGTGGCCCACGCGCACGCGCTTGCGTACCCGGAGGCTGAGCGTCAGCGTTCCGGCGCAGCGCGCCTGCGCGGCCCTCGGGCACGTGAGCTTGACCGGCGCGACACCGTCGGAGAGCTTCACCGGATTGCGCGAGATGCTCACGCGTGCGCTGGCGCCGTCCCTGCCGCGGTGACGCTGGTACTCGAGCGCCCCGATATCGCGCCTCGGGCGGGCGCCCGGCTTCCCCGCGGCGACACGTGGGTTGCCGGCGAGGTCGACCTTGGGCTCCGCCGCCGTCAGTCGCGCTGGATCGCCGTGATCCACCAGCGGAGAGCCGGCAGCCGGAGCGAAGTTGTCGTGGGCGGCGTCAGCGAAGCCCGGCTTCGCGGTGATCAGGTTGTGGCGGCCGAGCACGAAGTCGCGATTCTTTGCGACGTGGGCCATGCTGAACGCCGAGTAGTCGACGTCCAACCGAGTCCCGGGATGGCTGGCGTCTGCCAGCAGCCCCGTGTCGTAGTGGGACACAACGACGTTGCGGGCAAACAGCCTCCCGGGTCCCGCGCCGGCGCGGCCGCCGGCGAGCATTCCGTATCCGGTGCCGTCGCCGACCACGGTGACGTTGTCGGCGCGGAGGGTCGCCTCGGAACCCATGCTGACGGCGACCAAGCCCGCTGCCGGATCGCTCGGCGGCTGTGATCGCGGCAGGTTGCTGACGCTCGTGGTCCGGATCAGCGAGTCGTACAGATCGAGCTCGCCTCCGTCGACGAGCGCGCCGCTTCCGTTCGCGGTGATCGTCATCCGACGCGCGCGCGCAAGACCGTCGCTCGTGGCATAGACCCCGGTCACAGCGGTCACGCGCGTGCGAGCGAGCGTCGCGACCGCCTTCGGATTGGTGCCTGAGATCACCTGCACGCCAGCGTCGCCGCCGGCGTCGATGAAGTTGACTCCTCTGGCGCCGTTCGGTGTGGGCATCGTGATCGTCCCGTCGGTGAACGTCGACGCGCCCCGGATGTCGACTCCGATGCTGCTCGGACCGCCCTGGGTGCCATCTATGTCAACCCGCTCGGCGCGTGCGCCGTCGCGCAGCAGCAGACCGCCGAGGGTGAACGGCGCCGGGTTCCCCGCCGGAGAGATGAGCCGGATCGTCAGGTCTGAAACGGTCGACGTCGGCTCGGTGATCCCGAGCGCTCGCTGCGCGAAGCCGCCGCTCGCGTCGTCTTCGAGGATCGTCTTGCCGCGACCCGAGCCGACGAAGTCGATCGGATTGCCGGCGAGATCGTCGGCCTCTCCCGCGTAGGGGATAACGCCCGGCCCGATGTCCACGCGGTTACGTGGTTGGCCTGCGTCGTGCGCGAGCTTAGCGGCCTGAACCGCGTCGGGAAGCGTCGCTTCGGCAATGCCGCCGGCAGGGCAGGCTGGATCGTGGACGCAGAATGTGCTTACGGAGGCTGCTGAAGCTTGGGCGCAGAGCAGGACGATGGCCGCAAACGTTGAACAAACAGCAGCGCGCGCGATTGAAGAAGCAGCCACCGCGCGCGCAAGGAATTGGTGGGAATGACGACCTTTAATTCGCCGGGAACGACGGAGATGTGGACGTCTCACGTTCGAGGTCATCGAGTTACCTTGGTCAGCTGTCCTGTGGAGGCCGGGAACAGGGAGACTCTTATTGAGTGGGTGGGAGCGCGGCTGCTCGCAACGGAGCGTGCGTTTAGCGCCTGACTCAAGGGCAGCGCCTTTGGGGGGCGCGGTCCGGACGCGAGCCGGGCTTCGGCTCCCGAGCTCTGTCGGGTCCCCGGTCCGCGAGCATCAAAGCGCAGATTTGCAAAGCGAAAGAATTATTGGAACGGGGACGCGAGCAGCGTAGCTCAAGCCGCGACTGCGTCTCCGGACTGACGCACGTAAAACGCATGACGACGGTCAGAGTTGCGCGGATGTCTTGCGTCTGCTAGAGAATCACGTCCCCGGAAAAAGATCTGGGGCTTGCCCTCGTCGATGCGTCCAAGTCTGATATACGTTCGCGGGGGTATCAACCGCCAGAAAGTGTCGGCGCCGACATGTCTGCCGGCTACAAGCAACCAAATCAAAAGGGGGGAGTTCCCTTGAGAAGTACTCATTTGGCTCGGTCGCGGAGGCGTCGTCCTCTTTGCGTCCTTATGAGCCTTGGTGCCGTGTTGGCGTCGGCGTTTGCGCTGGCTCCTGCTGCTAATGCGGCGATCGCGGGCGCGCCGTCGGTTTCGACGACGGGTCTGGATCTCCGCAGCGTGACCATCACGCGCTATGACCGTGCTGCTGGGGTGCCCTCGCAGGCTGAGTGGTGCTTTAGCCAGTCCCTGACCGGGACGATCGGGCTTGCGGGCGGGACCGGCTCCGGGCACGTGTTGACCAGCGTCCCGGGTGCGGATCCGAGGCTGCTGAGCTTGTCGGGCTATGCCTCGCAGCAGAACATCACGCCGGATTCGGCGTTCGTCGATCCGAGCAACACCAATTGTGTGATCGGGAACTTCGGCGGACCGCCAACGCCAGGGGGGAACTGGACGGGTTTCCCGACGCAGGTGCGTGCGTTTACAGTTGGTAGCTCGCACGCGGGTGCGGTTCAGGCGTCCTCGGGACTCAACAACCACACGGATTCGCAGCCGGTGGCGCCGAGTGACGCGACCGGTCCGCTTGGTCGGACGACGGGTCCGAACATCCTGGGCGTTCAGCCTGATCAGGCGAACAACCAGATCGTGTACACGCTCGACCACGACCTGGCGAAGCCTTAACCCGGCCCCCGTTCCAGCTAGCTTCTTCTTCGTCGATACGAACGGTGTGTCGCATTTCGGCACCGGGACGCACATCAGCAACAACGCGGTGCGGGTCGACTTCCCTGGTCTGTTCCAGAACAGTCAGATCGCGGAGATCGGGATGCTGCAGGGTGCGATCGCGGCCGCGGACGGCGCCTTCGATGGCACAACCCCGGCCCTGACGCCGGGTGAGGCGAACATGACCCAGACGGTGCTTGGTCCGGCGGGTGGGACGAACTCGAACCCGATCCTGATCAACGCGGCGGTGGTGACGGTCAACGGTCTGCCGACGAACACGGTCGACTTCACGTTCGATAAGCAGGTGAACGTGGCCTCGGCGATTCCCGGTTCGTTCCATCTGCTCAACGTCAACAACCGGACCAACGTCGCCGGTGTGACGGTGGCGCAGGCGAACAACATCAACACGATTCGGGTGACGTTCGCTCCGGGTGTCGCGTCGGCGGTGACCCGCTTCGTGCGGGCGGACGCCGAGGCGGGCGCTGTGCTAGGCCTGTCGCCGGCTGCGGCGAACGTGACCTCGACGGCGCCGTTGAATCCGTCGGCTTCGGCTCCTGGGTTCGTTTCCGGCCCCAGCATCGTGCAGGCGACGCGCGCGGTGAACGGTCCGCCATCGAACAGCAGCGCGGTGCTGGCGACGTTCGATTCGCCGGTGGGCTCGATTGGCGCTGCGGGTGAGTACCATCTGATCGGCCCGAGCGGGAACGATCTCGGTGCGGCCGTGTCGCTCGCGCCGGTTGGTTCCAACCAGGTGCTGGTGCAGTTCAGCAACACGGGTAATGTGTCGGCATCGATCGGCATCGTGCTGGCGCCGACGACGACGGTGTTCCCGAATCCGCCGCGCGTCCCGGACGTTTTCGGGTTCAGTGCCCAGGACCCAGCGGTGGAGCAGGCGGTAGCGTATGTCGCCGGTGGCGCGGGTCAGCGTCTATCGATCGCGAAGGCGCGCCCGGTGGTGCTGCACAAGGCGACCAAGAAGCACGCCAAGAAGCACGCCAAGAAGCACGCCAAGAAGCACGCCAAGAAGCACGCCAAGAAGCACTAAGGCGTAGCTGAGGTAGTACGCGGTTCTCGGGCCGCCGCCCCACCAGGGGCGGCGGCCCAGCCGCATTCTGGGGTTGGGCCTCTCGCGCTGACGGGCGCCGCCCCCTCGCAACCTTTCGACCTCTCGCGGGTTGATGCTCTAGGTGGGACGCCGGCCGACCATGCTCATCCTCTGCCTCGCGGCGCTGTTCGCATTCGAGCCCGCCTCGGCTGCGCTTGCCGATCCGGCCGGCGGCGGCCGGGTCGGGCGTGCGCCCGAGATTGGCGGTCCGCTGATCTACCGCGGGGGACCGGTGATGCACTCGAGCCGGATCCACGCTATCTACTGGGCCCCCGCCGGGCACTCGTTCCCGACTGGCTACACAGCGCTGGTCGACGCGTTCTTCAAAGACGTGGCCGCCGATGGCGGGCACAATGCGAACGTGTTCGCTTCGGTAAAGCAGTACACGGATTCTCAGGGTGCTGCCACCGATAGGGCCAGCTATGCCGGCGGCGTCGTCGACGACGCTGCGTATCCGCCGTCAGGATGTTCGCTCGCGGGCATTTCGGTATGCCTGACGGATTCGCAGGTCCAGGCGGAGGTCGACAGACTCGTTGCCGCGAAATCGCTGCCGCGCGGTCTCGGCGATCTCTACGTGCTGTTCACGCCCAGTTCGGTGGGTACATGCGGCTACGAGGGCGGCTGCAGCTACCACGGCTACTGCGCATACCACGCGTGGATCGGGACGCGGGCCGCACCGACGCTGTATGCGGTAATCCCCTATGCAGACGTCGCCGGCTGCCGGGGGCCGTCCAGCCCCAATGGAAACGCAGCCGACCAGGCGATCGACGACGCCGGACACGAGTACGCGGAGGCAGTCACCGATCCACTCGCGAACGCCTGGATCGACGCGACCGGCAACGAGAACGGCGACAAATGCCTGAGCTGGTTCAACGCTCCGCTGGGCAAGACCCGCTTTGGCGACTACAACGCCGTGATCGGCGGCGGTGTATACGAGCTTCAGGGCGAGTGGAGCAACGCGTACGGAGGATGCGTCGGGGGTCTCGCCCAGTTCGGCTTCACGCCGACGGGCGCACCCAGCGGCGATCCGGTCCGCTTTGATGCGAGGTCCTCCTCCGGACCCGGCGGCACGATCACTCACTTCGCCTGGCATTTCGGCGACGGATCTTCCGCGAGCGGTCCCATAGCCGTCCACCGCTTTGCGCACGCCGGCGGGTACGGCGTCATGCTCACGGTCAGTGCGGGCTCGATCGTCGTCTCTACGCACCGTGTGGTCGAGATCGCGCCGCGCCGGCCCCAGATCACGATCGTCTCGCGCGCACTGGGCTCGACGCTCGCCAATGGTTTGACGGTCCGGGTGGCCGGAGAGGGCACCGGCCGCCTCACGATCACGTTGTTGCGGCGCGGCCAGCGGCCCCTCTCACTGGCTGTCGTCCGCCTGCGTCTGAGTCCCGGGCGGTCTCGCATCGTGCACATTCCCTTCGGCAAACGCGCACGGACGCAACTGGTGCGGCTCCGGCATCCGCGGATCGCCGCGGTCCTGACGCAAACGGTCAACGGCAACGGCGCCGGGACGGCGAGCTCGGCGGTGACCTTGTGATCAGGCTGTCGCTGGGGAGCCCTCGCGCAAACGCTAGTATCCGCGACTTGACGCTCGCGTGCACAATCTCGGCACCCGAGCTGCGGCAACGTGCTGGCCGTGCGCGGCGGTGCGGATTCGCTGCATTGATGGTGCCGTGCGCCCTGGTTCTCCCTGGTGCAGCGCTCGGAGCGATTCGTCACGCCTCGCCTTCGGGTGTCGCGCCGAATGCATTGCGAACAGCATCCTCCGTTCGGACAGCGGCGTCGACGTGAAGGCGTACGACGACGCGACCGGAGGGCCGGCGACGGGTGACGTCTGATCCTTCGAACTTCGGGTCGGTTCTGGCCGTGACGTCAATCGATTCAGTCCCGGCGCCGGGGACGGGTGCCGGCGACCAGGCGGCGGCGCCGCACTTCGTCAACGCGGGCGCGTTGGATCAGCGCGAGGCTCCCGGGTCGCCGACGATCGTAGCCGGAGCGAGCAGCGGCGTGGTTGCCGGCGAGCTCGACGTCAACGGCACTTCCCGGGTGCAGGATGGTGCTCCTGATATCGGTGCGTACCAGGTCCCGGGCAAGGTGACGCCGCCGCCGAGCCGAAGGCTCGCGTGCGGTCGTGGCGACATCCGCTGCTCTGGGCTTCTCAGCCTCACGGTAACGCCGGAAGGTGACGTTCGTGCGTGTCAGGGACCACAGGCGCCGGCGCGTCGTGACGCGCACCGTCACGTTGGGACCGCTCTCTTTGCGATTTCTCCTCGCCATTCGGCCACCGTCGTCGTTGCGCTGTCGCGCGAGGCGGGTTCGTTGTTGCGTAGGGCTGGGCGGGCAGGTCTCGCGGTGGCGGCGACCGCTCGCGGGGACGCGAATGTGGCCCACGGCATCGTGCGGCTGCTGCGATGACAAGGAGGGGTCGGTTGGTGGGAGCTGAGCAAGATCGTGCGATCGGCGAATGCGGTAGCGTGGCCGACCGGAAGATGATGTCTGGCAACATCAGCGTGTTGTTTGGGCGTGCACGGCTGTCAGCGTTGGCGGTGCTCGTGATGTTGCTCGTCCTGGCTCTGCCCGGCATGGCACTTGCGGCCGCTCGCTATGCATCGCCGACTGGCGGTGCGGCCAGTGGTTCGGGCCAGTGCACCCAGGTGGCGCCGTGTGACTTCAAGAGCGCGGTCAGTGGCGCCGGTGTGGCGGACGGCGATACGGTGATGGTCGCGCCTGGCTCGTACCCCTCGATCCCGGGCGACCTCGAGATCGATCGCAACCTGACTATTAGCGGGCAGGGCTCGAATCCAGCTGCCACGAGCGTCGACGTGATCGGGAACGTCTATGTCCGTAACGCCGGCTCGACGGTCGCGAACATGTCCCTGAACGTGCACGGCATCTACGGCTTTGCGTTCCTGGGCACTCTCGCCGATCGGCTGATCATCAGTAGCTCAGGATCGAGCTTGCGCACCTGCTCCATTTTCAACGGCCAGCTTCGCGATAGCGTCTGCACTAGCGCAGGGGGCATCGCGGTGTTCTCGCAGAGCGGCACGGAGGCTCCGAACGCGTCAGTCGCATCGCTGCGCAACGTCACCGCGTACGCAACGGGCGAATACTCCTACGGACTTCTCGTGGGGGCCGTCTCGAGCGCTACCGCGACCGTGACCGTTACGAACAGCATCATTCGCGACGTTGGCGGTGTCGACGTCCGTGCGTATAGCGACGCAAGCGGACCGCCGGCCACGGTCACGCTCGACCATTCGAACTACGGGACGACCGATCCCGCGTCGCCCAGCGGCCCAGTCTCGGTCACTCCAGCCGGCACCGGCACGGGCAACCAGACGGCCGCGCCGCAGTTCGTGAACGCGGGCGCGCTCGATCTGCACGAGGCTGCCGGATCGCCGACGATCGATGCCGGCACCAGCAGCGGCGTGGTCGCCGGTGAGCGCGACGCCGACGCGAATGCGCGGATTCAAGCCGCTGCCCCGGACATCGGCGCGTACGAGTTTCCTGCGAGCACCACGCCGAGCAACCCGGTCGCGGCGTTTTCCGTCACGCCGTCCTCGACGGTGACGGGTCAGACGATTTTGTTCGATGGCCGTGAGTCCTCGGATCCGAACGCCGGTGGTTCGATCAACGCGTATCAATGGGCGTTCGGGGATGAAGCGTCTGCCTCGGGCGCCACCACATCGCACGCGTTTGCGAACCCCGGGACGTACACCGTCACGCTGACTGTAACCGACAACTTCGGGCGCTCCGCAAGCACCACGCATCAGGTGCAGGTAAGCGGTTCGGCCCCGCAGCTTCAGAATCCCGTGGCGGCGTTCTCGCTCTCTCCGTCCTCTGCGTTCGCCGGTCGGGAGCTTTCGTTCGATGGGCGCGGGTCCTCGGATCCGAACGCCGGTGGTTCGATCACCGGATACCACTGGTCGCTCGGGGATGGAGTATCCGGGTCGGGCGCCACGGTCAAGCACAGGTTTGCGCGTCCCGGAACGTACACGGTTACGTTGACGGTGACGGACAACTTTGGGCGCTCGGCAAGCGTCACCCACAAGGCGACGGCCAAGCCGCGTCCGGCGCTCGTGAGCGTGGTCAGTCAGCGCATCAAGACCGTGCGCGCGGGCGCGCCCGTGAAGCTGGCCTGCGGTCGTGGCGATATACGGTGCTCCGGCGTAGTTAGCCTCACGATCAAGGTGCGCAAGGTTACGTTGGTGCGCGTCGGTGGCCACACGCGTCGACGCGTTGTGACGCGGACTGTTACGTTGGGGAGCGCTCGCTTTGGGATCTCACCCAACCGTTCTGCGACGGTTGTTGTTGGGCTGTCGCGGGCGGCACGCTCGATGCTGCGTGCCGCCGGTCCGACTGGACTGATGGTGACGGTGACGGCTCGCGGAAACGCGGACCTGGCGAGCGCCACCGTGCGACTTCTATAACGTGGAGGAAACATGATCTCAGCTCATATCGGTGTCCTTGGGCGTGCACGGCTCTGGCTGCTCGTCGTATTCGTGGCGCTGTTGGTTGGGGTGCTGCCAAGTGTGGCGTTCGGCGCCGTGCGGTACACATCCCCGACGGGCGGCGCGCCGAGCGCCGGACAATGTACGCAAGCCGCGCCCTGTAACTTCGTCTCCGCGCTGAGCGGGGCTGGTGTCGCCGACGGTGACACGGTGATGGTCGAGCCGGGCACGTATCCCACGATCATTAACAGCTTTGAGACGACCCTGAACGTCAACGTCCGCGGCATGGGTGCGCGGCCGACGGATACGGTGGTCAGCTTCCTCGGCCAGTTCTTCCTCCGCAACAGCGCTGCGACGATCTCGAACCTATCGCTGAACGTAAAGGGGGTATATGGGTTCGGGTTCTTGGGAACCCTCGCCGACCGTCTTGTCGTTCATAGTGTCGGTGCCTCGTTGCGTGCGTGTTCGATCTTCGCCGGGGTGCTGCGAGACAGCGTGTGCACGAGCTCGGGCGGGATCGCTGCGGTGTTCACCCAGAGCTACACGGAGGCACCTGCCGCCGTGTCGGCGTCGCTGCGCAACGTTACGGCGTACGGGGCGGGCGGTGCGTACGGCCTGGATGTCGGCGCGACCACCAGCCATCCGGCCACGATGAACGTTACGAACAGCATCATCCGTTCCGACACCGGGGTAGACGTAAGGGCGTATGACGACCAGACGCCCGGCGCGACGAGCACGGTCGTGCTCGACCACTCCAACTTCGGTTCGACGCAGACGGCTTATCCGACCGATTCTGTGACCTCGCCGGGGACGGGCGCCGGAAATCAGACGGCGGCGCCCCATTTCGTGAACGCGGGCGCTCTCGACCTGCATGAGGCCGCGGGATCCCCGACAATCGACGCCGGCACCAGCAGCGGTGTGGTCCCCGGTGAGCTTGACGCCGACGGCAATCCCCGGATTGTCCACGGCGCCCCGGACATCGGCGCGTACGAGTTCTCGCCGAGCCCTCCGCGTAACCCGGTGGCCGCGTTCTCGTTCTCCCCGTCGTCGGCGACGACCGGTCAGACTTTCTCGTTTGACGGGCGTGGGTCTTCGGATCCGAATCCCGGCGGTTCGATCAGGACGTACGCGTGGTCGTTCGGGGATGGGGCATCTGCGTTCGGTCCCACGGCGAGGCACGCGTTTTCGAGGGCGCGGACATATACCGTCAGGTTGACGGTGACCGATGCTCTCGGACGCTCGGGGAGCGTCAGCCACAAGGTGACGGTCAATCCGCGCTCGGGCATCGTCAGCGTGCCGGCGCAGAGAATCAAGGCAACGCGTGCAGGTGCTCGGGTGAGACTGAGATGCGGTCACATAAACAGTCGCTGCTCGGGCGTGGTCAGTCTCACGGTGAAGGTCCGGAAGGTTAGGTTCGTGCGTGTGCAGGGCCACACGCGCCGGCGCGTCGTGTCGCGAACTGTGACGCTGGGCAGCGCCCGCTATGGGATATCGCCCAACCACACCGCGACGATCGTCGTCAAGCTTTCCCGCGAGGCCCGCTCGCTGCTGCGCAAGGCCGGGCGCGCTGGATTGCTGGTGACGCTGACCGCGCACGGGAGGGCTAACACGGCCAGTCGCAACGTCCGTCTGAGCTAGCGCCGGTCATGCTCACGGCCCGGCACCGGGGCGATCCTCCGGCGCCGGGCCGCACTTCATTTTCGGCTGCGTTGCGCTAAGCGCTAGTAGGTCTCGGCATCGTCACCGCGACCTCATACCGCCGCTTGCCAGACGCATTGCCGCCCGTGGCCGCTACGGGGTCGCGGGTCGCATGGGCTCGGTCGCTGCGCTCGTCGTGTTCTCAGCAGCGTCGATCTTCTTCTTCGCTCGCCGATCCGGCCCACGTACGGGTCGAGCACGGCCTCCGCTGACCCGGGCACTCGTGAGTCCGGTTCTCTGCTATTCCCAGCGCGCGTCGTTCCCCCACGGTCTCAGCGGACTGGGCGACATTTTCCCCGCCGGCCTGCTCGCGCCTGTTGTGCCGACACGCCTCTGGAGCGGGTTCAGCCACTTCCCGGAGGAACACCAGGACGCATGGTGGCTAACCGAGCTGGCTCGGATCGCCAAATCAATACGTTAGATTCAAGGCATGCGTGCATTGCCTACACGTCTGCCCGGACCGCTGCTGATCGAGTCGGCGGTTCACGGCGACGCCCGCGGGTTCTTTCAGGAAACCTATCGGCGCAACGTGTTCGTGGAACTCGGGATTGCCCAGGACTTCGTCCAGGACAACCACTCGCGTTCCGCCCGCGGCGTCGTACGTGGCATGCACTTTCAACCGGGAATGACGAAGCTCGTACGGTGCGTGCGCGGAGCGATCTTCGATGTGCTCGTCGACATCAGACTCGGCTCGCAGACGTTCGGGCAATGGGAGGGGTTCGAGCTGAGCGACAACAACCATCTGCAGCTCTACTGCCCGGACGGGTTCGCGCACGGCTTCTGCGTGCTGAGCGACGTCGCTGACGTCATCTACGGCTGCACGACGTACTACGACCCTGCCACCGAGGCCGGGTTCCGCTACGACGACCCCGAGGTGGGGATCGCGTGGCCGGAAGGCCTGGAGCTGACCCCATCGGCACGCGATCAGGCCGCGCCGCCGCTCTCGGAGATGCGGGATTCGCTGCCGTTTGAATACTCGACCTAGACCCGGGCGCCGTGAGCCCCCTCACCTCACGGTGGCGGCCGCCTGCTAGCCGCCCGGTACCCTCCCCGCGCATGCCAGCGCACCGCTCAGCACTGATCACCGGAATCACCGGCCAAGACGGCTCATACCTGGCCGAGCTGCTGCTGGAGCACGGCTACGACGTGCACGGGCTAGTTCGGCGCTCATCAACCGAGAGGTTCGAGCGCATCGAGCATTTGCGAGACCGGATCACACTGCACCAGGCCGATCTTCTGGATCAGCGCTCCCTCGTCGACGCCTTGCGTGCGGCCAAGCCAGCCGAGATCTACAACCTGGCGGCGATGTCTTTTGTCGCCGTGTCATGGATCCAGCCGACCCTCACTGCAGAATTCACGGGGGTCGGCGTGACGCGGATGCTCGAGGCGACGCGGGAGGTGTGTCCTGAGGCGCGGTTCTACCAGGCCTCCTCCAGCGAGATGTTCGGCAAGGTCAGAGAGGTGCCGCAGAACGAGTTGACGCCGTTCTACCCGCGTTCACCCTACGGCGTCGCCAAGGCGTACGGCCACTTCATCACAGTCAACTACCGCGAGTCCTACGACCTGCACGCCGCGAGCGGGATCCTGTTCAACCACGAATGCGTAAATTGCAGAGCACCGCTGATTGTCAGGGAAGACGGCGTAGCCGCAGTTAAGACGCCCTCCGACCTCGTCCCGCTACGCGACAACGGTCCGAGTGTCCAGACGTTCGAGCCAGAGGGGCTGCTCGAGGTCTGGGACGGTGATGAATTCACGCCTGTCAGTGCGATCACCGCGACCCGGAGGAGCGCGACCGACCCCGATCACCGGTTGCTGTCGATCGAAGCTCGGGGCGGCCAGGTCGTCGTCACCGCGCATCATCGGATGCTCGATGGTGATCGCGAGTCTGTCGCGCGGACGCGGTGGCGGAGCGCGACCGGCTCGCGCTCGCGAGCGACTTTCCGGAGGCGCCGAACTGGTCGGTGCTGACGACCGAGATGGCGGAGCTGCTCGGGCTTCTGTGCGGTGACGGCTGGGTCGAGCGGGCCGGGCGACGGGTCTGCTTCACGAACAACGACCCTCGGCTCCGCGCCCGCGTGGCCCTGCTGTGGTCTCGCTGCTTCTTGAAGGGCGCCCACGACTGGGTCGCTCGCTCCGGATTCGCGCCCGAGACCGGGGTCGGCAAGCTCAACCTCCACACCAGCCAGAGCCTCGCGCTTTGGCTCCGCGAAGAGCTGTACACCCGTACGGCCCACAAGCAGGTGCCCCCGCTCGTGCTCAACGGCGACGTCGAGGCACAGCAGGCATTCCTCCGCGGCTTCTACCCCGGCGATGGCATAGAGCGAGGCAACGGCTCGTCGTTCGTCACCAATAGCGCGGTGCTCGCTCAAGGCCTCTGCTGGCTCTACCACCTCTACAACCAGCCGGCGTCCGTCTACCTCGAACGGCGCGATGCCGTCACCTACTACCGGGTCAACCTGGCGTCCGGCGTTCCGGTGGGCATGAAGGACCAGCACCTCCCCCGCGATCCAGCCGAGGTCCGGCGGGTTGTCGAGCTGGACGCGCCGGAGGAAGAATTCGTGTTCGACCTGGAGACCGAGAGCGGAGTCCTGTGTGCCGGCGTCGGACGGCTCGTCGTGCACA